>NZ_RYZR01000006.1 GCF_003977615.1 Dyella dinghuensis
GGGGGCCCAGAGGGCTTAGAGCATGCGGCCACCCGTATTGCGGAGCGACTCGCTTTAAGCCCTCGCCGCTTAATAGTCGCGGTTTAGCAGCTTCGCAGAAGTGGGCACGCAAAATATTTGGCTGGAGATAAGCTGCAATGCTTATTTACCTCAACAACAAAAGCTCTAAAGACCATTTCTTTGGGTTACTTTTCTTTGGGCCAACAAAGAAAAGTGACTCGGCTGCCGGCAGGCAGTCGAAACGCCCGCCGCGCAGGCGGCAGCCTGGCGATAAGGCATCAACGGGACGATACAGTCACTGGATTCCGGCCTTCGCCGGAATGACGGTGGGGTGGGGAATGACGGTGAGGAATGGGATGGACGGTGAGGCGGGATGACGGAATTGGGGCGGGATAGCACATCCGGCAGGCCACACAAAAAAGTTGAAGAAGAACCCTAAAGTTCACAAGCCCCCCGCCGATACCCATCCTCAAGTCCTGCGCAAACCCGCGATGCAGCGCGCCGCCGGACCGAGGAGCCCAGCGTGATCATCCAGCCAACTAGCGTCGCCGCACTGACCTGGCTCGGTGCTGCCGCCGGTGCCAGCTCAGAAGGCTGGCGCATCGGGAGCGTCTTGTCCGCGCGTCCCCTGGGTTTCAGCCAGGAAGGCTTGATGGTGATGCAAATCGGCAGCCTTACCGTCGCGGCCGAAGCACCCGGCTCCAAACAACTGCCGCAACAATTTCAGGTCCGCGTGCTGAGCCTCGGCGCGCAGCCGCAGCTGGAAGTGATCGGCGTGGATACTCACCCGGACAATGGCGTCAACCAGGCATTGCGCGAGCTGCTGCCGCAACAGAATGGCTACGCACCGTTGCTTACGACGGTGAACGCGCTGTCGCAGTGGAGCGTCGTGCGCCAGCTTCCGACCGACTTGCGCTCGGCACTCGCCCTGCTCGAACACAGCATGAGCACGCCGGAGGAAGTCTCCACCCCGGAAGGCTTGCGTATGGCGGTGAATCGCAGTGGCTTGTTCCTGGAAGCGCAACTGGCGCAGGCTCCCGCCACCGATGTAACGACCGCGCACGACGATATGAAGGGCGCGCTGTTGCGTCTGGTCGCGATTCTCAAAGGCCAACCGTTGGCGAGCGAAGGTAGCGATGTCGAAGTCGATCCGCCGTTGCTCTATCGCGGCGTGACACCGCAAGGACGTTTTTTCCTGCCGCCGGAGCTGGCTCAAACCAGCGAAGCGACCGATTTTCTGCCGCGTCTCTACACCGATGCGCAAGCCGCACTGGCACGTCTGGAAGTCGCGCAATTGCAGGCCACACCGGCACACTGGACGGTGGAAATCCCGGTGCAGGACACCGACGGCGCAGACGTGCTGCAACTGCTACTCAAACAGCAGCATTCCGAACAGGGCGAAAGCTGGACGTTCGGCTTCTCGCTGGATCTGCCTTCACTTGGCCCGATCGTCGGCGAATTGCAGTTGCGCGGTTTGCGACTCAATGTTCGGCTGTGGGCGCAGCATCGCGACACCGCAGACCGGCTGGAAAACGAATTCGAAAACTTCCGCACGCGGCTGAGCGCGACAGGATTGTTCCTCGACCAGTTGACCTGCCAGGTCGGACTTCCCCAAGCGGGCAACAGCGTCAGCGCCGTTTTCCTGAAGGCGACCGTATGAGCCAGCCACTTCTGCCATCACCGCAGCGCAAAGTCGTGCTCCGTCTGTCGGGCGGCGGCGACACCTCGTCCGCACAGCTCAATACCGTCAACATCGACAACCTTCTCAAGCACGCCCACGCGCTGGGCTTGCCGCTGCACAGCGATCCACAGATCGCCGCCGTGCTTGCATCGTTGCGCATGAATGCCAATGTCCCGCCGCTGCTTTATGCCGCGGCGGCCGCCATGCTTGCAGGTATCTACGACGCCTCGAAAAAGGCGTGACGTGCGGTCACGCGCGCTTGGCGTGCAGCCGCAACATCAACTCGGCCTCGTTGCGCGATAAACCACAGCGCAGCATCAATTGATCCAGATCGCTGCCATCGCGCGCCATGAGCTGCGCGAGTTCGTAATTGCTCGTCGCCGCTTGCTGATTCGCGGACGCCGTCATCTGGATCGCGCGTATCTCGACCGAACGCTTCGGCGCATCGGCTTTCTGCGTGCCTTGCTCCAGCTGGTTCAGCCGGTGATCGATCTTGTTCAGTGCATTGACGATCATCAACGCAGGAATGCCGCCGGCCTCGCTTTCTTTCAGCACCAGCACGCGCTTCAAACGACGCTGCTGAACCCACAGCAGCGAAAGTGTGGTGATCTGAAGAACGATGAGCGCAATGACGATCGCTTCAAGCGACATTCGGCAACTCCTGTTTGAGGCGGCAAAGGCGTAGTACATCAAGTAATGCTACAAAACCACCTTGCCAGCCCATGACGGCCTGAACCGGATCATCGGCACGACCGGAACGTGCAGGCGGCAATTCGATCGCCTTGACATCGGGCTGCAATAAATCGCCCACGGCATCCACGCGCAAACCGATGCGATGCGCATCGTGCGCAAACACCACGATGCGTGTCGATGCCGCATCCACTGGCGCATGCGTGTTGAGACCAAGACGGCGGCGGCCATCCATCACCGGCACGATGTTGCCGCGCAAATGACAAATACCCAGAAGATCGTCCGCAGCGCCGGGCACCGGCGTCGGTTCGCTGTCGCGAATCACTTCGCTCACCTGGCTGAGCAGCACGGCGTAATGCTGGCCGTCCAGCTGAAACGACAGCCAAGGCTCACGCGAAATCGCGTCGATGTTGGGAACCAGACTCATGCGTTGCGGTTATCCCTTGCTGTCGGGTGCGGCGATGTGCGGTGTCGAATCGATGACCGGTGGCGTCACAATCGTCGCCACTGGCACTATGATTTTCGGAGCAGGAATCGTGCCAGCGGGGGTCGCCGGAGCCGCTGACATGGCAGCTGCCGTCACATTCGACGGTGTTGCAGCCGCTGATGAGGTGGCCGGGGTGGACGTGGCAGCCGTTTCGTCGTCGCTGCTATCGGTTTCGGTATCGGCGGTCGGGTTGATCGCATCGCTGTTGGTATAGAAGCGGCGCGGGCCGGCCTTGTCGCTCAACACAACCACCAGTACGCGGCGATTCTTGTTGCGGCCATCCTCGCTTTCGTTATCCGCAGCGGGACGGTACTGACCCCAACCTACGATACCCAGGCGTTCCGGTGCGACACCATGCTGGGAGAACAATCTGGCCACGCTCGCGGCGCGTGCGGCGGAGAGTTCCCAGTTGGACGGGTAGGTATTCGTATCGATCGGCACGTCGTCGGTGTAACCCTCGACGCGCAGCGGGTTGGCGAAGGGCGCGAGAATGTCGCCGAGATTGGTGAGCACGTTATTTGCCGAGGGCGACAGCGTAGCCACGCCGCTTGGGAACAGAATGTCCGTGCGGATTTCGATCTCGAGCCAATTCGGCGTACGCCGCACGACGACCAGATTCTTGTCGATCAAGGGCTGCAGCGCATGCTCGACTTCATTGCGAATGCGCTCAAGATTCTGCTGTTCCTCGCTGAGCTTTTCGTCGGCTTTGCTCGGCGTCAACGGCGTGAGCGGTGCCGGCGTGATGTGCTGGGTGAGTTCGGGCAACAGGATCTGTGGCAACGGCGAACGCGGAATCGGTACGGGTTTGTTGGTCGGCACCGGCGTGCTCGATTGCGGCGAGTTCGGAGTGATCGGCGTGATGACTGAACGCGAACCATTGAACGCCGAAGAAATCGCCTGCGCTAGCGCGCGATACTTTGTCGTGTTGACGCTGGACATGGCATACAACACGACAAACAACGCGAGCAGCAGCGTCAGCAAGTCCGCATAGGGAATCACCCACGCTTCGTGATTAACGTGGTCCTCGTGCTTGTGCCGCCGTCTCATACAAGATAACCCTGCAGCTTGTTTTCGATCTGCCGTGGGTTATCGCCCTGCGCAATAGAGATCAAACCTTCGATGAGAATTTCGCGCACTTGCGTTTGCTTGTTGATCAGCCCTTTCAAGCGTGCACCGATCGGCAGCAATAGCAGGTTGGCGAGACTGATGCCGTAGATGGTCGCGACGAATGCAGCGGCAATACCATGACCGAGCTTGGCCGGATCGGTGAGATCGCGCATCACGGCCATCAGACCAAGCACCGCTCCGATAATGCCCATCGTCGGCGAATAGATGCCGCCTTGCTCATAGACTTTGGCCGCGTACAGATCGAGCTGCTCGCGCGTTTCCACTTCCAGTTCGAGCACGCCGCGAATCGCTTCCGGCTCGCTACCGTCGACCAGCAGCTGCAAACCCTTTTTGACGAAGGGATCGTTTTCCGCATCGATGTGCGGTTCGAGACCGAGCAGACCCTGGCGGCGCGAGATTTCGCTCCAGCCAATCACGCGGCTGATGAGATCGGACGGATGAATGACCGGCGGTTGATACACCATCTTCAGCATGCCCAGCGCACGCTTGAGCACCTTGCCTTGCGTATGCAAAAGCAGCGCGGCAATGGTGCCGATGAACACGATCACGAATGCGGCCGGATTCCACAGTGCCGATACGTCCGTACCTTTGAGGATGGCGCCGACGATCAACACCGCAAAGGCGAGGATCGTGCCGATGATGCTTACGATATCCATATCAGGCAGACACCCTTAACGACGGAAGCAGCGGTCCACCCTCCTGCGACAGCGCAGCAAGATCGAGCACCAACGCGAGACGGCCATCACCGGTGACCGTGGCACCAGCAACGCCCGGAATGCCTTCGAACAACGGGCCCAGCGGTTTCACCATCACGTCTTCACGGCCCAGCACTTCATCCACGAGGCAACCTAGATGCATGTGCCCGACGTGCAACACGACAATATGCGTGCCGCTCGATTCTTTCACGCCCGCCCATGTACCGAGATCGCCCAGCACCAGCGCGCGGCCGCGATGTGCGGCAACACGTCGGCCGTCGAGCATGTGGTCATGCTGCGGATTGAGCTCAAACACTTCGCTGACATTGCCTAACGGCAACGCAAACAGGCGATCGCCCGAGCGCACCATCAGTACACGCAGAATCGCCAGCGTCAGCGGTACGGTGAGTTCCAGCGTGCTGCCGTGTCCCAGGCGCGAATGCACCTGCAGCGTGCCGCCGAGTTCAGCGACGCGCGTCTTTACCACGTCCATGCCGACGCCACGGCCGGAGATATCGGAAATCTGCGCAGCGGTGCTGAAGCCGGGACGGAAAATCAATTCGTAGCATTCGACTTCGGACAGACGTGCTGCCTGTGTCGCATCGATGACGCCTTTTTCGACGGCCTTGCGGCGGAGCACTTCCGGATCCATGCCGCGACCATCGTCGCTCACGGAGATCACGATGCGCTCGCCACGCTGGCTTGCGGAAAGCCTGACCTTGCCTTTGTGCGGTTTGCCAGCGCGATCGCGACCGGCCGGATCTTCCAGACCGTGATCGACGGCGTTGCGCAAAAGATGAATCAGCGGATCGGCAAGCGCCTCGACGAGACTGCGATCGAGATTGGTATCTTCGCCTTCCTGGATTAGCTCGATCTCTTTGCCGAGCTGACGCGCAAGATCGCGCACGATACGCGGAAAGCGCTGGAACAAGCGGCCCACCGGCTGCATGCGCATGCCGAGCACCGCGTTCTGCAAATCGTCGGAAACACGATCCAGATCGCCGGCCATGTTCGACAAGGCTTCGTGCTCGCTGCGCGCCGCCAGACTCAGCAGGCGATTGCGCAGCAACACCAGTTCGCCGGCGCGGCTGACCAGCGTATCCAGTCGTGCCGTATCCACGCGCACCGTATTTTCCGCTTGCGGTTTGGCCGGTACTGCAGCGCGCGCGGGTTCGGCAGGTGCCGGCGCGGGTGCAGCGGCTACGGCTGTTGCCATCCCCGCAGGCGCCGCACCTTTGCCATGCAGGTTGTCCAGCAAGGCTTCGAATTCATCCTCGCTGATTTCCTGGTTGTTCTTCGATGCCGGCGCGGGAGCACCCGGTGCGCCGCCGCCGTAAAGATTGTCGAGCAGCGCTTCGAATTCGCTGTCGTCGATGTGTGTGGGTTCTTCGGCCTTCGACTGCGCGCGCTGCTGCTGTTCGAGAATCGCCTCGAACTCGGCCTCGATCGGATCGATCGCTTTCACCGGCTGCGTAGCCTTAGCATGCGCCGGCGGGTGCAAACGATGGAGCAACGCTTGCGGCGGCTGTGCGATCGGCGAGCTGCTGGCCAGCTGCTCCATCATCATATTCAACAGATCGAGCGTTTCCAGCAACGCGTCCATATGCGTTGCATCCAGCACGACGCGCGCATGGCGTGCATCGTTGAGCAACTCTTCCGCGCAATGGCACAACTGCACCATCGGGTCGACGGCCAGGAATCCCGCGCCGCCTTTGACGGTGTGGAAGACGCGAAACACGGCATTGAGCAGTTCGCTGTCGTGCGGCGAACTTTCCAGCTCGATCAGCTGTTCATTGAGCTTTTGCAGCAGATCGCCCGCCTCGACGAGGAAGGCATCGCGTAGCTCGATGTCCAGGTTCGCATCCATCCATACCTTCCAGTCAGAATCCGAATTCGCTCAGCAGACGATCGACTTCGTCCTGGCTGTTGACCTTGGCCACTTCCACCGGGGCTTCGCGGCCGGCCAGTGCACCGGTAATGCGCACCAGTTCCAGCAGCGACGATTCGACGCTCTCGATGAAGTTGACGACTTTCTTGACGCGCTGACCGGCAAGGTCCTGCCACGACTGCACCAGCACCATGTCGTTGAGACCATCGGTACAGGTATTGGCGAACACTTGCGCCTGACGTGCAAGCACGGCAGCCGGATCGGCGTCGCCCTTGCTGAAATCGAGCACTGCGACGGCGTTGGCGGAAAGCGCTTCGGCTTCCGGACGCATGCGATCGACGAAATCGAGACTGCGATGCGCGGCTTTCGCGCTCATATCCAGCACTTCGGCGAGATAGTTGCGCGCATTGGTCATGCTGTCGGGCAGACCTTCGTTGGCGAGGTCGCTGCCAAGACGGCACACAGCGCCGTGCAGGTCACGCGCCAGCACACCGAGTGCGCGGAACATATGCTGTTCGCGCTGGCGCACCATCACATCCAGCGCCTGCTCGAACGCAGCGCCATCGGTGCTGTTGAGCAACGCCACGACTTCGGGCGGCAGATTTTCGCTAACCACAGCGGTTGTCGTTGCGTTCATGCGGAAGCTCCACTGGCGGCCAGGCGCTCAAAGATCTTGTCCAGCTTTTCTTTCAGCGTGACCGCGGTGAAAGGCTTGACGATGTAACCATTTACGCCCGCTTGTGCGGCGGCAATGATCTGTTCGCGATTGTTTTCGGCGGTGACCATCAGCACCGGCAAGCCTTTCAGCTTGGGCTCGGCGCGAATCGCCTGAAGCAATTCGATGCCGGTCATGTTCGGCATGTTCCAGTCGGTCACGACCATGTCGAAGGGACTGGCCTTCAGCATGGTCATTGCGTTATGACCGTCGTCGGCTTCCTGAATCATCGGGTTGCTGAAACCGAGCTCGACGAGCAGGTTGCGAACGATTCGCCGCATGGTGGAGAAATCGTCTACCACCAAAATTTTCATGTTCTTGTCCAAACGCTTGTCTCCGGAAAGCTGAACAATGGGGAGGAGTGAGACGGTGTTCGTTTTTTCCTTCTCCTTCCGGGAGAAGGTGCCCGCAGGGCGGATGAGGGTGCGATGGAACATCGCGTTGATGCATGGCCGTACCCTCACCCGCCTGCCGGCACCCTCTCCCGTCGGGAGAGGGGTCAGCGATCAATGTGTCGTTTCATCGTTCTCTCGCTCGCCCCCATGCATACATCAGCTGTCGCGCCAATCGCCCATGCGCGCGCGCAGCCTTACCAAAGCTTGACCATGGATCTGGCACACGCGCGATTCGGTCACGCCAAGCACCAGGCCAATTTCCTTCAAGTTCAATTCCTGCTCGTAGTACAGCGACATCACCAACTGTTCGCGCTTGGGCAGCATGCTGATCGATTCAGCCAGTGCTTCACGCAAACCATCGCGCTCAATGTTGTCCGACGGGCCGAGCGATTCGTGATCGACCACGTCCAGTGCGCTGCCTTCGCCGCCGTCGCCGTCATCGGGCGCAGTCAAGCTGAGCAGCCGTGCGCTGGTCGCGTCGGCGAGCACCTGGTGATATTCCTCGGCGCTGATGCCGAGTCGTTTCATCACTTCGGCACTTTCCGCGTCCGCACCGGTTTCGTTTTCGATCTGCCGTACCACTTCGGCCACTTCGCGAACCTTGCGATGCACCGAACGGGGCGTCCAATCGGTGCGGCGCAATTCGTCGAGCATGGCGCCACGAATGCGGATACCCGCATACGTTTCGAAACTTGCAGCGCGATCCGTCGTAAAGTTTCGCGCTGCTTCCAACAAACCGATCATGCCTGCCTGGACCAGATCTCCTACGTCTACGCTCGGCGGCAGCCGTCCCATCAAGTGGTAGGCAATACGCCGTACGAGCGGCGCGTGCCTGCGCACCAGTTGGTCCGCATCTTCGCGTTGCAGCTGCAGATATTCCGAAGCCACGTTCATGTCACCACCCCGCAGCCGGTACGCTTTGGCCACTGAAAAAAGCAATGCGGCCGAGGTCCGGGTACGCGGGTTCTCCCCATGTATCGACCGCACCTGCCAATTGCTTGAATCCCAACGCCGCGCGGCTGGATGGCCACAAATCGACCACCGCACCCTGGCGGCGGATCGCCTGACGCAACCATTCGTCGTGCGGCACCATGCCCATGTAGTCGAGCGCGACATCGAGGAAGCGGCCGCATACGCGAGCGAGTTTTTCGTACAGTTTTTTCGCATCGCTGGCCTGACGAACCATATTGGCCACGACGCGGAAACGACGGACACCGAAGTCGTGCGCAAGGATCTTGATCAGCGCGTAGGCATCGGTGAGCGAGGCCAGTTCGTCGCAGACCACGATGACCACGTCATCGGCGGCGGCGGCGAACATCGCCACGTTGTCGGCCACGCCCGCGGACGTGTCGACGATCAGAAGTTCCGGCGGCTGGATCAGTTCGTCGAAGGCGCGGATCACGGCAGCGTGCTCGCCGTTACCCATCTTTGCCAGCCGGCGCACGCCCGAACCGCCCGGCACGACTTTCAAACCGTTCTGTGCCGTGAGAATCAGGTCCTGCAGCGTGCAGTGGCCTTCCAGCAAATGACCGATGTGCCGCGTCGGCGAAAGGCCAAGGTGCACGTCGATGTTGGCGACGCCCATGTCGGCATCGAGCAGCATCACATCTTTTCCGGCCATCGCCATGCTCATCGCAAGGTTCACGGCCACGGTTGTTTTGCCTACGCCGCCCTTGCCGCCCGCCACCGCAATCGTGCGTGTGGTGCGGCGCTTTTGCGACACTCGACGCAGGCTCGCGGCCTGGTGATAGATGTCGCGCTCTTCCCGTGGCGACGGCGCCGGAGAAGTAAAAAGATTCTGCAAGCCAGCTGCTTGGTTCACTTGCATCGCCTCGCTCATAGTCCTGCCACTACCATGCCGAATTTATCGGCCATATCTAAATCGTCACTGCCCGGCCCCAGCCGGCGCTGCGTCTGCGCGGCACGGCACACGAGGGTGCGCGCATCGGCGGCACTGATGTCTTCGGGAACGCGCTGACCGTCGGTCGTGCAATCCAGCGGAATGCGGTGGCGGATCAGCACGGAAAGCACACCGCCCAGGCTCGGCGCTTCGTCGAGTTTGGTGACGATGCACGCACTCAACTGCAGCGGCAGATACGCGCGCACCGATTCATCGAGCGCGGAGGCTTGTGCGTTCGCCGCAAGCACCAGACAGGCGCGAAGCTTGGCAGTGCCGTGTGCACCGGCCTCGCGCAGTACATCCATCTGCTGTTGCAAACGCGGGTCATTGCCGGACACGCCAGCCGTATCGACCAGCACGGTGTGATGATCGCGCAGTAGATTGAGTGTCTGCGCAAGACCGGCTGCGTCGTACGCGGGATACACGCGTACACCGAGCAGACGGCCGTAATGTTCAAGCTGTGCGGCGGCACCGATGCGGTAATGATCGGTGCTGACCAGCGCGACCTTGCTCGGGCCATGATTCATCACGGCGCAGGCAGCAAGCTTCGCAATCGTTGTGGTTTTGCCGACACCCGTGGGGCCTACCAGCGCGGTGACGCCTGCACCTTCGGCAAGACGGCGGCCGCTGACTTTCAAGCTGCGGCTCAGCAAACCCAGCGGCAGATAGCGCGCCTGGTCGAGATTGATTTCTTCCGGCAATTCGTCGATGAGCTGACGGGCGACATCGGTGTCGATACCAAGTCGGCTCATGTCGCGCAGGACGCGGGCGCGCATCGGACTGCGGCGCTCCATGTCGTTCCACGCAAGACTGGAAAGTTGTTGTTCGAGCAGCTGACGCAGGCCACCGAGTTCGTTACGCATGCGCGCGGTTTCCAGCACGCTTTGTTCGACGATCGGCTGCAGCACCGACACATCGCTCGGCGGAACCGGCGGCGGGGGCGGCGGCGGTGTGGCAGCGCGCACTTCCGCAACGGCCGAACGTGCTTCGACAGCAACGGCGCGCGATTCGCGGATGGGTTCGCGCGCGATGTCTTTCAGACGTTCTTTCGCGCTTTCCCTGATGTGCTCTTTTTTCGGCGCTTCTTTCTTCGGCGTTTCGGCAACTGCAGCCGTTGCTTCCGGCGCAGCAGTCGGAGCACCGTGACGCGCAGCTTCGCGCATCAGCGATTCGTCGTAATCCACTGCGGCAATGATCTCGATGCCGTCTTCGAGACGGCGCGTGGAAAGGATCACCGCATCGGCGCCCTGCTCCGCGCGAACGTCACGCATGGCCTGGCGCATATCGGAAGCCAGGAACCGTTTGATCTTCATGCTTCACTCCAGGAACGACTTGCTGCGTTCGCCTCCTCTCCCCTTCGGGGAGAGGATTGAGGTGAGGGGCCACTCTTGTGGCAAGAGTTATTCGGAGTACGCGTCGAATGACGTTCAGCGCAAGAGTGGCCCCTCACCCCAGCCCTCTCCCCCATCCTTGATCGAAGATGGGGGAGAGGGAGCAACGCTTGCTTGATCGTCTTCATCGCTTTCCTCATCGCCTCACTGTTCAAAACCGTTAGCGCCCTATCGCCTGCACCAACCGCACTCGACGGTTGTCGGGTACTTCGTTGTAAGCCAACACATGCAGGTTCTGGGCCACGTGGCGAGTGAAGCGGGAAAGCCACGGACGCAGTTGTGGTTGCACCAACATCACGGCCGGTTCGCCACTCGTCTCCTGCCTGCGCGCCGCTTCCGCGACGCTCTGTTGGAGGCGATCGGCAAGCCCCGGCTCCACGGCGGCGCCTGCTGCACCACTGCTTGAGAGGGATCCGAGCAAGATCTGTTCCAGCTCCGGCGCCAGCGTCAGAACGGGGATTTCCGTGCCCAAACCCGCAATTTCCTGGACGATCTGGCGGCCCAGGGCGACACGGACATGGGCGGTGAGCGCGCCGGGATCCTGACTCTGGCCCGCGTGCTCCGCCAAAGACTCGACGATGGTGCGCATGTTGCGGATCGGCACCCGCTCGGCCAGCAGGTTTTGCAGCACCTTGACCACCACGCCCAGCGACAGGCGCTTGGGAACCAGGTCTTCCACCAGTTTCGGCGCGCTCTGGGCGAGACGGTCCAGCAGCTGCTGCACATCCTGGTGACCGAGCAATTCGTGCGCGTGGTTTTGCAGGATGTGCGAAAGATGTGTGGCGATCACCGTCGCAGGATCGACCACCGTGTAACCCAGCCCCTGCGCGTGATCGCGCTGGTTGTTTTCGATCCACACCGCTTCCAGCCCAAACGCCGGATCGCGCGTGGCGACGCCTTGCACGGTGCCGTGCACGCGGCCCGGATTGATCGCCAGATGGCGCTCGGTATAAACCTCCGCCTCGCCCATCGGCACGCCCATCAGCGAGATGCGATAGGTGTTGGGGCCAAGATCCAGGTTGTCGCGGATATGCACCGGCGCCACCAGGAAACCCAACTCCTGCGACAACTTGCGGCGCACCGATTTGATGCGCGCCATCACTTCGCCGCCCTGATTCTTGTCGACCAGCGGAATCAGGCGATAGCCCACTTCCAGGCCAATCGGATCGACGCTGGCGACATCTTCCCAACCCAGTTCCAGGCGTTCGGTCGGCGCCGCCGCCGGCAACGCTTCGGCCGACGCCTGCGCCACACGTTCTTTTGCTTCCTGGTCGCGACGAACCATCATCCACGCCGAGCCACCGCACGTAGCGGCGAGCAACAGGAAGGCGATGTTCGGCATGCCCGGAATCAGGCCCATCACCGCGAGCACGACACCGGCGACGGCCAGCGCGCGCGGCTGCGCGAACACCTGCCCGACCATCTGCTTGCCCATGTCCTGCGACTTGGACACGCGCGTAACGATCACCGCGGTGGCGATCGACAGCATCAGCGACGGCACCTGTGCAACCAGACCGTCGCCGATGGTGAGCAGCGTGTAGGTGCGCGCCGCTTCCCCGGCGCTCAAACCGTGTTGCAACACGCCGACGAAAAAGCCGCCGACGATGTTGATCACCAGAATCAAGATACCGGCGGTAGCGTCGCCGCGAACGAATTTCGACGCACCGTCCATCGAGCCGTAGAAATCCGCTTCTTCGCGCACTTCCTGGCGGCGTTCGCGCGCTTGCTCCTGCGTGAGCAGACCCGCGTTGAGATCGGCATCGATCGCCATCTGCTTGCCGGGCATCGAGTCCAACGTAAAACGAGCGGTCACTTCCGACACGCGCGTGGCGCCCTTGGTGATCACCACGAAGTTGATGATCATCAAGATCGCGAACACCACCAGACCGACGGCGAAGTTGCCGCCGATGACGAACTCGCCGAACGCTTCGATCACCTTGCCCGCTGCGCCAGGGCCGTCGTGACCGTGCAGCAGCACCACGCGCGTGGAAGCGATATTGAGCGCCAGTCGCAACAGCGTGGCCATCAACACCACCGTCGGGAACGCGGCGAATTCCAGTGGACGCATCACGTAGACCACCGCGAGCAGAATCACCAGCGACAGCGCGATGTTGAAGCTGAAGAGGATATCCAGCACGAACGGCGGCATCGGCAACATCAGCATCGCCAGCCCCACCAGCATCGCGATAGGCGCGCCCGCACCGCCCCGGCTTACTGATTTGAAGGTATCCAGAGCGCTTGCTGTGGCCATGCGGTTCAATCCTGAGAATTACGGTTCGCGGTAGCGTCCCTGAAGTTCCGGATCGATATCCGGCTTCGGAACCGTCGGAGCCGGGCCGCCATACTGCGTTGCCTGCTTCAACTGATAGACATAGGCAAGGATCTGAGCGACCGCTACATACAGCGCCGCCGGGATTTCCTGCCCTAGCTCAGTCGTTGCATACAAAGCGCGTGCCAACGGCGGCGCTTCGACAAGAGGAACGTTGTGAGCGGCTGCAACTAGCCGAATTTGCTGGGCAATTACGTCGACGCCCTTCGCCACGACACGCGGCGCACGCATGCGCGCGTCGTCATAACGTAACGCGACGGCGAAGTGCGTCGGGTTTACGACGATCACATCGGCCTTGGGCACTTCCTGGATCATGCGGCGGCGGGCGATCTGGATCTGCATCGAACGGATGCGGCCCTTGAGCTGCGGACTGCCTTCCATGTCCTTGTGCTCGTCCTTCACTTCCTGCTTGGTCATGCGATTGCGGCGGCCGTAATCGATACGCTGCCATACGGCATCCGCGCCACCGAGCACCCCCAGCACCACGGCGAACAGCATCGCGGCATGCGCAACCAGCGTAAGCGACTCGCCGATGCCAGCACCGATCGATCCGCTGCCGGTCGCCATCACATCCGGGATGTCATGACGCAGCAGCAGCGCCATCGCACAGCCGATAAACACCACCTTGAGTAGCGATTTCGCCAGTTCGATCAGGCCATTGAGCGCAAAGAGCTTGCCAAAACCGGCGATGGGATCGAGCCGCTCGAACTTCGGTATCAGCGCTTCGGAACTGAAATTGAGGCCGCCAATGGCAACGGTTGCGCCGACTGCTGCCATCAACGTGGCCGCAAAGACGGGCGTGAGAATGGCCAACATTTCGCGCAGCACTTGGTAGAGCACGCGCGCCGGAAGGCGATCGCTGAACAACGCGTCGCGCGAGTAGCTCAATCCGAACGCATAAATGTTGTGCATATGCGTGTACATCTGTGAGCTGTTTGCCAACAGCACCGACGCACCGGCGAGCACCACGAGCGCACCGGAAAGATCGCGCGATCGGGGAACGTCGCCTTTTTCGCGCGCGTCCTGAAGTCGTTTGTCTGATGGTCGTTCGGTTTTATCTTCGTGTTCGGCGCCGTCAGCCATGAGCTATACCCCAGCCGAACGAAGCCCCTCTCCCTTTGGGAGAGGGGTTGGGGTGAGGGTTCGCACGAAGCGCGACAATGATGTCTCGCGCAAGACTGCAATCATGCGCGCTGATCGCACCCTCACCCGCCTGCCGGCACCCTCTCCCGACGGGAGAGGGATTCGCTAAGCAGGGTTGCGGAACAACGCGTTGCATCATCACATCCCCGCCAGATGCCGCATCAACGTCCACCCTACGGTCTGCAGCGACGTATAAGCACTGGCAAGTCCACGCAACGCCAGCCACAGCGCAATAAAACCTGCGCAGAGGCTGATCGGAAACCCGACCGAAAACAGATTCATCGATGGCGATGCGCGACTGGTTGCGGCAAAGCCGATGTTCACCAGCAGCAACGCCGTCATCGCAGGCAACGCCACACGCAATGCGCCGGAGAAAAGATCGCCACCCGCAGCAACCAGCGCAAACAACGACTTCGTATCCAGGCCCGTGGCACCCGGCGGCAAGCTGCGAAAACTATCTGCCAGCAGCGAGATCACCTGCAGGTGACCATCCATCGCCAGGAACAACATCGAAACCAATACCAGATAGAACTGACCGAGCACCGGTGAGCTGGTATTGGTCATCGGGCTGACCAGTTCGGCATAACCCAGGCCCATCGCCTGTCCGATGAGAATGCCGCCGTAAGACATCGCCTGAAAGACGAGCTGCAAGACAAAACCCATGCTTGCGCCGATCAGAATCTGCGACACCATCGTCGCGGCGCCGCCCGCACTGAAAAGATCCATCTGTGTCGGCGCCAGCGGCGACAACACCATGGTGATGACGACGAGGATGGCGACACGCACGCGCGCAGGCACGACGGTCGCGCTGAAGATCGGCGCCACCATGAAAAATCCGCCTACGCGACCGAGCGCCCAGAGCATGCCGGACAGCCAATAAATCAGCGCCGACATTTCGATCGTCACTTGATCGCCCCCGGCAACCCCACAATGATGTCGTGCGTGAACTGCACCAGCGTGCGCAACATCCACGGCCCGACGATCAGACCGACGAGTGCCATCGCAAGCAGCTTCGGGATGAAGCTCAAGGTCATTTCATGAATCTGTGTGGCGGCCTGGATGATGCCCACCAGCAAACCGACCAACAGCGCAGTCAGCAGCAACGGAGCGGCGACCATCATCGCGATGTAGAGCGTGTGCTGGCCGAAGTTGATGACCCATTCCGGTGTCATATGGAAAACTCCCTCGACGTTTCTTTGCTCGTCATTCCGGCGCAGGCCGGAATCCAGTGGCGAAAGCGTGTCGGACGTAGCCACATTGTTGGACACTGAGGACACTGGATTCCGGCCTGCGCCGGAATGACGGTGAGGGAAATGCGGCTCATGTGTAGAAACTCCCCGCGAGCGTACCAATCAGCAACGACCAGCCATCGACCATCACAAACAACATGATCTTGAACGGTAGCGAGATGATCGTCGGCGACACCATCGCCATACCCATCGACATCAACACGCTCGCCACGACGAGATCAATGACAAGGAACGGAACGAACAACAGAAAGCCCATCTGAAACGCCGTCTTCAATTCGCTGGTTACGAAAGCCGGCATCGCGACGCGGAACGGTACATCTTCCTTGCTCGCATACGGTTGATCTTTCGCCAGACGCGTAAAGAGCTGCAGATCGGCATCGCGCGTCTGATCGAGCATGAAACGCTTGAATGGCGCAGCGGCGGCGGGAATCGCCTGGTCCGCGCTCATCGTGTGATCCATATACGGCTTGACGCCATCCTGATACGCGCGATTGAGCACCGGCGACATCACGAACATCGTGAGGAACAGCGCCAGGCCCAGCAACACCTGATTGGGCGGCGTGGATTGGGTGGCAAGCGCCTGACGCAAGAAGCTCAGCACGATGATGATGCGCGTGAACGACGTCATCATCAGCAACACCGCCGGCAACATGGTAAGCACTGTCATCAGTGCGACCACCTGCAGCGAGAGACTCCAGTTCTGGCCCGCGCCCGCGTTTTGCACGGTCAATACGGGAATGCCCGCCGAAGGCGAAGAAATGGGAGCGATCGGCGCAATGGGCGAGGAAGCCGTCGACGTTGTTGTCGAGGTGGTGTCGGCGGCATGTGCGGCAAACGGAAGCAGCGCGATCAGAAACACGAAGAACAAGCGGCGCAGAAACATCTTCATGACTTGCGCCCCAAGCGGCTCAACAATTCCGCAAAAGGCGGCATCGCTACCGGTGTGGGCGCCTGTTCTGCTGCCACCGTTCCCTCATACACATGCAATGCGCGCACACCGCCGGTGCCGACACCGATCAGCAGGCGCTTGCCATCGGCCTCGATCAACAGCACACGTT
This sequence comes from Dyella dinghuensis, assembly GCF_003977615.1. GTDB lineage: Bacteria > Pseudomonadota > Gammaproteobacteria > Xanthomonadales > Rhodanobacteraceae > Dyella_B > Dyella_B dinghuensis. The sequence goes on from NZ_RYZR01000006.1 coordinate 16,751, forward strand.
CGCGCGCGCTGATCGACATCGATTCTACGCAGCGCAGGCGGCGGCCACCGATAAATTGACGCGACTGCAACCGCCGCGTGAGCCAGCCCGCGGCGAAGATCAGGGCGATGATGCCGCCCAGACTCAGCACCACGCGAAGCAATTCGCCGGTCACGTCGATATCGGGCACGCTCGCCATCGGCGCGCGCGCCAGCACAGCTACAGCAATGTTCATCGCAGTTTGCGCACCCGTTCGGCCGGGCTGATCACGTCGGTCAGCCGGATACCGAACTTCTCGTTGATGACAACCACTTCGCCGTGTGCGACGAGCGTACCGTTGACGAAGACATCCAGCGGTTCGCCCGCCGCACGATCCAGTTCCACCACCGAACCCTGATTGAGTTGCAGCAGGTTGCGGATGCTGATGCGCGTGCGGCCGACTTCCATGGCTAGCGTCACCGGCACATCGAGAATCATGTCCAGGCTGACATCGGCCGATTCGCCGCGAGCCTCGTTCAACGTATCGAACTCGAGACGTTGCTCGGCAGTTTTCGCCACGCCGTTCGTAAGTGCGGATTCTGTGCTCATTGGGCTTTTTCTTGAGTGAGTTCGAGAGAAACACGCGGGGCACGGCGGCCCGCTGCGGACTTGTAGCGAATGGCGTAACGACCGTTGGATTGACCGTATTTACCGCGGAACACCGGAATGTCTTCGGCAAACACCGTGGTGACTTCCGGCAGACTGATCGGAATCACGTCGCCGATACGCAAGTAAAGGAATTCGCCGATGCTGATCTGCGTTTCGAGCAACAACGAACTGATCTCCACTTCGGCATCCATCACTTCTTCGTGCAGGCACGCGATCCATCGGTCATCGCGTTCCATGCGATCGCTTTGCACACCGGCATCGAGCATCGTGCGAATCGGCTCGACCATCGAATAAGGCAGCGTGAGATGCACCTCACCGCCGCCGCCGTCCATTTCGATGCGGAAGCGCGAGACCACGACGGTTTCGGTCGGGCTGACGATGTTGGCGAACTGCGGATTGATTTCCGAGTTCAGGAATTCGTATTGGATATCCATGACCGGCGCCCACGCCTCGGACATCGAGGCGAAGACTTCCTTGAGCAGGATCTGGATCACACGATTTTCGGTTGGTGTGAAATCGCGGCCTTCGATGCGTGCGTGATAGCGGCCATCGCCACCGAAGAAGTTGTCGATCACGCTGAAGACCAGGCGCGGCTCCATCACCGCGAGCCCGGTGCCACGCAACGGCTTCATGCGGATGAGATTCAGATTGCTCGGCACGGCCAGGCCGTGCACGTACTCGTTGAACTTCATCATTTTCACGCCGAGCACGGACACTTCGCAGGTCTTGCGCAATACACCGAACAGCGCTGTGCGGAAGAAACGTGCGAAGCGGTCGTTGATCATTTCAAGCGTCGGCAGACGGCCGCGTACGATGCGATCCTGCTGGGTGAAATCGAAGTCGAGCACCGTGCCAGGCGGCGGCGGTACATCGCTTTCGGTTTCGATCTTGCCATCGTCCACGCCGTTGAGCAGCGCGTCGATTTCTTCTTGCGAAAGCAGGTCGCTCATTGCGCCGTCCCCGTTACTGCATCACGAAACTGGTGAAGTACAGCGCCTCGACATCGGCCGGCTTGCCGGTCTTGTCGGCGACGATCTTGCGCACGGCAGCGAGTGCCTGCGCCTGAAGCTTTTCTTTGCCCGCGGTGTCGCTCAGGCCTGCGTAGGTTTGCGCGCTGAACAACATCACCAGTGCATTGCGAATCACCGGATCGCTGTCTTTCAACGCCTGAATGGCATCCGGGTCGCGCGTCATCACCGTCACACCAACCTGCAGATAACGCGTGGAATCCTGATCGGCGAAATTCACCACGAAGGCCGGTTCAAGCGGCAGGAATAGTTCCGCGGCTTTCGGCGCTTCGACCGGTGCGGTGGATGCCTTTGCGCCGTGTGAATGCATCAACGCGAAACCGCCGCCGCCCAGTGCCAGCACGGCAACCAATCCAATCACCATCAACTTCTTGCCGCCCTTCTTCTGCGTAGGCGGGGCGGCAGGTGCAACTTCCTCTGCAATGTCGGCGTTAGCCATGAGTGACCTCAGTTCCTGTGAATGACATGGCGCCACGATTCCAATGAAACGGGCTTTTCTGAAGGACTTTTAGCAAGCGGCGTGCCATCGTCGGGAACCGCATAAGAGCGCGGTTTCGCGGGGCGTGTGAGACGAGGACGGCGTTTTATTGACGCGTGACGGTTGGCAGGCGCGCGTGGGGTGTGGCGATTCCGTCGGGGATGTTTTTTGGTGATGTGCGGTGTTTACGAGCTAGCGCTGCGCGCAAATCCCCTCACCGTCATTCCGGCGCAGGCCGGAATCCAGTGGCGAAAGAGCATGTCGTGTGAGGCACGTCTGGACTCTGAGGTCACTGGATTCCGGCCTGCGCCGATGTGCCTTTCAACAGCGAAGCTGGTCAATGACGAGCACGCGTTAGGCAAACGCGTCGACTAGACCGACCGCCACACGTTGGAGCACTGACGTGGCAGTGTCATCGTTCGCGTCACCCGCACTGCCGGACGTTTGTGAAGACCCCTGCTGCTGCGACCCGTCAAACTGCTGCTGTTGCCCATGCTGCCCGACGGTCGTATGACCAAGCGACAAACCTTGCCCGCTCAGCATCTGATTCAGCTGATCCAGGCCTTGTTGGACGGCCGCCGTCGTCGCGGGATGCTGCGTCGTAAATGCCACATCGACGCGGCCATGCTCCACGCTCACCTTCACATTGAGCGGCCCGAGATTTTCGGGATTCAAGCGAATCTGCGCCTGCTTCACTTCCTGACCGGACAACCACGTGACCTGATGGCCCAGCTCTTTCGCGAAACCGGACGAACCGACGGGCGCGCTGTTGGAGAGACTGTGTGTCGTAGACGTGCTGGAAGCCGGTTGCGTGGCAACGGCCGTGGCGTCGAATGCCCCTCGCAGCGATGCAAGATCAGGCGTATTCGCCGTTGTATTGGTCGAAGGCGCCGCGTTGACCGCACCCAATGCGGCATGGCCTGCCGTCATCGCCGTAGCCGCCAGCGTCTGCACGCTATCTGCCACCGCCTGGACAACCGCGTTGCCGAAGCTACCCGTGCTTGCCGTATCCGTGTCGCCTGCGTCGTCGTCATCGGCATCCGTACTGCCGCCTGTTGTTGTACCCAGGGCACTCTGCAAAGCGGTCGGTGAAGTGGCTGCGCCAACGCTATTTGTCGCACTCGCGTTGGCCGGCGTTGCGTTGCCTTTGGTTGCCGCAGCGGGCTGCGGAACCGGTGGCGGTGGCAGCGGCGCGACAGCCGCAGTCTGCGGCGGCGTATGTGGTAGCTGGCCGTTGTTGTTCGACGGCACAGCAGATTTTCCGGCAGCGGATTTTGTTCCTGCTGCGCCCGTACTCTCGCCCGCGGTGTCGCCCGTGGCCTGGTCGATAAGGCTCAACACGGAGTTCGCCAGCGATGCGACGCCGGACGTATTGCTGTCGTCGTCGCTTGATGAAGACGATGTGTCCGAGGCGGCACTCGCCGCAGACTTGCCGTTCGCCGAAGCATTGGCTTGGGATGACTGGCGGCTCTGGCCGCTAGACGTGTCGTGAGCGGAATCCGCCGTCTTCGCCGCTGACGAATCGTCATCCGACGACGCCCGCTGCCGCTGTGCATCATTCAGACGCGCATCAAACGACGCATCGTTGTCGCGCTGGCTGTTTCGCTGCGGCGACGGCGACGGCGCGTTGATTTGCGGCGTAGCCGGCTGGATGGGTAACGGTGTGGCGCTCATGCCTTGATACTCGTCTCGGATGAAAGCCATCCGCTGATGGCTGCAAGCAGCAAGAAGCAAGCCAGTCGGATAAAGAGGTTCATGGCACACCGAACCCGCGTTTGCGGTGCTGCATACGTTCGTCGACTTCGGCCTGCTCCAGGCGCTGCTCGCGCTGGTTCTCCTGCTTGCGCAGGCGCTCAACCACGCTATCGAGCGCGTTTTCGCGCGCATTCGCGCTTAGCCAGCGCTCACGCGCGGCATTCAGGCTGCGCTGAAGACGCTCGACCAGCTTGCCCTGCTGCACGATGGCCTGATCGATGCGTTCGACAAATTGTTGACGGTTCAACAGCGCGCTCACCGACAAACCGCCGGTGCCCATGCTGTAGTCGCGGCGATAGCGTTTGAGTTCTTCCCACTGCTCTTCGGCGTGCGCAAGTTTCTGCTGATGCTCAGCCAGGCGCTGCATCGCGTCTTTCTTGCGGCGCTGTGCCTGGTCGACCGCAGGTTGAAGGCGTTCGGAACGCGATGTCATCCACCAATCTCCGCGGCAATGAGCGCGAGTTGATCCTGCGCGGCACGCAGTTCCACGGGCTCGTCGACTTCCTGCTGCAGAAATCGGACCAGCCGCGGCCACATGGCAATCGCCTGATCGACCTGCGTGTCCGAACCTTTCTGATACGCGCCGACGGCAATAAGGTCTTGCCGTTGCCGGTAGGCGGAATACATCTGACGAAACTTCTGCGCGGCGCGCATGCGCTCCTTCGACACGACAGCGGGCATCACACGGCTGATGGATGCTTCGATGTCGATGGAGGGATAGTGACCGGCTTCGGCCAGATCGCGCGACAGCACGATGTGGCCATCCAGGATCGCGCGCGCGGCATCGGCGATGGGATCGTGGCGATGATCGTCGCCTTCGGTCAGCACCGTGTAGAACGCGGTGATCGAACCGCGGCCTTCGGCATCGTTGCCGGCGCGCTCGACCAGTGCGGGCAGCATGGCAAACACCGACGGCGGATAACCTTTTGTCGCGGGCGGCTCGCCAATGGCCAGCGCAATTTCACGCTGCGCCTGCGCATAGCGCGTTAGCGAATCCATCAGCAACAGCACGCGCTGACCGCGATCGCGAAACCATTCGGCAACCGCCGTGGCGTACTGCGCGCCGCGCAAGCGTTTCAGCGGCGGTGCGTCGGCAGGTGCGGCGATGATGACCGCGCGATGGCGGCCTTCGTGGCCGAGCGTCTGCTCGACGAATTCTTTTACTTCGCGGCCACGTTCGCCGATCAGGCCGACCACCACGACATCGGCGTCGGTATAGCGCGTCATCATGCCCATCAACGTGGATTTACCCACGCCGGAGCCAGCGAACAAACCGAGACGCTGGCCGCGGCCAACCGTCAGCAATGCATTGATCGCGCGCACACCCGTATCGAGCGGCGCATCGATCGGTTTGCGCGCCATCGGATTGATCGGCTCGCGTTTGAGTACGGCATGCGCGTCGGCGCGCAACGGACCTTCACCGTCGAGCGGCACGCCATCGGCACCGACGACGCGGCCGAGCAAGGCCTCGCCGACCGGCAAACCGCCGACGCGTGCGCAAGGACGCACGCGCGCATTCGGCAGCACGCCATGCATTTCGGTAACGGGCATCAGCAGCAATCGCTCGTCGGCGAAACCGACGACTTCCGTATCCAGTTCCGTGCCATCGGCTGCATCGACCAGGCAGCGTGAACCGAGCGGCGCTTCGCAGCCTTCCGCTTCCAGCGTCAATCCCACGACGCGGCGCAGACGCCCTTCCACCGTCAACATATGTGAGGACTGCGCGCGTTGCGCACGTCGTGCCAACTGCTGACGCCAGCGTTGGTGACGTGCCTGCAAGGCGCTGTCGTTGTTCACGCAGCGGCCTCCGCATCGCTTTCGTCCAGATCGTCGCCAAGTACGGCGTCGATCACGGCGGCAAGGCGAGTGGTTACGCGCGAGTCCAGACGTGAGCGTGCGCTTTCGAGCACGCAATCGCCGCGTTGAAGTTTGGGATCGGAGCCGAAGCGCCAATGCGGTTCTTCCGCACCGAGTTCGCGCAGCAGATCCATATCGTGCGGGTTTACCCACACGCGCAATTCACGTGTGGCGGAAGGCAACGCATCGGCGGCCTTGCGTATCGCCACGGCAATCAGCGACGGGTCCATCTGCAGTTCGCGGCCCACGACACGTTCGGCCATCACGGTGGCCAGCAGCGCAAGTTCGCGTTCGGTGGCATCGTCAAACGTCGTCAGGGGACGCGCAGCAGCGACAAAGATCGCTTCGAGTCGTGCGAGACGCTCATCCAGCTGCGACTTGGCCGCAGCACGGCCTTCCGCCAGACCTGCGGCATACCCTTCTTCGCGTGCCTGACGTTCGATTTCTTCCAGTTCGTAAACCGTGGGGCCGGGCGCTGGTTCGGGCGCGGCAACAGCCGGACGGTCGCCGACGGTCGGCGGCTCCCACTTGTCGAACAGCGGAATCTTGTCGCGGCTGAGGACGCTCGCCATCAGACGAACTCATCGCCGTTGGCGGTGAGATTGATTTGCCCGGCATCGGCAAGTTTGCGTGCAATGCCGAGCACTTCTTTCTGCGCTGCGTCGACGTCGCTGAGTTTGACGGGACCTTTGACTTCCAGATCGTCGCGCAGCATATCAGCGGCGCGCTTGGACATGTTGGCGAAAATCTTTTCGCGCACGGCCGGCTCGCAGCCTTTCAGTGCGATGACCAGGCGCGTCGACGGCACTTCGCGCAGCAGCGTCTGCATGCTGCGATCGTCGATTTCCGACAGATCGTCGAACACGAACATCAAATCTTCGATCTTGCCGCCGAGCGTGGCGTCCTGTGTACGGATGGCACCCATCAGCTCGGCTTCGCGCGACGAATCCATCGCATTGAGAATATCGGCAGCAGCCTTCAGGCCACCGACCGTTGCCGACTTCAGCTTGGACGAGGTGCCGGAGAACTGACGCTCCATGATTTCATCGAGTTCGTTCAGCGCCTGCGGCTGCACGCCATCGAGATTGGCGATGCGCATGACTGCGTCGCTGCGCGTACGTGACGGCAGATAGCCGATCACTTCGGCCGCCTGATCGGGTTCGAGATGCGCGAGTACCAGCGCAATGATCTGCGGATGTTCCATGCCGATCATCTCGGCAATAGCGCGGCTTTCCATCCACTTGAGCGACTCAAGGCCCTTGGTGGAGCGGCCGAGCAGGATGCGGTCGATCAGGCTGCCGGCCTTGGTTTCGCCGAGTGCGTTGACCAGCATCTTGCGAATGTATTCTTCGGTACCGACGCCGAGCGCGGTCTGGCGGCCGATGTCGGTGTTCAGCGCATTGAGTACGCCTTCGACCTGATCGCGCGACACGTTGTTGAGCGTCGCCATCGCCGTACCGACCGCCTGCACGTCGCGTGCGCTGAGATGCTTGAGCACCTCGGCGGCGTCTTGTTCGCCAAGCGTCAGCAGCAGGATGGCGGCGCGCTGTGCGCCGCTGAGAAGTTGCTCAGCTGCCATCGTCGCCCACCCAATTCATGACGACCTGCGCAACCTGCTTCGGATTTTCCTGCACCAGCTTGCGCGCCAGACCGATCTTCTGCTCGTAAGCCATGTTCTGAATTTGCGGCGCTTTGATATGAACTTCGTCTTCGCGATCGTCATTTATGTCATCGTTGATGCGCACGGACACGGTCGGAATGGGACCCGCCAGTGCAGTCATCGGTTGCGGCGCGCGCATCAGGCCCTTGAGCATCGGACGCAGCAGGCCGAAGGCAATCAGCAAGGCAATGAGAATGCCGACGCCCTGCTTGATCAGATCGAGCATGCCGGGACGCTGCCAGAACGGTTCAGTCACCGGTGTGTCGTCTTCGGCGGGCACCGCGGAGAAGGCCTGGTTGACGACACTGACACTGTCGCCGCGCTGTGCATTGAAACCCACGGCGTTCTTGGTGAGATCGGTCAGATGCTGGATGTCCTGCGGCGTGAGCGGAATGCTCTTGCCCTTGCCATCGGCCGCCATTTTGTCGTCGACGACTACGGCAACCGTCAGGCGAACGAGACGCCCTGCCGGATCGCTGACATGACTGACCGTGCGGCCGATTTCGTAATTGCGCGTGGCGCTGGATGATGTATCGGAAGGTGTCGACGCTTGCGTATTTGTAGCGCTCGCACCCGGTGCGCCTGCGGCGGGCGTTGCCGCTGCGCCTGCATTCGGTTTCGCGGCAGTCGGTTGCGCCACCGTGTTCGGCGGCTGATTGCTTAGCGCGCCAGCGATTTCGCCGGCACCGCCGTCATGTTTGGTTTCGCTGCTGGTCTGTTCGCTGCGCAGCGCGGGATTGGCGTTGTCGTAGCTCTCGCTGGCTTTTTCGGTCTGGCTGAAATCGAGATCGACATCCACCTGCGCACGCACGCGGCCGCTGCCGACGAGTGGCGTGAGCAAATCTTCGATGCGCTGCGCGTAGAGATTTTCCATGCGCGTGGCCAGACGCAGGCGTGTATCGCCCACGGCATCGGCGCTATCAGGATCGGAGTTGGTGAGTAGTGTACCTTGCTGATCGATCACCGACACCTGCGAAGGGTCGAGATCCGGCACGCTGGCCGAGACCAGATGCACGATGGCAGCGACCTGGCTGCTATCGAGCTGACGGCCCGGATAAAGCGTCAACAGCACCGATGCGCTGGCCGGATGATTGTCGCGAATGAATGCGGACGGCTTTGGTAACGCCAGATGCACGCGCGCGGCACGCACGAACTGCAAACCGGCAATCGTGTTGCCCAGATCGGTTTCCAGCATTTCCTGGTAGCGCGTGTTTTCCGCCAGATCGCTCATGCCGAACGGCGAATCGCTCTGCGGCAGCGTGGCGCCTGCGGTACTGCCCTGCGGCAAACCCTGGCTGGCAAGTTTCAGACGCGTGTCGGCGAGCACATCGGCCGGCACGGAAATGGACGCGCCATCGGCGCCCAGCTTGAAAGGCGTGTTGCTGGTCTGCAGCGCCTGCGTCACCGCGGCGGCATCTTTCGGATCCAGACCTGCATACAACAGCGCGTAGTTCGGACCGCGCGACCACAACACAATGCCGACACCCAAGGCCACGGCCACCGAGACGCCGACCAGCAACAGCAGCAGGCGCGTCATCGGATTGCGCATGACGTCTTTCAGTGGATCAAGACGCGATGCGTTGCCGGCAGGCGTTAGGTTGTTTTCGGCCATGAAAACTATTCAACCTTGGTGGGTGTGCGACGGGGTCGTACAGGGAGGGTTCTGCGAATCGTTAGACGGGCATGTTCATGATGTTGGTGTACGCATCGACCAGCTTGTTGCGCACTTCCACCAATCCGCGAAACGCCAGATCGGCCTTCTGCCCGGCGATCGAGGTTTTGACGATGTCCGAACCCGGATCGCCGCGCTCGAACGCATTCACTTGTGACTGCGCTTCGTTCTGCTGTCCGGCAATCGCACCGATCGACTGTTTGAACAAGGAGCCGAAATCCACATTCGGTGCAGCGCCCGCTGCCGACGGCGCAAGCGCCGTGGATGCTACGGAAGCGACAGATGCGGTACCGGCTGCTTGTGCACTCATGGCGCGAAGCTGCGAAAGCACACTGTTGACGTCTATCTGACTCATGTCGGTTTTCCAACGCGAAATCGGCTACTGAGGTGCTTTATGCAACGGCCGTGCCACTCTGCGCGGCGGCATCCGCGGCGCGAGCGCACGACTGCAGCCCGTACTTGCGCAGCTTTTCCACCAGGGTGGTGCGCTGCATGTGCAAGAGCTTCGCGGCATGCGCGACGACACCGTCGGTGATGTCGAGCGCCTGACGGATCAGTCCCACTTCGATATCGGCAAGGTGGTCTTTCAGATCGACGCCGCCTTCCGGCAACAACACTTCGGCTTCCAGATTCACACGCGACTGCGTGTTGGTCGGCTTGGCCGGGGCGTCGAGCATGGCGCGCAGGATGCTGCTGCCCGCTTCGTCGATCGGCTGCACGCCGCGGTATTTTTCCGGCAGATCGTTGGCGCGCACTTCGCTGTTCGGATAAAGAATGGCAAGACGCTCCACCAGATTCGACAGCTCGCGCACGTTGCCCGGCCAGGTGTGCTGACGCAGGGCCTGCATCGCGCTACCGCTAAAACGCACGGTGCTCAGGCCACGACGCTGCAGACGCTGGTTGAATTCGGAGATCAGCTCGGGCATGTCGTCCAGGTGCTCGCGCAATGCGGGCATCTCGAGCGGGAACACGCTCAGGCGATAAAAAAGGTCTTCGCGGAACCGGCCTTCGGCGGTGGCGACTTCCAGATTGCGGTGCGTGGCAGCGATGATGCGTACGTCGCAACGCTGGGTGCGGTTGCTGCCGACGCGCTCATACATGCGTTCCTGCAGCACGCGCAACAGCTTCACCTGCATCGGCAGACTCATGTCGCCGATTTCGTCCAGGAACAGCGTGCCGCCCTCAGCCATCTCGAAGCGGCCCTTGCGGGTGCTGATCGCGCCGGTGAATGCGCCCTTCTCGTGACCGAACAGTTCGCTTTCCAGCAATTCGGCGGGAATGGCGCCGCAGTTGATGGCGACGAACGGCTTGTCGCGGCGCGGGGAGCAATCGTGGATGGCGCGCGCCACCATTTCCTTGCCGGTGCCCGATTCGCCCAGCACGAGCACGCTGGAATCGAACGGTGCCACCTGACGTATTAATGCGTTGACGCGACCCATCGCGGCGGAGCTACCGACCAGCTTCAGCGGCGCAGCGGTCTTGATCGTCGTCGTCGACGGTGCGCGGCGTACGGCTTCGGCCAGACGCTCGTAGCGCAACGGGAAATCCAGAACTTCAATTTGCGCAGCGTGCGACGAGCCGACCTTGGTCAGGCGGCCGAGCTGCGGCGAATCGGCACCGACCATGACGAGCAGCTGATCGAGCTGCGTGTCCATTGCCGCAACGGCTTCATCGCAAAGCGCTGCGTCGTCGATGCCACCAATGTAGACAGCGCGCCAATCCCCTGCGCTCGTATCAATCGGTGTCGAAGCATTCCATCGCTGCGGAAAATACCCCATGAACTGCATGGCCGATGCAACGATATCGGCGCGTGTTCCGTCAGATTCAATGATGAGAACGTTGCTGTTTGGCATGAGCACGAGTCCTGCTGCGTTTACTGCTGACTACCCGAAGAACAATCACGAGTTCCTTCCCAACGCGTGTTGTCCGCTGCGTGTCGGCTTTCCGCCGTGACACGTGTGTTCATGCAGCAAGAGGTGCGCCAAAAAATTTGCTGACAATTTTGGTCAGCGTGCCTTGCGTGACGTAATTCGCGCACCGCGCGTGCGCGGATTCACAGAAGTGAAGCCGCAAGGCGTTCGGAAGAAACCGTTTACATCAAGGACTTATATCGATCTTATGGAGAATCGAGGTGAGCGGTTTTGACATGCCCTTCACGCGTCAAACCCATGCCACGCCTAGTTTTCGACATATCCGAATATGCGAAAGGGTGATCGACATCACATTCTGTGTTTCGGGGATGGAACCGTTTCCGTCACTCCGGTCATCCGCGCCTCTGCCACTCTGCGCCGATGGTGACAAAAAACGAAACGTTCCAACCCATCTTCGACCAATTCGCTCAATTCACAAAAGTAAACGAAAGTGCTTCCGTCGTTTGTTGAACGTCCAAATCGCGCGGGAAGTTCGAGCGGCAATGCACGGCACGCATCGAAGTGCATACGTATGCACAGCGTGTCTGACGCGGGAATGACGCTTTCCTGCACAACGATGCCCACGGCGTTGAAGCGCACCGGCTGACGTTCCGGCAACAGCGTCGCAGGCACCAGCAAGCGATCGACGATATCCAGCAAAACGTTGAGCTTGCTGTCCATGCGCTGCAATTCCAGCATCATCGGATCGTCATTATCGCCCGTGTTTTCAGGCTTTTTCTCATCGAGCGAGGCAAGTGTTCGCAACACATGCAGGTTGCGTTCGTTGAGCCGTGCAATGTCCTCGGGCACAAAATGAAACGCATCCACAGCGATGTGCGGATTGCCCTGATACGTCATCCTTTCGGAAAATTCCTTCCAGATTTCATCAATAGACATGGGCATGCTCCTCGCGCTGCCAATGGGCCCATCGCGGCGTACGCGTCGTCAAAGCATTTATAACGCGTCGCATGCCGCTGAAGTTGCGTCCCATTGACCTGATGCCCGCACTCAACGCGATGACGATGAGCGTATGTATGTCTGAAGGGCGCGACGATTGTACGGTTGCCGATCCAGTTGCTGCTTCAGCGCAGTGCGGGCGACATCGGCATGTGCCTTCAAGGTCTGGTTGTGCTTGACGACCGTCGCAATGATCTGATGCTCGCTCTCCGTCAACGATCCGGCCCCTTGCTTGCGCAAATGGCGGCTCCGTTCGGCATCGAGCTGGCTGACGCGATCCCAGTTGCTGCCTGCAGCCGCATCGAGCATGTCGATGGTGATCTGCAGAACGCGCTGCAGGTCGATGCGCGCCGCTTCATTCATGATTTGACGGCCTGAAGCTTGCCCTGCTCCGCCAGGAACTCGCCGCGGATGGCGTGCCACGCCTGGCGAATCGGGCTGATCAGGCGTTCGCTTTCGTCCAGTGCGCGCAGATCGTCGTTGAGCTGGGCATGGATCAAGCGGCGGCTGATGTAGTCGTAAAGCGCATCCAGCCGGCCGGTGAGAACGGGTTCGACATCGTGGTTCAGGCTGCGGCGCAGCTCGCTCAGAATGCCGATCGCCTTGGCGAAGGCAACACCCTTGGCGGCAATGTCCTTATGCATGATGTGACCACGGGCCTGGCTGATCCGGTCGACCAATCCGTCCAGCAACATGGCAACCAACTGGTGCCGGTCGGCCCCTTCGACACTGCCCTGTGCCCGGGTCTGGCGGTACAGCGCGCCAGGATTTCGCATCGTCGCGTAGCTCATGGTGCTTGATCCCTTCTCCCTTCTTTCATTAGCTGCTGCTACTGCTGGTGCTTTGCTTTTCGAGATCGGTGAGATACGAGCTGGTGTTGTCGAGCGACGTCATCAGCGTATCCAGATTCGAGTATTGCTTGACGAGCTGCTCCTGATACGTCGCCATGCGCGTGTTCAGCGCCGTCTGCTGGGTCGATAGGTTCTTGACGTCCGTCTGCAGATCGTTGATGCGGGTATCGAGGATGCCGGAGCTGCTGTTGTAGTTGGTGACCAGGCTGTTCAACTGTGTGCCGATGCCATTGGCGCTGGCGAACAGGTTCTGCACCGTGGACGGATCGCTGCTCAACGCGTTGTCGAGCGTTTCGCTATTGAGCGACAGGCTGCCGTCGGAATTGCGCGTAATGCCCAGCGACGCCAGGCTGCCGATGCTGTTGCCCTGGACAGTGCTGCTCATCACATGGGAAAGCTGCGTCTGGATGGCATCAAGTGTCGGATCGCCAAGCAGAACGCCGGCCTGGCCGGTGCTGGAGTTGTAGCTGGCCAGCTCGCCGACGTCGGTGTTGTAGTTGTTGTAAGCCGTCACGAAATCGTTGACCGCCGAGCTTATCGGCGCGGTGCTTTGCGCGACCGTCAGGGTCGAGGTGCCGGTCGAGGTCAAACTCATGGTGACGCCGGTCAACGCGCCGCTCACGTTATTGGTGGCGCTGGTGACCGGAATGCCATCCACCGTGAGTTCGGCATTGTTCGCCGCGCCGGTACCCGGTGAATTGAGCTGGCTCGCCAGCGCTGTGAGCCCGCTGCTGCTATCGCTGCTGGTGCTGACGGTGAACGCGTTGGCGGTGCCGGTTTGCTGCGACGTAAATACCAGCTGATCGCCGTTGGCACCGGCGATCACGTTGGCGGTGACGCCCGGATTGTTGCTGGCGTTGTTGATGTTGCTAGCGATGGTTTCCAGGCTGTCCGATGCGGAGACCGACAGATCCAGCGTGTTCTTGCCCACGGTGATATCCAGCGTGCCGGCACCGACGGCCGTTCCGCTGCTGTAGGCACTGCTGACGCTGGTCTGCGCGGTAGCCAACTGCGTGACATCGATGGAATAACTGCCGGGCGTGGCATCCGGAAGCGTAGTTGCCGTACCGACACCGCTCGCCGAGGTGCTATTGGCGGAAAACGCTGCGGTGTACGTTTGATAAGTGCTGCTGGAGGTAAGTTCGGAAAGCGCCGACTGCAGGCCGGTAAGCGCTGTGCTCAACGCAGTCAGACCGGCGACCTGGTTGTCGTCGGAGTTGGTCTGATTGGTGATGTCCGCCTGCGGAGCGGCTTCGGCCGCATTCACCAGCGCGGTAATGATCGAGCTGACGTCCAGGCCCGAACCCAGGCCCAGCGTGCTCAGAATGCCGGTGCCGGAAATGTTCGCAATTTCGGAGCCGCTGCTGCTCGAGGAGCCGGTGGATGAGCTGGACGAGCCCGTAATCGCGCTGGAAAGCGCGCTTGCCGAACCGCCAACACTGGAAATGCTGCTCATGTCAGACCTCGCAAAGTCATCTTGCCGTACACCGCGGTCGTGCCGCATGCCGTCAAGCTGCCGGTAAAACGCTCGCGCTCAAGCCAACGCTTTACCCGCCGCTCGCGTAAGTTTTCTGGCGGCAAACACGCCGCCAGAACCCTACTAAGCAAAATCCCGGCCATGGCGCGATGCCATGGCCGGTGGTACCTGTTACTGCAGCAACTTGAGGATGTTCTGCGGTTCGGAGTTGGCGGTTGCCAGCACCGAGATACCCGCCTGTTGCAACACCTGCGCCTGACTGAGTACCGCGGTTTCTGCGGCAAAGTCCGTGTCCTGAATCGACGATTGCGAGGACGTCAGGTTGGTTTGCTGTGCGCTGATCGTCGAGATATCCGACTGGAAGCGGTCTTGCACGGCACCGAAGGTGCTGGACAAGTTGCTGACCGTGGTCAGGGCTGCATCGACGCGCGAGATCAGCTGGTTGGCATCATCCACCGTCAAAACGTCGCCGCCTGCCAGCGAACCGGAGGCTTCGACCACTGCGCCTGCCGTGTAAGCACCACCCGTCAAAGCGGTAGCGCCCGTGCCGACGCCGCTGGCGCCGAAGGACACCGCACCCGACGTGAGGTTGGCAAAGCTACCCGATGCTGCGGCAGCTGCCGACGCGCCGGTCACCGATGCGCCGTTAACGGCCAGTTCGCCCGTGGAGTAGATGTTGATACCGCCGCTGGCATTCACTGCTGCGCTAACACCATTGACGCCTGCTGCGTTGATTGCATCGACCACGTCCTGTGCACTCGTCGCCGTGCCACCGGTGAAGGTGTACGAGGAACCATCGGCGCCGGTGAGCGCCAGACCGCTGAGGCTGACTGCTGCACCCGTGCCGCCGGTGGAATCCAGGAACGCACCGCTGATGTCGCCGGTGGAAACTTCCGAGATCTGACCCAGCTGGCCGGTGGTAGCGCCCTGGCCCAGCTGCACATCGATGGCCTGGCCGACGTTGGCACCGACCTGGAACGACAGGCCGTTGGACGTACCGTTCAACACGTTGATGCCGTTGAAGCTGGTCTGGTTGGCAATGGTGTTGATCTGCGAGAGGTACTGCTGAACCGTGGTGTTGATCGCAGAACGATCCGATGCCTGATACGTGCCGTTGGCCGACTGCACGGCCAAATCGCGGATCGACTGCAGGTTGGAAGTGATCTGGCTCAGTGCCGAACCTGCGGTCTGCGACAGGTTGATGGCATCGGTGGCGTTTTCGCTAGCCTGGTTCAAGCCACCGATCTGGGTCTGGAAGTTCTGAACGATCGCATAGCCGGCAGCATTGTCGGCTGCACTGTTGATCTTCAGACCCGAGGAAAGGTCTTCGGTCGCGGTGCTCAGCTGGCTGGACGAAGTGGTCAGGTTGTTCTGAGCTTGCAGCGAAGAAATGTTGGTATTGAGAACGAGTGACATGGAAGTCTCCTAAAACCGGTAAGTTGTACTCAAGCCGGCGGGGACTGTGCTTGCTGTGCCATCCGCCTCAGAAACTTTTTCGGCGTGGCAAAAGAATACTTAAGCAGCGCTAGCCATCTTTTTGTTGTTATTTCAAGCTTTTTTTGCGCAAAAAGCCCTAAAGGTTTTCGAGAAGCGCCCGATGAGCCGCGCATATCTCCCTCCCCTCCGTCCAGCAGGGGAGAGCCGGGGTGGGGTCAAGCCCTGCACATATATAAGAAGAGCCACCCCCTCCCAACCTCCCCCTGTTCCACAGGGGGAGGAGCCAATCGCGTAACTCGAACACACACGCACTTCCCCCTCCCCTGCGTGCAGCAGGGAAGGGTCGGGGTGGGGTGTCAAGCCCCGCGCATATATAAGAAGAGCCACCCCCTCCCAACCTCCCCCTGTTCCACAGG
Source organism: Dyella dinghuensis (assembly GCF_003977615.1). Taxonomy (GTDB): domain Bacteria; phylum Pseudomonadota; class Gammaproteobacteria; order Xanthomonadales; family Rhodanobacteraceae; genus Dyella_B; species Dyella_B dinghuensis. The sequence continues at coordinate 32,876 of NZ_RYZR01000006.1, forward strand.
GGGAGGAGCCAATCGCGTAGCTCGAACACGCACGCACTTCCCCCTCCCCTGCGTGCAGCAGGGGAGGGTCGGGGTGGGGTCAAGCCCTGCATATATATAAGGAGAGCTACCCCCTCCAACCTCCCCTTGTTCCACACCGGAAGAAGCCAAACGCGTTGGCACCAACATTGCTCCTTACCTCGTATATCCGGCGCGGACGCCGGCAAGCGTCGGAATTCCGACGCCCGCACCCGCGCCACATCGATAAAGACGAGGAAGACAAATGCGTTGTGTGCTTGCGATCTGTGCGATCTTCAAGGACGAAGCTGCGTATATACGCGAATGGGTCGAATTCCATCAGTTGATGGGCGTAGAGCGGTTCTACCTCTACAACAACAACAGCTCCGATCGTTATCTCGACGCGCTGCAGACACATATCGAATCGGGCGCGGTGGTCCTGCACGAGTGGCCACAACAGCACGCCCAGCTCCACGTCTACGAGCATTGCCTGAAAACCCACGGCAGCGAGACCGACTGGCTCGCCTTTATCGACATTGACGAATTCCTGTTCTCGCCCAAGGCCAAACTGCTGCCCGATGTGCTGGCCGACTACGCCGAATATCCCGGCATCGGCATCAACTGGGTGATGTTCGGTTCGGGCGGCCACAAGCACAAACCCAAAGGCGGCGTGCTCGAAAACTTCATGCGCCGCGGGCAGCTCAATGCGGGACTGCCTTACAAGAATCTGCGTTTGCCGGACGGCAGCTATCGCTCGGAAAACTCGCACATCAAGAGCATTGTCCAGCCGTCCAAGGTACGCAGCGTCGCCAACCCGCACTACATGCTGTACGCCGATGATGCACGCGCGGTCGACGAGACCAAGCAACCGATCACCGGCTCATTCACCGACAAAGTGTCGGTGGAACACCTGCGCATCAATCACTATTGGAGCAAGTCGGAAGACGAATGCCGGTTCAAGTTCGGCAAAGGCATGGCCGACGGCCTCGGCGAGCGTGACTGGATCGAGTTCCTGCATCACGAAACGATCCTCAACGAGGTTCATGACGACACCGTGTTGCGCGTCATCGCACAGCTTGGCGTGTTGCCGCCAAAGTGGTCGCTGGATACGTTTGTGCGCAATGACGAAGGCGTCCATCACTCGCCACTGCGCGAGCGCCCAGCGCATAAAGCGATCCACACGACGGCAACGCGTCTGTTTGACCTTATGCATCAAACCACCGATACCAGTCTGTATTCGGCGGCATTGCTCAAGGAAATCCACAGCCGTACCAGTGCACTGCATTTGTCCCCGCGCCGCGCCAATCCGCTGCATATCTTTGACGGAATGGCCACCGAGAGCCGCGTGCTGGAAATCGGTTGCGGCGGCGGCGTGCTCACACAGGCGTGGATCGAACGAGGCTGCAGCGTCGATGCCATCGAATTCGCCCCGCATTGGGCACGCGTGGCCGCAGCGCGTTTGCGCGAACAGCCCAAAGCCCGCGTTTTTCAGGCGAGCGTGCGCGAACTTGAGCTGCGCCCGGACTACGATGTCGTTTGCGTCAACTTCGATCACGACTATGCCGAAGCATGGCCGCGCGGCGACGCATTGCGCGAAACCATCGCCGTAGCTGCAACCGCATTGAAGCCAACCGGTGTGTTGCTGGTATCGACCAGCAACCGTCTCGCCGAACCGGACAATCGCGCATTACTCACTCGTAGTCAGCTCGAAGCAGCGTTGCGCGCATCCGAACTGACGCAGATCGACACGCAACTCGCGTTTCCCGACGCGCGGCTTCCCGAATTGCTTGTCTCCGATCGGGCGCTCACCACGGCACCGGAACTGCGCGCCGACGAACTGATCGCGCAACGCCCGCTACTGCGCGATGCCGGCAACGAAGCCACGCAATGGCAAAGGCATCAGGAAGCCGGCACGCTTGGTCAATATGCACCGGGCCTGTTGCTGGTCGCGCGGCGTGAAGGCGTTCCTTCGCCCTTGCGCGCCGACGTACTTGCCCAAAGCTACGTGGACAACCGCGTTCCTGCGCTCGACACCATTACCGATTACGTTCTGGACGGCGACGCCATCCAGGTCGTGCCGCACAAACTACTGGACGATCAGTACTGGAACACCACCGGCTTCGAACAGGTACTGACGCCTCGTGTGTATCCGCAAGGACGTTCCTTGCTGGTCGAGGTTCGCCGAGCCATCCACGAACGCCGTACTGATCGCATGATCGCACTGCTGCGCAAATGGGGTGCGCTGGTCTATGCACAAGCTGACGAAGACGACAAGATTCCGGCCGAATGGCTGGACGCACTACCCGCAAACATCTACGTCGATGCCGATGGCGGACTGAGTTTCCACGCTGGCGAATGGCGCGCACGCCAACCGATCGAGAAGCAGATTCCCGTTTACGTCGGCCTGTGGCAGATCGCCTATGAAAGCGGGTTCGAGAACCTGCTTGGCATCACCTCGCCGCTGGAGCGCGTAACGTGGCTGTGCAAGCGACTGTTGATCGATGCTTCCGCTGAGTGGATCGGGCACGGCCGCAACATCAATGAATCGTTTGCGCGTGAGATTTACGAAGGCGACTGCTGGAACCGCACCGACCGTCACCTCAAAGTGCTGCCGGCATGGCTGGTTCCACCGCCACCATCGGATCAATACAAGCACTGGCAGGCACAACATCAACTCAGCGAGATCGCCATTGCACAGGCGATGCAACGCATCGAGCAATCGGGCGCGCCGCGCATCCATGTGATGCTGATCGATGCGGCTGATGAAGCGGAAGCCGTGTCGTTTACGCAGGAAAGCATCGTTGCGCAGCATTACCCGCATCATCAGCTGAGCGTCATCTCCGGCGAAGATCGATTGCAGGAGCGTTTGAACAAGGCCATTGCCACCAGCAACGCGGATTGGATCCAGCTCGCCTATGCAGGCGACATATTGCATCCGGCCACTTTGTTGTTACTTGCCGAACGCATCGCCACCCAATCCCATCTGCGCGCAATCTATTTCGACGAAGACACGCATACGCGCGGCACGTTCGAAAGTCCGATCTTCAAACCCGATATCAATCTCGACATGCTGCGCAGTTACCCCTACGCAGGCCGCGCACTGGCCTTCAACCGGGAACGCTGCCTTGCACTGGGCGGCCTGAGCGAAAACTACGGCGACCTGGCCGGCTACGACCTGCTCTTCCGCCTGCTGGAAACCGACGGACTGCAAGCGATCGGGCATATTGGCGAAGTGATGTATCGCGCTGCACTGCCCTACGTGCACTGGTTGGCGTCGGATACGGCAAAGACAAATAGCGCCGCCATCGTCTCCCAGCATCTGCAACGCATGGGCGTGCCGCATACGATGGAACCGGGTGCGCTGCCCGGCTTCAATCGCGTGGTGTACCAGCATGAGCGGAAACCGCTCGTCTCCATCATCGTACCGACCAAGGACCAGCTCCCCATTCTCAACGGGTTGCTCGACAGTCTGCTGTCGAAAACGACTTATCTGAATTACGAGTTGCTGATCGTCGACAACAACACCGAAGAACCGGCGGCACGCGCGTATCTGGATGGCATCGAACGCCTCAACAGCCATCAGCTGCGCCTGTTGCGCTATCCGCATCCGTTCAACTACTCGGCCATCAATAACTTTGCCGCGAAACAAGCGCGCGGCGAATATTTGATTCTGCTCAACAACGACACCGCCGTACTGCACGGCGACTGGATCGAAGCGCTACTCAACCACGCGCAACGTCCGGAAGTGGGCATCGTCGGCGCCAAGCTGCATTACCCGGACGGACGCATTCAGCACGGCGGTGTGGTGCTGGGTCTGCGCGGGCCGGCCGATCATCCTTTCATCGGTCAGCCGATGGAATCGGATGGTTACATGCACCGTCTGCGCGTGGATCAGAATTACACCGCAGTCACCGCGGCCTGCTTGATGATTCGCAAATCGGTCTACGACCAGGTGGGCGGACTCGACGAACAAGACTTCAAGGTGTCCTACAACGACGTCGACTTGTGTCTCAAAGTACACAAGGCCGGCTATCTCACCGTGTGGACACCTTACGCGCGGCTGATGCACGTGGGCAGTGTCAGTCAGAGCAAGGTCGACAAGACCGCACAGGAAGCCAAGCAGAAACGCTTCCAGGGCGAACAAGGCGCGATGTACCGCAAATGGCTGGGGCAGCTTGCGCGCGATCCGGCTTACAGCATGAACCTCAGTCTCGATGGCGTCGGTTTTGAACTCGACCCGAATCGCGGCAAAGGCTGGCAGCCCTTCAGCCAACCGTTGCTGCCACGCATGTTTTGTGTCGCCGCCGATTCGCATGGCTGCGGACACTACCGCATCGTGCAGCCGTTTTCTTCCATGCAACGCAACGGCCTGGTCGAGGGCATGATCGCTGGCGTGCACCTATCGCCCGTCGCGATGGAACGTTTCCAGCCCACGTCGCTGGTGCTGCAACGTCAGGTTACGGATGCACAGGTGAAGTTGCTGGAGAGTTATCGCGATTTCACAAAGGCCTTCAAGGTCTTCGAGCTGGACGACCTGATCCATCAGATTCCGGTGAAGAGCCACTTCCATGGATTGATGCCGAAAGACATCGTGAAGTCACTGCGGCGCTCACTATCCACTGTCGATCGTTTTGTGGTGTCGACCGATGCGTTGGCCGAACAATTCAAGGGTTTCCACTCCGACATCCGCGTCGTGCTCAACCGGCTGCCGACGGATTGGTGGGGCGACCTGCCGAAAAGCCAGCGCCGCACTGGTCGCAAACCCCGCGTTGGTTGGGGTGGTGGCTCAAGCCACCGCGGCGATCTCGAATTGATCGCCGATGTCGTGCGCGACCTCGCCGACGAAGTGGAATGGGTCTTCCTCGGCATGTGCCCCGACAAACTACGTCCGTATGTCCATGAATTCCATTCCGGCGTACCCATCGAAGAATACCCGCGCAAACTCGCATCGCTGAACCTCGACCTCGCCCTTGCACCACTTGAAGAAAATGCCTTCAACGAATGCAAGAGCAACCTGCGCCTGCTCGAATACGGCGCGTGCGGCTTCCCGGTGATCGCCACCGACATCGTGTGCTACCAGAACGATCTGCCCGTGACGCGCGTAAAGAATCGCTACAAGGAATGGACCAACGCCATCCGCATGCACATCGAGGATCTCGACGCCACTGCAAAGATGGGCGACGCGTTGCGCGACTCGGTAAGCCGCGACTGGATGCTCACCGAAGAAAAGCTCATCGATTGGAGGTCGGCATGGCTTCCAAACTAAACCGCCGTTACACCATCGAACCCGCGGCGTCGGAATTTCCGGGATTGCTTTGTCTGTGGTTGCGGCAGAAGCCGGCGTCGAATGAGATTATCGTGCGCAAGACACGAAGCCTCTCGCGCACGCCTCGCTCGTTTTCCCGGACCAGTTATCGGACGTCGTGGGAAGAAGTGCTTCACTGAATAACGACGATGTGTGATCCCCGACTCACACATCGTCGCCGTCACCCGCCTCAACTCACGGATGTGCGCCTGACTGGGTTGACTGCTGATTCGAGGAAACATGGGCGCCATAGGCATACAACCTTTCCAGCATGCGCTGCTTTTGCTCACGCTGCTGGGGCGGAATAAGCTGTAGCGCGGCGTCACCGATCTCTCTAGCCTCGGCAACTCTCCCTTCCCTTGCCAGCGCGGCGGCGAGTATCAATTGAGGCTCCGGATAAAGATTGTCCAGCGATATCGCCTCGCGGGTCGCACTTTCTGCGGCCGGCGGATTGTTCTGAAGCAACAACAGTGCGCCGCGCTCATCCAGATATGCGATATACGTCATCTTCAAGCCGTGCAAGTCTGGAGCGTTCTGGACTTTGTCGAGGAAGAACGCGGCACGTTGCGCGTCGCGCTCATTGATGGCAAGCACTGCCGCATTGAGCATGCAATACGTGCATTGCAAGTTTTTAGCAACGACACTGTCGATGAGCGGCCACGCTCTGGCCCTGTCACCCGCGCCGGAGTAAACGGATATCAATTCGGCATTGGCAACAGCGTCGTCCGGATGGTCATGCAACGCCCATTGCCACAAACTTGCTTCGTTTGACCAAAGCGGCAATGTCATACGAATGCTCATGATCGACATTGCCAACCAGAATAGAAGTACGACATTTGCAGCCAGGGAGATGACACGAGCGATATTTTTGATTTTCGGCAACTGGCGCAGAACGAGCGGAAATAGCACACACACCATAGCCAGCCCGGTCATGGCATAGCGCTCGTGATAAAGGCTGGAGTCAAGATTCGCTGCAACGATATGCAAAACAGGAAGCAACGAAAACGTGACGATAAGTACAACGCTGCCGATCACGAGGCGCCTCAAGGCGCATACGACACCAACCAAAGCGATTCCTAATGTTGCCGCAACCTCCAAGATGGAATGCGCATTGACGACAACGAATTGCTGCAAAGGCACGGGATGCACCGGACTCATGCCGCTGTTCGGCCAAAGAATCATCTGCCAGTAGCGCAGATATAGATAGCTCGTCTCCTGCAAACGCGCAAAAGCCGGCGATGCGTCTTGGTTTCCCTGGAGTGCCAGACCACCTAATGCCCAATGGCGCAAAGCGAGATATGCAATACCTGCAGCAAATACCCCCACATAAGTAAGCGCGTTTTTCCTCAGCAATGCCTTTAGTTGCGAGTGCATAGGGACATTACGGGGAACGTCGAGCACAACCCAATCAAAGACCACGAGCATCAACGGGAAGACGGCGCCAGATTCCTTGGAACACGCAGCGAGAAAAAAGCAGAGAGCCACGCAGAAGGCGCGAGCCCACGCTCGCCTGACCGTGATATTCAGCGTCAACCCAAGCAGCATGAAGAACGTGGCGACAAGATCGAACTGGCATCCGATCCACGCCACTGGCTCGATCAGGACAGGATGCAGTCCATAGACCAACATGGGTATCGCCAATACCAGCCATCGTCTGTGTTCAGGCCATTTGTCGACGGACAGGCGCCAGGCCAACACACCCACAAGCAGGGTATTGATCAGATGGATGACAAGCGATACCGCGTGCATCGGTCCAGGCTGCACGCCAAACAGCCGTAGCTGGATCGTAAACAGACCAATGACAAGTGGCCGAAAGTAATTGACCCAGTTGTTGAAATCTTTCCAGATAAAGTGTTCCCACGCGTTACCCTGGGTGAGCCACGCCTTATTCTGGAAGTCGATCACGTCATCCCAGACAAAACCGGCATGAAGGACAGGCCAATACGTGACGGTGACGATAGCGATGACGGACAGCGCCGCTAAATATAGGACTGGCTTTCTATCACTTGTTGCGGTAAACGCTGAAACGTTCAAAGTGAAGGCCCCCTTATTGGCGTGCGACGCCAGAGTATCTTAGCCCGAAGGCTCGATCGGAAACGCAGCTGGAACCCGCCTATTTACCGATATGTGATGCGGGAGCAAGCAAAGCGGCTAAGTATCTGTCGCCATAGTTGCTTCGACCACGACACTCGTGGCACCTGCCGTATGCAAACAAACACAAAGACGAGATGGGCCATCGAGGAACCGTAATGGGTTACTCCTTTCCTCATTGGGACTGCGCTTCCAAAACCATCGGTCAGCCCTGGTGATCGACGTTTGTCAGTATGATGGTCGAATAGGATCGACGTTCGACAGGGGTGACTGCTTTGAATATTAATGAGGGTGCCACCAGCCGTGGCAGCATATTCAGCTTCTTCCTGCTGGCTTTAGGCGCGGCGCTTTTGGTGACCTTTGTTTATTGGCCGAATCTGCGCGCGAGTTTCGTCTGGGACGATCTGCTCGATTTTCGTCAGGTCGCATGGTTGAGCCATGGCAACGACTGGTCGCGCTACGTCGTGCATGGCTTCAACAACTGGACCTCCTACTTTCGGCCGCTCGTTGTCGCGCTCTTTACGCTGGAGGTCCGCATCTTCGATGTGAGACCAGGCCCAATGCATGGCGTGTCGATAGCGCTGCACGTGATCAACATGGTACTGGTAGGTGTCTACGCGAAAATCTTGAGTGCCGACAAAACATCGAGCGCACAACAATGGCACATAGCGATCTTGCCCATGTTGCTGTATGGACTCCATCCGTTATTGATCGAACCCATCACGTGGATCGGTTGTCAATTCGACCTGGCCGTCACACTTTTCATATTGCTCGGGCTTGTATTGAATGCCGGGTTAAAGCGGATGTGGGTGCGCGCACCGTCCGTCGCCTTTTGCTTTTTTCTGGCGGCATGCTCGAAAGAAACGGCAATAACTTTTCCCTTGCTCATGCTGCTCTCCGACTGGTTCAGCCCCGATGTCGCCCGATGCAAGGGAACGGCTGCACAGCTCAGACAACAACTGAGGCTTCATTGGGTTGTTTATGCATCTGTGCTTGCTGCGGGTATTTTTTACTTAGCGTTGCGAAACATGGCATTGGGCACGTTAGTGCCCACACACAACGGTGAAGGCTTTCCTCCCTTTGCACATCTGCAAGAAGTGAGCTTTCTATATCTGCGTTATTGGCACATGCTCTTCTGGCCGATGGACGGAATGAGCCCAGTGCATCCGCTGCCGATCGCTCTATTTCTAGGCGTTACCCCATCGTCGATTTTCAACATCGCCTTGACGTTATGCATTCTCGCGTCCGGCATTCTATGCATGCTGCGCCGGTTATACGTCGGTGGCTTGATCATGGCAGTCACGGTTGCGTTATTGCCTGTTGTCCATATTCTGCCGATAGGTTTCGATCAAAGCCTGTACCACGAGCGTTACGCCATGCTCGCCCTCGCGATGGCGTGTGCGTGGCTTCCCGCAACATTGCGGTCGATCCCGATTCCGGCCAAGCTGCAACGCATCGCTTCTCTATCGGGCGTTATAGCAGCGGCGTTATGGCTTGCCGTTGGTGCCATGAATGTGCGTGTGACGATTCCGCTTTGGTCAACGCCATTGAATCTATGGCAGTGGGCTTTCTCCCAATACCCGGACTCGATCGAAGTCGAAGACGGGCTTATCGGAAGCTATATCGATCTCGGCTACAACGACAAAGCTTGGAGCGTCATCAATAAGGTCGTAGCCGATAAAGTGCCGTGCGAAAACTGCATGCTTAACGCGGCGTTTCTGGCGATCAATGAGAACAGACTGGACCATGCAGCGTTCTATCTGGACCAGATAGAGGATTCCCCGAAGCTACACGATGACAAGATTATGTACCGTTTTTACCTCACATTGCGCGGAGAATTAGAACTTCTGCAAGGCGATGCAATTCAAGCCGAAAAAAGCGCCCGCGAAGCGATAGGCATCGATAACCTCGACCCTATGTCGCAACAGCTGCTTGCAATGGCGCTGGCGAAACAGGGCCGGCTTGACGAGGCGAACGATGCAGAAGATGTCGCGATTTCCGTTACACCGCCCGATGGTCGCAAGGAACGGCGCAGCATATTCGAGAACTGGTTGAAGCGGATTCAAACGAGTCCTGTATTGAAGTGATGTACTAAGTGAGGCGTGGGCGTCTCAAAACATTCAAAGCTGGTAAGCCGAATAGGTGACGGAGGCGCGAAAAAAGGGACGGAGGGAAAAAAGGGGACGGAGGTAGTTAAGCAAATGGCTAACGCGTCCCTCTTGTCTCGCGGGTCTCGCCTTGATCACCCCTGTTGCTGCACTGAGGCGTATTTAACTACCTCCGCCCCCTTTTCTCCGGACCCCTTTTTTCGCGCTGTATTTTCCTGCCACATTGACGGGCGTCGGCGGTATCGCCTATGCCATATACAGGCATACGCATCCGCCGGTGCACACTTAGGTTTGGTGTGCCTTCTTTTCAGAATCAGTGATTGTCGTTGATTCGCATCTTTCAAACGCCCGCCAAGTGCGGGTGTTTGCCTTTGAGGCATATCTTGCAGTCCTTGAGGAACACGCTCAACATGAAAACTCGAAATACATAAGGGAGTCCGCGCATGCTTCTGAAACAACCGGGAGGGAAGGCTCTTGCTTTGAAGGGGAAGATTCATGACAAGCTGCGTGGCTTTCGTCAGCACAGCTATGGTGAGCGCCTAATGGAGGTTTTAAGGGAGGAGCGTCCGGACGTGAGCACACTTGCGGAGACTTATTTAATTTTGGATAACCCCGGGCTCTTTCACGATAGCGATATTTCTTTCATACGTGAGCTAGTCCGCGTTGTACTCGATGCAATGCTTTCAGAAGCTCAGGTTCAGACGCAGATTGAAACGTCGAAAGAAAGTGAGAATATCGGCGTCGCAAGCATGAAAATTGGTGAGCTCGGACTCAAACTTGGGCGAATAGGCCTTCTTGTAGCGATTATTTCGGCAGTGGCTGCTATTGCGTCTGCCGTAGCTGGTATTGCCGCACTTCATCATTAAGTTGAATGTGGCCTATGTCTCTCAATTTTCGCGAAGTAAGTGGTGCACTCGAAATCGGTGGTGACGATCGACCGGGAGATGAAAACTATATGATTTTCCCAGATCATCCCGCTTTTGATGGATTTATGCACATTTGCATGTGCGTATGCGCTATGAGCTTGGCTATCAGCAAGCTCAGGGACGCGAATGTAAAGGAAGGTGACTACGTTGGTCTGAGTTGCAAAGGACTGGACTATACGATTCGTATTCCCGTTTTCGGCCCTGTTCACCTTGCGCTAGAAAGGCGATCTCCCACCTACGCGCACATTGCCATTCACTGGGGTCGCAACCCAATTGCACAGAGTATTTGGTCCGACCAGCATCGGCAGTGGTTGCAGCGTTCTATATGGCCGGTGTTTGTCGAGCTGTTCGAATCTTCGCCGCCTGGTTGGAAAAAGTGTAGTGATGGACTATGGCCACTGGCCAAGGTGTTACGCAATTCGTATTCCCACGGAGGGAAAATTGCGTGGGACAGGGGAAAAGATGGTGCGGTGGTGGAATGGGGCGGCGTCAGGATTTCAAGGGATCACGACCGAAATAAGCCCGTGGGCGATTTCGTGGGTGACGCGGACCTAATCATCATGATGTTGGCAATGTTCGACGGCAAGATTTAGAACAAGACACAAACGGATTTTGTTACCCGTTGGTCGCTCAATTCGATCGCGCGCAATGAGGAATATCGCCGGAAAAAGGGGTCAGAGCCCTTTTCCACTTTGCATAGCTACCAGCGACCGCCAAATTGACTAGTCGAAAGGGGTTCTGACCTTCTTTGTTTTTGATGAGTAATTTCCGTATAGAAAACATATTCATCATGTCCAAGTCTCTAAAGTGGCCGGAATCCGCCTCCGACCGGAGCGGACATACCTCACCCCAAAGCTGCACGACTTTTGACTCTGACCGGAGAACAAACATGTCTGCACCAGCGACACTCAGCTTTGCCAAAGACATCCGTCCCATGTTCACCGATATGGACGTCGATCACATGAAAAGGGCGATGGACCTTAGCGACCGGGACAGCGTGTTCAAGCACGCAAAAGCCATATATGAAACCGTATCCAGCGGTAGCATGCCGCCAAAGTCCAGCGGCGAAGCGCGATGGACGCCTGAGATGTGTGCGAAGTTCAAGACTTGGCAGGAACAAGGGGGACAACCCTAAGCCGCCACTGACACCTATCAAGCGGGGCTATCGAAGCATTGCGCCCGGAAGTCCTTTTCCATCATTTTCAATTGGCCTTTCGCCCTATCGATGGGGATACTGCCATGCCAATCCCGAGCAATACCTTTGCCGATCCATGGCCGCCGCTTCCTTATGCAGATTTTGCGGCTACTCAGTATTTTCTTCAGATGGGCCTGCAGGCCATCGGCAAGTTAAAGCTGCAAGAACCCTTTCAGCCGCAATGGGCCGGAGTGGTTCTATGCGTGAATGCGCAAGGTTTGACAACAGGTCCAATTCCGTACGCTGGTGGCGCGTATGAAGTTCGTGTCGATTTGATCTCGCACAAGGTCGAGTGCATTACCAGCGCAGGCTTTGCGGGCAACTTTAAATTGGCCTCGATGTCTGTCGCGGAGTTTGTGGCGTCTCTTTTTGATCTTCTCCATGCGGCGGGTGTCGACGTTTCCATTAACTTGAACCCACAAGAAGTATCCAACCCCATTCCTTTTAATCAGGACAAAGAGCCACGCGCCTATGAACTGGCATGGGTCAACCATTGGTGGCGAATCCTTCTAAGCACACAGCGTGTGTTGCAAACCTTCCAAGGAAGATTCCTGGCTAAAACGCAGCCTATAGGTCTTATGTGGGGAACGATGGACATCCGCTGTACGCTTTACAACGGCAAGCCCGCCTCACCCGGTGCGAATGCCGACTACATCCGGCGTAATGCGATGAATGCGGAACTTATCGAGATGGGATGGTGGTCCGGCACAGCCGCTTATCCCCACGCGGCGTTCTATTCCTTCACGCATCCGCAACCTGCGGGAATCGAAAACGCACGAATCAGCCCGCCGGGCTCGCGATGGGATTCAAACCAGAGAGAGTTCGTTTTCGATTACGACGACTTGCGTAAGTCGAAAAATCCCGACGGCGATCTGTTGACGTTTTTCCAATCCGCCTACGAGGCCGGTGCAAAGTGTGCAGGATGGGAACGCAGTCTCATGGGGACTGGAAAGCCGATTTAGCGCCTTTTTCATTGATTGGCCAAAAAGGGCAGAGTCGTTTCTAGGGTCGCCCTGTGGATGCCTGAAGAAGAACAGGGCGATAGTGCTCCAGTCCCGGCACATCCAATGTTGGGATCTTGGCTTCATCGTCCCAGCGGCGGAGTTGCACTGCGACGCTGGCATTCGGCAGCGCTTCGAATGCTGCGACTTCTTCGTCACTCATCGGGCCGCCCTGGATGTGCAGGCTTTCGACGGACGATGGTGACAACCGTGCGAGATAGGTCGGATCAGTTGCGCAGAGGTAACGCTTGGCCGAGACGTGCAGGCGCACCGTTTCGGTAACGTCTTCGCCAAACCATTGCGCCAGATACGCCGCCGCAACGTTTTCGTGTGCGCCGTCTACGCCGTGTTGCGCGATGTCTTCGGGCAAGCCGTGCAACACATGACCGATGTCGTGCAATAACGCGGCGGCTATCGTCGCCGGACTGGCTTGAGACTGCTCAGCGAAATGCGCGCATTGCAAGCAATGTTCGAGCACGGAGACGGGTTCGCCGAAATACGCTTCTTTTCCTTGCGCCGACAGCAAGTCCAGCAATTGGTCGACGTGTTTGGCGTGGGTCATTAGCGTGCTCCGTAGCGAACCGTGTCTGGCAGACGATGGTTGCATCGTCTGTTGACCGGTTGAAGACGGATAGTTAATGAGCCTTGGATGTCGGCTAGTGCGCGGATGTCTAGACGACCGGGCGGCCTTGTCTAGCGCGCCCGATCCATCGCTTATTGCTTCAGCGTAATGAACCTGCCCGGCACCGTCTGGCAATTCACGGCACTTGCCAGCAACGAGCCTCGCTGAAACGAAAAACTCTTGTCGGTGGTCGGCTGGAAGAATTCGACGAATTCGAGGCTGCGCTTGCCGAGTACGAAACCGCCAATCAGCGGATGGTTCACGGCGTACATCATCGGTATCAACGCCATCATCGATGTGGCGGGCACGCCGATGAGATGTTCTTCCAGATCGCCGCTCTGCTGGCTGTGTTGCGGGTAGAACCACAGCGGCGTGCTGATGAACAGAAATGAATGTTCGCCCATGCTGGTAAGCAGTGTGCGCAGCAACCACTTCGCGGTTTCGGCGGTGAGATGCTCGATCACGTCCAGCAGGCAGATGATGTCGTACTTGGCCAGGCGATCGGAGGGAATGCTTTGCGCCATGCCGTGCCACACGTTGCGATAGATCTCGCGCGCGAACATTTCCGGGTTGTTGCAACTGCCCTCGAAACCATCCACGCCATCCACCGACCAATGCGTCGTGGCGGCATTGGCCTTGAGCATCTCACCCAGGCCGCCTTTGCCAAAACCGATGTCGAGCACTTCGACCTTGGCGGCGTTGTCTTTCAGGATGTGGAAGATCAACTCTTTCGGTGAAGCGGATTCGCCGCCGGGAAGCAGCGTGGAACCGATGATCGGATCGATCACCTCGTAGTCTTTGACGATCTGGCGCAGCATGGTGGACCTTCTTATCTTTCGATGCGTGTGTGTTCTGGATCAGCCTTGCAGGTAATTGAACAGGCTGGTGCCCTGCACTTTCGCGAACACTTGCTGCGATGCCTGCAGCGCCGTCGATTGCAACGATAGGTTGCTGATGGCGGTGGTGATGTCGACGTTCTGCACATCCGTTAGTGCTGTTTGATACGTCACGCCCAGGTCGGAATAGCTGCTCTGCTGCTGTTGCAATGTATCCAGGCGGCTGCCGACGGCTACCGTGGTACTGGATACGCTGCTCATGGCCTGGCCGAGCGCTTCCAGCTGCTGGTTCATGGTGTTGGTGAGCGCAGCGCCGGTTTGGCCGCCCTGCAAAGCGTTGATCATGTTGTTGAGCGTGGTGAATACGTCTTGCGTGTTCGATGACGTATCGGATTGGATGTTGACCGTATCGCCCGCAGCAGGCGTGCCGCTCAAGGCGAGAGACATGCCGTCGAAGCTGATGCTGCCGCCAGCCGTGTACGTGCCGGTGATCGGATTGCCGCTGCTGTCGGTGACGGGGTTGCCGGCGGCATCCGTCACGCTATACGTACCGTTGGTGCCGAAAGTAATCGTGTCGTTCAACGGACCGGACGCTGTAGCAGCTTGGTAAGCGGCAGTATCCGTCACGCTGTTGGCACCTACGACTAGCGTTCCCGTGTTGCTGGTACCCGCACTCGCAACGAAGGTGCCGTTGCCGGCTGGCAGATTCATGAAGAGCGAACTACCGGAATCGCCATTGGCGACCTGCAGCCCCTGCCCGATCGACACAAACGATTGTTGATTGTTACCGGCGTAGGTGACCTGGCCGGTGCTGCTGTTCATCACAAAAGGCGTGGTGGTAGTACTGGTACCGGCAAACAGCGCATTGCCGTTGGCATCGGTGGTGTTGGAATACTGCACGAGCTGATTGCGGTACTGCGTAAGCTCGGTGGCGATGTTGCTGAGATCGCTGCTCGACAACGCGCCGTTGATCGAACTCAAACCCAGATCATTCACGCTGTTGAGCAGATTGCTAACGCTGCTGAGCGTGCTCGACTCCGTGGACAGACGCGTGTTGGCGCTGGTGATGTTGTTGGTGTATTCGGTGTTCTCGGCCAGGATGTGATTCAAACCCACGATCTGCGCGGCGCCGATCGGATTGTCGGACGGCACGTTGATGGCATTGCCGGTACTCACCTCGTTCTCGGTCTGCGACAGCGCGTCCTGCTGACTGAGCATGGTGTTGACCTGTTGCTGATACATCCAGCTGGTGGAGATGCTGATCATGATTATTAGCCGTCCTCTATTGCAGTGATCAGGCTGGTGAACAGCTGCTGTGCCGTCGAAATCACCTGGGCCGAAGCCTGGTAGGCCTGCTGGTATTGCACGAGGCTGGCCGCCTCGGTGTTGAGGTTCACGCCAGCGAGGCTTTGCTGATTGCTCGCGGCCTCGTTGTAGAGATTGGTCTGCGTCGTCAGGTCGCTGGTGGCCAGACTACCCGCGTCGCCCACTTGTGTGGTGAGGTTCGAGTAGCTGTCCACCACCGAGGTTTTGCCGCCGTCCAACACGCCGCTATCGGCGAGCCCTGCCAGCGCCAACGCATTGGCGTTGCTGTTGAGGCCGTTGGTATTCGCGGCAACCGTGAAGCTATCGCCGCTCGCGGGCGTACCGCTCAAGCTAAGACTCCAGCCGTCTGCAGTGATCGGTTGGCCAGAGGTATACGTGCCGGTCGTGGTGTTTCCGGCGCCATCGGTAATCGTGTATGCGCCACCCGCACCAAAGGTGACAGTCGCGCCGGAGAGCAGATTGGCGTTGCTGGAGTTGGTGACGCTTACCGAACTCACCGTCGCCGTGCCGGTGTTTGCCGTCGCCGCGGTGCCGGCCAGCGCTGCGGCTGCAGCGATGCCATTGGGATCGGTCATGCTTACCGTCAACGACGTTGATGCGTTGCGCGTCGGTTCGATCTCGTAGCTGTCGCCGGTTTGTGCGGTGCCTGACACGTTGAGTGTCAGGCCATCGGCCGACAACGAGCCATTGGAGTTAGCCGTCAACGCCACGCTTTGTCCGGTGGTGGTGCTCAGACTCCAACCATTGGTACCCGTGCCCGAACCGGTGTAGCGAAGAATGTAATCGGATGTGGTGAGCTGCGAGACATCGCTGATCGAAGCGCTGACACTCGCGCTACCGGCATTGGTGCTGGAAGGCAGCACGTCGGGTGAGCCAACGCTGAAAATCGCCTGCCCTTGTTGCCCGTTGAGATTCAGGCCATCGGCCTGCTGTGCGTTGACGCTGGATGCCAATGCGATCGCCGATTGACCCAATGCGTTCTGCGCAGGCTCCAACACCGTGTTGCGATAACTGACCAATGCACCGAGGCTTCCGCCCGACAACTGCGACGTGATGTCGTTGCCTGATGTGTCGAAGACGTCGGTGCTGCCCGGATCGTATTGATTGGGACCTGAGGCCAACGCATACGACTGTGCGCCGCTGACCAGGGTATCGCCCGAGCTTGTATACACGGCGATCGAGCCGTTGCTGTCAGTCGCCGTCGAAATGCCTGTGAATCCGGCCAGCTGCTGAATTAGCTGGTCTCGCTGGTCGAGCAAACTGTTTGGATTGCTATTGCTGCCCGACGCCAGGATCTGCTGGTTCAATGTCGCGATCTGCGACGTCAGACCGTTGATGCTGGTGACGGTATCGCCGATCTGCTGATTGACCTGCGACGACTGCTGGCTGAGCTGTTGTCCGAGCGTGTTGTAGACGCTGGTCAGCGATGATGCATCGCCCAACACCGATTGCCGCACTGAAGAGGAACTGGGTGAGTTCGCGACGCTGCTGAAGCCACTGTATAGATTATCGAGCGCAGTCTGCAGATTGCCGCTGCCACTGAACGCGCTGTTGAGCGTGCTGGTCAAATTGCTGGTGGTGGTGGCAGCCTGAAGATTGCTGTTGCTGCTCCACAGGGCAGTCGTCAGGAATTGGCTGTAGGCGCGCTGCACAGCGACCACATCGACACCGCTGCCGATGGTGTATTGGCTGTTGCTTTCGCCGCCGATGGTTTCGACCTGATCGACGCGTTCTTCGCTGTAGCCGCTGGTGCTGGCGTTGGCAATGTTGTTGCTGACCGTGGCCAGCGCAACCTGAGCGGCATTCAAACCGGAAATGCCTATGTTGAGCAAGCTGGACATGGAGCCATCCTCAATAGCAAAGCCGAGTGCGCACGATCCTCATGGGTACGCTCACGGTGTCGGCAGGAAAGTGGTTTTCTTGAGCGCGTCCAAGGCGTCGCGCATCATGGAACTGTTGGCGATGGCCGCGACCTTGCCCGCGTAGTCGGGGTCGGTGGCGTAACCGCCTTCGATCAAGGCCTTGGCGTAGCCCAGCACATCGTCGCCGCGGCCCAGGGCGCGCGAGTAACGGGGGTCTTTGCCGATCAGGTCGGCATAGTCGGCCAGGGAGTCCGCGGTGGATTTGTAGGAGCGGAACTGCGCCTGCTTGCGCACGGCAATACCGCCTTCGTATTCCACCGTGGGCACATTCACGCGTGAACCGCCCCAACCGCCGCCGGCCTTGATGCCAAAGAGATTAAAGCTGCTGGAGCCGTCCGAATGCGTGGGCATGTGCTTGCCCCACTGCGTTTCCAGCGCGGCCTGCGCCAGCACGGTACGCAAGGAAAGACCCAGTTCCTTCGCCACGACGGTTGCCTGCGGCGCGAGTTCGCGCACGAAGGCTTCTGCATCGGCTGGAATCGATGCCATCGCTGAGCGGCCGGCGGAACGTGCGTCGTCGGCAATGCGATACAGGCGCTGCTTCCAGTTATCGACAAGACCCGTGGTGCTGGGATCGACGCCGGCCGTCTTGCCATCGCCAGCCTGATTGCTGTTATGACCGCCGAGCTGACGAACCAGCAAATCGGCAATGCCTAAGCCTTTACCGTGTTGCGAGAGATTGAGCGACAACTGCTGGTCGTACATGTCTTGCCATTGATCGCCAGCCTGACTTTCAAAGAGCGGATCGCCGAAATTGGCATCGCGCATCGATTTCAAAAGCATTTGCGTAAACATCGCTTCGAACTGCTTGGCGACAGCGGGCAGCGTGCCGCCCTGATCGGCCTCGGCCTGATGACGCAACGCGCTGAACCCGGACAAGTCTGTCCAGGTACTTAAGCTTTTGGCAGCGGCGTTGCCGATATCGGCCATGTCAGATCACCACCAGATCCGCGTGCAAGGCACCGGCTTGTTTCAGCGCTTCGAGAATGGAGATCAGATCCGTCGGCGTCGCACCGACTTGATTCACGGCGCGCACAATGGAATCCAGACTCACGCCCGGGCCGAACTTGAACATGTGCCCGCCGGTCTGGTTGATCGACACAGCGCTATTCGGCACCACCGTCGTCTGACCATTGCTGAAAGGTGCCGGCTGGCTGACTTGCGGTTGTTCGCTGATGGTGACCTGGATCGAACCGTGCGCGACCGCCGCAGCGCTCACGCGCACATCCGAACCGATCACGACAGTACCGGTGCGCGAATTGACGATCACGCGCGCGGGCGCATCGCCCGGATCGACATCCATCGATTCGATCGCACCAAGCCATGCGACTTTTTCGCTGGGATCAGCCGGGCCACGCACCGACACCGAACCGCCATCCAGCGGATGTGCGGTACCGGCGCCGTAAAGATGATTGATCGCATCGGCAATGTGGCTGGCGGTCGTGTAATCGGCCGTGTTGAGATTCAACACGAGATCGCCCGGATTGGAGAACGACGAGGCGACCGTGCGTTCGACCGATGCGCCGTTGGGAATGCGGCCGCTGGCAGAAATATTGATCTGCACGCTCGATCCGCTCTTGCCCGATGCACTGACGCCGCCGACCACGACACTGCCCTGCGCCACGGCATACACGCTGCCATCTGCGCCGCGAAGTGGCGTCATCAACAATTCACCACCGCGCAAGCTCTTCGCGTTACCGATCGAAGCCACGGTCACGTCGATCGCCTGACCTGGCTTTGCAAAAGGCGGGAGACTGGCCGTGATGGTCACGGCGGCGACGTCTTTCAGCTGCGGCGCAGTACCGGTAGCCGGCAACGACACACCAAACTGCTTGAGCATGTTCTCCAGGCTTTGTGTGGTGAACGGCGCCTGCGTGGTTTGGTCGCCGGTGCCATCGAGACCGACGACCAGGCCGTAACCGACGAGTTGATTGCTGCGCACGCCGGCGACTTGCACGAGGTCGCGGATTTTGTCGGCGTGTGCGGTGTTGGGGATGAAACCGCAGAGCGACACAAGCAATGCAACGATGGCCGCAACATTCACTCCCTCTCCCCGCCGGGGAGAGGGTTGGGGTGAGGGGCCAGTCTTGCCTCCCAACTCATTTTTTTTGCGATGAAAAAGCTGCATACATTGTACTCGGAAAATGGAGTGGTTCGCGAGGTTGTCCCCTCACCCCAACCCTCTCCCCGGCGGGGAGAGGGAGTTCAAATCAGTAAGGCATCCACTTCGAATTAAAGAACCGTGCCAGCCAGCCTTGCTGGTTGGCACTGTTGAGTACGCCACGACCGGTATAGGTAATACGCGCATCCGCCACACGCGTGGAATCGACCGAATTGTCCTGCTCGATATCTTCAGGACGCACAATCCCGGAAAGACGAATCAACTCCTGACCTTGATTGATCGTCAGCCACTTCTCGCCACGCACCATCAGATTGCCGTTGGAAAGCCGCTGCGACACGGTGACGGTGAACTCACCCGTCAGCTGATTGCTCTGCGTGCTGCTACCCGCGCCATCGAAACTGTTGGCGGAGTTCAAATTGGAATCGGCCGTGTTGCCGCCCTTCACGCTCAGCGTATGACCCAGCACTTCCGGCGCGTTGATCGTGTTCTTGTCGGTCTTGGCGGTGGTCGTTTCGGACTTCTTGCTGGCCTGCATTGCCTCGACCAGGTTAATGGTCAGAATGTCGCCGACACGATGCGCGCGCGGATCGTTGAACAGTTCCAGGTTCTGCATGTCGTGATAAATCGAACCATCCGGCGGCGGCGCTTTCTGTTGCTCGACCGGCGCGGTCGCGGCCCACTCGGCGTCTTCCTGCTTCTGACGCTCACCGATGCTGCCGCAACCTGCAAGCACCGCCAGCAGCAACGATGCGCCTGCAATACGTACGTACAGAGTTGATATAGCCATGACGTTACTACTCAGGTCTTGTTGATGACGAACTGCAACATGTCGTCGACGGCACTGATCGACTTGGAGTTCATCTCGTAGGTTCGTTGGGCTTCGATCATGTTGACCATCTCTTCCACCGTGTTGGTGTTGGAGGATTCCAGCGAGCCCTGCGCAATCGTGCCCATGCCGTTGATACCGGGTTGTCCGGTCTGGGCTGCGCCGCTGGATTCGGTCTCCAGGTAAAGGTTCTGTCCCATGGCCTGCATGCCCGCCGGATTGATGAAGTTGGCAAGCTGGATCGTGCCGACCGTCGTGGGCGTGGTGGAGCCGTTGCTGGTCACGCTGACGGTGCCGTCGGTGCCAATGGTGACGTTGTTGACGTTGGCCGGCAGCGTGATCGATGGAACCAGCGGATAACCATCCGCTGTCACGAGCTGACCGGTGGAATCTTCATGCAGCGAACCGTCGCGCGTGTAGGCCACGGTGCCGTCGGGCAAACTTACCTGCAGAAAACCGTTGCCGTTCACGGCGAGATCGAGCGAGTTGCCGGTTTGCGTCACCGCACCTTGCGTAAACAGTTTTTCGCTGCCGACCACTTTCACACCGGTGCCAAGCAACAAGCCCGACGGCGATTGCGTCTGCTCGGTGGTCTGGCTGCCGGGCTGGCCTTCGTTCTGATACATCAGGTCCTGGAACGACGCACGCGACGCTTTGAAACCCGTGGTGCTGGCGTTGGCCAGGTTGTTGGAGATCACGTCCATCTGCGTCTGCTGCGCATCGAGGCCGGTCTTGGCAATCCAGAGTGAAGAAAACATGGCTTTGCTCCGTTCGTTTACGCGTTAGCTAGCGGTCTGCAGAAGTTTGGTGCTGTCGTCCGCATCGTCTTCAGCGGTCTTGATCGAACGCACTTGCATTTCGTATTGGCGAGACAGCGAAATCATCTTCACCAGCTCGGACGATGGATTGACGTTGCTGGCCTCGAGCGCGCCGGATGTCACCGTAACGGTGTCGTCCGCATCGGCATCGCTGCCATCGTTCATGTGCATCAGGCCATCGGCGCCCTCGGACATCTGCGTGGGATCGGGATTGACCAGCTTGAGTTTTCCGACCGCGGCAATCGTGCTGGGGCCCTGACCCATCGGCACGGTGGAAATCGTGCCGTCTTTACCGATGGTGATTTGCGAGCTTTGGGGAATGGTGAGCGGACCGCCATCGCCCATCACCGGATTGCCGCGCGAATCGAGCAGATTGCCGTCTGCATCGATCTGCAAATTGCCGGCACGCGTGTACGCTTCGCCGCCATCCGGTGATTGCACCGCGATCCAGCCCGGTCCGTTCACTGCAACATCCAATGGACTGCCGGTGTGCTGGATCGCACCTTGCGTTTCGTCCTGCCCAATGCCCTGTGCCACGGCGTTGATGCGCGTATTCGCACCGGGGCCGAGCACGGGCACGCTCTGGAAAGCGCTGAGCTCGCTTTTGAAACCGACGGTGGATGCGTTGGCCAGGTTGTGGCTGACGGCGTCCTGCGCACGCATCGTCTGCGTGGCACCGGTCATGGCGATGTAGACGGAACGGTCCATGGCTTATCAGCTGCGATCGACCGCGGAGAACAGCGCCTGGTCGAGCGAACTGACCGTGCCCAGCATCTGCGAATTGGCTTCGTAGTCCTGCTGTGCCTGGATCATGTTCACCAGCTGCGCGGTGGTGTCGGACGTGTTGGACGTTTCCAGCTGACCCTGTTCGATATCGCCGAACTGACCCGTGCTGGCCGTACCCATGACGGCTTGGCCCGACGATTGCGTCGCCACCCAGTCGTTGTTGCCGACCTGCTGCAAACCCTGCTGGTTGGAGAAGTTGGCAACAGCAATCTGACCGAGCTGCGTGGTCTGGTTGTTGGAATAGATTGCCGTGACGATGCCGTCTGTTCCGATTTCAACGTTTTGCAACACACCTGCTGCGAAGCCGTTCTGATTGAACGTGCCCGGCGCATACGCCGTACCGAACTGCGTCGTGTTGGTGACGTTCATCGTCATCGGACTGGGGAACGTGGCGCCGTTGGTCGGCTGCGTCGGCGTGAAGCTGAGGTCGCCATTGGCGGGCGTCACCAGCGCACCGGCGCTGTTGAACGTCATCGTGGCGGTACCTGCGCTGTTGCCATCGATATAGAGATTGGCGTTCCAGGTGTTGTTGCCGGTCTTGACGTAGTAAACCGTCGCGCTGTGCGTACCGCCCTGCGAGTCGTACACGCTGAACGTCGATGCGTTGTTGTAGCTGTTCGTGTCGGTGGTGCTGAACGGATCGGTAGGTACCGTGTCTTCAGCATCGAGATTCGAGTTTGCGTTGATCGTGCTGGTCGGCGTCGCCGCGCTCTGTGCCGTGTTGAGCTGAAGGTTGGTGAGCGTGCTGGTATTGAAGCCACCCGCCGTGGTCGGCGGATAGACTTGCAAATACGCACCGCTGGCGGTGGTCACAAAACCGTTGGCGTTCTCCTGGAACGCGCCGTCGCGGGTGTACTGATTGCCGCTGCCGTTGTTGACGACGAAGAAACCGTTGCCGCTGATCGCCATGTCCAGGCTGCCGTTGGTGGTTTCCAGGTCGCCCTGCGTGAATTGCTGTTCGACATCCGTCAGCTCGGCACCGCTACCCACGGTCGACGAACTCAGATTGAGGCCGGTGACGGCATACACTTCGGCGAACTGCGCGGTCGATCCCTTGAAGCCGACCGTGCCTGCGTTGGCGATGTTGTTGGAGATGACATTCAGTTGGTCTTCGGCTGCATTGATGCCGCTGAGTGCTTGATTGAGAGCCATGCGTTATTCCTCAGGAGTGCGATGTCGGTCGATGTCGCCGACGTCAGTTGATCTGTGCCACTTGACTCAGCGGTACGCCACCGACGCCCGCTACTTGCACATACGTACCCGTGCTGCTGCCGCCGTAGCCGACACCTGTCACCGCGCCGGATGCATAGGTATCCAATGCGGCCGTGCCACCGCCGTTGTTGGCCGAAATGTTGTAAACGCCATTGGCGACGGCATTGCCGTTGCTATCCGTACCGTTCCAGCTGAACTGCGCGAGGCCTGCTTGCTGGTCGCCCAGGTCGATGGAGTTGACGAGGTTGCCGCTGCTATCAGTGATGTTCACCACGACGTCGCCGGCGGTCGAAACATTCACGGCGCCATTCACCGCAGTGCCCGTGTAATCGAGCGTGCTCGACGGCACCAGCACCTGCTTGCCGACCAGATTGGATGCATTGAGCACCTGCGAGGTCTGCGCGTTGCTGGTCATGTTGCTGTTCATGGTGTTCAGCGTGCTGTCGATGTTCTGATCGGTGGACAAGGTTGCAAACTGCGCGAGTTCCGCGGCCATCTGCGAGTTGTCCATCGGTTGTGTCGGATCCTGGTCCTGCAGCTGCGTGGTGAGCAGTTGCAGGAAATCCGATTGCGTCATGGTCGCGCCCGAGGACGGCGCGCTCGTCACCGTGCTGCCGGTAAGGCTGAGCCCGCTGACGGAAGATGTGTTGGTGCTGCTACCTACGGCTGACATAAAAGAGCTCCGGATTAGCTGCCAAGATCGATCGTCTTGATCATCAGCTGCTTGGTGGTGTTCATGACTTCGACGTTGTTCTGATACGAACGTGATGCGGAAATCATGTTCACCAGTTCATCGATGGGATTGACGTTGCTGCCGTAGACGTAGCCGTTCTCGTCCGCCATCGGATTGCCCGGCTCGTAATGCGACTCCACCGGCGACTGGCTTTCCGTCACGCCGACCATGCGCACGCCGTTGTTCACGCCGTTCGTGTTCTGCGTGCCGATACCGCCGTCGCTATCCTGCGTCGGCGCAAACATCAGTTCTTTCGCCTTGTATGCGGCGTCGGGACTGCTGCTGACGCTGTCGGCGTTGGCGAGGTTGCTGGCGACGGTGTTGAGTCGCAGCGATTCGGCCGACATGCCGGAACCGGCCGTGTCGAAGATCTTCATCAATGACATCAGCTTTGCCCTCCACCATTGATGGCCAGGCGCAGCGTCTGAATCGAGCTATTGATGAAGCTGAGGCTCGCCTGGTAATGCACCATGTTGCTGGCGAAGGCGGATTGCTCGGCCTGTGCATCGACGGTGTTGCCGTCCATGCTCGGCTGCGTCGGCACGCGATACTTCAGATCATCGGTCGACGTGGTGGTGCTGGAATCGATCTGTCCTTCGCTGGGTGTAGCGAGCTGAAGATTGGACGACTCGCCACTCGCCTTCTGCAGGGCTTCACGAAAATCGACATCACGCGCCTTGTAGTTGGGCGTGTCTGCGTTGGCGATGTTGGACGCAATGGTTTCCGAACGCTGCTGCCAAAGGCCGAGAGCCTGGCTGCTCAGTCCGAAAACGTCCTCAAGTGCTGAACCAATGATGCCGATACCCATGATGAATTCCCCGCAACGTTGAATGCTTGCAGTGGGTCATGAGCAAGTTGTATGCCACGCGGGAAAAACCGCATGGCGCGGCCATTTGACGCCGCACATGCGTGTGCAGCGCAATGTGCCGCGACGTTATACCGACGCGGCAAGGACGGATTCCCGACGGCTCTCCTGCCGGGAGTCGCCCGTCAATTTGTTGACGGCGCCATCAACTCCATCACCGTTTTCGCCAAAAGATCGGGCTGGAATTTTGCGATGAAGCGATCCGCGCCGACGTCGCGCACCAGCGCTTCGTTGAACACACCACTTAAAGAGCTGTGCAACAGCACCTTGAGTTTGCGCAGCGCAGGCGTCTCGCGGATGGCGCGCGTCAACGCATAGCCGTCCATACGTGGCATTTCGATATCCGACACCACCAGCGACACCATCTGTTCGCCGCTTTCGAGCATCGCCTGCAGCCGCTCCAGCGCTTCGCGGCCGTCCTGGCAGACCACGCATTCCACCTGCATCTGCTCGAACAGACCGGTGATGCGCTGCCGCGCGATGACCGAATCGTCCACCACCATCACGCGCAGCAGCGATAGATGCTGGTGCTCGGCCTGCTGCTGAATATGGTGCGAGACTTCTTTGGCGCTGCCTTCAATGCTGGCGAGGATCTGTTCCACATCCACGACCGCCATCAATTGACCGTCGATACGGCTGACGGCGCTGACACGACCGCCAAAGCCCAGGGCGCTGGACGGCGCCTCGAGCGTGTCGCCCGTGAAATGGGCGATGCGCTGGAAATCGGCCACCAGGAAACCCTGCACGGTGCAGCTGAATTCGGTCACCAGCAGATGGGCGGATTCGGCGTTGGCCTGCGGTGGATAACCCATCGCGGCGGCCAGATCGATCACCGGGATGGTTTTGCCGCGATAGTCGAAACTTCCGGCCATCAGTTCGTGCATGCCGGGAAGGCGCTCGAGCGGTGGCTTGCGCAACACTTCGCGCACTTTGAAGACGTTGATGCCGAACAGCTGCTTTTCACCCAGCCGGAACAACAGCATGGCGACACGGTTGTGACCGGCCAGCCGGGTATGGCTTTCCACGCTGTCCAGTAATGCCGTACCCGTCATGGTGTTCCTCGTGCTTACAACTGTTGGTCTTTCACTATCGGCGTGGCATCCCATCGACTTGAGACCTCTGCTTTTTGCTCGTCATTCCGGCGCAGGCCGGAATCCAGTAACGACAACGTATGTAGGTGCCGGGCATGGATGGGGCTCTTTCGCCACTGGATTCCGGCCTGCGCCGGAATGACGAGCGAGGGAACTGAGGCCCGTCCGGACCATGGCACACGCCTTGCATCCTCAAGTTCCGACGCTTCCCGACGATTTCAGGGAACCAACGAATGGAATTGCTCCGCCTATGAGTCTGATCCGCAGCCAGCACGTGGCCGCCTTGACCCAAGCCGCCCTCGCCGGAAACAACGCCGAGCTGGCTTCGCTGAGCCGCCGGTATCCGGAGGTCGCCAAGCTGTTGGCGCCGCTATTCGCGCGCCTGGAACCCCGCGCGCCCGCCGCCGTTGCGCTGCAGTCGCTGGAGCAGCAAAGCCTGGTGCTGAGCCACGCGCAGACGCTTCACCGTGAACAGAGTGCGCTGGAGCAGTCGATTGGCGAAAGCCGCGACGGCGTCGGTCAGTTGACGGACAACAGCGCCGGGATGTCGACAATCCTGCAGCAGGCGCAAGGCGGCATCGATCAGGCGACCAAGGCCGGCAGCCAGAGCGCCGCCAGCGTGAGCGAACTGAACGGCCAGCTGCGCCTGTTGCGCAGCGCGCTGTCGTCCATGCATCAGAACCAGAGCCAGCTGACCGAACAGATTGCGCAGATCCGCGCGCTGACGACCAGCGTGCAGGACATTGCACATCAAACCAATCTCGTCGCCCTGAACGCCGCGATCGAAGCGGCGCGCGCGGGCGAAGCAGGCCGCGGTTTTGCGGTGGTGGCGGACGAGGTGAAGCAGCTCGCCGAGAAAACCACGCAAGCCACGGCGGAAATTGAAACCGTCACCGGTGCCATCGGCGCCTTCTCATTGCACATGAGCGGCAACGTGCAGCAAGGTTTGCAGCGCCTGGAGCGTGCACAAACCGGCATCGGCGATACCGAACGCAGCATGCAGCAAGGTGGCGAATCCTTGCAGAACGCCAGCGATCGCCTGCGTGCCTTGCGCGAATCGCAGGATGGATTGCACGTTCGCGCGACGACGATGAAAGCGACGCTCGGCGCCTTGCAGCGCCGCGCCTATGAAGCCCGTCGCCACGGCGAAGCATTGGGACGCGCCGCGGCCTTGGCGCATCGCCTGTGCCTGAGCTGGCTGGAAGGCGAAAGCGGCAACGATATTGCGAGTCTTAGCCTCACGGTACGCGAATCGGTATTGGGCCTTCGTCAAAGCATCGAACTGGCTTTGCAGGAACCGACTGCGCTGGATCGCCGCTGGTTCGATACCGATGTACTGCAGCGCAGCCTCGATCGCCTGATGGCGCGCCACACCAACCATCCTTCGTGCGCAACGTTGCGCGAGTCGGCGGCGCGCTTGCACGAACACGGCAGCGCTTTCGTCGAACTGCTCAACAACGGCGAATTCGATCTGGCGACGCAGTTGTCCGGCAAGCTGGAAAACGAGCGCGACACCATCAACAACCAACTCGCCGCGATGCTCGCCGACGACTTGCCATGAATCGTGTGACGACCACCGCCCTGCTCTTTGCGCTCGTGGCTTCGGCCACGAGTGCGTTTGCAGATGGCACCACGCCGGAGCAATTGCGCAGCGCCGCTGAACAGGCGGTGCGCGCGCAATATGCCGATGCAGGCAGCCGGGTGGTGATCGTGCCGACGAAGCTGAGCGAGCGTCTTCGTCTCGCGGCGTGCTCGAAACCGTTGCAAACACATTTGCCGAATCGCCAGGGAACGCCTTCGCGTGTTGCGGTGGCGATCAGCTGCACCGGCACGCCCGGTTGGACCATCCAGGTTCCCGTGCAGATGCAGGTGTTCCGTCAGGTGCTGGTCACCAGCCGGCCGCTGGCGCGCGGCGACATGATCGGTCCGGCCGACGTGCATGTCGAAGAACGCGACATCACGCGCATGGGTTACGGCTATGTGGAAAGCGTCGACCAGATCACCGGTCATGCCGTGGCCCATCCGCTGATCGGCGGGGTGGTGCTGGAACCAGGCGACCTGGCTGGGCGGGAAACCGTCCATTCCGGCGAAGAGGTTTCCTTGATCGCCCAGGTCGACGGGATCGAGGTCCGCACCGCCGCAATGGCCCTGGACGCCGGGGATACCGGTTCGCACCTGCGTGTCCGGAACGACACTTCAGGCAAGATAATCAATGGCATAGTGCTGGGGGCCGGCGAGGTTCAGGCCCTTCCTTAACACTTTCAACCAAACGTACAGAATGTGATCGTCGGCACTAAAGTTTCCCCCGGGAAGGCCGATATCCCTTTCAGGACTCATCCGCACACGGGAATCCTAAGCACTATGAACAACACAATTTCGTCCAACGGATTGCCGCAGCTGCCGCTCGCCACCACGAACGCGGACAGCAACGCCAATCAGACCAACGCAACCACGTCTGCGTCGAACACGGCTGCCACGCAGTCCAACGACAGCGTGAAGTTGACCGATTCCGCCCGCGCCCTGCAGCAAGCCAGCAGCGCGGACAGTCCGGTCGACACCGCCAAGGTCGAAGCCATCAAACAGTCGCTGGCTGCGGGCACCTACAAGGTGGACCCCAACGCCATTGCCGACAAACTGACCTCCATGGAAAGCCAGATCAGCGGCAAGTGATGACATGAGTCCGAATCTGCAGGCCGAACTCGGTGCCGCCTTGCGCACCGTCCTGGATGAAATGAGCGCGACTGCCACGCAGCTCATCAACGTCCTGGACGAAGAGCGCGAAGCACTCGAAGCCGCCGACGCCAAAGCGCTCAACCGCTCGGGCGAGGCCAAGCAGATGTTGTTGCGCAGGCTCGAACAGCTGGACGTCGAACGGTTGCATCTGAGCAACACGAGCACTGAAGCCGCGCAGCAAACCGACTCCATCTGGCGCGATCTGCTGAAGTCACTCGCCGTCTGCCGCGACAAAAATCAGCGCAATGGCGCTCTGGTCAATCAACGATTGACACAAGTGCGACGTGCGCTGTCCGTGCTGACGGGCAGCGATTCGCAAGTCGGCACGTACGGTCAAAACGGTGCGGTTCGCAGCGCACATCGTTCGGTTCCGCTCGCACAAGTTTAAAAGTCTGTATCGCAATCCCCTCGTGAGTGGGCGCGTTTTCCCGCACACGGTAACGCACGACCCGCACGGAACCGGTCCATGACGATGACAGCACCCGCGACGACTACCGCTCCTCTGAACGCACCGACGACGCTGAGCGACATGCTGCTGCCGGTCGTGCGCAGCCCGATGCTGGATCGCGACGAAGAACTTTTTGCCTACGAGCTGGTGTTCTATCGCCAGGGCGCGGGTACCGACGCCGACACCACACTGCTTGGCGGCATTGTTTCCGGTATTACCGATGGCGCGATCACGCGCCTGGTTCGCGGCAACCGCGCGTTCATGCGCCTGTCGCGTTCGTTGCTGCTTGAGCAGACCGATATCCTTGCGCACACGCCGCGTCTGGGCGTGATCATGGATCCATTCCAGGTTCGCGACGTCGCACTCGTGCAGCGTCTTCAGCAGCTCGCGCTGCGCAATTGCCCGATGATGCTGGATCTGGGATCGATCGATCCCGCATCGAGCGAACCGCATGGTCCGCTTGAACCGCTCTTGCGTCTTGCCCGCTACGTGCGCATCGACGCAAAGACCATGGATGCCGCGACGCTGGAAAGCCGCTGCAACCAACTCTACGATCGCGGACTTGGCGTTATCGCAGGCAACGTCGACGATCATCTGACCTACGCGCGCTGCAAGAACCTGCCGTTCCAGGCGATTCAGGGGCGCTATCTGCTGGTGCCTCAGCAGATTGAAGTACCTGTGCTTACGCCCAATCGCCTGAGTCTGTTGCGCCTGATGAAAGCGTTGCAGGAAAGCAGTGCAGGTCCGGTGGAGCTGGGCGAAATCATTCGCGATGACGCCGTGCTCAGTTACAAATTGCTGGGTTGCGTGAACTCGGCGTACTTCGCACTTCCCCGTCAGCTCAAATCCATCCAGCAGGCCGCGATCTTTTTCGGTCTCGCGCGCATGCGCAACTGGATTCACACGATGACGCTGAGCGGCATGGACGATCGTCCGCCGGAACTTCTACGCGCTGCACTGATTCGTGCGCACATGTGCGAGAAGCTCGCGCAGGGTATGTCGACCGAGCAGCAGGACATGGCGTTCATGGCCGGCCTGCTGTCGCTGCTCGATACCTTGCTGTGCGCGCCGATGGAATTCGTGTTGAGCCATTTGCCGCTGGCGCCGGAGATTCGCGAGGCGCTGGTGGAGGATCGCGGTCCGTTTGCGCCGATCCTTGGGCAGATTTATGCCTGGGAATCGGGGGATATGCGCACTAATCAGATGCCGCCGCAGAGTATTCGCAAGATGGCGGGGGCGTATTTTGAGGCGACGCAGTGGGCGGATCAGGTTTATTCGTTTTCTGAGCAGCGCGCGCACTGAGTCAGTTGTTTATTCGCTGATCTGCGCAACGTGGATCAGCGACTCGCGCGCGCACTCTCCTTACTCCCTCAGTCTCCAACGCTCGTCATTCCGGCGAAGGCCGGAAGCGCTCGACAACAGCGAAGCTGGTCATTCAGTGACCTTGGTTTTCATCTGTGCGATATCGCCAGGTTGCCGCTTACGCAGCGGGCGTTTCGTGCCTCTGCCGAGGCCCGAGTCACTTTTCTTTGCGGGCCCAAAGAAAAGTAACCCAAAGAAATGGCCTGAGAGGCTCACAGCAATGGCTGGATAGAAACCCGGGAGGGCGGTGCCCACATGAGCCGTTACGTTTCAAATACGCCGCGCCGCTACACCGCAACGCGGTGTGGTCCTGAGGGCTTAGAGCATGCGGCCACCCGTCTTGCGGAGCGACTCGCTTTCGGCCCTCACCGCTTAATAGTCGCGGTTTAGCCGCCCCGCGGAAGCGGGCACGCGAGATATCTGGCTGGAGGCGATCTGCCATGCTTATTTACGTCAACAACAAAAGCTTTTAAGGCCATTTCTTTGGGTTACTTTTCTTTGGGCCAGCAAAGAAAAGTGACTCGGCTGCCGGCAGGCAGTCGAAACGCCCGCTGCGTAAGCGGCAAACTAGCGACAACGCACAGCTAAACGATAACGACACTGGATGACCAGCTCCGCTGTTGTAAAGCGCCTCCAGCCTTCGCTGGGATGACGGTGAGGCGGTGAGCAGGAATGACGAGATAAACGTTGTCGCAAGACGGTCAATGACACGCGTTCAGCCGCAACGCGAAAACCGCGCATCACCCCGCATAAGCCTCCCGCTGCCGAAACCCCCTCCTCAAATCCTGCAACGCCCGATCCACCAACGCATCCGGCAACTTATCAACACGCCCACGCGAAGCAGTCATCCCCCGCTCGATCACATGATTGTCCTCAAGCATCTGCACCATCGACACATGATCAGCCGCAGCAAGTGCGTTACCCAACTCGCTTACAGGGGGCTTCACGCGCAACTCAAGCTGCTCACGCAAGGCATCGACAACCGGCAACGGTAGCTCCCAGTGCTTCGCCGCCCGCAACGTAAGGTGATTGGATATCCGCACGAAACTGGCTAGAAATTCACGACTGAATACGTCGAGCGTCGATGGCGCCTCCTGATCGAGCACGCGAACCATCGCGCCGACACCAGCATTGCTGACCACGCCAGCCAGATAGGCTTCAAAGGGATCGTTGTACCCCTTCGCCAAATACGTACATGCCTGCGCACAACGTTCCGCATGATCCCAAAGCTGCTGACCGGCCGTGTGGCCAACCGTGCCGGCACTGCCTTTAAGTATCGGCTTCATGACGTGCATGGTGACCACGCGACGCAGACCATCATGGCCGAGCAGCACGACGGCATGCTGCAGACTGCTGATCGGCCTGGCCGTGCGGTAATGGGCACTGCGGCTGACCCGCATCACTTCGCCCACCAGGACCGGATCCCGGCTGATCAGTTTGGCGACCTTGATGCCGTCGGAATCTTCGCTCTTGAGCAGGCGCAACAACTGCGGCAGCACCTCGGGCAATCGTGGCAACGTGGTGATGTCGAAACGTTCGCCACCACACAACTCTTCAAACCGCTTGAGCAGCAGCTGTTCCTGCGGCCGCATCTCGGCGACGTCGGAATCGGGCATGCCAAGCAGCATGCGATAGAACGCGTCCTGGATGTCGGCGCTATCCGGCGCGGCAGGCAATTCTTCGGGCGACAGCGGTTCGGGCCATGCAAGCACCACGCCGAGACGTGGCCGCTCTTTTGGCTCATCGCGCCCGAATAGTCGCTTCCAGAATGCCAGCATAGTTACCCTCGACCGACCCCAATTGGCTCACATTTCCCGCACATTCCGCTAAAGGAATCGCGGTGGCACCTGCCCGTATTGGGTATCGGCATAAATGGCGGATTCTTGACTTGCCGGTCATCGGGCACAAAACAAAACGGCCGCCCAAAGGCGGCCGTTTTGCGATACCTACGCCAACCTTACTTTCTGGGAGCGACAATCGCGCCGATCACATCCTTGCCATCGCCACGTACCAGATGCGGGTAGCGTGAGCCGCCGTGGTAGTCGATATTCACGGTGCTGTAGACGTCCACG
This sequence comes from Dyella dinghuensis, assembly GCF_003977615.1. Taxonomy (GTDB): domain Bacteria; phylum Pseudomonadota; class Gammaproteobacteria; order Xanthomonadales; family Rhodanobacteraceae; genus Dyella_B; species Dyella_B dinghuensis. Next base: position 65,273 of record NZ_RYZR01000006.1, read on the forward strand.
TTCTTGACCAGCAACTGGATGGGAGCTTGCGAGATCTTGGCCGCGTCGATCGCATCCTTCAAGCTGTCGATCGAGAAATCGCGGCCGTTGACGGCGACGATGGACAAGCCTGGCACCAAGCCTGCCTGGAACGCAGGCCCGTTCCATTGCACATCGGCGATGCGACCGCTCTGATTGACGACCAGACCGATCGAGTACGACAGATTCGCCGCGTGACGAACACCCTCATAGGCTTTTTCCGCTTGCCCTTGCGTGTCGGTGAACACCAGTTTCCAGCCGCCGCGTTCGATACCGTGTTCGGGCAGCTCGCCGCCGGTGTAGTCGAGACGATCGCGCAGGAATGTCTTCCAGTCGAACGGTTGCACCTGATTGAGCGTGTTCACGACATCGTCGAAAGTGTACGTCTTGGTGACGTAGCTGCCGTTGTCCATGCCGTAGAACGCGTGCGCGAAGTCATCGAGCGAATGTTTGCCGCCGCTGAGTTCGCGAATCTTCGTATCGACGTCCAGCCACAACAGCTGACCTTCCGGATAGAAGTCCGTATCGCGCACCCAGTTGAGCCAGCTGTCGGAGCCGTAATACGTGAGCGGTGCAGCATCGGCAGTATCTTGCAGCGAACGCCATGCGCGGCCGGTGCGATAGCTCATGTCCGCTGCGATGTTGGCGATGGAGTCGCGGTATTGATCCGGCGTCCAAAGTCCCGCGCGCGCGGTAAGCACGCCACACCAGTAATCGGTCAGACCTTCGTAGACCCACAGCAGGTCGTCCTGCATGGGTACGTTGAAGTTGGGCGTCCACAGATCCGCCGGGCGACGGAATTTCCCGTTCCACGAATGCACGAATTCATGCGGCATCAGGCTGGCGGCGAGCAGGTGCATGTCGTCGTCAGTGAAGAAATCGGCAGGCAGGCGATCGTCGCTGGACTGGTGGTGCTCGAGACCGAAATGTCCGGTGTGATCGGAAAGCGTGAGCAGGAAGTCGTAATGATTGTAGTGATTCGCACCGAACAACAAGTTGGTTTGCTTCACGACATCGCGTTGCTGCTGGAGCTGCTTGTCGGTGAGCTTGACGTCTTTCGCCGAATCGCCCACGACATTCAGATGCACGGACGTACCGCCGCTCGGCGTAAGATCGACGCGATTGAAGTTCGCACCCGCAATCAGCGGCGAGTCGACGAAGTTGTTGAAGCTCACTGGTTTGAAGTGAATCGTGTTGCCCGACTGATTATCCACTTGCAGCGCCGAGCCGAATTTCCAGCCTTCGGGCAATTCGACCGTAGGCTGGATCTGAATCTGCCGCGTGTAATAACCGGCGGGATAGAAGGCAACCTGATTGAATTCCATGTCGACCAGATCCGGAGTGGCCGACGCACTGGCGCCGAAGTTGCTGCCTTCACCATCGCCTGGCGACAGGAATTCGAATTCCAGGTCGAGCTGACTTACACCTTCCGGCACGTCCAGATGCAACGTGAACATGTCGCGCAGATCGCGGTGCCACGGCAACTGTTTACCGTTCGCGCGAATGATCAGGCCAGATACGTTCTGCACCGGACCGGAGGGTGCATGCTCGCCGGGAATCCACTTGGGGTAAAACAGTGTTAGCGCGCCGGGTTTCACCGGGATGGTTTCGCGTGAGCGGAAGATGCGCTTGCCGGCATCGCTCAAATCCACATTGACCGTCAGCATCCCAGCATACGGTTGATCGACAGGGGGCGTTACATCACCGGTTTCCGACTGGGCGATTGCTGCAGAGGACAGGGTGATGGCGCCAAAAACAGCTGCAGCGAGAAGGCTCAAACGCATGGAACGAAACTTCACTAGATGACTCCGAGGCAAGCACTGTTTTCGCGGATTACCCACGAAAACAGCTAGGGATGACTGGCCGCCCATGTGGCGCGGCACCTACCCATGGTAGAGCCAACGCCCCAGTCCCCCTCCCCTGCCAGAGGTCACGTGAAAGAGGGTTGACGCTAGGGCTTTTCTAAACGGCTATGGCGGATTCCGTATCCGAAATAGATCAGGCAGCCCAGCGCCATCCAGATGATGAAGCGCTCGAAGGTGATCCACGGCAGGCCGCCGATGCGATGCCAGCCATCGGTATCGGACCACGGCACGCCGAAAATCAGCAGCAGGGAAAACAGCACGCCGAGTGGGGCGACCACAGCCAAGGCGGGTGCGCGAAAACTCCGTGCAACGTGCGGTTTGCGTACACGCAGCACCAGCACGGCCGTGCAGATGATGATGAAAGCGCTGAGCGTACCGATGTTGACCAGCTCGGCGACTTCGCCAATCGGCAATAACCCGGCGACGAGTGCAGTGAACACGCCGAGAATAACCGTGGGCCTTGCCGGTGTCCCGAAACGCGGATGGATATGCGCGTACCACGCCGGCAATAGTCCATCGCGCGCCAGCGCAAACCAGATGCGTGCCGCACCGAGCATGAAAGCGAAGAGCACACTGGTTACGCCGATAACAGCGGCCGCGGCGATGGTTACGCTCAGCCAGTGCAATCCGATCGACTCGAATGCGTCGGAAACCGACGCATCGCCACCGAGATGGCTGTAGTGCGTAATGCCCGTCAGCACCAGCGACACCGCAATGTAGAGCACCATGGCGACAGCGAGCGACAGCAACACTGCGCGTGGCAAATCGCGTTGCGGATGCTTCGCTTCTTCCGCCGCCGTGGTGAGCGTGTCGTAACCGAACACGGCAAAGAACACCACGCTGGCGCCCGTGAGCACACCGGCCCACCCGAAATGTCCCACGCCTTGTGCATCGACCGTGCGCGCAGGAATGAAGGGATGCCAGTTTTCCGCATGGATATAGAAAACACCGACCCCCACGACCAGCAGCACGCCAATCACCTTGATGGCCACCACGACTGTGTTGAAACGCGCACCCCACTCCGTGCGAATGGTCAGCAACGCGGCGACGAGCAGCGAAATACCGGCGGCGATCACGTTGAAGCGATGACCGTCGCTCGGCCCTGCAATGGCTTGTGTACCGTGCATTCCGAATAACTGTTGCAGGTAATACTCCATCGTTTGCGCGCTCATGCTTTGCTGCGCCCACTCCGGCAGATGGACGCCTGCCGAGCCAAGCAACACCTGCACGTAACCGGACCAGCCTATCGCGACCACGGCAACGACCAGCGCATATTCGAGCAGCAGATCCCAGCCGATAATCCACGCCACGAATTCGCCCAGCACTGCATAGCCGTAGGTATAGGCGCTGCCTGTCACCGGAATCAGCCCGGCAAATTCCGCGTAGCAAAGTGCGGCGCATGCGCTACCGAAGCCGGCGATGATGAAGCTCAACGCCACAGCGGGACCGGCATTCATCGCCGCCTGTTGCCCGGCCAGAACGAAGATACCTACGCCGATGATGCCGCCGATGCCGATCGCCGTGAGTTGCCAGAGGCCCAGCACGCGACGGAAGTCGCCACGCTGGCCCGCTTCCGCCTGCAACAGCTCGACGGATTTGTGGCGCAGCATCCGGCTCAGAAAACTCATCGGCGTCTCTCCCCAAGGCAAAGGCCGATGATAGCGAAAGGTGGACGCCTTACTTCAAGGCCATCGTCTTTTCTTTGGGTAGGCCGCATGCTGCATTGCAGCCAAGACGATGCCGATGCATCAACCGAGCGCCGGCGTTCTCGCGTCCGTATGCCGCCGTTCGTAACCGGCCACGCATAGCAGCGCCAGCGCACTAAGGCCGAATACCGAAGCGATAAGGATCACCGCGCGAGGGTCCAGATGCGCAACACCAAACCATTGCCCGCTCATTCCCACGACAACCGCCGTGCCCGCGGTACGCAGCAGCTCGAGCCATACGCCTGCGCTGCGCCCTTCCATCACCACGCCTAGTGTCCACAAACCGAACGTGAGATACGCCGCATAGAGCGCCGCTTGCGAGAGTTCCAGTTTCGGCGCAGCGCCGAGGAAATGCACACCCATCACCAGCATCACCACGAACTGCACGATGCAATACGTTTTCCACGTGCCTGGTAGTGCCGGGTTGTAACGCGCATGTCCAATATCGAAATCAGACTTGGGAAAACGCGCCGCGACGTCAACAGGCCGCCAGCCCGGTGGCTTGAACCATACACGCAACTTGTCGAGCCAGTTGCGCGCATGCCAGCTGTCTTTCAGCATCGCCCAATACACTTCGGCGTTCGCCCACAGCGGGTTCCAGCTTTGCAGCGGCGCACGCGTGCCGTAGATCGGCGGGTCTTCGTCGTTTTCTTCGACGAAGCTGCCGAATAGGCGATCCCAGATGATCAGGATGCCGCCGTAGTTTCGATCCAGGTATCGATCGTTCACCGCATGATGCGCGCGATGATTGGACGGCGAACAGAACACGCGATCGAACCAGCCGAGACGATCGATCACTTCGGTGTGCACCCAGAACTGATAGAGCAGATCGATCAGCGCCACCACCGCGAAGACTTCGGTGGGATAACCCAGCAACGCCATCGGCAGATAGAACAACCAGCCGAGCAGAAAGCCACTGCCGGTCTGACGCAAAGCCGTGGTGAGGTTGTAACTCTCACTCTGATGATGCACCACGTGCGCTGCCCACAACACGTTCACTTCGTGTCCAAAGCGATGCAGCCAGTAATAGAGCAAGTCGTACAGCAACACACCGCTGATCCAGACCCACACGCTGTTGGCCGGCAGTGTCCATTGCGCCAGATGACTTGCGCACCAGGCGTAGATGCCGATGGTGAAGAGCTTGGTGAAGATGCCGACGATCTGCGACACCACGCCAAGGCCGAGGCTGTTGATCGCATCATTGACGTGATAGACATCGCGGCCACGCCACTTCGCGACCAGCAGTTCGATACCGATCAGGACGAAGAAGCCCGGAATCGCCCAGGCCATGATTTGTTCCGGCGTGATCATCGCAAGCGTTGCCCTCTTCCCGCCGTGGCGCCCGCTCACCCGAACGGCCGACCAGCCATGGCTACGCGATCAGTATATATAGCCGGGGCAAGGATAAAGCAGCGCAAAAACCGCCTTTGGCGGGCGTCCGCGTTTGAAACGTTAACGGCTCGCTAGTGATCCGCGGCCTTCCCCGGCTGTTTTCAGCGAGATGCTTCCCAGCGCATAGAGCGGGCCGTCAATGGGTGCGGTAAAGGCCAGACACAACGTGTGCTCCCCCTGCGTTTGGGGCAGCGATGCATCCAGTGAGAATTTCCGCGCGCTGACGGCCGGATTGGGCAACGGCATCGTGGCAAGCGTCGGGCCATCGCATCGATCCAGATGCACCACCAGCTCGCCATAGGGCGTGGTGTGCGGACGTGACACGACCAGCTTCTGATCGTGTGCGAGCGCATAGTTGCGCTCCAGCCGTACGACATCCGCATGGATCGCATTCACCCCATCAAGCGGCGCCGCCGGAAATTGCTCGCACGAATCGAAAACGTTCACGGCATACACCGGCGCCATGCTGGTTGCATCGGGCATCGGTTGAATGCGCAAACGGAAATCGCTGCCGGGGCAATTAGGAAGTTCGACGCCAAGCCGTGTCAGCAAGCTATCGTGATCGAGCACACGAACACGTTCCGCAGCGAGCACGCTCCCATCCTCGGCAAATGTTTTGGCTTTGATCGTCGCCGGGACGTTGACGACAAAGGGACCGCGATAAAGCGGCGCGTGAATATCCGGCGTGCTTCCGTCTTCGGTGTAGTGAATGGCGCCGTAGCCAGCCTGATTCGAAATCGTGACCGTCGCACGATGCATCTTGAGCGCTTTGTTGGCGTCGAGATGGATGTTTGGCGCAAACGCACTGTCCGCCTGGTCGACCTGCTGATCCGCGTAGCGCTCGAATTGCGCGGGTAATCGCGCCACGAAATTTTTCCAATTGCGGGCCGAAGCTGGCGACCAGACTACTTCGCTCAACGCATCGATACGCGGGAGTGCCGCATGTTCGACATGCTGCATGGTCGGAATATGCTCGGTCCAGATATTAGCTTGTGCGCCGAGCACATGTTTGGCTTGTGTCGCACTCAACTGCGCCGGTATCGGATTGAAAGCATAGATGCTGGCAAGATCGCGCACGGGAACGCGTCCTGCCGTTTCATCGGGCAGATCGCTTTGCACGCCGTCCAGATAAAGATCGGGCGACGGCGACATGACTACGTCGTGCCCCATCTTCGCCGCCTTGATCGCACCATCTGTACCGCGCCACGACATCACAGTGGCATCGGCTGGCACACCGCCATCGAGAATTTCATCCCAACCGATCATCCGGCGGCCATGCGCCGCGAGATAGCTGCCGACACGGCCGATAAACCAGCCCTGCAATGCATCTTCATCCTTCAGATGCAGCGCACGAATCTTGGCCTGTATCGCCGGCGATGCCTTCCATTGATCCTTGACGGCCTCGTCGCCACCGACGTGGATGTAGTGCGACGGGAACAACGCCATCACTTCGTCGAGCACGTTGTCGACGAACTGGAATGTCGCATCGTCGACGTTGTAAAGATACGGATTGACGCCCCAATCGACGGATACGGGTGGCCGTTTCCCGGTTACGCCGATCTGCGGATACGACGCGACGGCAGCCTGTGCGTGGCCGGGCATGTCGATTTCCGGTACCACCGTAATGTGTCGCGCGGTTGCATAGGCAACGACATCGCGAATTTCGTCCTGCGTATAAAAACCGCCGTAACGCAGCGGCTCGCCATCGTGACCGGCATCCGGCGGTGTTCGCCACGCGCCGATGTGCGTGAGTTCGGGATAACGCTTGATCTCGATACGCCAGCCTTGGTCATCCGTAAGATGCCAATGCAGCACGTTGAGCTTGTGCTGCGCCATTTGATCGATCAGCAGCTTTACGTCGGAAGCGGATTGAAAATGTCGCGCGGAATCGAGCATGACACCGCGCCACGCAAAACGCGGCCAGTCGCTGATGTGGAGTGCCTGCACTTGTACGGCACCCTTCTGCGCATCCGGCGTCAGCAATTGCCAAAGGGTAATGCCACCGTAGAAGAGTCCGGCATCATCACGCGCGTCGATGGTTATGCCGTGCGAGGTGACATCCAGCTTATAACCCTCGGCTTGTGTCACAGGCGATGCCGGATTGCGCACAAAGGCAATGGCGTTCGCAGCAGACCCGCCTTCGACGATCTTCAAATGCAGGCCGCGGGTGCGCGCCAGTGTGTCGACAAGATATTGCGCAGACTGACGCGCCGCTGCGTCTCCGGATGGAATGACGATAGGTGTGTTGTCATCGACCGTGAATGAGCCTTCCGCGGTTTGCAGCTGCGCCGGCAACGGGATAATGGATACGGGTGACGCTTGCACGAGGCCGCACAGCGCGAAAAAAAAGATGACGCCTGCCAGTCTCATAGTTTTATCCGTATAGAGGTGTTTCAGTCGTGCGGAAGGCTGACGGCGTACAGATACCACGCGTCATGCGGCAACCACTGTTCGGTCCAGCGCCAATCGTCGTCGCGACCGGTTTGCGCATACCCGAGATTGAAAGCGATACCGTCTTCATCATCAAGACCCGCGGTGATGCCGTTGATGATGGCACCCGGTGCGCTGGTGTATTCATACGACTTGAAGAACATGTACTGCGCGTTGCGCTGACCGCTGCCCATCAACATGCTGGTGTCGTAGGGGTTGCGGCCGAGGATCCAGTGCAGCTGGTTCCAGGCGTAGTTTTCGAGCTGGTTGCGGAAGCCGGGATCATCGGCGAAAAAGGATGCTGCCATGCGTGCCGCGGCGGCAAGCGACGCCAGGCGTGCATTTTCGCCTTGCCACCAGGGCGCAGCTTCCGAATCGTGCGGGAAGAAGAAGGCGGTGCGTACCGCGCCGTTACCCATGCGCACGAGCTGTCGTGCATAACCGAATGGGTTATTTACGTCGCCCGTGACATGCAGCTCATACGCGAGTGAACGACGCACCGTGTCGCGAACAGCCTTCTGCTGTACGGGAGTCGCGATGGTGGCGTACTCCAGCAACGCCACGACCGGCAGCCCCGCATCGGTGGGATGAAAGAACGGCCGCGTTCCGGCATCGGCACGCCAGTAATCCTGCTGACCGTCGTGGGTGGTCAGGCGCGCCATGAGGTTGCCGGCACGTTGATCGGCCGCTTTGCGCCACACGTCATCGTGTGTCGCGCGATAAAGCTCGGTTGCCGCCAGCAACGCGCAGTAATCGTCGACGATATTTTCCACGCCGTCGTTGATCAGTTCCTTATTGTGCGCATCGAGAAAACGATACGCATCTTCGGCCGTGCGCAGATAATCCTGCCGCTTGAACTCGCCATCGGCATCCATGGTGCTGGCAAGTGCGAGCGCCGCAATGGCCATGCCGCCACCTGCACGAAAGCTCGCTTCATAGGCATGCGGACCGCGCGCAGGTTTTTCCACTTTCTGCGTCGTGTCGTTGGCGCTCGTCTTGATCTGCGTGCGCCAATTGGGATCCCCGATCACGCGGTCCTGCGGCAGCTTGCCAATGCCCGGGCCGTCGATGGATTGATAGAAGGAACCATCCGTCCGCTTGTCGCGCACAAGGAAATCTGCGCCGAACAGGCCTTCGTCCAGCAGACGTCTTAGATACTGGCTGAAATTCTGATCGTGCCGCGCATCCAGCTGCTGCCAGCTGCGCAGCAGACTCCACACGACGAGCGGTACCTGTTGCGTATTGAAATAGGACGTGAGGTTTTGATGCGACAGGTGGATACCGTAGTCACCGGTGGCGTCGTACCAGCCACCGTGAATGTCCAACGCGCCGGGTTTGCCGTCGGGTCGCGGCAGGTGACGATCGGCCTCGTCGAGCAAGCCACTCGCGCGCTGACCTTTGAAGTAATAGACGACGTTGGAGAAGGTGTTGCGCTCCAGCACGTTGTCCTGCACGAGAAATTCGTCGGAACGCACACAGGTTCCGTGATCGAGCACTTGCAGGTAATAGCGCCCCGGCGTCTTGAGCGCGGAGAAGTCGGCCTGCCAGTAATGTTGATCGCCCCATTTCGCCACGGGGCCGCTGTCCTGCAGCGTGCCGGTCAATACCGGCTTGCCGTCGCTTGCATCGATGACCTGGAATTGGTGCAGCGATTCGGTTGCGTCGGACGAGACGACAGCCTGTTTCGAAGCGGTGAGTTCATAACCCACCTGGTCAACCAGCAGTCTGGGCTCCGTGGCCTGCGCGTGAAGTCCATACATCGCAAGACCAACGGCGATACAGCGCACGGCGAGCTTCATGCACAACCTCCCAGACAGCGGATACCGTGATACCTGTGGTACGCATCGCGGCTCCCTTCTCAAGCATTCAACTTCCCAAAAAAAAGGGACCTGGCAAGAAAGCACCAGGTCCTTGGCGGGGAAGAAGAAAGACCTTCGATTTACATAAGCATCAGAACTTGAAGTGTGCCTCGAGCATGAACTCGCGACCGCTCACGTACTCGTTGAGAAGCATCGTGTTGTTGATGCCGTCATACTGCTTGTACACCGAGTTCAACAGATTCAGCATGTCGAACGACACGGAGAAGTTCTTGTTGAACGCGTAGGCAGCCGATGCATCAAGTTCTTTGTAGCTAGCGGTATAAGCACTCGTCGCACCTGCTACGTAGCCGCCGGCAAGGTACTTGCTGCGGTAGTTGTAGGAAACGCTTGCGCTATACGGACCTTGCTCGAAGTAAGGAGCCAACGTATACGAGTTCTTCGAGTTGTACGGCAACCAGTTGGCACCCTGGATCGTCTCGACCGTGCGCGAGTCGGAGTACGTGTAGTTCGCACGAAGACCGAAACCGCTGTCGCCGAACGCCTGCTGGTAACTAATGGCAGCGCCCTTGACTTTGGCACGGCCGCCGTTAACCGGTGCGGTGACCTGGTAGGTACATACGCCGGCAACCGTACACATGCCGTTGGCGACCAGCTGCGCACCGGTCGGGCCCGGATAGAGCGTGCCCCACGAACCGTTTTCATGCGTCTCAGGAGTGGTCTCCTGAGTGACGTAGTTCAACACGTTCTTATAGAAGCCGGAGAACGCAATGACCGACTGATCGTTGAAGTACCACTCGGCAGAAACATCGCCGTTGATCGAACGATAAGGCTTGATGCCCGGATTGCCGGCGGTCGCTGTGAGCACCGTGTCATTGGCTTCGAAGAACGGTGCCAATTCGTTATACGGCGCGTAAGCGACTGTCTCCGACGCTGCACCACGCAGGATGAAATCCGGGGTCAGGTTGTAGGCGATATTGAATGCCGGCAGCCAGTTGTAACGCGTGGTCTGCACACCAATGTAGCCCGTGCCGTTGGTGAAGTTGCAATCCCAGGGTACGAGTCCATCAGCACCGGCCACCTGGCAGCTGCTGGGAACGTAATAACCATAGGAGTTGGTCTGGGTTTTCACCCAACGCAAGCCGAGGTTGCCATGCAGATTGTCCGTGCCGAAGTTGGCCTGTCCGTACACGGCCGTGTTCTGCTGCTGCACGTTGAACGTGTTATCCCAATAGTCGACCGGATCGTTCGCCGACAGCGGGCCGTTGTTCAGCACCGCATTGAAGATGCAGTTGTAACCGCAGGTCTGCACATGCGACACGGAACTGCCACCGAGGCCAATCGACGAAGCGCCCTGCAGGTTGGTCAGGCCGCCATAACCGATCTGGTTCAGCGTCATGTTCGGCACGCCGCGGTAGATCAACAGGCTCTGGCTTTCCCAGTGCGAGGCGTAGCGCGCGCCAACCAACAGTTCATTGATGAAGCCGTCGAAATCCTTGCTGAAATCGATCTGCGCGTAAGAATCACGCGCATGGTACGGCTTGTAGCCAATGTTTCCGCCGAAATCGTTGTCGGCCCAGTAATTGGGATTGTTGGCCGTGGCGAGATTGGTGAAGTTGAATCCGTTCGGGATGCTCCAGTTGAAGCCACCGCCGTAGTAGATTTCCTTGAACGCCTGGCTGATCACGTTGTTCGACGTGCTCACACCGATCTGGCCACCCAAGCGCCAGCCGTCACCGTAGTAAGTACCGCGCCAGTCGACACCCTTGGTCCGGATGTAGGACGCACGCGCGTCGTTATCCTCGAACGTATCGGCCGTACTGGTGCACGACGTTGCCTCAAAGCAAGGCGTACCGACCTGCGTACCGGAGGTCACGACGCCATTGCCGTTCGCTGTCAGGTGGGTAATACCCGCATAGTTGAAACCGGCGATCGGATAGAGCGAGGTGTTGATGTTGTTGAGGCTGTCATTCATGTACATCAAGCTGAGCGTGCTATCGAAATGCTCGTTCGGCTTGTACTGAATGTTGACGAAGATGCTATTGCGCTTTTCGATCTGCTCGAAGTTGGCCGAGTTGATTTCGGTCGGCATCTGGTCGCTGTTTTTCAGCTGACCGGAGGCCACTTCGGCAGCGATCAACGGGTTCACGGCCGAAATGGCCGACACCGGCGTGTAGCTGAAGATTTCCTGGCCTTGGCGTGAAGTGTCCTGCTCGTAGTGCTGCGCAGAAACGTCGACACCGAAGGTCTTCGAATCGTTGTGCCAGCTATAGAACACCGAACCGTTCGGACGGTTCTTGTCCGTCATGTCGTTGTAGTTCGCTCCGAACGTACCGCTGAGCGTGTTCGAAGGGACATCCAACGGCTGCACGGTGTGCATGAAGACGGTGCCGCCGAGACTGCCTTCCGGCAGGCGCGCTTCGGGCGTCTTGAAGATTTCGAGCTGACCGAGAATTTCCGCTGGCAGCAACGAATAGTTGAAGCCGCGGTTCGGGCTATCGCCGTACAACCACAGTGCTTGCGCAACCGGGTGACCATCGAGGTACGACAAGTTCAAGCTCGGGTCGATGCCGTCGATGCTGACGCGCTGTGTGGCACCGAACAAGTGATCGAGCGTGACGCCCGGCACCTGTGCCAGTGCTTCGGCAACGTTGGTGGCCGGGAACTTGCCGATATCGGTCGCCGTAATGGCATCGACGATCGCATCGGCATTGCGCTTGGTATCCATCGACTGCTGCAAGCTGGCGCGGATACCGACAACAGTGACCGTGGACAGCTGCTTGGCATTGGCCTTTTCGGCCTGTTGCTCGGACTGCTGACTTGCAGGTACAGCTGCTGGTGCAGACGTCGTCTGCGTTGTGTCTTGCGCGTACAAGGTGCCGGCAAAACATAGTCCGGCGAAGATACTCGCGGCTAGTAGTGTCTTACGATGTGACATGACTTCCTCCCCTCAGAGGCGTTTTCAGCAACGGAAAATGTTCGCGGCATGCCCGTGCTGTGTGGCGATTGGGCTTGCGCCCGGTTCAATTCAAAAAACGGCGTTTTCCAAACTTGACTCGGCGCGCCCATCACTGAGCATGCTGACTGTCCAAATACAGGCCAGCAGCGCCGATGACCCCGAGCTGGCCGTGCTCCATCAGTCGTACAGGTACTTGTTGCAAGTAAGGACGCATGACGCCCTTGTTGAAAAAGCGCTCTGCAAACGTGCTTGAAAGCAGCAAATCGCGGATCTGCGGCAAGATGCCGCCAGCGAGGTATGCACCGCCGCGTGCGCCATAAAGCAGCACAAGATCGCCGACGAAACTGCCAAGCAAACCGCAGAACACGTTCAAGGCCTCGGTGGCTGCGGCATCGGATTGCTCAACTGCACTGCGCGTAATGTCCGCAGGCAGTTGCAGCGACGCCCTCACGCCGCGCAACGAGCAAATCGCGTTGTAAAGATTGACCAGGCCGGGACCTGAGAGCGCGTGTTCGAACGATACGTACGCACGATCGCGCGCCAGGAAACGCAGAATGTCGATTTCCAGTTCGTTGCCCGGCGCCAGCGCAACCTGTCCGGCTTCAGTGGGCAGCACGGTGGCGTGCGGCTTGCCCGGCAACAGCACGGCCGAACCCAAGCCGGTGCCTGGGCCCATGACCAACACGGGGCCAACCATTTGCGGCGCACTGGTTTCGATCACCGGCGTGGTGTCGGCGTGCGTCATGAACTGCGTGGCGTACGCCACAGCCTCGAAATCGTTGATGACCGCGAGCGTGGAGATACCGAGCGTTTCGCGAATGTCGCGAATCGACACCGGCCACGGCAGGTTGTCGTTGACGATGGCATCGCCCAGCACATAGCCCGCACTGGCCACAGCGCAATGATCGACATGCATGCCGGGGCTGAGCTGGGAAACGAAATCTTTCAGTACCGCAGTGAGGCTGGGCCATTCGGCGCAGGCATAGCGGCGGTATTCGAGCACCGTGACGGGCCGATGGCCATCCGGACGGGGACTGACGAGACCGATGCGCGCATGCGTGCCACCGACATCGGCGGCCAAAAAGGCCAGTTCCGGTGACGGCACCGATTGCGCATTGCCACGTATGACAGCCTGAGCCACGCCCCCTCCTTGCGTTGATATCTCGTGCCTGCCCCTACGACTACGTGGGCGTTACTCCCACGGCACGATGCTGGTGACGGAGTCTGGTCAGGAATGACAACGCTGTCAACAGGGTGTAAAGAACATCTTCAAGACATGTTTGACGCAGTGCGAAAGGCAGTTTTTTGAGGCTGCAGGCCAGAATGTATAAATTAATGATTAAATTGATGTTTAGTGACGACCACCCATGACCAAAGACCCTCCCTTCAAAGTGCTGCGACGCACCACAAAAAGGTTTCAAATGGGTCAATAATGGCGCACGTTGTCGGCGCGCATTCTGTCCTGTCGATTGACAACGTTGTGTCTCAGGGACAATAAAGCTTGCTACGGTGATGTCGTTCGAGCGTCATCGACATCGGGTCTGTCACGGGGAATCTTCATGTCGTCCACCACCTATACCGCCGGCGCGCCACGCACGTCGACACTTTTGCCGATGATCATCATCGGCGTGCTGTTTTTTATTTTCGGATTTGTCACCTGGCTCAATGGGCCGCTGATCTCGTTCGTCAAAGTGGCATTTACGCTTGACGACATCAATGCATTCCTCGTTCCGTTCGCGTTCTACGTTTCCTACTTTGTTCTCGCGCTGCCCGCAGGTGTCGTGTTGAAACGCACGGGCATGAAAAAAGGCATGGCGCTAGGCCTTTTCATCATGGCCATTGGCGCCGCAGTGTTCGGCGAGTTCGTGCGCATGCGCGTTTACTACGGTGCACTCACGGGTCTGTTTACGATCGGTGCGGGCTTGTCGCTGCTGCAAACCGCATCCAATCCGTACATCAGCATTCTGGGCCCCATCGATAGCGCCGCGCAGCGCATTGCCTTCATGGGCATATGCAACAAGGTGGCTGGTGCGCTGGCACCGATCGCCTTCGGCATATTGATCATGACGGGCATCGATTCGTTTCAGGATCAAGTCGCAAAAACCGCTATAGGTCCTGCACGTGACGCACTTCTGAACGATTTCGCCGCGCGCGTTTTCGTTCCTTATATGGCGATGGCGGCCATTCTCGTGGTGCTGGCAATCTGGATCGTGTGGTCGTCGCTGCCGGAGATCAAACCCTCCGGCGCCAACAGCGAACGCGCGATTGGCCATACATCGGGCGGCATTTTCAGCTTCCCGCATCTGTGGCTCGGTGTGCTTTGCCTGTTCCTGTATGTCGGCGTCGAGGTGATGGCGGGCGATGCGATCAACACCTACGGCCAGGGTTTTGGCTTGCCGTTGAAGGTGACCTCGCACTTCACGACGTACACCATGCTCGCGATGCTGACCGGGTACGTGGTTGGCTTGTTGATTATTCCGCGCTTCATTTCGCAGCAGCGTTATCTGGCGGTATCGGCCGTCATGGGCGTGATCTTCGCTTTCGGCGCCTATGTCACGCACGGCTATACGTCGGTAGCGTTCGTCGCTGCGCTGGGCTTCGCTAACGCCATGATGTGGCCGGCGATCTTCCCGCTGGCGATCAAGGGCCTGGGTAGCCATACCGAGCTGGGCTCGGCGCTGCTGATCATGGGCATCGTCGGTGGTGCGCTGCTTCCCCAGGTGTTCGTGCATCTGAAGGAGCACATCGACTTCCAGCTAGCATTCCTGGTTGTCATAGTCCCGTGCTATCTCTACATCCTTTACTACGGCGTACGTGGGCATAGCGTGGGCAACCACGCGGTCTGAAGGCATAATTGCGATGTCAGGCGCCGGTGACTCTTACCTGTTGACCACCACTCGACCCGGCGACTGGGCTACGATGCCCACCCGACACCCGGGAGGATTCCTGTTTGCACAGTCCAACCATCAAGGATGTCGCCAAGCACGCCGGCGTCTCGCTCAAGACGGTCTCTCGCGTTATCAACCACGAAGCGGCGGTACGTACGGAAACCCGCGAGAAAGTGGAGCGGGCGATCGAGCAGCTCGGCTATCGGCCGGACCCGTCGGCCCGCAGCCTGCGCAGCAGCACGCACTCGTATGCGATCGGGCTGGTGTACGACAACCCGAACGCGCACTACGTGATCGATATGCAGAACGGCGTGCTGTCCGCATGCCGCGAGCGTGGCTTCGGTCTGCAGATTTACCCGTGCGACTCGACGGCACCGAAACTGGCGGAGGAACTGGTCTCGCTGGTACAGCGCGCACGTCTGGCCGGCTTGATTCTAGCGCCGCCGATGTCGGAGCAATCGGCGCTGCTGGCAACGCTGAAAGCACACGATGTGGCGTTCGTTCGCATCATCGCCTCGCGCGAAGATCCGAAAGACGGCATGCCGTGCGTCTATGTGGACGACCACGATGCGGCCTACGCGATTACCGAGCATCTGATTCAACTCGGTCACACGCGCATCGGCTTTTTGTGGGGCGAACCGCATCACCGTTCGAGCCCGGAGCGTTATCAGGGCTACGCGGATGCGTTGAAGGACTACGGCATCGCGATCAATCGCAAACTGATCCTGCCCGGACGGTACGCCTTCGACGACGGCTTTCGCGGTGCACGCAAATTGCTCGCCTTGAAGGAACCGCCCACCGCGATCTTCGGTTGCAACGACGAAATTGCCGCGGGCGTATTGGCGGCGGCGCGCTCGGCGGGACTGGACGTACCGTGGGACCTGTCCATCGCCGGTTTCGAGGACAGTCCGTTTTCCAAACAAGCGTGGCCTGCGCTCACCACCGCGCGGCAGTCGACCAGCGAGATCGGTCGTCACGCCGCATTGCGCTTGATGAGCGGCTTGCAAAACCAGAACGCGGAGCCGACCAACGAAGGCTTCATGCCCGAGCTGGTCGTACGCGGCTCGACCGCGCCACCACGTCAAACCTGATGTTGCATGCGACGCGCGCGATGCGCCGCCGCATGCATTCCCTATTCGTCATTTCACGCAGCGTATGGCGTTGTGCGTCGGCTTCCGATGCGCAGCGCGACATGCTGCGTTTCATTTCTTTTCCGGAGTCCCCATGAAATCCGCTCGCGACACCCTGATGTACAACGAGGCGCAGGAAAGCGCCGAAGCGGTTGAACGCCAGCTGGCGCAAAACGCGTCGATACTCAAATCCCTCGGCGAACGTTTGCGCACCCAACCGCCCAGCTTCATCGTGACCTGCGCGCGCGGCAGTTCCGATCACGCTGCGGTGTATGCGAAATACGTGTTCGAAACGCGTCTTGGTTTGGTCACCGCATCGGCGTCGCCATCCATTTCGTCGATCTACAACACCGATCTGAAAGTGGACGGCGCACTGTTCATCGCGATCTCGCAATCGGGCAAAAGCCCCGACCTGCTGCGCAGCGCGCAAGCGGCGAAAGATGCGGGCGCTTATGTGGTGGCGATGGTCAACGTCGAAGATTCGCCACTCGCCGGACTGGCCGATACGGTTATTCCGCTCCGCGCCGGTCCCGAGCAAAGCGTTGCTGCGACGAAGAGCTATCTCGCCACGCTCGCGGCCGTTCTTCAATTGACCGCGTACTGGACGAACGACGACAAACTGCATGCCGCCGTTGCGCGGCTGCCTGATGATCTTCGTCGCGGATGGAATAGCGACTGGGGTGCACTCGAGCGCGGATTAGTCGATGTGCAGAATCTTTATGTCGTCGGTCGCGGCTACGGTTTTGGCGCAGCACTCGAAGCGGCGCTCAAGTTGAAAGAAACCTGCGGCCTGCATGCCGAAGCATTCAGCGCGGCCGAAGTGAAGCATGGCCCGATGGCCTTGGTCGGCGCGAATTTCCCCGTGCTGTTCCTCGCACAGGACGATGGCACGCTGGAAAACACCTTGGCCGTCGCTGCCGAATTCCGCGCGCGCGGCGTGCGCGTATGGGTAGCCGCGCCCGGTGCGGAAGGTCCTGATGCGCTGCCGCTTCCCAGCGGCGTCGAGGCCATCGTCACACCCTTGCTCGCCGTGCAGAGCTTTTACCGCGCCGCCAGCGCAGTGTCACTCGCGCGGGGTTACGATCCGGATGTGCCGCCACATCTGCGCAAGGTTACGGAGACTGTGTAATGCCGCCGAATCCGCTGATTGCTTTGGTCAATGGCCGCCTCGTAGGCGATCACGGTCCGCGCGAAGGCCAGGTGGTGTTGGTGCGCGGCAAGCGCATCGTGGCCATCGTGGCCCATGACGATGCGCGTATTGGCGATGCGCAGAAGCACGATCTGCAAGGTCATTTGCTGCTGCCGGGCTTCATCGACGTGCAGGTCAACGGCGGCGGCGGCCTGCTGTTCAACGACGCCCCGACAGTCGACACGCTACGTGGCATCGCCCAGGCGCACCGCAAGTACGGCACGACCGGCATGTTGCCGACATTGATCACCGACACGGCCGAGCAGATGCACGCCGCGCTTACCGCCGTGGATGAAGCGATCGAACAACGCGTCCCCGGCATTCTGGGCATTCATGTCGAAGGGCCGTTCCTGGCGACTGCGCGCAAGGGTATTCATAACGCCGATCTTTTCCGCTTGCCGGACGCGAGCGACGTCGAAGTGCTCACCGCGCCGCATAAGGGCGTGGTGATGCTGACGCTTGCACCCGATCAGGTATCGCCAGCCATCATCGCGCGATTGAGCGAAGCGGGCGTCGTGGTTGTCGCCGGACATACGGGCGCTGACTACGCGACCACGCGCGCCGCTCTCGATGCCGGTGTTTGTGGCTTTACGCATCTCTACAACGCGATGACGCCGCTAGCCAGCCGCGATCCTGGCGTCGTGGGTGCTGCCCTGGATGATCCGTACAGCTGGTGCGGACTGATTGTCGACGGTCATCACGTCCACCCTGCCACGCTGCGTGTCGCCATCGCGGCGAAGGCGCAGGGCAAATGCGTACTCGTGACGGATGCGATGCCGCCCGTCGGCAGCGACAATCCCATCTATGTACTCAACGGACAAACCATCGTCATGCGCGATGGCATTTGCCAAAGCGAAGCGGGCGTACTGGCTGGCTCCGGCCTCGATATGGCAGGCGCCGTGCGCAACGCGGTGGAGATGCTTGGCCTGCCGCTGGCCGAAGCGTCGCGCATGGCCAGCAGTTATCCGGCCGCGTGGATCGGCCTCGACCGCACGCATGGACGCATCGCCGCCGGTTATCACGCCGACTTTGCGGTGATGGACGATTCGTTCACCGTGCGCGAAACCTGGGTCGACGGCGTCGCCTATCCCGTCGTTTGATCGTTCGAATGCCGCGTTCGTAGGTTGGGTTGCGTTGCGCTAACCCAACCTACGCATCGTTACTGATAGACGCGCAGCCGATTGAAGATCCACGCGTAATACGACTTCACCAGATCCTTGTTCGCACAATCGGCATACAGCCCATTGCAGCGCTCGCGCAACGACGTCAGCGCGGTGAAATAAGGATCCATCGGCAAGCCTGACGCTTTCAGAACCATCCCCGGCAGGTGCGCAATATCGAGCATCGGATACTTCGGCAACGCCGCACCCGGCACATTGCTCTTGATCATGTAATACGTCAGATAGTCCTGATATGGCACCAGCTCGGATGGCAACGTACGCGGCAACGTGCGCATCAGGTCATCGAACGAAGGTTGGTGATCGCCGAAATGCACCAGCACCGTCGGTTGCGCGCGATCGAGGAAATCGTGCTCGAGGCCCTTCATCGCCACGTCTGAATCATGCAGGCGTTGCAGATAGGTATCGAAGTTCAACGCGGTTGCATCGGGCAAACCCTGCAACAGATTCTGGAACTGTTTGGGCAGCGTCGACATTGGATCGTCGTGCGGCCCGTGCTGATTGATCGTCAGGACCATGATGAAGATCGGTTGCCCCGGCTTCTTCAACTGATCGTAGACACGCTTGGCCGCCGTGAACATCTGTGCGTCGGTTTCGTCCCAGTCGTCCAGCCCCAGTTCGTGCGCACCGTAAAAGTGATCGACGCCATAAGCCTTGTAGGCATCGTGACCGTTGAGGAAAACACCGTTGGTCGGATAGATCGCAACCGTGGTGTAACCCAGTCGTTTCAACTGCAGCGGCAGCGAGTCGCGCACACGCGGCGCGAGCACGTATGGCGCATACATGCCGCCGGGTCCGAAGATGTCCTGCGGCATGCCAGTCAACGCGGCAAATTCGCTGACCCAGGTGCCACCGCCAAAGGTATGCACGCGCATCACGCCAGTTCCGCGTGTCATTGCATCGGGCTTGAACATGTCCAGGTGACATTCCGGCACGGTGCAATGCATGTATGGCGCCGGGTCGAAGGTACTTTCTTCCAGTACCTGCACAATGTCCGGGTATTGGCTGGCGTCGGTCGTGCCCGGCGTGGTCGTATTCGTCGACTGCCAGTCGCGTGCGGCGTCGGCGTCGGAAGCCATGGCGGGCAGATGCACGCTGGAGTCGCGCAGGTTGACGAAGAAATTGGTCAACGCCGCATCGTCGGACATCTTTTCCCAAGCACCGCGCGCATGCACTTGCGCAAACGGGCCGGCGGGAAGCAGGCACGCCCAGAATGCCAACACGCAAATCGCGATGCCACTCACACGCAGCGCTGCTTGCGGCAGCAGACGCAGTTTCGCAAACAGACGGCGATCGTAGTGCCATGCAAGCCACAGCACGATCGGCACGGCGATGCCGACGCAGATGCCGACGCTGTAAATATTGGGATAACGCCGCAAGGTCTCGAACAAACTGGAGTGTATGTAGTACACAAAGTCGGCCGGCATCAGCGGCGATTCGAGGTATTCCTGCTTGAGCACGGTGATCGCGCGCAACAGCAAAAACAATCCACTACTGAACACCAGCGCGAACGCGAGGCGCGCGAAGACAAAGAGCGCTGCGCCCAGCACGCAGAACATCAGCGCGAGCACAAACAGGCGCTGCTCCAGTTGCGGTTCCTGCCACGCGGTAAACCATGCGCAGATGGCAAAGAATGCCCACGCGCAAAGCATAGTTGTGCGGTCTCGCGAGATGCGAAACGGATTCAACGGCATTGAGGGATTCCTCTGATGCGTCCACCGTGTCGAGGGGCGGCGCACCGTTCTTGTGAGTGTCAAGGACGCGTCATTTTAGAGCCTTTTTATCGTCAAAAAGGGGTCCTCAACCTTCGAACAGTCACCTATATCTGCTAGGTTCATGCTCTTAACGCCCCGCCACGGAAGCCCTATGCACCAACGTTCCCGCCGCCTGACTGCCCTGCTTTCCGCCGTCCTGCTTGCCGGTTGCGCCAGCCAGCCACAGCCGCATGCAACCGCCCAAGCGCCGAAACTGCCGGAAGGTTTGCGGGCGGACGTGGCGGTGCTGGAGACGACGGATATCCATTCGAATCTGCTGAGCTACGACTACTACAAGCAGAAAGCCGATCCGACGCTGGGCTTCGAACGCACGGTCACCCTGATACGCAAGGCGCGTACCCAGTTCACCAATAGCCTGCTGTTCGACGCGGGCGACACCATTCAGGGCAGCGTGCTGGCCGATTACCAGGCGCAAGTACAGAAGATCGGTTGCGGGCAAGAACTTGCGGTCTATCAGTCGATGGACGCCATTGGCTACGATGGCGGCACCATCGGCAACCACGAATTCAATTACGGCTTGCCGTTCCTGTCGCAGGTGACGGGTACGCCGATGAACGTCGATGGCGGCACCACGCAACCGTGCGCCGGCCCGCGTTACCCGCTGGTATTGGCGAACGTCGACAGCATGCGCGACGGCAAACCGATCTTCAAACCGTGGACGATCATCGAACGCAAGATCGCGGCATTCACGCCGGATGGAAGTCAGCTGAGCGTGCCGCTGCGTATCGCCATCATCGGTTTCACGCCGCCGCCGATCATGCAGTGGGACAAGCAGAATCTGCAGGGCAAAGTCACCGTCACCGGTGTCGTGGAAGCCGCACAGAAATACATGCCGGAGATTCAGGCGCAGCATCCGGATCTGGTTATCGCGATTCTGCATGGCGGCATGAACAATTCGCCATACACGCCCGATATGGAAAACGGCGGCTGGTATCTCGCAGGCGTGCCAGGCATCGATGTATTGCTGATGGGTCACGAACACGTCGACTTCCCCGGGCCGCGCTTTGCGCACATGCAGGACGTGGACGATCAGCGCGGCTACGTGCGTGGCGTTCCCGCCGTGATGGGTGGCTTCTTCGGCAAGGACCTCGGTGTCATTCGTCTTGCGCTGGTGCGCCAGCAGGATCATTGGGTGATCGACAAGACGAAAACCTTCAGCCAGGTGTGGCCGATCTGTCCGCCGATGATGGTGGGTGGCAAGCCGACGATTTCTGCATCGAATTGCGCGCCGGCTGATCCGCAGATCGGGCAGGTTGTCGGCAACGTGCAGCAGCAGGCGATCAACTATGTAAACACGCCGATCGGTCAGAGCAAGCTGCGCATGAGCAGTTACTTTGCCGACGAAGGCGACATGAGCGCGCTGGCACCCATCAACGCGGCGCAAATCGACTACACCAGGAAAGAACTTCCCGCGACACATCCCGAACTCGCCAACACACCGGTGTTGGCCTCCGCCGCAGCGTTCCGCACCGGATTCGGCGGCCCGGATGATTACACCGATGTGATGCCCGGCGCGCTTACGCTACGCAGCGCAGCCGATTTGTACTTCTATCCGAACACGCTTAGCGCGGTGAAACTGGACGGCCAGGGCGTGAAAGCGTGGCTGGAACAATCCGCCGAACGCTTCAACCAGATCGATCCGCATGCGAGCGGGGAACAGCAGCTCATCAACGTCAAATACGTCGGCTACAACTTCGATCAGATTCAGGGCGGCATTGCCTACGTCATCGATGTGTCCAAGCCGGTCGGTCAGCGCATCGTGAAACTGACGTATCAAGGCAAGCCACTATCGCCCACGCAGACATTCATCGTGGTGACGAACAATTACCGCGCCAATGGCGGTGGTCACTTCCCGGGTCTGGATGGCAGCAACGTTGTGCTTGCCGCGCCGGATGGCACGCGTGAAATTCTTGCCGATTGGTTGAAGGCGCATCCAACACTCGACGCCAAAGACCTGCCGCACGCGTCGTGGCATTTCGCGCGACTGAAGACACATGGCGCGGTGGTGTTCACATCCGCCAGCGGCAAACAATCCATCGCCGAAGACGATGGTCTGCACGACATCCATCAACTGCGCGACAACGGTGATGGCACCGCGGTTTATTCGATCGATCTTTCGCAATGACGCAGTAATGCAACGCCGTTCCGAGGGAAGCGACGCACTGATACCATCCCGCGCGCCCTCCCTCGGAGCATGGCCGCATGTCCGAAACGGCACGCCATCCCCCGATATCGGCACCAAGACGACCGAATAAAGCGCCGCGGGGGCACCCCTGCCGCCGGTTCAGATACCGACGGTGGATGTAACAGCGACATGCCAATGTTTCATTAGCGAACAGTTGACGCTGGCTCGGAATCGCAACTATCTTCGGAGCCATGTCGCCACGTAACGCGCCAGCACGCATGTTTTTTGCCCCGGTCAACACCGGGCGCGCTGCCGTTTTGACGACAACGACCACCACGATTACCACCACCACCGGAACCGGAACTATCGGCTCTGGGTGGGTAAACGTGCGCGACTAAGGTTTTATACGCAACGGCCCCGCCCTCAGATGAGGCGGGCCGGCATATCCCCGAACCGCCAGCGAGAACGGGGCCTCACACGGAGGCCACCATGGACAGCTGTGCATCACTCATCGCCGAACACCCTCACCGACTGCCACCGCTGCAGGCTGCCAGTTCGCGTCGCCGAACGTTGGCGGTGGGGTTGATCGGCCCGGGACGAGTCGGCAGCGTGCTGCTGAACCAGTTGCGTCATGCGCAGGAACGCCTTGCGCGCGAAACCGGCCTGGAGCTCAAACTCCGCGGCGTGGCCGCGAGCCGGCGCATGTGGCTCGATTGCGATGATCCGGATCTCAACGCGCGCCACGATGGTGCCCAAACATGGCGCCCAACCGACCTGGATGAATTTGCCGCTTACATTCGCGGCGAAGACCGCCATCACGCGATGCTGATCGATTGCAGCGCGAACGATGCGGTGGCGTCGCACTACGCCGAATGGCTCGCGTCGGGACTTCACGTCGTGACGCCAAACAAGCTGGCGAGCAGCGGCCCGCTGTCGCGCTGGCAGGCCATTCGCGCAGCCAGCAATCACGGTGGGCGTTTTCGTTATGAAGCGACGGTGTGCGCAGGATTGCCGGTGGTGCAAACCCTGCGCGACCTGCTCGATACCGGCGATCAGCTGCTGTCGGTGGAAGGCATGTTCTCCGGCACGCTGGCGTGGCTGTGTTGCCAGTACGACGGGAAACGTTCGTTCTCCTCGCTCGTGCGTGAAGCACATGCACTGGGCTACACCGAGCCTGATCCACGCGATGATCTCTCCGGCATCGACGTCGCGCGCAAGCTGGTGATTCTTGCGCGCGAAGCCGGATGGCCTCTTTCCCTGCAGGACGTCGCCGTGAAAAGCCTCGTGCCGGCGGAGCTGGCGAGCCTCTCGCGGGAGGCATTCATGGAACGATTGGAAGATATGGACGTCCCCATGGCCGGCTGGCTGGCCAAGGCGCAAACCGAACAGGGCGTGCTGCGGCACGTCGCCAGCCTGGACCGTGAAGGCCACGCCAAGGTCCAGTTGCATGTGCTGCCCGCCGCTCACCCGTTCGCGCACACGCGCCTTACGGATAACATCGTGCAATTCCGTACACAGCGTTACCGCGATAATCCGCTGCTTGTGCAAGGCCCCGGCGCCGGCCCGGAAGTGACGGCGGCTGGGGCTTTCGCCGATCTGCTGCGCATTGCCGAATCGCTGGAGGTACGCGCATGAATGCTCCGCTCGCTGTAAAGGTCACGATGCCCCCGCAACGCCTTCTATCTGCTTGTGCCGTCGCCTATGCCAGCGTGGGTAACGTCGGTGTGGGCTTCGACATTCTCGGGCACTGCGTCGCGGGCGCATCGGATCAGGTGGAAGTGCATCGCATCGATACTCCCACCGTGCGCATCGCCGCCATCAAGGGTTGCGTCGAAGTGCTGCCGATGGATGCCGCCCAGAACACGGCCGGCGCTGCGTTGATGGCACTGCGCAAGGCGCTCGGTTTGCAACACGGCTTCGAACTTACGTTGCACAAAGGCATTGCGCTCGGTTCGGGCATGGGTGGTTCGGCGGCCTCCTGCGTTGCTGCCTTGGTGGCAGCGAATGCCTTGCTGGAACGCCCGTTGTCGCGCGAATCGCTGTATGGCTTCGCGCTGGAAGGCGAAGCCGTGGCAAGCGGCGGACGTCACGGCGATAACGTCGGCCCGATGCTGCTCGGCGGCTTGGTGCTTGCGACGCGCGACCGGCTGTTGCGTATCCCCGTTCCTCCGACGTGGCATTGCGCACTGGTGCATCCACATGTCGTGCTCGAAACACGCAAGGCACGCGCTGCGCTGGCCGGCGATTACGCGTTGAGCGAGTTCGTCGCGCAATCGGCCAATCTCGCACTGGTGCTCGCCGGTTGCTGGCAAAACGATGCGGAGCTGGTACGCGAAGGTTTGAAAGACGTGCTGGTGGAACCGCGCCGCGCACCGCTCGTACCGAACTTTGCGCGCGTGAAACAAGCCGCGATGGACCACAACGCATTGGGTGCCAGCATTTCCGGCGGCGGTCCCAGCGTCTTCGGCTGGTTCGAACATCACGCCGATGCCGAAGCCGCAGCGCACGCGATGCGCAGCGCGTTCAACGAAGTGGGACTGGATAGCGATACGCTCGTCGCGCCTGTCGAAGGGCCGGCCGCACAGTTGATTCCATGCATCGAGGGAGAGCGACAGGCATGAGTGTGCCGTTACGGTATCCGAGCACGCGTGGCGCAAGCCCCGCCGCGACGCTAAGCGAAGCGATTGCAGCAGGCCTTGCACCGGACGGCGGTCTTTACGTGCCCGATCATTTGCCGACGCTGCATCCGGACAGTTTCGATCCAGAAGGAACGCTGGCCAATACCGCAGCGACGTTGCTCGCACCGTTTTTTGCCGGCGACAAACTCGCCCGCGAACTACCCGCGATCTGTGCTGAGGCACTGACATTCGTCACTCCGTTGCGCCCTTTGCAACGCCATCCCAAGACATCCGTGCTCGAACTTTTCCACGGACCGACCGCCGCATTCAAGGACGTTGGCGCACGTTTTCTTGCCGCGTGCCTGCGACGCTTGCGTGATGGCAACGACCAACCATTGACGATCCTGGTAGCCACCTCCGGCGATACCGGCGCAGCCGTTGGCGCCGCATTTCACCAGCAGCCCGGCGTGGAAGTGGCGATCCTTTATCCCGATGGCCGCGTTTCGCCACGGCAGGCGCATCAACTCGAATGCTTCGGCGACAACGTGCGCGCGTTACGTGTGCAGGGACGTTTCGACGACTGCCAGCGCATGGTGAAGGCCGCCTTGAACGATACGGGCCTGCAATCCCAAACGGCATTGTCTTCAGCCAACAGCATCAGTCTCGGACGCCTGTTGCCGCAGATGAGTTACTACGCCCATGCGTCGCTGGCCTGGTGGAGAGAGCATCGTGAACCGCTGAATTTTGTCGTGCCGACGGGCAATCTGGGCAACGCGCTCGCGGCTGTTTGGACGCGGCAGATGGGCCTGCCGATTGGCCACATACGCTTGGCGTGCAATGCCAACGCGACGCTGCCCGATTTCTTTGCGGGTGCGAACTATTCACCCCGGCATGCCGTCGCAACGCTTGCCAACGCCATGGACGTGGGCGCACCAAGCAACTTCGAACGGCTGCAATGGACATTCCCGCAACCCGATACGCTGCGCGCGCAACTCATTGCACAAAGCGTGGACGATCGCACTATCTGCACCACCATTGCGATGCATGCGCATGAGCATGACGAGGTGTTCTGCCCGCACACGGCAACGGCCATGCATGTGGTGGATGAGTTGCGTGCAGCGGGTGACGAACAAACCTGGGCCGTCGTTGCGACCGCGCATCCCGCCAAATTCGAAAACGTGGTCGAGCCGCTGGTAGGTCACTCAGTCGACGTACCGTCGTCACTCGCAGCGATGTTGCAACGCCCAGCCAGTGCAGAAACGCTATCTGCCGAGGACCATGCGCTGCGTCAGTGGTTGCTCGAACGTACGGCGCAGAGCGCTACCGTAACCTGATCAGTCACCCAGCGACGCACCATGCGTCTGGATGACGTTTGCGTAGAACTTTGCCGAGGCCTTTGGCGTGCGTTTCTGCGTGGCAAAATCGACGTGGTACAAACCGAATCGTTTGGAAAAGCCTAGCGACCACTCCAGGTTGTCCAGCAGCGACCACGCGTAATAGCCCTTTACGTTCACGCCCGCCTCGATGCTCTCATGCAAAGCACGCAAGTGCTTGCGCAGGTAATCGATGCGTAAAGGATCCTGCACTATGTCGCTTTCGGCCACAGGCGGATCGTAAAACGCTGCGCCGTTTTCGGTCACGTAGATCGGTACGTCGCCATAGCGATCCTTGAACCACACGAGCGTGTCTTTCAGGCCCTTTTCGTAGACTTCCCAGCTGGTTTCGGTATGCGTGGTGTTGCGCTGATACACCCGCTTGCCGATCTGCGGGTACGCGCGCCTGTCATGCCGCACAACCGAGCGCGTGTAGTAGTTGATGCCGACGAAGTCGACCGGCTGTTTCGTGAGCGAGAAATCGTCCGACGGAAAGTCGGGCCACGCATCCTCGAAAATGTCCTTCAGCTCCGGCGGATAAGACCCAAGCAGCGCAGGGTCGGCGAACTGTTCGTTCATGTATGCCTGCGCGCGCCGCGTAGCGGCAAGATCCTTCGGATTATCGGATGCGGGATATTTCGGCTCGATATTGAAGACGACACCGATCTGATGTTTTCCGACCGCGCGATAAGCCTGAATACCCGCGCCGCTGGCACGCATGATGTTGTGCGCGGCAATCGGTGCTTCGTATTTGTTGCGATGCCCCGGGGCCAGCACACCGTGCAGGTAACCGCCATCGGTCACCACCCACGGCTCGTTGATCGTCGACCACAGCTTTACCCGGCCATCGAGTGCCTTGAAGACAACGCTGGCGTATTCGGCAAACCAATCGGCGCTATCGCGATTCAACCAGCCACCGCGATCGTCGAGTGCCGCCGGCAAATCCCAATGGAACAGCGTGGCATTCGGCTCAATGCCGTTTTCCAGCAACTCATCGACCAGACGCGAATAGAAATCCAAGCCCTTTTGATTGATGCGCCCTGTGCCTTCAGGCAATACACGCCCCCAGGCGAGACTGAAGCGATAGCTCTTCAACCCGAGCGCGCGCATCAGCTGCACATCGTCTTTGTAACGGTGGTAGTGATCGCAGGCGACGTCACCCGTGTCGCCATTAGCCATCATGCCGGGCGTGTGTGCGAAACGCTGCCAGATACTTGGCCCCGCGCCATCGGCCAGCGGCGAACCTTCGATCTGGTACGCGGAGGTGGCGGCACCCCAGACGAAATCCGCGGGGAAACGATAGCTGCGGCTCATGATGCGAAACTCTCGATGCCGCAGTGCGGCTTGATGTAACACAGTGTGTAACGAGAATAACCTGATACTGTTGCCCAACGCAGTACTTCAGCATGCTTTGCATGTTGCACGACGCGATTAATTCCATGGAGCGATGCATTTCGATGGCCACCGTCCGCCTTAACCGAGTGCGCAAGATCTACCCTAACGGTCATGTGGCAGTGGACGATGCCAGCTTCGATATTGCCGAAGGTGAGCTGCTGGTATTGGTGGGGCCTTCCGGCTGCGGCAAGACGACGTTGTTGCGTATGATCGCCGGGCTCGAAACGATTTCGTCCGGCACGCTGAGCATCGGCGGCCAGGTGGTGAACGATGTTGCGCCGAAAGATCGCGACATCGCGATGGTGTTTCAGAATTACGCGCTGTATCCGCACATGACTGTTGCCGAGAATCTCGGCTTCGGTTTGCGCTTGCGCGGCAAGAAGCCGGATGACATTGAGCGACGCGTGCGCGATGCCGCGCGTCTGCTGGAGCTGGAGAATCGGCTCGATGCCGTACCGGCCGCACTTTCCGGCGGACAACGTCAGCGCGTCGCGTTGGGACGTGCGCTGGTGCGCGAACCGAAGGTGTTTCTGCTCGACGAGCCGCTGTCCAATCTCGATGCGAAGCTGCGCTTGTCTATGCGCGTGGAGATTGCCCGGCTGCACCGGCAACTCGGCACCACGACGATTTATGTGACGCACGATCAGGTCGAGGCCATGACACTGGGGCAGCGCATCGTGGTGCTGGATGGCGGCAAGATTCAGCAGATCGACACCCCGATGAATCTTTACGATAAACCGGCCAATCTCTTTGTGGCGGGATTTCTTGGATCGCCAGCGATGAACCTGTTGCGCGGTACGCTGCAACAGCAAGATGGCTGGCACTTGGTGATGCCGAACGGCACCGTGCCGCTTGGCACCCTGGATACGAACCCGACGACGCTGGCGCAGTGGCTTGGCCGGCAGATCGTCGTGGGTGTCCGCCCCGAAGACCTCCAACCCACATCGCATGCGACGGCCTTGAGTGCCGATGTCGAAGTGGTGGAGCCGATTGGCAATGAGGTATTTCTCAATCTGCGTTTCGGCGATCAGGCACTCGTTTCGCGCGTTGCACCGTCGCAACATGTCACGCCCGGCAGCCAGCTGTCTTTTCACATTGACTCCGACCGCATTCACTTCTTCGATCCTGAAGGCGGCGCACGCATCATCTGATAACGGTTGCGTTCTGGGTGTCGTGCGAAGAGCGCGAATCGTCATGATCTGTACCTATCCCTTCACACTGCCGATAAGCAGCCCTTCCAGGTAATAGCGCTGCAACGCCAGGAAAAGCACGAGCACAGGCAGCACCGTGACGACGGAGCCGGCCATCATCAACTCGGTATCGGTTGCATGTTCGCGCGCCAGCGATGCGAGGCCCAGCGGCAAGGTGTAATGCCCCTGCCCTGTCAGCACAATTAGCGGCCACATGAAATCGTTCCACGCGGTGAGAAAGGTGAAGATCGCCAGGGTCACCATGATCGGCTTAAGTAACGGCAGCACGATCTGCACGAAGATGCGGAATTCCCCTGCGCCATCGATGCGCGCGGCCTCCATCAATTCATCGGGTATACCGCGCGCGTACTGGCGAACCAGGAAAATGCCAAACGCCGTGGACATGGCGGGCACGATCACACCACCATAATTGTTCACCAGTCCGATGTACTTCAGCATCAGGAACAACGGCAACATGGCGACCTGTGCTGGAATGACAAGCATCCCGATGACTGTCTTGAACAACTGTTGTCGACCGGCAAAGCGCAGTTTGGCGAACGCGTAACCGGCCATCAGATTGATGGCCAGCGACAGCACGGTAATCGCCGTTGATACAAACAAGCTGTTGAGCAAGTAACTGCCTACACCCGCACGCAGGAAGAGCAGCTCGTAGTTGTAGAAAGTAGCGTGCGCAGGCAGTAACGGCGGCGGCAGTGCACTGGCCGCGCTGGGCTGCATGAAGGACACCGAGAGCATCCATAGCAACGGAAACAACGCAACGATCGTGCCGCCGATCAGCAGTCCGTTAATGATGACCTTGGCCATGCGCGGCATCACGCCTCCTCTCCACGGCGGCCAAGGCGCAGCATAAGAACCGTCACGACGAACATGATGATGAACAGCAGAAACGCAATCGCCGAGGCGGAACCCATGTTCCACCATTTGAAACCTTCGTCGTACATCATGTAGAGCACGCTCGTCGTACTTTCCAGCGGGCCGCCTTCCGTCATCACGTACGGTTCTGCAAACAACTGGAAATAACCCGATACAGTGAGGATGCCAACCATCAGCAAGGTCGGTCCCAGCATGGGCAGCGTGATGTGACGGAACTGCTGCCAGAACGATGCGCCGTCGATGCGCGCCGCCTCATACAGTTCGACGGGGATCGCCTGCAAACCCGCGAGAAAGATGATCATGTTGTAACCGAAGTTCTTCCACACCGCGAAAAGAATGATCGCTGGCATCGCCCAATGCGGATCGCCTAGCCAATCGACCGGATGGATACCGACCCAACTGAGCGCGACGTTGATCAATCCGTACTTGGTGTTAAAGAGGTAACGCCAGACCACGGCGACCGCGACCACGGTAGTGACCACAGGGGCAAACAATGCCGTGCGAAAAAAAGGTTTGCAGCGTGCGAGCGGCGAATTGAGCAGCAACGCGGCGCCCAGCGAGACGAGCATGGACAAAGGCACACCTACCGCCACGAAGTAAAGCGTGTGCCCGAGTGCGGACCAGAAAAGTGGTCTGTGCAGCAACTCGATGTAGTTATTCAACGCGATGAATCGCAAGTTGTGGATATCGGCCAGCGCATACAGATCGTAGTCGGTGAGGCTGAGAAACAACGCGGCAATAACGGGAAGTAGAAAGAACACGCCAAGGATCACCATCGCCGGCGCAAGAAACAGCCATGCAGCGCCATGACGAATCACCGGCGCCCTCCTATCGCAACCTGATTGTGATCGAGAATCCAGCGGCGCTTTTCGAGAATGCGATCGGTGCGCCGATCCATCTCTACAGCCGCCTGATCGACCGTCAACTCACCTGCAGCAGCCTCGGCCGCCACCAGTTGCATCTCGTTGGCAATGCGCTCCCACTCGGGAACGGGCGGCGTCGGTTTGACGTCTTCGAGTTGTTCGCGAAAAGCGGACGCCTTGGGATCGTCGTGCAGATTGCCGCCTTCCCAGGAGCTGCGGCGCGGCGGCATATCGCCTAGCAGTGCGTAGAGTTGCTCCTGCACCGCAGGACGCGAGAGGTATTCGATCAATTTCCACGCCGCGTCCTTGTGCGTGGAGTTGCGGAAAACGACAAGACTGGAGCCACCTGCCACCGATGCACCGGGACCATCGGGTCCGGGCAATGGCGCAGTGTTCCAGTCGTCCTGTTCCGACGCAGGAAGACGTTTGCGAAATTCACCGATGTTCCAGGGGCCGGAGAAGTAAAAGTCGTACACACCGCTCCCGAATTCCGACCACGGATTGCCGGCTTCGACGTTTGTAATGTCGGGTGCTTCGTGCAATCGGAAGGTATCCACGTAAAACGCCAATGCGCGCTTGAAGCCCTGACTTTCGAAGTTGCCGTAGCGACCGCCATCGCGCAACAACGGATCGGGCTGCTGCAACGCCAGCGACATGAGTTGCTCGTATTCGTTGGTCGGCAGAAGAATGCCGTAGACGCCACGATCCGGATGACTCGTCGCGGCAAGCATGCGGCGCCACTGCGCCCAGTCATGAGGCGGCGTATCGAAACCGGCTTGTTTCAGAAGGTCGTTGCGATAGAAGAGCAGACGCGTATCGACGTACCACGGCACGCCGTACAGACGGCCATCGTAAACATTCGTATTCCAGATGCTGGTGAAGTAGTCGCTCGGTTTCACAACCGCCGACTGAGCGACACGCGTTTGCAACGGTTCCAAGGCATTCAACGTGACGAACTCGGGCATCCATGTGTTGCCGAGTTGCGTCATATCCGGAATGGAATCGCCGGCGAATGCCGTGAGCAGCTTCTGATGCGCTGCAGATAATGGCAGCTGCTGCAGTACGACGTGGATGTTCGGGTTCTCGCGTTCGAATTGCGGCAGCAATTGCGTGATCGCTTCGCCTTCGCGCCCGAACGTCCAGAACGTCAACGTGTTGGGATCAACGCGATGCGTACAGCCCATCAGCAACGACGCCATCACACACGCCATAGCCAACGCCCAGAGCGACATCATGATGAGGCCATCTCGCAGGCGGCGTTGGCGCATGGCTAGTTCGTCGCCTGGCTCAACCATCCACCCGTGAAACCGGCGCGCTCAAGACCCTTACGGATATAGGGATTCTTGCGCATCACGCGCCACACCAGTCCGCTGCGCCAGTTCTCGATCATCAGCACGATCGGCCCCTGGTCGATACCAATCTGCATGGTTTCGAACCAGCCCTTGCCGGGGACGTAACGGCCATGTTCCGGCTTGGCAGCGCCGTCGAAACTTGGGTCGAAGGCGTCAACAAATCCGTACTTGTCGTAGACGTAATCGCCATACTGCTCCTTCATCGCCTGCAGGGCAGGAATCACGATTTCCGGTGCAAACGCGATGGAGCCACCGGCCGCTGCGGGCGCGATGGTGCCGTCGTCTGAAATATAGTCGAGTCCGGCGCCGCGTGCCGAATAGCCGAAAAACTCCCGCGTTTTGCCGTCGGCGGTCTTGAAGGTGAAATCGCCCGGACCGTTACACGCCGTCAAACCCCAGATGTTTGCGCCGTAGTCTTTCCAGTGCGCGGGATTGGCGATGGCATACGCGCGCTGCGCATAGGTGGCGCGACGGCTATTCTCGAAATAATCCAGGCCGTGTGCGCGGCTCCATGCGTCGCGAATGCCGCGAAAATCGACCCACGACTCGCTGAATTGATGGCCGAACAACGGCGCGAAGTTCAGGAAGGTTTGACCCTGAAAGCTGCCCCAGTCGCGCGGATAGGTTGCCGTCCACGCGTTCCATCCGTCGCCACCGATTGCGTGAGTGGGCGAGCCCATTGCCAGGACGTAGACCAGCATGCCTTCGTCATAGCCCTGCCAGTCCGAAGGAATGAACTTTCCGCCAGGCGTCCAGCCCATGCTGATGAGTGGCGCACGCGGTTGCATCCATGTCCAATCGACACGCCGGTAGATCGCATCACCCAGCGCGCGGATTTCTTTCTCTTTCGGCGTATCGCGGTCGTAGTAGGACTGCGCAAACAACACGCCGCCCAGCAGCAACGTGGTATCGACACTGGACAACTCGGTTGCACGCACAAACCGCTTGCCGGTCTGCGCGTTGAGGAAGTGGTAGAAAAAGCCGTGATAGCCCGACGCATTGTCCTCGCTATCGTCCTCTTCTGCGTTGGCGAAGAAGCGCAAGGTGGTCAGCGTGCGATCGATCGCTTGATCGCGCGTGATGTAACCGCGCTCCGCACCGATGCCATACGCCGTCAACCCAAAGCCCACGGATGCGATGCTCGAAAACCGATCGTCATCGGTGCCTCCCGGCCAATGATCGGGAATCAAACCATTGGACGGATTGGCGCTATCCCAGAACCAATGGAATGTGCGCTTTTCCAGATCCGCCACCATCGCCTGCTGGTTTGCAGGCAATGTGTTGAAACTTTCGTTCTGGGTGCGCGCGCGTACTGGCGACGACCAGCTACCGCCGACGACCAACGCAGCAATCAGGACGCTTGTGAATGCATGTCGAAAAACGTGAGTGACCATCGTGGGGACGACTTGAAGTAGGGAAATAGCGGTTCGATTCGATGGTTCGGTTTTGCACCGGGGCGCGCTGCGGTCCGCGAAACACACAGCGCGCCCTTATCCGGGGCAGAACGACATCCTTGCAGTCTTGCTCCTTCTCCGCTCCGGTCATGAGCAACCGGCGAGGGGATGAAACGTTGCTTGCCTATCAGAGGACAAAGCTCGCACGAGGCGAGCCCTGTTCGTTTTCAAACATCAGAATTTGATGCCGAGCGTTACCTTCACCTCACGCGGCGTACCCAAAATGTTGCCGATGGTGTTGTAGGTCACGGGTGTGCTGTTAAGTACTCCGTTGGCACCGTAATTGGTGTTGTAGTCGCTGTAGTTGTTCCAGTTGAATGCGTTCAGCAGATCCATACGCACGTAACCATCAAAGTTGCCGTAGATCTTGAAGTTCTTCGTTACCTGGAAATCGATCGAACGGTAACCCCAAATCGGACCACCGATCAGGAAATGGGACCCGGGTGGTGTCGCGGAGTAAGGAAGACATCCGCTCGGCGTACTGGTGTCGTTGAAGCACGCAAGTCCCAAGCCGGGAATCGGCGTGGAGAGGGTCAGCTTCGCGCCGAACAGCAAGCCCCATGGACCATCCAGCGACGCGGTACTTACCAACCGATGCCGCGCTACCGCAGAACCAATGAACGGATAATCGCCGATGGTTTCTTCGTCAAACGCATACTGGTCCGTGACGTCCTGACTATCGTTGTTTTGCAACGCATGCGAGTACGTGTACGCAATCGTGACACCCCAATGCGATTCTGGCGTGTACGGCTTTTCTGCAGAAATCAACAACTGCGTAGTCTTTGTTTCGAGACCGTTGTTGGCAATGATGAGGTTGCCCCACCCCGGAATGCCGTCTCCCCATGGCTGACTGCCGTTTTCCCAGAACGCGCCATTGGGATAGCGATTGCCGAGTTGGTATACCAAGCCATTGAAGCTGTTGACGCGTGCGACGGTGACGTCGGTATTCCACTCACCGATCTGATTGCGCATGCCTAGGCTCACCTGGTCTGAATATGGTGTCTTCAGATTATTGGTGACCATGTCAACTTCGCGACCCGTACTACTGGCGGCGAGCAGGCCCTGCAAAACACTTAAACCGCCGTAGTAGGCGGGATTCCACGGAATACATGTGGGGCCGGGATTGCACGTCGAATACGGCGTTTCAAAACCCAGTGTCGGCTGACCAAGCGCAATCTTGGTCTGTTCGAGCTGCAACAACTCGTAAAGATTGCGATCGTACGAACGCCCTGCGCCGCCATGGATAACGTGCGCCTGGTCGCCGTTGATGTCATAAGAGAACCCAAAGCGCGGCATGAACTGGTTATCTTGCGGATGACGATTGTTGCCTGTGCTTATGTAGTTCCCGACGTTGACGCCACCCAATGCAAGTGACTGCGCATAAGTTTGACCAGGCGCGGCTCCGGGCCACGGGTTAGGCGCGTTAAGCGCGTTGATCACCGCCTGCGGCGTCACCCAATTGAGATAGGAGGGTGTCCACTCATAGTCCCAACGAAGGCCTAGATTCAAGGTCAAATGGTCATCGACGGTCCAGTCGTCCTGAATGTACGTGCCGAGCTGCCTGTCTGATGTGCGGACCATCGGGTTGGTCCCCGGCAGTTGTGAGGGAAATACAACTTGATACGGGTCCGGCTCTGTCCCTGCGGGTGTTACGTAGTAGTAGAACTGAGGGTTGTAGTTAAAAGCATCCTGCGCAGTCAGTGTCACAACTTTGTAGCTGACACCCATCTTGATGACGTGATCGCCATGCCATTCAAAATCGTTGAACGTAAGGTCGTCTGAAATCGACGGACCTTTCTGACCTTTGTCTTGCCCGGCTAGCGGTGTGGCAGGGCCGACGTCCAGAATTGTCTGTTGGTTTTCAGATGGGATGGTGGTGTAAACATATCCATTGCCGAACTGGACCGGCGTTGGTTTGTAGAACGCGTTTTCGTAGGTCGCCTGTAGGCGATTGAACCAACTGTCGCTGCTGTGATCCCAGCGAATGTCGAAGCGCCGGTCGTAATTGACCACGTTCACCGCCGTGGATGCAGCCTGCCCGGTTCCGGGACCGCTGATCGCCGACTCATCGCGATATTTACCGCTAAATTCGATGCGATCTCGATTGCTTGGCTCCCAGTCGAGTTTGGCAAAGTAGAGATCTTCTTTGAACGGCAGGCCTGTCGGCCCGAGTTGCGCCAGCGCGCTGGGCGGTAGTTGAGCAACGACCTGTGCCTGCTGGTTAACGGAACCTGGCACAACCGTGATCGGCGTGTCGTATTCCTTGCCCTCATAGGCTATGAAGAAGTGCGCCTTGTCTTGAATAATCGGACCGCCGAACGAGAAGCCGTATTCCTTATCGTGCGAGGGAGTCTTCTTGTCGGCGGCGATTTCGGAAGGTGTTTCGGCACGCATCCAGGTATCGGTCCAGTCCCCGAATAACTCACCATGGAATTCGTTGGTACCAGACTTGGTTTCCGCCGTTACGGCCGCACTGGAAATCTGGTCGTACTCGGCCTTGTAGTTGGACGTAATGACTTTGTATTCGCCAATTGCCAACTGCGGAAACGGATTACCCTGACTGTTGCTTTGCCCAGTGATGCCGCCGGGTAGCACATAATTCTTTTGTCCCACGCCGTCGATGTAGACATTAATCGCCGTGGGCGCCTGGCCACCCGACTGCAAACTGGCCTGTCCGTTTTGCTGCACGGTGAACACCATGCCCGGCACAGTGTCCGCGAATTCGAGGAAGTTACGCGTGATCTGCGGAACGGTCGCGATCTGCCGCTGCGACACGGTGTTGCCGACTTCCGACGTCGTCACTTCGGTTAGCGTATTGGCATTGACGGTGACAGCACCAAGATTCTGCGCGCTGACGGCATTACCCGTCGGCGCCGCTTTCGCAGCAAGATTGAGTGTCGCGGTGGAAGCCACCGTCAACGTAACCGTCTGCTCGGTACCCGGACCGGCGTCGACTTTGTAGGTACCCGGCGGCAGGCTGACCAGTGCATACGTACCGTCTGCACCGGCTTTGGTGACGCGTGTGTAACCGGTGGCGGTGTTGGTTGCCGTGATGGTGGAACTGGGTGCCGCCATACCGCGCAGGTTGGCATCAGCGCTTTGCGCGTAAGACACCACCGGCGATGCGACGGTAGCGATCACTGCAGCTGCGATAAGCCGCGCCAGCAGTAGTTTCTTGTAATTCGATACAGCGTTCATGCTCTCCCCTCCCAGACAATTTCACTGTGGATGTCGTTATGTACTCGGCGGTCGTTTCGGCTTGCGCGGCGCAGGGGCCGCACTCGCATTACCCCCGCAGGTTTCGCGTACGACGATGTCGCATCCCAGCGTCTGCACCGATGCCGGCGTCGTGTCGGTCGGGTCCAGCAAGGCCGCAAGACGCTCCAGCGCAATGCGGCCGAGATCCGCGATACGCACCTGCACCGTGCTGAGCGGCGGCGTGACGTATCGAGCAATGAGAATGTCGTCGAAGCCGGCCAGTGCGATGTCCCCCGGAACATCGACACCGGCTTCTTTGAATGCGTAGAGGCAACCCACGGCCATCATGTCGTTGGCGGCGAAGACGGCATTGGGGCGTTTTTTCTGCGCGAGCAATTCGCGTCCCGCGCGATAGCCCGATTCTTCGCTGAAGTCGCCGGCCACGATATTGAGCGGCGCATCGGGCGCGTGTTTGGCCATCGCCGCGCGATAACCCTTATCGCGTTGCTGCGCGTCGAAGTTGCTTTTTGGACCAGCGATGAAGGCGACGTTTTGGCGGCCCTTCTCGATGAGGTGCTGCACCATCGCCAGCGCGCCAGCGCGGCTGTCGATGTTGAGCACAGGGAAACGTGTACTTTTGACCGGGCTGTCGAGCAACACTGCCGGCAGACTGGCAGGCAGATTTTCCTCGAGAAATTTTTCGTCGACGTGCTCGGAAAGAATCAGCATGCCGTCTACGCGGCCACGCATGGCGCGAACCGCAGCAGCCGCTGCATCCACGCCGTCGTGTGAACTGGATACCAGCAGATGCAGGCCACGTGCACGCGCGGCCAGATCGATGCCGCGGATGAGTTCCGAGAAGAACTCGCCATAGAGATCCGGCAACACGGCACCGATGGTGTGGGTGCGTCCGGTGATCAGGCTGCGGGCGGCATTGTCCGGGACGTAGTGCAGGCGTGCGGCCACTTCGCGCACGATGCGTTGGGTTTCGGGCGTGACGCCGCCGGTACCGTTCAGCACGCGGGATACCGATGCGACGGAGACTTTTGCCTCGCGCGCGACATCCCGGATGGTGGTGTTTTTCGTAGCCATCTGAGCTTCCTGCATTGAGTGGTGGTACCGCCCTGAACCCCAGCTGCGGCGCAAACGTAAACGTTTTCATGGAAGCTTGTAAAGGGACCCCTGAGCACCGTTTTCGCTGCACTGCAATAACCTGTCGCGACACTTTGCGTGCCCGTCGATGATTCCGCAGCGTCCGGCTGCTTATGTTGTTAAGTGCAAACCGACACGGCAGTGCAGCAGAAGCGATGCGCTTCGCCGGATGAAGCAAACGAATTTGTCTGGCAAGAGGGCGTGAAAAGCTCGTCGGTCGGGTGTGAGGTCAAACGAAGACGCAAAACAAGCATGCTGTTGCCTGCTTGCGCGCGAACTCATCCCCACAAGCCGCATGGCGTAAGTCGACAAAAGCTTTCAACGGCTTGATGCGAAAATCCAGGCACATCGCAACGCGCACAACCGTCGTGCTTGTTGCACGCATGCATTCGAATACTCCACAGATCTAGGCACGATGCGCCTTCGTACACACTGGCCTATAGGTGCAAGTGGGATGCGAACGGTACGATAGGCGCCTGCCGATGGATGAGAACAGGCGCAGTCATTACATGCCCCCGCAAAAGCCCACTGAAGCACGTCGCTTGCCGCAACGTCAGCGCGGTTACGAGCGCGTCGCTGCGCTGCGGGAAGCGGCCGCCGCGTGCTTTGTCGAAAAGGGCTACGAAGGCGCGACCATGACTGAAATCGCGGCGCGTGCGGGCGCGGCGATTGGTTCGCTGTATCAGTTCTTCCCCACCAAGGAAGCGTTGGCGCACGCGCTGATCGAAGACTACGCGCAAGCGCTGTTCGGCGAAGTGGCAAAGCTCGCCGAACGTTCGGACGATCTGGATACCAACGAGCTGGCCGCTCGCCTGAGCGCGTTTTTGATTACCTTCCGCAGAAGGCATCCGGCCTTTGTGATGCTGGTGGAATCGGGTCCGGTGCCTGCGGCCGATGGCATGTCCATTCGCCGCCGTCTTCGTGCCGAATTGCAGGCGTTGCTGACGCGTCGCGCACCGCATCGTTCGACGGAAGACATGTATGCCGTGGCCGTTACCGTGCAGCAGATGATGAAAGCCGCGGTGGCGATTCAAGCCGAGCCCGGCATGCCCGGCCGTCAGAAAGCGCTGTCGCAATTGCAACACGCCATGCAGCTGTATCTGCATGACGTGTTCAGCGAATGACCGGAAATCCAGCGGTTAGTGCGTGGGATACGTCTGGAACCCGCCACCCTGTTGCGGCGGGGGTGGCGCTGCCTGCGGTTGCTGCGCAGACGCACCCTGGATCGGCGGCGGAGGCGGCTGATTCGCGACCTGATTACCGCAGAAATAGGCTTCCCAAGGCTGCGAACCGTCGACCGGATCGGTCAGCGGCTTGATCGTGTCGGCCCTCATGTCGACGGCGCTATTGCGTGCCTGCACCTGCAGTTCGTCGCGCACTTTGATGTCATTGCGATCATACGGTCCGACATGATCGGTCACCGACACGGTGATCTTGCCCAGATCGCGGCAACCGGAAACGTCGCCGGTCCACACAGTACGAACGTTTGCCGAGCCCGGTGTGGGGTTGATGCCCCAGGTACAACCGCCGAGCAGCACGATAGGTGCGAGCAGCAGCAGGGTCTTGCGCATGAGTAGCTCCATGTAGGCGATGAAATCGAACGTTGTTGCGTCTGCGTCGCATCGTAACGCGTTGCTGTCGCCAATCGCCGAACGCAGGCTTACCGCGCGGACGATTTGTCGTCCGCTGCCTGTCCGGACACTGTCCGGCGGCCGATGTCCGGTGTCCGCGGACAACCTGAGTGCCGGTCAGCCTCATCCATTAATACATATCTATCAATGACTTGATGAGCATCTCCGCACTGGCACGCGGATTGCACCGTAAAAGGCGAGACCTCTTCCCGGTCCATCACTCGGAGATACGGATATGAAACTGACCGACAGCAAATTCAAATTGGAAACGGCACTTCTGAACGGCCTGTTCGTCGTGTGCATGGTGATTTGCGGACTGTTCCTGGCATCGATGGTCACGATTAAACCCGCACCGGTCCAATTGGCATCCAATGCTCACACCAGCGCCACGGTGACACACGCGCCGTCAGCGTGAGTACTGACTCATTCATTCGGAGATTAGGGATATGAAACTCACCGAAACCAGGTTTGAAAACTTCATTCTGCATACGCTGTTCGTGGCATGCATGGTGGTCTGCGGCCTGATTCTCACGGCGATGGTGGCAAGCAAGCCCGCACCGGTGGAACTGGCCACGAAGATGACGCTCAGCAACCCCGTCAGCACGCTGCTGGCCTCGGCACCCTCGGCCTGCATGCTGCCGGTCAGCAACACGATTTGTCTGCGCACGGCGGGTTGATCGCGAGACACGATCAGCCCCGCCGTCTGATAATGGCGGCATGCTACATGTCATCCTGTTTCGCCCCGAAATTCCGCCCAACACCGGCAACGTGATCCGACTGTGCGCCAACACCGGCGCCGGACTTCACCTGATCCGCCCCTTGGGCTTTGAGCTTGACGATACACGTCTGCGACGCGCCGGCCTGGATTACCACGAATACGCGCGCGTCGCGGTACATGACGATCTCGATACCTGCCTTGCGGCGTTGAATCATCCGCGCGTCTTCGCCTTCTCCACGCGCGGCCGCACCATGCATGCCGACGCACGCTTCGCCGATGGCGATGCGCTGCTGTTCGGTTGCGAAACGGCGGGCCTGCCCGACGCGGTGCTCCAGGGATTGCCGCCGGAGCAGCGTTTGCGACTGCCGATGTGCGCGGACAGCCGCAGTCTCAACCTGTCCAACAGCGTGGCGGTGGCGGTGTATGAAGCATGGCGTCAGCTTGGATTCCCGGGTGCCGTGGCGCTCTGATCGCGACGATCACGACAGGCGCAAGGCCCGGGCGGCTACAATCCGGGTATGAATGCCGCCTCTTCTACGTCATTGCTCCCGCAGCCCTTGCGCAAATTGGCAGGCCGCGCGCTGGAAACTGCGCTCAATCACGCCCTGTCACTCGATCCGGATACCCAGTCCAAACTGGCCGCCCTGAATGGGCGCTCGGTGCAATTGCATCTGCGTGGCGCGGATCTGGCGCTGGCGATCACCGTTGCGGATAGTCGACTGAAAGTCGGCCCCGCGCCGGAAACCAGCGATCTGCGCGTGGCGGCAACGCCCGGCAGTCTGCTGTCGATGATCTTCCGCCGCCACGGCGACAGCATGGCGCCGGGCAAGGTGGAAATTGCGGGTGACGCCGATCTCGCCCGCCGCCTGGAAAAACTGGCGAGCGGTTTCGCGCCCGATTTTGAAGAAGCCTTCGCACGCACCTTCGGCGACGTGATTGGCGTGCCGCTGGCCAAAGCCGTGCGCGAAGGATTGGCGCACGCGCGCGAAACCTCCTCGCATCTCACGCAGGATGGCGCCGCATGGTTGCGCGACGAGGCACGCATCGCGCTCGCGCCCGGCGAAGTGGAAGGCTTCCTCGATGAAGTCGACGCACTGCGCGAACGCACCGAGCGTCTGGATGCGCGACTGGCCCGCCTGGAGCGCGCACGCAAAGGATCGACTCCGTGACGCCGCTGCGAGCTGTGCCGGGACTGCTACGCATTGCCGTGGTGCTGTTGCGCTATCGGCTGGATGAAGTCGTCGATGCGACGCATCTCTTTCGTCCGCTGAAACTCGTTCGTCCATTTCTGGGCCGGCCCATCGTTGACGTGCGCCCACTTTCCCGCGGTGCGCGACTGCGCATGGCGCTGAACGAACTGGGCCCGATCTTCGTCAAGGCCGGCCAGGTGCTGTCCACACGGCGCGATCTGGTGCCGGAGGACATCGCCGATGAACTGGCGCTTCTGCAGGATCAGGTGCCGCCGTTTCCGGGTGAGCAAGCGCGCGAGATCGTACAGCGCGAGCTGAAACAGCCGATCGAGCAGCTTTATGCGAGCTTCGATAACGTTCCGCTGGCGTCGGCTTCGATCGCGCAGGTGCATGCGGCCACGCTTTATGACGGCCGCGCCGTCGTCGTAAAAGTGCTGCGCCCGCGCATCGACGAACGCATCGACCGCGATGTTCGGCTGATTCGTTCGCTCGGCGAACTGGCACAACGCTGGCACCCCAATGCGGACAAGATTCGCCCGCTCGATGTGGTCAGCGAAGTGGAGAAAATGCTCGAGCACGAGCTGGATCTGCAGCGCGAAGGTGCGAATGCCAGTCTGCTACGCCGCAACTTCATAAGCGGCGTCGACATGTACGTGCCGGAAGTGCACTGGGAACTGACCGCCGCGCGCGTGCTCACACTGGAGCGCGTGTCTGGTGTGAGTTGCGATGACATCGCTGCCATCGACGCAGCAGGAATCGATCGCAAGGTGCTCGCCGCCAAGGGTGTGCGTCTGTTCTACGAACAGGTGTTCCGCGACAACTTTTTCCATGCCGATGCGCACCCGGGCAACATCTGGGTCGATCCGACGCGCGTGAGCGAGCCGCGCTTCATCGCGCTGGATTTCGGCATCATGGGTTCGTTGCCGGAAGCCGATCAATATTGGCTCGCGCAGAATTTCATCGCGCTGTTCGAACGCGACTACGCACGCATTGCCAAGCTGCACATCGATGCGGGCTGGATGCCGCCGAGCGTTCGCCTCGACGAACTGGAAGCAGCAGTACGCACCGTTTGCGAACCTTATTTCACGCGTCCGCTCTCGCAGATCTCGCTCGCCGAACTGGTTGTGAAACTATTTCAGACCGCACGCCGATTCGAGCTCACCTTGCAGCC
This sequence comes from Dyella dinghuensis, assembly GCF_003977615.1. Classification (GTDB taxonomy): domain Bacteria; phylum Pseudomonadota; class Gammaproteobacteria; order Xanthomonadales; family Rhodanobacteraceae; genus Dyella_B; species Dyella_B dinghuensis. The sequence continues at coordinate 107,944 of NZ_RYZR01000006.1, forward strand.
GCAACTGATTCTGCTGCAGAAGACGCTACTCAATATCGAAGGTGTGGGTCGCATGCTCGACCCGGACATCGATATCTGGGCGGTGGCGCATCCCGTGCTTAAACGCATTTTGCGCGAGCGCTACAGCCCGCTGCGTACCTTTCGCGAAATTCGCAAGCGCGTGCCGGAATGGTTCCACAATGCGCCGTTATTGCCGGAATTGGTACGCGATGCGTTGCGGCAAGTCGCTATCGGCGAGCAACGTCTTCTTGCCGACGCGGAAGAATTGGGTCACCAACGTCATCTCGTGCGCCGGATACTCGGCATGATCGGTGGCGGCTTGCTCGGTGCCACGCTGATCATGAGCGCTACGCTGATGTTTACGTTCGGAACGCAGCACAGCATCTGGGTACCGATTGGCGTCGGCACAGCGGGCTTGCTCTCGTTTGCGTGGGGCTGGTGGCACCGATGATGCTTTCGCCCCTCCCCCTGCAAAGCAGGGGGAGGTTGGGAGGGGGTCAAGGCTCTTTCGCAAGATTGCTTTACCCCACCCCAACCCTCCCCTGCGTGCAGGGGAGGGAGTCAGTGGCGCTTCGGCGATTTATCGATGCTTGAAATTCTTTATCAGGACGATGCACTCATTGCGGTCAACAAGCCTGCAGGCTTGGCTGTGCATCGCTCGAAAATGGTCGGCAACGCCGAAACATTTCTCATCGACGTATTGCGTGAGCAGGTTGGCGGCACGGTGTATCTCGCACATCGTCTTGATCGTGCGACAAGCGGCGTGTTGCTGATCGCCCGCTCCAGCGAGGTCGCCGCAGCACTAGGCGAACAGTTCATGGGCCGTGACGTGCACAAGCAGTATCTCGCCGTCGTACGTGGCTGGCCGGAACCGACGGAAGGCATCATCGATTACCCATTACCCGGCTCACGCGAGACCGGCCCGCGGCGCGATGCACGCACCGACTACCGTCGACTGGCCACCATCGAAGTACCCATTGCGCTGGGTCGTTACCCGCAACAACGTTACGCACTCGTGCTGGCCGAACCGCAGAGCGGGCGGTTTCGGCAGATCCGCAAGCACATGGCGCATATCCACCATCCGGTGATCGGCGATTGCCAGCATGGACGCGGCGATCACAATCGTCTCTACAAGCAATATTTCAGCTGCCATCGCATGCTATTGCATGCATGGCGCCTGCGTTTTCGGCACCCGGTAGACGGACGGCCGATGGCGCTGGAAGCACCGCTGGATGAGGCCTTCACCGGGCTGCTCTCACGCTTTGGCTGGTCGCTGCCGGCCGACGAAATAAGCATGCCAACCAGCTAAACTGCGCGGCATGCTACCCGTGAGTCGATCCATCGTCCTGCCGGAATCGGAGCTGGTCGTGCGCTTTCTGCGTGCCGACGGCCCCGGTGGCCAGCATGTCAATCGCACTGAAAGCGCCGTCGAATTGCGCTTCGACGTGGCGCATTCGCCATCGTTGCCGGACGATGTTCGCGAGCGACTGCTGGCGCGAAGCGATCGTCGACTGACCGACGAGGGCGTGCTGGTGATTCAAGCACGCCGCTTCAGAGATCAGGGCCGCAATCGCGAAGATGCACGCGAACGTCTGGTCGAGATCGTGCGCGGCGCACTGGTCGCACCCAAGAAGCGCGTTGCGACGAAACCCACGCGTGCATCGAAGTTGCGCCGCCTCGAAGGCAAGCAGCAGCGTGCGAAAATCAAACAAAACCGATCGCGGTCCTGGAGCCACGAGTGAGCGAACCCGTTCTGCCGCCCATTCCACCCCAGGCGCCCCTACTCAACAGCCGCTTCTGGCCATGGCTAATGCGCAGCCTTCTGCGTTTGTCGGGCTGGCGATTGCTCGGCGAACTGCCCGATGTGCCCAAGGTGATCATCATCGGCGCACCCCACTCCTCCTACTGGGATGGCGTGTGGGGATTGATGATGAAGATTGGACTCGGCATCAACATCAACGTCATGATCAAGCGCGAAGTGCTGGATGGACCGTTGGGCATCATCCTGCGTCCCATTGGCCTGATTCCCATCAATCGCAGCGCTGCGCTGAATGTCGTCGGCCAGATGGTCGAGCGTTTCCACACGCACGAGAAGATGTGGTTGGGCATTACACCGGAAGGCACGCGCAAAAAAGTGCAGCAGTGGAAATCGGGTTTTCTTCGCATCGCCAACGAAGCGAGGGTGCCGATCCAGCCCGTGTTTATCGATTATCCGACCAAGACGTTTACGCTTGGGCCACTCATCCACGCCAGCGATGACCCGGAAGCCGATATGGCTTCGATACGCGCGCTATTTCGTCCGTATCGCGGCAAGCATCGCAATACGGAATAACGGCGCTTAACGCTCGGAATGGCCTGATTCGTCGTAATCGCGATGAGTCAGCAAACCCGGGCGAATCAGATCGATAAACGCGCGCGCTTCGGCGCTGAGGAATTTTCCCTTGCGCATCACCACGCCGTAGCTGCGTTGCGGAAAGTATTGCCGCATGTTGCGCACAGCCAGTCGCGCACGATCCGCGTCGGAAATACAAATGCCCGTGACGATGGAAATGCCAAGACCCATCGCCACGTATTCCTTGATCACTTCCCAACCACCGACTTCAATCGCGACGTGGTAAGGCACCTGGTTCTGTTGAAACACCAGATCGACGAGCCGATACGTCGACAGACGTTGCGGCGGAAGAATGAGCCCGTAAGGCGATAGATCCTGCAGCGTAACGTTTTCCTTGTGCGCCAGCGGATGATCCAGCGGCATGATCAGCATCGGGTCGTAGTGATAGACCGGTGCCCACGCGATGTCGTTCGGCACATCGAGCATCGAACCCACCGCGAAATCCGCACTGTCTGCACGCAGCAACGCCATGCCGTCCTTGCCGGTGACGTTGGCGAGCTGCAACTGCACGGCAGGAAAGCGTTCGCGATAGCGGCGCACCAGCTCGGGTAGCAAATACTGGATGGTCGAGCTGCCCGCCGCGATGGTCAGCTTTCCCGCCTGCAGGCCTTTGATCTTGGTCTGGAAGTCGCGATCGAGGTTTTCCCATCCCTCGATCAAGGGGCGCGCGAGGGCATACAGCGCCTCGCCCGCATCCGTCAGATTGATGCGGCGCCGGCTGCGCTGCAGCAGTTCCACGCCCAGTTCGCGCTCCAGCGCCTGCAACTGCAGGCTGATCGATGGCTGGGAGAGATAGAGCGATTCGGCGGCCCGACTGAGCGTTCCGAGCTTCACCGTGGCCACGAAAGCACGTATCTGCTTCAGGCGGTTGCCCTTGTAGTAGTAGCGGCTGGCGTCGCCGGGCGCAGGCGTGTCCTTGCCCACCCGTTTCCGCTTGGTCGCGGCGGGCGCCTTTTTGGCCACGTTTGGCTTTCGGACGGGATCTTTCATGGCAGCTGACTCAATACGTTAGCGTATGTATTGATAAAGATAATACTAAAGATTGACATATTTGTTTTGTCAAAATGGATGTTCGTAACTAGCTTCTTCCCCAAGCCCTAGGTGGAGAAGCACATGGCAGTACCCAGCGAAAAGTTCGTCAGCACGCCCGCCCAGATTCATGCGGAGACCCGTGGTTACGAGGACATCCTGACCCCGGAGGCCCTGGCCTTCCTGGCCCGGCTGCACCGTTATGCCGAGCCGCGCCGCCAGCAATTGCTGAAGGCCCGAGCCCAGCGGCAGGCCCGCTATGACGCCGGCGCGTTACCGGACTTCCGGGCCGACACCAAGGCCATTCGCGAATCCGATTGGAACGTTGCCACCATTCCCGCCGCCCTGCAGGACCGTCGCGTGGAAATCACCGGGCCGGTCGAGCGGAAGATGATCATCAACGCGCTGAACTCGGGTGCGAAGGTGTTCATGGCGGACTTCGAGGATTCGTCTGCACCCAGCTTTGCCAATCAGCTGGACGGTCAGGTCAATCTGCGCGACGCGGTGAGCGGCACGCTGGAATACCGCTCGCCTGACGGCAAGGACTATCGCGTGGACGCCAATCCCGCCGTGCTGGTCGTACGCCCGCGCGGCTGGCACCTGCCCGAACGTCATGTGTCGGTCGATGGCGAAACGATGGCGGGCGCCCTGGTCGACTTCGGCCTGTATGCCTTCCATAACGCGCACGCGCTGCACGCACGCGATCTGGGTCCGTACTTCTACCTGCCCAAGCTCGAAGCGATGGAAGAAGCCGTATTGTGGGATGACGTGCTCGCGCTGGCCGAAGACGATCTCGGCCTGCCGATCGGCACGATAAAAGCGACGGTGCTGATCGAGACACTGCCCGCGGTGTTCCAGATGCACGAAATTCTGCATGCATTGCGCAACCGCGTCGTCGGCCTGAACTGCGGCCGCTGGGATTACATTTTTTCGTACCTGAAGACACTGCGGCGTCATCGCGATCGTTTGCTGCCGGATCGCGGCCAGGTCGTGATGACAGTGCCGTTCCTCAAGACGTATTCGGAGCTGCTGATCCAAACCTGCCATCGCCGAGGCGCGTTTGCGATGGGCGGCATGGCCGCGCAGATTCCGATCAAGGGCGACGATGCAGCGAATGAAGCCGCGATGGCGAAAGTTCGTGCCGACAAGTTGCGCGAAGTGCAAGCCGGACATGACGGCACATGGGTGGCGCATCCTGCATTGGTCGCGGTAGCGAAAGATATTTTCGACCGTCACATGCCATCGTCGAATCAATTGCACATCAAACGCGAAGATGTCGTTGCAGATCGCGATACGTTGATCTCGCCATGCGGCGGAACGATCAGCCGCTCCGGCTTCGACAACAACGTCGAAGTTGCGCTGCGTTACACAGCAGCGTGGCTCGAAGGATTGGGTTGCGTGCCGATTCACAACTTGATGGAAGACGCCGCCACCGCCGAAATCGCACGTGCGCAGTTATGGCAATGGGTGCATCACGGCAGTCTGGAATTTACCGATCACGCGCCGATCGATATCGCACTGTTCGATCACGCACTCGCCACGCACACACATCGTCTACGCGAAAGCACATTGCCTGGCGCCAAGCGCGCCGACGATGCAGCGCACCTGCTTGCCTCGCTAACGCATGCCGAACAGCTCAGCGACTTCCTCACCCTTCCCGCTTACGAAAAGCTCGCCTGAGCGCGTGCATCCAGCGTATTCCAAGGAGTCAATCATCATGAAAAACACACTGCCTACCACCGAACAGATGTCGCTCGACTGGAAGAACAACGCTCGCTGGGCTGGCATCCAGCGCAATTACAGTGCTGACGATGTGGTGCGCCTTCGCGGCACTGTGGGTGTCGAACACACGCTTGCGCGCCGTGGCGCCGAACGCTTGTGGAAATCGCTGCACAAAGAAGATTTCGTCAATGCGCTCGGCGCACTGACCGGTAACCAGGCCATGCAGCAGGTGAAAGCCGGTTTGCAGGCGATCTATCTCAGTGGCTGGCAGGTCGCCGCGGATGCGAATGTCGCGGGCGAAATGTATCCGGATCAATCGCTGTATCCGGCCAATTCCGTGCCGCTGGTCGTCAAGCGCATCAACAACACCCTGCTGCGCGCGGATCAGCTGCATCACGCGGAAGGCAAGGACGATACCGACTGGATGGTGCCGATCGTTGCCGATGCTGAGGCCGGTTTCGGCGGCGTGTTGAATGCGTTCGAGCTGATGAAAGCGATGATCGAAGCGGGCGCCTCAGGTGTGCACTTTGAAGATCAGCTCGCGTCGGTGAAAAAGTGCGGCCACATGGGCGGGAAAGTGTTGGTGCCGACGCGCGAAGCCGTCGACAAACTCAACGCCGCTCGCCTGGCAGCCGATGTGCTTGGCGTTCCGACACTGGTCATCGCACGCACCGATGCGGACGCGGCTGATTTGCTGACGTCCGATATCGACGACAACGACAAGCCGTTCGTCACCGGAGAGCGCACGCCGGAGGGCTTCTTCCGCGTTCGCGCCGGCCTCGATCAAGCCATCAGTCGAGGCTTGGCCTACGCGCCTTACGCCGATCTGATCTGGTGCGAAACCAGCAAGCCGAATCTGGAAGAGGCGCGCAAGTTTGCGGAAGCGATTCATGCGAAGTTTCCGGGCAAAATGCTTGCGTACAATTGCTCGCCGAGCTTCAACTGGAAGAAAAATCTGGACGATGCGACCATCGCGACATTCCAGAAAGAACTGGGCGCGATGGGCTACAAATTCCAGTTCATCACGTTGGCGGGCTTCCACAGTCTCAACTACGGCATGTTCGATCTGGCGCATGGTTATGCACGTCGTCAGATGAGTGCGTTTGTTGAACTGCAGGAGCGGGAATTCGCGGCGGCCGATCGCGGCTTCACTGCCGTGAAGCATCAGCGCGAAGTTGGCACCGGTTACTTCGATGCGGTGACGCAGGCTATTCAGCAGGGGCAGTCGTCAACCACGGCGTTGAAAGGCTCGACGGAAGAAGCGCAATTCCATCAGGCTTCTGCTGCTTGATGACTTATACCCTCACGTATCCGTGAGGGTTTGTTCCCTCTCACCGTCATTCCGGCGTAGGCCGGAATCCAGTGACGAAAGGCTATGTACGTGTCCGTACTTCCGACAGTTCTCGCTACTGGATTCCGGCCTACGCCGGAATGACGGTGAGGTAAAACTAGGCGTCACGGCGGCGTCGGTGCTTCCGGCGGAACCAGCACAATCACCGTCCAACCGGGGCGCGGCTCTAATTCGCGCTTAGCCAAAGCGACACGCAACATCTGCTTTTCTTCCACACCGAACAGCAATATCGATGAGGAACCGTACTGCTCGATGAAGTGCGGCCAGTCGAATGTCGGTGTGAGTCCGGTGGATTTGAGGCGCCAGCCACGCGCCAGCAATTCCGCAAAGCGCGCGTGCGTCATGGTGTCTTCGAACAACACCGGCACGGATAATCGATCGGCCAGCGCCGAGCGGTTGCTTGTTTCCTGCGGCGCGAGATTACGCAAGCGGTAAACCTTGTCGCGACCGAATTCCTGCTGATAGTGCAGACACGCCAGCGAATTGCGTTCGCGGTGCGTCGATAGTCCAAGCATCAATCCGATACCTGTCAGATCCAGATTGCGCTCAGCATGCGCTGAGGCCGGGCTGCCATAAAACGTCGTCAGCCCTTCCATGCGGGCGCGGCGAATGCCATCCCAGTCATCGTCGGACAGCAGCACATGAAAACCCGCTTCGTTCAGTGCACTGCCGATGGCGCGAGCCACCGCATCGGAGCCGAAGATCAACACGCCATGCGGCTCGGGTTCGGCAACCTTTAACCAGCGCGCGAGAGGGCGTGATGTTGCGCTCTGCAAAACGACCGTGCCGATGATCAAGATGAACACGAGCGGCACCAGCACATCGCTACCTGCCACACCCAGACGTTCCAGCCGCAGCGCAAAGAGCGCCGAGACCGACGCTGCAACGATGCCCCGCGGCGCCACCCAGGAAATCAACGCCCGCTCGCGCCACGTCATGCCGCTACCGGCGCTGGAAACCATCACCGTGATGGGGCGCACGACAAATTGTGCGGCGAGGAAAATGGCGATACCGGCCCACAGCATGCCGGGTGGCAGCGGCCAGCTCAGTCGTGCAGCCAGCAGGATGAAAAGCATCGACACAAGGAGCACGGTGAGGTGTTCCTTGAAATCGAGAATGTCGTCGATGTGTACGTCGCGCATGTTGGCGAGCGCGATACCCATGATGGTGACTGTGAGCAATCCCGAATCATGCGCGATCTCGTTGGAGAGCGTGAACGATAGAAGCACGATGGCCAGCGCGCCGAAATTCTGCAGATATTCCGGAATCAGCTGACGGCGCAGCAGAAGGCCCAGCACGATGGCGGCAACGCCACCGATAACGACGCCGGCAATCACGGTAGTGAGAAACACGCCAATTGCGTGGCCCTGATGCCGCGACACGATGGCTTCGTAAATCAGTACCGCGAACAGCGCGCCAAGCGGATCGATCACGATGCCTTCCCAGCGCAACGTGTTGGCAATGCGCGCGTTGGGCCGCAGCGTACGAAGCATCGGAACAATGACGGTCGGCCCCGTCACGCATGTCAACGCGCCAAACAACAGCGCGATATCCCAGCTCATGCCTGCGAGATAATGCGCCGCAGCGGCAAGCAGCAGCAACGCGACGATCGCGCCGTAACTCACTAGTCCTCGCACCACATGTCCAATGCCGCGCAGCTCCTGGAAGCGCAGCGTGAGGCTGCCTTCAAACAGAATCAGCGCCACGGAAAGCGAGACCACCGGGAACAGCAGCGGCCCGAGCAGCTTGTCCGGATCGAGTACGTGAAAGACGGGCCCTAGCAGAATGCCGGCCAGCAACAGAAACAGGATGGCGGGCAGCTTCACGCGCCAGGCCAGCCATTGTGCGAAGAAGCCGATGGCCAGCATGCCGGTCAGCATCAGGCCGAGTTCGATGCTCATGCACGCACCCTCAACGGCAGCCGCCGATATCTGTATCGCAACATAGGTGACCGACTTCGTCTAGTCGGAAATCAGCGAAAGGCGCCGATATTGGAGGGCTTCGGCAAGATGCGTGCGGTCGAGCGCCGCGGCGCCGTTGTCGATGTCGGCAATGGTGCGCGCGACACGCAAGGTGCGATGGTAGGCGCGGGCTGACAGCCCGAGGCGTTCCAGCGCCGCATCGAACCAGCGCCGTTCGGCTGGACCCAGTGCGCAGTCTCGCTCCAGTTCACGCGTACTGATTTCGGCGTTGGGCCTGCCTGCGCGTGCCAGCGCGTGCTGGCGTGCGCGCATCACACGGCGACGCACGGTGGCGGAATCTTCGTCCTTATCCGTGGGCGGCACGCCGAGTTCGGAGAGCGGTACACCCGGTACTTCGACACACAGATCGATGCGGTCCATCAGCGGACCGGAAATACGCGAACGATAGCGTTGCACCTGATCGGGTGTGCAACGGCAACGCTGGCGTGCATCGCCTGCGTAGCCGCAAGGGCAAGGATTCATCGCCGCAATGAGCTGGAACTGCGCCGGGAAACTCAGCTGACGGGCAGCGCGCGAAATGAGGATGGTTCCGGACTCCATCGGTTCGCGCAGCACTTCGAGCACGTGCCGCGTGAATTCGGGAAATTCATCGAGGAACAACACGCCGTTGTGTGCGAGCGAAATTTCGCCCGGCCGTGGCTGCGTGCCGCCGCCGACCAACGCCACCGCCGACGCGGTGTGGTGCGGCGCACGGAACGGACGACGACGCCAGCGCGCGGGATCGACGATATGACCCGCCACCGACATGACCGCGCAGGTTTCCAGCGCCTCGGATTCGGACATGGGCGGCAGGATGCCCGGCAGGCGTTCGGCCAGCATGGTCTTGCCAGTGCCCGGCGGTCCCATCAGCAACACATGGTGACCGCCGACAGCGGCAATCTCCAATGCTCGGCGTGCCTGCAACTGGCCACGCACATCGGCCAGATCCGGACCGTTATCGTCATGGCTCAGCGCGAGCGATGCAGCGGGCGGCAACAACTCCTGCGCACCGCGCAACCAACCACAGACTTCTGCCAGCGAGTCGGCAACCAACACATCGACTTCAGGAATCAGCGCGGCTTCTTCGGCATTTGCGCGCGGTACCACGACGCGGCGCCCACGCGCACGTGCGCGAATCAACGCCGGCAACACGCCTGAGACCGCACGCAGCTGACCGGAGAGCGCCAGTTCGCCAAGAAATTCGCAATCGTCGAGTTTTTCGCGCGGCACCTGATGACCGGCGGCAAGAATGCCCAGCGCGATGGCGAGATCGAAGCGACCGCCATCTTTGGGCAATTCGGCGGGCGCCAGATTCACCGTGACTCTGCGATTGGGGTATTCGAACGCGGCGTTCTGAATCGCCACGCGGACACGATCGCGCGCTTCGCGCACCGCCGCTTCAGGCAGTCCGACGATGTTGGTACTTGGGAGGCCGCCGGAAAGATGTACTTCCACCATCACCTGTGGTGCAGCGACCCCTTCCTGGGCACGGCTTAGCGTGACGGCAAGACTCATGCGCCGGAGTATACGAAGACGAGCGGGGAGTCGCTGTGAGGCAGGTCCATCAGGCGACTCCATCTGTCAGAGGCGGAAGAAAACGGCCGCCCCCGATTCCTTGGGGTGATGGTGACAAATCGGGGGCGGCTACCGGAACTGGCTATGTACCTGAAGGTGACACGCCGGCTTCCAGCTCCGCCACGCGCTTTTCGAGTTCTTCGACCCGGGCGCGGGTACGCGCCAGGACTTGGGTCTGAACGTCGAACTCCTCCCGGGTAACTAGCTCGAGATGGCGCATTCCCTGCGCCAGGATATCGCGAAAATTGGCGCGCAAATCCTTATGCGCGTCTGCCAGCCCTGGCGGTACCAACGAGACAAGTCGTTGGGCAATTTGATCGATATCCTGCCTGCCCGTCATGGTAGGCACCTCGAACTCGTCGGGGATGAGTCTAAGTAGAAGTCAAAAATGTGCGCCATCGGCTTGATCCATCAGAATGTGTAGGCATTCTCCTACACGGTGGGACAGGCTGCTTTCAGGTAGGAGCAGAATGTATGCTGCGCAGCGCGTGACCGGTCCGGTAGAAGGAAATCTCATGAAATTGGTGGTGGCAGTCATTAAGCCCTTCAAGCTGGACGATGTCCGCGAAGCGCTTGCTGAGGTCGGTGTGCAGGGTATCACCGTGACCGAAGTGAAGGGTTTCGGCCGGCAGAAAGGCCATACCGAGCTCTATCGCGGCGCCGAGTATGTCGTGGATTTCCTACCCAAGATCAAGATCGAGGTGGCCGTGGCGGACGACCAGCTTGACCGCGTGGTCGAGGCCATCACCCAGTCGGCCCGCACCGGCAAGATCGGCGACGGCAAAATTTTCGTCAGCAGTCTGGAGCAGGTGATCCGCATCCGCACCGGCGAGCTGGATCACGACGCGCTTTAAGCTTCCGCCTGCCCGGGCCGCTCGCGCACGATGCGCTGATGGTGGATCAGCAGCCCGGCGAAATAGCAGACGTAGTAACCGACGATCAGGCCATAAATGCCCAGCGTCAGCGGGCTCTGACCGATGCCCGGGCCGTGCACGGGCTGCGCGGCGCCCGTTGAGTCCATCAACTGGGGCGAGACCATCGCGAAACGCCAGACGAGGCGCCCCAGAAACAGGATCGTCAGCAGTGCACCGATGTAGGGGTTGGGTACGTAGCAGTCGCCCTTCACCGGATCGAGCTCAAAGCGCGTGAGGTTCAGACCCACCAACCCGAGCGCCACGCCCAGCACCACGCCGCCGCCAAACCCCAAAAGCAGATCGGTATTGCGTACCGCGATCCCGTAAAAGATCGCCAATGCCCCGAGAATGCCGAACACCACGACGCGGGTAATCATGTTTTTGCGCCGAATCGGCTGCAGACCAAACTGGCTGCGCACGCGAGTCCATACGCGCAGCAAGATAATGGGAATGATGATCAACGGAGCGATGAAATGCGGCGCCATAGCCTTACCTTGCATCCGGAAGATAGGGCCAGCTTAGCAACCGCACGCATGACAGGCGACTGACGTCCGTCATGCATTTTCGATCGACGTTATTTGGCTTTGCCCTGGTTCGCCACGGCGGCCATCTTTGCCGCGATCGCGTCGGCGTCGCCCAGGTAGTAGTGGCGTAGCGGCTTGAGGTTATCGTCGAATTCGTACACCAGCGGCACGCCGTTGGGGATATTCAGCTCCACGATATCGTCGTCGGAAATGCCGTCGAGGTATTTCACCAGCGCGCGGATGGAGTTGCCATGCGCCACCAGCAGTACGCGTTCACCGTTACGAATCGCGGGCGCCAGCATGTCGCTCCAATACGGCGTGACGCGGGCGACGGTGTCCTTCAGGCATTCGGTGTCGGGAATCAGCGCAGGATCGAGATCGGCGTAGCGCGGATCGCGCAGGGATGGATTCTTGTCGCGCTCCAAGGCCGGCGGCGGAATGTCGTAGCTGCGGCGCCAGACCTTCACCTGGTCCTCGCCGTACTTGGCGGCGGTTTCCGCCTTGTTGAGGCCGGTGAGCGCACCGTAATGACGCTCATTCAGGCGCCACTCCGTCACGACCGGAATCCACATCAGATCCATTGCATCCTGCACGTGCCACAGCGTGCGCACCGCGCGCTTGAGCACCGAGGTATGCGCCACGTCGAAGTGATAACCCGCCTGACGCAGCAGCTCGCCCGCTTCGCGCGCCTCGGCGGCACCCTGCTCGGTGATATCGACGTCGGCCCAGCCGCTGAAGCGGTTTTCGAGGTTCCACTGGGATTGGCCGTGGCGGATCAGTACAAGCTTATGCATGGCGTGAATTCGATCGAGTGCGGGGCAAGTGCGAAATGGTGAGGCCCGCCAGCACCTCCGTCAATCGCGCGGACCCTGCCAGGAGTCACGGTAAACGTCTGGGTGAGTTCTGGCATCAAAGGCGATAACCCCATCTGGAGCTCGTCTCATGCGTCTTCTCGTCCCCGCCCTCGCCCTCGCTCTATCCCTGCCACTGGCCGTGGCGGCCCAGGATATCGAGAAGGTCAATGGAGAAATCAGCGTGGATGCCGGCCAGCATGCCGGGGACCTCCACAGCGTCAACGGCGGCATTCAAGTCGGCGCCAACGCCGTTGTACAAGGCGCCAGCACCGTCAATGGCTCCATTCACCTTGGCGATAACGCACAAGCCTCGTCCCTGCACACGGTCAACGGCAGCCTCACGCTGCGCACGGGCAGCCGCGTCACCGGTGAAGTGGAAAGCACGAATGGCGACATCTCGCTCGATTCGCGCGCCGAAGTCGGCGGCAACTTAGCCAACGTGAATGGAACGATCACGCTCAATCATGCGCACATCGGCGGCGGCGTGGCGACAAGCAACGGCGACGTCACCATCGGCGAAGGTTCTCGCATAGACGGCGGACTCGTCGTCAGGGAAGTGCATGGACGGAACTGGCCCAATCGCGATCCGGAAATCATCATCGGCCCGCACGCGGTGGTGAATGGTACGCTGGAGTTCCGCCGCGACGTGGTGCTTGAAGTCAGCGACTCCGCACAGATCGGCGCCGTGCGTGGCGCCACGCCAAAACATTTCAGCGGCGCGACGCCCTGATCTTCCCCATCACACCCAGTCGCGCGGCTTGAGGTAATCGGCAAGCCGCGCTTCGGGTGAACCTTCTTCCGGTTGAAAGGCGTATTCGAAACGCACGCGCGGCGGCAGACTCATCAGGATCGACTCCGTGCGTCCGCCCGATTGCAAACCGAACAACGTGCCGCGGTCGTAGACAAGATTGAATTCGACGTAACGACCGCGGCGATACAGCTGAAATTCGCGCTCGCGCTCGCCATAAGGCATGTCTTTGCGACGTTCGACAATGGGCAGATAAGCATCGAGAAAACCCTGCCCGACGGCTTGCGTGAAAGCCAGGCAGCGATCAAAGCCGCCTTCGTCGAGATCGTCGTAGAACAAGCCACCCACGCCGCGCGTCTCAGCGCGGTGCTTCAGATAGAAATACTCGTCACACCATTTCTTGTAACGCGGATAAACATCGTCGCCGTAGGGCGCGCACAGATCACGCGCGACCGCATGCCAATGTTTGACGTCTTCATCGAACGGATAGAACGGCGTGAGATCGAAACCGCCGCCGAACCACCACACCGATTCCACACCCGGCTTGCTCGCTTCGAAATAGCGCACGTTGGCGTGCGTGGTCGGCACATACGGATTGCGCGGATGCAACACCAGCGACACACCCGTCGCGACAAAACTGCCACCGGCCAATTCGGGGCGATGCGCGGTGGCGCTAGGCGGCAGCTTGTCGCCATGCACCAGCGAAAAATTCACGCCGGCCTGTTCGAACACATCGCCATCACGCAGTACGCGCGTGCGTCCGCCGCCGCCACCCGGGCGCGCCCACGCATCTTCCACAAAAGTGGCTTTGCCATCGATCTGTTCGACCGCCTGGCAGATGCGATCCTGCAGCGTGCGCAAGACATTTTCGGATCGTTCAACTTGCTCGCTGCTGTTCATTCATCCTGTCCGTCAACGTGGCGTTGGGAAAGCTTAGCAAGGCGGCGCTCGCAAACCGATGCATCGCGGCGACCTGCGGCATCGGCTGCGGCTGCATGAACGCCAGCTAGAAGGCCGAATGAGCCCTTCTAGGCAAGCCATGGAGCGGTCGCTAGGCTCATGACATGAGTGTGACAACCCTCCCTCTCGCGGTAACGGCGTACACCGCCACGTCCGCGCTTGGCCTCGGCCTAGACGCTCACCTGCATGCGCTCGACCAGCAGCGCAGCGGGCTGCGCATCAACGATTTTGGCGATGCGCCGCTGCCGTGCTGGATCGGCCGCGTCCCCGGCCTCGAAACTGCCGCCGTACCCGACGACTACGCCCAGTGGGATTGCCGCAACAACCGCCTCGCCTGGCTGGGCCTGAATCAGGACGACTTCTTCACGCAGGTTCAAGCGGCGCGCGAGCGCTATGGTTCAGCACGCGTCGCGCTGTTCTTGGGCACATCTACCGCCAGCATTCGCGCCACGGAGGAAGGCTATCGACGCGTGGATGCTGCCGGTCGAATACCGGCCGATCTGCACCGCCCGGCGATTCACACGCCGCACTCGCTGACGGCTTTCGTCGCGGCGGCATTGGGTATCGAAGGACCGTGCCTGACGATTTCCACGGCGTGCTCATCCAGCGCCAAGGTCTTCGCCAGCGCCGAGCGGCTGATGCGACTGGGCATCGTTGACGCGGCCGTAGTGGGTGGTGTCGATTCCTTGTGCGACAGCGTGCTGTTCGGATTCAACTCGCTGGAACTGGTGTCGCCCGATCCCTGCCGACCGTTCGACGCCACGCGTCGCGGCATTTCCATTGGCGAAGCAGCCGGATTTGCGTTGCTTGAACGCATCGATGCAAATCCAAAGGCTTCGCTGCGATTGCTTGCATGCGGCGAATCCAGCGATGCGCACCATATGTCTACACCCGATCCGAATGGCCGCGGCGCGGAACTTGCGCTGCGCGATGCACTGGATCGCGCACAGATCGATGTCACGCAGGTGGGTTACATCAATCTGCACGGCACCGCGAGCCAGAAAAACGATGCGATGGAAGCGGCGTTGGTCGCTCGGCTTTTTCCGACCAGCACACGAATCAGCTCCACCAAAGCACTTACCGGTCACACACTGGGTGCTGCCGGTATTGTCGAAGCCGTTATCACGCTGCTCGCGTTGCGCGAAGGGTTTGTTCCCGGCAATGCAGGCGCGATCTCGCCCGACCCCGCATGCACAGCGCATTTTGCGTGGGAAAATGAAGATCGTCCTGCACGCATCGCGCTGAGTCATTCCTTCGGTTTTGGCGGTAGCAATGCGTGTCTCGCCTTTGGCCATGTGCGCGCGGGAGCAAGCCCATGACCGAACTGCGCGTTCAAGTCGAAGGTATTGGCCTATGGTCGCCGCAATTGACCGATTTCGATGCGCTTCGCCGATTACTCGACGGACACGCACTTGCAGAACCCGTCGCGCGGCCGCCAACAGCAACACTGTCGATCAATGAACGCCGCCGTGCACCCGAAAGCGTGCTCGTGGCCATCGAAGCAGCCTCGCAAGCAGTAGCGATGAGCAACCGCAACGCCGACAGTCTCGCATGTGTCTTCGCATCGGCTTATGGCGATCAAGCTACAACGGATTACATGTGCCGCGTACTGGCCAATGCGCCGACCGAACTTTCGCCCACACGCTTCCACAATTCCGTCCACAATGCGTCAGCGGGTTATTGGACCATTGCCACGGACTGCCGCGCACCGTCGACTGCTGTCTGTGCGGGGCATGCCAGTTTTGGCGCCGCGCTGTTGGAAGCGGCCGCACAGGTGTGTGCAGACAATCGTCCCGTCCTACTGGTCTGCAGCGACACCGCCGGCATGGGCCCGCTGGGCGAACTGATCGACTGCCGCATCGCCTTTGGCTGCGCATTGGTGTTGTCACCTTTTTCCGATGGTGCCGCGTTACCACTGCATCTCTCGTTGATTCCGGAAACATCCGGCGAGACGCAACTTCCCCAGCCTTGCAAGGCATGGATGCGCGACAACCCTTCGGCAGCGTGTCTGCCGCTTCTGGCGATGTTGGCTCGCGGCGTCGGTCAATGTGTTTTGGCAGCTTCCGAAAAGCTGGGGCTGCGTGCACAGATGGAGGTCACTGCGTGAATGAGATGACACGGTGGTGTGTGCTGATTCCCTGCCTCAATGAAGAAAAGGCGATTGGCACGGTGGTGAAATCGGCGCTCACGCTGGGCGTTCCGGTCATCGTGATCGACGACGGCTCGGACGATCGCACACCCGATATCGTCGGCACATTGCCGGTGACCTTGCTGCGCCACACGCACCGTCGCGGCAAAGGCGAAGCGTTGCGCACAGGTTTTCGCGAAGCGCTGGCCCAGGGATTCGACGCCGTCGTGACGATGGATGGCGACGGTCAGCATCTGGCCGAAGATATTCCACGGCTCGTCGATGTCGGCAAACGTTTCCCCGATCACATCGTCATCGGCGCGCGCCTGCTTCATCGCGAGCAGCAACCCAAGAGCCGCCGCCGCGCGAACGCCCTCGCCGACTGGGGCATCTCATGGGCGTGCGCGCAACCGGTGGCGGATACGCAAAGCGGTCAACGCTGGTATCCGCGCAGCGCCCTGGAACTGGTGGAGCTTGATGCACAGAATTTCGTGTTCGAAGCGGCGATGCTTATCGCTGGCTCGCGCGAGAAGGGGTTGGGAATCGTCTCGGTGCCGATCGCTTCGCGTTATGAAGGCTCGTTCCGTCTGAGTCACTTCAGCCCGATCCGCGACGTTATGCGAATCACGGTGTACACCGTCGGCCGCATGTTTCATTACGGCCAGTGGCGCGCCAGTTATCGTCGTTCGCGGGCGGAACCGTTGGTTATCGACGATACGTTTTCGCGTCACGCTGCGTAGCGCACGCCTTGCATCAAGCGTCTGTGTGCATCACCGCCGCGCGGCCTGATGCGAGTAGCTGTCCGCCCTGTTCTACGCTAAACCTGTATTGCGCGCCGCTTTCGTCAGCGGACAAGCATTCTGCGTGCACATCGAGGCGACCTTTCGACAGGTCGACGTATTCGACCATCAGACGCAGGTCGCGCAGACTTACCAGTCGACCGGGACGCATTTTTGCCTGCGCGCGCGATATCGCCCGAAGTGCGCCGTGCACCGCAGTCGCCTGGGCACCGTATTCGGCCAGATGCACGGCGTGCAGCCCTGACGCACCGCGTAGCGGATGATCGTTCTGCGTATGCCGATCACTGACAGCGTGGATGCTGGTGTCATCCCACGCGTGCACCGCATCGATCAGCGCCATATCTCCCGCATGCGGAATATAAGCCGCCCACTCCTTTTGCGTGAGCACCGTCAGACCTCTCGCAAGGTGTCGGCGCGGGGCAATGACACAGCTTCGCGATCGGTGTCCTGCCGCCAGAAGTCGTAGAAGTTGAACCAGTTATACGGATAGGCGCGCGCGTAATATTCCAGGCGTTCGGCGTAACGACTTAGCACCTCGTCGAGTGCCTGATTGCGCGCATCGCGTGGAATCTCGATGCGATCGGCAAAAGGCTCGAACGTGAGTGCGTAACGGGAACCGCCGCGGTAGATGCCGAAGCAAAGTATCACCGGCACCTGTAACGTGCTGGCAAGCAGCCACGGTCCAATCGGAAACGGCGCGGGCTCGCCGAGAAAATTCACGCTGCGCAGCACTTCATGCGAACGCCCACGGTCGGCCAGCAACGCGACCATGCCGCCGTTGCTGCACGCTTCCGCAACGGCGAGCGTGATCGCCGCGCCGCCCTGCGACACATCGATCACCGCCTCACCGACTTCGGGTGCCAGCGATTCGAACAGCTCGGTCATCGCGGGTGTCTTTTGCTTGTCGAGCAGCACGCGCAATGGCACTTCCGGGCAGCGTGCGCTGAGCGTGCGCAACACTTCAAAACTGCCCTGATGCGAACCGACCAGCAACACGCCGCGCCCTTGCGCAAGACGTTCCTGCAACAGCTCGACGCCCGTTACATCGATCTCGAATTCCCGTTCGCCATGGGCAAGCAGGAAGATGCGGTCGGACAATGTCACGGCGAAGCTATGCACGTGCTTGAGCACTTCCCACCAGGTAGCCGGGCGGCCGAATGCGCGGGTGAGGTATTCGCGTGACGCACGACGTTCCTCGCCACGGCGAAGGAAGTAGTACAGCGACATCGGGTAAAGGAAGATCTGGAAAACGCGTCGTCCGCAACGCAGCGCCACGTTGATCACAACGCCAATGGAAAAGCGGTCGCCACCTTCGCGTTGATCTTGCCAGTGCGCCGTCATGACGCGCCCTCGATCACACCGCGCGCCAACACGCGCTGTTCACGCTGGATGGCAAAACGGATACGCCCGGCGACGTCGTCCAGTTCCAGCTCAGCCTGTTCGCCTGGATGCAACGGCGCCAAAAATTTCACCTCAAGCACACGCGCCAAACGCAGGTTGCGCCAGTCGCGCAGCGCGCGGGCAACGTGTTCAAGCAGCACGACACCGGGTACCAGCGGATGGCCTGGAAAGTGTCCGGGCAGGCACGGGTGCTCCGGCGGTACGCATAGCGCCGTGCGGTAACGCGCGTTGCTGGTGTTGCGTTGATCCACAGGAATACGCCAGTGAGGAAGCGAGTTCGATCATGCGGATTCGACCTGTCAGAGGCCTTAACGCAAGATCAGACGGTCCGCTCCCGTTCAACGTATTCGGAGAGCGCGTGCAAGCTGCTGAAAATGCGCTGGTTGTCCGGATGGTCCGAACGCAGTTGCAGACCGTAACGCTTGGATACGGCCAACGCGATTTCCAACGCATCGATGGAGTCCAGACCCAGGTCGCCCCCGAACAGCGGTGCGTTCGGCTCGATCTGCGAAGGATCGACCGTTTCCAGGTTCAGGGCGTCCACTATCAGGACAGCCAGTTCGTGTTCGGCTGCGGTCTGCGTGACCATGCGTGTTTCGATACTCCGGATGCACTCGCCCACCCCCGGCTGGGGTGGCCGGCCAGTGTAACATAGGGGTCTTGTTCTTCCCGGTCTGAGAGCCTGCTTATGATCTCTGCGTGGCCCGCGCCGCACCTGTTTGCCAGCCGGGCAAGGAGGAGCGAAGGCGTGTATGTCGATACACAACTGAGTGAGGACGCAGCACGGCTGGCAAACAGGCCCGGCCCTTCGGGTTGTTATGCTGCGGCCGTCATGCGGCAGTGCGTGGCTTGGCTTGACAGCCAGTCAAGCGCTGCGCCCCGCACTACCACCTGCCAGCCGCAGCATAACAACGCGGGCTACGCAGAGATCATAAGCAGGCTCTAGCATGGTTCAACGAAGCGAAAACCTGCAGGTCCAGCCCGGCCTGCCGCGTAGTCCGCGCGTCACGTATCGCATGGCCGATCCAGGCACGGCCCTGGACGAACCGGGCACGTTGGCCGTCTTTGGTTTCGGCGCAGGCGCGCGTGGCCATGACGGCGATCCGCGCTGGTTTCGCGTCGCCCTGGAAAGCTTCGACGCACCCGCTCCGATCGAGCTATGGCAGGTGGATGCGGAAATCAGCTACGGCCACCACGATGCCGTGCGCTGGTCGTCGGGCGGCGGCTGGTTGTTCGCCGCCATCGAAGTGGACGAGCGCGATGCCGGCGGCATGGAAGGTGCGGCTCGACAGGCGTACGCAGCGCTTCGTCAATTCATGAGCACACGCAGCGAGCGGTGCGTGCTGCGCATCTGGAATTACATCGCCAACATCAACGATGGCGAAGACGATGCAGAGCGCTACAAGCAATTTTGCGACGGCCGTGCGGCAGGCCTGGACGATTTCTTCGCAGAAGGTTTTCCGGCAGCCACCGCCATCGGTCATCACCATGACAAGCACCTGCTGCAGGTCTACCTGCTGGCAGGCATCGATACCGGCACAGCTGTTGAAAATCCGCGACAGACCAGCGCCTGGCGCTATCCGCGCCAATACGGACGTACATCGCCAGGTTTTGCGCGCGCCATGTTGATGCCGGCTCAAGACGCCTTGGCGATTTCAGGCACCGCTGCCGTGGTGGGACACGCGTCAACGCATGAGGGCGATGTCGAAGCACAGCTCAACGAAACGCTCACCAATCTTGAAGCACTGCTTGCAAGCGCCGACATGCCCGCGGGTTTCGACACGCATTCGCCGCTGAAAGCCTATGTGCGTCACGCTACCGACGCCACGCGCGTGTGGGAGATCCTGCAGCGCCGACTGCCGGGCGTACCGGTGCTGCTGATGCACGGCGATGTGTGCCGCCGCGAATTACTGGTGGAAATCGACGGGTGGCGCTTTAGCTAACAGCGCCACCTGTTTGGTTTACGTCTTCTTTTCAGGCCTTTTCCAGCCGTGCAGCGTCGTCTGACGTGCACGCGCCACGGTGAGTTCGCCCGCCGACGCATCTTTCGTAATGACGGAACCGGCGCCAATGGTCGCTTGCGCACCCACAGTAACGGGTGCCACCAGCGCTGTATTGGAACCAATAAATACGCCGTCTTCGATATACGTCACAAACTTGTTGATGCCATCGTAGTTGCACGTAATCGTGCCTGCACCGACGTTAACGTTGCGGCCGATCACCGTATCGCCGAGGTACGAAAGGTGATTGGCCTTGCTGTTTTCGCCAATGATCGCTTTCTTGGTTTCGACGAAGTTGCCTACGTGCACACCTGATGCCAATTCCGTTCCCGGCCGCAAACGTGCAAAGGGACCGATGATGCAGGGACCTTGCGTCACGACGCCGTCGATGTCGCAATGCGCCTGTACGACGGTGCCGGCTGCAAGTTTTGCATCGCGAATGCGGCAGAACGGGCCAATGCGAACCCCGTCGCCCAATTGCACGTGCCCCTCGAGAATCACGTCGATATCGATATCGACATCAAAGCCGGCTTCAACCGTGCCGCGCACATCAATGCGCGTCGGGTCGACAAGACGCACACCCGCCATCGTCAAATTTTGCGCTTCACGTCGGCGATAAGCCGATTCCAGCTCAGCAAGCTGCCAGGGATTGTTCGCACCGGCCGCTTCCGTGGCGTCTTCGCATTCCACGCTTTGCGCAGCATGGTTTTCGCCCGCTGCCATCGCAAAGATGTCGGTGAGGTAGTACTCGCCTTGCGCATTGTTGCGATTGAGTTGGCTGGTCCAGCGCTTAAGCGATTGGGCTTCGGCGGCGACGATGCCCGTGTTGATGACGTTGATGGTGCGCTGGGTGTCGTCGGCGTCCTTCTCTTCGATCACCGCGCGTACCAGTCCATTGCCGTCGCGCAGAACACGGCCATAACCATGCGGATCGGGGACGCGCGTGGTGAGCAAGGAGAGAGCGCCGTCGACATCCATCAGACGCTTGAGCGTGTGGGCGCGCGTCATCGGCACGTCGCCGTACAAAACCAGCACCGTGGCATCGTCCGGCACCTGATTCAGCGCTTGCGATACGGCGTGCCCGGTTCCCAGCCGATCCGCCTGCAACACCCATTGCAAATCCGCCTGCCCGTCGAACGCCGCAAGCACCTGATCGCCAGCATGCCCATAGACCACGTGGATAGCGCTCGGCTGAAGCGCGCGCGCCGTGGTCAACACGTGTTCCAGGAGGGGACGTCCGGCCAACGGCATCAACACCTTGGCCTTCCTGGATTTCATGCGCTTGCCCTCGCCTGCCGCGAGAACAATGACGTGGAGCGGCTGGTTCTTCATTGCCTGGATCCATCGGGGTGACAGTTGCAAGCTTAGCAGTCGGTTATGTGCGCGAAACCTGACGGCGCCATGTACGTGGGCAATGCCACGGCGGTGTCATTTAACGGCCAGCCGGATGTCCGTGGACGGCCGGTTCGCGACGGCTTTGCAGACCACATCCGCGCGAGCCGCACCCCATCACGGCGCGGATGTTTTATCTACCGACGTATTGGTCTGCCCATCGCGGCATTCGAAATGGAAGGCATACATAAGGCTGAAGGGCTTCAACTCGTGACTCTGCAAATGCCGGGTTCCATCCGCATCATGGGTCCATTTATCGATCTGCAGCGGACTGAACTCCCATTGCGTTGCGGCGACGCGCACCGCGTCGATGTAATGATGCCGGGATGGATCGGCCCGCACTTCATCGTCGACGCGTACGTCGGTGACGCGCCCGGATTCATCGATGATCAACTGTGCCTGCACATCTACCGAAGGTGGGCACTTCGGAAGTTCCTGAGCGGGGTAAATGGGCGACACCCGCGAGATAACGCCGGCACCCGATGCGACCTGATCGACAGCGAGGTCGTAGCGCGGCGTACTGGGCGTATCGACCACATGCCACGACGCACTGCCCTGCGGCGTCGCTTCGGGCGCCGACTTGATGGTCGTGTGACACGCGCAAAGCGTGAAGCCCATGATGGCCACCAGACATCCGTTTCGCCAACGCATGCGGAATCCCTCCCCTGTGGTGACAATCATGGTGGCGCAAACGAAAACGCCGACGCAAGGCCGGCGTTTCGCAGACAAGCGGAGCGAACGATCAGTGCTTGAGGTTCTTGCGCAGACGCTCCAGCGCCTGCAGCTGAGCCAGAGCCTGCGCCAGCTTCGTCTGTGCTTCGGACACTTCCATCGCGTCGGTGCGATTGGCCAGCGCGTCTTCGGCCTCTTTCTTGGCGCGCTGTGCGGCTGCTTCATCCAGATCGGCGGCGCGCACGGCCGTGTCGGCCAATACCGTGACGACCTGCGGCTGCACTTCGAGAATGCCGCCGGAGATGTAGAACTGCTGACGCTCGCCGCCCTCCAGCACCACGTCGACGTGGCCAGGCTTGAGGCGCGTGATCAGCGGCGCGTGGCGAGGCGTGATACCCAACTCGCCCAGCTCGCCGGTGGCGACGACCATCACTGCTTCGCCGTGAAAGATTTCGGCTTCGGCACTGACGATGTCGCAACGAATGGTGGTCATAACTTTCTCACTTCATTCGACGTATCGAATGGAAAGGATTTTCTGTCTTTCCGGGATCGACCTGCTTGCAGGCGATCCCGGATGCGACGGTCGATCAGGCAGCCTTCTTGGCGCCCATCTCTTCGGCTTTCTTGATCGCTTCGTCGATGCCGCCGACCATGTAGAACGCCTGTTCCGGCACATGGTCCACATCGCCATCGACGATCATCTTGAAGCCGCGGATGGTTTCCTTCAGCGACACGTACTTGCCGGGCGAACCGGTGAACACTTCGGCCACGTGGAACGGCTGCGAGAAGAAGCGCTCGCACTTACGTGCGCGGTACACCACCTGCTTGTCTTCCTCGGACAGTTCGTCCATGCCGAGAATCGCGATGATGTCCTTCAATTCCTTGTAACGCTGCAGCATGCCCTGCACGCGACGGGCAACGTCGTAGTGCTCCGGGCCGACCACGTTCGGGTCGAGCTGGCGGCTGGTGGAATCGAGCGGATCCACGGCGGGATAAATACCCAGCGAGGCGATGTTACGGGACAGCACCACGGTCGCGTCCAAGTGGGCGAAGGTGGTCGCCGGCGACGGGTCGGTCAAGTCATCCGCGGGCACGTACACGGCCTGGATCGAGGTGATCGAACCGGTCTTGGTCGAGGTAATGCGTTCCTGCAGCACGCCCATTTCTTCGGCGAGCGTCGGCTGGTAACCCACGGCCGACGGCATACGGCCGAGCAGCGCGGACACTTCGGTACCGGCCAGCGTGTAGCGGTAGATGTTGTCCACGAAGAACAGCACGTCGCGGCCCTTGCCGTGTTCGTCCTTTTCGTCGCGGAAGTATTCGGCCATGGTCAGGCCAGTCAGCGCCACGCGCAGACGGTTACCCGGCGGCTCATTCATCTGGCCGTACACCATCGCCACTTTCGACTCCGGCAGGTTGTCCACCTTCACGACGCCGGCGTCCTGCATCTCGTGATAGAAGTCGTTGCCTTCACGGGTACGCTCACCCACGCCGGCGAACACCGACAGACCCGAGTGCTGGGTCGCGATGTTGTTGATGAGTTCGAGCATGTTCACGGTCTTGCCCACGCCGGCGCCGCCGAACAGGCCGACCTTGCCGCCCTTGGCGAACGGGCAGATCAGGTCGATCACCTTGATGCCGGTTTCGAGCAGTTCGTTGGCCATCGCCTGGTCGTCATAGGACGGCGCTTCGCGGTGGATGACCCAATGGTCGTTCGCATCGATCGGGCCGACTTCGTCGATCGGATTGCCGAGCACGTCCATGATGCGGCCAAGGGTTCCCTTGCCGACCGGCACCTTGATGCCTTCGCCGGTGTTGCGCGCAACGAGGCCGCGCTTCAGACCGTCGGTGGAACCGAGGGCGATCGTACGCACGACGCCGTCGCCCAGCACCTGCTGGACTTCCAGCGTGATGTGGGTGCCGTCGATCTTCAGTGCGTCATACACCTGCGGCACCTGGTCGCGTGCGAACTCGACGTCGATAACCGCGCCGATGATCTGTACAACTTTGCCCTGACTCATGGATGTGCTCCGGATGGATCTTTTAAAAGTGTCTGGTTTTACTGCCAAAGCGCCGCCTGGGCGTCGCTCTTTTTAAATAGTGCTGCCATGGATGGCAGCTTTTTGATCTTCGCGGTCATGGATGACCGCACTCATACAGCCGCCGCACCACCGACGATTTCCGAGATTTCCTGCGTGATCGCAGCCTGACGTGCCTTGTTGTAGCTCAGTGTCAGTTCGCTGATGACCTTGGTGGCATTGTCCGACGCCGACTTCATCGCCACCATGCGCGCGGCATGTTCGCTGGCGAGATTTTCCAGCACGGACTGATACACCACCGACTCGATATAGCGCGCCAGCACGTGCTCCAGCACAGAAGCCGGATCGGGTTCGTAGATGTAATCCCAATCGTGCGACTGCTCGAGTTCAACACCTGGGATGTGCTGCGCTTCCAATTCCGCAGCCACAGCCGGGAGCGGCAGCAGTGCGTCGACGGTGGGCTTTTGCGTCATCGTGTTGACGAAGTCGTTGTACGCGAGGAACACGCGATCCAGCTTGCCTTCGCTGAAGGAGTCCAGCACGACCTTGATGACGCCGATCAGCTGCTCGACCTTCGGGCGGTCGCCAAGATGCGACGTGCTGCCGATCAGATTCACACCGTTGATGCGGCGGAAGAACTGTACGGCCTTCTGACCGATCGCCACGACGTCGACCTGCACACCCTTGTCCTGCCATTCGCGAATCGCGGGCAACAGGCGACGGAACAGGTTGGAGTTCAGACCGCCGCAGAGACCGCGGTCGGTCGTCACCACCACATAGCCGACGCGCGCGATTTCCTTGCGCTCGACCAGGAACGGATGGTTGAACTCGGTGCTCGCCTGCGCGACGTGTGCAATGACCTTGCGCATCGCACGCGCATAGGGGCGCGAGGCCTTCATCAGGTCCTGCGCTTTGCGAATCTTGGAGGCCGAGACCATTTCGAGCGCGCGCGTCACTTTGCGCATGTTCTGCGTGCTCTTGATCTTGGTTTTAATTTCGCGTCCGCTTGCCACGTTTGCCTCAACCTGTTGGGTCTATGCCGATTCGGTCCTTCGACCGAGATGCGGTGCAGTCATGCGTATCGCACAACTGCACACCCTTTATTGCTTACCAGCTGCCCGTCTTCTTGAACTCGTCGAGGCCGGCCTTGAAGGTGCCCTCGATGTCGTTGTTCCAGTCACCAGTCGCAACGATCTTCTTCATCAGGTCGTTGTAGTTCTGGTGGAAGAAGTCGTGCAGGCCTTTTTCGAACGGCAGCACTTTGTTCACCGGCAGATCGTCCAGGTAGCCCTTTTCAGCGGCGTACACGGAGAGTGCCAATTCGGCGATGGAGAGCGGCGCGTACTGCTTCTGCTTCATCAGCTCGGTGACGCGCTGACCGCGGTCGAGCTGCGCACGCGTGGCCGGATCGAGGTCCGAAGCGAACTGCGCGAATGCCGCCAGTTCGCGGTACTGCGCGAGCGACAGCTTCACGCCGCCGGACAGCTTCTTCACGATCTTGGTCTGCGCTGCACCACCCACGCGCGACACCGAGATACCGGCGTTCACAGCGGGACGGATACCGGCGTTGAACAGGTCGGTTTCCAGGAAGATCTGACCGTCGGTGATCGAAATCACGTTGGTCGGCACGAACGCGGACACGTCGCCGGCCTGCGTTTCGATGATCGGCAGCGCGGTAAGCGAACCGGTCTTGCCCTTCACTTCGCCGTTGGTGAACTTCTCGACGTACTCTTCGGACACGCGAGCAGCGCGCTCGAGCAGACGCGAGTGCAAATAGAACACGTCACCCGGATACGCTTCGCGGCCCGGAGGGCGCTTCAGCAGCAGCGAGATCTGACGATAAGCGACGGCCTGCTTAGACAGATCGTCATAGATGATCAGTGCGTCTTCGCCGCGGTCACGGAAGTATTCACCCATCGCGCAACCGGAGTACGGCGCGATGTACTGCAGCGCTGCCGACTCGGACGCCGAAGCGACGACGACGATGGTGTTGGCCAGTGCGCCGTTCTCTTCGAGCTTGCGCACGACGTTGGCGATCGACGAACGCTTCTGGCCGATCGCGACGTAAACGCACTTAATGCCGGAATCTTTCTGATTGATGATCGCGTCGATGGCCAGCGCGGTCTTGCCGGTCTGACGGTCGCCGATGATCAGCTCGCGCTGACCGCGGCCGATCGGAATCATCGAGTCGACGGACTTGTAACCGGTCTGCACCGGCTGATCGACCGACTTACGCCAGATCACGCCCGGCGCAACCTTTTCGATCGGCGACGTGAGCTTGGTGGCAATCGGGCCCTTGCCGTCGATCGGGTTACCGAGCGAATCGACCACGCGACCGAGCATTTCCGGACCGACCGGCACTTCGAGAATACGGCCGGTGGTCTTGGCGGTGTCGCCTTCGCGCAGATGCTGGTATTCACCCAGCACCACGGCGCCGACCGAGTCGCGCTCCAGGTTCAGCGCCAGCGCAAACGCGTTGCCCGGCAGTTCGATCATTTCGCCCTGCATCACATCGGCCAGGCCGTGGATGCGCACGATGCCGTCGGACACGCTGATGATCGTGCCCTCATTGCGGGCTTCCGCGCCGAGTTTGAACTGCTCGATGCGGTTCTTGATCAGTTCGCTGATCTCGGACGGGTTCAGGGTGGAACTGGACATGGTCGTTATCCTTGGGTTTGCGCCGCACCAGCGGCACCCGGTGATTTTTGAAATCTGTTTAGTGCGTGAGGGCGCTAGCCAAGCGCTCAAGGCGACCGCGTGCGGAGCCATCGATCACTTCGCTGCCGGTATCGATCACGACACCACCCAGCAGCGACGGGTCGACCTGCGTCTGCAGTTCGATGTCGCGCTTGAAGCGGCGCTTGAGCGAAGCCTTCAGCTGCTCGGTCTGCGCGGTATCCAGAGCCATCGCACTGGTGACCTTCACCAGCAGCTGCGACTCCGATTCACGCTTGTAGGTCTCATACAGCGCGCCGATTTCCGGCAGCAAGGTCAGGCGACGCCTTTCAGCGAGCTGCGCGAGAAAGTTGCCGAACGCGCTGTCTGCCTTCGTGCCTTCGGGCAGATGCAGTGCAACGAGCTGTTCGGGTTTGACGCGCGGGTCCGTGCTGAGTGCGGCAACGCGAGAATCTTTCGCTACGTCCGCAGCGAAAGCCAAAGCCTGTGACCAGGCGCCGAGAGCACCTTCCGCCTGCGCCAGCTCGAAAGCGGCGCGGGCGTAGGGGCGAGCGAGCGTGATTGCCTGAGCTGCCATCGATTAGATCTCTGCTGCGAGCTGGTCGAGCAATGCCTTGTGCGCAGACGGATCGATCTCGCGCTGCACGATCTTCGATGCGCCTTGCACGGCCAGTGCGCCGACGCGTTCGCGAAGTTCTTCGCGAGCACGCTGCGCCATCGAGGCGATATCGTCCTGGGCCGCAGCCTTCTGACGATTCGCTTCGACCACGGCATCAGCACGTGCCTTATCCATGATCTGGTTGGCCTGCTGATGAGCCCGATCGATGATTTCGGTAGCCTGCGCACGCGCCTGCTTGATCTCGGCCGCCACCTTGTTGTCGGCGTCCCGGAGTTCTGCACGAGCACGCTCGGCCGCATCAAGACCCTCTGCGATCTTTATCTGGCGCTCTTCGATGGCCTTGGTGATATGGGGCCAAATGAAGTGCACGCAGAACCAGATCAGGATGGCGAATGCGATCATTTCGCCAATCAAGGTGGCGTTGAATTCCATCGCTGCGTTACCTGTTCATATCGATTGCTAAGAAGTGCGATCGCTGTTCACGACCGCACCCAGACTGAAACTGCCCGAAGCGGCTTAGCCGCCTACTGCAGCCTTCACAGCGTTGAGCAGCGGGTTGGTGAACGCGAAGAACATCGCGAGCGCCACGCCGATCAGGAACGCCGCGTCGATCAGGCCGGCGAGCAGGAACATGCGACCCTGCAACAGCGGAACCAGCTCAGGCTGGCGAGCAGCGGCTTCGAGGAACTTCGAACCCATGATGCCGATGCCGATACAGGCGCCGAGCGCACCGAAACCGATGATCAGGCCGAGCGCGATCGCAGTGAAGCCCTGGACTTGGGCAAGGTGAGCAGCTAATTCCACGGTGTTCTCCTCAAGAAAAAGAAAGCGGTTGTGCGTACAAAGGTGAATGAATTAGTGGTGATCGTGAGCCATCGAGATATACACGATGGTGAGCACCATGAAAATGAAGGCCTGGATTGAAATGATCAGGATGTGGAAGATGCCCCAGATCGTGTAACCGATCACACCCATGCCATAGAGCCACCAGCTGCCGGCACTGAACAAACCGGCGATCAGCATGAATACGAGCTCGCCCGCGTACATGTTGCCGAACAGTCGCATCGACAGGCTCACCGGCTTGGAGAGCAGTTCGACGATGTTCAACAGAAAATTGGGGATCCAGAGGGCCGGATGAGCGCCGAACGGCGCCGTGAACAGCTCATGCGTATAGCCGCCAAAACCCTTGGCCTTGAAGCTGTAGAAGATCACCAGCAACAGCACGGTGATCGACATGGCAAAGGTGAGGTTAAGGTCGGCAGTCGGCACCGAGCGGAAATGGCCAATACCGAACTGATGGGTGATCCAGGGCAGCAGGTCGACGGGCAGCAAGTCCATCGCGTTCATCAGGAACACCCAGATGAACACGGTCAGCGCCAACGGGCCGAGAAAGCTCCGGTCGCCGTGGAAGACGTCCTTTACCTGGCCGTCCACAAATTCAAGAATGATTTCGACAAACGCCTGGCCTTTGCCCGGCACGCCCGAAGTGGCCTTGCGCGCCATCGCCCAGAACCACAAACAGAACACGATGCCCAGCACCAGCGAGACGGTCAGCGAGTCGATATGCACCGACCAAAAGCCTTCGGGGCTCATGCGCAGCGGCTTGAAGTGCTGCAAATGGTGCGTGATGTATTCGGTAAGACCGCCCTGCGGCTCGCTTGCCATCGTTTAACCCTTGAATCTAAATGCCAGCAGATTGACCGCGTAAGCAGCCACCAACCCAGTAATAGCGGCTAGCGGCGGCAACTTGAATTGAAACATGATCGTGATCAGCCCCCCGACGATCACCATCCACTTAAGGAGCATGCCCGTCAGCAAGCGACCCAGTGCCATACCCGCACCGCTCACCTGGCTGAACAACCTCATCGAAAGCAGCGCATTTCCCACCGCTACCACCGCTGCCCCCGCCGCTCCCGCTATCGCCCATCGGAACCCACGAACCGAAAAAGCGAGGCCCACAACCATGGCCACGACTAACTGCCAAAGCAGCAATCGCAGCGCTAGACGTCGACCGGAAGCAATACTGTTGAGCACGTGAGGTTCCCGCGGTTCATCGCAGCATTCAACACGCCACGGGTCACGATCCAATCTTTAAAAGTATATCAGCGTGACTTTTGGCCCAGCAAGCCGCGAAAACTGCGGCACGTCGACTCACGCACGCGCGCATAGAAAAAGGCCGGGCGCTGAGCCCGGCCTAAGTGGGCGTATCGCAAGGGGAGTCGCGATACGCCGTGAAGCTAAAGCATTACTTGATGGAAGCAGCCTTCTTGATGGCTTCCACCGGCGCCGCGACGGCGTCTTTGGCAGCGCGCTGCTGTTCCTGCAGAAGGGCATTGAGGGACTCGGCCGTCTTCTGGGTCACCGCAACGATTTCCTTGGTCACCGAGACCGCGTGCTCAGCCTGTTCGCGGCTGGCGGCAGTACCCTTTTCCCACAGACCGCGCAGCGCATCGGCGTCGCGCACTTCGGCAGCCTGGGTGAAGAAGTCGGCCGTGGCCTGGACCTGCTTTTCCCATGCAGCGAGCTGCAGTTCGGCAACCTGCTCCAGACCCTTGATGGTCAGGGCGTGTGCCTTGAAAGCGTTGTCGGACAGCTGCTTGGCGAAAGCGAAGGCCTGGGTGTTGAGTTGCTGCGTCATGGCTTTGGTCCCTCGGTGGGGATGAATTAGGTAGGACAAAGCCTAACAGCCAATTTGGTGCGTTGCAATATATTTTTTGTGAAGACGACAAGCTGTCACAAAAATTTCAATGAATACGTTTACTTAGAGACAGATTTGTGAATTCTGCGGCGCGTCAAAAACTGGCGCGTGTGCAGCTGGCGCCGGACGTACAGGTCTCGTGGACCACCACCTTGTCCAAACCGGGCAGCCGTGGTTCCAGGCGCGTCCAGATCCAGCGGGCGAGCATCTCGCTGGTCGGGTTCTCCAAGCCCTCGATATCGTTGAGGTAGTGATGGTCGAGCTGGTCGTAGAGCGGCGCGAAGGCCGTTTTGACGTCGGCGAAATCCATCACCCAGCCGAGCTTGGGATCAGGCTCGCCAAGCAGGTGGATTTCGATGCGGAACGAGTGACCGTGCAGCCGCGCGCACTTATGCCCTTCAGGCACGTTGGGCAGGCGATGAGCGGCTTCGATCTGGAAAATCTTGAAGATATGCATGCCGCTATTGTAACCGGCCAAACCCGCACACCGCCCGGCAGCTGGTTCTGACGCACGAATCAGGTGCCGTTACGCGCAATCGAACGCCATGTCTGCCCCGGATCAAGCAAACGCTTTTGCGTCGACGGTCCCTCGGAGCCTGCGGCATAGAAGTCAGGCGCACCGGTCTGCCATGCATCGAGTACGGGTGCCAGGATCTTCCATGCGCACTCCACTTCGTCGAAACGAAGGAAATGTCCGCGGAAGCCTTCGATCGCATCCATTATCAATTGCTCGTACGCGGAAAATCCGCGGTCATGCGGCATCTCGTACGGTGCAGTGAGAACAACCTGGCGGCCGGCAAGCTCAAGACCCGGTCGCTTCGCGGTCACCACCAAATCCAACTGCTCGACGGGTTGAATGCGAAAAATCATCCAGTTGTTTTGCGCACTCACCGCTTTGGCCAACCCACCCGGCACGTCGCGAAATTGCACGGCAATTTCCGAGTAGTTGCTGGCAAGCCGCTTGCCACTGCGCAGATAGAACGGCACGCCGCACCAGCGCCAGTTGTCGATCTCCAGACGCAGTGCCGCAAATGTTTCCGTGCAGGACGAACGTGGAATGCCAGGCTCACTGCGATAACCGACGACTTTCTTTCGCCCAATCGCGCCCGCACGGTATTGCCCGCGCACGGCATGGGCATCAACGGTTGCCGGCGTGATCGGCACCACCGAGCGCAGCACTTCCACTTTGTGATCGCGCAGTATTTCCGCATTCACCTCGGCCAGTGGCGCGATCGCCGTGAGGCTGAAAAGCTGCATCAGATGATTCTGCAGCATGTCGCGCAACGCGCCCGCTTTGTCGTAATACGCGGCGCGCTTTTCGACACCCAGCGTTTCGGCGAAAGTGATCTGCACTTGCGCGATGTGCTGCGCATTCCAGACCGGCTCGATAAAACGATTCGCCATCCGGAACACAATCAGGTTCTGCGTGGTTTCCTTGCCGAGGAAGTGATCGATACGCATGATCTGCTCTTCTTCCCAGTACTCGTGCATTTCCTGGCGAAGTGCCTGTGCAGAGGCGAGATCCGTACCGAACGGTTTTTCCACCACCAGCCGTCGCCAGCCGTTGCGTGGACTCTTGGCAAAACCCGCCTGACCCAATGCCTTGGCGGCCGTACCGAACAACTGCGGCGGCAGCGCGAGGTAAAACAAGCTTGCCGGCGCCAATTTGCTTTTCAATTGCCCAAGCTGATCGGCTTCCAGTTCGCCGCCAACATAGTCCAGTTGATGACGAAAGCGGTTCCAGTCCGACGTTTTGTAATCGGGCGCAAACGCCTGCAACGCTTTCTGGATGTGCTTCTCGAAATGCTCGCGGCTCCAGCGCTCCTTCGCATAACCGACGATACGCAAATCGCGCGTCAGACCCAGTGTGTGCAGGCGATACAGCGCTGGCATCAGCAAGCGCTGTGTGAGATCGCCACTGGCTCCGAGGATCACAAGCGTCATGGCAGGCATGGCTTAGCCTTTTTTGTCGGGTTTGACTTCCTGGTGACCGCCGAATGCATGGCGCATCGCGGACATGACCTTATTCGCGTAGAGATCGTTGCCTTGCGAGGTGAAACGTCCAAACAACGCAGCGGTGAGAATCGGAACCGGCACGCCCTCGTCGATCGCCGCCTGTGCTGTCCACCGGCCTTCACCGGAATCGGACACGCGACCGGTGTATTCCTTCAAAGTCGCATCGCGGCTCATTTCGATCGCGGTGAGGTCGAGCAGCCATGAACCGATGACGCTGCCACGGCGCCACAGCTCGACCACATCGCCGATCGGAAAGTCGTATTGATAGCGCTCAGGATGTTCGAGCGGCGCTGTCTCGGCATCTGCCGTGCGTTGTTGCTTGCCTGCGTTTGCGTTCTGCAACACGTTCAAACCTTCGGCATACGCGGCCATCAAACCGTACTCGATACCGTTGTGCACCATCTTCACGAAATGGCCCGCACCGTTCGGCCCGCAATACAGATAGCCTTTTTCCGCCGGCGTAGGATCGCCGGTGCGACTTTCGCTGCGCGGTGCGGCTTCGATGCCAGGCGCCAATGCCGCAAACGCAGGTTCAAGACGTTTATAGGCGATTTCAGGACCGCCAATCATCTGGCAATAACCGCGCTCGCGGCCCCATACCCCACCGCTCACGCCCACGTCGACGTACATGAGCTTGTGCTTGCCCAACGCTTCCGCGCGGCGAAGGTCTTCGACGTAATGCGAGTTACCGCCATCGATGACGGTGTCGCCCGCAGAGAGCAGCGGCGTCAGTTGATCGAGCACGGCATCGACCACGGCCGTCGGCAACATCAACCAGACGGCGCGCGGCGCACTGAGCTTCGCGACGAGATCCTGAATCGAATCGGCGGCCGTCGCGCCGTGGCTCGCGGCCTCCTTGCGTGCGTCGATATGGGTATCGAACACCACGCAATCGACACCCGCTTCCTGCATGCGCCGCACCATGTTCAAACCCATGCGGCCCAATCCGACAAAGCCAAGCTGCAGCCTGCCCTTTTGCGTATCACCTGCGCTCATGCTTTGTTCTCCCATAAACGGAATCCACCGGCGAACGCGTTGTTGTTGTCGCCGCGACGCACATCTTTGGGCAACGTATCCAGTTCGTGCACGTTGCCGCCGCCGATTACAACATAATCGGGTTCCAGAGCTGCCTGCATCTGCTTGATCACATCGAGCACGTGCGCTTGCCACTTCTTCTTGCCAAGACGTTTCAGTCCGCGCTCACCGACGTAATCTTCGAATGTCGTTTTCTTATACGGCAGATGCGCCAGCTCCATCGGCTCGACGATGCCATCGACAATAAACGCGGTGCCCAATCCGGTACCGAGCCCGAGGAAGAGCATGCGGCCGCCTTCGTAACTACCCAGCGCCTGCATCGCGGCATCGTTGATCAACTTGACCGGGCGACCGAACGCGTTTTCGAAGTTGAAGCCAACCCAGCCCTTGCCGAGATTGTGCGGATCCTGCGCAATGCATTCGTGCAGCAACGGCCCGGGATAGCCAATGCTCACCGCATCGTACTTCCAGCTGCGAATCAGCGGACGCAGTTGCTTGAGCATGGTTTCCGGTGTCAGCGTGCGGCTGGACTTGATCTTCAGTTCTTTCGGATTGCCACTGACCATCGCCTTGACGTGCGTGCCGCCGATATCGAGAACCAGCACGCTTTGTGGCGGTTTGGATTGCGCAACGTCGAGCGTAGGCGAGGATTTGCTGCGCGCCTTGCGATACCAGCTGATGGTGGCATTGGTCGCGCTGTCGTGACTGAGCGATTTGCGCGGCGATTCGATTTCATCCACCACGCGCAACGCCAATTGCTTGCCAAGCTCGACGCCCCACTGATCGAACGGATTGATGTTCCAGATCGTCGCCTGTGTGAAGACGAGATGCTCGTAGAGTGCGATCAGGCTGCCAAGCGCAGTGGGTGACAGGCGATCGGTCAGCAACAATGTCGACGGACGGTTGCCTTCGAATACGCGATGCGGCGCCAGCTCGTCGTTGATGCCTTCATCCTTCACTTGCTGCAGCGTCTTGCCGAAAGCCAGCGCCTCGGCCTGCGCAATGACGTTGGCGATCAGCAGGTCATGATGGCGGCCGTACGGGTTCAACGACTTCGCAAAACCGATGAAGTCGCATGGAATCAACCGGGTGCCCTGGTGAATCAGCTGATAGAACGAATGCTGCCCATTCGTGCCCGGCTCGCCCCAGTAGATCGGCCCGGTGTTGTAATCGACGGTCGCGCCTTCCACGGTGACGTGCTTGCCGTTCGACTCCATCGTCAACTGCTGGAGATATGCCGGGAAGCGCTTCAGATATTGCTCGTACGGAAGCACCGCAACCGTCTCGGCGCCGAAGAAATCGTTGTACCAGACGCCCAGCAATCCCATGATCACGGGCAAGTTCTTTTCCAGCGGCGTCGTGCGGAAGTGCTCGTCCATCGCGTGAAAACCCGCGAGCATGTCGCGGAACGCGTTCGGGCCAATCGCGATCATCGTCGAAAGTCCGATCGCCGAATCCATCGAGTAACGGCCGCCGACCCAATCCCAGAAACCGTACATGTGATCGGTGGAGATGCCGAAATCTTCCACCGCTTTTTCGTTGGTGGAAAGCGCGACGAAGTGCTTCGCAACGGCTTTCTTGTCGCCGCCAGCCGCAGCCATCAGCCAGTCGCGCGCACTGTGCGCATTGGTCATCGTTTCCAGCGTCGTGAACGTCTTGGACGCGATGATGAAGAGCGTTTCGTCCGGACGAAAGTCGTGCACGGCTTCCGCGAAGTCGGTGTAGTCGACATTGGAGACGAAGCGCAGCTGAAGCTTGCGGTCGCTGAAATGGCGCAAGGCTTCAAACGCCATCACCGGCCCAAGATCGGAGCCGCCAATACCCACGTTGACGATGTTGCGAATCGGGCGACCGGTGAAACCAAGCCACTTGCCTTCGCGAATCTCATTCGCGAAGGCGGCCATGCGTTTGAGCACGGCGTGAACTTCCGGCACGACATTTTCGCCATCGACCTTGATCACCTCGCGCGCCGGCGCACGCAGGGCCACATGCAACGCTGCGCGCTGTTCGGTCGTGTTGACCTTCTCGCCCGCAAACATCGCATCGCGGCGCGCTTCCAGACCGCATTCGCGCGCCAGCGCGAAAAGATGCTTGAGCGTTTCGTCCGTGATGCGATGCCTGGCGTAATCCAGATGCCAACCTGCGGCTTCTGCCTTGTAGCGTTCGGTGCGGCCCGGATCATCCGCGAACAGATCGCGCAGATGATGCTTTGCTACGTCGGGCTGATGTTTTTCCAGTGCACGCCACGCCTTCTTCTCGCGCAGTGCACTCATGCGGCAGCTCCCATGCGTGCACTGACGGTATCGAGCAACTCGTGCCACGACTTCACGAACGAATCGGCGCCCTCTTTCTGCAGCACCTGCCCCGTTGGCTCGACTTGAATGCCTGCGGCCTCGAAACGCGCCAGCGTGGCGGCAATGCTGGGATCGCCCAGCGTCATCAAGCGTTCGGCTTTGCCATGATCGGCGAAGGCATGCAGCGTTTTTTCCGGCATGGTGTTGACGGTCAGCGGCGCGATCAAGTTTTCGATGTAGAGCACATCGCTGGCTTTTGGATCTTTCGTGCCAGTGCTTGCCCACAGCAGTCGCTGCGGTCGCGCACCTGCGTTCATCAAGCGCTGCAAACGCGGCGAATCAAGCAGCTTGCGGTACTTCGCATAGATCTGGCCGCACACTGCAAAGCCCAACTTGTTGTGCAATTCGTCAGGCACTTTATCGGCAACTTTCACATCCCAGCGACTGATGAAAACCGACGCGACCGACGTGACGTTCAAATCCATACCGGCTGCATGACGGCGTTCCAGACCGCGTAACCATGCGTCCGCGGCGGCTTGATATTGCTCGGGCGAAAACAGCAGCGTCACGTTGATCGATACACCTCGGAAAATCAGTTCCTCGATCGCTCCCACGCCCGCTGGTGTTCCCGGCACTTTGATGAAGAGGTTGTGCGCGCCCGCTTCTTTATGCAGCGCGACAGCCTGCTCGATCGTCGCAGTGGTGTCATCGGCCAGCAGCGGCGACACTTCTAGCGACACCCAGCCATCCACGCCGTTCGTGCGTTGATACACCGGTTCGAAAATCTCTGCCGCGCGACGCAAATCGTCGATCGCCAACTTGAAGAACACCTGCTCTGGATCCGTATGGCCCGCCTGACGAATCGACGCGTCGTACTCCTTACCGGTTTTGATGGCCTGCGCGAAGATCGTGGGGTTGGAAGTAAGGCCCGTTACCGTTTTCTGATCGCGGTAACCGACCAAGGTGCCATCACCGAGAATGGTGCGTGTGATGTTGTCCAACCAGAGGCTCTGGCCGAGCCCATTGAGCGTGCGGGTCGGGTTTTCCATTGCAGAACTCCTTAACTTGGTGGTGAGCGAGCCGGCCATGCCTGGGGTACGCATGGCCGTTTGCGGGCTCGCGAAAATGTCGAGGTGTAGGGGCTGCTTGCTTAGGTATCACCATCGGCCAGCCTATCAAGTCAGATGTAATCATCTGATGACCGTTGGGACTAAGCGTGAGGTGATTTTCGGGGCGCATAGCTTGCGAGGGCGACGCGTTAGGCGACCTCCTGCCAGCGGTAATATTTTTTGTGGGCGATGCTGAGCAAATCGAAGTCTTCCGTAGTATCGCCATAGGCGTAAACCACCGGAAAATCATCAAGTTTGCATGTTTCGCGCACACGCCTGGATTTCTCCGCACCGACACATTGGGCGCCGCGAAAGCGGCCGGTGAGACGCCCATTCTCAACCTCAAGACTGGAACAGATCAAATCCACGTCGTGCGTGCGGCACCAATGCCTCAGATAGACATCCAGCGCACCGGACACAACCACCACCACATCGCCCTGGGCTTTGTGCCAACGGATTCGTTCCAACGCCATGGGCCGAAGCGCATCGGGCAAGACATCGTCGCTGAATTGCTTGCCGATTTTTTCAAAACGATCGGCATGCACACCGCTAAAACCAAAGTTGATGAGGTGACGGCGTATGGTCGAGCCGGAGACGATGCCCAGCTTGTAACCGAGCACCATCGGTGCAAAAAACGCGCTGCCGACGAGCAATCGGCGCTTGGATACAGCGAACCGCATGAAGTCCGGGAACA
Source organism: Dyella dinghuensis (assembly GCF_003977615.1). Classification (GTDB taxonomy): domain Bacteria; phylum Pseudomonadota; class Gammaproteobacteria; order Xanthomonadales; family Rhodanobacteraceae; genus Dyella_B; species Dyella_B dinghuensis. Next base: position 145,547 of record NZ_RYZR01000006.1, read on the forward strand.
TTTCCCGCGTTGTAATCGTTCCGTCGAAATCGAACAGGGCGAGATTCATGCCGCGGCCATTTCCTTTGTCGGGGAACGCAAAGTGATACCGGGATGTGCCGCAAGAGGCAATGCGCCTTGCGTCGGTGCTGAAAAACGTACAGCGCATCGCAGCACGAAAAAGGCGCTGAAACGGCGTCGCCGGGGAAACAAGAGATGGCGGCTATGGGTCCGCCAGAATAACGTCTGTAGTACGTTGTTTTAGAGCGTCTTTTGCCTATTCGATCTTTACGCTTACGCCCAAAGTTACCCCCAACCGTGCCTTCCGTTTGCCATCAGCTGGTTGGTCAGCCCGCGACCTGATGCCGCCATCGATAAAAAGCCCGCAGGGGGGAGCCTGCGGGCTTTGGGTCATCCATCTTTCATTGCTTCGCGGGGAGGGGAGCCCGGCTAGGCGGTGGGACTGATGTCTCTCGACATGCGATAACTATACCCATTGGTATATTAATGACGCATGACTCGGCTCAAGACTCTGAGCCAGAAATGACAAATTGTTGCCGCGCCAAACAAGCCACATCGCTTGCCCACCGGCGCATGGGGAACGTTGCCAGTTCGGGCAGGTACGAATTTAAGTTTCCCTGTATTTCGCCGAGTCGCCTTGATTCGATACCTGCGGGATAACGGGACTGATTGTGGGAGAGCGTCTTGTCAATCGGATCGGGGCTATGGATAACCCATTTGCCATTGTGCGTTGAGACGCCTCTCAAGCTGGCCAAGCATCGGCATTTTTGAATTCGACGACCGAACTCAAGACGATGGTGAACGGCCCAATCGCGTCAAGTCATCGTCTTGCCATGCACAAAGAAACGGCCATCTCGCAGGAGATGGCCGTCTAATTTCATCACTTGAACAAGGCGGCGCGTGCGAAAGAGCCACGCTACCCGCTTCATCATTACGGGCAGCCGGACTGGGTTGCCACTGCTGCAGGAGAGAGACCCACGTCAACCGTGGCCGTTACCTGGTCGTTGAGCGTGTTGATAACGGAGACGTTGCCGGAGTCGATGTTGGCGGTATACAGACGCGTGCCATCAGAGCTCACCGCTTCGGATTGAGGTGAGCTGCCCACCGGCACTGTCGCGAGCAACTTGCCGTTGACTGCGTTGAGAATGGAAACGGTGTTGTCGTTGAAGTTGGCTACGAAGATGCGGGCACCCAGCGCGCCGACCGCTACCGCGTTGGCGCCGTTGCCGGCCGCATAGGTTGCCGTTACGGTGTTGCTTTGCGTGTTGATCACAGAAACGTTGTTGGAACCAAAGTTGGCGACATACACCTGCTGACCAAACGGTCCTACCGCAATGCCAAATGGATTGGTACCTACCGCTACCGTGGCGCTCACGGTGTTGGTGGCTGCATTGATAACGGACACCGTGCTGTCTTGTTCATTCGCCACGTACACATGAGAACCATCCGGGCTGACGGCGATGGCGGCAGGGTTGTTGCCGACGGCTACCGTTGCGGCGACGGCGTTGGTGGCTGTATTGATCACGGAAATGCTGCCGGATTCCGTATTTCCTACGTATGCATAGGCGCCATTGGGAGAGATCGCAATAGCCGCGGGAGTATTCTGTACCGGTACCGTCGCCGACACGGTATTAGTGGCCGCATCAATTACAGTTACGTTGTTGTCGCCCGAATTGGCCACATACACTTCTTTGCCATTCGGGCTGACCGCTACGGCCGTCGGAATGTCGCCCACCGGTATCGTCGTGGCGACAGCGTTGGCCGCGCTGATCACGGAAACCGTGTTGCTGTCTTCATTGGCCACATACGCGTTCTTGTTTTGCGCAACGGCCGGCAGTGCGACACCGGCCAACAGCAAGGGCAGTGCGCAACGGGTTGCGCCGACAATCCAACGACGCTTCGTGGTACGCGCCTCAAATTTCAGTTGATCAATCATCATGGGAAACCTCCGTCGAAGATCATGGGCGGTAAGATGTGCCCGATATGAAATCATTCCGTGCGTCGGCATTCGAACCTGTTACGACTCTGTCGTGCGCCCATCAGACGAGGAATGGAACGCGAAACATCTCATTGGCGCGCATGTCGTCGCTCAACTTTTACAACCGCAATACGTAAGATCACTTCGTGCCAATGCTTGCGAACCTCGCCCCTATCACAGGTCGGCACCTGCTAAATGTGCGCTCATGCCATGAAGCGCGTGTGACTTAAAAAAACGGGTTTTTTCGTGATTTGCCACATTTTTGTCATTGCGGATTTTTATGCAATGCGACGCACAGAAAACTCATCGCTTGTACGCGTGGCGCACTCAACGAAGATGTCATCACCGCATACATCGAACTGACATGCAGGCCGTCACAAGTGATTGACGTCACGTGCTCATGACACGCGAATGCTGCTCGGCCTTCATCAAAACTCCACCACAGGTCGTTGAGATAACCCGATTGGATGTTTGATGCACCTGTTGCGCGCAACTCCCGACTTAGCTCGCCGCATTTCTCATACCGATCGCGTGACACAGCTTCGATAGGACGATGACAATGAAGGTGTCGATTTCGTGACCTCGGTGCCGCCACATAGCAAACACGTGTCGCGATCCATCGAAAGATAGCGAAGTGCACCTTTCTCGCCACGAGTCACCATTGACGACTTGCGTGTGCGCAAAAAGAAGGAGGGGCTGCATCCCCTCCTATTCTGCTTACGGCAGAATGAAACCTAGCATTCAGTCGTTGATACAGCTGTCGGCGTCAGTGGCGATAAGTGCGCCCGAGCCCAAAGTCCGATCTGCCATTCTCACGGCATGTCGCGCCCACGCAGCGGCGATGTTCGTTTGAGTATTGCCGAGATGACTTTTACGCTTGCAGCGTTTTACGTTTCCGCCGGTGAAAAGAGGAGAGAGCCATCGCTCTCTCCTCTCCTGATTCCTGCAAGATGAAACGCAAGTCTTAGTGCAAGCAAGCGCCCGGAGCGGTGGAGCTGAATGCGCCGGAGCCGAGCGTCAGGAAGGCCAGGCCTTTGCCCGATCCGACCGTGGTTACGCTGCCCGTGATGGTGGAGTTGTACGGTGCATCCACCAGGTTCTGCGTGTTGGTCAGATCCTTCGACTCGTTACCCTGTGCGTTGCCCAGGAAGTAGGACACCGCAACGATCGGATAGCTGCCCGACGGCACGAAACCGCCGCGGGTCGGCTGGGCGTATACGCTAGGCTTCACCAACACGATGCACGACGTGCTCGGCGGGCTGGTGATGGCCTGGAGTTGAGCCTGACCGTTGCTGGCATTGGTGCTGTTGATCACGTTGTTGATGACGTAGTCAGCGGGGACAAGGCTGAGCGCCGTACCGAAGTTGGTCACAGGGCTCGTGCCATTGACGTCGGCGAACTGCAGGCCGACACCCGAAGCGATGGCGTTGGCCGTTTCCACATAGCCGACGCTGTTTGCCGTCGCTTTGATGTTCGCGGCTACCGCTGCGTTGCCGCTGGCACCGGTCCAACCCGACGGGGCCGAGGTGAAGAAGTTGGAAGTTACCGCCGGGCTGGCGCCGACGAAGTTCTGGCTGGTTTCGAAGACCGTGCCACCGATCGTGCCGCAAACCGTTGCCAAGTGGTTACTGAAGCTGAAGCTGGTGCCGCTGCCATCGGAGCGGAACTGTACATTGATCGGGTTGGCAGGAATCGAGCGTCCTGCAGGCAGGGTGAACGCACTGGACACTTGATCCCAGGTGGTCACTTGGCGGGAGAAAATTTGGCAGATCTGCGAGTCGGTGAAGTTGGCTTCCGAGGAAGTGACCTGAGCGCCCGTGTTGTCCGTCAGGTTGAAGGCGATCGCAATCGCACCTGCAATGACCGGGAACTGCGTCGGCCACGACGTGGAACCGTGATTGGTCTGATAGTTGGTCAAATCGGAAGCGGACAACGGCGAATCCGCAGCGGCAAAGGTCGGCTGGGTCAGATCCGTGCGTTGTTCGTTAAGGGCTACCAATCCCGCAGAATCGGCACCGAAACCAGTGACGACGCCATTGGTATTCTTCGCGCACGCATTTTGTACGTTGTAGGTGTTGCCCGAGATGGTGCCACCAGCCAGGACGTCCTTGCCCGCGCCACTGCCGGTGAGGCAGTAGGACACCGGGGGATAGTTGGTCTGCGCCTCATACACGCCGAACAGCGAGCCCGAAGCGATGCCGGTACCCGTGGCGGTGCCGAAATATTGCAGATTGGTTGTTGTGGCGGCATTGCTGCCGACATAGGCAACCGACGGCAGCGTCGCGCCACCACCGATTTGCGTGGTCTGTGCGTGTGAAACGCCGGCCAGCAACAATGCGAGAGCACCGGCCATCAGCTTGGTGCGAGTGCTGAATTTAAATCCGTAACTCATGGTTTATCCCCATAGCGCATATACCTCCGAATTAGAGGCCAAGTCTTTCTACGCCCGCGCAATGACGATGCAATTAAGTATTGGTGTCCATCAATATGCCATTTGGATTACATGGCAAGCGATTATGCGAATTACAAATTTCATATTTTATGTAATAGAAAACGTTGTGTGCTCCAGTTCGCATATTGCGTCAATTGCTGCTGTTTTTTGCTGTTTTTCACGCTTTGTAGTCAAATCTATTCCTACAATATAGGGGGATATTTCATTATTTTTATTCGTCTAAAAATTAGCTCGGCGATGAAAAAACTCACGCTCGAAATAGGAAGAAATTATTGCCCTATGTTTTTATTTACATCGATACGAATATAGCTGCTTCCAATATTCTTATTTAATTGTCCGGACAAATTAAGCGTATTTTTCGAATGTCTGCGAATGTGGCATTGCCGTGACTGTATTTATCGTGACGAACAACCGTTTGTCCGCGACTTGACGCCAGGCTTGCGGCACAACCGATCGGTAGATCTTTTACATTCCATCGACAGCACGCGCATTTCCTGGATATCTCGTTCGTGCATTCGTCTATTGCCGCACCATGTACTCGTACAACATGGAGTAAACCTCGCGATCCAGATTGTTTTGCTGCACCAATGCCGCGAGATCGGGCTCCTGCATTTCGCCCAGGACGCAGCGAATGGCGCTACGCCGACCTTCGGCGCACCATGTGTTCAAAATACCGACAAGCACAACGAACGACGATTTCTTCGCCTTGTATGCAACGTCCTGACTGCGCTGCCACTGCTTTTCCAGCGAATACGTCAGGCGCGGACTGAATGCGCGATCCGAAACAGTCAGCAATTGACGCAACTGCTTCTCTTCGCAAGCGGCCAGCATCGATTCGGCCATGTCGTACTGGCGGAAATCGGAAAGCTGGATGAGCGTTTCAACGAGCGCCCCCTGATTCAATATGAATTGCCTCAATCCATTGCTGTCGAGCCGATCCATGACGAAGAGAGCGCATCGTCTCCCTCGATACCGATTCCTGGGGGAGACGACGGCTACCACTATTCGGAAAGCCGTTGACGTTCGCTCTCGGTCAGCGCTTGCTTGCGTGCTTCGCTGAGATGTCCCGCGCCGAGCACTTGCACAGGGCTGTTCGGGTCGTAGCCGCTGCCGCTACCGATGATGCTTGAGCTGCTGTCTCCGAAACCGAGCACCTGCACCGAGATGATCGATGGCAATTTGCTAAGCGCATCGTTCTGCTGTTGATTCATGATGTCCTGCGCCACCTTGGTGACGGCGCCGGCGGCGGCGCCAGCCGCAGTCAGCGCACCGACGTTTACTGTCTGCGTCACCGGCACGCCAACCTTGCTGCCCTGCACCTGAATATTCACGGCGTTCAATACTTGCGCGGCGGCCACCACAAGGTTGCCGGAAACGCGAATGCCTGCATCGCCCGCATCCACCGTGCCGCGCGGCGCGACCAGGTAGACGTCGCCCGGCGCTGCGCCCGGAATCGTCTGCAAGGTTGCTATGCCGGCGCCACTGACTTCGCCAAGCGCATTGATCAGACAGTACGCATCGAGATCGCATAGATAGGTGGGCGGCGGTATCACTTCCACGGTTTTCGCACCCTGCCCGGCATTGATATCGCCGTTGGAACTCCAGATCACCATATTGCCGCCCTGCTCGGTAAAGATGCGGCTTTGCGCAAGCAGCAGACTGCGATCGGTGAATATGTTCACGCTGCCCTGCTCGAGCGTAAGCACGCCCATGCTGTTGGGACCGGCAACGATCTGACCTTCGGAGTTGGTGATCACCGGCGGTGCATCGACGCTGCCGATCAACGCCTGGCCGCCAGGACCCAAAATATTGATATTGCCGCCCTGCTGGGTCTGGATCGTGGAGCTGCGGATATCCAGATCGCCCGTATCCACCGTTTTCGCTTCGCCATTGAGGCCGCCTGCACCTGTACCGTTGTCGGTATAACCGAACGAAGCGGGGAACAGGCTGCTTATGGCGGCGTAACCGCGCGCGTACTGGTGATAGTAAGAACTGCTGGGCTCGTTGTAGTCCGCGCCGACCTGCGCCAGCAGCTTGAAGAACTCCTGCTGCACGAACTGTTGCTGCACATAGCTGGGCAATTGCTGGAAGGCACTTTCGGCTTGCTGAGTAGTCAGCACAATGTTGCGCTGATCTTGCGCGAAACCGGTGTCGACGACTTGCCCGTCTTGCTGTTGCTCCATGAAAGTGACCAGATCCGGCAGCAAGCTGCCGAAGCCGTCCACGTCGCTGGGATTGCTCAGGTACTGAGTGAGGAAATTGCTGGTGTCGATACCAGGCGCAACACCGAACGACACGTCGATGTTGGCGCCATCGTGAGGCAGATAGAGATTGAGCGCATTGCCAACGGTTTCGATGCCGGTCGGCGAACCCTCATTGCTATTGGCGTTGAGCAGATCGGTCTGACTGGTGAACGGGCCGATATTGCGACCCGCTTGCACATCCAACGTACCCACACCGCTGAGCTCGATCACGGGTACCAGCTGGTAATTCAGCGCAGTAGGCGCGAAAAGACTCAGCGGCCCACTGCCGGTGTATTCAGTATCGTAGATGCTGCCGCCGGCTGCGATTCGCGTGATATCCGATGCATGCGTTTGCTGGCCGATAAACGAAAGATCGACGATGCTGTTGCCCGCATAAATCAACGCCGGCTTATCCGGTTCGATCAGCATTTCATCCATCTGGATACCGTTGGGCGCCTGCGTACCGTCGATGATGCTGCCGTTGAGCGCATAGATGCGCGCCGGCGTCGTGTCGTCATCATGCAGTCCTGCCTGATGCAACAAACTCTCGTCACCATTTCCGTTGGCTGTAGGCAAGTTATCCAGGTACAGAATCGACGATATATAAGGGTAGAGCGTGCTATTGGCCGAGCCCTGCGGCTGCAAGGGCGAAGGCAGCACCGAGGCATTCGCGTCGATCAGACCAAAGCCATCGGTCGCGCCTTGGAAAGTGCCATCCAAAGAATAGTTTTCCTGCGCGAAGTAAACCGAATTGCCGGCGATCAAATTTAAATTGCCGGTGGCGGACGGATACAAGCCACCCGCTGTAAGCACATTGATGTTTCCGTTGAGCGCGGCGAAATCGAGCGTCGAGGGCAGTACGCCAAGATCATTGGGCGTTTGCGCATTGAACAGCTGCGTTTCCCAGGTCAGGCTGCCCAGTGTCACGTCACCCGAGACCGTCGTCGCCTTGACCGCCGAGCTGGTGCTATAGCTTTGCTCGTCCGAGACGATGCCGGCCGGATCGATATAGGACGGATCGAGAATCGCTCCGATATTCACGCCATCGCGAGCCTGCACGTTCCACTGCGCATCCTGCAGCGCAAGCAACGTAGAAGCGGGCATGGTAGCGCCACTGAGTGAAGCGCCGGTGGCGGAAACGCTACCGCTCGGCAACACGTACGTGAAATCGGAGCCGATCGAACCGTCGGCCGAAAGACTGCCGGTTCCTTTTGCGACGAAATAACTGCCGCTGAGAATGTCGCCGCCCGCGTTGACGTTGAGATTGCCGCCGCCGACGGTGGTGATGGAGGTATTCGTTGCGTTGGCGTACCAGGTCGTCGGCAAGGAAACCGACAGGTTGCTGATATTGCCGCCGGCGTTGACAGTGACATTGCCGCCAACACTCATCACGCCCTGATCGAAGTTGGCGAAGTTGATCGACGTGCCGGTAGTGACCAGCGTACCGTTGACGCTGTTGACGTTATTGCCGGTTTCCAGCCAAGGCCACCAGAACTGGCTGACCAGCGTACCTGGCGTACCGGTGATGTTGCCGGTCGTGTCGTAAACCTGTTCGATGGCGTTGATGTTGCCGCCAGCGCTCAGCAACACATTGCCCGCGTTGGCGGGAGTCACCAGGCCATTGACCAGCAGATCCGGCAACGGGCCATCGAATGAGGGAAAAACTTCCGGCGTCACTCCGGTGCCCGCCGTGGTGCCCGCTGCCGGTGCGCCGGCGGTGTAGATCGCTGCGGGTGCGGTCGAATCCTGCCAGTCGATATCGCCCGCCGCCACGATATCGATGGAACCGGTGCCCGTGCGCACCACGGTGGGGAATTCCAGCGTTTCGCCGTTGCCGCCGTTGGCCGTGTATTGAGCGGCGAAATGACCATCGAGATTGACGTTGCCTGCGCTGGTGTTCGCGACCACGGCAAGCGGATTTGCGCTGGCGAAATTCGCGCCCGCCACCAGTTGGTAACTGCTGCTCGAACCACCCAGTAGCGTCGCCGAAGCCAGCGACGCCGGATTGCCGAGGCTTGGCATATTGGATGGCGAATTGTTCGCTACCTGCGGCGTGACCGCTGCCGCACTTACCGGCGCAAACGGTGCGTAGAAGAACTCCGGACCGTAGCCGCCGGTATTGCCCAGGTTGTTGAAGACATAGTTGTAGTACGCGTCAAAGCCCGTGATATAGGTGCCGTAATCCCCCGAATACTGCGTGTAGTTGCCGCTTGCTTCCGACTGCAGCGGCGACAAGATAGGCGCCGGTGTCTGCAGCTGCGAAAGCGGCATGCTGAAAGGATTGTCGTTCGCGGAAGTGAAGTTGCTCGTCAACCATTGCTGATACGCACTCACATACGCAGCGTAGGTTGGATAAGCACTGATCTGCGGCCAGGGCAGGCTCGTCAGGTTATAGGGAAGGAACGCAGCCCAATCGCCCTGGTTGTAGTCGTTCGACCAGGTTCCCGCTTGACCCGCGCCCACGGTCTGAATGTACGTTTGGTAGTTCGCGTAGTACGCGTTGGATTGACCTGCCAACGGAGCATTGATCGGCTGATAGAAATTGGGGCTGTTGGGATAGGCGCTGTTGGGACCGCTAAGCGCGGTGATATCGGTAGGACTGGTTCCTATGCCGCCCGTGTTTGGATCCCAGAAAAACGTCAGTCCGCCGTTCCATAAGTACCAGGGACCCGCGCCGTTCTGATCCGCAAGATTGTCGTTTTCCAGGAAATTGATCGTGTTGTTGTACAACGCCAAATCCGCGTCATACAGCGGATTGTCTCCGCCGCTCCCCGACTGCTGAAGAACAGGCGCCGCAATCGCCGCACCGCTGTTCTGCTGATAGAAACCGTCGGTGATGCTGGCGTCGACATCCACGTTTTGCAGCGCGCGCAATGTCAGCGTCGGCGCCGTACCCGATGCGGAGATGGAAGGATTGGCGCCGTAGCGATACGCCAACTGGATCGTGCCATCGGCAGCCGTCACGCCGGCACCGAGGTTCCAGTTGGTAAGCACCGAGATATCGCCGCCGTTGATGCTGGCATCCGGATTGATCAGCTCGATGCCCGGACTGATCTGCAGATTGGCGATGCCCGCATAGCGATTGCCGAAAATGTAACCCGGCTGCTCCACGTAGCTCATCAACGTGCCAGGATCGGCGGTGTTGCCGCCGACATAACCGTAGAAATCCTGATGCGCGGCGTTGGCCGACGTCGGCACGAAGTAATCGTTGCTGAGATAGGTCTGCAGCATGGCGGCTGAAGTGGGTGCCGTGAGCGTGTTACCCGCTGCGTCGTACCAGGTACCGGCGACCATTTGCGGTGTGCCGCCGGGGCCTGCGCTGTACCAACCGGCGGGATCGATCAGGCCATCGAAGTGCTGCGCGGCATTCGTGTTCGGATCATCCGTGCTCCACACTGCATACGGCACGATGGTGACGTTGTTGGCGCCAACGATCGATGCATTGTTGGCGAACGTAATCGGCACATCGCCATTGGTCAGCAACGGTGCGCGCAGACTGACGATGCCGCCCACACCAGGCGAACCACCGGTGACATTGATGACGGCATTCGGTCCGAACACGATGCTGCCGGCGCTGCCGGGCTGCACATTCTCGTAACCGTATGTCGGGTTGAGCGTGCCATCCGCTGTGCCGATGGTGCCGATCTGCACGATGCCGCCCATCTGATCCGGCACGCTGCTGGTGGCCAGCAGGCTGCCGTTGACGGTAACGCCGTTACGACCGTACAGCTCGATTTCTCCCGCCGCATTGCCGGAAACATTGATCGTGCCTTCGATATCCACCACACCGTTGTTGGGATCGACCGCACCGCCACCGCCGTTGGCAGTGAGATACACATCCTGCGCCACCAGGCTTTGCCCGGCGGAGAGCACCAGGTTGCCGGCGCCGCTGGCGATGGCGATACCGCCATTGGCGCCCGCGTTGTGGATCAACTGCGCCAGTTGATCCAGATTCAGCGCGCCGCCGCTGCTCAAAGTGAAATAGCCACCCTTGTAACCGCTGGCCGCGCCACCTTCGAAGCTGCCATTCAGTGTCGCTAGATTGTTCGCAAAAATAGTCAGGTTGCCCGCCGTACCGCCCAGCGGCGCACCCGCAAAGTTCACCACGGCGCCGGTATCCACGATCACCGAACCCTGGTTCGAAACAAGCGCAAGATCGCCACCCGGCGCATACGTAGTGACGTCGTAGAAGGTCTTGTTGACGCCAGCGGCATCGACGTTGGCGCCGCTGCCAAGCGTGACGTCTCCGCTGGTGGCGGTAAGGCTGAGCTTGCCCGCCAGCGCATCCACTTGCGTGCCCACGCTGAGCGAGCCGCCGCTGAGCGACAGCGTGCCACCCATGTTGTTATCGGCCAGCGCTGTGCCATTGGCAGCGTTGATGGCAAAACTGCCGGTGGTCGTCAACGCAGTATCGCCACCGCTTGCGGCCAAGATGATCGGCGTGTTGAAACTGACATTGGCGGCGCCGAAATTCACGCCGCCAATGTCTTGGCCGGTCATACCCTGGCTGACGTTGGCGGTGATGTTGCCAAAACCCTGCGTGACGCTGTTGCCGACGGTGAAGTCCAGTTCGTTCGCATCGAGCGTCAACTGGCCCGAGCCTGCCGCCGCCGTGGCGCTGCCGCCGCCGATGGCGTTACCCAGGCCGAGCGTTGCCGCCTTAATGCTGACTGTGCCGCCGTCGCTCTCATAGGCGTTTGCATTGAGATCCAGCGTTTGCGGCAGATCGATGCTGACATTGCCCAGGAAATCGATGGCGCCGCGGCTGCTCAGCGTGACCTGGCTGGCGTTGTTGAACAGGCTCAAGGTGCCGGGACCGATCACCAGGCCACCGATGCCCGCCGCCGACGCGCCGCTGCCGATAAAGCTGATCTGATTCGCGGTAGCCTGGATGTTCTGCGCAGTGAATATCGCGTTCGGATCGACGCTGGTGACGCCGGTGGTATCCATGGTCAGCGAATTGCCACCCTGCACGGTGGCGCCGGCATCGACCGTGAGATTGCCTGACGTGCTACCGGAAACATCGTAGCGAGTGACTTGGGCAATGCCGTCCTGCGACACGCGCAACAGCGCGCCACTGCCGCTGACAGCAGCAGTGCCGCTGGTGGCGTTTGCATTGCTGCCGAACAGCAACGGCGTGGTGTTGGCGACGCCGCTGCCAGTGGCTGCGATATAGCTGCCGGACTGCAGCGAGATGCCATCGCCGCTGCCGTTGGCGACCAGCAGAATCTCCTGCCCTTGCAGCGGATCGGCGCTGTCGTTGGACAGCACGACGCTGTCGGCACTGCTGTCGATCTGATAGCCGTTGCTGGTGAGCTGACGCGTGCCACCCAGCAGCAAGCTGCCTGCACCCAACGCGGTCAATTGGTCGGCGGAAAGCTGCACGTAGCCAGCCATCGGCGTTGAATCGGCGCCCACCACCTGGATCGCCTGCGACGCGATGTCCACCATGCCAGGACGCCCATCGCTGGCGGGCGCGTTGTCCAACGTGGCGCCCAGCTGCAATTGCTGGGTCGCGCTCAGTATCAGATGACCGCCGTCGGCGGGCAGCGATGGCGCAACCGTACCGTTGCTCGCGGCCTGCGCGGTGAAGTAACTGTCAGCGTTGGTGAAGGTGTATTGCGAATACTGCTGCCACACCGATGACGACTGCACCAGGAAAGTGGTGTTGGTGGATTGATGCGCACCGTCCAGTGCGTTGCCGAAATAGCCTGTGATCGCGAGCGTGCCATCGGGCAGCACCGCGTTCTGGCCCAGCACGGCGTTCTGCGAACTGGTGTCCTGCACCACGCGGTAGGCGCCGGGCAAGGTTGCGTATCCGGCAGGCAACAAGGTGTAGTAACCAGCGGGCAAGCCGGCGATGCCGGACAGATAAACCGATTCGCCCACGGCCGGCCCGGCACCCGCGCCCGCGGCATTGGTCATCGCCGCATCCTGCGCACCGACCGGCGCGTTGTAACCGGGCAGGATGGCGTAGATCGCGCGTCCATCGGTGTATTGCGGCACCTGCGTGCCGGTGCTGCCATTGGCGTAACTGGTTTCGTATTGGGTCAGCACGTTGACGCTGCCGCCCGTGCCCGGCACCCATTCCGACGCCTGCAACGTGCCGCCGCCGCTGATATCGATGGTCGCGCCGCTGTTGAGCGATACATCGTTACCGGTGATGGTGATCGACTTGGCGGGCGGCGCAGTCAGCGGTGAAACGGCATAAAGCGGATCGCCGGCATAGTTCCACTGCTGACCGTCGGTTGTGCTTCCGTAAGGCACCGTTTCGCCGTCGAGCGACACCGAGGTGAGACTGCCGGCACCGAGCGTGACGTTTTGTGTGCGGACCAGATTCAGATTGATGCCGATCGCTGCAAGGCCGAAGCTCGTCGACGTGGCCGTCGTATCCTTTACGCCGATCAGAAGATTGCCGGACGGTACCCAGACCGTACCGTTTTGCACGATGTTGCTTGCATCCAGCAGCAAGCTGCCGCCGGCGGACAGCGGCATGCTCGCAACACCGTTGCCCAGGATGGTCAGCGTCGTGCTGAGCGCCTGCCCTTGTGCGTTGCTCAGACCGGAAGCATTGGCGTCGACCGCGAACGCGTAGTTGGTAACCGGGTAAAGCTCCGCCGCCTGCAGCGTGATGTTTCCGGTACTGAATAACAGGCCCGGAATGACGCCGCCGGTGCTGTTGTAGAGGTTGCCCGTCGCCGTGGGCTCGTAGAAACGGATGGCATCGCTGGCGGTAAGACTGGTGTTCGCCCAGCCCTGCAAATTGAGCTGGCCGCCGATATCCATGAAACCGGCATCGATATCCAACGTGCCGCTGCCGGCGACCGGACTGCCCGCGAACGACGCCCCAGTGCCCGCGAGATTGCCCGTCATTTCCACATAGGGCGCGTTGATCTGCACCGTGCCATCGCCCACGTTGTAGGCGGTGGTGCTGACACCGGACAGATCCTTGCTGCCCGCCGGCAACGCCGTAAGTGTCGGCGCATACACCTCGAAACTCTTGCCCAGTGAAAGATCCACGTCACCGGCAAAACCGACCGGCACACTCTTGTAGCCAGCGCTGTTGGCGATGGAAGCATCGGGGCCGAGAGTCAGGCTGGTGATGCCCGAGTCATTCAACCGATCCAGTGCGAAATACAGCACGCCCGTCGCTGCGGCCGGCGGCGCAATGCCGCCTGGTTGCAGACCGGAACCGGGCACCAGCAGCCCGGATTGCTGCAATACGATGGCAGTCGACGTGGGGACGTAGAAGTTGTTCGGCGCCTGCATGCCGGTAATCTGCAAGCTTCCGCCTTCGGCTTGCGAACTGCCTCCCTGCGCCCGCAAGCTGCCGTCTGCATAGAGGCCCGCGGCGGCATCCAGCACGATCGAACCGGCATCGCTCCACACCGGCGTGGGTACATAACCGGTCTGGGCACCATTGGATGCACCATTGGCGCTGGGCAGGTCGTAAACGTCGGAGCTACCCGACACATCGATCACACTGCCCTGCTGAGTAACGACATAGCCTTCGTTGGAAGTCAGGCTGACGCTACCGCCGTCCAGTACCGCGCCGGCGCGAGGCGTATAGCGTGCAACCAGGCCCAGGCCCGTGCCATCGCTCGGCACAGCCGCCGCCAAGGGATTGATCAGGGATACACCGGCGGCATTGATATCCGCCTGTGGCCCCAGCCACACCTCCGGCAGGCTGTTGAACGGCATGGCGGTCAGAGGTGTCGTGCTGAGGTCGATGCTGCCGCCAGGCGCATCGATGGTGCCGTTCACGATGGTCGATTGCGTACCCGCCAACGCAATGCTCGCGCCTGCGCCTGCGGAAATCACAGCGCCCGCATTTAGCGTCACCGAGCCCGTGACATCGGGATACACCGGGCCGGGTTGGCCCGCGCCTGTACTCCAGCCCAAGTATTGGCCCGCACTCAGTGAAAAACCTGGACCGTTCGTACCGCGGGAGATGTACTGCAGGTAGGGCGCCAGCTGCCCCACACTGACATAAGCGCTATCGGTTAGCGGACTTTCGCCATAGATGTTCGTGCCCGTTGGTGCGGCCAGCAGCGCGGGGACATTCGGCAGCAGATTGTCGCGGCTGATCTGCACCACTGCGCCCGGAGCGATGGTGGCGTCGGTGATGGAAGTAAGCGCGTAGTTGTCGAAACCCTGGCCCGCGAAGAAGGACGGCGACAGGTACAGTCCGTTGCTCATCGCAAGATTGCTAGTGTTGCCGCCAATCTGAATATCGATCGCTTGCAAGGCAAGCGTACCGCCGCCGCTGAAGCCATACGCACGCAAGCTGCCATCCAGCACCAGCTTGCCCTGCCCCAGCGACGAGGGGGCGGTTATGAATGTGTTGTCGCCCTGATTTGCGTAATCGATCAGGCTGATATTGCCGCCCGAACCATCCGGTACGCCGTTGGTCAATTGCAGCTGACCATTGCTGTTGACGTAACCGCCGCTGGATACGTCAAGCAAGCTGCCGGACTGCAGCACGATGGAACCCGTTTCATCCGTCGGCGCTCCGCCGGCGCCGCCGCTTGCAAACGCGTACTGCTCATCGATCAGGCTGATGCTGCCGCCATTGATGTAGCGCTCGCCAATGTAATTGGTGGCGTTCGTGCCAGCGTCGTTGACCCATAGGCCGGCTGTGCTCAGCACAGCGCCGCTGCCGATGGTGATGTCCTGCGGCAGCGTCGCGCCGGTAGCACTGGCCGGGTCGGTGATGGGGCCGCCGGATGCGGTCAAGGTGATGGCACCGGAGGGTGCGCTGAGTTCACCGAGAACGTTGATGGCATTTGCCGCGAACTGGATGGAACCACCGGGCTGCACCGCAAGCACGGTGCCGGCCGGTTCCAGAATTTCGCCGTGGCCCAATCCACCGAAAGCATCCGGCGCATTGAAATTCAGATCGAGCGTGCTGAAGCCTCCTTGCTGCACCAGATTGGCCGAGATCGGCAACCACCGCGCCAGGTCATACGGGTTGGTGCCGGCGGGATCTTCGTTGGCGAGTACGTTCGACCACGGTGTCGCGGCCTGGAAGCCTGGATCGAGCTGATCGAGCGACGTCACCGACGGCTGCAGCAAGTAGCTGAGCGAGGCGAGCGAACCCGATGCCGTCTGCGTACTGAACGCGCTGACATCCAATGTTCCGCCGCTGGGCTGAGCACCCTGCGCCACCTGGTTACGGCCGGCAAACGCCTGCGCACTTATCTGGCCGTCCAGCACCAGAGCGTCGCCGGTCGCGATGTTGAGCGTGCCGGCATTGCCACCCACGGCAAAGCCGTTGTCCCAGCGCGTGGTGCCGGCCAGCAGCGGATTGCTGTAGTTGGTGGTGATGCCCCAGCGATTGTCGACCACTTCGTAATCGCCGGCGAAGCCGACATACGTCAGGTTGGGATTGGCATCGGCGATGTTGTAGATCTGACCGTTCGAGGCCAGCACATTGGGCGTGGTAATCCAGCCCGGCTGGTACGCGACGTAGCCACCGTCGAGATTGAGCTCGGCGCCGCTGCGCACGATGACCTGCGCACCGTCGAGGCTGATCGTGCCGCCATTGGTCATCAGCTGATTGACGGTGCGCGGCACATCGTCGACATAGCCGGAAACATTGAGGATCGGACTGCCTACCCACGCGAGTCCGTTCGCGGTCGTGCCGCTCTGCGTGCTGTCTACCGTAAGGTCGGCGGTGTGATACAGGAAGCTGTTGCGCAGTAGCGGCGAATTGGCCAATTCGTTCTGGCCCACCAATGGAATGGTGACCAGCAAGGCCGACATGGGCAGCTCGACGTCAGCGAGACCCGAGACATCGATGACCGTACCGTTGTCGATATAGAGGCGGCCCGTTTGCGGATTGGCGTAATCGTCGCCGGAGTAAGCCGAGGTCGCCGGATACGCATTGATGACGAGATTGGCGCTGGGCGCTTCCAGCAACGAGCCGGATTGGAAAGTGACGGTCTGGCCGCTGAGCGTTAGCTTGCTGTCGCTTTGCTCGAATGCCGCAGTGGCTGCAGCGGTAGACGTGGTGGTCGAGCCGTCTTGTTCCGGCAGTACGGTGGTGATGGAGTTGGGACCGAGCGTCAGGGTGCCGCCACGTACGTACTCGCTGCCATTCCACTGATCCTGCGCATTCAACACGATGCTGCCGGCGTAGTTGATGCTGGTCGACGCCAGCGCCACACCGTTTTGGGTGACGTTGTAGCCGTCCATTTCCACTTCGCCGCGGCGCGATTGCAGCAAACCGGTATTGGTCGCCGTGCCGCCGGGGTAGTTGGAAGTGGCACCCAGCGCATTCACTACTGACAGTGGTTGGGTGGTCGACGTGCCGTTTGCATTGGTGAATGCCACACCCGCTGCGAGGATCACCTGCCCCTGGTCATCCACGATGCTGCCGGCATTGGCGACGTTGGGCGCAGCCAGCAACACGAAGCCTTGCGTGCCGCCGGTGATGGAGGCGCCATCCTGCACCACGACATCGTGATTCTTGCCGTCGGTGAAAATGCCATTGGCCAGGAACGGTACGTTGTTCTGGACGGCGTTGATGCCGCCATTGAGGAAGTCGCTATTGCTGGTGGCGATGTCGCTGCTGAACAGATCCAGCGAACTGGCGATCAGCGACTGCGTATTCACCTGGCTGCCGGCACCGAACAGAATGCCGTTGTGATTGAGCAGATACACCGTGCCTTCGGCCTTGATCTGGCCGAAGATCTGACTGGGCACACCGCTGGGATCGATCACGCGGTTCAGCACAATCCAGTTGTTGTTGCTGCCGTTGGTCTGGTTGCCGCCGCTTTGATTGAAATACAGCTCCGTGTTGGTGCCGACGTTGAAGCTGCTCCAGGTGAGGATTGCCTTCTGCGCGGTCTGCTTGACCTGAACAGTGGTCTGTCCGTTCGACGTGGTTTGCGTAGGCAGGTTGGCGTTTTGCCATAGCGATGGATCGCTTCCCACACCAGGCGCAACAACCAGTCCGCCCGGGGTGAGGCCATTGGGCACGGGCGATGGTTGTTGCTGAGCAGCTTGTTGTGCCGCCTGCTGCGACGCCATTTGTGCGGCGACCGCCTGTGCGGCGCGATTCAAGTTGGCGATCGACTGCTGTACGTTTTGGTTTTGCAGCAGTTGCGCGGGCGATTGCGGAGCAATACCGCTCGTCGACGGCGAGCCGGTGGAATTCTGTTGTGAAACTGCTTGATTGTGCTGTTGCGCCAGCCACGCCTGACTCAGCGGGGGCGGTGCGGCGCGTGCCGTAATCGCGGTGAGCGCCAGCACGGATGCGATGGCAAAGGCCAGGGGATGTCTCGCGCCGATAGCGCGTTTGACGGAACGGGAATACTGACCTGAATTGCCCGGTGTGATCACGAAACGTTTCCCCTGGCGTTGCTATGGCACCGTTTTATCGATGCCCTCGGCTGGATAGACCGTCGTGTTCGCCACCGACTGAACCATGTCATCAAAATTTAATTTGCACTGTCGCGGCGGCTTAACGTCTCACTTGCAAATGATCGTCACGGCGTTTGACAAAACCGGTGTCGCGGCGCGGATCAGTGCGCGGGAGCGGGCACGCCGAACAACGGAAGCGGCGGCGCTGGCGGCGGCCGCTGCGGCACCGCGGATTTCCCCAGCGCATTGCCCATGCGGATGCTCAAGGCGGAAAAATTGAATTGTCCGACCTGCCGATTGCCGGGCTCGTGCGCAACGGCGTCCAGTTGCATGGATGATGCATTGGACACGCCCGCCGATGCAGCAAGGCGTTGATTGAGGCACGCATAAGAAAGCGCCGGATGATCGTTCACGCTGACATCCACGCATGAAGCCGTCGCGTCAGGCGAACCCGCGGCGGCCGGTATCGACGTCTGCGCCGCAATCGGCGCAGATGTCATGGAGAAGACAATGCTCAGTAGCATCCATCCGCGCATGGCATGTTTACTCCTCCTGCAGATCGACTTCTCTAAGGGGTTGTACCGGGCGCACTGGAGGCAGGCAGCGTTTCCAGGTTGAACGACATGGTGGTGACCTTGGCGTCCAGGCCTTGCACCACCGCAGCCGTCAGATCGTTGGCCATGTTGCCGCCCAGCACGACGCTGCGGTCGAGCAACAAGCCGCAATTCTTGCTCTCGTAAGCGCTGACGATGACCGGCTGCGCATATTGCGCGATCTGATCCAGCGCCTTGGCGCGGGTCGCTTCCAGTTCCCGCGTACGCAGCGCTTGATCTGCCTGCACCTGCTGCACGCGCTGCGCGAGTGCCTGTTCGCGCGTTTGGCGCTGGTCGGCCGTCAGCGAAGCGGCCTGCGCGCGATAAGTCTGCACGTCGGCGTCGATAGGTTTGCGTTCGGTGTCTATCTCGCTCTGCGCTTGTTCGGCCAACTGCTTCAGGCGGGCCGATGCGGCCATGCCGACTTTGGCATGGGCAAAAATGGCTTCGCGCGACAAGAGACAAACGCCGGCAACGGCCGGGCCGTTCAAGGGCATGTTGCTGTTGGTCTGCGCATGCAACAAAGCGGACGGCGCGCCTGCCAGGGTTGCGATTGCGATAGCCATCAAAGTGCGGTCAATGCGCATGGCGGTTCCTTCTGGATGAATGGCGAACGACAACACTGGCACCAATCCAAGTACTTTGCATGACCGCCGCCAGCGATTTCGTCGTCACGGTTTTTTCACGCTGGTCGCGCGCGGGTCGTAGCGCTGCTCGTAGAGGCGATCGCCATACGCTTGCGCGGCGTTTTCCAGCTTTACGCGTTCGGATGCCGCAAAGGGTTCGCGGCTCGCGATGACGGTGCCTATCGTCATGTGGCTATACGCGTCGAGAATCTCGTTGCCGATCTGGTAGAGCTGCTTGTTCCTGGCCGTGCATGTCGTGACCTGATTCTGGGTTTGCGCGAGCTGCGCGCCAAGGTCGTTGCCGTGCACCAGTTGTGCCTGCGATTGCGCATTGGCGCTCGCCACGGCTTTTTGCAAAGCCTGTATCTGTGTTTCGTCCTGCGCTCGCGCGGCGCGTTCGGCGCTCAATGCCGACGCATCCTGGGTTGAACCGGACTTGTTTTTGTTCAACTCGGCCTTGGCCGCGTCGAGCGCTTTGCGCGCGTCGTCACGCTCCTGTTGAAGTTGGGCTTTTTGCGCGTCCCATTGCGCTTGCTGTCCTTGCAAATCTTGAAGCTGGCTGCGCGCATCGACCAGCTGCGAACGCAGTTGTTCCTCCAGTGTTTGCGCGCGAACACACGGGGCGGCCAACGCCAAGCACAGGACACCTAAACCAATCGCTAAAGGTTTCATCTGTCCATCCTCAGAACTTGGTGCTTATTTCGAACTGCACAACGTCGAGGGTGAAAGGCGGCCCATAGACCTGTTTGGCACCGTAGTAACGCGCCGACAACCAGGTGCCCGGTGCGATGCCATAGTCGGCGGTCAGGATGAAGCCCTTCGCGTTCGTTCCGCCAAGATGGAAGTTCTGATCGGTCAGGCCGTCGAGCGTCGCATCGGGCTGCAGATACTTGTAGCCGAGTGCGATATTCCATTCATTGAGCGCGCTGGGATGTGGATTGCCGACAACGCCGCGCACCAGCCAACCCACCGGACCACTCTTGTATGGACCGGTGGTATCCGCAGTGGGACCGCCCTGATAGTTGTTGACCGGAATACCCAGGTCGTCCGGGTAGCGATCGAACGCCTCACGCATGTGATAGGCCATGTTGCGTTCGTATTCGGCCTGAATTTCCATCGGCGTTTCGCCGATCTTGAAATCGACCTTATTGGTCAAATCGGCGATGTGATAGTTGTACGCAAGGCCGACGAACTGCGGCTGCGCGTAGTTATCCGGCGAAGAAGGATTGGGAACGATATCGCGCAGCAGGAATACCGTATTGCCCCATTGCATGTAATCGGGTGCTTCGTAGTCGGTGCTGCAGTAGTTGATGCCGGTATACAGCTCGCACGGTGAGGAAAGCTGACCCTGCATGCGATTGAAGTAGTAGTACGCCAACGCAACCCGCCACTGCGCATCGTCGGCGAACTTCCAGCTCAGACCGAATTGCGCGGCGGTCATCCACTTGTCGCCACCGGCGTTCTTGTCGCTGCTGTAGGAGTTCGTCGGCGCTTCGTTGTCGACGTACTGAATCGGAAATGCACCAACCGTCGCGAAGGACGACAGGTCATCGGTAATCGGCAAATGGCCTTGTCCGGCGATGCCATCGAAATTCAGCTCGGGCGCATAGATCAGGTCGGTGACCAGGAACGGATCGGTCATGCGGCCCGCCGTCAGCGAATAGTATTGCGACGGTTGCCACTTCACGTACGCGAGATTCAACCAGATATCTTTCTTTACTAGGCCGCCACCGAGGGTTTGCGTGGTCGACACCGGATTGTCGTCATCGCCTGAAGCAAGCGCCACGCCGGCGGTGATCGTATCGCCCAGCTTCACGTTCATGCCGATGTGCGCCTGCAGGCGCAGCATGTTCGTGCGGTTTTGCGTCGAATTGAGAATCGGCGGCAGCGCCCCCGATGTAATGGAGTTGATGTCGTACGGGCCGGTGCGGTTGAGCGTGGCGTAGTCGATGAAATCCGTCGCGTTGTTGCGGCTGTACAGCCACGATTCGTCGCGCACATGCAGATCGCCGTACCAGCTGATGCGGTCAAGCCAGTCCGGCAATGCATTGGGCTCGGCCCAATGTTCGCTCTTGGCCTGCGCGATCACTTCCTGTTTTACCTGATCGCGTATTTCATTGCGCACGTTCTGCGGAACATACACCGCGCGCACATCACCGGGTTGCGCGCCATCGCTTGGCGGAACCGCAGCGGGCGGCGCCGCACTGCGCGCCTGCGCCGCTTCGTCGTTGGCCTGCTTCAACAAGCCATCGGCTTCCGATTGCGAGATCAATCCTTTTTTCACCATCAACCGAATCAGGTTGATGGTGGCATTCGGCGATGGCGCCGCATCCTGCGCAAATGCGGAGAGGGCGTGGCCACACAACAACAAGCCGACAATCATGCACAGCGCCCGCTTCTGCGGACGCCGGGCATTTCCTGATGCGATTCGAAACGTCATCACACTCTCCAATACGGTCTTGCCAAGGGCGATATGGATATTCGGTATACGGACTCAGCCAGGCCGGAAGCCGCGCATCGCGATGCGCACCGGCATGCTTAAATTCGGGGGTGGCGGCGTATCGATGCGAACGCCGCGCAGTACATCGACAAGCGCGTGGTCCGTACTGGCCACGCCGCTGGAATTGACCAGCTCCACGCGCGCAACGCCGCCGTCCGGCGACAGCCACAGATTCACGTGCACTTCGAACACCAGCCGGCGCGTGCGATCGTCGTGTTGAATGGCTTCTTGCAGCGCGTAACTCAGATACTGTTCGTATGTCGAACCGCCGATGCCGTTACCGCCGCTGCCCACCATGCCGCCGCCTGCGCCGGCACCGATGTTGAACGAATCGTTGCCCGCCTGCGCCGGGCCATTGATGGTGATTTGCTTGGCAAGGTCCGGCGCTTGCTTGGGCGCTTCGACCGGCTTCAGCGGTTCGGCAGGTTTGGGAATGTCCTGCTTGGTCTCTTCGACCTTCTTCTGTTCCGGCGGCTTTTCCTTCGGCGGAGGCGGTGGTGGCGGCAACGGAGTGATCGTCGCGATGCGCGGTGCCGAACGGCGCACGCCAACGTGATGGCCCGCCATCATCCAAATCAGGTACACCACGGCGAGCGCTGCGACGGCGGCGAAGAGACGTCCGCGCCATCGGCGCCAACCAGTGCGTTCTGTGTCGTCCCGCTCGGCCATCGCGATGCTCCGCCCCGTCAGCCAGGCTGCTTGCCGGTCACCAGACCGACTTGCGTGAGATCGAGACGACGCAGCAGATCGAGAATGTCGATCACTTTCTGGTATTGCACGTTGGAGTCGCCCTTCACGATCACCGGAAAATCGGGCGTCAACGCTTTCTGTTCGCGCAGGCGTTGCTCCAGTTCGCCGATCGTTACCGGAAAGGCGTCCAGATAGATTTGCCCCGTATCCGAAATGGTGATGGCTTTGGTCTGCGGCTTGGCCATGCTGACCGACGCACTGGCTTTGGGCAGATTGACCTTGATGCCCTGCACCGCTGCCGTGGTCATGATGATGAAGATCACCAGCAGCACATACGCCAGATCCAGCATCGGCGTGATGTTGATGTCGTCATAAGGTTTGTCTTCGTCATTGACCCGCATGACGCACCTCGCGCGCATCGAGCGTAGACTGATCGGCGGATCGATGCAGCTCGGCCAGGCGGGTAACGAATTCGTCGACGAACACCTGCATGTTCGCAGTGACTGCTTTGTTGCGCGTCAACAGGTAGTTGTAGCCGAACAAGGCGGGAATCGCGACGAACAAGCCCGCAACCGTGGCGAGCAACGCAGCGGAAATGCCCGGCGCGATCGCGTTGATATTGACGTCGCCCGCCGCCGCAATCGCAGCGAAGGTGATCATGACGCCCACCACGGTGCCGAGCAGGCCGAGGAACGGACCACCCGAAATGGCGATCGTCAGCATCACCATCGAGCGCGAGAGCGCCTGGTTTTCGCGTACGAGCGTGGAGTCCATCACTGCACGAATGGCTTCGATGGATTCCGATGCAATCACCAGATGACCGTGTGCATCGCGGCGGCGCCATACTTCCTTGGCGCCGGTTTCATACAGCCGGTACAGCGACGAATCCGCCAGTTCTTTTTTCGCCGCCGGCGATGCCTCGTTGCCGGACAGACCAAGCAGATTGCCGCCCAGCTCGCGATAGCGATGCATGAAGCGATCGTTCGCATTGCTGACCGCCGACACATAGGTGCCGCGCTGCCACATCACCACCCAGGAAATCAGCGCCATGATCATCAACAGGGCGATGACCACCCAAGCATCCACGGTGACGGATTTGACGATGATGCCGAAGTAGCCGAAACCGAAACCGGATTTTTTCTCGTCTTCGCCATAGGCGATCAATTTCGACTCGGCGCCTTGCGAGGATGCATCGGCTGCGATCAACGTTGGCGAACGTGCGACGCGCGACAGACGCACTTCGTCCATCATCCCGACAAACGATGCGTAAGGAACGGCGGCCGGCGTAGTGCTGGCGACGTCACCACCGAGTGTGGCGCTGCCACTCAACGCAGGCAGCGATGCCGACAGATTGGCGTACGCGTTGCCGTTCACATACAGCACGATCTGACCGCCGGTGGCAGTAACCGCGACATGCGTCCACTGGCCTGCTTTCAACGGTTGGCCCGCTGCGCTGCGTTGCGGCTTGTCGCCATCGATTTCGACGAAGGGCGCACCGCCGTCGATACCGATCAGCAATGCCTTGCCGTCCTGGCGATGGCCGTAGATCAAGGTGGCCGTTGTCGGCAACGCATCCAGCTTGATCCACGCGCTGAAGGTAAAACCGCCGTCCTGTTTGATGTCGAGCGACGAACCGGCTGGCAACGTCACCACGGTCGAACCGTCGAAGCGCGCCGCTTTGCCGGCGATACCGCCGTCGACAATGCGCAGCGCACCGTTCATCGCATTGTTGCCGTAAGCGGTCGCGTCCTTCGGCGGCGCGCCGGTCTGATCGTCGAAGTGATACACCAGCGTGTAGTCGGCATCGAACGTCGCCGGACCGCTGCTCATCGCCGGCGCCTTCGTGTTGCCGTAATACATCCACACGGTTTGCTGGGCGTTTGCCGGAAGATCGGTCACGTCGAGCCATACCTGCGCGACGCCCAGCACCGGATCGAAGTTTTCGATCTGATAGTTGAGCGGCGTCTTGCCGTCGCTGCTGATGAAGCGCAAATCCGCGCCCGTGTTGGCTACGCCGTCGAACTGGAAATTGCCCGGATGAAGGCGGATCAGCAGCGGAATGCGTCCGGTCGCT
This sequence comes from Dyella dinghuensis, assembly GCF_003977615.1. GTDB lineage: Bacteria > Pseudomonadota > Gammaproteobacteria > Xanthomonadales > Rhodanobacteraceae > Dyella_B > Dyella_B dinghuensis. The sequence goes on from NZ_RYZR01000006.1 coordinate 170,070, forward strand.
TGCGACATACTGGCGCCTTTGCTGGTGGTGTCCAGCGTGATCGGCTTGCGGTAAGACCAGTCGTCGTTCCACCAGGACGTCTCGCTTGCGGCGCTCCATCGCGGCAGCAGCAAAAGGCACAGCGCGCATACATAGATGAAATACCGCATGGTCGAACCCCTATCCGGATGTTTCGTAGTAGTCATGTCACGCCACCTCAAAGACCGGCCTTCACGCTGAAGAGCAGATGCCCGTCATGCGCCCTGGTTTCCACGCCGTTTCGCAAGGGATAGGCGTATTCGATGTTGCCGTTGATGTCATGGAACACGGTGAATTGCGTACCGACGCCGGTGCTGAGCAACGTGAAGCGTCCGTGCTGGTCCGGTAGCGGATCGATCAACATCAGGCGCGCACCGTCGACGAAGACATGGAAACGCCAGTCGTCCGCGAACGAGCCGAGCCATGAGTGAATCGACGGCGTGCGTACTTCCGCCGATGCCACAGCACCGTTGTCGGCGGTGTCTTCCGCCGACAGATAACCGCGCACGCTGCTCGCGCCGCCGGCGGCGAATTGTTCGCTGGATACCAGCGGCGAATCCGTGGCCTGCGCACTCAGGCGCGTCGCCAAGGCGTAGCCCGCACCGAGGTTGCGCGTGTTGTTGAGATCCAGGTGCAGATACGCAAAGTTGTCGCGCGCGTTGTAGCGCTGGTTGTCGAACGCCGTATTGCTGCTGCCAAGACCACGCCAGCCGAAGTTGCCCGCCAGCGTAAAACTGGTCGTGGATTTATCGGTGATCGTTTGACCCGTATAAGAAGCGGTCAGCGGTACATAGCTGAGCGGTGCCTCGGTGGTTTGGCCGCCCAGTGTGATGTTCTGGTCGAAATGCTTGCGGGCGATGCCGATGGACACCGATTGCGAGTAATCGCCCAGCACAGGCAATTGATCGGTGGCCTGCAGACTCACCGAGTTGCCTTTGCCCAGCACCGTGGTGCCACCCAACGTGTTGGCGTTGCTGTTGGATTTGTACGCCGAACCGAGCAGGCTCCAGTTCGTACTTACCGGCGCGAGATAGGAAAGCGCATACACTTCGGTTGCACGCGGATCTTCCGGCGCCACGATGTACGAAGCGGAAATGGTCTGACCCATTTGCCACAGATTGTCGTAGCGCACATTGGTGATCAGGCGAAGGTCGGGCGTATCGGCGCTGTGATCGTTGTTGAGTTCGACGCTGCCGTGCCATGGATTGGTGTCGTCCACCTTCAGCGTCACGTCCATCGTCTGCGGCATCGCGCCGGGACTGAGCTGCGGAATCACCTGCCGGTCCGGTTGACGGTTGACGTCCGTCAACTGCTGCTGGACCTGCGTGAAATTCGGCACATTGCCTTCGGTCAGCGATGGCACTGCATCGCGAATCGCTTCCGGCGAATGGTATTTGGCGCCGACGACGCGCACACGACCGATGCTGTTTTCCACCACCTGCAGCAAGATGACGCCGTTCTTTACCTGCTGTGGCGGCACTTCGACCACCACGGACTGATAACCGCTGGATTGATACAGCTTCTGCAACGCATCGCGCGCCGCATGCACATCGTTCATGCTGCGGCCCGGACCCAGATACGGTTCCACACTGTCTTCGATCGTCGCCGGATCGAGCAGCGTATTGCCGCGCACGAGGTATTCGTTCACCTGGAAATTCACCGGTGCCTGAGCAGGAGCGGGAGCCGGTGCCGCTTGCGCATGCAACCATGCCGGCAGCATCAGCCACATGCCGATGGCGATCGGCAAACGGCGCCTGTGCGACAGGCGAGCACCCGGTCCATTTTCCCTGCTCATTCGCCGCTCCGCTGGCGTGCCGCCAAGCCGGCACGCCGTTCCCCTGGAGCGATTGAAACTAACGCCGGCTTCGTAACCGAATCACGACAGGCAGGTGTCTGCTTTACAACACGAACGCGGCCCGTATGCGCGCCTGCGTAAAGCCGTGTGAAACGGCACCGCTCCGCGCTGCGTTCTCCACGCCATCGATGTGATCCACTTCTCATTTGCATGATCACGCGACACATATCCCTTGATGAACGGCCTTTAGCCGTCCATTCGCTCAAGCCAACAGATCCCCGCACGCGAACGCCTGACGAGAACGCATGACGCAAAGGCTTTAATGAAGGCGTCCTTGCCATCCGCTACTCCTCGCAGGGATAGACCGCCGTCTATGTGCGCGACTGAACCATGTCACGAAAATTTAATTTGATGAGGCCTTCACGCGAGATATCGGCTCGCGTCGACATGGAAATGTCACATGCGTTGTTACATACCGATCCTCAGCTGAGGATCATGATGCCGCCAGGCAGATCGGTGACCTTCGCACCGTAAGCGTCATGGATCAGCGCCGCGATGTCGCCAAGCTGGTTGAGCGAAATGCGCGCCTGCACTTTGCGCGCCGCCAGCTGCTGATTCGTAAGAATGATGTCGCCAGGACGATAGCGGTTGATTTCCGCGATGACCTCGGCCAGCGGACGGCCATCGAAAATGAGGACGCGCCGGCGCCAAGCCATGGTCGCTTCGACATCCGCGGGAACGATCGCGCTGATGAGACCGTCGCCGTAATTGGCGCGCTGCGCCGTGTGCAGGACCGTGTCGCGTCCCTGATATTCCAGCGTGCTGGAACCGTCCAGCCCGGTGACCTGGATATTCGATCCGAAGCAACGAATATTGCAGCGCGTCTGCTCGCCCACTTCAATACGCCCGCCTCCGGCGAAGACGGTAAACGGCAGATGGTGCGGCGAGGTGTCCCGCACCTGGATTTCGCCGGCAAGCAGATCCAGGCCGGTAATCCGTCCATCGGTTTTGCGCAGATTGACGCTCGTCTGCGTGTTCATATGCAGGACGAGATCCGGGCCGAGTTCGACATCGCGCTGCTCGCCGGTCGCGGTGCGGTAGTCGGCCGCGATATCCGAGAGCGACGGCCACAAGCGCATAGGAGGACGCAACATCATGAATGCCGCAGAAGCTGCGACGGCGCCCCCAAGAAACGCGCGGCGGCTCATGCGCCTCGGCTGCATGCGCGGTACGTCGGTTGCCGGTGACGCAGCGGGCGCGACGCTTGCTTGCTCGCGCGCGGTGAATGCCGCGGCAGCAGGCCCCAGGTTCTCCCACATGCGCCGCGTTTCCGCGAACGCCTGCACATGCGCCGGGCTCTGCTCGCACCACAACTTGAACGCGCGCGCGTCGTAGGCGGTCGCCGATCCCGACGTAAAGCGCAGCAACCAATGCTGCGCTTCTTTGTGCAGCGCGGCATGGTGATGGGGCGTTGGATCGAGAGTCCGCATACCTCTAAGACTCCTTTCCTGCACCGGGACCGAACCGTTGTACAAATTTCCGATCGAGACGCTGCGCACAGTGCTCGAGCGCTTTCTTCAGTTCCTTGCCTACCATGCGTACCGAAATCTCGTAATGATCGGCGATCTCTTGCAGCGGGGTATCGTCGACCCTGGCCGCGATCAGAATGGCGCGCTGGCGCGCGGTCAATTCGCCCAGCGCGTCGGTCAACGCCTGAACTTCGAACCTGGCATGGAACACCCGCGCCGGATCGAGCGAATCGGCGCCGGTGTTCAACAGCTCTTCCACTTCGTTGCCGGTGAGGTAACGCGAGTCGGCCTGCCGCTGGTCGGCCGCCGCGTTGACAGCCATGCGAAACAGATAGCCCAGCGGATTGGTCGACACGCTATCGGTGTCGCTCATGCGCTCGATGCGCAGATAGGTTTCCTGCAAGGCGTCGTTGGCCAACTCTTCCGAACCCAGCCGATACTTCAATCGCCGGCGCAATTCCTGCCGTCGCTCCATGAACAAGCGCGCCAGCGACAAAGAGGTGGTATTCATTGCCGCCGGTTCTCAGTGATGGCGTTGCGCGAGCGCGCCGCAACGAGCAACGTCGGCCGGTTTACGCGGCAATAGCAGCAACGTCAGCGGTTGCGGCATGGCGGCCGGCGGCGGATCCAGCATCACCTGGTTCAACGCCTCGCTGACCGCTGCGGCGCGTGCATCGTCGTCGCTAAGCACATGCGTCTGTTCGATCCTGCCGGACGGCGCGATCCACACTTGCAATGCGAGACGGTAATTGCCTGGCGTGGTTTGGTCGAAGCGGCAAAGTGCCGATTCAATGGATCGTTGAATAGTGCCGGCATAGTTTTGCGTCACAACCTCTTGCTCCCCGACCGCCGAATCCTGGGGCGATTCACCCGAATCGGATTCACCCGATTCAACCCTCGTCGCCAGCTTTAACGTAAACGCCTGATCCGTCGAATAGCTCGCGACGAGACCCGTGCCCGCCAACAACCGTTGCAATGCGTCGACTTTGCCGAAATCCCCTTGCACACCTGGAGACTGGCGCTCCGCCGTGAGCGCATCATCGACGAGTACCGCCTGGCCGGTCACTTCACCGTATGCCCGCAACGCTGTCCTGAGCGATTGCGGCCCGATGTCGAACGTCAAAGTTCCATCCGGTTTGCGATGGGCGCCGGGGGCGTCCTGGGCAAATGCCGGCAGCGACATACCCCACAGTAGCGCTCCCAGGCAAACCATCACCGAGGCGAGTCGAACGATCCTCGTGCCTTTAGGAGCACTCCAGCTGTAGGGACGGCATGCCAAAGGGCCTCCGCAGAAAACCCCGAGGTTAGGTCAGCAATGTGACGGCGATGTAACTAACACCGAATTAGCATTACCCGATCGTGCCGCTATCGAGTTGTCCGGCGTCTGGTTTGGCTCGAAAGCGGACGAGCAGCCCCCGTTATTTCATAAACTTTTCGATTGTGTATTGCGCCGCTTCCTCGAAGGACCTTGCGATTCGATCGATATGCTCACCTGACTCCGGAAGTTCCACGGTTTCCAGGAGGTTGGGAAGCAGCACAGCGATGATGGTGGCATCCGCATATCGCGTTCGACGCCGCATGTCCCCTGCTACCGCATCACTGGATTCCCACTTGCCGGCGCCGGAAGCGTTGACGACATGTATCATCGAAATGGCATCGGGCGTCGCTTCCGGATGACTCTCCCCCTCAAACTCATCGACATCCTTCATCGTGACGTGACGTGCATCGATGCGAAGGTCGCGAAGAACGCGAACGAGTATTTCCGTCGCCACGTCGTCGTAATGACTGCCGCTGCCCATGCATAGCACGACCGATCCGGGGGCAACGGCAAGCGGCCCCTGCCAGCGTCCCGCGACATGCTCACGTTGCTGCCGAAGGTAATGCGCCAGGTCGTCATCGAGAACGGAAGTATGGCGGCGCCACCGCGGTTGCACCGGGGCTTCTCTTCCAAGCGACTCGATGACTTTGACAACTGTTGTTCTCGCCTTGAGCAGTTGTTCCGGACCTATCGTTTTCTGCGCAAGGTCCATCTGCGCAAGCTGCAGTGCCGGCAACAAGACAACATCGCAGTATTTGGCTAACGACCTTTGTCTTAGAAAAGTGCGAGCGGATGCAATGACTTCATCGGCGTCACCGGAAAGCGCGCGCTGATAAAACCGCTGCGGCAACGTCAAGGCCGGTGTGTCTCCAAGCAGAATCCCCAATAACGTGAACGCTCGAACATGCCGCCCCATCACCACCAGGCAAAGTGTCAGCGGAGTGGACAACACCAATCCCATGGGTCCCCAAAGCCAGCTCCAGAAGATGGCAGCCACGACAACGGCCAGAGGCGACAACCCGGTCGCATGACCGTACAACTGAGGCTCCAGTAGCTGACTCACCAACGCTTCAACGATGACGAACAGACCCAACGTCATGAACAGAAGCGACCAACCCGGCGTAACAGCCGCCGCAAGCAACGCAGCTAGAAGTGCAGCCAGCCACACGCCTACGTAAGGCACGAAGCGCAGCACCGCTGTAAGCGCACCCCAAAGCAGCGCATTGGGAAGTCCGATGGCGGCTAGTCCCAGCCATATCGCGAGGCCCACACCGAAATTCACCGAAAACTGCGAGACGAAAAAGCGGGAAAGGCGCTCGCCCGCATCATTGATGGCTGCAGTCGTTGCGCGCAAATCAGTGCCGCCTATGACGCGGATAAAACGATCGCGCAACGATTCATATTCGAGCAAAACAAACACGAGTACGACCAGCACAATGCCTGCTGTTTCCAGCGGGCTCCACAGCGAGGACAGCACGCCCCTTACTGCATTCCAGGGACTGGACAAAACCGAAACATCCATCGTACCCGTGTATGACGGTGCGACCGGCACACCCTGTGTCTGGCCCCCGCCGCTTTCGGCACTCAATCCATTCATGACGTTGCCGGCTTCGCCCCGCATCGCCTCCAGACGTGCCGTCGTCAGGTCATGCAGCATCTGGAGTTTGGCGTGAATAGTCTTCTCGTACTGGGGAAGACTTTCTGCCAGATGCACAATCTGGGAACCGATGACCGCCATAAGTCCCGTTGCAACCGTCGCCAGCAACAGCGCGGCTATCACGACAGCGTACGTATGACCCAACCTCATCTTCTGCAGCAGGCGCACGAAAGGCGCCATCAGCAATGCCAATATCAAAGCCAGGATGATGGGAACCAGCACGTCTTTGCCGAAATACAACAGTGCAAGCACAACCCCGGTAGCGATGACGATCAATGATCGTTGACTTGCAGATGCGGTCGGCTGCGTATCTGACGTGAAGGGCATGATGAAAATGTCGGCTGAGGTGGCTATTCCGCAAGAGCTTGTCGCGCAAGCGGCGTTTACATTAAACGGGTTCATCCCTGGATATGAATCAAGCGTACCCTGCTCCGTGGACGCCACCGATTGGATCAGAAAACATATCGGACTGCTTTTTCCGCAATGCCTGCTATGCGTCGAAAGCGGACATTAGGGAACGCTCAAAGCCTTGTGACTCGATGAGTCTACGAGCAAGCTTTCTTTGCGAGAGTTCGTCTACGGCGGCTACCAGCTCGCGGCATGCTCAATCGTCGCAGACATATCAGCCGCCGCGAGAGCGCCCCCCGTTCTTCTTGCGTCATCGATACACCGTACTTGCCCACGTGACGTATCAGCACGCCAATATGCGACTCCCACAACGATTGACGACGAGCGGCCTCTCGGCGTCCGTCATGCGCAAGCTTGGGGTGATCGCCACTTTCCAACAAAGTCGCTGCAAGCGACCAGGGTTGACGATACGCGAAGTGAAAACTTGTCGCCGAATTTCGAGCAAGTCCTGTGGCACTTGCTGTGGCGCTGGGCCAAAACGGTGCAGGAATGCTAGAAAACTCAGTCCTATCAAGGACTCTGACGAGTGTGGTGGCTATGGGTGGACTCGAACCACCGACCCCAGCATTATGAGTGCTGTGCTCTAACCGGCTGAGCTACATAGCCATTGGGGTGCGCCGTCCGAAAGGCTCGGATCGGGCAGGATTCAGGCGGGGCCCGGCAGTTTAATCACGTGGCCGTTACTGTTCAAGTGGTTGGCTTGCCCCCACTTTGTAGGCTGTGGTTGAATCGATCCCAGGTCGTAAGCGCTTACGCCAAGGTAGGCCGCGCTGAAGAGACCCGAGGAGGCTGGATGATTGACGTTGATGGCTACCGTCCGAATGTTGGCATCGTTCTGCTGAATGCAGACGGCCGGCTGTTCTGGGCGCGCCGCGTCCATCGCGACGGCTGGCAGTTCCCCCAGGGCGGCATGCGCAGCGACGAAACCCCGCTGGAGGCCATGTACCGGGAGCTGCAGGAAGAAACCGGGCTATGCGCCGAACATGTCGAGGTGCTGGCCAGCACTCGCGGCTGGCTGCGCTACAAGCTGCCAAGCCGCTATATCCGCCATCACCAGCACCCTACCTGCATCGGCCAGAAGCAGGTCTGGTTCCTGTTGAAGCTGGTGAGCGGCGAAGACGCCTTGTGCCTGAACGCGTGCGAGAAGCCGGAATTCGACCTCTGGCGCTGGGTGGATTTCTGGTATCCCGCCGCGCATGTCGTTAATTTCAAACGAGATGTTTATCACCGGGCACTGCGCCATTTCGCGCCGCTGGTGGAAAACATGCTGAGCATCGAGCTGGGCCCCCAGCCCCAGGGACGCGGCACCGGCCGCAACAAGCGCGCCGCCGCCTGAACGCCCGGTTCGGCTCAACCGAACACTTGTTGACAATCATTCGCATTCGCACTGACAATACGTGCCATGTACATCTGTCTTTGCAATGCCGTCACCGACCACGACATCCGCCGCGCTGCTGCCGACGGCGTGCGTAGCTTTGCCGAATTGCAGGCCCGCACGGGTTGCTCGGATTGCTGTGGTTGCTGCGAATCCGAAGCGCGCACGACATTGGATGATGCCGTCGCCAAGGTCACATTCGACCTACCCATCCTGGTCGCGGCCTGATTTTGCCGACACCGAACGCCACCCTTCGCGGTGGCGTTTTTGCGTGTGCGACGTATTCGTATTGCACCCACTCTCACGCAGAATCCGTATAGTTCAGACTTCGCCAACAGACGGAGAGCCACCATGAAGGGTGACGCGAAGGTCATCGAGTTCCTCAACAAGGTGCTCTACAACGAATTGACGGCGATCAACCAGTATTTCTTGCACTTCCGCATGTTCAAGAACTGGGGCTACGAAGAACTGGCCGAGCATGAGTACAAGGAATCGATCGAGGAAATGAAGCACGCCGATCGCCTGATCGAGCGCATTCTTTTCCTCGAAGGCCTGCCCAACTTGCAGCATCTGGGCAAACTGCGCATTGGCGAAAACGTGCTCGAGTGCATTCAGGGCGATCTCGATCTCGAATTGGCAGCCGCGAAAGATCTGCGCGCTGCGATCGGCTATAGCGAAACCGTCAGCGATTACGTCAGCCGCGATATGTTCCGCACCATCCTGCACGATGAAGAAGAACACATCGATTGGCTGGAGACGCAGCTGAGCCTCGTGAAAGACATCGGCGCAGAGCGTTATCTGCAGTCGAAAATGGAAAGTTAAAGTTAAGCGCTGCGGCATCGCAGCGCACCAACGCGAACGCCCCCACAAGTTACGGTCTCTTTCCTTGACGTTTTCGTCACGGGCGGGCTATATCCCTCCCTTTTCCCGGAAAGACCGTGCATGGCTTCCCGCCCACCGCCGCGCTACGTCGTACGCCCGCACGACGCTGCCAGTCAGCGTCGCAGGATGCTGTGGCTCGGTGCAGCGTGGTTGGGCAGCGTGTTGCTGGCGGCGCTGATCGTCGGCTTGCTTATCGGCGCATGGAAAGGCGTCGTGCCGCGGATTTCGGATCGGCGCGCGCTCGGCACGCTCACCGCGCAGAACGAAGATCTCAAGCAACAGGTCGCCAATCTGCAGCGCTCGCAGCAGGTAAACGACATCGCGACCAAGGCGCTGCGTCAAACCATCTCCGAGCGCGATGAAGAAATCAGCGGCCTGCGCGCGGATTTGAGTTTCTATTCCCGGCTCGTCGGCGGCGATGCGCAACGCGAAGGCCTGAAGGTGCAGGAAGTGTCCCTGCAGGCCGTGCCGCATTCGCAGGCGTGGAATCTCACCGTCAGTCTCACCCAGAACATCAAGCGCGACGACGATACCACCGGCACTACCTCCGTCACCGTCGAAGGCCTGCGCGATAACAAAGTAGTGCAGCTGGATTGGGCCACACTCGGCGATGCGGCCGAGAAAGACGGCATTCCATTCCGCTTCCGCTATTTCCAGCAACTCCACACCACGATTGCGCTGCCTGCCGACTTCCGGCCCACACGACTGCATGTCACAGTCCAGCCGGAAAATGGCGACCCCGTCAGCCGCGCCGTGGCATGGAACGACGCCCTATCCAGCCCAGTCACCACGAATCAGGGGGACACCACCGATGCTCAGCCGTAAACGCAATGACAACGCACCTTCCCGCAACGCCGAGACCAGCTTGATCTCCAGCGGCACGATCATCCGCGGCGATGTCCGCTTTACCGGCACGCTGCATCTCGACGGCCGCATCGAAGGCGCCGTGATCGGCGAAGGCAACAGCGCCGTGTTCACGCTGAGCGAGCAAGGCCAGGTGCAAGGCGAAGTGCGCGTGCCGCACGCGATGATCAACGGCCAGGTCAACGGCGACATCTACGTCAGCGAGCGCCTGGAACTGGCGACGCAGGCGCGCGTGATCGGCGATGTCCGCTACAACTCGCTGGAAATGGCCGCCGGTGCGCAGGTCAACGGCCGCATGGCGCATCAGGGCGAAGACCATATCCAGCGCGAGCTGCCCGCACCGGAAGTGCGCTCGGACGCCGTGACCGCCTGAATCCAGGCCGTTTGACGCCGTTCGCGGCATTCGGCCCCGGGCTGATGGGACCCGGGGCTTCAGGTATCATTGAGTCCGCCCCGCTGCGGCCTCATATGCGTTACATGGAAACCATCCTCGCCATCCCCGATTACCGCCAAGCCGGCGCCCCGCTGATCTTCACCGAGGCGGCCGCTCGCAAGGTTCATGAACTGATTCAGGAAGAAGGCAATCCTGAGTTGAAGCTGCGCGTGTACATCTCTGGCGGTGGCTGCTCGGGCTTCCAGTACGGGTTCACCTTTGACGACACCCGCGCGGAAGACGATTTTGCGCTGGATCGCGAAGGCGTCACGCTGCTGGTCGATCCGCTCTCGCTGCAATACCTCACGGGCGCAGAGATCGACTACACCGAAAGCCTGAGCGGTTCGCAATTCGTCATCCGCAATCCCAACGCCAAGACCACCTGCGGCTGCGGCTCCTCGTTCTCCACCTGAGCGGCCACAGACACGGATGGCTTCGACGAACCCCAACACTTTCGCCGGACTCAGCCTGTTACTCGATCGCGTTTCCGAACACCGCGATGACAGCGATTGGGTCGCCGCGAAGGCGCGTTCGCCAGATGCACGCTACATCCTGATCGATCTCGCCGGCGACGCGTTTATGCGGCGCGACGAAGAGCGCCTGCGCTGGTTGAACGCCGACGAGCGCGAACACCTGCTGCCGCGCGCGTCATGCAGCTTGCTCGGCATCGCCAACGACAAGCCGTACTTCATGCTGCTGCTCGACGACACGCATGACGTCGCCGCGCTGGAGTCGGCACTCGATGCGCGACGCATGGGATTGCGCGAAGCAGGCCTTCTACTCCCTGCCGACGACGCCAGTTTCTTCGCCTACGCCAAGGGTCTCGCCCACTGGCAACGCGAGACACGTTGTTGCGCCTACTGCGGCTCGCCCGTGCAATCCGTTTCGTCCGGTCATCGCATGCACTGCACGAATCCGGCGTGCGGCCGCCTGCACTTTCCGCGGACCGATGCCGCCATCATCGTGATCGTCGAATACGAAGGCGCTTGCCTCCTGGGACGCCAGGCGGTGTGGCCGCCGGGCCGTTACTCGACACTCGCCGGTTTCATCGAACCCGGCGAAGCGCTGGAAGATGCCGTACGCCGCGAAGTCGCCGAAGAATCCGGCGTGATCGTCGGCGATGTGCACTATCACTCCTCGCAACCGTGGCCGATGCCGGCGTCGTTGATGATCGGATTTACCGCGACGGCGATATCGCCCGACATCCATCTGCGCGACGGCGAACTCGAAGACGCACGCTGGTTTACGCCTCAGCAGATCGTCGACGGGCTGGCCGACGGCAGTCTGGCGACACCGCCCAAACTTTCCGTGTCATATCAGCTGCTCTCGCACTGGTTGCGGGAGCGCGCCGGCCTGGACCTCGACGCGCTGATCGCACGCTCGCGACGCCGGTAGCTCGCCGCCACAGCGTTAACGGGTTCCCGTCACTCGCATACAATGGCGCCATCCATCGGAGTCCGTTTACATGGCCATACGGTTGCTCGCTGCGCTCATCGCCCTCGGACTGCTGCACCTGCAGCCTCAGCTCGCGCACTGGCGCGGCGATGCAGGCTTCCGGCGTTGGGTGGATCAACTGGCCGATACCGCCGGGGGTGCCCGCATACTGATCATCGTGCTGGTACCGGTGGTCGTCTGCGCGCTAGTGATATGGCTGCTGCACACATTGCCGCTCGGCGCGCTGTTGCTGCTGATCTTCGCGCTGGCCGTGTTGCTGTTCTCCTTCGGACCGCATGCGTTCGAAGCGGACCTCGAAGCGATTTTCAAAGCACCCGATCAAAACAGCCGCGAAGCCGCCGCGCAGGCGCTATGCGATGACTGCGAACATATTCCGTGGCAAACCGCAGACCTCGGCGAAGCAACGGCGTATGCCGCGTTGCGCCGCCGCTTCGGTGTGCTGTTCTGGTTTTTCCTGCTTGGTCCGTCCGGCGCACTGCTCTATCGACTGGCACGACAACTCGGCCACGACAGCTCGCTGGCACTCGATCCCGGCGCACGCACGTTCGCGCGCTATCTCGCCAACGGTCTGGATTGGGCGCCCGCGCAATTGATGGTGTTTACGCTGGCACTGGTCGGCCACTGGGACGCAGTGATCGGCGCATGGAAACGGTGGCATCAACAAGCCGCGCCGAACAGCTGGTATCTCTCCGAACCGGGCTTCCTCGGCGCCGCTGCCCGCGCTGACGTTCTCACGGATGTGGAAGGCGGCGATGGCTATACCGAAGACCGCACCGATCCCCTGCACGAACTGCGCCGCCTGCGCGATGCACTGCTGCGCGCACTGCTGACATGGATGACGGTCGTGGCGTTGATCGTGATCGGCGGTTGGATATCCTGACGCCGCTTTCCGATCAGGCCATGTCTCCGCGCAACTCCTGAACTCGCTGCTCAAGCGACGCTGCCGTCACGTCGCTTGCGGCTTTGGGCACATCCACCACCAATTCCACATGTGCGCGGAAACGACGCGGCAAGCGCGTGCGCCTCATCATCGAATCGCGCCGGCTCCACACGCTACCCCATAGTCCGCGCAACGCCATCGGCACGACCGGCACAGGACGACGTTCGAGAATCTTCTCCACGCCCGGACGAAACGTCTGAATGCTGCCGTCCTTCGTCAAACCGCCTTCCGGGAAAATACACACCAACTCGCCATCGGCAAGCGCGGCATCCACCTCTTCAAAAGCCTTGTGCATAACGGCGGGATCTTCTTTCTTCCCCGCAATGGGAATCGCCTTCGCGGTCTTGAACACAAAGCGCAGCACCGGAATGTTGAAAATCTTGTAATACATCACGAAGCGCGCAGGGCGACGCAGATTCGCCATCAGGATCAGCGGATCCATAAAGCTCACGTGATTGCACACCAGCAACGCCGGCCCTTCTTCCGGCAAATTCTTCATGCCATCCACGCGAATGCGATACAGCGTATTCACCAGCACCCATGTGATGAACCGCATCAGGAATTCGGGCACCAGCGTGAAGATATAAACCGCGACGACGACGTTGAGCAGCGACGCCACGAGGAAAATCTTCGGCGCGTTGAAGCCAATGGAATTCAACGCCAACCCAAAGCACGATGCGATGACGATCAACAACGCATTGAGAATGTTGTTACCAGCAATGACACGCGACACACGATCACGCGGCGTGCGCGACTGCACGAAAGCAAACAGCGGCACGACGTAGAAGCCCGCAAACATGCCGATCAGGGTGAGGTCCAGCACAATTCGCCAGCTGCCTGCCCCATGCAGAAACGCCAACCAATCGAGCCCACGCGTCACCGCCGAGCCCGAACGCGCAAAAAACAGATCGATCCCGAATGCCGTCAACCCAAACGCGCCCAGCGGCACCAGCCCAATCTCGACACGCTTGCCCGACATCTTTTCGCACATCAGCGCGCCAACGCCCGTGCCGATGGAGAACAACGTCAGCACCAACGTATTGACCGTGCCATCACCACCAAGATTGTCGCGTGTGTACAGCGGCAGCTGCGCAACCAGAATCGTTCCAAAAAACCAGAACCACGAAATGCCCAACACGGCGTTGAACACCGCACGATCTTCGCGGGTAATCCGCAGCACGCGCGCCGTTTCAGTGAAAGGATTCCAGTTGAACTTCAAGTCCGGCGCAGTGGCAGGCGCAGGTGGGATGAAACGACTCGCACCGTAACCAATCACCGCCACGCCAATCGTCAACGCAGCAGAAAAATGCGGCCCCACGCCTGCGATCAGCATCAGCGTATTACCGACCACCATGCCGATAAGTATCGCCATCTGCGTACCCATTTCCACCAGACCGTTGCCGCCCACCAGTTCCGTGGTCTTCAACGCCTGCGGAAGAATCGCGTATTTGATCGGACCAAATACCGTCGAGTGCATCCCCATCATGAACAAGACCACCAGCAACAACGGCAAGTGGTGCCCGATGAATCCATACGCCGCCAGCGCCATGGCGGCGATCTCAAACAGCTTCACGTACCGAATGATGCGCGTCTTCTCGAACTTCTCCGCCAGCTGACCCGCCGTGGCAGAAAACAGAAAGAACGGCAGAATGAAAAGCGCCGGCGCGAGGTTGGTGTACAGACTGACTTCGTGATCGGACAGGCCCATCTGAAACGCCGCCAGCATCACCATCGCATTGCGAAACGCGCTGTCATTGAACGCACCCAGCGCCTGCGTCCAGAAGAACGGCGCAAAGCGGCGACTACCTAGCAGGGCGAACTGGCTCATGCGTTTCCTTGGCGGCGGGTTTTGAATAGCGTAGCGTGAAAACGGATTCTCCAGCTGCTCGTAGACCTCTCGCCCGTCATTGGTCAAGCGGACTCAACACCCCCAAACCACCGCGGTTCAACACGTGGGTATAGATCTGCGTCGTCGTCACATCCTTATGCCCCAGCAGTTCCTGGATCGTCCGGATATCGTGACCCGATTCAAGCAAGTGTGTTGCGAAGGAATGCCTCAGCGTATGACAAGTCGCCGGCTTAACAATGCCCGCCCGTAGACGCGCCGCGCGGACCGCCCTTTGGAGCGACGATTCGTCCACGTGGTGACGCCGCCACTCCGAACCACGCGGATCGCGCGAAAGTCCCGTTGCCGGAAACACGTATTGCCAACCCAACTCGCGCGATGCAGATGAATACTTGCGCGCCAGCGCATAGGGCAGCCAGACCGCGCCATGTCCTGCGGAGACATCTTGTTCATGGATGACACGTACGCGCTCAACTTGCTGCGAGAGTGCTCCGTTCAATCGTGTAGGCAACGGCACATGCCGATCCTTGCCACCCTTCCCATCTCGCACACATATTTCATGACGCGCAAAATCCACATCCTTTACACGTAACCGCACACATTCCATCAAGCGCAACCCGGAGCCATACAGTAGCGATGCCATCAATGCGCGAGTGCCCTCCATCAGCGTCAACAGACGCGTTACTTCGTCGCGCGAAAGCACCACCGGCACGCGTTGCGGCCGTTTGGCCCGCACCATGGTTTCCATCCACGGCAACTCGACACCAAGCACCTCTCGATATAGAAACAGAAGAGCCGACAACGCCTGATTTTGAGTTCCCGCTGCGACCTGCCCTTCAACCGCCAGCGAGCTAAGAAAGCGCTCCACCTCCATCGCACCCATATCACGTGGATGGCGCTTCTCGTTCGCAAAAATAAAGCGCCGAATCCAGGCAATGTAGGCCCGCTCAGTGCGCAAGCTGTAATGCTTAAGTCGCATCCTCGCCCTTACCTGATCCATCAAACGCGGCGCACCCGTCCCCGTTACACCCTCACCACCGCCCGCATAACTCATACACCCTCAAAAATGACGGATAACAAAGTTATCCTGGCGCAACAGCCAGCCGCGGAAACCGGTGCAATAGCTTGATTTTAGGTAAGAGTTGATCGCTTGTGAGCACCCGGTAATTGCCTGCATACTTCGTGCAACACCTCACTTTTGGGGTCGAATTAGAGTTAGGTCACCGGGGGCGTAAATGATAGTGCTCTGTTTTATGTCGTTAGCTCTGGGTGTTGCCGCATTCTTTCTCGGTAGGCGTTGGCGTCCTTGGGTTCGGTACACCGTGGCTTTCGTAGTCTTTCTGCTCCCTGTTGTCACTGTGACTACTATCGTGGGCTTGGTCGGCGATTACCCGCAACCGAATCCCACAACAGTCCAGAGCACAGCAAAGTGATTGCACCTGTGTTGCAAGTACCTAACTATTCATTCAAGCGGACGCGCTATCCGCGCGCCACTTAACTCAGGCGTTAGGAAGGAATATGAGCAACGATCAGGAAGACCCTTTGTGCCTCGTATTTGTTCCAGCCTTAGTCACATTGCTATATAAGGCTGAGCAAACCAAGGGCTCACCGCTCACCGAACAAGAAGTCGTGGCCATTCGAGACAATGCAAGTTGCATAGCACTACCTTATAGCGTGGCAGCTGAAGGTGAGAAGGCACGCGGCTATCCAGATATTGTTGCAGAGCGATGCTGGTTGGAATGGCAATCGGCGCGTAAACAACTGTTTGATCAAAGTTCCTAACAGTTCATCCAAGCGGACGCGCTATCCGCGCGCCGCTCAACTCAGGCGTTATGCACCTCAGATAGGCAATCCCATGACGAATGTTAGGGAACTACAGGCACCACTGAGAGCCCGCTACGAGACCGATCCATCCGCCGCCCTGGTGGTCGACCGCGCCAGCTCTGCGGGCCATGACTTACAAGATCCATTTCACGTCAGTGTCTCTGCACAAGGTGCAGCAAGTCCCATTTCGGTGGCGACACATCGAGGCCATGGCGGTCCGCATGACGCGGCGACTCCTGGTGACCTGTTATGCGCTGCGCTCTGTTCCTGTCACGAGTTGACCGTGCGAATGGTCGCGAACGCCATGGGCATCGAGATTGCCTCGCTGGACGTGCGGGTTGAGGGTGACGTCGATCTGAGGGGCTCGCTGGGAATGGGCTCTGCACCAGTTGGCTTTCAAGCGTTCCGTGTGCGCACGAAGATCAGCCTGCGCAAGGGTGGTCCGTCCGAAATCACTCGCCTGTTGCGTGCCGCTGAAGGCTATTGCGTCGTCGGCCAAACACTGCGCTCGGGCGTTCAGATCGAATACGCGCAAATCGAATAGCGATGCGTAACTACTCGCTCAAACATCAGGCAGCAAAGGAAGTTTCGATATGACTACTCCATTTTCCGGCGGGTGCGCATGTGGAGCGATTCGTTATGTGTGTTCACGCTCGCCCGTCGCGATGCTCAATTGCCACTGCCTGGATTGTCAGCGTTCCAGTGGAGCCCCGTTCGCGTCCGGCTTCATCGTCGCGGACTCAGGCATAGAGATCACTGGTGCGCCTAAAACGTACTCGGTTCATGCGGGCAGTGGCGCTGTCGCGACTCGCAGCTTCTGCCGTGAATGCGGCTCGCCATTGTTCACGCGCGGAGATGCCAATCCAGGATTCATGTCCGTTCGCTTTCCCACACTGGATAACGCTTCGGAGTTTCAGCCGTTGCTGGACATTTGGACGGCCAGTGCGCAGCCGTGGGTTTGCCTTAACCAAGCCATTCCACACTATCCTCAGCTACCCTAATTATTCACTTGCGGCTGCCACCTAATTAGTCGTTCGGGACAGACGGCTACGCCGCTACTTAACTCAGGCGTTAGGTCAAATATTCGACATGACCACTGCTGAAAAAATCGAAGTCATACTTATTCCATTGGCAGGGGCTGCCATTTGGCTGATGAGAGAATGGCTGCCCGCCGATATTGGCATTGGATCGCTTCTGCTTGCATCGTCCGTACTGTTGCTCCTTCAAGGGTTGTTCCGTGATCTTTGGCTCCTGTTTAAGCGAAAACAGGACACGCAGTCCGGGACACGACAAGAAGTCT
The DNA here is from genome assembly GCF_003977615.1 of Dyella dinghuensis. Taxonomy (GTDB): domain Bacteria; phylum Pseudomonadota; class Gammaproteobacteria; order Xanthomonadales; family Rhodanobacteraceae; genus Dyella_B; species Dyella_B dinghuensis. The sequence continues at coordinate 187,714 of NZ_RYZR01000006.1, forward strand.
TGTGTATGTGCGTGGAGTCCACCGTTGGAGTGATGGGTGTAACTGCGGGAATCATCATCTTTGGCAGTGCAATCAACCGGCCAGTGCAAATGAATCCCTGGATCTGGAGCCTCTTAGCAATTGCCGTCTTGACCGTTGGATTCGCCATTAAGGATTTCATTTTTGAATGGCGACCATTTCGCATACGTCGAGACAAGAATCACTTGAACATCGTTTTCAGCTGGAGGAACTGACCAGGTATTGGCCTAACTACGCGATTGAGCGGACGCTGCGGGTCGGCTGCGGTAAGCTCATGCGCACTGCAGCCGTCGCCGCCTAACTCAGTTGTTAGACCTCGCCACGCCACACCTTTCAGGAAAACTTATGTTTGACCATGTCGTATTTGGAACCAGCGACTATGCGGCGAGCAAAGCATTCTTCCTCAAGGCGCTCGAACCGATCGGCCTAGTCGTCGTCTCGGAGGGGCCGCTCGGTGTTGAGCTTAGTGCTGACGGCAAGTCTTCCTTGTGCATCCGCCGAGCTGCGGAAAAGCCTGCGCATCTACACTTGGCATTCGTGGCCGAGAATCGCCAGCAAGTTGACGCTTTCTATCGTGCGGCCCTGGAGGCAGGCGCCAAGGACAATGGTCCACCTGGTCTGCGTCCGAACTATAGCGGTAGATACTATGCAGCTTTCGTCATTGGTCCGGACGGGCATAACATCGAAATGGTTTGCCACGAATCCGAGACTTGACCATTCACTCCGGCGGACACGCTACGCGTGCCGCTTTACTCTGACGTTAGCCGACAGGTGTGCGTTCAATGGAAATCAGGCAACTCAGCCCTGCGGACGCTCGGGCTTATCAAAGCCTTCGGCTTCTTGCGCTTCAGGAAAGTCCGACTGCTTTTAGCGCGAGCCACGGTGACGAAGCCGGCCGATCCATCGAAGAGGTGTCTGCCCGATTAGTCCCGGCGAAAGATGGCTCTATCTGCATGTTTGGTGTTTTCGACCAGGCAGAACTTGCGGGATTCTTGGCGGTTGTTCACCCTCAGCGGGAGAAACTGCGGCATTGCATTGAACTTGCGGGCATGTATGTAGCCCCTCCCTATCGCCGCCGCGGATTTGGCGGCGCCTTGTTAAAGGCCGCCATCGATCACTGCCAATCCGTTAACGGCGTTCGCCAGATCAAGCTGGGTGTGAATGCCACAAACGTGGCTGCAAAAGCACTCTATGAATCGGTTGGCTTTGAAAGTTATGGTGTGGAGCCAGACGCGATGCATGTTGATGGCATATTTTATGGTGAGGAGCACTATATTTTGCGTATTTGCTCTGTCGCCTGATCATTTATTCGAACGGAAGCTGCGTCGCGGGCCGGTCTAATCTTGCCTGGGCGTTGCGAACATGGCACACCTCAACTTCACCGAGCTTCGGAGTGCACACATGAAAAGAGTCACAGGTATCGGAGGAATCTTTTTCAACGCGAAGGATCCCGTCGCATTGCGCGCCTGGTACAAGCAGCACCTTGGCATCGATGTGCAATCGTGGGGAGGCGCGGCATTTTCGTGGGCGGATGAATCGGGCAATCCAACAAACGGGACGACCGCGTGGTCCATCGGTGCCGCTGATAACGGGCACTTCGCACCAAGCAAGTCGACCTTCATGGTCAACTATCGTGTCGACAATTTGGATGCGTTGCTTCAGTCGCTTCGGGACGAAGGTTGTAACGTTCTGGAGAAGACAGACGATTCCGACTACGGGAAGTTCGGTTGGGTGATGGACCCAGAGGACAACAAGGTCGAACTTTGGCAGCCGCCTCCGGGAATGTGAGTTCGATGGCTGCCGTTGAAGGTCGCATGATCGAACTGCAGAAGCCCAACGATGCGGACAAATCGTAATGCCATTCTTGCTGGCAGCCGACGCCGTACTGGTATTCCACTTTGCCTTTATCTTGTTTTGCACCTGTGGCGCGGTGCTGGCGTTGAAGTGGCGTTGGATTTTGCTGCTTCAGATTCCCGCTGCGGCGTGGGGTTTCTACGTCGAGACGAGTGGAAGGCTTTGTCCGCTGACGGCGCTTGAAAACTATCTTCGCCATCGCGCGGGTCAGGCGGGTTATCCGGGTGATTTCATTCAGCACTATCTTCTGGCGACGATTTATCCGGAAGGGTTGACCCGAAATATTCAGTTTGTGCTGGCTGCCGGGGTGACTGTGGTGAATGTATCCGTCTATGCATGGTTGCTTGTGCGCCGCCGTATTTAATCGTGCAATTGAATCGGGATTTTTGATGTCATGTTGATTTCCGGGCGCTGCCACTGCGGCAATATTTCTTTTGTGTTGGATTGGAAACCGGAGCCCTCGGAGATTCCGGCGCGTGCTTGTACGTGCACGTTCTGCACGAGACATGGCGCCGTTTGGACGGCTTGCCCTATGGGCTCATTGAAAGTAGCGGTCAGAGATGTGTCGCACGTTTCCGGCTACGCCTTCGAAACGGAGACAGCGGAGTTTCGGATTTGCACGCGATGCGGTGTCGTGCCGTTGGTGACCAGCCTGATTGATGATCGGCTTTATGCGGTGGTGAACGTCAACACGTTTGAAAACGTTGAGGCTTCGATGCTTCGGCGGTCGTCTGTGACGCTTGATGGTGAAGCGTGTGATGACCGATTGGCCCGGCGGAAGCGCAATTGGATTGCGGATGTTGTTTTCGTTGAGGGTGGCGGCGCAATTCACGCTTAGGGCGCAGTTTGCGGTTGAGGCAACCTACGTTTTTGTTTGTCATTCCAGCAAGGGCTGGAACGTTCGCGCACCTGCTATACCGGAGACACTGGATCCCCGCCTTCGCTGGGATGACGGTTGGGTGGTATGGGGGGTTGCGTTAGCTTGAATGGCCTGCTGACTTTGCTGGAGCCACCGAGCAATAAGCGTAGGGTACGTCCGCGTTTTTACTATTTTCGACGCAGAGCACGATGCGCGATATCGCGTCGGCAGAATGCGCCGTCGAAGTGAACTTTCTTCACGGCGTCATAGGCGTTTTCGCGTGCCGCCGCGATGTCTTTGCCTAGCGCACATACCGTAAGTACGCGGCCGCCTGCCGTCATGGCGCGACCGTGGACGTCGAGCGCTGTGCCGGCGTGAAACACTTTCACGTCGCGCCCAAAATCCTGATCCAGGCCGTCGATCAGATCGCCCGTCTTCACCTTGGCCGGATAGCCGCTTGCTGCGATCACGACGCCGATGGACGGGCGCGCGTCCCACTGTGCATGCGTGTGATGTAGCTCGCCGTCTAGCGCGGCTTCGATCAGTTCCACCAGATCGGATTTCAGCCGCATCATGATCGGTTGGGTTTCCGGATCGCCGAAGCGCACGTTGAATTCGATGACCTTGGGCGCACCGTGTTTGTCGATCATCAAACCCGCGTAGAGGAAGCCGATAAAGGGCGCACCTTCCATCGCCATGCCGTGCAACGTGGGCTCGATCACTTCCTTGAGGATGCGCTTTTCGACTTCCGGCGTGACCACCGGCGCGGGTGAGTACGCACCCATGCCCCCGGTGTTGGGCCCGAGGTCGTTTTCGTCGCGGCGTTTGTGATCCTGGCTGCTCGCCATCGGCAATGCGTGATTGCCATCGCTCATGACGATATAGCTGGCTTCTTCGCCATCGAGAAATTCTTCGATGACGACGCGCGAGGACGCATCGCCGAAGGCGTGCCCGCCGAGCATGTCGTGCAGGGCAAGCTCGGCGTCGGGCAAGGTCAGCGCTACCACTACACCTTTGCCTGCGGCCAGGCCATCGGCCTTGATGACGATGGGTGCGCCGTGTTCGCGCACATAGGCCAACGCTTTGCTCAGCTCGGTGAATACGGCGTAGCGCGCGGTCGGAATGTTGTGGCGAAGCAGGAAATCCTTGGCGAAGGCCTTGGAGCCTTCCAGCTGCGCGGCAATGGCGCGCGGCCCGAAGATGCGCAGGCCGGCGGCGCGGAATTTGTCGACGACGCCCGCCACCAGCGGCACTTCCGGGCCCACGACGGTGAGATCGACTTTCTCGGCCTTGGCCAGTTTCAGCAGTCCCTCGACATCACCGGCTGCGACATCGACATTGCGCAAGCCGCGTTCGTGCGCGGTACCGGCGTTGCCGGGCGCGACGATCACTTCGCTGACGCGCGGCGATTGCTTGAGCTTCCACGCCAGCGCGTGCTCGCGACCGCCGTTGCCGATAACCATGACTTTCATGCAAGGGACTCCGTGACTGCCTGCGCGGGGGCGCCAGCTCGCCATTGTAACGGGTGCGGGGGCGGCGTTCGGCGCCGCGGCCTGCCAAAACGCTTAAACGGCCGTATGGCGGGCGAGCAGATCGAGCAAGGCGGCGCGCGGCAGCTTGCCGGTTTCATTGCGTGGGAGCGTGTCGACCCGGCGCAAGGGGCGCGGCAGGAACACCGGATCGATCGATGCGCGCAGCGCGTCCAGAATCGCGTGTTCGCTCAGCGCTGGCGCGACGACGAGCGCCGCGATACGGCGGATACCGATGGCGTCGGCCTCGTCCAGCTGGAACACCACCCCATCGTTCACACCGGGAATGGCGAGCAGGCGGCGGGTGAGGTCGCCGAGCGACGCGCGCTTACCGGCAATCTCCAGCAGATCGGCGTGGCGGCCGCGCAACTCGAAGCGGCGGCCATCGTCGTGCAAGGTCACGATGTCGGCGAGCGTGACCGGTGCATCCAGCTGCGGCGCTTCGATCTGGGTGCCATCGGGCTGCGGATGCAGATGCACGCCGTGGTAGAGCGACCACTGGCTGTCGATGGTGACGCGTCGCGTTGCGAAGGCACAGGTTTCGGTGGAACCGAAGACCTCCAGCAGGGGCGCGTCGAAGCACTTTTCGGCCTGCGCCGCCAGCTCTGCCGGCATCGGCGCGGTGGCCGACAACATCGCGGCGAGTTTCGGCAGGTGAACACGCGATTCCACCAACGCGCGCAGATGTACGGGCGTGGTGACGAGCACGCGCGGCTCGGGCATCTGTTCGAGCGCGCTGGCGATGTCGGAGGGGAAGAATGGCCGTCCCGAATGAACCTGGACGTCGCCAAGCAGCGGCAACAACACCGACATTTCGATGCCGTAGATATGTTGCGGCGGCACGGTCGCCACGACAGCAAAGCGTTCACCGACCACCTGCTGCAGCATGCGCAGATTGCCTGCGGTGCTGGCGTTGAAACTGTGCCAGCTCTTGGTGTTGGGACGTGGTGTACCGGTGGAGCCGGATGTGTAACCGATTGCCACCGTTTGCATCGCCGGAATGGACGGCCACTCGGTCTGCGTTGCGGCCGTCGCATCGACCGTCAACGGCGGTAATACGAGATAGCGATGCGGAGCCGGATCCATCGAACGATCACCGACAGCGTGGCAACCCGGATGCGCCGCCATCACTTCGTCCACCGCATGCGGCGCACGCGACGGTGGCAGCAGATTGGCTTGCCCACGTAATGCGATGGCGCAAAACGCCACCATGAACGCGTAGCGGTCTTCGCACAAATTCACCGCAGCGCTGGCATCCGGAAGTTGTGCAGCAATGTGTTGCACGTGCGCCAGAAACTGCGCTGCCGTGATGGCATCGCCATCGTGCATGGCTACGACACGCTGCGGATCGTCCACCTTCAACAGAGGCAGCAATCGCTCCGCTTCATCGCGTTGAAAGGTGTCGTAGACAATCGCCACGCCGTGCTCCTGATCACTTTACCGATACGACGCATCCCAAGCCGGCCGGTATGGCCGACGGTTTCCATTGGCTGGGATGGCGTCCTGCTCGCCCCCTATCCTCACGGTCTGGGCTGAATCGGCCCCCACCGCACCCCCGGATATGTACTGCAGGATTCAGGTTCGGATAATAGCGCCAGTCAGTGCGTCGCGGATCGTCGTCGGCTGGGCTGCGCCGCCGAGTGGCGCATCGACAATCCCATCCAGTCCATCGCCGAAATAATCGGCCACGGTTACCAGGTCGCGGGCCGGTGGTTCGCCGTGTGGATTGGCGCTGGTGGAAACCAGCGCACCGCCAAAAGCACGGCATAAACCAGCGGCGGGTGCGTGCGCAGTCACGCGCAGGGCGATGCCGGCGTGCGCGCCCGCCACCCAATCCGGTACGTCTGCGCTGCGCGGAAAGATCCATGTAAAGGGCCCCGGCCAGCTGGCTCGTACTTGAGCCAATACACCGGCAGGCAACTTTGTCATGTCGATGTAGCGTTGTGCCTGGGTGAAGTCCGCAGCGATCAGCAAGACGCCTTGCGTCGGCGGCCGCTGCTTGAGCGTGAAGATGCGATCAAACGCTTGCCGATTGTGCGGGTCGCAGCCCAGACCGAACACGGCCTCGGTGGGATAGGCGATCACGCCGCCACTTCGAAGTGAAGCAGCGGCGGCGTCGAGTTCGGCGAGCGTGTAGTGCCGCGGCACTCAGGCTCCGGTCTTTGCAGTCGATTTCTTGGCGGCAGCTTTCTTGGTGGCAGTCTTTTTGGTTGCCGATTTTTTGGTGGCTGCTTTCTTGGTTGCCGTCTTGGCGACCGTTTTCTTTGCTGCGGCTTTTTTCGTCGAGGCCTTCTTGGCTGCCGGCTCGCCTTTTTTGGCTGCTGCCTTCTTCTTGCCGAAACGACCTTTCTTCACCGGCGCGGCGGCCAGCAACTCGGCGCATTGCTGCTCGGTCAGATCTTTCGGTTCCTGATCTTTCGGAATGCGTGCGTTCTTCTCGCCGTCGGTGATGTACGGGCCATAGCGGCCGTTGAGCACCTGCACGCCGTTGCCGAAATCCTTGATGATGCGGTTGGCGAGCAGCTCAAGTTTTTCCTGCACGATCTGCAGTGCGCGCGGCAGCTCGATGGTGTACGGATCGTCTTCCGGTTTCAGCGAGGCATACACACTACCCTGCTTCACGAACGGACCAAAGCGGCCGACACCTACGCTGACTTCTTCGCCGCTTTCCGATTGACCAAGTTTGCGTGGCAGCTTGAACAGCTCGATCGCCTCTTCCAGCGTGATCGTGTGCATGCTCTGGCCCGGACGCAGCGACGCGAACTGCAGCTTCTCGTCGACGTCTTTGTCGCCGATCTGCGCATACGGTCCATAACGGCCAAGACGTACGGACAGCGGCTTGCCGGATTTGGGATCGGCGCCCAGTTCGCGTGCACCGGTCGCTTCGCTGCGATCGACCGTCTCGGTCTTTTCATCGACCTGCTGCTTGAACGGCTGCCAGAAGCGTTCCATCAACGGTACCCACGCTTCCTCGCCACGACTGACCGCATCGAGCTCGTCTTCAAGCTTGGCGGTGAAGTCGTAATCGACGTATTGCGTGAAATGTTGGGTAAGGAAGTTGCTGACCGCGCGGCCGACATCCGTCGGTTTGAAGCGACGGCTATCGAGCAATACGTATTCGCGATTCTGCAGCACCTGGATGATGCTGGCGTACGTCGAGGGACGACCGATGCCGTACTCCTCCAACGCCTTCACCAGGCTCGCTTCGGAAAAACGCGGCGGCGGCTCGGTGAAATGCTGGTCGGCGGCGATATCTTGCAGCGGCACGTCTTCGCCTTTCGTCAGACGTGGCAGACGGCGGCCTTCGTCATCGTCCTCGGCAGTCTTTTGATCGCGGCCTTCTTCGTATACCGCCAGGAAGCCTGGATCGACCACCGTGGTGCCGGTGGCGCGGAATGCTGCGTCGCCGCCTTTGACGTGCTTGACGTCGAAGTCCACGGACACGGTGTTCATCGTCGCGTGGATCATCTGGCATGCGACGGTGCGCTTCCAGATCAACTCGTACAGCTTGCGCTGCTCATCGTTGAGGAACGCCGCAACTTCGCGCGGCGTGCGCATGGCCGAGGTGGGACGAATCGCTTCATGCGCTTCCTGCGCATTCTTGGATTTGGTGCGGTAGACCTGCACCTGATCCGGCAAGGCCTTGTTGCCGAAATCGCGGGCGATGAGCTGGCGCAATTCGTCCAACGCGTCGTTGGACAAGGCGGTGGAGTCGGTACGCATATAGGTGATGAGACCGACGTTGCCTTCGCTGCCCAGACTCACACCTTCGTACAAGCCCTGCGCGACCTTCATCGTGCGGCTGGTACCGAAGCCGAGCTTGCGTGCGGCTTCCTGTTGCAGCGTGGATGTCGTGAACGGCGGCGCCGGGCGGCGCTTGCGTTCCTTGCTGGTGACCTCGCTAACCGTGAGGCGGCCGTGCGCGGCTTCTTTCAGTGCATCGCGTGCAGCCGTTGCATCCGCTTCGTTGGTGAGATCGAACTGCTCGAATTTCTTGCCGTTCAGTTTGGTCAGGCGCGCGCTGAAATCGCCGTCGGCGTGGCGGAGCTGTGCTTCGACCGTCCAGTACTCGCGCGCGACGAATGCTTCGATCTCTTCTTCGCGTTCCACGATCATGCGCAGCGCGGGGCTTTGCACGCGCCCGGCGGAAAGACCACGTTGCACTTTGCGCCACAACACCGGCGACAGATTGAAGCCCACCAGGTAATCGAGCGCACGACGCGCCTGCTGCGCATCGACCATGTCGTGCGAAAGCTCACGCGGTGCTGCCACGGCGGCCTTGATTGCCTTGGGCGTGATTTCAGAGAACACCACGCGGTGCATCTGTTTGCCTTTGGAAATGCCGCGCTCTTTCAAGATCTCGCTGATGTGCCAGCTGATCGCTTCGCCTTCGCGGTCCAAGTCGGTCGCCAGATAGATGTCGTCGGCGATCTTGGCAGCCTTGGCGATAGCGTCGACGTGTTTCTCGTTGCGCTCGATCACCTCGTACTTCATCGCGAAGTCGTGCTCGGTGTCGACCGCACCTTCTTTCGGTTTCAGATCACGCACGTGACCGTAGGAGGCCAGGACCTGAAAGTCCTTGCCGAGGTATTTGTTAATCGTCTTGGCCTTGGCAGGCGATTCGACGATGAGCAGATTTTTTGCCATGTGGCTTGGGGTTCCAGGGGTCCATCCGCAGCCGTATGGACACGACTGCCTATATATAGTTGGAAGCACGCCGGCTTGACGGCTGTCAAGCTGGCGCGCGTGAAACCGCGGTCTGGAGCGCCTTTCGCGCTTGGCTCAACCCCCGGGAAGACGCTGGTAGCGCCCGCCAGGGAGACCCTCGACGCGGCCTTCCAGCTCCAGCATGAGCAGCATGGATGACAGAACGGCGGCGGTCTGCCCGGTTCGTGCTGCCAGCTCGTCCAGCGCCACCTGCTCGTGTCCGAGCACGTCCAGCAGGCGCTGATACTCCGGATCGACTCGCCAGCCGCCTATCGCCGTCTGGCCGCGTTCCTGGCGATCTGCGGGCGACTGCTCCAGCCGCTGGGCCAGTTCAACACCGAGCGCCCTTGCAGCAGGAATGAGGGATTCGACGATCTCCGACGCGCTTTCCACCAGCCGCGCACCTTCCCGAATGAGCCGGTGGCAACCGCGAGCGAGGGGATTATGGATGGAACCGGGCACGGCGAATACCTCCCGTCCCTGCTCGCCGGCCAATCGGGCGGTAATCAGCGAGCCCGATTGCAGGCCTGCCTCGACCACCAGCGTACCCAGCGACAACCCCGAAATGATGCGATTGCGCCGCGGAAAGTGGTCGGTACGGGCGGCCGTACCGGGTGGAAATTCGCTGACCAGTGCGCCGTGCGATTCAACCCGCGAGGACAAGTCGCGATGTTTGCGCGGATAGACCAGATCGGGGCCCGTGCCGATCACGGCAACGGTCGGTTGCCCGGCTTCGAGCGCAGCCTCGTGTGCAGCACCGTCGATGCCGTCAGCCAGGCCGCTGGTAACGACGAAGCCAGCCGTCGCAAGCGTTCGCGCAAACGCACGCGCATTTGCCTTGCCCGCTACGCTCGCACTGCGCGCGCCCACCATGGCGACCTGCGGCCGTAGCAAAAGGCTGGCATCGCCGCTCACGAATAGCGCGGCGGGTGGTTGCGCGATGGTTTCCAGCTGCGGCGGGAAGTCGACGTCGGTAAAACGAAGCAAGCGATGGCCCGGCTCCGCCAGCCATGCAAGATCGGCGGCGATGCGCGCTTCGTCCGGCTGCTCAAGCCACGCTGGCGCTCGCGCATCGAGCGCGGACGCATGGCGCCGCAAGTGCGCAAGTGCTTCGCCGATGCTGCCCTGCGTCGCGGCAAGCCGCTCGCGCAGGCCAACCGATCCCAATCCTGGTGTGCGCAAGGCTATCAACCAGTCGCGCAATAAAGCGTGCTCGTTCATGCCGCGAGTCTACGCGAGGCCCGGAAACAACAACGGCGCGGGATCACCGCGCCGTGCTGTGGGTGAATCACGCCGGAAATTATTCCGGCATCTTCATCCTTGCACCGATCTTCACGGGCTTGAGGCCATCCATCACCAGGCCGTAGCTCACGTGATCAAACGTGCGGAAGATCATCATGTGTCCGACGAATTCATCGGGCAGCGTCACGAACTTGTGGTTGTAACGGCTGAAGCTGTCATGTGCGACGTCATCAGGCACTTCTTCGCCCGGCTGCCACAGCGAGAAGGTCATGCCGTTGTCGACGCCATCCTTCGAACCCACCGAGAGGACGACGACGTCGTTCGGACCGACCTGAGTGAGACGCTCCTGCGAATAGGCGATTACGCGCCCATCGGCCGGCAATGTCTTCGGCGGATGCGGGTAGTAGTAGGGATCGTACGGGTGGTCGTCGATGGGCATCAGACGATCGCCAGCGCGAATTTCGAGGGTCGAGCTCAGCAGTAGCAGCGTCGCGGGATCGCCGCCACGCAGCACTTCGGCGGTGCCGATGACCGTTACTTCCATGCCCAGCGTATGGCCACGGAAAGCATGGTTGGGAGTGCTGCGACCCAGATCCGTCGCCCACTCTTCTGACCACGGCGTGTGCGTCGTGGCGACGTCGCTGTCCACCAGGTTGGCGGCCATCTCGTCACTTTCCTGCTCTTCCGAACCGCCATAGGTGCGGAAAACGTGCGTCGGACGCACGACCGCCCAACGCTGGCCCGGCTGCGCCTGGATGTTGCGCACATAGAGGTTGCGGCCCGACGTGCCGGTGATGTCGCCTTCTTCGAAGCCCATCACGTACGGGGCGTTCTTCACCTCATCCGGATCCACGACACGCGAATCCTTGAGGTATGGCAACAGCTGGTCGACCGGAATGGCCGGGATCGCATCGCCTTCGCGATGAATCGCGGGCTCGAGACGCAGCCCCGGACCACCGTTGATAAAGGAAAGATCGAGCACGTCACCCGGATAAATCAGGTGCGGGTTGTGAATCTGAGGGTTGGCCTGCCAGATCTCCGGCCATAGCCAGGGCTTGGACAGGAAGCGGGCAGAGATGCCCCACAAAGTGTCGCCGCGGCGCACGGTATAGCTGTCGGGATGGTCGGCGCGCAGCTGAGTGCCTGCAGCGTAGACGGCCACCGTGACCAGCATGCCGGCCAGCAGCCCAATGGACTTTCTAATCATAACCGGGATTCCCCCTCCCCCAACGCTTGGGCGAGTGTAACCGAACCGTTAACCCAAGCAACACGTGCCAGTTGGCAAATTCGTCTGCCGACAATACGTTGAAACACGTACAATAACCATATTCTAGGGGGCGCAAGGGCAGGCTTTTACCAATTCGCCCGCAATTTCAGCGCCCAAGGCAGGTCCTTCATGTCCATTTTGACCATTCTTGAGTTTCCCGACCCCCGGCTTCGCACCAAGGCCGAACCCGTCACCGTATTCGACGCTTCATTGAAGCAGTTCGTCGATGACATGTTCGAGACGATGTACGAAGCCAACGGTGTAGGCCTGGCCGCCACGCAGGTCAACGTGCACCAGCGCGTGCTGGTCGCGGACATGAGCGAAGGCCGCAACGAGCCGCTCGCCTTGATCAATGCCGAGATCCTGGAGAAGGACGGATCGCAGGTCTATCAAGAAGGTTGCCTGTCCTTCCCCGGCATCTATGCCGACGTTACGCGTGCATTGAAAGTCAAAGTGCGCGCGCAGGATGTCGACGGCAAAACCTTCGAGCTGGAAGTGGAAGGGCCGTTGGCCGTGTGCATCCAGCACGAAATGGATCACCTCGCCGGCAAAGTCTTCGTCGACTATCTGTCGCCGCTGAAGCGCTCGATTCTGCTCAAGCGCATGGAAAAGCAGCGCAAGCAGGCGGCAAACGGTTGAGCTTTCCTCGCTCCTCACATCCGAGTCCATCCATGGACTCTCCCCGCGTTCGTATCGTTTTTGCCGGTACACCGGAGTTTTCCGTCCCATGCCTTGAAGCCTGTCGCGCAAGTGGCGCAGAGGTTGTCGCGGTCTACACACAACCGGATCGTCCCGCTGGCCGCGGACGCAAGCTCACGCCAAGTCCGGTCAAGCAGGCTGCTCTCGCCGCCAACATTCCGGTCGAGCAACCTGAAACGCTAAAGACCGTCGAAGCGCGCGAAACGCTCGCCGCCTACCAGCCTGACTTAATGGTGGTGGTTGCCTACGGATTGATCCTCTCGCGCAAAGTGCTGGCGATTCCGCGGCTGGGTTGCTGGAACGTCCATGCAAGCCTGCTGCCGCGCTGGCGCGGTGCTGCACCGATTCAGCGCGCCATTCTTGCAGGCGACAACGAAAGCGGCGTCGATCTCATGCAAATGGAAGCCGGTCTCGACACCGGCCCCGTTTTGCTCGAACGCCGCACACCCATCACTCGCGACGACACTGGCGGCTCGTTGCACGATCGGCTTTCCTTGCTCGGCGCCGATGTGCTTACGGAGGGTTTGCGTCGCGTGATCGTCGGCGAAATGCTGCAAGCACATCCACAATCCGACGACGGCGTGATGTACGCGCACAAACTCGACAAGGCCGAAGCACGACTCGATTTCACGCGCGCAGCCATGGCGCTGGAACTTCAAGTGCGCGCCTTCGATCCATGGCCCGTCGCGGAAGGCGAGATCGCTGGTGAAAACGTGCGTATCTGGGCAGCACGCGCCACGGAACAGACGCATCAACACACGCCAGGCAGCGTGATCGCAGCCCAACGCGACGGCATCGACATCGCCTGCGGCGAAGGCGTGTTGCGCGTTACAGCGCTGCAGCGCGCAGGTGGCAAGCGCATCACGGCGGCTGATTATCTCAACGCACGCCCCGAACTGCGCAGCGCACGATGAACGACACCCGCGCCCTCGCAGCGCAGGCGCTGGCCGATATCGCCTTGCGCGGCGCCTCGTTGCGCGATGCCATGGAGCAGCGCGCACCCAAGTTGCACGATCCGCGCGATCGCGCACTGCTTATGGCGTTGCTCAGTGACGGCGCACGCTGGTGGCTGCGTTTCGATGCAGCGCTGGATCATTTGCTCGATAAGCCCCTGCGCCGCAAAGAACCCGAAATTCACGCATTGCTGGTGCTTGGGCTGGTGCAGCTGGAAGTCCTGCAGTTGCAGGATTACGCCGCTGTCGCCGCTACGGTAGAAGCAAGCCGTGCACTCAATCGCCCGCGCTTGTCCGGATTGGTTAACGCGGTACTTCGCCGCTGGCAACGCGAACGCGAAACCTTGCTGACGCAGCTCGATGCGCAACCGCAAACCCGTTACGCGATGCCGCCATGGCTGGTCGCGGCGATAAGTGCCGATTGGCCGGCACATGCCGACGATATCTTTGCCGACAGCAATCGCGAACCGCCACTAATGTTGCGCGCGAATAGCCGCCGCATTGCACGCGATGCGCTCCTTGAAAAACTGCGCGCCGACGGTTACGACGTTCAGGCGCACGCATGGTTGCGCGATGGCATCGTGTTGCCCCACAGCACCGATGTCACACGCATGCCGGGCTTTTCGGAAGGGCTCTTCGCCGTGCAGGATGGCGCTGCGCAAGTTGCTGCCGATCTTGCCGATGTGCGCAACGGCCAGCGTGTGCTCGACGCGTGTGCGGCCCCGGGTGGCAAAGCCTGCCATCTGCTTGAACGCGCCGACATCGCGCTGACCGCGCTCGAATTCGATGCCGGGCGCACCAAGCGCATCCGCCAGAATCTGGATCGCCTTGGACTGCAGGCCGATGTGCAAATCGGCGATGCGGGCAACCCTCAAAGCTGGTGGGATGGCAAACCGTTCGACCGGATTCTTATCGATGCGCCATGTTCCGCCACGGGCGTCATGCGCCGGCGCCCGGACGTTCGCCTGCATCGGCGAGCAAGCGATATCGACGCGCTGGCCGCACAACAGCAGCGCATTCTCGCTGCGCTATGGCCGTTGCTCGCACCAGGCGGCCGGCTCATTTACATCACATGCTCGTTGTTGCGCGCGGAAAATGACGTTGTTGTCAGAAATTTTCTGGCTGATCGCAACGACGTCGATGTTGTGCCGTCGACGCTGCCTGCTGGACAAGCCGCCGCAACCGGCTGGCAGATCCTGCCCGGCGATGGCGATCTCGATGGCATGTACTATGCCGTGCTTGAGCGCCGCTAGCTCCACTCCCTCTTCCCTCCGGGGAGAGGGCCGGGGTGAGGGGTCAATCTTGCGATGAGCCTCATCGCCTTCAATCAGCTTTTTTAAAACACCGTCGCGAAGTAATGGTATTTATGGCTAGCACGGCCCCTCACCCCAACCCTCTCCCCAAAGCGGAGAGGGAGTTAGTCTCCGAACGCCGCCAGTTCTGGCTGTTGATGCTGTTCGCGATCGTGATGCTCGGCATTGGCATCGGCCTGCGCGATCCGTGGCCGTCGGACGAACCGCGTTTCACGCTTGCGGCCAAGCAGATGGTCGAAAGCGGCGATTGGCTGTTCCTGCATCGCGGAACCGAACTCTACGCCGACAAACCGCCGATGCTGATGTGGTTGGAAGCGGCGAGCTTCGAAATCGTACGTAACTGGCGCGTCGCGTTTTTACTGCCATCGCTGTTATCCGCACTCGGCACGCTGTTGCTGGTGTATGACCTGGGACGACGGTTGTGGAATCGCAAAACGGGCATGTACGCGGCGATGGCCGTGCTGATGTGCATCCAGTTCGTGTTCCAGGCCAAGCGTGCACAGATCGATCCACTGGTGGTGTTTTTCATCACCGCTGCCAATTGGGGCCTGCTGCGACATCTGCTTTGCGGACCAAACTGGAAACTGTTCTGGTTCGGATGTTTCTGCGCGGGTCTCGGCGTTATCACGAAAGGCGTGGGTTTTCTCGCGCTATTCATGCTGCTGCCGTACGTATGGGCAACGCTTCGCGGCTGGAACGGCGTTGCAACCATGGGAGCAGGCGCATGGTGGCGCTGGCCGCTGGGTCTTGTTGCCACGTTGATCGCGATCGCTTTGTGGCTGGTGCCGATGTTGCTGATCGCTCATGCTCACGCCGATAACCCGATCTACGCCGCGTACGTCAACAACATCCTCTTCCATCAGACGGCGGGACGTTACGCGCACGCATGGCATCACATCCAATCGCCGGTTTACTACCTGCCGATTATGGTCTACGCGTGGCTGCCGCTGTCGCTGACGTATCCGGGCAGCCTTCCGAGCTGGTGGCGCGCGCTGAAGGCAAAGGACGCACGCATTTTCCTGCCGTTGGGCTGGATGGTACTAGTGCTCGTTTTCTTCAGTGCATCGGCCGGCAAGCGCGATGTTTACATTCTTCCGATCGTGCCGATGCTTGCGCTGATCACGGCGCCTTATCTTGAAGAGATGCTCAACGCGCGTTGGCTGCGCCTGCTTTGTGCGCTGTTCGTTGCCGCGATGGGTACCGCACTGCTGGCGCTTGGTATGTATGCGTTGACGACGCATCCGGCGTTTGCGGCAAAACTTGCCTACACCCGCGGATTCGACGGCCCCCAAAACTGTCTTTGGTGGATGTGCATCGTCATCGGCGCCGCGCAATGGATCTTGCTCGCATTCTTCCGCTTGCGCCGCGCGCATTGGGCGCTGGCTGGCGGCATGCTGGCCTTGTGGGTGGTGTGGGGCCTTTGGGCTTATCCCTTGCTCAATGACAGCAGTTCGTCGGCGGGCTTGATGGCCAACGTGCGTGCGCACCTGGGCGATCACGACGAAATCGGGCTGGTCGACTGGAAAGAGCAGAACCTGCTGATGCTCGATCGGCCAGCTATCGATTTCGGTTTCAGCGCACCGACATCGCAGCAGTTTACGCAGGCGACGCAATGGCAAGTTGCGGCACCCGCGACGCGCTGGCTGTTCGTGCAGGAACCCGCGATGGGTCATTGCGTCGACCGCAGCAAGGCCATCGATGTGGGTCATGCCAACCGGCGCAATTGGTGGCTGTTCAAGGCCGATGCCGTCATACCCGGTTGCGTCCCGGCGGCAAATGCCGATGATGACGAGACCGGTGATTGATCCATTCACAGAACGCACACGGCAGACCATGAGCAACATCAACCTCATTGCACGCGACAACGGTGCCGGCCTCAGCCGCGACATGCACCTGCTCGCCACGTTGCTGCGTGAGGGCGGCCACGACGTCACGATTACCGGCCTGGGTCATCGCAGCCGTCTCAGCAATCGCCTGCGGCGCCTGTATGCACGGATTCGTCGTCTGGTGCGCGGCTGGTTCAGCGGAACGTTCAATGCACGCTACGACATCAACATCATGCTTGAACATGTGCGGCCGGAATCGTTCGATCAGGCGCACGTCAACATACTGATTCCCAATCCGGAATGGTTCCGCGAAGAATGGCTGCGCGAGTTGACGCAGATCGACCTGATCTTTGCGAAAACCCGGCACGCGGAGCGCATCTTCAGCTCGCTTGGATGCCGCACCGTGTTTATCGGTTTTACCGGCAACGACTATCTGGACCCGGATGTCGTGCGGCAACCGACGTTCTTCCATGGGCCTGGTCGCAGTGGCAACAAAGGCACGATGCCCTTGCTTGAGCTTTGGGCGCAGCATCCGGAATGGCCGTCGTTGACGGCGGTATGGCGGCGCAAACATATCGAACTGCCCGCGATGCCTGCGAACGTGAATCTGATTCGCGACTATTTGCCCGAGGAAGAATTGCGCCGGCTGCACAACGCCAGCACGTTCCATCTTTGCCCATCGCAGACCGAAGGTTTCGGTCATTCGCTGATTGAGAGCCTGAGCACGGGTTGCGTAACCATCACTACCGACGCCGAGCCGATGAATGAATTGGTTACGCCTGCCCGCGGTGTCGTCGTGCATGCGCATGACGCAGGCACGCAGGAACTGGCGACACTTTACGACTTCGATCTCGATGCCATGCGCGGCGCGATCGAGCGCTGCATAAGCATGTCGCGAGAGGAGCAGGCATCGCTCGGTCATGCTGCGCGTGAATGGTATGAAGCGAACGATCGATCGTTCCGCCAGCACTTTCTCGAAGCGATCGCCGCCGCTGCGGCATCGGCATCCACCAAGCGCGATGCTGCATGACGAATACTCGCGCGCCGCTTCGCGTCAATCTGGTCGTCCGTGACAACGGACTTGGATTGACACGCGACGCCCAATTGCTGACCGATGCACTGAAAGCAAACGGTTGCGACGTGCATGTCACTTCGCTTGGTGAAAAAGACGAACAACTGCGCTGGCGTTATGGGCGCGGACGGCGCGTCTTTTTCAGTCACTGGCGACATGCATGGGCGCGGATGCGCGGGCGGGCGCCGTACGACGTCAACATCATGTTCGAACACCTGTGGCCGCTGCATCTTCCCTTGGCGCGCTACAACATTGCGTTGCCGAATCCGGAATGGTTCGATTCCAAGGATGCTCGCCACTTGCGCCGCATGGATCATGTCTGGGCCAAGACGCGCTACGCGCAAAAGCTTTTTGAGGACATGGGATGCACAACATCGTTTGTCGGTTTCGACAGCGATGACAACTATGACCCGCAGGTGCCACGTACGCGCCGTTTCTTTCATCTGGCAGGTGGCAGCCGCATCAAGGGCACTGAGCGATTGCTGGCGTTATGGCGCAAACATCCGGAGTGGCCGCAGCTGACCGTTCTGCAAAATCCGGTGTGCGCGACGCCAGGACCTGCGCAAGCCAATATCCGTCATTGCGTCGAATACATTGCGCCCGAGGCATTACGGGAATTTCAGAATGCACATGCTTTCCACCTGTGCCCCTCGGAAGCGGAAGGTTGGGGGCATTACGTCGTAGAAGGCATGGGCGTAGGCGCTGTTGTGATCACCGTCGATGCGCCGCCGATGAATGAGCTTGTTTCGGCTGAACGCGGCCTGCTCGTCGCGTGTCGTGAAGCTGGCACGATGGGGCATACCGTTACGTGGCATTTCGATGAAGCGGCGATGGAACGCGCGATCGAAGACGCTATGCAGATGAGTGACGAAGAGCTGCGCGACAGAGGTCATCGTGCACGCGATTGGTTCGCGCGAAACCACGCTGAGTTTGCTCGGCGCGTAGGCAACGCCCTGACTGAGATCTTGCCCATACATAACAAAGTCTTGTGACGTCATTCCGGCGCAGGCCGGAATCCAGTGGCGTTACGCTGCAAGAAGTGCCGGACATCATCAATCAATGATGTGTGCTCCGCACGACGTATTTAGACTGGATTCCGGCCTGCGCCGGAATGACGTTTCTGGGCTTTATCCCGGTCGGATAGCGTCTGGCTGCCCGCACCCCAACAAGCAAAACGCGTGATGTCTTGAAGAACAGGCGGATTTAAACCACACCGATTTAAATCAAGACGCAATCACCGGATCAGACAAATGCTTGTCGATACCGAGTTCGCAACGTGTAATTTTCTGCTCGATCGTCGCGTGATAAATCCGATTGTTCGGCAAGCTCAGGTCGTTGACATCGACTTGCGCGCGCGTCTTATGCTCCAAATGCGCCGCCAACGCGCACCATTTCAATTGACGGCGACGCAGCCCGGCATTTTCCAAACGCGCGACCAGCTCGCGATCTTCAGCGCCATATCCTTCCATGCGCTCATCGAAGCCGTTGACGCGTAGCAGATCGCTGCGCCAGAAGCTCATGTTGCAGCTCATCACTCGGCCGCCGTTCTTGCCCTTCGCCTTCCATCGAGCAAGGGCAGGCGCGCGGAAGGAATAGATGCGCCGAATACCGTCGAAAACGTGAAAGTCGACATCGGCCCACGGCGCAAACACAGGACGGCCACCCGCGAGCAAGCGCGCTGTTTCACGGGGCGTGGTCTTGAATCGCCCGCCCTGCAGGAAATAGCCGGGCTCGGCGAGCATCAGATGATCGGCGATGAAAGACGGGTGCAGGATCATGTCGCCATCGATCAGCACGATGTAATCGCCCCTGCTCGCAGCGATACCCAGATTGCGGCACCGCGCAGCACGAAAACCGAGGTCTTCCTGCCAGATGTGCCGAATCGGTACCGGGAACACTGCCGCCATCGATTTGACCAGCTGCCGCGTGTCATCGGCGGAACCGTCGTCGGCCACGATCACTTCATCCGGCAATCGCGTTTGCCGGGCAACACTGTTCAACACCTGCGCCAGCGCGGCCGGCCAGTTATAGGTGATGACGATCAACGTTACCTTTTGCGGTTTCGCCGCAACGGTCATGCAGGCATCTCCGTTCTGCCGCGGCGCTGGCTATCGCGACACTTGCTATCACGAACGCGCCACGCCAAACCCATGCTCATCGCCAACGGCAACCAGCCAAGAAACCATTCCACGCTCGGCTTTTGCATCAACTCCGGCGCATCGAACTGGAACGCTACAGTGGCAAACACCCACACCGCCAACAAACAGCGGCCGGTGGAGATATGCCGAAACAGCCATGCGCGCCAGCCTACGATCAACCACAGCGCCACAAACACCAACATACCCGGAATGCCCACCATTATCGCGGTGTGCGTGAAAACATTGTGGCTGTGCGTCCAGAGCTGATCGGCGACTTGAATCGTGTAGTGACTGCCTTCACCAAGCCCGCGCCACGGATGCTGCTCGATCCAGCCCCAGGCTTGCTTGAAGATTTGTGGGCGGTAGGACATGCCGCGCTCTTTCACGTACTGCCAGCCGCCAAACGCCACGGCAATAAGCGATAGCGCAAGAATAACGAGGGCTCGCAGCTTCACGTGCCCATGCCGCGCCGCCAGCAACATGCAACCTTGCGCCACCAAAATGGCCAGCCATGCCGAGCGGCAGTCGGTCATGATGACGAAGATGACCATCACCACCAGCGCGAGGGTTTGCAGCACGTGCATCCACCGTGTGCGCACAGCGATCTGCGTCAGCCACATGATCGCCGCGCCATAAGCAAACGCGGCGAGATTGGGATTGTCCAGCGCACCAAACGCAACGACGCGACCTTCCGTTTGCCAGCTGAGCGTGTGCAGCACGCGCGACGGAAAAATCGTCATCGCGCCAAGCGCCACGATTGACAAACCTATCGCCGCCCAGAAAAGCAGCCGCCGGAACCAGAGTGGATTGCCCGCCACCACCGCGGCCCAGACGATGACGAACAGCACGATGTAGACGGCATTGAAAAACATGTCGCCGACGTGACCGTAATTGGCCCAGATCGACGAGAGGCTGGCCCACGCGAGAAATACCAGCAGCAGCCGTCCATCGATGTCGCCGAGCAGACGCCGCCCGAATTCACCACGCCGCTTCCACACCCACCACAGCGCAGGCGCGATGAACAGCACGATCAGGCTGTCGTGATAGGGCTTTCCGGGATTCCAGACTTTGTCGCCGACCGGGCTTGCGGCCAGACCCACCAGCAACCACCACATACCCAGCAGCAGCCAGCCGTAGACCCATCTGGGCAAATCGGCCTGCAGATGGAAACGCTGCCCGGGAGTAACGGAATTGTTGGCCTTTGTCATTGGCATGCTGGTACAAAACTTCCTGATAGCAACGGCACCACGTCATCGCGCCTTGTGTACGGCAGACAAGGCGATCCCGTTTCGTGCGGCATCCATTGGCCCAGCCCGAAATTTCCCGCGCATCTTGCCCAAACACACCTGAAACGCAATGAACCGGCGCTCGTGCACCTGCGCGGTGATTCCGTCGTCCACTTTACCCCGACTACCATGCAAGAGGTTGCGATCCACGGCGTTAAACGGGCATTCCGCTAGAATGCGGTCATGGCCCCCACTCTCCCGCTCACCCTTGTCGTGATCACGCGCAATGAGGCGCAGAAAATCGCGCGCTGCCTCGACAGCGTGCCGTTTGCGGCTGAAAAGCTGGTGGTCGACAGCGGCAGCACGGACGACACCGTCGCCATCGCCCAGGCACATGGTGCGCGCGTGGTGCATCAGACCTGGCTGGGTTTCGGTCCGCAACGTAACTTCGCTGCAACACAGTGCAGTCATCCGTGGATTCTCGCCCTGGATGCGGACGAATTCCTCACCGACGCATTGATCGACGAACTGCAACAGCGGCTTCCCGCGCTGATGGAAGGCGATGCCGCGGCGGCGATTCTGCGCCGGCATCTCATCTACATGGGCAAGCCGATGCGCTGGTATCGCCCGGCGGTTGGCGAAAAGATGGCGCGCTTCTATCACCGTGACCGCGCGCGCTGGAGCGACGTGCGCGTGCACGAGTCGCTGCAGTTTCAGGGTGCGTCCGTCACGTTCAACGCGCCGTTCCTGCACGACAACAACCCCAGCCTGGTCGAGAAGCAGCTCAAGGTGTTGCTGTATTCGGAACTGAAGTGCCGTGACTGGCTGGAGAAGAAAAAGTCCGCGCGCATGTGGCAGACGCCCTTCGTCTTCATGCTCGCGTTTATCAAGGATTATCTGTTGCGGCTGGGCTTTCTCGACGGCTGGCGAGGTTACGCCATCTCGCAGACGGCCGCGAACTATGCTGTTTACAAGCGCATGCGTTACTACGAAATGCTGCAAAATCCTGCTTCTCGCGAGACGGCCGCGGAAGCTTTGACCCGTAGCGGACTCGATCACTGATGCCAAAGCCCGCGCTAAAAAAACACTATCTTCTGTACGGCTCCGAACGCTACGCGCTCGCCATCCTGCGCCCGATCCAGGAAGCGATCCGCGCACGCGGCGACGAAACCGCGTGGTTCTTCGACGGCCCCGGTGCAGAAGATCTGGTCGAGGGCGAGCGTTTGTTGACGGTGGCTGAAGTGCGCCGCTGGAATCCAATCGCGGTCATTACGTCAAGCAATCACTTGCCGCACTTTTTCCCCGGCGTGAAAGTGGAAACGTTCCACGGCTTCAACGCAGGAAAACCGCGACATATCTATATCCGCGGCTTCTTCGATCTGTACTGCACTACCGGACCGCGCGATACCGAACAGTTCAGCGCGCTGGCAAAAAAACTCGGCCATTTCTCGGTGATCGAAACGGGTTGGCCCAAGCTCGATCCGTTCCTGAAAGAAATCGCCGGTCCGCTTCCGCCCGTGCGCAAACCGCCGGTCATTCTTTACCACTCCACGTTCTCGCCTTCATGGAGTGCCGCGGAAACACTGTACGAGGAAGTAAAGCGCCTCTCGCGCGACGGCCGTTGGCACTGGATCGTTTCGTTTCACCCAAAGATGAATCCGGAAACGCGCGCGAAGTTCAAGGCGCTGCAGAACGAATACCTCACCTTCGCCGAGAACGACAACATCCTCGAACTGTTCCCGCAGGTCGACATGATGTGCTCGGACACCTCGTCCGCGTTGAGCGAATTTCTGCTTACGGGCAAGCCGGTGGTGACCTTCAAGAATCGCGCGCCCGGTCCGCAGCTGATCGACATCGACGATCCCTCCCAATTCGAACCGGCGATTGAACGCGCGTTGTCGCGCCCGCCGGAGCTGATGCAGGCGATCAAGGCCTTTGGCGAGGCCATTCACCCCTATCACGATGGCCATTCCAGCGAACGCGTGCTGGAGGCGATCGATGCGTTTATTGCTGCGGGCGGCCGCAATCGCAAATCCAAGCCTTTGAATTTTTGGCGTAAGCTCAAATTGCGCCGGCGCATTGGCTACTGGGGACCGGCTTAGACAGCCAGTTCACGCTCGTAGCTCGTTAGAATCACGACCACCACAGACGGATGGCCTGACAACTCGTGTCGACCAATAACATTCGCCGTTCCAAAGATTTGCGCGGACTGTGGCCATGGCTGCCGCTATGGACTGTCGTCGTTTTGCTGGCGATCTTCTCTCACGGTCCGATGCCGCTGTACTCCACCCGCACGCTCGCCGTGGCGTGGGAGATGTGGCAAGGGCATCACTGGCTGGTGCCGTACATCAACGGCGAGCCCTATAGCGAAAAAGTGCCGCTGCTGTTCTGGCTGATTCACGCGGGCTGGTTCGTGTTCGGCGTCGGCGATGGTTGGCCGCGCATGCTGGAAGTGATGTTCGGCGTGGTGCAGATGGTATTGCTGTGGGTGCTGGCACGACGCCTGTTCCCGGGGCGCCCGTGGGCCGCCGGCGTGGTGCCGTGGATGGCGATGGCGCTGGCGTATGCGTTCTTCTTCGGCTTGCAGATCATGTACGAGGTGTTGCTCGTCGACTGCGTGCTGGGCGCGCTGCTTTGCCTGACACCGAAAACCGGTCGCGCCGAACCGCGCTGGCTGCTGTTCGGATTGCTGATAGGTGCGGGCCTGCTGACGAAGGGCCCGGTGATGCTGTTGCACATCGTGTTCCCGTGGCTGCTGGGCCCGTTGTGGAACGAGTGGGCGCGCGATAACCGCAGCCGCTGGTACACGCGTGGCGGTTTGTCGATTCTGCTTGGCTTGGCCATGCTGCTGGCGTGGGCGATTCCCGCGGGTTTCAGCGGCGGCGATGCGTATCGTCATCGCTTGTTCTTCACGCAGACCGCTGGGCGCGTGGTGAATGGCGTGCAGACCGATCAGAAGCTGCAGAGTCATCCGCGTTGGTTCGGCTGGTACTTCATTTCGCTGCCACTGCTGCTATTTCCATTCAGCGCATGGCCGCGTGCGTGGGTTGCGCTGGCGACGCTGCGCAAGCCACTAGATGCGGGTGTGCGCTTCGCACTGTGCTGGCTGGTGCCGACGTTTATCGTGTTTTCGATCGTCAGCGGCAAGCAGTGGTACTACCTGCTGCCGGAAATGAGCGGCGCGATGTTGCTCCTGGCCGGCGCCATGGCGGTGCTACGCGAGCGCAACAATGCGTTTGCTGAAAATTACTGGCTCGGCACATGGCTGATCGGCCTGGGCAGCATCGCGTTCGCGGGCTTTTTGTTTGCGATGCCGTATCTGGTTGCGGACCGTCATCTACACGGTTTGTGGTTCGATGGCGTCTCCGCTTACAGCCGCACTTTCAGTATTGCGTTCCTGTTGATGGGCTGCTTGCTGCTGCTTCCGATGCGCGGCGAGACGCGTCGATTGTCGATTGCCGGTTTGTTCGGCGTGCTGGCGCTCAATACGTTGTTCACGCTGACGGTGTGGCATCGCTACGATTTGAGCCCCACTTCGGCGCTACTTGCGAATGCGGAATCGACGCACCATCCGATTGCCATCGAAGGCAATTACGAAGGCGAATTTCATTTTGCGGGACGACTGACGCAGCCCATTACGGAGCTTCGCGACGGTCACGCGCTGCAGGCATTCGCCGAAGCGCATCCGGATGGCCTGGTCGTGACGCATCCCGAAAAAGTGGAAGCCTCGGCACAGCGTTATGCGCTGCTGATCCAGCCGTTCCGTTCGTCGTGGGTCGTGGTGTGGTCGGCGCAGACGCTGGCGAATTTACGCACGGGCCACACGCCCACCGAACCACCGCAACCGCCGCAGGTTTTCCCCGCGGCTACCGACTCCCAGTACGGCTCACAACCGTGAATGACGCACTGATCGCCGGCCTGCGCGCGCAATGCGGCGGCCCGCGCGATGGTGCGTTGTTGCGGTTTTCGTTGGGGAATGCGTTGCTGGAGCGCGGCGATCATGTTGCTGCGGCGGATGAATTTCGCCGTGCGGTGCAGTTTGATTCGAACTATTCGGCTGCCTGGAAGTTGCTGGGCAAAGCGTGTCTTGCGGGGAATGATGCGGCGGGTGCTGCCGAGGCTTGGCGGCAAGGTGTTGCTGTTGCGCGAGAGCGTGGTGATAAGCAGGCGGAGAAAGAGATGACGGTGTTTTTGCGCAGGGTTGAGTCGAAAGGTGAAGGTTGATGTAGGGCTTACCCGCCGCTTGAGGGTTAGGCATTCACATACATTCCCAAAAACGCAAAACCCTCCCTAAACGTCATCCCGGCGCAGGCCGGGATCCAGTGTCGACGTGCATCTGAAAGGCCCGAAAATCAATTTCGAGTGCTTCGCACGATTTATTAAGCCTGGATTCCGGCCTACGCCGGAATGACGGCGAGGTGCTGTAGCGCTCCTCGGGTCTGCGCGGCCGTTCAACAACAAGGCACAGCTCAAATAGAGACCCGACTCAATACGGACTAGGCCTGTTATCCGCCGAATACCGCTTGTAATGCCACTGATACTGCGCAAAAGCGATATTCACGCAGTTCTCCACACCACGATTCAGCGCCGTACATGCGACCGGCAAATCGGCATCAGCCAAACCTTCCGGCGCCGGCAAAAAGTGAATGCGATACCCCTCGCCACGCGGCAACCGTTCGGCAAACGAAAACAACACCGTGGCACCCGTGCGCGCCGCCAAGCGCGGCAACAACACCATCGTCATCGCTTCACGACCGAAGAATGGTGCGAACTCACCCTCGCCTTCGCGCGGTTTCTGATCCGGCAAAATGCCCACTGTCCCGCCGCCAGCCAGCCGCTTGTACAGCGTGCGCACACCCGCACCTTCGGCGCGCACCTGTTCCGGCGCCAGCTTGCCGCGCACTTTCCGTAGCAACGCTTCCACCGCAGCAATGCGCGGCGGACGATAAAGAATCGCCATCGGCGTCTTGCGGCACAGCCAATAGTTGAGCAGCTCCCAACAGCCCAAATGCGGCGCGGCGATGATGACGCCCTTGCCCGACGCCAACGCCGCGTCGAACAACGCTTCGCCACGAACCTCGCGTATCAAACCCAGCGCACGCTCGGCGCCAGCGCCCCAGATCTTCACGATCTCGGTAATCGACTTGCCGCCTTCGGCCATCGCCTCGCGCAACAACGCCGCGCGTGCCGACGCATCGAGTTCGGGCCGCGTAATCTGCAGATTGACCGCCGTATAGCGCGCCATCCGTCCACCACGCCGCAGCGCCAGCAATCCAAACCCTGCACCGACGCCTTGCAGCACACGCAGTGGCAACAGGCCAAACAGGCGCAGCAGCAGATAGACGATGTAGATATCAGGACGCATGAACGATGGCGCGGCCGGTTGAGGAAGGACGCGTAAGGGTAAAGGGGCCGCCCCGGACTGGCGAGCATCTTCTGTGCGCCGGACAACCCGCCCACCACTCAAGCGTTGCCCGCTTCTGCCGTTGTCTAACGTAAGACTTCACGCCAGCCTCTTTACCCGTCGTCCGTTCCCTTGCACAGTTGCCTCAGCTCCACCACGCGAACCCTGCATGATCGCCCTGATCCAGCGCGTTCTCTCCGCGCGCGTCGATGTCGAGAACGAAACCGTGGGCGCCATCGGCCCGGGCCTGTTGGCCTTGGTTGCGGTGCAGCCCGACGACGGCGAGACGCAAACCAAACGGATGCTGGAACGCCTGCTCGGTTACCGCGTCTTCAGCGACGACGCCGGAAAGATGAACCGTTCCCTCACGGATACCGGCGGTGGCCTGCTGCTGGTCAGCCAATTCACCCTGGCGGCGGACACACGTTCAGGCATGCGCCCCAGCTTCACCAGCGCGGCGCCGCCCGAGCACGGCCGACAATGGTTCGAACGCTTGGTCGAGCTCGCAAAAAAATCGCATCCAACAGTGGAAATCGGACGCTTCGGAGCCCATATGGAAGTACATCTGGTCAACGATGGCCCTGTAACGTTCTGGCTCGAAACGCGTTAAGCCAGCAGCGTGCGAATGAATCGCTCGAACTCATCAGAAAATACGCCGAAACCCGTGTTTTGGCGCGATTTTTGCGTGTTCGTGCCCCTGAATTTTTTCACTTGAAACTGGTCAAAAAAGCAGCATCTAGCTATACTGGTCAGTTCCACTCCCGCGGCGGACGGTATGAATAGCAAAGCCCACGAGCAACAGTCGGAAATTAAAGCGCTCATCTCCAAGGGTTTGGAGCAGGGCTATCTGACGTACGCCGAAATCAACGATCACCTCCCCGACGACATCGTCGATCCGGAGCAGATCGAAGACATTATGGCGGTGCTCAAGGGTGTCGGCATTGACGTGCACGACGCTGCCCCCGATGCCGACCCACTGGCCGACAACGCCCCCGGTGCCGCCTCGGACGATGAAACCGCCGCCGAAGAAGCCGTCGCGCTGCTTTCCGCCGTCGACGCCGAAGTGGGCCGCACCACCGACCCCGTGCGCATGTACATGCGCGAAATGGGTACGGTCGAACTGCTGACCCGCGAAGGCGAAATCGCCATCGCCAAGCGCATCGAAGAAGGCCTCACCCAGGTGCAGACCGCGCTGGCCAGCTTCCCGCTGACCATCGAGCTGCTGCTGGAAGAGTACGACCAGCATCTGGACGGCAAGCGCCGCCTCAGCGAAATCCTGGCCGGCTTCGCCGACCTCGAGCAGGCTGCCGACGCCGCCCTGGCCGAAGCCGAAGTGATGGCTGCCGATGCCGATGTCGAAGACGAAGAAGACGACGTCGAAGCCTCCGGCGACGATGAAGAAGCCGGCCCCACCGGCCCCGATCCGGAAGAAGTGAAGCGCCGCATGGAACTGCTGCGCGACTACTACGGCAAATTCCAGAAGGCCGCCCCCAAGGCGACCGACATCAACGACAAGAAAGTCACCAAGCTGCGCGACCAGATGGCGGAGGAATTCCTCAAGCTCAAGCTGCCGTCCGCGCTGATCGACAGCTTCGTGCGCAAGCTGCGCGAAGTTGTGGGCGACATCCGTCATCACGAGCGCGTGCTGATGGAAATCTTCGTCAAGCACGTGAAGATGCCCAAGGCCGAATTCCTCAAAGCCTTCCCCAGCAACGAGGGCAACCTCGAGTGGGCCGAAGAGCTGGGCCGCAAGCGCCAGAAGTGGTCGCCGAACATCAAGACCCACCGCGAGCACATCGACGCCGAGCAGGAAAAGCTCGCCTCGATCGAAAAGAAACTGTTCCTGCCGCTGACCGACATCAAGGAAATCAACCGCAGCATGTCGGTCGGTGAGGCGAAAGCACGCCGCGCCAAGAAAGAAATGGTGGAGGCCAACCTGCGTCTGGTGATCTCCATCGCCAAGAAGTACACCAACCGCGGCCTGCAATTCCTCGATCTCATCCAGGAAGGCAACATCGGCTTGATGAAAGCCGTGGACAAGTTCGAATACCGTCGCGGCTACAAGTTCTCCACGTACGCCACGTGGTGGATTCGTCAGGCCATCACGCGTTCGATCGCCGACCAGGCACGCACCATCCGTATTCCGGTGCACATGATCGAAACGATCAACAAGCTCAACCGCATCTCCCGTCAGATGCTGCAGCAGTTTGGCCGCGAGCCGACGCCGGAAGAACTGTCCAAAGAAATGGACATGCCGGAAGACAAGATCCGCAAAGTGCTGAAGATCGCCAAAGAGCCGATCTCGATGGAAACCCCAATCGGCGACGACGAAGATTCGCACTTGGGCGATTTCATCGAAGACACCAACGCCAGCTCGCCGATCGATTCGGCGACGGAAACAGGTCTGGTCGAAACCGTGCGCGACGTTCTCGCCGGCCTCACGCCGCGCGAAGCGAAAGTACTGCGCATGCGCTTCGGCATCGACATGAACACCGATCACACGTTGGAAGAAGTCGGTAAGCAGTTCGACGTCACCCGCGAACGCATCCGCCAGATCGAAGCCAAGGCATTGCGCAAACTGCGCCACCCCAGCCGCTCCGAACAACTGCGCTCGTTCCTGGACATCGACTGATCGAACGCACATCGCACCACAAAAAAAGCCCCGCCAACGCGGGGCTTTTTTATTTACCCCTCTCCCCTCCGGGGAGAGGGCCGGGGTGAGGGGCCAACCTCGCGACAAACCATGCAGAGAGCACCCCGACCCTCGTCTCTAACCCCCTCCCCTACTGCACGTAGGGGAGGGAGCAAAAATCAGCGCGCACGAAAATCACTGTTCAACACGCGCGAACTCCTCGACGCACTCAATGCACATCGTAAAAAAACTGCTCCCGATCCACCTTCCCATCCTTCACGTGATAAACGCAGATTTCCGTCATCACCCTACGCCCAACACCCTTCATCGTCAGATCCAGCGTCATCTCGCAACTAAACCAATTACCCGCCACCACCGGATCACTCACGTGATTCGCGTGAAGCTCCTCGATCGTCCCTTGGAAGTGGCGCGTCTTCTCATAGATCGCCTCCAGCCCCTTCACGCTGGGCGCCATGCCCGGCGGCAAACCCTCCGGCTCGATACTCACCGCATCATTCGCATACAACTCGCGCTGCGCCTGCTCGTACTTACCCTCGCGACACAACTCAACCAAGCGCTTGGCAATCGCTTCAGTGCTCATGCAAATACTCCACATATGGGGATGGGGATCTCGAGCCTAGTCCCAGAACCATGACGAAAGAATGTGCCGCCAGACACAGCCAATTCGCCTCGACGCTAGACACCCTGCGCCGCACCGCTTCGATGCTGTAAATCGCCCAACGTGTTTACGTAAGCGGGAACAAAATTACGCTGCCTGCCTCCCCGTGCGCCCCCGCACCTCACGCAGCACAAATTCGAATTCATTGCTTTATCATAGGCGTTGCTCGGATATCGCCCATTCGGTCGAGGCCTGAGCAAAACGTACAAAAGGGCCTATAGCTCAACGGTTAGAGCAGGGGACTCATCAAAAAGGTGCCGTCATGCAGTAATGCGTGAACGGGAACGGGATGAATTCAGGGAAACCTTAGCGACGCGTTCGCGCGGATCGATGGCAACCCTGAGCCAAGCCAGTGGTACACCGCTGGAAGGTGCAGAGACTACCTGAGGACTTCAGCGTCCTTCATAACAGGCTCGAGCGTCCCGCACCCCACCCGACACGTCGGAGGGTGAAGAGATAGTCCGCGCTGAAGGGAAACCTTCGGAACACGCGAATCCCTTGGTTCCAGGTTCGAATCCTGGTGGGCCCACCACAACAACGCTTTCTGATGCTCTTCAAAAGAGGTCAGAGTGAATTTCCAATTTGGGAAAGCACTCTGCCCTTTTTCCTTAATGGCGCGTTCAAAGCTCCCAGTGCGCGTTTGAGTTAACCTTTTCGCGCCATGCCCGCACATCCTAAAACCACCGAAGCGCAAATCGTCAAGGCCGCACGCCGTCTGATTGAACGCGAAGGGCGAGACGGATTTTCAATGAATGATGTCGCCGAATCGGTGGGTATCCGCGCGCCGTCGCTCTACGGACGTTTCAAAGATCGCGCTAGCCTCCTAAGTGCCGTGGAGCTTCATTTGTGCGCGGAACTTACCCGAAAGCTCAGTAAATTGGTGATCGATGACGACCCCAAGGCGACTTTGACAGGTCAAGCGCACGCGATTCGACGCTTCGCGAGGAGCAACCCGAACGGCTATTCGCTGCTCTTTGATATTCGTTCCGTTCCCACTGAAGAGGGTACGTTGGCACGGGCTGCAGCTGTGGCTCCGTTGCTGCCATCGCTCGCGGCGTTGGCCGGCAAGGATCATGCGTTCGCTGCGGCGCGGGTGCTTGTGCCGTTCGTAAATGGGTTCATCGCGATGGAAAACGCGAATGCGTTTCGCCTCGGCGGTGGACTGGACGCTGCGTTCGAGAACGGCGTGTCGGTCATATTGCGCGGCGTAACCCGGTCTTCTAAGGTTTGACGTCGAAGGCTAACGCTATTAGGCTTCAAGCACGTTGATACGGCATGAGGAGACCGACGTGCAGTTCATCCTGGGCGTACTGTTGTTCGTGGTCGTCGTTGGTTTGGTCGACGCGCGCGTGCCGTGGTCGAAGCCGCGGAAACGCGGAGGCCGGTCATGATCGCCGGTCATTTTGGCTTTGCTGCCGCCGTCAAAAGTCGCGAGACCACAACGCCTCTTTGGGCGCTGATGCTGGCAACCGTTTGGCTGGATATCGTGTTCGTGCCGCTCTTTATGGCAGGCATCGAGACGGTACAAAAGGCCGACGATGCACATGGCGGATACGGAGCGTTGATCATCCACGCCGACTACACCCATTCGTTCGCCGGCATGGCGATATTGTCGATAGTGCTGGGTTGCCTCTGCGGCCTATTCTGGGGACGACGCTCGGGCATCGTCATTGGACTCGTTGCCGCATCGCATTGGTTCTTGGACTTATTCGTTCACCGCGCAGACCTTCCTATCCTGCCCGGCAATATCGGCAACTTTCCGACGTTTGGCTTTGGGCTGTGGCGACACCCGTCGGTATCGGCCGTTATAGAACTTGCGTTGGTTCTTGGAGGAGCCTGGCTGTATTGGCGTGCAGCGAATCGCGCGGCGACAGCAGCAGGAAAAGGACAGCGTGCCGCCTCGATATCTGCCGCTCTCATCGCCATCTTCGGCGTGCTAATCCTGTGGATGGATTTCACGGCAGCTTAGCGAGCGCTCATGAACGCCACGACTCAGACATTGAATGCGATGACACCGCTTCGCGTCGGCGCCACCACAGGCAAAGTCAAAACCCTTTTGCGATGGGAAGCACTTCTCATCATGGTTGGCGCGATCGTTGTTTACGCGAAGCTCTCTGGTCACTGGGGAATGTTCGCATTGCTGTTCTTGGTTCCCGATCTCAGCATGCTGGGCTACCTGATTAATCGTTCGGTAGGTGCTGCCGTCTATAACATCGGCCACAGTTACGTTTCACCTGGTGTGTTGGCGCTATGTGGATTAGCCATGGCATCGCCGCTGCCTTGCAGCTTCGCGCTTATCTGGGTCGCGCATATCGGGTTTGACCGAATGCTTGGCTTGGCCTGAAGTATTCGTCGGGTTTCGGCGATACCCATCTGGGCTTTAAAGAGTAGGTGCTGTGACCGTCCCATCTTGATTCGTTCGCGAGTTCGTCTCGGCGTAACAGCACGCCATGCACCGCATCACTCGTCTGATCGATCCCAATTACGTCGGGCACTACTCCTATGAGCGAATTCATCTCCGCAAAACACGTGAATATGATCCGGACCGGCCCTCGGAGCACAAGGCCGGTGATCCTGATCCATCCGGTTGGGCTGGATCTCACCTTTTGGGATCGCCAAATCGAGGCGTTGCAAGATCGCCACGACGTGATCGCGTACGACCTTCCAGGTCACGGCGACACCCCAGGAGCGATCCACGATTGGACATTTGATCGCTCCGCGGGCCTGCTCGCCGACATCGTCCGATCCAGCGGCGCCGAGCGCGCGCAAATCGTCGGCATTTCGGTGGGCGGCATGATCGCGCAGACATTCGCACTGGCTTATCCCGAACTACTCCACACCCTCGTTCTAGTCAGTACGGCTTCCGCCTTTCCGGACGTGGTCCGCGAGGCTATGCGTGATCGCGCCGAGACCGCACGACGCGAGGGCATGACGGGCGTATTGAAAGCCAACACCGAGCGTTGGTTTACGCCTGAAACGATCAAGACCCGGCCTGACATCCTCGATCGGGTTCGCAAAGCCCTGTTTGCTCGCGATCCACAAGTCCACGCCGCCATGTGGGAGATGATTTCCGGTATGAACTTGACCGATCGGCTGCGCGAGATCAGCTGCCCCACGCAAATCCTGGTCGGCGAGCTCGATCCGAGTTGTCCACCGGCCAGCGCCCGCGTGATGCACGAGCAGATCGCCGGATCGCGCATGACCGTGCTGCCGGACACCTCGCATATGACGATCCTCGAAAGACCCCAACTTATCGCTGAGCATCTTGCGAATTTCCTCGAGCCGTCGTCCCCCTGACGTCTGCGGATTGCACACCGAATCTGCGTATTCAAAAGACGAGCATCACGACACAGCGTGTGCCGCGCGTCTTTTTTTGAAGGTCAGCCACAAAGCTGCAGCCAAGAAGTAAAAGGCGCCAAACCCTGCATAGCCAGTCAACTGAACAAGACCGGGCGCGACACGGAAGGATTGGTAGATAAAGATGACACCCGCGAGCGCCGACTGCGCACCACTGATCATCATGAAGGCCTGCCCGCCGAGTTTTCGGCGCGAGATGCCCACGGCCAACTGAAAGATACCGGCGAGAAGCGCCCAGCTGCCAAACACCAGAACGCCACCCGCATTGCCGTGCAGACCCACAGCAACGCCCATACAAATGGCGGTGATGGCACTGACGATCAGGTTGAACGTTTGGCCTTTGTTGAGCGCAAGGCCGCCGCTTTTCTGTGCATCCAGCCAGTTCGCGAAGGCGTCCCACGCCGGATAGAGCACCAGCAATGCGCCTGCGAGCGGCAATGACGCGGGCGCCGTGATGACGACCAGCGAGATCCATGCTGCGGCTACGCCGGCCCGAAGAAAATAGAACTGCTGTAACCACGTCATGATGAGCGCTCCTAGTCGAATGAAGCGCCATCCTACTAGTAGGTAGATAATACGTCAACGCTGAATTTGAGCCGTCAGCCTGACTCGCTGGGCGTCTCCGATATGCCTACCTAGTGGTAGGATGGCCGCATGACGACACAGCAGAAGCTCATCGATTCAGCCCGTTACCTCATCCAGACGCGGGGCTACAACGGATTCAGCTATGCCGACGTCGCCGATCAGGTCCAGGTGCGCAAGGCGAGCATTCACCACCACTTTCCGGCCAAGGCCGACCTGGCGCGGGCCGTCGTGGACGAGTCACGCGCGCAAATCGAACAACACGCACGAGCGCTCGCTGACGCGGGCGTCGATCCCCAGCAACAACTTCTCACCTACACCGGCTATTGGGAAAAATGCATCGCTGACGCGTCGGCGCCTTTTTGTGTCGCGGGGATGCTCGCGGCCGAGATGCCGACACTACCCAGCGAGTTGGCCGACGCCGTGCGCGCACATTTTCGCGCGCTGACCAATTGGCTTGAGACCGTCTTGAGCACCGGCTCGCAGCTCGGCGTCTTTCAATTGCGCCATTCCGTTCGACAAGAAGCCGAAGCCTTCATGGCGATGGTCTACGGATCGATGCTAGTTGCTCGCGCCTACGCGACACCTACGACGTTCGCCGATATCGTGGACTTGGAGTTCAAGCGGCTCTTGGCGAGGTAGCTGCACAATCTCGTCGTGCTTTGCATGAATTGGCCAATCTATGGTTCAAAGCGCAATTTTTTCAGCTAATCCATCCAGCCGATGCTTAATACGCTGCCAGCTTGGAACATAAGCATCCAGCAGGCGGTAGAAGTGGCGGCTATGGTCGTGTCGCTTGAGGTGGCAAAGCTCGTGTATGAGCACATAGTCGATGCACTCACGGGGTGCGCGAACCAAGGCAGGATTCAGGGTCAAGCGACCTTGCGGTGAGCAACTGCCCCAGCGCGCGTACATCGTGCGCAGTGCAGTGGATGGGAGCTGCTTTCTGACCCACGGCAATTGCTGGCACACCTCCAGCAGACGTTCGCCAAGGACACGTCGAGCCTGTTCCCGATACCAGTCTTCTAGCGCAAAACGCACGGCATCCGGGTTGCGGCTGCCAACGGCCACTTGTAGGTAGCCACCGCGGAGACGAACGGCCGGCTCTTCTGTGTTCGGAAGTACTTTTAACCGGTAACGGCGACCAAGGTAATACACCGATTCTCCGCTGACGTATTCACGTACCAACACGTGCTTGCGGCGTTCATGGATTTCCTGAAGCCTATCGTGGACCCAACGCAATCGCTTACTCAAGGCCGTCCGAATTTCTGCATCATTGGCAGTAACAGGAGCATCAACAAGTACGCACCCATTCGGCTCAACGTGCACAGCTACGCTTTGGCGACGGCGACCTGGCTGCCTGCGCACGTCGAAGGCAATGCGAGTATCGCCATAGGGCAAGACCATCCGCTGGATGGCGACGGGAACAGCACTCAAGAGCGACTCATCCCGGTGCGAACCACCTGCACCACTTGTTCTACCGCTTCGCGTGCTTTGTCGAGGCCAAGTACATTAAACAGCGTTGGCAGTAATTGCTTGCGGATGGCGGCTTCGATGCTCTGCGGATTGAGCGAGTTCTCGGCAATGGCATCGCGTACGACATGATCGATTTTCCTAGCCAGTTGGACGTATTGATCGCGCTGCTCCAGCGCCAGGGAATCAAAAGCCTCGTCGCCGATGTTCAAACGCAGAATGCCGTAGTAAGCCTTAGCTTGACGGTTATCGTCGAAGTCTTCGGGTATTCCCGGCGTGTCGCCAGAGGCTAGCTTGTCCTCGAAGTCCTTAAACAGCGCGTACTGCTTGACTGGGTGGTCAAACATCGCCTCGGCCTCGGCGATGGCCTGACGCAATAACTCGCCAAACACCTTTTGCGCATACGGGTCGTCGGCTAAGTCCTGCTCGATGGTCTTGCGGATGCGCGTACGGATAATGTCCGCCTCATTGCGCGCTTTTTCTTCTGACCAAGTTTCTGGATCTTCTGGCTGCCCGAGCTTATCCACCTGATACAAGCCAGCTGGGTCGCGCACTTGGCTTCCAATCACCTGCTTGTCCACTAGCTTGCGGATTTGCTCCTCGTAAGTGGAGTAGTCCACCGTCTCCAACGCCGCCAGCCGAGCTTCATGACGCAGCTCTGAGAAAAACTTTAGATCACGCTTATAACCGGCAATGGTCGCCTCGGAAAAACTCTTGTCCTCAAAAAAGCTACGCGAGGACAGCGCGGTTTGCAGGCACAAGCCGAATTCGGTAAGTGCCGCATAGAAGTCGTCGCGTAGCTTCTGTCGCTGATCGTACTCATTGCCTTCTTCATCGGCCGCGAAGCGCGGCGTCAATACCTGACGGAACTGTTCGCGGTCGTGCTTGTTGACTACGTCCTTGAAGAACGACCATAGTTTTTTGTGAAGCCCGGGTAAGCGTTTGTATTCAGTGCTGAAGCTGGCGTACAAGCCGTCGAGGTCATTCACATCGAAGCCGCCCAACGTGCGTTGGGCTAGATCCTGATAATCGCGGATGGCGGTATCGAGCTTTTCCAGAATGCCGCGATAGTCCACCAATAGTCCGAAGCGCTTGGCATCATGCAGTCGGTTCACACGAGCCACCGCCTGGATGAGGTTGTGTCCCTCCAGCGGCTTGTCGATGTAAAGCACCGCGTTGCGCGGCTCGTCGAAACCGGTGAGCAGCTTGTCCACCACGATCAGTAAGTCCGGTTCACCGTCGCCACCAAAATCATCGATGGTGTCCTTTTCGTACTGCTCTGGATCCACCTTCTTGTCAATGATGTTCTGCTTCCACCACTTCTGCACCTCCGGAAGCGTGTCTTCATCGACGTCGCTGTTACCTTCTCGAGTATCCGGCGGCGACATGATGACGGCACTGCTCACCAAATGGGTTTCGTCCAACGCGAGTTTGTAGCGAATCGCGTCCAGCTTGCTGCTGGTGGCTAATTGCCCCTTCAAGCCGGCGTCCAGCTGCTTGAAGTTGCGATCGAAGTGATTAGCAATGTCCCAGGCAATCAGCTCGATACGGTTAGCTGCGTCATAAACGGCCTGTCGGCTGGCGTACTTCTTTTTCAGATCGCTGGCCTGGCGCTCGGTCAGGCCAGCGGTAATCTTGTCGAACCAACGATTCACCGCGGCCTGGTTGATATCCAATTCCGGCACACGCTGCTCATACAACAAGGGCGCGACAGTGCCGTCTTCCACTGCGCGCTGCATCGTGTAGGCGTGAACGATCGGACCGAATTTGTTGGCGGTCTTTTCCGCCTTCAACAACGGTGTACCAGTGAAAGCAATATATGATGCCTTCGGCAACGCCTTGCGCATGCGCTCGTGCGTTTCGCCGCCGTGGCTGCGGTGACCTTCATCCACCAGTACGATCAAATCCGCCGAATCGTTGCGGCATTCTGGCAAGCGCGACGCTGTGGTGAACTTTTGCACCAGCGAGAAGGTAATGCGCTCCGTGCCGCTGCCGATGCGTTTCGCCAGGTCACGACCGGTGGTGGCCTTGCTGCGCTCGCCTTCCTTCTTGGTCGCGATAGCCGAGCCGAATGCCCCGCTAGTGGCGAAGTTACGCGACAACTGCTTTTCCAAGTCCACGCGATCGGTAACCACCAGAACGCGACATTCTTTCACGGAATCGTCCAGCAACAACGCCTTGGTCAGAAACACCATCGTGAAACTTTTGCCCGAGCCAGTGGTATGCCAGAGCACGCCACCTTCACGCCCACCATCTGAGCGCTTGAGGCGGATGCGCGCCAACAACGCGCGGATGCCGAAGAATTGCTGGTAGCGCGCCACCAGCTTGCCGGCCTTGCGGTCGAACAAAACAAAACCACGCAAAAATTCAAGCAGCCGCGCGGGAGTTAGCAAGCCAGTAAGCAAATCATCCTGCCCACTGGGCAGCATCGGTTTGGACCACAGCTCGATGCAGGCGTTGCGCACATCGTTGGGCTTGTCGCGCAGCAGGGCATCACGCGATGTAACACTAAGCTTTTTGTTCTTCAGCGCAGCGATATCTTCCGAAGTGAACTGCTCTTCGCGCCAGCGTGCCCAGAACTTGGCTGGCGTATTGATAGTGCCGTAGCGGCCATCGGTGTGGCTGATGGATAGCAGT
The DNA here is from genome assembly GCF_003977615.1 of Dyella dinghuensis. GTDB lineage: Bacteria > Pseudomonadota > Gammaproteobacteria > Xanthomonadales > Rhodanobacteraceae > Dyella_B > Dyella_B dinghuensis. Next base: position 225,181 of record NZ_RYZR01000006.1, read on the forward strand.
AGTTGCGCATAAGCAAACAGCTGCGGGATTTCATCTTGCCGCTGATTGCGCAAGTGCTGACTGATGCCCTCGGCCACCATCGGGTTTAGGCCGTGAGTGTTACCGGCCGCATGGGATACCGGACGCTTCGCCTCGATCACCACAAGCGGCAGGCCGTTGACGTAGCACACGATGTCCGGCCGGCGCGTGTGGGTGCCGTGGGCGGACAACACTTCCAGCTCGTCAGTGACGTCCCACAGGTTGTTGGCTGGTTCGCGCCAATCAATGATTGGAATGGTGGCCTGATGCTTCTTACCGTCGGGCATGAATTCCGTAACGGTGATGCCGAAAGCCAGTTTGGTGTAGAGCTTTTCGTTAGCAGCCAGCAGCCCCTCACCCAGCGGCAACGCGGTGAGTTCGCGGATGATCTGGTCGATGGCACTGGGCGAGAGCAGATGGTTTTCACCCTTATAGTCGAAGCGGCGTGTTTTTAACGCTTCGATCAAGCGTGGGCGCAACAGTACTTCGCGATTGCCATCGCGCCATGCCTGGGCATCGATAGGGTTGATGTAATTCCAACCGAGTTGGTGAAGCAAGTGCAGAGCCGGAATGTGGGCACTGAACTGTTCTCGGGTATCGGGGGCGTGGTGGTCCATGCTTACTCCGAATCCAGCTTGACTCGGCGCTTGCCGGTCAGCAGTTGCTGCATTAGCGCTGCTTTTTCGGTGCGAAGCTTTTCTAGTTCTGCAGCATGCTTGATGATGACATCTTCGGCAAGATTCAGTGCCTTTGCGATGCGCCTCTGCACATTGATGTCCGGTGCAGGGAGGCGCAGGAAGGCGAAGTCATCATAACTAATCTGCTTACCATCGCGGATGCCAATCACAGCTACAGCAAGTCGACCGATGAAATCGCGTGATTTGAAGTAATGCCTGTAGAAGTCATCATCGACTATCTTCCTAGGCTTGAGTACGGTGTACGCTGGACTGACCAATCCAGTGTATTTCGAGTACTCTAGACCGCCCTCGAACGAGCGCAGGCTGATGACGAAATCACCCGGCTCGACAAGCTTGTAGCTGTCAGTGGAACCGTCCGGCATCACAACTTTGCGATCTAGGGAGCTGCGCGGAACAATGCCTTCGCCCTGCATCACGGACAGGAGTTCCAAGCCATCATTGCGACGCACGGAATTGGGGGCAAACATCTCGGAAGCATGTTCACGGGGCAGCGGCGGCAAACCTTGCTTCTTTCGGTGCGAATCTGAAAACAGACTTCGCATAAGTGCCTGTTTCTGTTTGCGGCTGTTAGCTAGCAGACGGTCGATGGTGGCGATAGCAAAGTCCCATACCATCATCATCTCCACAATTTTTTCTTGCTCATAAACTGTGGGAACTATCACCGGAATCGCGGCAATAAGTTCTGTATTCAAGTTTGGCTGGCCATTGCCAGGAGCGACTACCTCACGCAAGTAGTCAGTCTTGCTTTGAAGGAAGTAGTAAAGAAATTCCTTAGATGCACCTCGTAAGTTGAGCAACATAGCAATTCCGTCGTTTGCGCCTGCTCGAATTTTGGTGATCTTCGGCACGCCTAACGTGGCCCCACTATTTGTAAGGATTAGAGTTCCTGCCTCGACTATTCGCGTATATTTGGAGCCAGCTTCAGTTAGCTTGGCCTTCGTTCCGGTTAAGCACATCTGCGTATTAGCAGTGACTTCGGCAACGGTTATCCAAGGAAGATAGTCGCCATCGAAATAGCGAGGATCGCCTGCTGGCCGTGGGGATGCGCCACGTACAACTTCAGCTAGCTCACTGATCCGCGTAGCGCGCCAGCCTTTAGGAAGCATGTTTGCCTCTCTTACGCCCTTTCTTCTCCAAATCCTCCAGCGCAGCATGGAAATCACGTTCCACCGTGCCGGGCTGGGCATCGATCACTTTGCGGAACCTATCGAATTCAGTCTGTGCGACATGTTGCGCAAGCTCCGCGCTTACCTTGCCTGCATGGTTCAAAATGTCGTAGTCGGAAATACGCAAGAAGTCATCCAATTTGGCTACCCAATCGTGCATGGTCATTGGACGACGGCGCTCGGCTTGCACTTCGGCAAATTCCAGATACAGCGTGACAATGCGATTGAGCGCATTCAGCTCTTGGGTGTTCAAGTAATTCTTGGCGACGCCCACATCCGTCTTGCGAGGATGTTCGCCTGTCCAACTCGTAAGGCCCATGTTTGGCTTGTCGGCATCAGCACGGGATGCGATGAGTTCGGCTGCCGTTTGCCCATGGACCGCCCAATGCATTTTGTTCTGCACGATGGCGAAAAACTGTTTTGAGACATCGGTGCGCGGGTCGTAGTCGATACTCGTGGCGTAAATGTCGAGCACTTTGCGCCAGAACACTTTCTCCGAGCTGCGAATGTCGCGGATGCGCGCGAGCAGCCGATCGAAATACACGCTGCCGCCGTTGGCTTTGAAGCGCTCATCGTCCAGGGTGAAGCCTTGGACGAGATAGTCCCTTAACTGCGCGGTGGCCCAGCGCCGGAATTGCGTGCCGCGCGTGGATTTCACCCGGTAGCCAACGGCGAGGATGGCATCGAGGTTGTAGTGGTCAATGTGGCGGCGAACCTCGCGCTCGCCTTCCTGTTGAACTATCCGGAATTTCCGGATAGTTCGTTCAGGTTCTAATTCGGCCTCGTCATAGATGTTTTGGAGATGTTCGTTGACCGTTTTCACGGTGACCTGAAACAACTCCGCCATGCGCGTCTGGGCCATCCAGACCGTTTCGTCGACTATGCGCACTTCAATGCGGGTCTGGCCGTCTTCGGTCTGGTAAAGCAGAAATTCTGGGCCTGCTTGGGGCGAGGGATTGGACGGTCCGAAGGCAGCTGACGCATCCACGTTTGCCAACGCCTTCTTCTGGTCAACGGACGTGCCTTTGGCGCTGCGCTTATTCATAGCCCAGCTCCTTAAGATACGCCGACATCTGGGTTTCCAGCTTGGCCAATTCCTTTTTCAATTCCTCGCGTTCTTTGCGCACGGCCACGAGATCGATTTCTGCCTCCTCTTCGAAGGTGTCGACATAACGCGGAATGTTGAGGTTGTAGTCGTTTTCGGCGATCTGCTCGCGCGTGGCGAGGAAGGCGTACTTGTCCACCGACTTGCGCGCCGCCACAGTGTCAAGAATGCGCTGCAGATCGGATTCGCGCAGGAAGTTCTGGTTCTTGCCATCTTGGTAGTCACGGCTGGCGTCGATGAACAACACCTTTTCGTCAGCCTTCTTCTTGCGGAACACCAAGATCGCTGCCGGGATACCAGTGCCGTAAAACAGTTTTTCCGGCAAACCGATCACCACGTCCAACAGATTCTCGTCGATCAGGTGCTTACGTATGCGCCCTTCCGCTGCACCACGAAACAACACACCATGCGGCACCACGACCGCCATGCGGCCACTCTTGGGCTTCATGGTTTCGACCATGTGCAGGATGAAAGCGTAATCGCCCTTGGTGCGCGGCGGCACGCCGCGGCGATAGCGCGCATGAGGGTCGTTATCCGCATTTTCATGACCCCACTTTTCAAGCGAGAACGGCGGATTAGCGACAACGATGTCGAAATGCTTAAGGCCAGCACCCTCCAACAGTTTCGGATTGCGCAGCGTATCGCCCCACTCGATCCGGTGGTTGTCCTCACCGTGCAGAAACATGTTCATCTTTGCCAGCGCCCACGTGCTGCCGATGGCTTCCTGACCAAACAATGCGTATTTGCGCGCACCGGTTTGCTCGCGAATCAGGCGACCGCATTTCATCAACAGTGAACCGGAACCACAGGTGGGATCGCAGATGTCATCCCCCGCTTTGGGCGCCATCAGTCGCGCCATTAACGAAGAGACTTCGGGTGGGGTATAGAACTCGCCGGCCTTTTTGCCGCTGGTCGAAGCGAAGTTTTTGATCAGAAATTCGTAGGCGTTGCCGATGATGTCCAACTGACCGATGCGACTAGGGCGCAGATTGAGTTCGGGCTTCGCGAAGTCTTCCAGTAAGTGGCGCAGGATGTCGTTCTTCTGCTGCTCATCACCCAGTTTGTTGGAGTTGAAGCTGATGTCCTGGAACACGTCGCGCAACTTGCCGAGGTTGGCATCTTCGATCGCGTGCAACGCCTTATCGATGCGTTCGCCATTGCCGGGCTGATGACGCGCTTCATATAGGGCGTAGAAGTTGGCTTTGGGCGGCAGCACGAAGCGCTCGTTCTTGAGCATGTCTTCGATCAATTCCGGATGGTCGCCGTATTGTTTCTTGTAGTCATCGTAGTGGTCCTGCCATACGTCAGAAACGTATTTCAGGAATAGCATGGTCAAGACGTAGTCCTTATAGATGCTCGGGTCTACAGTGCCACGAAAGGTGTCGCAGGCGCTCCAGATGGCGCCGTTGATGGTGTCCTGGGAAATGTCGGTCTTGCTCATGGATGGCTTCCGTAGTTATTGGCGAGCAGGTGCTCAGCGAGCATCGCCAGCTCCATTTCTCTGTTCGTAATAAGGGCTTGCAGGGCGTCGCGTTCGGCCAAAGCCGCGCGCTGCAGTTTGATCGCAGTACGTTGTTGTTCGAGCGGTGGAATTCGGACGAGTGCTCCCTCGAGCACCGTGCGACGAATGCTCAGTTGGTGACTGCCTTCGGCCCATTGGCGTAGGTAACGCTGTATGGGTGCCTGATTTAGCTGCCAGGCCAAAAACGCCGGCAGCAGCTGTTGCGGAGCTCTAACCCGGATGACGTAAAGGTGGGGGGAGCACACCGTTTGTGCCGGCGGCAAGGTCACCAATGCGGCATACGTATGGGTGCCGCGGGCGGCGAAAAGCACGTCTTGGTCAAGCAGCCAATCGGGCTGCTTGCGCCCCTCCATCTGCGTGGTTAGCCAGTCACTCTGCGGCTTTAGGCCGTCCCGACTCAGGTCTCGCGTTTGGATGACCCGGACGGCTCCACCCGGGACTTCCGAAATGCCACCCCGGAACGGGTATCCGAGCCGGATATCTGCCAGTTCACCCAAGGGCTTTATTGGTGCATCATTTCTCATGATGCAACATATATAGGATGAGTACGAATTCTGTCAATGCCTTTTTTGCATCATTTCAAATGATGCTTACCGTCCTGATCACTCAGGGTTCCGATAATCCATCATTGCCACCCTAACTGGCTGGAAAGAGGTCATCTCAACAAATGAGGGCATTGCGATGGGAACGATAAGACAACACGTCCAGTCGACCATCTCTTCCGCCGAGACGACATTTGAGCTCCCCTGGTGGAGGCCACGTCTGAGCGATGAAGACACGGTCAACTGCATGCACTGCGGCGCCTGGACTGACGATCACTATGATCCCAACTTATGGGAAATTCCTTTTCCTGAGTTCGCGGCCACACAGCAGCAGCAGATAATTGATCCCGAGATTTACGGATTCCCGCCGGATGATCCCGATGCGATCCTCTGCGGGAACATTTCCGATAGAAAAGTTTGCTTGCACATTTGTCCAGAATGCGGCTGGTGGATTGCGGAAGACAGAGCAGTGCTACCAGCGACGGGAGGTCAGCTATGGGTGGTAACGCTTACGTCAATGTCTGTTCTGCAAGAGTTAGATCTCAGCAACATAGATACGCCTCTTCAAGAAGTGCGCCGTTACTTGCGACGAAAGTTTGATGCGAGAGCCTCAATGCACCCGAGACTCTTTGAATTGACTGTCGCCAGTGTTTTCCGTGATTTTGGATGCCAGGCCGTCGCCACGGCCTATTCAAACGATGGCGGCATCGACGCTGTACTACAGGACAGCGCCGGGCGCCGCATAGGTGTGCAAGTCAAAAGACAGAAAGGCGCAGTACAAGTTGAACAGATACGAGCCTTTCTAGGGGCATTGACGTTAGAAGGCTATACGTGTGGGGTATTCGTTTCATCGTCGAGCTTCAGTAGAGGCGCAATCCGCGCCGCTAAACGCAGCACTGAAATACGTACGCCCATCAGCCTTGTCGATGCCAATCGCTTTTTCGACATGCTTCGCTATGCCCAGTTGAGTGACATATCAGGGCCAGAAGATTGTGGCATCAGTCTATCCAATCCACCAAAATTCCATTTGCACTCTTTCTACTACCTAAACTCGCTGTAATGGGTTGATAGAAGGATCGAGGTAGTTGAGACCGACAAAGAAGAGGTTCTAGAAACCGTCCTTTGTCACGACAATCAACATGGATCAATGCGCTTGTGCATGGTCCACGCACGTTACGGCTTGAGCAACATCTTCCAACACATCATCGATCTGAAAGCTCAGATCACCAAACAGTTGTCCGATCAAACTGCGGCGGATGAAAAGTATGGTGTCGTGGTCACCGTTGGATGTGGCGGTGCCGGCGAGTTGTGCCATTAGCAGCAGCTTATCGCGGATGGTGCATAGTTCATCGTAATGATCACGCGACAAGACGTAACTTGCCGGGCTGAAAAGCTCGTGGGGTTTCTGATTCATGGGCGTATTCCATGGCTTTAGGTCACGCCACGTATTGCGCGTGGCGTGAAGGGCTGCAGGAAAAATCCTGCACGTGTTAGCGGAAATAACTGATTCCGTTTTTACGTTTGCCCGCTGTGGCCCGACGCCGTCCAGTATGAGCGGCGGTGAAGCAGGGTGAAAATCGGCTTGGCGGGGACACGCGTTGGCGTGTGTGCCGTATGATCGAGCGTAACCATGATCAACTCTCTATTAGTTGGTTGTGGCCAGCGGATCGTTTGGGCTCCTAACCCCACGCGATCCGCGCTACTTCACTCATGTCGGGCGTGTCGTGTTCATCAAACGGGGATGGGCACGCCCGACGACAACACCATGGCATACATGCGGTGCCGTCATCTGTCAGGGGACGCGGATTGGTGTTGACGATAAAGCTGATGTGCTTTGGCTACGCGCACTCGCGTGATCGTTTTCTGTTCGCACGGAGTTGTCGAAAACGAACGGTGTGCGTGTCACGCATTTTTGTTGACGCTTACATCGCACGCGCGATGACTGCGTCGCGCCACCCAATAAAAGCACGGCCTTCCAGGCAGAACGAACCACGAAAAACCGGGTGGCATAACCGCCGGTTATGGCCGTATAGCAAAACAGTATTTTCTTTCCGACCCGGACACGACCAGACTCTGTTGCAACGCACAAAACAGCGTTCCGAACAGGAGAAAATCATGTCCAAGCTACGTTTTGCATCGAAGGCTGCCGCCGTGGCAGTGGGTCTTTTGGTAACGGTGTCCGCTTACGCGGCCCAAGGCTGCGGCCCGGGCCGGTGGCGCGACGGGTGGGGTTTCTGCCGCGGGCCGGCTGTGGTCGTGGTGCGCCCGATTGGCTATCCCGTCGGTTACCCCGTTGTTGCGGTCGGTCCGGCCCGCGTGTGCCCTCCGGGTTACTGGATCGGACCGCATGGTCATTGCCGCGACACACCCGTTCACCCGCACTGGGGTTATCGCGCATGGGTTTATTGATACGTCGGTAGGCACGGCGAGAGGTTGATCGCGTCGTGCCTGTCGGTTGAACGGTTTCGTTCTCGTCAGCACGCGAACTTCAATCCGATGTGGATCTACGACAGGGATCAGAGCGAGCTCGTCAGGGATTGGCAGTTGCCCTTCCTTCGCAGAGCTGCGAGAAAAGCATTGCATAAAGATGCGGAATAATCCGGTTCCATTTCTATCAGTCGATTGCGTAAAAAGACATTGAACAGACTCGGCGAATACGCAGCTGAGAGAGTCGATTTCGATGGGGCATAGACAATAGGAAGCAGCTGGCATGCACAAACAGATTGGATTGTTCGTTGGGCTTTTGATCGCCGCGCCGATTGCATGTGCGCAAGGCACCAAGCCGCCGCCTAATATCGATGCGGTATTGTCCTATCTCTACCATTACCGGCCGTCCTACGACGAATGCATTCGTAAAGCCGGTACTTCCATGTACGCCATGGTGGCTTGCACGAATGCCGAGTTGGCTTATCAGGATAGGCGCTTAAACAAGGCATACGTCGCACTGATAGCAAAGCTATCACCCGAGGGTCAAGCGAAGCTTAAGGCCGATGAAAATATCTGGATGAAATACCGGGACACGAATTGTTCCGCGGGGCCGGATGGGCTGGATAGGCCCGTTGGTGATGCCGAATCTTGCAAGCTTATGAAGACCGCTGAGCAAGCCACAGACCTGGAGGCGATGCTGGACATCCTTTGAATTCGTAGCTCCAACCCGCGCATCAGCGGGCTTCTACACAGTGGAAGTGAGGAACGCGGCGATTTTTAAAGCTCCATACCCATCGAACTCGCACGAACTTCGCCGACCGTTGGAGTCGGCAGAACCGTACGAGCCGAGCCAGTGCCGCACCCAACAAATGAGCGGTAGAGCATTCAAAATGCATCCTATGCCGCAAGGGCCCAGAGATTTTTATAAGGAGCATGCATCGTGAAGTCGTGGTCGATTTTTCTGAGCTTCCTATTTTGCACGACGCTTGCGTGTGCCGCTTGCGCAGCACTTGCCCCTCAAAGTGATGATAGCCCGTCCTCTCAACCAGCGAGCGAAAAACCCGTATATAACGGCTCTGTTCCAATCGCATCACTATCGCCAGATGAAGCCGATCTGATAAAGAACCTACAAGCGAAAAATAACGCGTATCAGGATGTCAAAGGACTCGTCACGGCAAAAGGTTGGCGCCCCTTGGTTTGCGATCAATGCAAAGAGAATGTCGTAGGTGGCGACTATGAAGAAGTGTGTTCAACGAATCCGAATAGTCCAGCGTGCAAGATATGCGACTCATTGCCTGAATTGAATTCATGTAGCGGGGACGGATATTGCCTGATGCAGTTCCACAGCGGGAATTCGAAATTGATTCTGAAAGTCGGCACTTACGGTGATTACCGTGACGCCCCTAATCTCATGGTGACGGGATGGGGTTTTTATACAAAAGCGTCCGACTAAGCGACTCGCAATAGCGACAAAAGGAGAGTGTCGTGAGTAGAAATCCACTGTATGACTTGGTGCATCAAGGTGAGTCTGCGAAAGACGGCTACGATTCATGGAATCGCGGCACCTGGAAGGATGATTCAGGGCACGCGCACATGAATGCACAGGGCAATGACCCCGGCATTTCATCGCTTACAGTTGGTGAGATTCAAGCACTACAATCCCTAAAGGCTGACGACCCAAAACGGCTATTTGCGGTTGGCTATTATCAAGCCACCCCTGACGTCGTAAATGAGGCAGTGAACAATCTCGGAATTGATCCGAATGAGAAATTTTCACAAGCTGTTCAAGACAAAATATTCAGTGAATACCTAATCACTGGTAAAAGACCTCAAATCAAGGGTTATATAACCGGCGCGCAGGGATCTACGCTGGAAAAGGCGCAGACCGCCCTCGCCAAAGAATGGGCGTCATTCGGTGACCCAGGAAACGTTGGGCAAAGCCATTACCCGCCTCCGAACCATTCGAGCATCACACTGGCGCAGCAAGAGGAAGCATTGAACCAAATGCGGGCCTCTTATCAGGCCAACATCAAAAGTGGTCTGGCCCCGGAGGATGCTTGGAAAGCCGTCGCAGCGGTCGATCCGAACGCGATTGAGCAATCAGTCGCGCATCATGAAAGGCGCACTCGTCGTGTCGGGGACGCCTATGCTGAAGGAGTTTTACAGCACGATAATCGTGCCGAAGTAGTCGGTGAACTGAGGCCTTTGACAAAGAGCGATAGACTGCTGCGCGAAGGCCAACATGGCGATACCGTGAGTGTCGTGCAACAAGAACTGCACGATCTTGGCTACAAAGACACCGAGGGCAATCCTTTGGCGGTAGACAGGGATTTCGGCCCATCTACGACCGCGGCCATTAAATCCTTTCAGCATGACCATGGATTGAGGGTGGATGGCGTTGTCGGCAAAGAGACAGCCAGCGCGCTGAGCTCCGAAACGAGTCTCTTGGAAAAGAGCCAAGTCCCGAATGCCGTCAATGCACCCGATGCATGGAGCATTACCAAAGAAAGCTCTCTGCACGACATGTTCGAGGCCATCTGCAGCGCAGCAGGAAAAGGCGACATAGCCGGTATGAACGCCGTCGGCCAGGCGTATGCGCAGTCGCCCGAGGGGCAAGCTTCTTTGCTGATGGGCGCACAGGCAAACCAGATGCAGACGCAGATGGAGGCTTTCGCACAAATGCAGATGCAGATGCAGATGCAGGCACAGCCACAGGTGCAACACGGGCCAGTTCGGTAACGAGGGAGAAGACAGTGGCAATGGATCGGCAGGAATTTGAAGCCCTGATCGTGAAGATCAATATGTTCGCCGCGGGCCTGAACCAGATGGGCGATCGGCTGATCAAAGAGTCGAATCTGTCAACGCAACACATGAACCACGCGGCGTCGAGTCTAGCTAACATCGCGGATCAAACAGCAACGCGAGTCAGTGACCAGTTGCAACAGACTGCGTCGCGAACGATCGCTGCAGGCGCGAACGCGGTGGTTGAGGTGCTTTTGAAACAGCTAGGCAACGGCGTTGGTCAACTCAACAGATCTATCGACCAATTGGAACGGCGCGTTGCTGCGGCCGATCGCGCGCATATCGCGACGGCTTGGAAGGGGTTTGTCGGTCTGCTGACGGGTGGCTTGGCAGTCATTGCACTCACCGCTTACTTTTCCTGGAGCGCACATCAAACTGCGCAGCGGGCTAATCAGCAAATCCAATGGGTAAGCCTGATCAATGCCGCCGAAACCAACGGCAAACTCGCACCATGCCCTGATGCGGATGGCCTATGTGCGCTAATCGGGAAAAAATGGGTAAAGCTCGACTAGCCTTGATCGCCGAACAGCATTCGCCGTAGATCGATACGCCTGCGAGTGATCGGTTAGCGCAAGTGCCGTCATGCAAATGCATTTGCGAAGCCCAGCCTGGACTCCGCAAATGTATGGACTCATCGAATTGACAACAATCTCGCCGCTAGACCACTTGGCCACACTGACATGAGTTCACGCCGCGTGTCGTTCTTCATGACTATCTTTCGCGGTATTGCGTATGGCGTCCATGGCCAGCAAGTAAGGACCAGGTCCATGACTGATACGCGCGACGCCTGCATCTGCGAGTTCGCGAGTATTGGGAAGTCCCTGCATTGCCATGACGTTCAAGGGTAGCGTGATGCTGGCGCACAATTCCCGAATGGCTGCAAAGTCGACCAGACCAGGGATGAAGAATCCGGATGCGCCCGCCTTTGCATATGCAGCTGCGCGTGCTTTCGTTTCGTCGATCCCTTCCGGTGGTTTGACGCCAGTGCCGAGGTATACGTCGGTGCGTGCATTGATGAACAGCGGCACGCCGCGCGCATCGGCCATGGCTCGGATCGCCGCGATGCGTGCGCTCTGTGCGTCAATGCTGTGCAAGCCATTGCCGTGTACGACGCGATCTTCGAAGTTGATGCCGACTACGCCGAGATCGATGAGTCGCGCAACATTGGCAGCGCATACGTTCGGATCGTCGCTATAACCGCCTTCGACATCCACACTCACTGGAATGTCGACGGTTGCAGTGATGCGCGCGACGATCTGTTCGACGAATGCAAAAGGTATCGCCTCGCCATCACCATAACCTTGCGCCGCGGCGACAGCCCAACTGCTCGTGCCGATGACGGGTGCGCCTGCGTCCTGAATGGTCTTGGCGCTGCCTGCATCCCATGCGTTGTACAGCACGAAGGGGTTGCCTTTTACATGGATAGAGGCGAATAGCGCTGCGCGTTCTTTCTGTTGCATGACATGTCTCCTTGAGGAATGTATTGAGTTTGCTGCATCAGATGATGTTGAGCCCGAATGTCATGTGTTCGGGCTTGAAGGAACGGAGGAAATTTTCCGGATCGAATGCTTCGCCCAGGGCAAGTGCGCCGCTTCGATGGAAAGAGGGTTGCAGTATGCGCGCAGCAGCTTCGACGACAAGCGGGGCTGTCACGGCGTAGATGTCTTGTCCACGTGCAACCGCGCGACTCGAATGCGCACCATCGCGTGCGACGACTTCCATGACGAATTGCTGTGCGGATCGTCCATCGATATCGATTGCCGCAGGTACGGGTGTCGCGTCGTCACGCAGTTCGTCGAGAGACGCAATGTTGAGATAGGCGCTTACGTTGCATACGTGCAAATGGCGCGAGATGGTGATGATTTCGCTTAGCGGCGTTTCTTCCATGGCTTGCACGCCGTGCGGCGATTCGAAGGTCCAATCGGTTTTCGTCGCGGGTGTTGCCATAGGCACAAGATTCCCATTCTTGATGACAACGCGCGGTGCACGATTGCGTTCGCCGGTGTTTCGGGTTCCTTTGGTCGGCCACCAATGATCGAGTGCGACGGCAATGGTTACCTCATCCACGGAACGCGAACCGATCAACGCACTGGCGAGTAGATCGGCAAGGCCACCATAAAAACCGGCAGCGGGAATGACGGCGACGCCTGCGGCGCGGGCTCGCTCGTCAAACTGTTCGAATGTCGAAAGTGCGCTGGCTTGTTCCGCGGTGACATCAAGATAGGCACATCCTGCGCGCAGGGCAGCCTCCACGATGGGTGCGGCCGTATCCAGAAATGGGCCGGCGCAGTTGATCACCACGGCGCAATCGGCGAACGCCCGATCCAGTGCTGCGGGGTCATCGATCGCTGCGGTTCGGGCGGTCACGCCCGCCGGAACGCTCGATATATCGCGGCCCACCGCGACGACCGGCAATCTACGGCGCCGCGCCTCGGCGACAACGAAAGCCCCCGTATGTCCCGTCGCGCCGTACACCGCTAATGGCTTGCTGCTGCTGGTCATTTTGACTCTCCCTAAGACGCTACAGACCTGTCTGTTCTTGTAACGCTACAGAAAGGTCTGTACCGTGTCAACACCCAGGTTGATCCGCGCCCATCACCATGACGACCCAACTGCCCACCCAAAAACGAAAGGCCCACGGCCCCGAATCGACGGACGTACGCGAGCGGATCCTTGAATGCGCATCGACCCTCTTCTATCGGCAAGGCGTGCGCGCCGTAGGTGTCGACCTGGTGGTTGAGCAAGCGGGTGTGGCGAAGACCAGCCTGTATCGACACTTCCGCACAAAGGACGATCTCATCGTCGCGTTCCTGGAGCGCGAGGACGTCGATTTCTGGACGACGTGGGACGACGTTGCAGCCAAGCACGCCGATGATCCGGCCGGCGAATTGACGGCGCACATGCGCTGGATCGGTGCGCGGCTGTCGCGTTCGAACTATCGCGGTTGTCCGCAAATCAACGTCGCTGCGGAATTCCCCGAACAGGATCATCCTGCAAGACAAGTCGCCCGCTCGCACATGCATGGGCTTCGCTCACGCTTGAGTGCGATCGCGAAACGCTTGGATGTAAAACACCCCGAGATACTCGCCGCGCAACTCGCTTTGTTGATCAACGGCGCGTTCGTCAGCTCGGAGCTGCTGGCAACCGATGATGCGACTCAGATTCTGCTGAGCGCGAAAGATGCGTTGGTCACGGCTGCGCGTTCAATCGCGTAAATGTGCATTCGCATGCACGACCGCATCGGGCCGATCCACTTGAATGAAATACGCGCAGCCTTCGCGTCCTCCGTATAGCCTTCTAAAGTCCGCGGCAGGTCGAAAATGGACGTTATTCGTCGCTCGGCAGATAGGGCGGCATAGTTTGAAACAAGGCCCCGCTATCTTTGTTATTGGTTTACATGCCCTTTTTTAGGCGACGCCCTCTGTTTCGCCGGTCAAATCTTCAGCATGGTCCGGGCACGGAACTTGCCTTACGATTCTTCGATGAATACGACCTCTTTATCGCCACAAGACAATCCCCGCCGCGGCAGCCTGGCCTGTGTCGGCCTGGGTATGACCCTGGGTTCTCACCTTACGCCGCTGGCGCGTAGCCATATCGAACAAGCGGACGTGGTATTCGCGGCGCTTTCCGATGGCATCGTGGAACTGTGGTTGAAACGCATGCACCCGGATGTGCGCAGCCTTCAGCCCTACTACGCCGAAGGCAAGTCGCGGATGAAGACCTATCGGGAATGGGTCGAGCTGATGATGACCGAGGTGCGGGCCGGCAAGCGTGTCTGCGGCGTGTTTTACGGCCACCCGGGCATCTTTGCCTGGTCGCCGCGCAACGCCATCGAAACGGCGCGCGCAGAGGGCTTCGACGCACATATGGAGCCGGGCATTTCGGCCGAAGATTGCCTTTATGCGGACGTGGGTATCGACCCCGGCCGATTCGGCTGCCAGCACTTCGAGGCCAGCCAGCTACTTTTCTACGAACGGCGCATCGATAACACCGGCTACCTTGTGTTGTGGCAAGTCGGTCTGGTTGGCGATTGGTCGCTGACGCGCTTTCGGACCGGGCCGGCATGCCGGCAGCTGCTGGTGGATGTGCTTAGCCAGGACTACCCGCTGGATCATGAAGTCATCATCTATCGCGGTGCGACGCTGCCGATCGAACAGCCGCGGATCCGTCGCATTGCCTTGCGAGATTTACCCGAGGCCGTATTGACGCCCGAGGAAACGGTGGTGCTGCCGCCCGCTTCACCGCTGAAGCCGAATCTCGCCATGCGTGCGCAATTGGAAGAACTGGACAAGGCGGGCGCTATCGTATGAAGGTAAAGACAAGGCATTAACACTGGCTTTTAAACTGCATCAGCCTGATGCTTGAACGTGATAGGGAATCTAGGGGAAGCCCATGACAGACACGATTGAATGGCTGGAAACGATTGGCAAGAACGCCAACCTGCGTCACGCGCCGGCAGAAGAGCTTGCGCATACCTTGGAAGAAGCCGGCGCATCGGAGGCCTTGAAGGCCGCCGTCAAGTTCGAAGATAGCTCCCGGCTATCGACCGAGCTTGGTAATAAGCCCATGAAGGTCGACCACAATCCTCACACCGGTGGGCATGAGGAAGAAGGTCCGGATCACGACGATGGCCAGGACGCTCCGTCCCAGCCACCGAAGCCGACGCCAAGCGAACCGTCGCCCGGTAAATAGGCACAGCTCGTTATGCCGCGGTGTTGGAACCGCTTTCGGCCATGGTCTGCTTTCGCGGCCATGGCCTTTTGCGTTTTCATTTGGCCCGCCGTTGGTGTCGCACAACCATTGCCTTTCGCAGCGCTGCTTGAACAAACCGAAAGCGTCCGCACCACCGATCACTCGCTATTTCTGACCCTTCTCAAGCGACTTCACCAGCAAGCGTCCGGCATGTCTGCGCGCGAGCGCTGGTATTTGCGCTACCTGGATGCATGGCAGGCCTCCTTCCAGAACGATTACGCCAACGCCGATCCCATGCTGCGGGACGTCATCGATCACTCCGGTGATCCCGCTCTCGCAGCGAAAGCGTCCGCCGTACTCGTGGGCGATCTGGGTGAGAGCAAGCACTACGTCGAAGCATTTGAGTTAGCCAACCGGCTGATGACCCATGTTCCAGACATGCAGGACAAACTGGCGCGCTTTATGGTGCTGTCGTATGTCTCGCAATTGCTTGGCTCTGCCGGGCAGTACGATCTCGCGGCCCATTACATCCGTGACATTGCGCAGTCGCTTCCGCCTGGACAAAGCGTATGCCAGCCCGCGACCCGACTTCTGAATGTTCTCTATGCCAGCCACAAGCTGACATCTTCCAGCGCAGAACTCCAAAGCGGCATCGATGCGTGCCAGACGGCGCGCGAACCGATATTTACCGACACCATCTTGCTGGTGAAGGGAAGCCTTTATCTGGACGAAGATCAACCGGACAAAGCGCTAGCGTTGCTTCAGCGGATAGCCCCGGATATTCACGCCGATCAGTATTACTCCAACACGCTTGCGTCCCAAGTGGAGCTGGCCCAGGCCTATTGGAAATTGGGCGACAGCGACAACGCACGCAAAGCCGCGCTCGCCGCGTTGGCAGCCAGCGATCCAGACGACGTTAGCGAAACGCTGAGAGATGCCTATCAGGTGCTCTACAGCATCGAGAAAAAGCAAGGCAATTCCGCGGCAGCGCTGAACTATTACGAACACTACGCCGCGCAAAACATCGGTTACCTCAACGACGTCAGCGCCAGGACATTGGCCTACGACGTCGCTCAGCAACACATGCTCGCCCAAAATCTCGAAACGGAAAAGCTGAGCAGGCAAAACAATATCCTGCAGTTAAAACAAGCATTGGCGACCAAAGCGGTCGAGACGGGACGGCTCTATATCACGCTACTGCTCGTAGCCCTGGCGTCGATTATCTTCTGGCTGTTCCGGCTCAAGCGTTCGCAGCTTCGCTTCAAAGAACTCTCTTGCCTGGATGGGCTCACCGGCGTTTTCAATCATCAGCACTTCATCGGCGAAGCCAATCGGGCCCTGTCCCTGCTGGAGAAAAAGCGCGGCGCTGCCTGCCTGATATCCATCGACCTGGATCACTTCAAACAAATCAACGATACGCATGGGCATGCTATCGGCGACGCCGTACTGAAACATACGGTCGCTATCTGCAAGCAACAGCTGCGCCCCACCGACTTGTTCGGTCGATTGGGTGGCGAAGAGTTTGGCATTTTGCTGCAGGAGTGCTCACGCGATGATGGTTCGTTGATCGCTCATCGCATCCGCAAGGCCATCGACGCATCACCGATTGACGTTGACGGGCGCGTCGTATCGTATTCCGCCAGCATTGGCCTCGTCTCCACGGAGACCTGCGGTTATGAACTGCAGCAGTTATGCGCCGAAGCCGATGCGGCGCTCTATCGAGCCAAGCGCGCGGGGCGCAACCGCGTCTTCGTCGATACGGGCAGCAATAATTTAGTCGGCGCGCAAGACACTTACGCGCCGTAGCTGCTCGTGAAGGCAGCGGGACTTGATCATGAAAAGCCTTCCGGATCGAAAGTTACGCTTCGTCGTTGTGAATGAAGCGGAATGGCAAATGGTTGGATGTGTTCTATCAGGCGACTGCTGAGACGGATCATTGATCGCGCAGCGTCGTGAGATCTGAATGTCGAGAAGATTATGACGCGCTTGTGTCCATTCGATAGCGTCCAATTTGGGGCGGAAGCGAACACTTCACTTCCGCGACAGTAGAAACCTGCTTATCTCTCGCCGCAGCTCCAAATCGTCGAGATCCCGCGCCTCGTCGTCTGCCGCAATCGCGTATTGAGTAGCCGCCTCTTCCTGACCCGTCCGTCTATAACGCTCGGCCAATGCGAATCGTATCGAGACACGATATTCACGCGCGTCGTCAGCGTTCGCTGCATCCAAAGCTCGTAGATACAGTGGTATTGCCGCGTTATCGTCTGTCGTGAAGTCCCCAAGACTCTCCCACAAGAAGGGATGATCATGACCACCGAGACTCTGTGTTTCGCAGTAGTCCTTAAGCGCATTGTAATGAGCCCAGTATTTTTCGATCTGATCTTCGTTCGCGAGGAGCGATGCGAACTCCATAACGCGCTCCCAGACTTCCGCCTTCAACTCCATTCGATCCCACCTTCTCATTGACTTCGTATGGCATGCTCGTTCTGAGGCGAAAGTAGACAGCCCAAGCGCATCGATGACACAAGCCAGCGGTGAACGTAATCTCTCACTGCCCCTAAATCACTCGCCGGGATGATAGAAGCGTTCGACGTGTCCCTTCAGCTCTTCCGGCCAGAAATAAACCTCACGCAAGTTGCCAGTCGTGTAACGCTCGGCTTCGTCGTTAAAGTGCGCAGAATCGGGATGGCCGCTTTCGCCGCCGGCGGTGATGGCGCGTGCGTGAACTTTATTGCCGAACTCCACCACGGCGACAAAGCTGTTGCCGCTGGTTCCGTAGTACTTGCTGGTACCGGGCCAGCGATGTGCGCCGAACGATGCAAGCGAACCCCAGCGCGATGAGGTGAATGGCACGGGGATGCTCGGCTTGGTGTCGTCGAAGCGTTGCACGATGTCGCCGTTAATGCGCTGATAGCGATTGACATCGCCCCAGGGCACGCCCCAGTTGCCGAAATCTTTCACCAGTCGATCGGATGCTTCGGACAAGGCATCCAGCCGCACTTTCGCACCGGCTTTCTGCGCCATGAGATCGTAAACCGACACGCCTTCGGCGTTATCGGCCTTGTCCATTTCGTTCCACAGAATATCGCCCCAGAACACCGCCAGTGTGGTGGGCATGGAGGTGATGCCCCAGCGGTAATTCCAATGGCGCAGCATGGCAATCTGACCCGCGAGTTTTTGCTTGAGCGGATCAGCCGCAGGCAACGCATCGTAGTCGGCAACCAGAATCGGAATCTGACGCGCGAACTCCGGCAGATACGAGTCGAATGCGTTGGTGATCAGCGATGCAAGCGTGAAGTCGCGCTGATTGGTCAGCAGCATGGTGGCGTGAATGCCGCGCGGATTTTCGCCGACGGTATCCATGTAGCGCGGATAATCCTCACGCTTGGGACTATAAGGACCCGCCGCCGAGTAGGGCCAGTTGTTCGTGTTCATGATCCAGCCGTTGGGTGGATTGAGCAGATGCGGCAGTTCGTTGAGCGGAGTCAGACCTTTCCAATCGGTCGCCGGATCGCTGCCATCAACGGGCTTGGTGTAATCGAAACGATTGTCACGGCGCGGAATGAATTGCGGATGCAGATAAGCGATCTCGCCTTTATCGTCCGCGAAGATCGTGTTGTTCGATGAATTGGCCTGCAGCGCGGCCACCTTCATGTAGCTGGCATAGTCGCTGGCTTTGGTGCGCAGCCAGCTTTGTTCCAGGGCTTGCAGTGGCTTGTTCATCAGCGCCATCGCGATCCACTTGCCATCCTGCTCGCGCACGATCGGACCATGATGGGTCGCATAAGCGGTGAACCGACGTTCGGCCATCGTGCCATCGGCTTTGCGATACAGAACGCTGATCTGGCGCACGCTCACCGGCCGCAACGCGCCGCCGTAGCGATAGAACAGCTTACCGTCCTTGTGCACGATGGTTTCGGCAAATTCGTCCACGGCATCGGCGGTGGTTGATGTATGCATCCACCCGATGTGCGGATTGAAACCCTGGTAGACAAAGAACTGCCCCCAGGTCACCGCGCCATACGCGTCGAGACCGGCGTCGCTCGACATCTGCAGTTCCGAGCGAAAGTAGAAGGATGTGTGCGGGTTGATCAGCAGCAACGCGTGACCGTCTACCGTGAGCTTAGGCGCGATAGCGATGCCATTGGAACCCGACGGCTCGGCCCAGCTTGATGGCGTCGTTACGCTCACTGCGGTTTCGGCGTCATGCCCATAAAACGCGGCCAAAGGATCGAGTGCCGCACGCTCGATATCGCCACCGATGCTGCCTTCGCTGAAACTCAGTGCCATCCACGGTTCGAAGTGTTTGATCACGCGTGGATGGACATCCGGATGCGTGGCGAGGTAATCGTTCAAACCGTCGGCCCATGCATTCATCAGCGCTTGCAGCCAACCCGGACTGGCGGCGTACTGTCGCTGCAGCTCGGCGGGATCGATAAACAATTTCATGCGCAGATCGCGCCAGATCGCCGATTCGCCTTCGGCTTCCGCGAGACGGCCCATGGCGTTGAGATAGTTCGTCTCGACACGATTGAAGTCGTCTTCGGCTTGCGCGTAGGCCATGCCGAACACCGCATCGGCATCGGTCTTGCCGTGCACATGGGCAATGCCCCAATCGTCGCGTGTAATGGTGACGGCCTGCGCTTCACGCTGCCAACGTGCCGACTCGGGTGTCTCCGCCCACGCTGTTGCAACCAGGCCGAATGCCAACAACATAGCGATGAGAAGTACGCGTTTCAGCGGACGACATCGTGATGCAGCATGCATGACGCCGTTTCGCAAAGAGCGTTCGCCAACCGGGAAATATCGCATCGCTTCACCGCCGTCCGATTATTAGCGGTTGATGCTAGCGAATGTTCCCGGCGCAGGTAAGCTGACAACCGGCCTACGCAACCGGCATAAGGCCCTGCTTGGGCCGAGGCGGAGACCTCAGCTGGAATGCGCAAACCTCACTGCATGCCGATAAGCGCCGTCTCAGTGCACGCTTCGCATTAGCCTCGCTGAGAAGTGTGTTGCGAATACATGGCATGCCACTGCCCGTCGAGATAGACGAAGATATCTGAGGATTTGACACCTTTCTGCGGTCCAAGCGTTGGGTCGTAGAACGTGATGATGGCGGTGTCGCCATGCAACGCAACGGCGGTGCCAGATGGATGCTGCTTCTGATAGTCCGCAAAATCCTGCTTGGCTTTGGCTACGTCGGTACCCTTGCGCTTGGCCGCGCCGGCGAGGATCGCTGCCTTCGCGTGAACGGTGCCATCGTTATTCACCGAGCGATATTCGGGCAATAGCATCTGATCCAGCCAATGGGTGTCGCCGGACATCTCGGCCACGCTCCAATGTTCGTCCACCGCGATGACGCCGGCTTCGGTGTGCTGCGTTTCATCCGCCGTTGCGCCGGTTCCCTGTGCACGCAGATCGCTGGCAGCCGGGGTGAAAACAAGGCATGCCAGCGTAGCTGCCACCGCGATGGTGAGGGACAACAACGAGCGACGATGGGCGAGGATAGTCATGTGCATTCCTTCCGACGTGGATGATGTGTGCGAGCGTCCCGCATTCATCAAAGGGCGGCACGCAGTTTGTGACGGGCGCCGCAAGCGTGGGGCAAGCGGTCGAATTGCGAGGGCGGGCGGCAAGGAGGCCATGGAGAGCCCTGTGTGGCGTCACCGTGAACTAAGTCGTGCTTCCCTAGTGCATGAATTGTTCGCACACTAGGTGCGAATATCGAATCCACACGGCGATTGGCAAGCAGCGATCCCGCATCCATCGAACGCTGCGCACCGCGAGACGAAAATGGCGAATGCAACCGGCATGCATCGACTGAAAGTAGCGAGCCTCGCGCTCGCGTTCTGGACCGTGATCGCCTTGTCGTATACCGCCAGCAACGTGCTGGGCGGCCTCAGCGAGGGACATCCGATTGCATGGCAGCGCGCGTTGTCGTGGAACCTGATCGACTTCTACCTGTGGATGGCACTGACCCCGCTGGTGAGCTGGCTTGGGCGCGCGGCGGCACAAAGCTGGCGCCGGTTCTGGAGCGTGCACATCACATGCAGCATCATCGTTGCCGCATTCCAGAGCACGATGCTGTTGCAGGTGTTCTTCTGGCTGTGCGGACCCAATCCGAAGGGGCATGTCTACACACTTACCGATCTGTACCGTAACGAGGCCGTCTACAATTTTCATCTCGCACTGCTGACGTATTGGCTGATGCTGGTCGTGTTGCGTGGTATCGCCTCGTGGCGTTCGCTGCAGGACGAGCGAGTGCGCAACGCGCAACTGGAAAATCAACTTGCGCAATCGCAGTTGCAGGCGCTGCGCATGCAGCTTCAGCCGCATTTTCTGTTCAACACGCTCAATGCGATTTCCGCACTCACCATTGCTGACCCGCCTCAAGCTAAATTGATGATTGCCCGGCTGAGCGATTTTCTGCGGTTGACGCTGGAAGAGCGTCATGCCCAACAGATTCCGCTGTCACGCGAAATGCAGTTTCTGGAGTCCTACCTCGGTATCCAGCAAGTGCGTTTCCAGGATCGATTGGTGACACATGTCGACATGGGCGATACCGGCCGCGCCATGGTCCCCAGCCTTGTGCTGCAGCCGCTGGTGGAGAATGCCTTACGCCACGGCTTGCTCGCCAAAACCGACGGTGGCGAACTGCGTATTTCGGCGCGGCGTGTAGACGATCAGCTGCACCTGCGCGTGGAGGACGATGGGCTCGGGCTTCCGGCCGACGGTGCAGTAGAAGGCGTCGGCCTCAGCAACACGCGCGAGCGCCTCAAGGCCATGTTCGGCGATAAAGCGACGATGAATCTTTCGCAGCGTGAACATGGCGGTACACGCGTTGAACTTCGGCTGCCGTTCGTGGAGTGCCGGTCATGACATGGCGCCTGCGCACCATGCTGATCGACGACGAAGTGCTTGCACGCGTCGCATTGCGTCAGGCGTTGGCATCGCATTCGGATGTCGACGTGGTGGGCGAATGTGGCAACGTGCGCGAGGCCGCCCTGGCTATTACAGCGTTATCGCCGGACCTGGTGTTTCTCGATATCCAGATGCCTGGCGGCGATGGCTTCAGCCTGCTGCGTGAAGACCGTGCCGCCGAATCGTTGCCCATGGTGGTATTCACCACGGCGTTCGCCGAGCATGCGCTGGAAGCGTTCGATGCCAATGCCATCGACTATGTGTTGAAACCCATCGACCAGGCGCGGTTCGATCAGGCCATGGATCGCGTGAAGAAACACTGGCGCGGCTTGCAAAGCGATCGTGGCCGTTCGTCTGTCGAGGGCAATCATGGGTATGCGCGGCGCATCAGCGTGCAAGCGGCGGAAAAGAGCATGGTGATTCCGGTCGCCGATATCGACTGGATTCGTGCGGACGACAACTATGTCCGCATTCACGTCGGCGGCAATACGTACTTGCATCGCGAAACGCTGCGTCATCTCTACGAATCGTTGGATCCCAATCATTTCCTGCGCATCCATCGCAGCATCGTGGTGAATATGGACCGCATCCGCGAAGTGCACACGATGTTCCAGGGGCACGCGGAAGTGGTGTTGCATGATGGAACGCGGCTCGATCTGAGTCGTCGTTTCCGGCAGGCCGCGCGTCTCGCCCTGGGTTTGCGCTGACCGCTTACCCTGCATCAACAGCCGCTCGCCACAGATTGGCGCGGCATCGTCACAAAACGCATGCGAAGGCATTCGTGCATCGGCAGCCTGTGTCGCAACGGCCGCGTGCTTTCGATGGCATCCGGCCCCACCAGGAGCGGTCGGTGCCATGTTCGCTTATTACATGCAGCTCGCGTTGCGCAGTTTTCGGCGCAGTCCGGGACTCACGATGTTGATGGTCGTGATCATGGGTGTCGGCGTGGCCGCATCGATGACGACGTATGCCGTGTTTCGCGCTGTGTCGGGCAATCCCCTGCCGGACAAGTCGGCGCAATTGTTTGTGCCGCAGATCGACAATCTCGGACCGCAGAACGGTTCGACGCACAATCATCTGCCCGATGCGCTGACCTATCGCGACGCGATGGCGCTGATGCATGCGCGCGTGGCGAAGCGTCAGACAGCGATTTATCCGGTGCTGGAAAATGTTATTCCTCAGGATGGCACGCATCGCCCCTTTGCCGCCAACGGCTACGCAGCGTATGCCGACTTCTTTCCAATGTTCGAGGCAACGTTTCTGTATGGCAACGGTTGGTCCGACGATGACGACCAATCGCAAGCCAATGTCATCGTGATCAGCCAGCGTCTCAATCAGCAGGTGTATGGCGGCGTCAACAGTGTCGGACGTGCGCTGAATGTGGACGGGCACGACTATCGTGTTGTTGGTGTCATCGACGATTGGAACCCGCAACCGCGCTTCTACGACGTCAACAACAGTACGGGCTTCGGCGACGCGCCGGATTTCTACCTGTCGTTTACGCGCGCTATAGCGACGCAGACCGGAAGCAACGGCAACAACAGCTGCGCCGGCTCCATCCACTCTTTGGCGCCCGGATGGGATGGTTGGTTGAGATCGGAATGCGTGTGGGCGTCGTTCTGGGTTGAATTGCCGGACGCGTCCGCCGTACAGCGATACAACCAGTTTCTGAGCGGCTACGTAGCGGAACAACAACGTAGCGGGCGCTTTCATTGGCGCGCCGATACAAAGCTTTTCACGTTGACGGACTGGCTCGATCACGAAGGCGCAGTACCACCAGAGACCAAGGTTTCATTATTGGTGGCAGCTGGCTTTCTGCTGGTTTGCCTGGTCAACACCGTTGGGCTGTTGCTGGCCAAGATCATGCGTCGTGCGGGCGAAATCGGCGTGCGTCGCGCATTGGGTGCGTCGCGCGGTGCGATCTATCGGCAATTCGTTGCCGAAGCTGCAGCCGTGGGGATGGCGGGTGGCCTGCTCGGATTGTCGCTTACCGCATTGGGCATGCTGGGCACCGATCTGTTGTTCGATCCGGCGATTGCGAAGCTCGCCCGTCTTACGCCCGCTTTGGTTTTGTTGACGGTCTTCGTCGCCATGCTTGCAACCGTGATTGCGGCGCTTTATCCGGCGTGGCGCGCGGCACACGTACAGCCATCGCTGCAGCTGAAATCCCAATAAGGTGCACGACATGCAGATCAGGCCGATTCTCTCCGCGCTGCGTCATCACAAGGCTGGCACGATTTTGATCGTGTTGCAGATCGCGTTGACGCTCGCCATCGTCTGCAATGCACTGTCGATCATTCATCAGCGCGTAACGCGCCTGTCGCGACCCAGTGGCTTGGACGAAGCCGACGTATTGGTCATTCAGAATCAATGGATCGGCCGACCTTCGATGCAACAGGTACAGGCCTTGATGGCATCCGACCTTGAAACATTGCGTCGCGTGCCCGGCTTGATGGACGCGTATGCAACCAATGGTTATCCGCTGGGAGTGGACGGTTGGTCCAAAGGCGTACGCTATACGATGGATCAGCAAACCGCGACGTCGCCGTCTGCGATTTATTTTGCCGATGATCATGCGCTGGCGACGCTCGGTTTGAAGCTGATAGCCGGGCGCAATTTCCGCGCCGACGAAATCGCTGCGATGGCCGCGCGCGATACTTTGCTGCCACGCGTGGTGATCGTCACCAAGGCGTTGGCAGACAAGTTATTTCCGGATGGCACAGCGGTAGGCCGACAGATCTGCGTCGGTAGCGCGCCACCCAGCACCATCGTGGGCGTCGTGGAACATATGCAGACGTCCACCGGCACGTTCTCGCAAGCCTGGGACGAGCGTTCCTTGCTGGTTCCATTCCGCTTGCTCGATGGCAGCACTTCGTACGTAGTGCGTGCACGACCGGGCGAATTGACATCGGTGCTGCGTGATGCGCCACAGGCCCTTATTGCTGCCAATCCGCTGCGCGTGATCGGCGACAAGGATATCAAGCCGTACGCAACGATCAGGGCCGACGCCTATCGCACCGATCGTGGCATCGCACTGCTGATGGGGATTATCTGCGTGGTGCTGCTTGGCACCACGGCGGCCGGAATTGTGGGGTTGACCAGCTTCTGGGTAAGTCAGCGCCGCAAGCACATCGGTGTGCGCAGGGCTTTGGGCGCAACCAAGCACGATATTCTCAGTTACTTCTGCACGGAAAATCTGTTGCTGAGCGCAGGTGGGGTCGCGATCGGCGCACTGTTGGCCGTTGCGCTGAATGCGCTACTCGTCGATCAATTTGAGATGCAACGGCTGTCGTTGAACTACATCGTTGCGGGAATGATTGTGGTGGTGCTGCTTGGGCAATCGGCTGTGTTCGTTCCCGCATGGCGGGCGTCGCAGTTGCCGCCGGTGGAAGCGACCCGCTCGGTTTGAGTCAGGCCGCTCGGTTTGAATCAGGTGCGTTTGCGTAGTGTCGTCAGTAATCGCGAATATCCAGCGCTATAAAGCAACGCGCGCTATATCCCTGCTCTGTTGACGGCCAATTCAATTGAGCCAGCAAGCGATCACCACCGGCCCATGGCTGGTTATCCAGCAACGCCTCCGCAACGACCGAACCGTCATCGGCACGGCGATGGAACAGCCGGATCCAGTGCAATTCGCCGCTCAATGATTCATTGCGCAAGGCGTCGTGCAAAGCCGGCAACAAACCTTCGGGCGCAGCGACATCATCGCGGCTGAGCGCCAGTGGGCCGACAAATACGTCCCAGGACCGCATGCCCAATTCCCAGCTTTGCAGCTGAATGCGCCGATCGTCGGTGACGTACCAGCATGCGGCCAACAGCACATACAAGACATTGCGCTGGAATGCGGCAAGCGCATCGCGCATACCGGCGTTACCGCCTCCGCTGCCGGCAAAGCTTTCCTCGATGTGGCGCTCTTCGCTGATCACCACGTCGACATCCAACCGGCCCGGCGTACCTGCCGCACCCTCATGCCAGCTGGCACGCACAGCAGGAAAATCGCCATCGGTGACCAACCAATCTTCATCCACTTCAAGCTCCACATCGTGGCGCTCGAACAGGCGGAGCAAGTCGGTTTGCAGGGCGTTGTCGTTCATCGGAATAACTCCTAAGCGGCGAGCCGCGATGGCCAACCCGCTGGTTGGAGTCGAGCCAGTCAATGTTAAAGGTTCTTGGCTACGCGACCCAACTTACATGTCTCGGATTTTCTTTAGTCCGATGAAAAGGCCTGCTGCAGCGCCTCACGCCCATCCTTCAGAATTTCATCGGCGAGGGCGGGATCAGCCTCGACGACGGCGCGTGAAAGTACCAGCGATCCGACCATCTGACTGAACAGCGCGATGACTTTTTTTCTTTTCTCTTGCGCATTCTCGCCGTCCATCACGCTCATCATCTGATCGAAATTCCATTCCAGTCCTTGCGCATAGCGCTGCCGCGCTTCCTTGCCAAGCCGGCGAACATCGCCGGCGTATGCGATCAAGGGACATCCCGTTTCGATGTTGGTGAGGTGGTCGGCGGAGAGGTACCAATCCATGTATTCCTTCAGGGGGTCGCTCGCCTTTGCCTTCGACGCCTCGATACCGCCGACGAGCTGGACCGCGCCATCCTCCAACGCCTTCTCCATGACGGCGGAAACCAGGTCGTCCTTCGATTTGAAGTGGTTGTAAAAGCCGCCCTGGGTGAAGCCGGCGGCCTTGGTCAGCTCCGCCAGCCCTACCGCGGCCTCGCCCCGCTCGCGGAAAAGCTTTTCCGCTGCCGTGACGATTGCCTTTTTGTTTTCAATGGCTTGCTGCTTGGAAACGCCCATATCGCTACTCCTGGCCCATCCCGATCGACGGTTCATCGCAAAATACAATGGTGATCGCCATTGACATTTTTCTGCGGTGGTGCCAGTCTACACCATGTCGATGGCGATCACCATTGTCTTTCGAGCCCAGCACCGCGCAACCGAACGTTCGGCGTTGAGGGCCACATCGACGAATCCAGGCTCGCGGCGCCCCGTCACCTGAGCCATCAGCCATCGAAGAGGAAACGACCATGTCAAAGACATCGCCCGAACAGAACAAGGCTCTTGTCATCGAGGCGTTCGACACGCTGTTCAACAAGCGCGACTACGCAGCCGCCGAGCGTTTCTGGTCCGACACGTACATCCAGCACAGCGCACACATCGAACCGGGCCGCGATGGTTTGTTCAATTTGATTCGCAGTATTCCCAGCAGCTTGCGTTACGAGCACGGCTTGATCATGGCCGAAGGCGATTACGTCATCGTGCATGGACGGTTCTCCGGTCACGGGCGCCCGGCCGCATGGATCGCCGCGGATGTCGTGCGTATCGAAAACGGCAAGCTCGCCGAGCACTGGGATGTGTTGCAAGACGAAGCCACGCAAACCGAATCCAAAAGCGGATTGCCGATGTTCGGCAATCGCTTTCCCTCTTGATCTCATCCTAGGAGAACGCTCATGAAACTCACTGGCAACACTATCTTCATTACCGGCGGTGGTTCGGGTATCGGCCGCGGACTGGCCGAAGCGCTGCACAAGCTCGGCAACAAGGTCATCATCGCCGGCCGCCGGCGCAGTCATCTCAATGCGGTGATTGCGGCCAATCCCGGTATGGAAGCGGTCGAACTGGACATTACCGATCCGGCCAACATCGAGAGCGTTGCGGCAAAGTTGATCGCCGACTATCCCGAACTCAATGTGCTCATCAACAACGCAGGCATCATGCAACCGGATAGCGTTGCCGGAAAGATCGACGACGCGTTGTTGACATCGACGATGGCAACGAACGTGCTGGGCCCGATCCGCATGACATCGGCACTGATCGAGCATTTGAAGGGCAAGAAACACGCGGTAGTGGCGTATACAAGTTCGGTACTTGCTTTCGTACCCCTGGCCGTAACCGGTATCTATTCCTCGACCAAGGCTGCGCTTCATTCCTATGTATTGTCGCAGCGCTTCATGCTGCGTAACACTAACGTTCGCGTCCTTGAGATTGCCCCGCCGTGGGTGCGCACGGAACTCATGAACAGCCAGGAAGCCGAGCAAGCCATGCCGCTGGATCAGTTCATTAGCGAAACGATGGCGGTGCTAGGCACCGATGCGGATGAGATCCTTGTCGATGGCGCTAAGCCATTCCGCAACAACGTTGGCCCGAACGAGCACGGCTTCGTCAACGGCTTTAACGAGCAGGCACTCGCAATCTTTGGTGGCGCGTAAGCGAGCGGTTGCCGACGTGCGAATACGCGCAGCGCCAGGGAAGGCGCTCACGCATTAGCAATTGCCGTTCTGTGGAGGCTTGCGAAAGGTTTAAGCTGAGAACAGGGAACGTCGTAGCGTTGCAGTGACGTGCCACGCCAGATGCTTATTGGAATTCCACCGAGTCAAGAAGTCCGAGCTGCACGGCTTTCAACGTCGCCGCCGCACGCGTTGTGCACCCAAGCTTCCGGAAGACGCTTTCGACATGTGTCCGAACGGTACTGGGACTGATCGATAGTTTGAGTGCGACAGCCTTGTTGCTTGCGCCCAGGCTTATGCAACGCAGCACATCCTTTTCGCGCTCGGTAAGGAGATTGGTGTTGGTGCTCACCGGATGAGGTTGAAATGAAAGTCGTCCTGCATCCAAAGGAAACAGCGCTCCGACAGCAATAGTGCACAAGCGCCCCTTTCGCGACTCTTCACCCATGAGCTGCCGCACTTCATCCGATGTCAGCGCACCACGCCAGGGCCGCGGTCGGGAAAGCGCAGCCTTGGCAACCGCCGCCGCCAACACGCGCGCTTCGAGCGGAATGTCATCCGCCGTCAGTCCCCGGTAATAGCCCGAACCGTCTGACCGCTCATACGCCAGTGACGCGAGATTAACTTCGTTTTCAAGCGAACGAAGAAGTCTGCCGGTGCGGCCGGTCCAATATGGCACCAGGCGCACACGCTCCCAGGCGGACTCGGGCAGCGCACATGGCATATCCCAAATCATGTTCGGCACCGCTGCCCTGCCAATGCCGTGAATAAGCCCCGCGCGATACAGGCGATCTTGCGTGGACTTGGCCAAGCCAAGTTGCTGGGCCGCGGTTTTTGCAAAGGCCGCCGCCAATCGGGAATGCCCTGTCATCCACGGCATCTTCAGGTCGATAACGTCGGCGAGGATTTCCAGCGGCGCCGTTTGTTCAAATCCATCGTTGCAGACGCCGTCGACATCGTCTGTCATTTTTACGTTTTCGAGTTGGAGAAACCATGATGGCGCCTGTGTGACGGCCGATTCGACCATGTGTCCCGGATACTGTTTGCCGGCTCGTTGACGCACCAATTCACAGGCACGCTCCAAGCCATACAGACGATTGAAAATTTCCAGATCGCTCGCGATGCATGCGAAGTAGACGGACGATGGAACGGCGCTTCCGGAGAGACCTTCCGGCGCACCGCTGCCATCGAAGCTCTCAAAAAGATGTCGCAATGCGAACTGCACTTCTTTGCTGAGACCGAGAAGACCTGCGATGTCGCCGGCGATTTCGCAATGGATTTTCGATAACGAGAAGAAGGCCGCACCTTGCGCGTGTGTCCCGGACTTGAAACCGGTCTCGGGAGATTGCATAGCCAGCAGCGACTTGCGCTGGGCCACGTCATCGCCAAATGTTTGCGCGAACTCGTGCGCGTTCGCCGTGCATCCGGACCATCGCAGTAACGCAACGAGGAACGTTTCGGTACACAGATCTTCATACCGCTCACTTTTTTGTGCGAGCCGGCTGGCGATCCACGCCGTGCGCCAGGAATGATCGGTCGGCTGACCCATCGCCAGATCGCCAACAAAGGCAATGGCTCGAATCGCATCGAAGAGAGGCACTTCGGAAGTTGTGCTCATTCAAAGCAGCTTATAGGCCCATAAGACGGAACTGAAAAGTCTATGAGGATCGCCCCAGTCCCCGGCATCGGACATTTGACCGATGCAAGACGAACGCCCCGGCACCGCAAGCTAGTCCCACTCAACCGCTCCGGGATGCACGGTTTTGCCCGCACGTCCCGATGCCCCACTCCCCCGAGCACTGACACGGCAGCTCTCATGGGCCGATGCGGACAGCGAAACGGCGCCGTTGACCGCATGCAACTTATCGCGCCGTAGGAGCTTCATCTATGAATCTGAGTAAGTATCTAGTGGCTGGCATGGTCGCCGGCGCGATCTTGACGACTGGCGGGGCTCATGCCGCCGGTGCACGTCCTTCGGTTGTGTTGGTCCACGGAGGCTTCGTAGACGGCTCGGGTTGGGAGAGCGTCTACGACATCCTCAAACACGATGGCTATGACGTCAGCATTGTCCAGAATCCGACCAGCTCGTTGGCCGATGACGTCGCCTTTACGCGTCGCGTGCTCGACAAACAGAGCGGCCCGGTCGTGCTGGTGGGTCACTCCTACGGCGGCGCAGTCATCACCGAAGCGGGCAATGCCGACAACGTCAAGGCGCTCGTGTACATCACGGCGTTTGCGCCGGATGCCGGCGAATCCGTACAGGCCTTGATCTCGCACCCCGTTCCCGGCGCGCCGGTTCCACCGATCCTGCCGCCGGACAACGGCTGGTTGATGTTGGACAACGCCAAGTTCGCCGCGGCATTTGCCGGCGATCTGCCGCCGAAGAAAGCGCAATTCATGGCTGACTCGCAGGTGCCGTGGAATGTCGCAGCACTCGCCGGAACGATCTCAACGCCAGCATGGAAATCCAAACCGAGCTTCTATCTCGTCGTCGATGGCGATCACATGATTCCGGTGGAAGCACAACGTGCCATGGCCAAGCGTGCAAACGCGACGGTCATGAACACCAAAGGCAGCCACGCGATCTATGTGTCGAACCCGAAAGTCGTCGCGGCGCTGATCGAACAAGCCGCGAAGCATGTAGAGACTGCCTCGAACTAAGCGTTCGTAGCGCCACTGAAGGCTCCGTAAGGGGCCTTCTCTTTTTCTGTGAAAAAGTAGGCCTAACTTCCGTTTTGATTCGGAAGCAGGACGTCTTTCGATTTCGCCCACATCACGGTGCCTGGAATAGACGCAAAAATTAAGCTTTTGCCGAGTTCAACGCGCCGCCTACAGAAACACGAGATGTCTGTTCTCGTATCAGAATGAAACTCGCGTAGTTAAACCATCCAAACATCGGGATGGTAGCGATACGTTGCGTCAGGCCATGAATCGGTTTTGGATCCATTCCTGTCATCAGTGCCCACATGTAAATCAGGGCAAGACAGCTCGCAATGAGTGAAACATGATTTTTTCTATTTAATTCTGCGGCGAAAAAAGCCGGAACAACAATGATCGATAGACCGATTGCGTACATGCCGTGCAAAGGGCTACCCATTGTGAATATGCCGTTTGAAACCATGCTTAGGCCAAAAATTGCTGCGGTCACAGCTGTAAATGGCATGCGCGGGCGCGGGGATAAAATTACGGCTACAGCAAATCCAACAATGGACAGGCCACTGATGATGGCGCCCAGGCGGCAAGCCAACGATATTTCTGGAGACAAGAGTTCCAGTTCGCTCATGTGCTGCTGAATCGACGAATATCCCGGCGCAAATAAACCGGCCATCATCGGTATAAGCATTCCAAGTAGCGGCAACACCATACCCTGGCGAAGCAAAAGCTGGCGCATAAACATGCTCTGTAATTGCCCTTTGAATAGGCCATGCTAACAACAGCGATGACGTCGCTGAATAGGGCATTTGGCCTGGAACACAATGGATTTGTATTGCCGACTGCCCGTGCACCCGTTTTGCATCGAAAGCGGGAAGCGTCATGCTCGCCAATACCGCTTCAATTCAAGGCGGAATCGATCCCTCGGGCAACGCTTCCAACACCGGCTGCATCTGGACCATGAGCGTCCTTCCATCCGCGGTCCGACGCAGCTTCATCTTTACTTGGTGCTAATCACCAAGAGTCCCGCAATAGGTGGCTTGCTTCAAACTTTGTTCGGTGCGATGACATTTTGCTTGCGTCTTCGAAGAAAGATTCGCACCGCTATTCCCACCACCATTACAGCGGCGAAAGCACCGTAACCGTAGAGAGCCGGCATGACCTGCTTCCAGATGCCTCCGCTTTCTCGCCCGAAGTTTCCGGCACTTTGAATCGCGATGTCGTCGTAAGCCAATAACGCGCTTGCGAGTGCGGCAACTAAAGCAACGACGACGATCACCATGTCATAGGCCTTGCGCTGCCAGTTCACACGAAACGTCTTTCCCGTTGCCCAATAAGCCCACGCCAGGACGATGAGCCAGGGACCGAGAAGTAGAAGTGACAAGTAACGCATCGGGTTCGAGCTTTGGCGGGTCTGTGGTTGATTCTACGGTGGATAGCGCACGCCCATCACGTAACTTAATGCGAAGCCATATCTGCCGATAAACAAGCATAGATGCCCGGTTCATCACTCGGAGGTGGCTGGCGTGAAGGATCGGCGTTGAAACGCTAACCTGCGGTATGGTTCGGCTTGGGTCTGAGCAACGTGCGCGGATCTGCCAGAAGGGATGCTCGATGGGAGAGCGTGGAACGGGGGCTTGGGGGCGTTGAAAGCAGGATCAGGTCGCATGATGCGCGGGTCATTACGGACTCGGCGCTGTCTGCGTGAAATAGGTGCAGCTATCGTCGCATGGTTCGCCATGCTGGGCGTGGCGACGCACGCCCATGGCCAAGCCATCAGCCTTGCGACCTTCACTCAATCCCAGGGTCTGAGCAGTCTGGAAGACAACTGTCTGCTGCAGGACCGCCGCGGCTTCGTATACACCTGCACGGAAAACGGACTGTTCCGCTATGACGGCCACGTCTTTCAGCGCATCGATCCAGCCAGCGGTCTGCGTGGCAACTTTATCGCCGCCATGCATCAGGACTCGGAAGGTCGCCTGTGGGTGGGAACACCGACCGGGCTTTACGTGGGCGATGGCCAGCGCTTTGCAGCCGTTGATGCGCAGTCACCCCCGCTATCGATCGACCCGGGCGCAACGCTTACCGATTTGGACGGCCGTTTGTACGCGGTGAGCCAGCATCGGCTGTGGCTGATCGAACGCACGGGAACGCAATGGCGCACGCGCCCACGCTTCGACGCAGCAGCCATGCAAAGCACGCCGGAACTGATGGATGTCACCAGTGCGTTCGCCGACGGCCGCACGCTTTGGTTCGGCTGCAACAAATCGCTGTGTCAGCTGGTTGGCGACAAGCTGCATGTCTGGCGGGAAGGTGAAGGTATCCCCGCAGATACGTGGACGTCCTACCTCCGCACGCGCGATGGCACGCTCTGGGCGCGCAGCCCCCGCTACATCCGCGCGCTATCGCCTGGCAGCACTGTGTTCGTGAGCCATGATCTGCAGGGCGCCCGCGTAGTGACGGCCTATCTGGACATGGTCGAAGACGATCAAGGGCGTGTGCTTACTCGAGCCAATAACGGCCTCGCTCGCTGGGGTGGTCAGAACTGGCACGTCTTCGACACCAGCAACGGACTGCCGGATATCGGTATCGATGCGCTGCTGTACGACCACACCCATGTGCTGTGGATCGGGACTTACGGCCGCGGCGTATTGCAATGGCGCGGCTATGGTCAGATGCACGGCTGGCAGGCCGCACAAGGTTTGGACAGCAGTCCGAGCTGGGCGATCGCGCGCGCCGCAAATGGTGCATTGTGGATCGGCGATGAGTTGGGCGGCAGCGTTCTTGCGCCCGGCGCATCGCGGCTTACGCCGTGGCCGTTGAAAGCGCCGCCGCTGGCTCAAGAGACCACGGCATTGAGCGCGCTGCCCAATGGCGACATGCTGGCTGCGTATTATTCGGGCGAGTTGTTGCGTTATAGCGCTCACCTGGGCAGCACCGAACAAGTCGCGCAATCACCCGCTTACATTCACAACATGCTGGTCGATAGCCATGGGCTGGCATGGCTTTGCACCGAGCGTGGACTTTACGTCTACGACGGACGCACCTTGCAACGCGCTGGCGAACACGTAGTTCCCGATAGTGTGTTGACCGATGCAAAGGAAGACGAGCGAGGTCGGCTGTGGTTCGCCGGTGAGGCGGGCTTGTTCCGTTTCGATCACGGCCAGTGGGCGCGTATTCGTATCACCGGCGCACCTTCCAACCAGAATTTCACGCACCTCGATGTGCTATCTAACGGAGATATCTACTTGTCCGGCAATTTTGCCGGTCTATGGCATGGCCGCGTAAACGCCGGTGACGCGATATCGATGCAACACCTCGCCGACAAACTGCTCGATGACACGCGCATTTATTTTATCCGTCACGATCATCGCGGCTGGCTGTGGATCGGGGGCACCGATGGCGTGGAACTCTTCAACGGTCAACGCTGGCGCCGCCTGACGCAGGACGATGGATTGATCTGGGAAGACATCGGCGAGAACGCGTTCTTCGAAGACAACGATGGCACGATTTGGATCGGCACCAGCAACGGCGTCTCCCACATCCTGCATCCGGATGCGCTAGTCCCGGTCAACCCGCTGGAGGTGGTCGTCACCGAATTAAGCCAGGGCGGTGTCGCGCAAGCCCCGGCGTCTTCCTATCGTTTCGACTACACACCCGAACAGCCGCTGACACTGCGTCTTGCCACACTCGGCGCGCCGACACGCAGCAATTTGCAATATCGCTATCGGCTACATGGGCTTGAGCGCGATTGGGTGAACTCGGATCGGCCACAGGTCGATTATCCTCCGCTGCCATCCGGTGACTACGTTTTTGAAGTGGCGGTCTATGACCCGGATAGCCGCGAACTTTCACCTGTTGTGCAATTGCCACTGCGTATCGTGCCACCGTGGTGGCAGCGAACACCGGCAGTACTTGCTGGCCTGCTGTTGTTCGTATTTGGCATCGTGATGGCAGGTCAACTACGCACGCGACATCTGCGTAAGCGTGCTCGCGCACTCGAACGCCTGGTGGCATTGCGCACACACGAATTGGAAGTGGACAAACAAGCCTTGGAAGAAGCACGCGCCGCGATGTGGCAACAGGCCACGCACGACTCGCTGACCGGTTTGCCAAATCGCTCCCGCATACTGGAAATTCTGGCCGCAACGATGACGACCGCGCAGGAACACCAACAGCCGCTGGCCGTAGCGCTGATCGACCTCGACAACTTCAAGCGCATCAACGATCACTATGGTCATCTGGCAGGTGACGCAGTGTTGATCGAATCCGCCACGCGCTTGCGCGACGCGCTGCCGAAGGGTGCCGCGTTGGGCCGCTACGGTGGCGAGGAAATCCTGATCGTCATACCTGGCGCAACGCCCGAAGATCCCGCGCCCTTCGAAGCACTACGCCAATACATTGCGCAGAGCCCGTTTGCGGGCGACGGCGTGGATCTGGACGTGACGTGCTCGATTGGCGTCACCTGGCTACGGCCGCAAGACCACAGCGGTTTCGACGTGATCCGGCGTGCCGATGCCGCACTGTATGTAGCCAAGACTGCAGGGCGTAACCGCGTCGTGCTCGCTGGCGAGCATTGGGAAACGGCTTGACGTCCACGCAAGCCGGTATCGCAAAAGCGCAGCACATTGTCAGAAAGTACTTAGCCCAAGCTTCCCGCGAAGCGCTCGGCGTAGCGTTGCCGTTCAAACTCCGCCACGACATGATCGATAAACACGCGCGTCTTGACCGGTAGCGACATGCGCGAGGAGTAATAGATCGAAATCGATCCGGCATCGACATACCAACGTGGCAGCAGTCGTATCAACGCACCGCTTTCGAGATGCGGCAGAACATCGGGCATGGCGAGCATGGCCACGCCTAAGCCCTGCACGGCCGCCTCGGTCATGACACCTGGATCATTGAGGATCACATCCGCCTTGAGCGGTGCGGGAGTTTCATCGCCGCGTGCATTGCGCATGGTCCACGTGCGGATGCGGCCGGTGGTACCCCAACGCATCACGATGCCTGTGCATTCGCCGAGATCCTCCGGCGAGGCGAGTTTCTTTTTTCCCTTCAGATAGGACGGCGATGCGACAGCGACGATATGCGCTGGCGCCAACGCACGCGACACCACACCCGGCGAAAGCTCGAAACCGCCACCCACGGCGGCATCGAATCCATCGGCGATGAGATCGACCTGGCGGCTATCGAACTGCCAATCGATTTTCACGTCGGGATAGCGATGCAGAAACGCGGGCAACAGAGGAAGCAGATAGCGCGTCCCGAACGACATGGGAACGCTCACCTTCAACGTTCCGGCGGGCGCTTCCTGGCCGGCGCTTGCTTCGGTCATCGCAGACTGCAGCGCATCCAGATTGCCGCGAATGGATAGAAGCAGGCGCTCGCCCGCTTCGGTCAGGATGAGTTTGCGCGTATTGCGATGAAACAAACGCACGCCGAGGTTTCGTTCCAGCAGTGCAACGTTGCGACTGATCGCCGCCGGCGTCAGTCCGATGTACCGGGCCGCCGCGGAAAAGCCGCCCAACTCGGCACTTCGAACAAAGGCCTCCAGGTTGGCGAGCGTTTCCATGATCACCTTCAAATTTAAGTTGAAAATGATTTCAATGATTTGAGACTACCGGTAGAGGATGTGAAATTCCATAGTGGCGCCATGGCAATCGCGCCTTTTGGAGATTTCCTCATGAATACCGCTACTTCCACGTCTCATTCTGACCATTCTGGCTCTCGCAGCATCGGCATTATCGGGGCTGGCCAGATCGGCTCCGCGTTCGCCCGGGCACTTGCCCGACAGGGCATCCCCGCCGTCATCGCCAACAGCCGCGGACCGGCGTCCTTGCATGCATTAACCCGTGAACTGGGTCCGTCCATTCGAGCCGTGTCACGCGAGGAAGCCGCGAAGGCCGACATCGTTCTCGTTGCGGTGAACTGGTCGAAATTGAGCGACGCATTGACCGGACTGGATTTGCGTGGCCGCATTGTTATCGACGCCAACAACCCTATCGAGCCGCCCACATTCCAGGCCGCGGATTTGAAGGGACGTACGTCGAGTGAAGTGTTCGCTGATCTGGTTCCGGGTGCGCGCGTCGTAAAGGCGTTCAATCATCTGCCGGCGCTGTGGGTATCGAACGATCCTCACGCGGAAGGCGGCCAGCGGGCGTTGTTCTTCGCTGGCGACGATGCACAAGCCAAACGCGAAGTGGCGTTGCTCATTGAATCGCTGGGTTTCTTCGGCATCGATGTGGGACCACTCGTTGCAGGGGGTCGCTTGACGGAAATCCCTGGCGGCCCGCTATCCATCCACAACCTTGTCAAATTTGGCTGAGACCGCGCGGCTACACGCCATGACTTTCGCCGTGAGTCACTCTCTTTCGACAAGACTGTTGGGCGTTTCACTGCTCAACTTGAATGCGCTGGCCCGTTCCTTTTCAACGGGCCGAACTTCGTATGACAAACCGCAAGCAAGGCAAGGATTCTGCGCGGCAAGCGCTGCCGCTTCGGCAAGGCTGCCCGCCAGGAAGAACCAGTAGCCACCGATAACCTCTTTACCTTCGGCAAATGGCCCGTCCAGCACGCCGCCGCTTGAAACAACTTTTGCCTCGCGTGCGAGCCGCTGTCCTGTTTTCATGACTCCTTCGCCGACCAGTCGATCGTGCCAGACGTAGAAGTCGTCAATCGCCTGCTGTATTTCCTCGGGCGATTTGTCTTTGTCCCACTGCCCGCGGGAAAGGACGAAATATTCCGATAGCGATGTCGTGTCGATGATGATTTCTCCCGTTGGCGCGACTTATTCGTCTTCAAGATTCCCGGGGCTATCGGCCCCGCATTGGAACGACGAACGGGATTTTCGGGAATCGACAGCGCCCCGCGAATTTTCCCGCGATTGAGGCAAAAGGCCACAGCATTGACTCGCGCTTACGAATATTAGGAAAGAAAAAGGCCCCGGGATCGCCCGAGGCCTTCGTACACATTCACCCGAAACCGTTATTGAAACTTGTCGATGACAAGAACGCGGCCTTCAAAATGGGCCCACACGTCATGCCCCTGCATCGAAGTGAGATCGACACCGCCGAAAAGCGCCTGATGCGTGAACTTCGAATCAGGTCCGTTATACGAGACACCGCTGTAACGGATGGGGCCACGCGGGGAAAATGATCCGTCGGCATTGGTGATGAATACCATGGCCCAAGGCACCTGATGGGCATCGGGCGATACGCCTGCTGGTGCAGGAGTGGCATTTTTCGCGGCCATCGTCTGCAAGGCGGCTTGCAACACTTCCAACTTTTGTTTCAGCTGCTCACGTTGTTCGGGCGACAGATCGGCACCTTGTGCCTGGGCCGCGCCCTGCGATGGGGTTGAGCCGATTGGAGCGGATGGGCCTTGGATTTCGCGTTGCGATAAGTAGTCCATCTGCCCATATCGCTTGGCAAGCGCCGTCGCGTAGTCGACGTGATGCGTCCGTAGAGATTCATCGATTGATGCTCTTACCTGCTCCGGAGTCAACCGGCCACTGGCCGTGCCAGGCGATGACGTGTTTCCGTATGAGCGGGCCACTGGCATGGCGGCGTCTGGACTGGCCACCGTCATGGGCGCAGCATTCGGCGCCCCAGGACATGGACTGTCCTGATAGGCCGTGGTCCCATCGTGCTGTTTGCATTTGTAAATCGATTGCCCGTGAGCCGTCATCGTCAACAGGCTCAAAATCACAAATAGGTACCGGCGCATCTCCCCCCCTCCTTGAGTTCAGCGTAACCCCACTGTACTGATGAGAACGCCCCGTTGACAACGTGGACACCGAAAGAATGCGTAAGTGATTAGGAAAAGGTCGGCGACAGGATCTGTGCCCGCTTAAGTCCGCTTTGGGTGGCGTCTAGCGAAGCTACCGCCTTCAAGACTTCCATTCCTCGGTATAGGCAAAGCGCGTGGGCCGCAGCGACATATATTGCACGACGCGTGGTCGCTGCGCATGGTTCGGGCTGCTGCCGTGCGGTAGCAGGTGATGCCAGATAATCATGTCGCCGCGCTTTGCGGCAATCGGCTTCATCGTCAAGCTGCGCCGCGCATGATCGTGCACTTTCACGCCTGCGGGAACGCTTTTCAGCCACTGCTTCAGCGTGCGATGAAAGCCCGGCACACAGCTGAATGCTCCCTGGTCTTCATCGACGTCGGCGAGATACAGGATGCCTTGAGCATCAAAGCAGTGTGGTTCGGCAAGCGTGGCGTCCCAGTGCAAATGCGGTCCGGGAAATGGCCAGTTTTCGCGCTCCGGCGGATTGAATCCACCTTGGTCGACAGTTACCCAAAGATCCTCGCGCCTCCACAGTTGGGCATGGGCCTTATGAATACGCGGCGCGCGACGATTGGCCGCCAGCGCCGGATGCCGCAGCAGCGGTACCCAGATGGAATGGCCCAGCGATTCGCGATACCAGGACGCCGGGTCGTCGCGGTCCATTCCCAGAAAATCGTAGATGGCCATCTCTGCCGTTTCCGCTGCTTTCGCGCTGATCGCGTTACGCAGGATGACGTAGCCGTGCTCGTGCCAATGCGCAAGGTCATCCGCGGTCAGACCTTCGATATGCTCGAGATTGCCGACTTCGGCGCCGACGGTCTCGCCTCCTAGTGCACGACGCAAGCGATGCAACGAGACGTCTTTCAGTTCGCCGCCATTGCGCTCCGACACCCAGGCTTCGAATTGCGCGTAACTCGGTTTCTCCTGATGCAAATAGCGCAGGGTTTCCAGCACGTTGAGACGCAAACCAGCGAGCAACGTCTTCACGACATCCTGCGGTAGCGGCGAAGCAGTTCCTGGCGCACATTGGCAGGCCCAGTAAGTATGCAGCTCATCGATACCAAGACTGGTCCCCGTCTCGATCATCCTTGCTCCTCACTACGCCAGAGATAACGGCAACGCATGCAATTTCGTTTTTGCGGCGTTACCAACCACGCGGACTTGCGTCGAAGGTCTCCATTGTC
The DNA here is from genome assembly GCF_003977615.1 of Dyella dinghuensis. Lineage (GTDB taxonomy): Bacteria > Pseudomonadota > Gammaproteobacteria > Xanthomonadales > Rhodanobacteraceae > Dyella_B > Dyella_B dinghuensis. The sequence goes on from NZ_RYZR01000006.1 coordinate 264,930, forward strand.
AGGAGTGTGATCACTTCACCGTAGCCGACGAGTTTTCCGCGCTCGTGAATGGTCCACTTTCGGCCGGCTTGAATAACGTCGGCGATCTCCGTTCCGTTCATGAATGAAACGATGACCTCCGTGTTATCACCCGGGTATACCCATCGATTTTCTTCCAATTCAAACTGACTGCTACATGACACCAGACCACGGGCTCCATGAAAGGTACTGATTGATCGATATCCGCTCACCACGGGTTCTGAGCGGCCACCGTCTTTCGTAGCGATCATTTGCACGCGAGCGAGCACACGTATCCGCCCTCTATTCGCCAGAGTAAGCGCGATGGAGAAAGCAATCCCCACGCCTGCACCGGTGAATATTATCCATGGACTCCAGAGCTTATTTTGCAGTGGCGTAACATAAGCGGTGTAGTTGCCATGGCGGCCGACCTGCATGGGAATGATGTGATCGGGCGGCACGGGGTGAAGCGGCTCGTGAACCATCGCCAGGTTATGCCAAAACCAAATGGCAACGAACGGAATGCACGCCATCCCTAGCACGACGGATGCAGCATGCCAAAAACGATTCGTCTTGCTCGCGTCCATGAGGCCTCATCCGAAAGGTAATTGAAGTAGGAAATTATCCGAAACGTTTTCGCTTCACGTCAGAGCGGCCATGGCATGACCGGCCTGGGTCGAAAGCAGACATCACCATCTGAATAGAAACGCGCAAACAGCCGCTTCACGGACCCGCTGTCGTCAAACCAAATTTCGCAGCGCGTGCATCGATATCCGGATTGATCGCCCGCGCCGCAGCGAGATCGGCATTACCGGCGTCCTTCTGACCGCTACGGATTTTTGCCAAACCAAGACCGTAGTGCGACCAAACCGAGCCCTTGTTGTTGGGAAGAGCCTGCTCGTAAGCGCTAATCGATTCGGGATAGTGGCCCAGGCGTAGCTGCACCATGCCTAGGCTGTCCAGGTATGCGGGATTTTCGCCGTCGCGCCGGATGGCTTTGCGGCAGTCGCTCAAGGCGTCGTCGAGCATTTGGTTGCTCAAACTGCGTGCCCAGCAACGTTCGTTGAGTGCGGCGCCGAGTTGAACGTCATTGTTGTGTACGTGAATCCACGCGTCGAGCAAGGGCAATGCTGCCGCCGGCTGATCGAGTGCGATGTAAAAGCTGGCAATCGAACGAGTCTGCGAAGATCCCGCGGGGGCCAATACACTTGCGGCGTTGACGTCTGCCGTCGCTCCCGAAATGTCTTTGTGCGAGAACCGCACATTGGCACGCAATAACAACGCATCGATGTTCTTCGGATCGAGACTGACGGACTTGTCCAGATCGGCCGACGCGGCATCGAGCTGTTTTTCGGCGATATGCGCACGTGCGCGCGCAAGATAGTACCCAGGCTGGTCGGGCGCCATGCGAATCGCTTCGTCCAAATCCGCGACGGCTGCGTTGGGCTCGCCTCGAGATAGATGCGCTTCGCCGCGCAGCGCGTAATCGGCAGCATTCTGAAGCGGCGCTTCTTTGCCGCTGGTGCTCGCACTGTCGCTATCGGCAGGGGCTTTGGCTAATGAAAAAACGCGTCCGCCGTTATAGGTGAAATAAACTTTGTCCTGACTGTTTGCGATGAACATGTGGTGGGCAAGAATAAAGTCCGCACCAAGCAGCATGTCGACATGGCTCCCTCCGATATCCCCATCCAGTACGACCATCTGGCTGTGCTGAATGGTTTCCGTGCCGACCGAGAAGGAGTCGATGTTTACTGTCCACGCTTTCAGCGCCTTTGAACCTATGCCCATGCTACTCAAACCAGGCTTTGCCTGCGGTCCTTTCAGATCGATGCCGATTCGTTCGGCAGCATCGCGGCTCAAGAGAGTCATAGATGCACCCGTATCCAGAATGGCGCGCAGCTTCTTGCCGTTGATCGTTACGGCCAGAGCGGTTTGGCGATCGGATCCTTGATCGGATGATTCGATATCGGCGACTTCGTAATTACCGTCTTTCACCCAGTACGCCATTGACGCTTTTTTGCAATGATCTGGCTTGAATAGCGTCAGTTTTCCATGCGCCAGATCGATTTCCAGATCGGCGAAATCAAGCAGATTGGCGCCGATCAATCCGTATCCTGTGTCGCTACCGCCGACGATAAAGTCGACATTGCCAATTGTCGTACCAAGAATGCCGAATTGTTTGACGGTCGTGTATTGCGCCCTGGTATCGCCGCCGATACCGCCAATACGTACATCATCGGGAAGCGGTCTTAGCTTAAGTCCGAGCGACGCTGCGTCGGCGCGCGACATCATGTTAAAGAAGGCGCCGGTATCGAGTATAAAACGCGTATCCGTGCCGTTGATCTTCACGACCGTCGTGGGTTGTCCGTCGATCATTTCTACCGGTAGCGTGCCGTAATCCGCCAAATGGCAACCGTCAGCCCACGCGTGGCTTGAAAGCAACAACGCGACGATACCCGCGACGCAAAAACGCAACATCCTCATTACCCATGCCCCCTTTTTGCCTTACTTGGCTTTTGGCAACGACGTATATGGCGCCGACCGGCAATCCCCCCGGCCGCTGCGCCAGCAAAATGCCCCCTAGCGGCGCCAAGATTAATACCGCACTTAATGCGTAAAGCGATAGACCGCAAAGGTCGCATGTCCCGCTGAACATGGGGCCGCATAGAATCGCTTTGGGCCGATAATCGGTGTTTAACGCCTGATTTGGGCGGGGCGAGAGGTGCCGCAGCGCTCACCACTCAGGCAAATCCCGTCGAAGAAATGCTCGCGCCTTGGCGAGTGGACGAGAAGTCTCGTGACGTCGGCGACGCACGGTTCAAGAAGTCGTTCCAGCCTTCGTTTTGCAAGCCCCTGTTGCAGCGATCGCACTGTTTACCTGGGTTGCGTCCACGTCGCTTCAATATCGTCTTTTACGGCATCGTCGACGTCTGAAATGGAAACACCCATGAGTTGATCGATACGCCCATGCCGCATTCCGTAGAAATGACCGCTTTGCCTGTATGTCGCAGTCCAGGTGACGCGATCGGAGTTTGCGTGTTCGTAATCGCCTTCGTAGGTAAATCCATTTTTTGTCTTGCCGGAAACACTTGTCATGACCATTTCCTTTGGCGGTACTCGCTACAGCGTACTCCTGTTCGACCTCACGTGCGGCTCGTCACCGTCTCTAATTTTGGCCATTTTTTGAAGCCATAAAAACGAGGCGGTTACCTACCCTGGTGGGCAAGCAACCGCCTCGATGCACCCGCACTTTCAAGCATTGCTGACGGACACCTTGCCCGTGCCTGTGTGTGCGATGCGGTTGTCCACGCTGAACGCACCTGCGCCGAAGTAAGCGATCTGCAGAAGGCCGCCGGTGATCATCACGTCCTTAAGGAAGTGAATCATCTGGTTCTGATCGGCAAAGTTGTGGTGGAAGAAAACGGCCGTAGCAATGGAGAACACCCCCAACACCACGGATGCAAAGCGAGTGCGAAAACCCGACAACAACAGCAGACTGCCACCAATCTCAATAACCACTGACGTGATGAAGGCGAGCGGCGGCGCGGGCAGACCGACGGATGCGATGTAACCCACAGTCGCCGCGTAAGCGCCCAGTTTGCCCAGACCACTCATGAGGAATGGCAGACCCAGCAAGACGCGACCCAGTAACGGAAGAAATTTGTAGCGTTCCATAAAAACCTCCTGACAAGATTGTCTAGATGAAATAACTGAGGTGGAGACGAAGAAAAGGGCTCAGCCGGCGTCCACCATCACCAGCTCGGAATCTTCAAACGCAACGATCTCGACGTTCGTTGCATGCGTGATCGCAACGCCGTCGTAAGCATTCATAGGCTCGCCATTCACGGCGACGCGTCCCGATGCCACCACGAGATAGGCCGAATGCGACGGCGCCAACACGTGATGGATCTGTTCGCTCGCCTTCAACGTGGCGGCAAGCACGCGTGCATCGGCGCGGACAGGAAGCGCGCCTTCGTCATCGGGAAAACCGCTGGCAAGCACGACAAAGCGGCCAGAGCGATCGGCTTTCGGAAACTGTCTCGTGTTCCACTGCGGCGCGCCGCCAACCGTGCGCGGCTGCAACCAGATCTGGTAAAGCTTCAGCGGCACGTCGCCCTTGTTGAACTCGGCGTGACGTATGCCGGTGCCGGCACTCATCACCTGCACGTCGCCGGCATGAATCAACCCATCCGATCCCAGCGTGTCTCGGTGACCGAGCACGCCCTGCCGGACGTAGGTGATGATTTCCATGTCCTGATGGCCATGAAACGGGAACCCGCCGCCAACAGCGATTTCGTCGTCGTTCCACACCATCAGATTCCCGACGGGTTCGTGGTCCGGATTGCCGCCATCGAACACCGTGATGTGATGCTTCGCGCGCAACCAGCCGAAGTCGGCGTTGCTCAAGGATTCCCGGCGGCGGTGCGTAAGCATCTTGATGCCCTCCAGCCCGCCATCCCGGCGTGGGATGGCTCCCCATCAGGTCGCCAGATTCGGCGGTGATGTGGGCCTGGAGAGAATGCTAAATAAGCAACGATCCTAGGCATATCTCCTAGTTTGCAAAGGATCATTGCTGCTGGTAGAACGATAGGCACGCATCAGGGCCTGCCGATGAACCCGATCACGGACCTCAACAACCTGCGGCTTTTCGCGGAAGTCGTCGAGCACGGGAGCTTTACGGCGGCGGCGCGCAGCCTTGGCGTGCAGACGTCGAAGCTCAGCCGGCGCATTCGCACGCTGGAAGAAGAACTTGGCGTGCGCCTGCTCAATCGAACCAGCCGAACGCTCTCGCTCACCGAAACCGGCCGACAGTTCTACCAACATTGCGCCGCCGTCGTCGCCGAATCGGTCGCCGCCAAAGACATCGTCGATCAAACGCGAACCACACCGCAGGGCACCGTCCGCATGAGCTGCCCGGTTGCGCTGCTCAGCTCCGGCGTCGCCGCCATCATCGCCCGCTATGTGCAGGACAACCCAAACGTGCAGGTACTTCTCGACGCCACCAATCGCCGCGTCGATGTGATTGAAGAAGGCCTCGACTTCGCTATTCGCGTCAGAGTCCCGCCACTGGAAAACACCGACCTCGCGTTCCGGCAGCTCGGCGTATCGGCGCAGATTCTGGTTGCCAGCCCGGCATTGATCGCACGCCATCCTGCGCCGACTTCCATCGAATCCTTACGCGACTGGCCCACCCTCGCCATGTCCAGCAACAGCGAACGATTCGTCTGGCACTTGGTGGACAGCAAAGGCATGGCGACATCGTGGGCCCATCAACCGCGACTGGCGACGGATGACTTGGATAGCTTGCGCGTTGCGGCGATACAAGGCACAGGCGTTGCGTTACTGCCACGGGAATTTGTCGATGCAGATATCAAGGCTGGTCGGTTACGACAGCTTCTTGCCGATTTCGCTACGACGCCGGGACTTGTGCATGCGATCTTTCCTTCCCGACGAGGTATGGTTTCTGCCGTACGTCATCTACTGGATGCGCTAGTGGCCGGATTTGATGAGATGAACCGCTCGATTTAGTGGCTACTCTTAAGGTGAGTGGCTTGGGATATTTTCACGCGCGATATGCCAGCGCCCATCCCCGGGGCGCATATACAGTTCGCCTAGATAGACGGAGGTGTTTGGTCAAAAAAGGACGCATGAATTCGCTACTTTTGCTTTTCGCAACCATGCTGACTACGACGAATGGTTTCGCCGCTCAGACTGTCGCATCCTCGCCTAAAAGCTCCCCGCCTAAATTGCCAAAATCCTGCCTGGGAGATATGTGGCAAGGTCTTTTGCCTCTCATTGCGAAAGGCAGTTACGTTACGGTTCCAGACGTGGAAAAGTTAGCAAACATCAAGATGCAACACGTGGTCGATGTTGCACCCGGGGATACGATTGCTACCTATGAAGGCAATGCGACGACACCACTATCAATCCGCGTTGAAGTTCTGGAAGTGCCAACCTCGTATGGGGCTGGCCATATCACGTACTCATGGCAGGTTCTCCAAGGGCGCTCCGTCGATTGGCATGGGTCGACGTCTGTTGTGGATTTTTCCTGCGTCGACTCGTCGGGTGGTCTACAGCTCTCAAAGGTCGAGGCCGATCTGTCGTCCCTGGGCTTTCATCAAATCGGTTCTACCGCTCAGGAAGTTCATGCCGAATATTTTGCGGGCAGACTGAGCACTATAGCGATCTACTTTGATTTACCCGTTGAAAGTGTCCCGACGGTAAGTTCGATTCACATCGTTGGATTAAGGAATGAATCGGCGAAGTCGTCTTCGGTACATTGATAGAATCAGGGCAGCTCCTTGTTGGAATTCCTCAATAGCGAAGGTGTTCGTTTTTAGTACAACTTGCGTATGTCTGTAGAAGTAATGGGAGACACGACATGAACGAACACGCGCTTGAGACCTGGCATCGTTTGGTTCGCACGCAAGACTCCTCCGGCCTTGACGCTTTGCTCGCGCACGATGCGGTTTTCTACTCGCCAGTCGTCCACGCGCCGCAACGTGGCAAGGCGCTGGCTGCTGCGTATCTGAGTGCAGCGTTCACCGTGTTCTTCAATCCGACCTTCCGCTATGTGCGCGAGATTGTGGGTCCGTCGGACGCGATGCTTGAGTTCGAGACGGACATTGATGGAATACTCGTCAATGGCGTCGATCTCATCAAGTGGGATGACACCGGACACATTGTCGAATTCAAGGTCATGATCAGGCCGCTGAAGGCGATTAATCTCATCCAGCAACGCATGGCAGAGATGCTGCAATCAAGGCAGTGATTGCCATAACAGCCTGCCTGCTTCGACCCATGGCGGCCAGTTCCTGCGAGCCATAGGTCTTGCCTCGTCGACGATGAGTAGTCAGCGCTTTTGTGGCGCGTCATAAACTTCATTGGACTGCTCCGGACTATTCAAAACACGCCCACTTCAACGCCATCCGGTATCCGTTTGCACTCCCGGATGGCGCTTTGAAGTTATCCCGGAAAAGGCTTTTGTACCGAAATGTATCCGGCCACCACCGTGACACATTGCGGTACTTTCTCTTGGGGCTCGAGACATATTCGAGACACCTCTTCTTGGTTTCCTATGCAGGTCGAACGACCCTTCGCCCATCGATCAGAATCGTTTACTCATAGGAGAAACCCATGCTCAAGAAGATGAAACGCAGTGGCAGCACTTTTCTGGGTGCAGCCGTCGTGGCGATCCTGGCCGCCCAGGGCGGCACATTGAACATTGCACATGCGCAATCTGCACAACCGCAGTCCGCCCAGGCGGCGATGCCGGCGTCTGCATCGCGTGATCCCTGGGGTCCGCTAAAGCATATCCATGCCGGTGTACTGGACGTCGCTTACGCTGAGATGGGCCCGGCCGACGGCCCGGTCGTGATTCTTCTGCATGGATGGCCCTACGACATCCACAGCTATCAGGATGTCGCGCCTGCGCTGGCGGCGAAAGGCTATCGCGTGCTGGTTCCGTATGCGCGCGGCTACGGCGAAACCCGTTTCCTTTCCGACAGCACGATGCGAAATGCCGAACCCGCGGCGCTGGCGGAGGATGTGATCGCCTTCATGGACGCGCTGCACATCAAGCGCGCGGTATTCGGTGGATTCGATTGGGGCGCACGCTCGGCCGACATAGTCGCGGCATTGTGGCCGGAGCGCGTGAAAGCGTTGGTGAGCGTGAGCGGTTACCTTATTGGCAGTCAGGATTCCGGCAAGAATCCGTTGCCCCCGAAAGCGGAATATCAGTGGTGGTATCAGTATTACTTCACCACCGAGCGTGGCCGCGTCGGTTACGAGAAAAACCACCACGACTTCGCCAAGTTGATCTGGCAGCTCGCTTCGCCGAAGTGGAACTTCGACGACACCACTTACGAACGCAGCGCGGCGGCGTTTGAGAACCCGGATCACGTCGCCATCACGATTCACAACTATCGCTGGCGGTTGGATCTGGCCAATGGCGAGGCGAAATACGCCAGCATTGAGAAACGGTTGGCCCAAGCTCCGAAGATTTCCGTGCCCACGATCACTATGGAAGGCGACGCCAACGGCGCTCCGCATCCGCAGCCGGAGGCCTATGCTAAGCAATTCACCGGCAAGTATCAGTTTCGGCTGATTACCGGCGGCATCGGTCATAACTTGCCGGAAGAAGCACCGCAGGCGTTCACGCAGGCTGTGATCGACGCGGATCATCTCTGAAAGGATTCGAAGAACTACGCCGCCACGGGTGGCTGATGGTTCGGCCGTTTCATCGGCGGCCGAACCACCGATGAAGCACAGCCTTTCACCTGTTTCGCGTGTCATCCGGCTTAAGCGCAGCGCGAATCGCCAAGATATCCAGACGAAAGGAGGTTCCATGTCGCAACGATGGCTCATCACAGGCAGTTCGCGCGGTATCGGCCGCGCGCTTTCGGAAGCGGTGTTGCAGGCTGGTCATCGCCTGGTGGCGACTGCGCGCGATCGCGCTGGATGTCACCGACCCCATCGCCGCACAAACAGCCGTCCAAAGCGTGCATTTTAAGGCAATATTTCCCCCAAAGGCATCGACCTGTCGGTGTACTTTCAAGCTAAGCTCAACGCGGTAGCGAGGCAGTTTAACGAGCGGCTTGGAAAAACCTTAAACTTTCAAATACCGGCCGTACGATTTCATCAATCTGTTGCAACGACCGGTTAAATCCGGCCTCAAATTCGGACGGCTTTCCGTAAGGATAGCGTGGCAGTATTGAAGCAATAAGGGAGCAGAGTGCTTTTCTAAAAGACAGAAATGCACTTCGAGTAGGTCTAAATCCAGGGGGATACAAATGCTGAGCAATTTGCGCACTGAAAGACTTATGGTAGCCGTGGGGCTTGCGTTACTAGGCACTTCGATAAGCATCTCCGCTAGGGCGGCAAGTAATCCTGTAACTACCGTCAGTAGCGCGATGGTGTCACTGCATCCGGCAGTGACTTTGCGCAATGGCGACAAGGCGGTGGGTCCGCTGGATTTTTCGCAGCCCATGCATGTGGTCGTCGCGTTGAAGCTGCGCAACGAGCAACAGCTCGATCAGTACATCGCCAAACCCGGTTTCCGGCCGCTGACTTCCGGGCAGTTCCAGATGTTGTACGCGCCCACGAAGCAACAGGCGCAAGTCGTGGCCGATTACCTGACCAAGGCCGGCTTCAGCAATGTAAAGATCGCCGCCGGCAATGCCTTGGTGGAAGCCGATGGTCGTGCCGACACGGCGCAGTCCGCTTTTAGCACCTCGTTCACGCATGTCAAAACGCACGATGGACGCGACGCGTACGCCAATAGCAGCGCGGTGCAGATTCCCGCGAACTTGCAAGATGTCGTTCACGCCGTGCTTGGCCTGCAGAACGTGCACATTTCTCACGCGATGACACGTCCTTATGATCCGTTCGCCGCACATGCCATGGCACCGCAATCCCTGCCAGAAGGTGATGGGTTTGCACATCAGCCCTCCGACTTCCCGGTAATTTATGGCGCCAGCGGAATGGCCCCAGTGACGTCGGTTTCGGTGGGCTCTATCTCCACGGGGCCGATGACGAACGTGTTGAGCGACCTGCAAACGGCGGATCCTGGTGTCACGGTCACGCTGAGGGGCGACACTGCCGTTGGCAATGGTGGCGGCAGCAACAGCGATGATTCCGAATGGGATTTGGATAGCCAGAACATTATCGCTTTCACCGGCGTGAAACAGTATTACTTCTACGTCGCCAATTCGCACAATGACAGCGACTTGCAAGTCGCTATCGCTCAAGTGGTGTCGGATAACCTGCTGAAGGCGATCGATTATTCGATGGGTGAGTGCGAAACCGATGCACAGTCGGACGGAGAAGCAGCAACCGGTGACAGTTCTTTCAAGCAGGCCGTGGCACAGGGACAGACTTTTTTTGTGTCGGCTGGCGATACAGGAGCCGATGAATGTAACAACGGCACGAACACGCCATCGTGGCCGGCCAGCTCTCCTTACGTGACCTCGGTCGGTGGCACCTCCTTGCTCACTAGCCCCGCGACCACATGGCAAATCGAAAACGTATGGAATGACAACAACCTAGGCGACGGCGCCACCGGTGGCAGCCCCAGCACTTTCGAACCGATTCCGATCTGGCAGCAAGGTGTAACGGGCATTACCAATCAGACTTATCGTGGTGTGCCTGACATTGCGTTTGATGGCAGCCCGATCACCGGTGCGCTGATCACCGTGGATGGCCAACCGAATCAGGCTTGGGGCGGCACCAGCCTCTCTGCGCCACTTGCGGTGGGCATGTGGGCGCACGTGCTGCAGGCCGACGGTACCAATCTGGGTTTTGCGACGCCGGTGATCTACAAGGTTGCGCAATTGTCGAAGCTTGGTTACGCCACCGCCTTTCATGACATTACCGCTGGCAATAATGATGGTTATTCCGCCGTTGTCGGATGGGACTACACCAGTGGCTGGGGCAGCGTAATCGTTAATGGGTTCGCCAATCTGGCTACTGTGAGCATTTCCAGCTCCAATTCTCCGCTTGTATCGTTCGGTACCTTGCCTGCGCTACAGGTGACTACACCGATTCCGGGGAGCATGCATACACCGGGTGACTTCAACGGCGATGGCACGTCCGACATCTTGTGGTTTAACCCTTGGTTGAGCCAGATCGGCCTTTGGAGCATGACTGCAACAGAGTCCAGCAACCTGGATGGCGGCGGTGTTACGCGCGATGCGCTGAGTACCTACAACATCACGCCCGGTTACTTCGTCGGCGCCGTGGGTGATTTCAACAATGATGGTTTTGCCGATCTCGTCTTCACAAGCGCCAATCGTGACTTGTACATGTGGACTAACAATCAACATGGCGGATGGACGTCCACTTATATCGGCACCTACCCAAGTCAATGGCAACTTATCGGCGCCGGCGATGTAAATGGCGATGGCGATGACGATTTGCTGTGGCTCAATCCTTCCGCATGCGAATTCGCCTACTGGACGATGCAGGGGGCCACACGCATCGGCTCCAAAATCATTCCCGTTGCGTGCGGCTATTACCCGATCAGCATCGGCTATTACACCTCGTCTAATCGACTCAGCATTCTGTGGACAAGTGCAGCGAACGATCTATACATGTGGGATAGCAACGGCAGCAGCAACGGCACCGGCTTCAACGCGTACGACCTGACGTCCTATTTGCCTGCGAATAGCCAGATCATGTCAATCGGCGGCGGCTACCAAGGACAGAATATCGGTGTGCGGGTGTACATACCGGGCATGTATGGCACACAGGGCCAAGGGATGCTCTGGTCGCGCTCCTTCGACACCAATGGTAATCAAACGGGCATCCAGGTGACCCCGATCTTTGGTCCGAACGTCGTAGACACTCATGTCGGCTCCGCCGGTTACCTGATTGCAGGTAACGGTGTCAACAACACTGCTGTTTACAACTTCGACCCCGATTACATGTACCTGAGCACGGGTGGCTTGCAAAACATTGCCACCGATGACGTCACCGGTAACGCCCCCGAATACCCGGCACTCCAGAACACTTACCAATCGGGGGACTACTGGAGTTATCCCAACGGCTGGTGGGTTGTTGGCGCACTCTTTAATGGTGCGGCGTCACCGCCCTGGCAATAAGCTCCATATACACGCATAGCCCCGCACAGATGTGCGGGGCTGGTGCCTTGATGCTGCATTCAGAACGACATGCGGACGCTATCGACTACTGAATCTGCATGGTGCAGTCCACGCTTCAGTTTAGAAGTCAGTGTTAAACGTCGTTGGAAGTGATTGGATTAGATGCATGTTTGCGACCCAAAGCGGGTGCCAACTATCGCTTGCAGGGTAGAACGGCAGGCGCTTGAAACGGTTGGGTAGCAGGCCGGAATGGCCGCCCAGCGTGATGGGCAATTTGAGAGTATGGTGGGCGGTACCGCCTAGCTATGTAGACACCCGAATGAACGACACTCCAAAACCCTTGTCGGCATCGACCATTCATTCGGTTTATTCCGGCACGAAGATTACTTCTGCGGTCGAGCAAGCCAAAGATTTCAAATCGACAAACCGTTTTCAGCGCGATGCCGCGCATTCGGGGCAAGCACCCGAGAAGCCGAAGGTCGAGAAAAAACGACCGCGCCGGTAATTGCGCGTCGCGTCGCTTAAAAGCTTAAGCCAAACGCCCGGCTGGCAAGATCAGCTCAATGGACGCACACGAAAATTGCGTCCTTTGATCTTGCCTGCACGTAGACGTTCCAGCGCTTTGTTTGCAGCCGATCGAGTGATGGCGACGTACGCGCGCGTGGCGAAAACATCGATTTTGCCGACGTCGTCCGCCTTGAGGCCCGCGTCGCCGGTCAATGCACCGAGGATGTCGCCGGGGCGAAGCTTGTCCTGACGTCCGGCGTCGATCACCAGGGTTTTCATCGGCGCCAAATTCAATGTCTTGCTACGCGGCGCAATCAGTTTCAATGGATGCCACGACAGTGATCTGCCGAGCATCTGTTCGATGTTGTCCGCCTTGGGTTTTTCGCGTGGCGTGCATAGCGTTATCGCCAGACCGGTTTGCCCGGCGCGACCGGTGCGGCCGATGCGATGGGTGTGCGTTTCCGGATCGTGGGCGACGTCGTAGCTGATCACCAACGGCAATGCGGTGATGTCCAGGCCGCGTGCTGCGACATCGGTCGCCACCAGAACGGCGCAACTGCGGTTTGCGAATTGCACCAGCACTTCATCGCGGTCGCGTTGTTCCATATCGCCATGCAAGGCCAGTGCGGAAAAGCCGCGGCTGTCCAATTCTTGCGCCACGGCATCGACGTCGCGTCGCATGTTGCAGAACACCAGCGCGTGCTGGCCGCGTTCGCCGGTAAGCAGTTGCGAAAGCGCGTCGAGTTTGCGGGCCGGATCCACGTCGATGAACTGCTGCTCGATCGCAGGTTTTGTTTCGGCCGGCGCTTCGATGGTGATTTCGACCGGGTTGCGCTGTACGCGTGCGCTCACTGCCCTGATGTCATCCGGATAGGTCGCCGAAAACAACAGCGTCTGATGATGCTTAGCGATGCGCCCGATGATGTCATCGATGGCTTCGCTGAAACCCATGTCCAGCATGCGGTCGGCCTCGTCCAGCACCAGCACCTTGATGCCGCCGCCGTGCAGGCTTCCGCGCTTCAAATGTTCCTGCACGCGACCGGGCGTACCGACCACGATGTGTGGATCGTGCGACAGCGACGCCAGCTGCGGACCCAACGGCATGCCGCCGCACAAGGTGAGCAGTTTGACGTTGGGGATGTTCGCCGCGAGTTTGCGGATGGCCTTGCTCACCTGATCGGCCAATTCGCGCGTTGGGCACAGCACGAGCGCCTGCAAGCGGATCGTTTCCACGTTCAACGATTGCAGCAGACTCAGCCCGAACGCAGCGGTTTTACCGCTGCCCGTCTGCGCTTGGGCAATGACATCGCGCCCTTCCAACATGGCCGGTAGGCTTTGCGCCTGGATGGGCGTCATTGTGCTGTAGCCGAGTGTTTCGACACTGGCCAGCAGTTCGGGTTTCAAGGGGAGTGTGGCAAAGGCAGTCATACGCCATGATCGCACGTTCGCCTCAATCATTGCCTTAAAAGCAGGCTAATCTGAGGCTCGGCACGTCGCACAACGCGGCGAAAGTGGCGTTGGGCAAAGACAGGAAATGCGCTGAATTACACGCGCTGAAAACCCTCCCTGAGGCGCCAGCATGACGCCGAAGCGCGCCCCGGCACCAACGCCGCATATGAAAAAAACGCGCTAGACGCGCGCGTATTGCTGCATTTGCGTTGCATCTAAGCCATCTAATGGAGCGTTTGGAAGGCGTAAGCGGAGAGATCGCGTGAGCACGGGTGATTCGGACGCGAGACGAGGAGATTTCTGTTGCGTGCGAATTTCAGTACTCACACCTATATTCGTGAGCGAGCTGTCGGAGAGGGCGGCTATGCATGCCACGAGAGAGCGAACCCCTGGGTAAGGGTCTCGGGTGCTGTTCGTTAGGCGCGTGGCGAACTTTCTAGAACGCGGGGAATTTACATGCTGACTCAAAAATATCAGCCGTGGTTCGCGGTCGCGGGTTTGGCCCTGGGCATTGCGGTTCCAATCGCAGCAAGCGCCAACACCACGACACAGGGCCCGGGTTACTTACCAGCCGTTCCGCAAGACAAGGCGAGAATCACCCATTCCGTCGATGACAATCAAAAAACAACACTCACCAACACGCGCTCATCTTATGCAGTCGCCGCCTACGACAAAGGCGCGCTTCCCGGCACGCAAGCATTCGCGGACCTTAAGCTTGTTCTCAAGCGCAGTCCGGCGAAGCAGCAGGCCTTCGATCAATTGCTCAGCGAGCAGAGCAATCCAAGTTCACCGTACTTCCATCATTGGCTGACAGCGTCGCAGATCGGCACGATGTACGGCCCGGAGCAATCCGATGTCACTCAGGTATCGAAGTGGCTGCAATCGCATGGACTGCAGGTGAAAAGCGTCAGTTTGGATGGGCTCGTTGTTCATTTTTCGGGCGATGCGGCCGCGTTGAATGGCGCGTTCAACGCGTCAATGCACAGTTATCAAATCAATGGTGAGCAGCATTTCGCCAACGCTAGCCCCGTGCAGGTTCCGGCGGCGTTGGCTCCCGTCGTTCAAGGCGTCCGTCTGCACAACTTCTTTCCCAAACCGCAACACATCGATGTGGGCGTTGTAAACAAGGACAAGGCAAGTGGTCAGTGGAAGACCGTAGCCAAGGCCACTGCGACAGGCACCCACCAACCGACACCGCAATTCACGGTACCGGGCGGCACGAAGGAAACGCAGACCACCTACGATGTGGTGCCGGCTGACTTCAACACCATCTACAACGTCAATCCCTTGTGGAGTCAGGGTACGCGTGGCGCAGGCCAGACCATTGTGGTGCTTGAACGTACCGACATTAACCTTGCCGACGTCGCGACATTCCGCAACGCATTTCTTCCCGCGAACGCCAAGGGTACGGTGACCCTCGAGCATCCCGGCGGCTGTGCCGATCCGGGTGTCAACGGCGATGAGAGCGAAGCGGCACTGGATGCCGAGTGGGCCGGCGCAGCCGCTCCCGACGCGAACATTGTGGTGGCATCGTGCGCGGACAACACCGCCACGTTTGGCGCCTTGCTCGCTGCCGACTACCTAACCAGTTCGTCGCCGGGAGCTATCTGGAGCCTCAGTTACGGCGAATGCGAGGGTGCGTCGGGTGGCGATACCTTTGCATCCATTCTGTGGTCGGATGCGGAAGCGGAAGGCACCACGGTCTTCGTGTCGACCGGTGATGCTGGCTCTGCCGCTTGCGATCAAGATGCGCTGTTTGCGGCATCCGGTGGTGCACAGGTCAACATTCTGGCCTCGTCGCCGTATGACGTTGCGGTAGGTGGTACGGATTTCAACGATTTCGGCAGCAACGGCCAGTACTGGTTGTCGTCCAATCTCGCGCTCGACGCATCGGCAATCAGCTACATACCGGAACAGACATGGAACGACTCTTGCGCCAGCAGCCAGCTCGATAAGTTGATGGGCTACACCAGTGGCATCACGGCGTGCAACGACGCAACCGGTCCAGGCAGCGACTATCTGGATGTCGCCGGCGGCGGCGGCGGTGCCAGCGGCGTTTTCCCGCAGCCGGAATGGCAGGAAGGTGTGTATGGACAGACCAACTTTGCGTCGCGTACGTTGCCGGACATCTCGCTGTTCGCGGCGAACGGTCTGTATGGCCATGCGCTGGTCTACTGCATGTCCGACACGACCGAACAAGGCACGACGTGCGACTACACGAACTCCGATGACGTGTTCTACAACTCGGCCGGTGGCACGTCGTTCGCCGCTCCGTCCATGGCGGGTGTGCAGGCGTTGATCAATCAGGCTTCGGGTGGCACCAGCGGCAATATCCTCCCGGCGTTGTACAACCTTGCCATCAAGCAATACGGCACGAATGCTTCGCCTAACACCGCCATGCTGACAAGCTGTAATTCGTCCAACGGTGCAAGCATCGGCGGCGATTGCGTATTCAACAACGTTACCGTAGGCAACATTGACGAGCCATGTTTTTCGGGTACGCCCAATTGCTACCTCGGCTCGAACAGCATTGACGGGGATGAGTCGTTCGGCGTGATCTATGCCACAGCCGGCGAGAATCAGACGACGACGGTACCAGCCTGGTCCGCCAGCGTCGGCTACAACATGGCCACCGGCCTTGGCTCGGTCAACGTGACGAATCTCGTGAATGCGGTGACGAAGTTCGAGCAGCCGTTCCATCGCACCACGCCGTATGTGGCACCGTACGATTTCCTTACGGCGTCGGATGGCAGTATCAACGACTTCTTCAGCAACGACGGTTTCAGCGATATCGCCCTTGTCGATCCGGTCAAAGGCACATTCACTTCGCTGGCCATGAAAGGCAGCGTCGTCAGGGTTCAGAGCACGCTGTCGGTAGGTGCGGGGTACACCATTGGTGCCGTTGCCGACTTCTTCCCCGTCCTCGATAGCTTTGGCCTGACCTCGGCGCACCTGGCTTGGACTGGCCCGGACAACAAGTTGTATGTGTGGATATCCGACGACGCCGGCGGTTACTACCCTTATGAGGTTGGACCCTCGTATTCCGCAGGCTGGAAGCTAATGGGCTCGGAAGTGATCGACAACAGCGGCGCGCCACAATTGCTGTGGTTCAACGCGAGCACGTCGCAATACGGCTGGTGGAAATTGGGTACGGATCTGAGCACCCTGGGCGCAACGCTGGCATCGACAACGGCTCCGACCTCGGTGCCGAGCGGTTATGTGCCCACCTTGGCCGATCTCAATGGCGATGGTTACGGCGATCTGGTGTGGACGAGTCCCACTGACACCAGCGTCTACGGCTGGATCAACAACCAGCAGGGCAGTTACGTCATGCACGTGCTCAATGCCAGCCGTCCGCAAGGCTATACCTTGTCTGGCGCGGGCGACTTCACCGGTACTGGCGTGACCGATCTGGTGTGGGTCAATACGTCTACCCATCAGGTGCAAATCTGGATGATGAATGGCTTCAACGTTACATCGCAGAAGACCTTCAGCTATACGGCCGGCTATACGCTGGCGAGCATTGCCGACTATGACGGCGACGGCTTGGCCGACCTCTTGTGGGTGGGTACCGCTGGCGATGTCTACGACTGGCAAAGCAACGGTAGCGGCGGCTTCCAGGCGCTGCGTGTGGCCGCATCCGACGGTACGCCATTCGTCGTACCGGCCGGCACGCAGATCCAGGGCAACTGGCTACAGGGGTCTGCCAACGGTGGCGCCGCAAAACCACCGGCACTGGCCAGCCATTAAGACAACCATCGCAAGAACCTAAGGAAGCCGGGCAGCGATGCCCGGCTTCTTTGCTTTTCGCTATCGACTGGCGGCTCCCAATTCGCTGCCCTATGATCGAACCCGTTGCCATCCGTGAAGACCAAGTGATGGGCCGCCTTTAAGACGAACGGACTTGATCCGATACGAATGTGAGTTCGCAATCACCTCTGAAAGTGCTGATTCTCGAAGACGATGATCTGCTGCGCGATCGTGTCCTCGTTCCCCATTTGCAGCAATTTGGTTTCCGGGTGGAAGCCATTGGCCGCGCATCGGAATTGGAGGCCAAGCTTCGGCAGCAGGTTCCCGACATCGTCGTGCTGGACCTCGGTCTGCCCGACCTCGACGGTTTCGAGGTCGCACGTAATCTACGGGCAGGTATTGCAGGCATCGGTATCGTGATGCTTACCGCACGCGCAGAAAGGCATCATCAGGTGCGTGGACTATCGGAAGGCGCCGACGCCTATCTCTCCAAGCCAGTGGACATCGATGTGCTGGCTGCCACGCTCTATAGCCTCGCCCGGCGCCTGCAGCTTTCTTCGCCCTCGCAAAACGATCACAGCTGGCGCTTGGGCGCCGACGGCTGGTGCCTGCTATCGCCGACCGGTCAACCCGTCGCGCTGAGCCAGCTCGAAAGCCGCCTGCTCGCCCCGTTGATCGAGGCACCCAATCGCGTCGTCTCACGCGAGGCGCTGATTCAAGCCGTCACCTCGAACGTGCACAACTACGACCCGCATCGACTGGATACCCTGGTACATCGCATTCGCAAGAAAGTGATGCGCGTGTTGGGTATGCCCTTCCCGTTGAACGCGGTACCGGGTCAGGGCTACGTGCTGGTTTCTCACTGAAGGTCGGCCGATTTACCTTGCAATGCATTACGCCGCGCCACGTGATGCACATGTGCCAACAGAGTTTCCGGCGCAAAGGGCTTGGGCAATCGCTCGTTGAGCGCATGGCCGGTCTGGCCGGAAGAGTTGTCGCCTTCTATGTACGAAGAAATCAGAATCGCCGGCACTGATGGATAACGCTCGCGGATATGGGCGAGCAACGTCGAGCCATCCATGTCGGGCATGCGGTGATCGCAGATCAGTACCGCAGGAGCCAACTTCGATTCAGTGAGCTGCCGCATCGCCTGCGCACCATTGGCCGCTTCCTCCACGACGCAGCCTCCCTGCTCCAGCGCAGCCCTCAACAACATGCGCAGATCGTCGTCGTCGTCGATCAACCACACACGCACCGATTGCGCACTTGGCTGCAGCGCGTCTTCCGCGACCGCCTCGGACTTGGGCAAATGTATCCGCACGCAGGTACCCAAACCGGGCGTGCTCTCGATCGCAATGGTGCCACCGGCGCGACTGATCAGGTCATACACCACGCTCAATCCGAGTCCTGTACCGACGCCGATTGGTTTGGTCGTGAAGAACGGTTCGAAAACGCGTCGGACTGTTTCATCGGACATACCGATACCGCTGTCCCGTATCGTTATTTCCACCTGGTTTTCGCCATATTTCGCAGCGCTAACGACACAGAAACCACCGTCTGGCATGGCATCGCGTGCATTGGTCACCAGATTGAGAAGCGCAAGCTCGAACTGGTTCCGATCGAAATGGATAGGTAACAAGAGATCCGATGCGTTGACGTCCAGGTGAACATTCGGCGGCAGCAACTGCCGTAGTAGCGGCAGCAATTCGCGCAGCGTTTCGGCAACGTCGAACGTCTCCGTCATGGTTACGCTACGCCGGCTGAAGTTGAGCAGCTTCCGGCACACGGCGGCGCCCCGGCGAGCGGCAAGCTCGGTGCCTTCGAGCGCATCGGCCAGCTCTTGCGCGACGGGCTCGATATCATCGTTGGGCTCTTCCAGCCGTTGACGCGTACGCGCGAAACCGAGAATCACACCCAATACATTGTGAATATCGTGCGCGATGCCGCTAGCGAGCCTACCCACCGCGTCCATCTTCTGCGCATGCAACAGCTGCTCCTGGACCAGCTCGCGCTCGGCGATCTCGCGTTGCAGCTGCTTGTGTTGGCTGTTGACCTGATCGTAGCTCTTGCGCAGCGATTGCACGCTGCGATCCAGCACAAAGGCGACTGCGGCATAGGTAAACATGGTTCCCGGAAGCCCCGCATACAGGCCAACCAGAAACTGCGGCAACGGTGGCGGAAAGAGCGTCTCCACCGTCATGCCCGTGAAATAGGCGAGCAGTGTGCCGCCGTATACGTACCACAGTGCGCGCCGCCCTAGCATTAGCCCGGCGATGATCATCGCCACGAAGAAAATCGAGTCGTTTCTCGTGTCGACAACGCCCGTCACCCCGAAGTACAGCACCGCCGAAACGATGACGACGGTCAGGAATTGCTTGACAGCTTGTTTGAACAGCCCGCGGCGAATGAGATAGAAACCAATCCACGCCGACGCGGACATGGCCGCGTCCGTCGCAAGGTCGACGAAGAATGGGATGCTTGTCCCACGCAGCTCGTGACTGTGGGAGTACATCAGCAGATGCAAATTTGCGTGCGCGAGAATGTAGAGCTTATTCAACGGCTGCATGCAACCGTAGAACGCAAAAAAGAACTGCATGAAAAATGCGTTGCTGCGATCGACCGGATCCCCGACCGGTACTTTCGCGAACCACGCCAAAGCGCGCTTCACCAAAACCGTTCCCCCGCTCACTGCCTCACTTGTGCGAGGCCCCCTTACCATCCTGTTCCGGTGCCGGTACGAACCATGGCCACGCAGTACACACGCCCACACCCCGGCTCATTTGCATACTACATCAGCGTCCGCGGATGAGGGCTGCGTGTCACTGCCGGCCTGGCGTTCAAATCTTAGGAGAATTGTGACTATCCAAGGTCAAGTGGGAATCACGGAAGGCGTGCCGACGGCGGATTGCCTTTTGACGACTCATGAAAGACACGCGCCGAGCAATGACGCTCTTAAGATTGCCCGGCCGACGGCGATCAAACCGATTTGACTTCGCCGCCATCCATGCGAAGCATGGCGCCCGTCATCCAACGCGCGCCGGGCGATACGAGAAACGCCATGAGTTCCGCGATTTCTTCCGGTTCGCCGTAGCGCGCAATACCTGCTTCTTGTGGGAAGTGTTCCATTGCTTCTTCAGGCGTCATGTTGTGCAGGGGCGCCCAGTGTTGAAGATATGAACGACGGCGCCCTGTCATGACCGGCCCCGGCAACACGCTATTCACCTGCACGCCGTCGGTGATGCCGCGATCGGAAAAGGCTTTTGCCAGCGCTGCGATCGCGGCATTGATCGTTCCGACTGCCGCATACGGCGCTTTCGGGAAGATGGCGGAATTGCCGGACATCATGACAACCGACCCTTTCGCCTCCTTCAGCGCCGGCCATGCTTCAATGGTCAGGCGTCTGGCGCCGTGCAGCTTTAGCGCCATACCACCGTCCCATTGTTCGTCGGTCATGTCGAACAGATCGATCTGCGGGACGGCACCCGCAATATTCAACAACGCATCGATACGACCAAACGCTACCAGGGTTTTTTCGACGACCATCTTCGCTGCCGCTTTGTCCGCCAGATCCAGATCGAGAATCAGCGCTTTCGCTCCGTTGGCTTCGACCGCGGCAGCCGTCTCCAGCAAGTGCTCCCGATTCCTCGCAACGAGCACAACCGCTTTGAAATCCTTCGATAGACGAATCGCGGTGGCGCGGCCGATGCCCTGACTTGCGCCCGTAACGATGGCCGTTGACTGTGACATGACACTCTCCCGATGCGTGTTGTGACAACGATCTTAGGCAGCAAGAAACGCGCGGATGGTTTCGGCGATTTCTTTCGCGTGTGTTTCCAATGCGAAGTGACCGGTGTCAAAGAAGCGAATTTGCGCATCCGGAATATCGCGCTTGAACGCTTCGGCACCTGGCGGCAGGAAGAACGGATCGTTCTTTCCCCACACCGCGAGGAAACGCGGATGGTGCTTGCGGAAATACGCCTGGAAAGTCGGGTACAGCGCGACGTTGCTCTTATAGTCCAGCAGCAGATCCAATTGAATTTCGTCGGCGCCTTTGCGGGCAAGGTAGTAGTTGTCCAGTGCGATGCCGTCCGGCGAAATCAGCGATTCGTCAGGCACGCTGTGCGTGTACTGCCAACGCGTCGCTTCTGGCGCGAGGAAATCGCGCAATGCCGCGCGGTTTTCTGCCGTCGGATTTTTCCAATACGTCTGAATGGGATTCCATCCTTCACTCAATCCTTCTTCGTACGCATTTCCGTTTTGGGAAATGATCGCGGTGATGCGTTCCGGATGTTTTACTGCAAGGCGGAACCCAGTCGGTGCGCCGTAATCGAAAACGTAGACCGCGAAGCGATCGAACCCCACCACTTCCGTGAAGCGATCGATGACATTGGCAATGTTGTCGAACGTGTAGCTGAATTTATCGCGCGACGGCATGTCCGATTGACCGAATCCCGGCAGATCGGGCGCGATGATGTGGAAGCGATCGCTCAGCAGCGGAATGAGATCGCGGAACATGTGACCCGAGCTGGGATAGCCATGCAGCAGCAGCAATTTCGGTTTGCCGGCCGAACCTGCTTCACGATAGTAGACGTTCAGGCCGTCGACGTTGGCAGTGCGGTAATGAATAGCGGACATGATGATTTCTCCAGGAAATGATGCGTTTACGTAATGTGGAATAGTCAGATGAGGTGATTCCGGTCAGCCGTCGACGAACCGCACTGCGTCGACGATCACGGTCGCGACAAGTTCGGGCGCGGTGACGCTGGGAAGGTGATCGACCGGATAGGCGCTGATATGCGCGTTCATGCGCTCAGCCATGAAGCGCTGCGTCTTCTCCGGAATCATGTGATCGTGCTGCGCCAGCAGGTACCAGGCAGGCACGTCTTTCCAGAGCGGACGCTCCACCGGAACGGTGATCGCCGCGGGTGAAATGGGCAGCTGTTTCGCCGCGAGTGCTTTCTGCTCTTCCGGCGACGCGTGCTGCGCAAATGCGATGCCGAACGCTTCCGGTGCGAGCCACATCAGGCCGTCATCGCCGGGCGCGAGCTTGGGTGCCTTCTCGTCGTGTTCGTAGCGGTTGAACACGTCGGCCACGGTCTCGCCCTGATCCGGCGCCAAGCCCGCGATATAGACCAGCGCCCGAACCTTGGCGCTGTGCGTGGCGGCAATCACCGCGCCAGCGTAAGCGTGACCCACCAGCACGACCGGACCGTCGACCAGCGCGAGCACCTTGTCCAGGGCCGTCACATCGTCGGCCAGCGACGTTAGCGGCAGCCGGAATGTAACTGCATTGATGCCATCTGACTGGAGCAGAACTACGACCTTGCCCCAGCTCGATGTGTCGGCCCATGCCCCGTGAGCCAACACGACGGTAGCGGATTTTTTGCCCATATCGCCTCTCCCATTGGATGAAAAGCCAGCGGTCCGAGGCGATCGGGACTTGAAACCGCAGTAACCGCCTCAACTTCGATTTGGAGGTTACTCTCATCAAAAATAACTTGTCAAGACCATTTGAGGCGGTTACCTTCAGCCCAAGGAGAAACCCCATGCCGCAGCCGATGCCCGCCCTTTTCATTGCCGACTCCGTTGGCCTGGATTTCTTGAATTCCATAGCGACGCCGGTGGATACCCCTGTCGACTGGCTTGAGGACGGCGAGGGGCTGCTGGGCTGGCTGCGCCAGGCCAAGCTGGTGCCGGACGACGTTCTGGATTCGATCCGGGCACGGGCGATTCCGGGGGAAATCGATCGCCTGGCGGCTCAGGCGCGCAGCTTGCGCGAGTGGTTTCGGACCTTCGTGCGGTCCCACAAAGGGCATTCGCTGAAAGCGCCCGATCTAGCCGAGCTGGAGCCACTCAACGAACTGCTCCGGCGCGATGGAGCGTTCAACGAAATTGTCGCTCAGGAGAATGAAGAGACTTCGGGTTTTCGCTTGCTGAAATCGCGCCGCTGGGCGTCGCCCGAAACCTTGCTGATTCCGATCGCCGAATCGTTGGCCGATCTGGTTTGCCGGGAAGATTTTTCATACGTGAAAGCTTGCGAAGGGCCAGTCTGCACCTTGTTGTTCGCCGATCACACACGCGGGCATGCGCGCCGGTGGTGCAGCATGTCCATGTGCGGCAATCGCGCGAAGCAAGCGGCGCATAGGCTGCGTGCGAAGGCGGAGTTGCCGAGCAACGCTTAAGCGTGTTGCGTGATCTGGCGTTCTTGCCGATTTGTACCGGACATCCGCTGAAATAAATCAGCGGTCATGAGAGCATGCCCGCAACAACAGCTCTCTCGTTGGATGATGTCCCCTGTTTTGAATTCAGCACACCGGGTGATTTCATGACGAAACGTATCGCCGCCACGCTCGGCTTCCTTTTGCTCGTTTCCCTCACCCCGGCGATGGCGCAACAGTTCCCGATTTGGGAATCGCTGCTCCACAACTACGGCGCCAAGACCGACGACACGCAGGTGCCATCGATGAAGATGGGCAATCACATGCAGATGTCGTTGAAGGGTACGGCTCAAGCAGGCGATGAACAGCGCGCCGGTGACATTGTTGCGGCCGCCAAGCGCGTACTCGTGCGCTACGCCGACGTCGATACTGCTCTCAAAGATGGATACAAACCGTTTCACCCAAGCGGAAAGATGGGCGAGGAAGTGCATTACAGCAACTACCGCTACGGCCGGCAGGAACGGGAACACGTCAACTACGATCAGCCCGGATCGATTCTTTACAAACGCACACCCGAAGGCATGCAAGCGGTTGGCGTGATGTACACAGCACCGCAGAACGCCACACCCGAACAGTTGAACGCCGTAGCGCCACTAAGCATCGCAACCTGGCACCGGCATGTGGATTTCTGCGGCGGTCCACGCAGCCTGCCTATCTCGGAACAATATGGTCCCCAAGCTAAATTCGGCCCACAAGGCAGCATACATACCGAAGAGGCCTGCAAAGCAGCGGGTGGCCTGTGGCTTCCTGTCGTGTTCGGCTGGATGACGCATGTCTATCCCAACTCGAAAAATCCCAGCGAGGTGTGGGCGGGGATGGATATGCATATGCATATGGATGCGAACACGGATAGTGATTGATCACCACATAATGATCGCCTCATGACGCCAATCACGCACCATGCGCAAAGATCTCTATGACCTGATCGCGTTTCTGTCGGTGGCGCGCGAGCGCAGCTTTACGCGTGCGTCAGCGAAACTCGGCATATCTCAGTCGGCGCTAAGTCATACGATTCGAAAACTTGAAAGCCGCCTTGGCGTGCGATTGCTGACGCGCACGACGCGAAGCGTTTCGCCTACCGAGGCGGGTGAACGTCTGCTGCGCAGTGTCGGCCCGCGTCTAGAGGAGATCGAAGCCGAACTGACTGCCCTGGGTGAATTGCGCGAAAAGCCGGCCGGCACGATTCGCATTACGACTGCCGAACATGCGGCCGACACCATTCTGCGGCCCGCACTGGAGAAACTTCTTCCTGCGTATCCGGACATCAAGGTGGAAGTCGTCATCGATTACGGCTTGATCGATATCGTTGCGCAACGCTATGACGCCGGTATTCGTCTGGGCGAACAGGTGGCGAAGGACATGATTGCGGTGCGCATCGGGCCGGATGCGCGCATGGCCGTCGTCGGATCGCCTGCTTATTTCGCCAAGCATCCAGTTCCGAAAAAGCCGCAGGATTTGATGGTGCACAATTGCATCAATCTGCGTTTACCGACCCATGGCGGTCTTCATGCCTGGGAATTCGAGCGACAGGGACGCGAGCTGAAAGTGCGCGTGGATGGGCAACTGGTTCTAGGCAACAACTCGCAAATTGAAAAGGCCGTGTTGGCCGGCATGGGGCTGGCGTGGATACCGGAAGACGTCGTGCAGACGCATGTCGCGAAAGGGCGCCTCAAGAGAGTGCTCGAAGCCTGGTGTCCCAGCTTCCCTGGCTATCATCTCTACTATCCGAATCGCCGGCAGAATTCGCCTGCGCTGAATGTGCTGGTCGAAGCACTGAAATATCGCGGCTGAAGGTTTTCTCGGTCCATCCCGACCTGCATTCATGAATCCTAGTCATAGGTTCATGCGCTTTATCCTACTTAATTCACAGCTTCCATAGCGCTAAGGTGTGCATTCCCCGTGGGACATCGGGTGCCTCGCGAAGGCAGCCACCGTATCCCTGTTCAAATCATTGTGAAGGCGAACCTCATGAAGATGCGCAAACTTGGAAAGAGCGGACTGGAAGTATCGGCCATCGGTTTGGGCTGCATGGGCTTGAGCTTTGCGTACGGCCCCGCCACGGAGAAGAAGGAAGCGATCTCGCTGCTTCATGCCGCGATAGACAGCGGCGTCACGTTCTTCGACACCGCCGAGGTCTATGGCCCATACACGAACGAAGAGCTTCTTGGCGAAGCACTCGCACCGTTCCGCAAAGATCTGGTGATCGCCACGAAGTTCGGCTTCAAACTCGAAGCCGGCAAACAAGCGGGGCTGGACAGCAGCCCGGCGCACATTCGTGAAGTGACGGACGCAGCACTCAAGCGCCTGAAGACGGATCACATCGACCTGTTGTATCAACACCGCGTCGATCCGAACGTACCGATTGAAGACGTGGCCGGTGCCGTCAAGGATCTGATCAAGGAAGGCAAGGTCAAATATTTCGGCTTGTCCGAAGCCGGCGTGCGCACGATTCGGCGCGCGCATGCGGTTCAACCGGTCACGGCGCTGCAGAGCGAATATTCGCTGTGGTGGCGCGAGCCCGAGGAAGAAATACTGCCGACGCTCGAAGAACTCGGCATTGGCTTCGTTCCCTTCAGCCCGCTGGGCCGCGGCTTCCTCACGGGCGCTATCAACGCCGATACGAAATTCGGGCATGACGACTTCCGCCACAACGCGCCGCGTTTCGCTGCGGATGCGATGAAGGCCAATCAATCGCTGGTCGACGTCATCGGCCGCATCGCCGAGCAGAAGCATGTGACGCGCGCACAAATCGCGCTGGCGTGGCTGCTTGCACAGAAGCCGTGGATCGTGCCGATTCCGGGAACCACGAAGCTGTCGCGACTGGAGGAAAACCTCGGCGCAGCGAATATCGAACTGACGGCAAGCGATCTGCACGATATCAACGATGTGCTCTCCGCCGTGACGGTGCAAGGCGAACGCTATACGGAACGCATGCAGCAGCTGGTCGACCGCTAAGCCACGGAGCCGACGTCATGACCGACAAACCCTCTACGGCGCACAAGGCATTTGGCGATGTAGCGCCCGCCCTGGCCGACATCACCGACAACGTTCTGTTCGGTGATGTATGGCAAAGGCCGGGGCTATCACCGCGCGATCGCAGTCTGATTACCGTTGCCAGCCTGATCTCGCTCTATCGCGTCAACGAGCTGCCGTTCCATCTGAAGAAGGCACTCGAGAACGGCATCACGCGGGATGAATTGATCGAGGTGATCACCCACCTCGCCTTTTACTCGGGCTGGCCTACGGCGAGTACGGCGTTGACCATCGCGCGTCGTGTTTTTGAGGAGACCGGCGTCTAAAGGGCGACTCTAGGGCGATACAGGAATCCGGATGGTCGCGACGAAACCGTCCGGCGTTCCGTTTTGCCAGGTCAATGCACCGCCATGCAGTTCCGCCGCGCGCGCGACGATGCTCAAGCCGAGCCCCGAACCGACGCCGCCGCGTGCCTGATCGCCGCGTTCAAACGGACGTCCCAGTCTTTGCTGCAGTTCCGCCGATACGCCGGGACCATGGTCGATCACACTCATCGACCACGATGCGTGATCCGTGCTCACGACGACTTCGAACGGTGCAGCACCGTAACGTTCCGCGTTGTCCATCAGGTTGCCGATGGCGCGGCGGAGAAGGCTTGGCCGCACGGTCGCGGTCAATACCGGCGGTCCGCGCCATTGCCAGTCGTCCGGATTCGTGCGCAATGCGAGCAGCTGTCCGATCAAGGTAACGATGTCGATATCACGGCGCGGTTCGTCGCGGCCATCGCGCACGAAGGCAAGACACTGTTCGAGTGCGTTGTCGAGCTCTTCGAGATCCGCAACCATGGCTTCGCGCCGCTGCGGATCGTTCGCATCGCCCAATTCCAGTGCCAAGCGCAGACGCGCCAGCGGCGTGCGCAAATCGTGCGAGATGCCTGCAAGCATCAGTTCGCGCTCGCGCGATGCGTGACGCAAGCGCTCGCCGGCCTGACCAATCGCTACCGCAAGTTCGCGCACTTCCAGCGGACTGCCGGTCAACTGCGTCTGCAAGACCGGCTCTCCCGCAAGAAGCGCTTGCGCGTGCGAGGCAAGGCGTTCAAGCGGACGTGTCAGCAGCCGCGCTGCGTAGGAGGCAATCGCCAGCGCAATCAAACCGGCAAGCAGCATCACCAGGATGCTGGAAGCGATAACCTGACGGCGATAGCTCAATGCGCGCATGACGATCCACGTCTGCGGATCGTGCGCGCTGCGTATCCAGATCTGCGGATTGGGGTCCTGCGTGACGACAACGCGCGAGGGATCGCCAAGAATATTGCCCGCGGTGTAACCGATATCCATCAGCAACGGCGAGAGGCGAATGGTCGGCTTGGGTGGCGGCGTGGTAGAGAAGCGCAGACCGGCGCCGCTCAATTGGTCCAGCGTCTGCATCGATTCGGCATCTTTGTGCACGGATAGCTCGTCGGCCGTCAGTGCTGCGGCAACGACGAGATGCCCATACGTATCGCTGCCGGCCCGCAGCGAGACACGCGTCGACAGAATGGAGGCGAGCGTCAACGCAAGCAGAAGCGCCAGCACGAGCAAGCCAAGGATCAGCGAGAAGGTCGACGGTGCGCGCTTCATGCCGTACCCCCATGCAGCACGAACACATAACCTTCGCCCCACACTGTTTGCAGCCAGCGCGGTTGGCGCGGATCGTCTTCGATGTAGCGCCGCAGCCGTGACACCATCACATCGATACTGCGATCGAAGGCTTCGTGATCGCGGCCGCGCGCGATAGCGATCAAGCGCTCGCGGCTCAACGTTTCGAACGGATGCGTGATCAACGCGGCGAGTACGGCGAATTCTCCGCTGGTGAGTTTGATCGGCGTGTTGTCATCGAGCAGCTGACGCGTGGCGAAATCGAAGGTGAAGCGACCGAACGTGACCGGCGCCTGTTCGAGTTGCGGCGCACCGACCGGCGCGCGTGGCCGGCGGCGCAGCACAGCGCGGATGCGCGCGACCAGTTCGCGCGGATTGCATGGCTTGCCCAGGTAATCGTCCGCGCCGATTTCCAGGCCGACGATGCGATCGACATCGTCGCCTTTCGCGGTGAGCATGATGATCGGCGTATCCACGCCTTCGGCGCGAAGCTCGCGGCACAGCTGCAATCCGTCGGCATCGGGCAGCATCAGATCGAGCACGATGAGATCGACGTGATGCGCGGCCAGCTCACGCCGCATGGCGGCCGCGTGAGGCGCGCCATAGACGTGAAAACCCTGCTGGGTGAGGTAGCGCTCGATCAGGTCGCGCAGGCGCAGGTCGTCGTCGACGACAAGGATATGGGTCGTTTCCATGGCCTGACTATCTCCCGGCCGGCCGGTGCCGGACAAGCACTGTTTTTTCGCATGTGTAAGCAAATGTTTCCGGATCCCGTTCCGGCAACAAAGGCTCACATTTGAGCGGATATGGAAACACCTTGGCGCGAACCGGCGTGGAAGATGCGTTTGACGCAACGGCCAACGTTGCGGTCCGTCTTTGGACCCCTCTTCCACTCAGTAGGAGCGCCTCATGTTCATGTCATCGACTTTGCGCAGTGCGTCGCTTGCCCTGATCTGCCTGACCGCTGTCGCCGCCGTAAATCCGGCCAGCGCCCAGACACATTTCCACGGCACCGCCGGTTCCGGTGCGTGGGGCAGATACGCAGGCGGCGGATATACCCGCAACAACAACGGAACTATCACGCATCAAGGCGCCCACTATTACCAGGGCACCAACGGCGCCAGCTACAACGGCCACAACAGCTTTACGAGCAACCCGGACGGCGCGGCATCCAGCAGCCACCATTTCAGCGGAACGACGGCGGCCGGCGGCAGCTACAGCAGCAGCGGTGCCTATTCGCGCAGTTCCAGCGGCGCTGTCTCCGGCAGCTCGCAAACCAACGCCGGCGGCCCTCGCGGTACGTACGACGCCAGCACCACAACAGCCAATGGCGTGACTACGCACGATACGACAGCCACCAATGCCGCCACGGGTGTTACCTATGATGGTCAAACCACTTACACCAAAGGCCAGGGCTTCACGCACTCCGGTTCGTGCACCAATGCCAGCGGTCAATCGGTGTCTTGCGGCCAATGATGCGATGATGGATTTGCGCGCTGCCGCCGGCTTTCGCGGCGCGGTGAAACGGGCGCTCGGGAGACTCTGATGAAACGCGTTGGCCTTACCGTCTTTGCTTGCAGCATGCTGGCTGTGCTTGGTTCGCTAGGCGTCAGTGCGCAAACGGCACCGCAACAGCCGACGTTGTTTGCACGCCGCCTGGTATCGCTTCAACCGGCGATACCGTCCGGAACGCGTGTCATCGACAACGTCAGCTATGGCTCCGATCCGCGCCAGCGCTTCGATGTTTATGCACCGGCTGAAGCTGCTCACGCGCCGGTGATCTTCATGGTGCATGGCGGCGCGTGGGCGTTTGGCGACAAATCGGCGCGCGGTGTCGTAGAGAATAAGGCTGCACGCTGGGTGCCACGCGGATTTATCTTCATCTCCGTCGACTACCGCATGCTGCCGGACGCCTCGCCGCTGACGCAGGCAAACGATGTGGCGCGCGCACTGGCTTACGCGCAACAGCACGCCAGGGAGTGGGGAGGCGATCCGTCGCAATTCATTGTGATGGGTCATTCGGCGGGCGCGCATCTGGTCTCGCTGATCACCGCCGACACCGCTATTGCGCAACAGAATGGCGCGGCGCCATGGCTTGGCACGGTCTCGCTGGATAGTGCAGCACTGGATGTCGTGCAGACCATGCAGGGTCGTCATCTGCCGCTTTACAGCCGCGCGTTCGGCAGCGATCCGTCGGGCTGGGTCGCCGTCTCGCCGTTACAGCAGTTGCATGGGCGCATCGTGCCGTTCCTGGCGGTGTGCTCGACGCGCCGCCAGGACTCCTGTCCGCAAGCTCAAAACTTCGTGGCGAAGTCCGGAGCATTCGGTTCGCAGGCAAAGGTGCTGCCGGAAGACCTGACTCACGAACAGATCAATGAACAACTCGGTACCGCATCCGATTACACGGACAATGTCGAAGCATTCATGCGCGGCTTGAGTCCCGCCGTCGCCAGTGCACTTTCGCAGAAATAGAAAACCGCGCCCCGAAGGGCGCGGCGTCACTTCCTTGTGACTCACCTCCCTGTGAGTCACGCCCTTGCGAACCACGTCCCTGCGAATACCTCCTCCCTAATCCTCGTTACACACGATTCGTGTCACCACTTGTGGCCGCTGGAGCAGCGAGTACAGGTGCACCCGAATCAAGCTTCTCGGCCATAAAGGCGTTGGCCAGTTGCGCCAGCGTGGAAAGCGCGTTGCCGCCGTCCGCACCCAATGCAATCTTCGGAACGATGGCAATCTGACCTTCACGCAAGGCATCGGCGAACTGCTTGCCGAGATCGTTGATAATCTGCATGCGAGCACCCTCGCCCGTCAGCGCCTCGGCCTTTGCCCGGATCGCATTGGCTTCAGCCTTACCCACGGATTCGGTTGCCGCAGCCTTACCTTCGCCGACCGCGATCTGGCGTTTGCGTTCGGCTTCGGCGTTGATGTTGATCACCTGCGCATCTTTCGACGCCGCCGCGATGGCTGCATCACCTTCGTTCGTCTTGATCTTGACGTTGATTTCGGACTTGGTCAGTTCGGTCTGGATTTGTGTCGTCGCCTGCGCTTCACGCAATGTCCGTTCTTTCACGGCCGCCTGTTGCTGCTGGTCGTAGGTTTCCATCTGCTCCTTGGCGACCTGGCGATCGCGCAGCTGGTTGAGGATCGTGTCGATGCGCTGACCCGATGCATCACCCGTATTGCCATGCGGCGTACCAATCAACACCTCCTGCAGCTCAAGGTTGTAGGCGGCAAAGCGTCCCTGCATGTCCACGCTCGCTTTTTCCTGGATCGTCGAGCGTTCCTGCAGCAGTTCGATCAACGTCTTGGTCTGTCCCGTGTTCTTGAAGTACGCCGACACCATCGGATCGAGCGTCTGATCGACCAGGCGCTTGATGTCGCCAAAACGCTGCACGACCAGCGGCGCCTTGCGGTAGTCGATATGCACCACCACCGATAACGGCATCAGCGGCTCGAACGCATCCTTGGTGATCAAGGCGACCTCGGAGAGGTTCTCGTCATACTTGTGCGAATTGGTAACCTCCTTCGACCATTTCAGTATGAAGTTAGTCGTCGGGACCAGCATGATCTTGCCCGCGTAGGTATTGAACGCGTACTTGCCGGGTAACAGCGGCTCTTTCCACACACCACGACAACCGTTGTCGACGAGTTCGCCATGCGAATAGCCATCACCCGAGCGGTCGGCGCCCACGCTGCCGAAATACGAAACCACGACGCCGACACTGCCTACCGGCACGACTGTTTTGCGAATGAACTCCACCGTCGCAAACAAACGGTTGATGTAGTACGTACCTTCCACCAGTACCTGATGCTGACGGCCGCGACGGCCACCGGCACGCAGGAATGCGTTGATGTTCTGGAAGTTGTTGTGGAACGTGGCCTTGTCGACCGGATTTTCACCGACGCGTGGCGCGACGATTTCATCCGGTGCGAGTACCGGGCCGTCGTGAATCGTCACCACGCCAAGGACATCGCTGGCGTTGTCGTCCACTTGATCGGTCTTGTCGGCCTGAAGCACTCGCGATGCGACACCGCCAATCACCACAGGGGTGAAGCCATTCCGGTCGCGCAAAACCTGACCCATATGATCGATCGTGTCTTTTTCCTCATCCGATAACAACAAGCCATGCACGCGTGCAGCCGTGATGATGACGAACTGCGCAACGTTGATCGCATGCGTACCTTCGCGAACGATCGCGCGTTGCGGACCCTTCTGGCCACCGGCCTTGAGGAACGCCGAAACGTCTTCGATGCCCGCATCGACAGAAGCGCCGAGTGCCTGGCCATCCACAAGCTCACGACCGTCACGCGCGAAGATGTAACCGATCTCTCCCTGCGGAATCGTCACGAGATCGACTTTGTGCACGCGGTATTGGAACGGGAAGAAGTAGTGAATGCCGCCGCGAACGACCTGCGGCTGGAAGCCTACTTCGCCATTCACCGCGATCAGGCCATGGGTCAATGACGGCGCACCCCACAGCCTTTCCACAATGCCGACACGATCGTTAGGGATATAAACGATGGCGTTGGAAATATAGGTCAGCAACAACAACGCAACGATACTTGCGCCTACTGCAATGAGAATGATCATGTCTTTCTGTCCCTGATGGAAAGAGTGCCTGACCGAAAGTCAGGGCCGAGATAAAACGTCGAAGTGAGTTAAGTCATAAAAACGACACTTACGGGTTCACGGTTTTTTGGACGCAGACCACCCTCAACCGGCGATCGCGGCCGATACGTATTCGGTTCGTTCTGTCGGTGTGCGGCGCTAGCTGCCTGGCGCGTTGCTATCCAGACGTGCGCAGAATCCCGACGACCGCGCTTCGCCGCATGATGTAAACAACACTTCGTTGAAGATGCGCATGACAATGACCCCGAGCGCGGACGCTCGCAAAGCCCTCATGGACTCAAACGTGGGAAGAATGTTGGGAGTTTGTCCCTGCTAGACGGGACGCTTGTTCGTGGCTGTCTTTCGCGGCGCGCCGTAACGAGCAGGACACTGAAAGATGCGAATCATGTTTGCGGGTCGTTTGACCTTGGGTGCGCGTATTTTACTCCCGCTTTTTGGGAGTGTGGGTGACGTTATAACAGTCGCTATTCGTGCCCTATCGAATAAGCTTGCGATGGCAAAGCGTTATGCGATTCATTCCTGTTTCCATATCTGTACCACGCGTCTAAGTCACTGTATAAGCTTGCGGTTGGTCCTTCAGGTGAGACAACTTATGCGCCGGACGCTGTTACCGCTGTTGGCACTCGCCAGCTTTACCTCCGGCATACACGCTGATGAAACGATCGTTGCTGCGCACGATCAACCGGCGTTGCTTGCGTTGGCATCGGCACCCGATCAAGCGGAGTTGCGCGCCACCATCACGAAGCTTGTCGGCTTCGGCACGCGACACACGATGTCTGATACGACTTCGGATACACGCGGCATCGGAGCCGCGCGTCGCTGGGTCAAGTCGCGTTTCGATGCCATCTCCCACGATTGCAACGGCTGTCTCGATGTGGAAACGCCCACCCAGATGGTGACGGGCGAGCGCATCAAGACACCCGTCGAAATCATGGATGTGCTTGCGATCAAACGCGGCGACACCGACCCGGATCGTGTGATTATCATCAGCGGCCATCTCGATTCGCGTGTGACCGACGTGATGAACAGTCACAGCGATGCGCCCGGTGCCGACGATGATGGCTCGGGTGTCGCGGCCGTCATCGAAGCGGCAAGACTGCTATCGAAGCAACCCAATCACGCCACGCTGGTTTTTGCCGTGCTTTCCGGCGAAGAACAAGGACTCTACGGCGGCAAATTGCTTGCCGACTACGCCGTGGCACACAACTGGCAGGTCGAAGCGCAGCTCAACAACGACATTATCGGAAACAGCCGCGGCATGAATGGCGTGACCGACAGCACGGCGGTGCGCGTGTTTTCCGAAGGAACGCGCAGCACGGAGACGGCGGCGCAGGCGAAGCTGCGCAGTTATCACGGCGGCGAAGTCGATTCGCCTTCGCGAAATCTCGCGCGCACGATGGCAACGATTGCAGATACTTACTTACCCGACTTTCATGTTCGCATGGTTTACCGTACCGATCGTTTCGGCCGTGGTGGCGATCAGGTACCCATGCTGGAGGCGGGCTTCCCCGCCGTGCGCATTACGGAAAGTCACGAGGACTACACCCATCAGCATCAGGACGTTCGCGTCGAAAACGGCGTGCACTACGGCGACACGCTGGACAACATCGACTTCCGTTATCTCGCTCGCGTCACGGCGCTCAATATTCTGACGATGGCGCAGTTAAGCTGTGCGCCCGCTCCGCCCACGGAGGTGTCTATTGAAGGCGCGGTTGCTACTGATACGACGGTTCATTGGAAGAAGGTTTCAGGCGCCGCGGGCTATCGTATCCATTGGCGCGATACGACGGCTGCGCAATGGCAATACAGCCGGGATGTTGGCGATACGACGCAATCCCTCATCAAGGATGTCGTCATCGATGACTGGTTCTTCGGTGTGTCATCCATTTCCAGCGATGGTTATGAAAGTCCGGTCGTATTTCCAGGAGTCACCGGAAGCTTTGCACGTTTACCTGCAACCGCCGGTCACTAAAGTCGACTAAGCGTTATCTTTGCGGCCAATGTCACGCGGGCTCAACCAGCATACGCACGACGACAAGTTCGACAGCGCTGCGTGCTATGCCGATCTACCACATGACGATCTGGTCGGCGATGCCTTGATAAAGGACGGTTGCGCGGTAACCCGCGCAACCGATCTGCTTACTTCTTTCCGTCGCGTTGGAGCTTTCGATATTCGGTGATGCTCATCCCTTCCCAGCCCCAGTTGTCGGTGTCGACTTCCTCGATAACGACAAAGGTGGAATTGACCGGTTTGTTGAGCACGTCCAACAGCAACTGGCTGGCTCCTTTGATCAGTGCTGCTTTCTCTTCCTTGGTCGCGGCATCGCGACCGGGGCCGGAACCTTCACGCGTAATCTGAATGGTGACGACAGGCATCATCGTTCTCCTTGCTGCAGGTGACCTGATCAGTGACCGGCGCTTTGGCCGCCATCGACATGCAGGATTTCTCCCGTCACAAAGCCGGCCGATTCGAGATAAAGCACGGCCTGCACGATGTCGCTGATTTCACCCATGCGATTGACCGGATGCAGACCCGCAAGCGTCGCATGCGTTTCCACCGCGTGCATCGGCGTCTTGATGATGCCGGGCGACACCGCGTTGACGCGAATGCCACGCTTGGCATATTCGATGGCCAGTGATTTTGTCGCGGAGTTGAGGCCGCCCTTGGTCAGCGACGCCAGCACGGACGGAACGTTGGAATTCGCCTGTTCGGTAAGCGTAGTGGTGATGTTCACGACGTGGCCACTGCCATGCTTTTCCATCTCGGCGATGGCAGCTTGTGTGATGTGGAAGAAACCATCGAGGTTGGTGGCCAATGTCTTGACATAGTCGTCCACCGTGAACGCGGTAAACGGCTTGGCCATAAAGCTGCCCGCATTGTTGACCAGCGTATCGATACGGCCAAAACGGTCCATCGCTTCCTTCACGATACGCTCGGCGACGCCACGGTCGCCGATATCACCGGCAACCGTCACGACATCGGGATCGCTCGACGGCTTGATGGAACGCGAGTTGGCAATGACGCGGTAGTCGCGATCGCGGAAGGCCTTGACGAGACCCGCACCGATACCTTGCGAAGCGCCGGTGACAACGACAACTTTACGTGGGCTGTTCATGATGTTTCTCACTCGAATAGGGAAGGGGATTTTCTTAGCGATGCCGCATATGGCTGCGGCGTCGACAGCCCGTAATCTAGGCTTGTGAAGCGCCGAAGCGAATCCCTATTGTTCGGCAGACATTCTTCCGCGTGGCGGCAGAATCCCCTCAGAAACTATTTCGATGCGTCTTTCGTGAAACACGCAAATTGCGCGCGCAGACGCGGGAGGGCGAAGTCGACAAAAGCGCGCACTTTCGGCACCGCTAGGCGGCCATACGGCGAGACAAGATGCACGGGGATGGGAGCGTGCTCCGCATCGGCAAGGATCACGCGCAGCAATCCTTCCTTGATTTCCGTCGCGATGTGATACGAAAACAGACGCGTGACGCCATGAGCATCCACTGCCGACGACGCCGCAGCGCGAACGCTGTTGACGACCAGGCGCGGCGTAAACGAAACGGCGCGTGGTACGGACGAACCCACCACCGGAGGAAAACTCCACGAGTCCAATCCGAAGTGCGTCATGGCGATGATCTGGTGCTTGCCCAGATCCGCTGGCTCGTTGATGCGCGGATGCTTCGACAGATAGCGTGGCGACGCTACAACAACGCGCCGAACATCGCCGATCTGATGTGCGACGAGTGTCGAATCGGCGAGGTGCGAGATGCGCAGTGCGAGATCGATGCCTTCATCGATCAGGTTGACGGGTCTGTCGAGCAAGTACAGACGGATCGTGACCGTCGGGTACTCTTCCATGAAGTCGTCGACAATCGCGCGCAGAAATTCAACGCCTGCGACGACCGGCGCCGTAATGGTCAACGTGCCGCGCGGCACGGATCGTTCGCCGGCTGCCTGCCTATCGGCTTCCTCCAGGTCCTGCAACACCTTGCGACACGCCAGCGCGTAACGTTCGCCTGCTTCGCTCAGCTTGATGGATCGCGTGGTTCGATGGAGCAGCGGTACGCCGACATGCGCTTCGAGGAATGCGATGGCGCGGCTCACGGCGGCCGCCGAGCGACCGGTTTTGCGGCTGGCGCCAGCAAGGCTGCCTTCGTCGAGCGCAGCGACAAAGACTTTCATGGCGTCAAGGCGATCCATTACGCGTGCTCCATCAGCAATCAGACGTCGATGTGAACCGGCTTATTCTGATCCTTCGATTCGCCATTGCAAAATAAAGGCCGGGATCCAAGTGTCCCGGCCTGTCCTGTCTTGCGCGGTGAGTTCCGGTCGCCGGCTTATGAGAGCGCCTGCTCCAGCTCGCTTTTCAGCACCTGCATCAGTGCGCGCGTTGGCATGGCGCGTGCGAGCGGCGCGCCCTGGCCTGCCCATTGGGCACCGTAGCCTGTCTGTCCCGCCGCTTTGCCTGCGGCGTTGAGCGCTTTGCCTGCATCATATGCGGTGGGATAGTCGGGGATGCTTTCGTCAGACACCGTGGTGCCCAGTCGCGTGAAGTCGTTGGCGAGGCTACGTGCGGGGCGCCCGGAAATCGCGCGCGTCATGATCGTGTGATACGCCGCGTCGCTGAAAAGCCGCTCTCGATAACCTGCATCGGCGAGCGATTCATCGGTCGCGATGAATGCGGTGCCCATTTGCACAGCGCTTGCGCCGAGTGACAACGCTGCAGCGATACCAGCACCATCCATGATGCCACCCGCCGCAATCACGGGAAGATCGACTTGCTGTACCAGCACGCGCGTCAACGCGAGCGTTCCGAACCGGCTGTCTTCCACGTCAGGATCGAACATGCCGCGATGACCGCCTGCTTCATAACCCTGCGCGACGATGGCATCGATATCTGCGGCCTTGATGGCCTTCGCTTCGTCCAGATTGGTCGCGGTGGCGAGTAACACAATACCTGCGCGATGCAGCGCTTCAATCTGTGGCCGAGGCGGCAAGCCAAAGTGAAAGCTCACTGCCTTGGGCTTTTCCTCAACGAGCATGGCGAGCATGTCGCTATCGCTGAGGAACGAGGTGTAAATCTCGTGCAACGCACTGGGTGGTGCGGCACCGGCGCGCTCGAACTGTGGACGCAAACGTTCGATCCAGGCCGCCTCTTTCTGTGCATTTGCGCGTGCAGGCTGGTGAACGAATACGTTGACGTTGAGCGGCCCGTTGCTTTCTTTGCGAAACTGATGAATCGCTTCGCGTGCTTTGGCGGCATTCATCGCGCCGACACCAAGCGAACCCAGGCCGCCGCTTTCACTGACGGCTGCCGCCATGGCGGGCGAGGATAGGCCTGCCATCGGCGCCTGGATGATGGGAACCGTGATGCCAAGCTGATCGAGCAAACGACGGGAGTGGTTCATCGTCATACGCTTTATCTCCTGCTGCCTTGTGCGAGCTGGAGTCACTTTAGGCGTGCAGCTCGCACGAGCGAAGACCTATCGTACGGGATTCAGTCTTCCGATTCGCGAAACAATGTCGATGACGCGTAAAAGACGCACGCTGCGCATCTTTACGGCGTTTCTTTGTTATCCGCCCACGGCGCGTAGATCCAGCAATTGTCGTAGAACCGTTGCAGCGATTCCTTCACGCCGGTGACTTCGTACGCAAAACCGTAGCGGAAGGCACTGTTGCGATCCGCCACCCAGGCACCGAGCGCTTGTGCGCGGACGATGCTCGTCAGCTGGTTGGCCGGATACGTGCGGTTGAGAACAACGGTGTCGTTGTCGAGCGTTAACGTCGTGGTCTGTGCCGGCATCAGTTCCTTCTGATTGAGCTCGAAGTAAGAACGGACACCGTGTGAAACGACTTGTCTTGCCTGCACGGCACCGATAGTGCTGTAGGCAGCAAGATCGATGTTCCCTCGCTTGCAGAGCATGGTGATGCGATGCTCGCCGTTGCGATCGGTCTGTTTGAGTTCCAGGAAAGGTGCGCCCGATTCGAGCCGATACGTCGCGCTAAGAAAAAGACGGCCGTTGTTGGCCAGTCCCGTTGCCAACATCTGATCGGCGCTCAACCAGACTTCGCCGTTACCGGTCGTCGATGACGATTGCGCCAGCATCTTGGAATTGATGCCCATGTCCTGCAAATAGGTCGCTACCGGGTCTGGTGCCTGCGCTGTCTGACTGGCGTCGCCGGATTTGGGATCGGCGATGTAATGCATGGGAAATCCGATGCGATCGCTACCCGCCGGTGCCCAGCGGTAAACGCCGCCCAGATAGGCGTATGCGCATGCATCCGAGCAGATCGCCGTTTTGACGGTGGATGATGCAGAGCGAAGTTTCGGTCTTGGCGTACCGAGATGCGTCACCATCGAACCGGATCGGAACAATCTGCCAAGCGCGATGCCTGCGTTGATGTCGCCGCCGGTGGAATTCAAATAGATATCCGAGCCATTCGGAATCTTGCCCGACTTCACCATGGCTTCGAGACGACCGGGCGCATTCGCATCGATGGTGCCGTAGATGTAAACCTGCGGCACCTTCGTTACCTGTAGCGTCAGGCGATCATCGTTGACCTGGATGGACAATTCGCCGGAGGCCTGTCCTTGCAGCACGTTGCTGCTCGCACGCATGGCTTGTGCAGGATTCATGCATGCCATCAGCAGCATGGCCGCATAACCGAGGGATACGCGCCAGCCAGTGCGCCAGCGGAAGGGTTCGTGGGCGTAACGGTGCGGCACAGCCAATCCTTCTTCCAAGACCGCGAAGTGTCCCTTGCGCTGGATGTCCTGTAGGTGAATACAGCTCGCATCCGACGCCTGGCCCTTGATGTTCAAAGACTTAGGAATGAGCGACCGCGCATTCGGCGATGGCGTCGACATCGGCTGGAACCAGCGCCAATCCTTCTCTTCGAGAACACTTCAACGGGAATACCGTTGCCTAAAAGATTCGCAAGTCGTCATGACGACTAGCAACGCGCATCACTCCATCCTCACATTCGCGGTGACGTTATCCATGACGCGAATGGAACGGTGGCCGCGATCACAGACACCGATCGTCAGTTTGAGGACAAGTAGCACTCGGCGGCTTATAAGCGGATGGCGGTCGAGTTGTCGTCGCAGAGGCCGCGCGTGTCGGGATGCATGGTGATCGTGCTCTCACATCCGCGTCATGAGTGACGCATCGCGCACTTTTTTTAAGCACGAATCATGCCCTAAATCCTAAAGATTGCGCACGAGTTTCCTAAGGTAAGAAGCCCATCACAGTTTTTCTCCTCTAGAATGTTCATCGTAGTGAAGACAACTTATCTCACCAGCATCGAAGACAGGGGGGCCTGATGATCGAGCTGGAAATTCAGGGTCTCTCGGAAACACGAGAGGGCCTTCTTATCGACGTCGGCAGGTCCGTCGTCGCGAGTGGATTTACCTTGCAACGTCAACGTCTGACGCAGGACGTCAATGGCGTGTTGCTGACCATGGTCGTGCGCGGACCGGAGCGCAAACAGCGTGCACTCGAAGCGG
The DNA here is from genome assembly GCF_003977615.1 of Dyella dinghuensis. Lineage (GTDB taxonomy): Bacteria > Pseudomonadota > Gammaproteobacteria > Xanthomonadales > Rhodanobacteraceae > Dyella_B > Dyella_B dinghuensis. The sequence continues at coordinate 305,196 of NZ_RYZR01000006.1, forward strand.
CGCTGGATGCGAATGAGCGTCTGCTCAGCTTCCACACGTATCCGTTCGAGGACGGCACAGCGAAGCCGCACTACGCAGCAGCGCGCACCTTTGCGCGACCGCCGGTTGCGCCGGCGCCGGTACCTGTCGTCGAAACAGTTGCCGTGGCGGCAGCGGCTGCAGTGCCCAAACAGGCTGCCGTTGCGGCCGTTGGCGCGGCTGCGGCTGTCGCGGTGATTGCGCCAGAAATGGCGCAGGCCGTGGTTGCATCCGTGGCGTCTCCCGCACCACGTGTGGCCCCGGTGGCAAAACTTTTTGCCGACACGCCTGTTCTTCCTTCTGTGCCTGAAAGGGTGAAGCCGGAAGTGGCCCCCGTCGTCGTGGGGGCACCCGCACCGCAAGAGGAAGAACCCGAACCGGAATTCGTCTTCTACACACCGCGCGCGGCGGCGCCGGCAGCGGCGGCGGTGGTTGCCGATCCGTATGTCGAAGTGGTTCCGCTCGGTCCGGACGAAGATGCCGTGGAAAAGGTCGTGCCGAAGCTGTTGAACGGCTATCCGCAGATTTTCCATTGTCTGCATTCGCTGGAAAGCTCGGTGGCGCCGGGTGCGCGCGAATCGTCGCTGCTGTTGGCGGGTCAGCGCACGGGTACGTGGGTGTTTGAACGCGATTACAAACCCAGCGCGAAACTCAGCCTCGAAGACGCGATGGAGCGCATCGGCATCCCTGCTCTACGCGCGCTGGCAGACGTCGAATACGTGGGCGGACAGCTGCGCATCCGCAACAGCCCGTTGTGCAAGGAAGGCGGTCGTTCCAGCTGCCAATTCTTCATCGGCTATCTGGAAGGACTGCTTGGGCCTCTTCTCGCCTCAGGCAGTCTCTCGACCTTCCCACTCGGCTGCTGCAGTTACGGCGGCGATGCCTGCGTGCTCGCCATATCCGAGTGAGACGGCCGTTTTCCAGCGGACTTATTGCCACATTGACCACGCTCACCATCTGACGAGCTGGTAAGATCCCCGTTGCGGGTGTCCCCGCATGGTCGGGAAAGGTTGTGGTTCGTCTGAAGACTTCACGCGTGTATGTTGCGTGGCTGGCGATGCTGGCCATGGCGCTTATTGTCGTGATGCCCGCGATTTCGCGGGTAATGCCGATGACGGTCGCGATGCCCGGCATGGATGCGCCCTGCCCTCAGCACGATCATCACGCGTCGGCGCAGCATCCGGATTCGCCCAGCGCACCCGCCGATCCGATGGAACGTTGCGGTTATTGCGTTCTGCTGAGCCACACGCCGCTTCTTACCGCAAGCGTCATCATCCATGTCGTACCAGCAGCGCCGAATGTTGCCGCGCCGGTAGTTGCACTTCCTGTCGACAGGTCTGATACGCCGCAGCTAAGCGCAGATCCGCGCGGACCACCGGCCGTCACGCTGACAGCCTGACGCATAGACTCGCGACGCATTCGTCGCGACTGTTCGTCGTTTTTATCTCGGTATCTATCGGTGCGAGTTCTCGCCGCGCATGGTCATTGAGCCACGGCGCGCGTGCTCCGTGATAAGCCGCCCTATGCGCTTGGCGTGCGATCCCTATCAATGGAGCGCCGCCAATTCTGGAGTTTGTGTTCATGCGCGCCATGAATTCGTTGGACCCGTTCGTTACACGATGCAAGTGCTCTGCGGGATGTTCGTCGTCCCGATGCTGTAAAGATTCGTCTCGCTCCATCCGCACCATCGCAGCCGTCATGGGTTTGTCTGCCATTGGGCTGCTTCCGCAAGCTGCGCAGGCATGCGCAACGTGCGGTTGTACGTTGAGCACGGATGCCGCAACCGGTTATTCCTCGGCATCCGGCTGGCGCATCAATATCGATTACACCTTCATCAATCAGAATCAGTTGCGTAGCGGCAGCAGCAGGGCGACACCGCAACAGGTGGTCAATCAGCCCTCCGATGCCTCGCTCGGTGGTGGTGAAATCGAGAAGGGCACCATCAATCGTTACATCAACGTATCGGCGACGTATCGTTTCAACCCGGATTGGGGTGTGACGCTTCTAGTGCCCTATGTCACGCGCGACCACGAAACATACGGCACACAGCTTGCGCCCTACACGCCCGTCGAAACGGCATCCGATCAGATCAGCGGCGCGCATGTTTCAGGTATTGGCGATGCGAAAATCATCGCCAGTTATCAGGGGTTTTTGCCAACGCACAATCTGGGCGTGCAATTCGGCGTGAAGCTTCCGACGGGTAACTACGGCGGTCAGGCGGAGGACGGAAATCTGGTTGGCCATCCGGTGACATTCAACACCGGGCCCAATCTCGGCCAATCGCTGGACACCAGCCTGCAGGCTGGCACGGGCAGCACCGATCTCATCGTTGGCGGCTACTACTTCCAGCCCGTCAGCCAGAATTTCGACGCGTTCGTGAACGGGCAATTCCAGGCTGCTGTGAAAGAGAATCTGGATACGCCAGGTGCCGATTATCGTCCGGGCAATCTCGCCACCGTCAGTTTTGGCGTGCGTTACGAAGCGCACGCCAACTGGGTGCCGCAGCTTCAGATCAACTGGCTGCACAAAATGGCAGACCAGGGCTTTCTGGCCGACAGGCCCGATACCGAGGGTACCGTGGCGTATCTCAGCCCCGGCATCAGCGGCAGCGTAAGCAAAAATTTACAGGTTTATGCCTTCGTCCAGGTGCCGATCTACAGCCATTTGCAGGGATATCAGCTGTTTCCGGGCTGGACCGGAACAGTGGGCGTGAGCATGAAACTCTGACCCGCCAGGATCGACGCGTTACAATGGGCGCTGCCGCACATGCGGCAGCGTCGTTCAAAAACTCATAGAGCTTTTCACGATGTCCAGAAAGACCAGCCACACATTGCGATACTTGCTTGCGGCTCTGGCGATAACACTTGCCAGCACGTCGCTGTACGCCAACGATCTCGCTGTCGGGCAGCCCGCCCCGCCGATCACGATGACTACGCTGGATGGCAAGCACATCGACCTGAAGGATCTGCGCGGCAAAGTCGTCATCGTCACGTTCTGGGCGACATGGTGCGATCCGTGCCGCGAAGAATTGCCGCTGCTTTCGCAATACGCACAGCAGCACGCGAAAGACGGTCTTGTCGTACTCGGCTTCAGTCTCGATACGCCGGATCAACTCGATCAGGTGCGCAGCGTTGCGAACAACCTGAGCTTTCCAGTGGGATTGCTGGGCGATCCGCACGTGCCCGGTTATGGCCGCATCTGGCATCTTCCCGTGAGTTTCACGATCGATCGCGAAGGCCGACTGGTCGATAACGGCTGGAAAGACAAAGAGCCGGAGTGGACGCAGGAACAGCTCGATAAAGTGATCACACCGTTGCTGAGCCAACAGCACGAAACGGCGACCAACTATTCGCCTTGAGAGTTGGGTTGAGGTGCGGCTCGTGCCAGCGAGCAACCCCGCCTGCGGGTACGAGCCGCCTTGCAAAGTCGGTGCCGATCAGTTGCTGCTCTTGGATGTTATGCGGCTTACCAGATCGACAAAACGATCAAGCGGACAATCGTATCCCGGCGTTGATCGACTGCAGCCCGGAATAAAAACGGGCGCTTGTTCCGGCGAATGTTGCAGATCCAACGGCGTGCTTTGACGCATCTGCTCCAGACTTTGGCTGACGTAATACGCGCGCACCGTATATTGGCGTGTCTTGGCAACACGACGCAGCTCGAACACCAGCGCACCGCCTGTGAAAGTTGGATCGACCGGCTGCTCCGGCAGCATCCAGTGCAGATCGAGCAAGCCAGCCAGGGTTTCGATATTCGTATCGTGTCCAACCAGGAACATGAACTTCGCGCCCGGTTTGCCGATCGCGCCTGTTACGGGCTTTGACTGCGTACTTTGTTGAAGCGTTGCCGCAATGCGCGTCGCCAGATTTCCAGCATAAGCTTTTGCCACCGCCGGTGTGCGCTCGCTGACATCGCTGTAGCTGGAATGTAGAGCGAGCAGTTGCCCAAGCTTGATAGGCGTGATGTTTCCCCACGCCACGTCAGACATAGGCATACCTTCGACGTATTCGAGGAAGAAATTCTCCGCGAACGTCGACGCGTTGTGCAACGGCGACTTGATGCTGATCAAGCCGTCGCCGCTTGCAGCTGCGATGGACGAATCCTGATCCATCAACACTTTTTTGCCGTTCGTTTGTGCCGCCGTGCAACTACCCGGTGCACAACCGAGCAACACGCTTTGCATGTCGGCCAGCAATCCTGCGTTGGCTGCTGCCAAATGCGCAGGATCGTTGCCGGTGCGACCGAGAACTGCGGCAACGGCCAGCTCTCGATCCGCGTCGCTCGCGTTTGAAAAATCGTGCGAGAAAAGCGCATCAGAGCCGCGCTTCGGGGCGGCATGAACATCCAGTGCGCAATGGGCATCGAACCCGTCCACAAGACCGTGCGCCGATTCCAGCGTGCGTTCTTCGTCGTCAGCCGTCACATAGATCGACGCCGGATTGAGACATCCATTCGCGGGCAACAACCCAGCGTCCGCGTAGTAGGCGCGATACCAGCCACCCATCATCGTCATCAATTGCTTGCCATGCGGCGTGAGATAACCCGGCTCTACGGACCACTTCGGCCACGGCTTGGATGAATAGACATCCTGCGCGCCCGGCTTGGCGGTGGGAGACCGCACGCCGTGACGACTGAGCACGATCACCATCTGAAGATCGCCATCTGCCGGAGCGCCTACAGCTGCGTTCCCAAATACGCCAAACGCCGCGATCACCACGACGTAAAGCGCGCGAGCACCCCACTGCCGAAACATCATCATGAGCATGGACCTCCGCAACTCGCCTGCTTCAATGCGTACCGACGACCAGCACGCCAAACGTACCCTGCGGTGCCTTGGCGCCTGCCGTGACATCCGGCGCCGCCAGATAGACGCGATGCGTGCCGGAGTCCACCGCCAGCGTTCGTGCATTCGCAGCCGTGGCGAGGTTGGCGACGACCGAATAATGATCAGCATCATCCTGATGCACGATCGTCAACGTGCCATCCGCATTGGAACTGAAGACGTTCGACGTTCCCGCATCGTAACCCGCCGCATCCGGATCGCTACCGATGGTTTGTACCGATACCTGATGACCGTCCGTCGCATCCAGCACCACCATTTTCTGATTGGCGCATACCGAGAAGAGCCGCTTGTGTGTCACATCGATAGCCAAGCCGGTCGGACCATCGCACGGCGCCAGCGGCCACGTTGCCAGTACCTTGCCTGCTTTTGCGTCGATTTCGGCGATCTGCGACTTGTCTTCGAGATTGACGTAGATGCGACCGTTGTCGTCCGTCACCGCAAATTCCGGTTTGCCTGGCAGCGCGACAGTGCCGGTTTCCTTCTTGGAGACCGGATCAATCAGACTCGCACTGTTGCTGTGACCGTTGAAAGTCCAAAGCTTCGCGGTAGCCTGATCGAAGAGCATCCCATCCGGACCCTTGCCGCTGAGGGCAATGGCGGGAAGCGGCTTGAGCGTCATCAGATCGAAGGGCAGCACGCTGTTGTCGTGGCCGCTGGTGACGTAGCCCTGATGCTGATCGGGCAGCACAACGACACGATGTGCGCCGTTTACGCCTGCTACTTCGCCGACGAGTTTGCCTGTCTGGGTATCCATCACCATCACGCGATTGCCACGCGCAATATAAAGGCGCTGTGCGGCGCCATCGAGCGTCAGATAGTCCCACTTGCCCGCGCCGCCAAGTACGTGGCGATCCAGAACAGCATAGTTCGTTGACGATGCAGCGGCTGTGCATGCTGCGGCGACGGCAAGCGTCATGACGGTGACGAGAATTCGCTTCATGGTGCGTCTTCCTTTTCGATTATTTTCATGTGATAGCGAGCGTACGCGTGCCCGGAGGCGCTCTGACCGAGTCGTTGCAAACGCAACACGTCATCGTTCAGAGCACCGTGATACAAGGCAGATCAGAAATGGAGGCGAACACCTGCGGTGAAGGTCTGATCGTAAAATTCGCGCTGGATGGGACGGTTGTTTGCTTCGGTTTCAGTGAATCGCAACTTGGTGTTCGTCAGGTTTTTCACCGCAAAGTAGACCGACATCGATTCGTTGATCGCGTAGCTGGAACCGAAGTCCAGCGACGTGCGGGCCGAGGACCACTGGTCCGCAAAAATGTTCGACGGCGTGCCATCGGCATTGGTGTAAAGCGGACCGCCGACGGTGAAGAGATTCTTGCTTTCGTAGTAGGCGCCGACGTCGAGGCGCAGACCCATGTAGTCATAGGTCAACGTCAGGTTCGCTGTGTCACGCGAGGTCGAAGGCAGCAATGAATAAAGGCCCGGATGGATCTGGATGCGCGAATCGACATATGTGTAGTTGGTGTTGACGCCTAATCCACTCAGCAACCCAGGCAGCCAGCGGAAACGATCGACGTAGACGAGCTGCAACCCACGCGCAAACGCAGATGAAATGTTTTCAAAACCGCTAAAGGTCACCTGCGTACCCGGCGCAAACACATCCAATGCACCAGTCGGATTGGTGATCGTCTCGATGTTTCCGGTCTGCACGATGTAATTGGTCAGCTGCTTGTCGAACAATCCTGCGTAGGCCAGACCGCCTTCCGGCAGGTAATACTCCATGGAGAGATCGAAGTTGTTGCTATAGGTAGGCCGGAGCGCCGGATTGCCCTGGGTGACCGTGTCATTCACATCGTCGATCTGTGTCGACGGCGTTACCTGCTGGAATCCAGGACGAGCGATCGTTTTCGAATAGACCGCGCGAAGCAGGAAGTCTGGATCGATTTCGTAACGCGCCTGCAAGGTCGGGAAGAAGTTGCCGTAATTCCTGTTGAAGATGTTTGGCGAGTAGCTGACAAGATTGCCGTTGTTGGTAATGATGCTGAGGCCTTCGTACTGCGCATTCGTTTCCTCGTAACGCGCGCCGCCAAGCAGGCTCAACTTCTCGATCGGCTGAAATTCATACTCGAAGTAGCCGGCGTAGATGTCCTCGCTGTCATGACCGTACGATTGCAGGTCGGCGAGGAAGTCGCTCGCTGTGTTTTCCGGGAACAATGCAGGGTTGCTGTTGAACTGATTGACGACGGACTGCGTGTTGATGTTGGGACCGTTGTTATAGGAGCCGTCGTAATACGTGACTGGTTGACCGGCACTCACTTGCGACATCGGAATCGCCGGCGGATTGTAGTCGTAGTTCATCTGGCTGTTGTTGCGCACACGCAGGCGCGCGCTGATGCCAAACTTCACGTACTCATCGTCGTTCTGCGTAAACCAGTTTGTCGGGATGGTGACGTTGTCGACCGCGCTGTACTCCATGTCGTGGTCGTGTTCGGTACCGTTGCTGAAATCGGTCAACGCGTAACCGGCTGGGCTGGCAGGGTTCGAACCCTGCACGACGGAGTACGTCGGATAGTTGGGATTGCTGATGTTGTCGTAAGCAACGATCGCCTGACCCGATCCATCCGGATTGTTCGGATTGGGTGTGTTGTTCTGGAACGTGGTGCCGTAGTCGAAGGGCTTGTTATAGGAGCCGATCGACAGCGCAAGGTGATAGTCCGTCTTCCAACTTCCGAAGTTGTTCTGTCCACCCACCGCCGCGACGCGCGAGTCGATCATCTCTTTCTCGAGAGTGGTCGCCTTCTGATACGTCGCTTCGTCGATGAGCCCGTTCGGGTTGTTCGGATTCACGACCGGCGCACCGGCAAACTCCAGATAGAGCTTTTGCACGTTCTTCGATTCGGTATATCCGGCGTCGTAATAACGCGCGTACCACTTGTTATTTTCGTTCGGTTGGAAATCCAGCTCGAAACCGTAACCGTGGCGCGTACGCTGATAGTTGTAATAGCGCTGATTGAGATCGCCCAGGGCCTTATCGGGGATGCCCTGGCCTTGCTGATCGACGTAGCCCACTTCCAGGTCGTCGATACCGCGGCGGTCCTGGTAATACTCTGCAGTTCCGATAAAGCTGAAAGGCTTGTAATTGGCACTCGGACCGAAGCGGAAGCCGCCGGTCATTTCATAGTCTTTGACCGGTGTGTCGCGCAGATTTTCCAGGCCCGTTCCAAGCTGCAAATCGATGAATTGATCGCGATCCTTCGGCATCTGCTTGGAGCTGATTTCAATGGTGCCGCCCAGCGCTTCGGCATCCTGCTCGGGAAGGTTGGTGTTGGTGACAGTAATCGCACCCACGAGTCCGGCGGGAATCGAATCGAACGCCACGGCACGACCACCGCCCGTGGGCGTGGAAACGTTGCTCGGCATCATGCGCACGCCGTCGAATGTGGTGCTGTTGAGATCGGCATCCAGGCCGCGAATGTTGACGAAGCGGCCTTCACCCGTATCGGTTTCCAGTGAGATACCCGGCAAACGGCGTACAGCTTCGCCCGCATTCACGTCGGGCAGGCGCTCGATCGCTGCGGCGGGCTGCACGAAGACCATGTTCGGTGCTTGTTGCTGGATGGCGCGTGCCTCGGCATCTGCGGTCACGGCCGCCGTCACGTTGACCTGATCGAGCGATTTCACGTCGGTGCCCAGCGCAAAGTTTTGAACAGTGGGCGTATCGGCCTCGACGATCACTTTACGTTGCAAAGGGCGCTGACCTTTTATCGTCAGCACGACGGTGTAAACGCCCGGCGCGACATCCGGCAGCGTGTAATCGCCGTTTTTGTCTGTCACCGTGGCGCTCTTCGTTTCGCGAATCTCCACGCGCGCACCTGCGATCGGCTGATGCCCCGTGGCAACCTCGACATGTCCAGTCAGTGCCACCGGATCGGCCGCGGCCGCGAGCAGCGGTACGGAAAGCACAACCAGACCCAGTCCCAACCTGCAGGCTCTTGCGAGTGACATTTCCGGAACCCTCGAATCAAGTGAAGTTATTCGGTGGCGCGATGCGTTAATGGCCCGCGCGCGTTCGAGGAAAACTAGGCATATGGCATGACAGCGAGAATGCAGCGGCCATACGGATCGGTAAGCTTATGGTTTAGTGCGCTCGATCGGCGAACCGCATCACCCTTTACGCAAAACGCATCATCACGGAAAGGCCCGGTTCGCGATCTCTCAGGGTCACAGGAATGCGGTGCAACTCAGCAATGGCTGCGACGAGGGAAAGCCCTAAACCGCTGCCCGGCGACGTTCTGCTGCTGTCCAAGCGCACGAAGCGATGAAATACGCGTTTGTGCTCGTCGGCAGGAATGCCGGGGCCTGTGTCTTCGACGCATCCGACGACGCCGTCCGGCAATGCATTGAGCGATAGATTGATGTGCGTACCGGCCGGCGTGTGATGAATCGCGTTTTCGATCAGGTTCGAAAGCATTTGCGTCAATAACGTGCGATCGCCCTTGAAGCCCACGCCCGCTTGCACATCGGCCGTGACAATATGGCCCGTGTCTTCGGCAACCGGCCCGTAAACTTCCGCCATCGAGGCAAACAGTTCGGAAAGATCGACCGGCGCGAAGCCTGCCTGCCGCTCGCGCGCCTGAATCCGCGAGATGCGCAGCAATGCGCTGAATGTCGCCAGCACGTCGTCCACGTCCACGATGGAACGTTCGATCGATAGGCGCTGAAAGTCCGCGTCTCTTCCGGGCGCCGATGCGGATTCCAGTCGCTGTCTCAATCGCGTCAGCGGTGTTCGCAGATCGTGTGCAATATCGCTGGAAACCTGACGCATGTTTTCCATCAGGGTGTGAACGCGCTCGAGAATGCGGTCGAGCCGCCCTGCGAGCCGCACAAACTCGACACCGCCCCGGTCGAGCTGCAGCGGGCCGGGCTCCTCGCCCGTAACAATGCGTTCGGCACGCGCGGTGAGGCGATCCACCGTTTTCATGAAGAAGTGCCCGGCGATGCCGCCCGAGAGCAGCGCAAACAACATCGCCACGCCCACGCTGAAGAAGAAGTAGCGCGTGAGGTTTTCGTCGAGCTCGCCGATATCGCGATTGTCGCGCCCCACCGTCAGCCATCTCCCGTCACTGAGCGGCGTGACGTAGAGATCGACCTGATTGGCATGGCCCTTGTGCCGTCCGTGCGCGCCATGGAAGGGCACACGCTGCCAGCCGGGCACTTGCGGCTTGAAGACAAGATTGCCAACCACACGCTGCCCATTCGCGTCGGAAAGCAGGTAGTAGTCCGGTCCTACCGGAATCACCGCCAGGCGCTGGCGAATTTGCGGCTCAAGCATGCCGGCCTGTGCCGCTTCGCGCAGGCTGGCCGTTTCCACTTCGACCGCTACGCGAAGTTGATCGGCGACGTAAGTGTGAATCTCTTTCCAGACCAGCCCGAACAGCGCTGCCACCACTACTGCAAACAGCAGCGCCTGCAACACGGCGACGCGAAATGTTGCCGTCTGTATGAAATTAGCCGGGCGCACGCAGGCAATATCCCGAGCCGCGAATGGTGTGAAGCAACGGCACGTCGTAGCCTCGATCGATCTTTCCGCGCAATCGGCTGATGTGCGTCTCGACGATGCTCGTCTGCGGATCGAAATGAAACTCCCATACGTGTTCCAGCAGCATGGAACGCGTCACCACTTTGCCCGCTTGCATCATCAGGTATTCGAGCAGACGAAATTCGCGCGGTTGCAATTCGATGACGTGCGGACCGCGCATCACCTCGCGGCTGATCAGATCCATATGTAAATCGGCAACGCTCCAGCGCGTCCGCGCCTCGGCCAACGGCGGCCTGCGTGCGAGCGCCCCGACACGCGCCTTCAGCTCGTTCACCGCGAACGGCTTACCGAGATAATCATCCGCACCGGCATCCAGACCCTCCACCCGGTAATCGGCTTCACCCAGCGCCGAGAGCATCAGCACCGGCATGCGTTTGCCTTCCGCTCGCAGGTTCCGAATGAGCGAAATGCCATCCGTGTGCGGCAGCATGCGATCGACGACGAGCAGGTCGTACTCCCCGCTGCTCGCCATGCGCCAGCCGGATGACCCGTCGGGCGCGCAGTCGACAAAGTGTTCGGCACCCGAAAGACTGGCTTTCAGGTAGCTCGCCGTCTCGTGGTCGTCTTCTACCACCAGGATTTTCATAGATCCCCCGCCATGGCCCATGCCGCCACGGGCCATGCATTTGGCTGGCCGCGCGCGCGGCCGTAGCGGAGAAGTGTCACGCCGCCAAGACTGCAAACTGATGACAACGGACTTTACAAATGCCGTCATAAACGCCGGCAACAGCGCCGGATGAGGCGATTGTTAAAGGATCATGAGGCCGCGTTCGGAAATTTCTGCGAATTTGTGGCGCTAAGCCAACCGAAAGTTACGATTCGGATACTCCAGACTCTGTGTATGGCGTTCTGAACGTATGCGTATTCTCGTTGCCGAGGATGAGGTCAAAACGCGCCGCTACCTGTTTCAGGGTCTCCATGAGCAGGGCTTCACCGTGGATGTCGCCAAAGACGGCAACGCGGCCCTGGCTTTATTGCGCGAACACGTTTTCGACGTGTGCGTTCTGGACGTGATGCTGCCGGGCCGTGATGGCTGGTCGGTGCTGCAGACATTGCGCAAGGAATCCATTCTTACGCAGGTCATCTTCCTGACCGCACGCGATCACGTCGAGGATCGCGTGCGCGGGTTTGAACTGGGTGGCGACGATTATCTCGTCAAGCCTTTTGCATTCGCCGAATTGGTCGCCCGCATCAAGAATCTCGCTCGGCGCGGTCCGCATGCAAGCGAGACGAAAATGTTGCAGGTGGGCGGCCTGAATTTCGACCTCCTCAGGCATCACGTCGAGCGCGACGGACGCGTACTGTCGCTGACGCCGAAGGAATATTCGCTGCTCCTGTTGCTGGCTCGCCAGCCCGGCCGCGTGCTGAGCCGCACGTTGATTGCGGAAAGCGTGTGGGGCGCCTGTTTCGATACGCAAACCAATGTCGTCGACGTGCTGGTCGGCCGACTGCGCATCAAACTGGACACGGGATTTTCAAAGCCCATGCTCCATACCGTGCGCGGTGTCGGCTACATGCTCGACGCGCCGGACGAATAACGTGCCCGGGCGATATTCGCTCTCGCTCGGTGCGCGACTGACACTGCTGTACACCGCAGTCGTACTCATCGCCATCGCCCTGTTTGCATCGTTTGCCTATTGGCAGATATCGGAACGTTTGCAGGAAAATCATCTGCGCTTCCTGCAGGCGAAATTCGCCGAACAGCAGACCGATCTGCGGGAAGCCCAGGGCGACCCCCGGATATTGGCCAAGGAAATCTTCGAGGAAACGGCCGAGAGCAGACCCCGCCAATACCTTGCGCGTCTGTATGACGCCAGTGGGCATGTGCTGGCTGAAACGCCGGACATGCAGAGCAAGCTCGCCGCAACGCTTTTTCCTGCACCCGTTACAGGTTCACTCACCCTTAACGACGTACGGCGACAAGTCGTATTCGATCCTGACGACAATGACCGCGATGTCTTCGCACTCGCGACGATGCGTATGGAGTCCGGCTCTTCCGCACAACCGCTTTACATGCAACTCGCCGTCGGTATTACCGGCGATGACAAGCTTCTGATGCATTTTCGCCAGGCGCTGTGGTTTTCCTTCCTGCTGCTGGCATCCTTACTCCTGTTTGCCGGTCGATGGATTACGGCGCTTGGTTTGCGGCCGTTGCGGCAGATCGTTCGTGCGGCGCAAACCATTACGCCCACGCGGCTGTCGGAACGTATTCCATCCACAACATCCTGGCCGCCCGAGCTTCGCGAAGTCGTTACTGTGTTCAACGCCATGCTGACGCGGCTAGAAGAAGCGTTCAACCGCCTTTCCCGTTTCTCATCCGATCTGGCGCACGAACTCAGGACACCGCTCAATAACATGACGGGTGAACTTGAGGTTTGCCTGCTGCGCGAGCGCAGCGACGATGAATACCGGCGAGCATTGCTTTCCAATCTGGATGAATGCCGCCGGCTGAATGGACTGGTGGAGAATCTTCTTTTTGTCGCACGCGCGGAAAGCGCCGAGCTGGCGTTGCGCAGAGAGGCGCTCGATGCGGCCGAGTTGTGCGGCTGGATCATTGCGCAATTGGAACCAACCTGCCTCGATCGCGACGTAGGTCTTATTCAGCGCGGCGATGCTCAGCTTTACGCCGATCCAGCGCTCTTTCGGCAGGCCGTCACCAACCTTCTGGCCAATGCGATACGGCATTCGAAGCCTGGCTCAGTGGTCTCGATCGTTCTTTCTCAACTGCCTGACGGTGCTGCAAGCATTGTCGTGCAAGATCAGGGAGATGGTATCGAGCCCGAACATCTTCCCTATATTTTCGACCGCTTCTATCAGGCCGATGCGTCGCGGAGCCGCGAGTCCGGGCAAGGAACGGGCCTTGGTCTTTCCATCGTCAAAACGGTGATGACGTTACACGGCGGTGTCGCAGATATTTCAAGCACTCCAGGAAAGGGAACTGTCGTTACGCTGACGTTTCCTGCGATGGATGTTCATTACCACACCAGGTAACGATCGGCATCTGCGTCGACTTCTTACGTTAGTGAGCCTGTCGCGGCAGTTCGCCTGTGCACTCCATCAAGCAACGTGCAGCAATAAAAGCGCGCGTGACGCTTCATGACAAAAATGTAATCCAACCGAGCGAATTTCGTCATGGATGTTTCTCTAGCGTACGACGCGATATTTAATCCACGCGTGCAAAATGAATGTAGAGAAGATTCGCGGTTGGTGGGGCTGGTTTTCCATCGCCAGCGTCGAGAGACGCATTGGTTCCGTAGCCGGTTATGCGTTGTGGATCGTCGCGTGGTTTTTTGCCCTTTCCTCTCGCTCACTCAGTGAGCCGGACGAAGGCCGCTATGCCGAAGTGGCTCGGGAAATGTGGGTTAGCGGCGACTGGCTGACACCACGCCTGGACGGTTTCAATTTCTTCGACAAACCGCCGCTGCATTACTGGGCAACTGCCCTAGCGTATTCGTTTTTTGGTGCGACCCCGCTAGGCGCGCGCCTTTGGTGTGCATTGACCGGCCTGATGAGCATGGCCGCCGTTCACTGGGCCGGCTCTCGCCTGTTCAATCGTGAAGTCGGAACGAGCGCCGCGCTCATTCTGGGAAGTTCCCTTCTTTTTACGCTGGGATCTCACATCAACACGCTCGATATAGGCGTTGCGGCTTTCCTGACCGTAGCCATCGCCTTGTTTCTCGTCGCGCAGTTCGATGCGTCTGCCATTCGCTATCGCTTCGCTTTGACCTTGGGCATGTGGGTGGCGCTCGGGCTCGCCGTGTTGTCGAAGGGGTTGATTGGCGTTGTATTGCCCGGTGCCGCGATCGTCGTTTATGCATGCTGGCAACGCGATTTCGCCATCCTTCGTCGCGTATCGCCCCTGACGGGCGCCGTCGTTCTGTTGCTCGTTTCTGCGCCGTGGTTTGTGTGGATGTGCCGCCAGCATCCTGAATTCTTCGATTACTTTTTTGTCAGGCAGCATGTCACGCGATTTCTCACCAACGAGGACAACCGCAACAAGCCGATCTGGTTTTACCTTCCCGTCGTCCTGATCGGCCTGATTCCCTGGTGCTTTTTCACACCGTTAAAAAGAACAGCTTTCGCATCAATCATCAACCGCGAACCTGCTCAAGTATTTCTTCTGTCGTGGATCGGCGTTGTTTTTACGTTCTTCACGATTTCACACTCGAAACTTCCGTTTTACATTCTTCCGTTGTTCCCCGCGCTGGCGTTGCTGATCGCGATCTTTTTCGTCCGCATGACGACGCGCGAGCTTATTGTCCGAATGTGGCTGCTGGCGACCTTGCTGCTGTGCCTCTATGCCTTCGCGCAATTCGCCGCACCATTTATAAACCCGAGCGCGAAGAGCGAACTCATCAGCCATGGCTTGCATACACTGGCCGCGGCATTGCTGCCTATTCTTATCGCCACTGTTGCGAGCGTCGCATTGGCGCATACGGGGCGCCGTCACTTGATTGTTTGGGTCATTGCACTGGCAAGTCTCGCCGGCTGGCAATGGGCGCTGCAGTCGTATACGGCCGACGCCGACTACAATTCGGCCAAACAGGCAGCCGATTTGCTGCGACCTTCCGTCGACGCGAACACGAAAATTTTCACTTACCAGCGTAACCTGCGCGGCCTACCGTTCTATCTGAATCACTTCGTTATCGTGGTCGCCCACGCCGACGACGACATATCGCCGGCTTTGTCGTCAAATCCGTCGGGTTATGTCGCTGACACCGCGCAATTTGAGAAACTCTGGAAAAACAGCGACGACGCCGTAGCGCTGGTCCCTGTCGAGGACATGCCCGCGTTGAATGAACGTGGCGTCCCCTATTACGTGCTTGGGAAAACGTCGTCGCTTGTTGCCATTGGCAGAAAGTTGCCCGTCAACGCTCGCAATCGTGATGAGCACTCCGTGCAAGTGGATTGACGCAAAGCTGTCGGCGGAGCTCGATCAAAATATTGGGTGAGTAACCTCGAATCTCAGCGACTCGATACCCGCTCCCTCCCCTACGTGAAGTAGGGGAGGGTTGGGGTGGGGTGAAGTCGTCACGCCTGCGGCAAGCTCAAGCTACCCCACCCCGGCCCTCCCCTGCTTGCAGGGGAGGGAGCAAATCACTGCGCAGTTGAGATTCGAGGCTATTCTGGAAGGGTTTTGAACAGATTCTTAGGCGTCGCGTTTGAATCTCAAGACTCGGATATCGAATCGACACGGTTTGGATAAAACGCGAGGTGTCCCGCGATCTCGGCGACGGCGTCATAGGGCTGCTCGTACGTCCACACCGCGTTGACCCCGCGTTCGCCTGCCGCAGGAATGCTGTAATACGAACACTCGCCCTTATACGGACAGTAAGTGGCGTGATCGGTACGCTCCAGCTGCGACATCTGCACGTCACTGCGTGGAATGTATTGCACCGGCGGATAGTTCGCCTCGCGCAAGGTCAGTGCGTTGCTGCTATCGGCGATGACGACACCTCCGGCACGAATGACGATTCGCTTTGCATTGCGCTCGATCGTGATCGGATGATCGGGTCCGGGAATCCGGCGTTCTCTGCTGCTCATGTTGATCGTGGTTACCTCGCGTGGTGTCGTTCCTGCGTCGAAATACCTGAGTACGCACGTCCTTGCGTTGTGAATGGCGTCAAAGAAGCCGTTTTCAATGCATCCGAATCGATATGACGCACTGCAATGGCTGCGGTGCACAAGCCGTGGAATGCTTGAATAAAACCACCCCCTGTTCAGCCACCATCGTTCGATGAATACTCCAGCTTATTGCCTGGGTTGATCGACGATATGACTGAATTACTTTCCACCGCTGCGCTGGCGCCGCAAGAGCTCGACTACGCATTGACGTTGCCCGCACGGTTTTACACTGATGCACGTATGCCTGCGTTGGACGCCAAGGTCATTTTTTCGCGCAGCTGGCAGCTGGTTTGTCATCAATCGCAGCTTTCCGGCGTGGGCGATCACGTCGTTACGGAGATTGCGGGCTTGCCATTGCTGGTTGTGCGAAGCGATGCGTCGACCATTCGCGCATTCCACAACGTATGCAGGCATCGCGCGGGGCCGATTGCCAGTTGCGACGGACGTGGCGCGACGTCGTTGCGTTGCCGCTATCACGGCTGGACCTACGGATTGGATGGCGTGCTGCGCGGCGCGCCGGAAATGGGCCGCACGCCTGATTTCAATCCCTCCGACATCCGGTTGCCGGAAGTGCGTGTACACGTTTGGCAGGGTCTGGTGTTCGTCGCCATCGGCGATGCACTCGCGTTCGAACATTTTGTGGCGGGCATCGACGCGCGCTTGGGTCCGCATCGCTCGTTGCACGATTATCAGTTTCATCATCGTGCCAGCTACGAGGTCGCGTGCAACTGGAAGGTTTACGTCGATAACTATCTGGAAGGCTATCACGTCCCCCATATTCATCCTGGTTTGAACAGTCTGCTCGACTATCGCAGCTACATCACGGAAACCGCGGAGTGGTATTCCTATCAGTACAGCCCGTTGGAAAGCGGCGCGGATCTGTACGGCAGCGGCGAGGCGCTGTACTACTTCCTGTATCCGAATGCGATGCTCAATATTCTTCCCGGCCGCCTGCAAACCAATCGCGTGCTGCCTTTGGGTGTCGATCGTTGCCGCGTGGAATTCGATTTTTACTATGCACCCGACGATAGCGACGAGGCCCACGCACGCCGCGCGAAAGATTACGAATTCAGCGATGAAGTGCAGGATGAAGACGTGACGATATGCGAGGACGTGCAGCGTGGTCTCGCTTCCGGTTCGTATGAGGCCGGCCGTTTGAATCCGTTGCGCGAGAATGCGGTGCATCACTTCCATGAGATCGTTCGTCGCGCCTATCGTGAATCGCTGGCCGACGTATGAGCGGCAACCAACGGGGGCTCGGGCAATGGATGCTGATTGCGCTGGTCATCGGCAACATCATCGGGTCGGGCGTGTTTGTGTTGCCCGCCGCGCTGGCGCCTTACGGCGCGGCCAGCTTGCTGGGTTGGGGATTGAGCCTTGGAGGCGCGTTGATGCTCGCGCTGATTTACGCGTGGCTGGCGCAGATCATTCGCAATCATGGCGGCGCTTATGCTTATGCACGCCACGCGTTCGGCGACGGCGTGGGTTTTCTCGTCGGGTGGAGTTATTGGGTTTGCGTGTGGTCCGCGAACGCGGCGATTGCGGTGGCTTTCGCCGGTAGCCTTGGTGCTGTGTGGCCTGCCGCGACAGCGACGCCGTTGCGTGGTGCGCTCTGTGCATTGGGCGCATTGTGGATATGCTCGGCGATCAGCCTGTCGGGCGTGCGCGAGGCCGGTCGCACCGCCATCGTCACAACGTTACTCAAGCTGGTGCCGCTCGTCGTGTTCGGCATTCTCGGTCTGGCATGGGTGCACGTGAGTGCTTATGAACCTTTCAATCCGACACACGCACCGATCATCAGCGCCACGACTTCGGTAGCAGCACTGACGTTGTGGGCCTTCCTCGGATTGGAAACGGCAACGGTGCCGACGGATGTGGTGGAGAACCCGCAACGGACCGTGCCACGCGCGACAGTGATCGGCATGATCATTGCGGGCGTTGCCACCATGCTCGCCTGCACCGTGGTTATCGGCATGCTTCCGGCGGATGTCCTGCAAGCTTCTGCGGCGCCGATGGCGAAAGCAGCACGACATGTGTGGGGTGACGCAGCAGGCACAGCCATCGGCGTGGTCGCCACGATCTCGTGCTTCGGCGCGTTGAACGGTTGGGTGCTGCTGCAGGCGCAGACCAGTCTGGCAGCGGCACAAGATGGCTTGTTTCCCAAGGTGTTTGCGCGCCTGGATTCGCGCGGGACGCCATGGATCGGCTTGCTCGTCAGCAGCGTGCTTGCCAGCACGCTGATTGCTGCCAACTACACGCGTTCGCTCGTGGCGTTGTTTACGTTTTCCATCCTGTTATCGACAGCCACGACCTTGCTTCCGTATCTGATTACGGTGCTCGCGTGGTGGCGCATCGATACGAAGGCGCGCTGGTGGCGTCGTGCGGTGGCCGTTGGCGCGCTGATTTTCAGCGTATGGGCGTTGATCGGGACAGGCGCGCAACCGTTGATGTGGGGCGCCGTCTTGCTGCTTGCGGGACTACCGATCTACGTCTGGCAACGCCGCGCCATGCTGCGGCAACTGCCGCGCGCACCATAGTCGCGCGTTGCATTGGCAGCGGAGGAGTGCGTGCATTGCATTCCTCCGCTGCGCTAAGCATCAATGCTTGATGTCCGCTGCAGCACCCGCTTCGGCTGGTGTGTCGTTTGCGCCTGATGCAGTAGGCATGGCTGCGGGCATGGCCTCCATGGGACTGGAAGTCGATGCCTTCATCGCCGTGGACATGGCGTCGTCGCGCGCTGCCGGTATGGCGGCGATGGCTTGCGCAGACTTCAGATGCTCGTTCATGCCGGGCAATGCGCCCTGCGCGAATTTCTTCACGTCCGCATCCTTCGCGTCCTTTCCTTCCTGCGTGAATGTCTTCACGGCTTTCTGGTGATCGCTCACGACGGCTTTCGACCATGCTTCATCAAACGCGCTGCCGGATTCCCCCTGCAGCTTCTTGTTTTGTTTTTGCGCGTCCGACGTGGCATCGGTGGGAAGCGTTACCTGCTTTGCCTGTGCGAGCGATTTCAGCTGATCGTTTGTCTTGTTCTGGTCGTCGACAAGCTGCTGCGCGAGTTGTTTAACCTTCGGATCGGACGACTTGTTCAACGCCATCTGGCCGAGTTGCGTGACTGCGACGCCATTCTGAGCAGCCTGCTGCAGAAAGGTGCTATCGCTATCGCTGAGTTTGCCGTTGCTGGTAGAGGTATCGGCATAGGCCAGTGCGAAACCACTTGCTGCGAAAAGCAGTGCCGCGGCAAGTGTCTTGTAACCGTGTCGCTTGGACATGATCAAACCTCCGTACGCATGTCGTGAAGCCAATGTGATGTCTGCGTGATCGTTACGACCGCGCCGCGTGCAGGGCGTGGTCTGAGGCATCGGTGCAGATCGTCCCGGAAGTTTACTCACGGTAGATGAACGGTTTGCCGCTCGCGCCATCTCGCTGATCGTGCGACGCGCTTCAAAAGGTACGAACGGCAATCAACACTGCGGCGATCAAACCGCAAATGCCGATGCCCATGCGTAGCGGCTTGGCAGGAATGCGGCGCGCCAGTACGACGCCGATGGGGCCGCCTATCAGTCCGCTTATCAGCAACACAATTGTCGCCGGCCATGAGACAGGCGCGATGAAACAGAACAGCAGTCCCGCACAACCGTTCGACAAAGCCTGCAAAACGGATTTGACGCCATCAAGCTGATGCGTCGAGCTATCGATAAACCACAGGCTGAGTACGGCGAAGAACAGCAAACCAATGCCGCTGCCGAAGTAACCGCCGTAAAGCGCAATCAGAAAGATGAAGACTTGAAACGCGAAACCTTGTCCGCGTTGGGACGACTGCGCGCGCTTGGCGGTGATCCGCTTGACCAGCCATGGCTGCAGCAGCGTGAGAACGGAGCCGATGGCGACTAGCAACGGTGCAATAAAGTTGAATACGCTACTTGGCAGCGCGAGAAGAATGACGGCTCCGACGACCGAGCCTGCTGCCGCGGGCAGCAACATGCGGCGAATCTTGGGCCATTGACCTTCCAACTCGCGGCGAAAGGCGATTGTCGCGGAGATGTTGCCAGCGGTGACGCCGATGCAATTGCTGACGTTGGCAACGAAGGGATTCAAGCCGAATGCAATCAGCACCGGAAAGGTAATCAGCGACCCCGCACCCGCGATGGCGTTCAACGCGCCGACGACGACACCGACGACAGCCAGCAACGCGAGTTGTAGAACGCTGAAGTGCGGCATCTGTACAGTCTGCCGCACTTGTTGGCGGTTGTGTTACCGCGGCGGAGGCCATCGCTGGTCTCCGCCTGTGGTGTCCGCCCGAAAGCGGCTCGCTGCTTAGGCGGCGCGCGTCAACGTCTCATCAAGAAGTTTCGTCAGAGCGTGCCAGTGATGCTCGGCCGCACCTGCATTGAAGGCGGGATGGTCCGGCACGGCAAAGCCGTGATGCGCACCGGCGTAGGTGACAACTTCGTGGCGCACGCCATCCTCGGTGAGCGTCTTGTCGAGCAGCGCTTTCTGCTCATCCGTGAAGTGGGCATCCTCAATGGCGCCGGCGACGTACACGCGTCCCTTCACGCCTTTCATGAAGCGATGCGGGCTATCCGGTTGGTCTGAAGCCAAACCGCCACCGTGAAAGGACGCGATGGCAGCGAAGCGCTCGGGATACGCACCAGCCGCCATCAACGCGACATTGCCGCCCATGCAATAACCCGTGCAACCGAGTTGGCTTCCCTTCACCTCGTCGCGCGAGCCCATGAATTGGACGAACGCTTCTGTATCGGAAATCTTCTTGTCACGATCGAGACTGCCGATGAACTTCATCAACGTGTCTTTCTTGGCTGGATCGGCGAAAACTTCCGCCGGAACCATCGGCTCATACTTACCGGAGCGGTAATAGAGGTCCGGTAACAGGACGGCATAACCATGATCGGCCAGCTTCTGTGCCATCTCATCCAGCGTGGGACGAATGCCCAGGCCATCCATGAAAAAGATGACGCCTGGCCACGAACCGGTCTTGCCGTTCGGCGTAAATAGCGAAGCGGGACAGCTTCCATCGCGGGTTTTAATGGTGATATCGACGCGGGACATGAAACGAGCCTCCAGGGGTTGGATCGGTTAGACGCCCATTATAGATACATGAGGGTATCCTCATACAACGAAAAGTTCTTTCGTTGCATGCAGTTGCCATCTTTTATTAGCAGAAGATGTATGGCGATACGCCGCGTCGTTTGCTAATGCCGCGTTTCCTGTCCCTAACCACACATGAACCGCCACACGCCCCGTCACGCTCATTTCAGGTTCGCGGCCTGAGGATGATGTTCCCGACCATGAGGGACTACGTATGAAGATTGTGACGAGTCTTGCATTGACCGCTGCAGCTGCTTTGTCGTTTGCCGCAATGTCGCCACGCGCCGATGCGCAGGTTGCCATTGGCGTAAACATTGGAGCGGCGCCCGCATGCCCGTATGGTTACTATGACTATGCACCTTACTCGTGCGCGCCATACGGCTATTACGGACCGGAATGGTTCGTAGGCGGCGTGTTCGTGGGTGCCGGACCCTGGTATCACGGCCCCGCACACTTCCAGGGTCACGTCGATAATCGTTTCGACGCACGCGCCGGTTACCACGGCCCGTTCCCGAATCACGGCGATCACCCCGCGCCGCATCCGCAAGGCGGATTCCATGGCAATGAGATGCGCGATGGTCGCGGTAACGTCGTGCACTAAAGCAATCGCTTTGCGTGGTTGAAACAAGGGACTTGTGCAATGGCACAAGTCCCTTTTCTTTCGATACGGTTACGCACGGGCATGCAACGCATCCATGTGTCATTGGTGATACACCGGGCAGCGCACGAAGTTCGTTGACAAAAATTTCATTTGTTTAATTGTGATGCGCCGCGCACAACACCAAACGGACGTCCAAATGACTCACGCTTGAAACGTGACGAATCTAGATTCGTCAGTCACTTTCACCGTGTATAGGGATCGTCATGACATCGATGGATCGCCGGAGATTTCTGCAGCTTCTTGGTAGCACCGCCGCTGCGAGCATGCTGCCTGCGAGCATCACGCGTGCCCTGGAAATTCCCGCCAACCGGCGCACGGGTACCATCGAAGATGTCGAACATATCGTGATCCTTATGCAGGAGAACCGCTCCTTCGATCACTACTTCGGATCGCTGCGCGGTGTCCGCGGATTCGGCGATCCGCGCCCGGTGAATCTCTCGACGGGTAATTCGGTGTGGTATCAGCCGGATGGTTCGAATGCATACGTGCTGCCGTTCCATCCGACGGCGCCCGATATGGGCCTGCAGTTCCTGGAAGATCTGGCACACGACTGGACCAGTACGCACGGCGCCTGGAATCAGGGCAATTACGATCAGTGGGTGCCGAACAAAGGCGCCACCACAATGGCCTATCTCACGCGCGAGGACATTCCGTTCCATTACGCGCTGGCCGATGCGTTCACGATCTGCGATGCGTATCACTGCTCGGTGCTGGGACCGACGGATCCCAATCGCTATTACATGTGGACGGGTTGGGTGGGCAATGACGGTGCCGGCGGTGGTCCGGTGATCGACAACGCGGAAGCAGGCTATTCATGGTCCACGTATCCGGAAGTGCTGCAGAGTGCGGGCGTGTCGTGGAAGATTTATCAGGATATCGGCACCGGCCTCAATGCCTCCGGTTACTGGGGCTGGACGGACGACGCCTACATCGGTAATTACGGCGACAACTCGTTGCTGTACTTCTATCAATATCGCAATGCGCTGCCCGGCAGTCCGTTGTATCAAGGAGCACGTACCGGCACGAATATTTCGGCAAGCGGCACGTTATTCGACATGCTGCGCAGCGACGTGCAAGGCAATACGCTTCCGCAGGTGTCGTGGATCGTCTCACCGGAAGCGTTCACGGAACATCCCAATTGGCCCGCCAATTACGGCGCCTGGTATGTCTCGCAGGTACTGGATGCGTTGACCAGCAATCCTGAAGTCTTCAGCAAGACGGCGCTGTTCATCACCTTCGATGAGAACGACGGCTTCTTCGATCACATGGTGCCGCCGTGCGTTCCGCCATCGAGCGCGCAAGGCCAGTCGACGGTATCGATCGAGAATGAAATCTTTCCGGGCAGCTCGGAATATCAGAGCGGCCCGTACGGTATGGGTCCGCGCGTGCCGATGATCGTAGTGTCGCCGTGGAGCAAGGGCGGCTGGGTTTGCTCGGAGGTGTTCGATCACACGTCGCTGATTCGTTTTATCGAGCGCAGGTTCTCGTCGAGCTATCCGAATCTGCAGGAATCCAATATCACCGCGTGGCGTCATGCCGTTGCGGGCGATCTCACATCCGCATTTGACTTCTCGAAGCCGGACGGTGCGCAACCGTCGTTGCCGAGCACCAGCGCGTATGTTCCGCCGGATGATCAACGTCATCCCGATTACGTTCCCACGCCTCCCGCCACACAAAGTCTGCCGCAACAAGAGGCCGGCTTAAGGCCCGCGCGTGCCGTGCCTTATACCTTGCACGCAATCGGCCGCTCGGCCGAGAACGGCAATGTGCTGATCGACTTTTACAACGCGGGGCATAAGGGTGCGTGCTTTCATGTCCGCTCCGCGACCGCGACAAATGGCCCGTGGTACTACACGGTCGAAGCTGGCAAATCGCTTTCTGCTTCATGGCCGACGCAAGGCGCGTACGACTTCAGCGTGTACGGTCCCAACGGCTTCATGCGGCATTTCAAGGGTAGTGTCGTGTCTGCGCAAACGTCGTTGAATATCACCAGCCGCTACGACATCGATAGCGGCGGCATCATGCTGGTGCTGGCGAACGAAGGCCACGCCATCTGCAACATCTCGGTCGAGAATCTCTACAACGGCGAGTCCATCTCGTACATGCTTTCCGCCGGACAGCACGTTGAAAAACTGTGGCATCTGAGCGATAGCTACGGTTGGTACGACTTGGTCGTACGCAGCAATGCAGAAACAGGTTTCGAGCAGCGGTTGGCTGGTCATGTGGAAACCGGACAACCCAGCGTGAGCGATCCCGCCATCGGACAAGCTCGCTGGCGCAAATTCCAGGCGTATTGAGAGCCCGCTTAGGACGACCCTTGGGGCCACGAACGGCCCGGGGGCTGAGACCTGCTCGCTCAAGCAGGTCCCCCATGAGCGCGACCGTCCGTAGCCTATTGCGCTGCGGCATGCGCCTATCCCGCTACAACTGCTACTGTCGCCTTATGGATCGATCTAAATAGGCGGTTTTTACGCATTCCGTCGCCTGCGATCGATGCCTGTGCAGTGGGGATACGGCCGCGATCGTCCCAATATCGCGGTACGTACGAGATTGACCCAGCAAGTCCGGTGCGACCAAACAACATGATCGAACGAATCAGCCTGAACCGTTCGGGCGCGACACAGCGCCTCGTTATCCTCGTCATCGGCGCGGTTATCTCCTTGCCGCTTGCCCATGCCACCGACGCGCAGACAACGTCGCAATCGCTCGATAGCGGCTGGCGTTTTCGTCTGGCGCAAAATGATGGCAACGCGAAGGCGCATCGCGACGCAGCGCATTGGCATACGGCAACGGTACCCGGCATGGTGCAGTCCGACCTGCTTTCGGCGAAGTTGTTGCCCGATCCGGGCTATCGCGATAACGAAGCGAAGGTGCAGTGGGTCGGACTTTCCGATTGGCAATACGAGACGACTTTCACGGTCGATCGCGCAACGCTCCAGCGCGATCACATCGACCTAGTGTTCGATGGACTTGATACGTTTGCGGATGTCTACCTCAACGGCACCAAGCTGACGTCGACAGACAACATGTTCCGCCGCTGGCGGCTACCCGTGAAACAAGCGTTGCACGAAGGCAAGAACACGCTCGAAGTGCGGCTTTATTCGCCAATCAAGCGTCTACTGCCTTGGCTGCTCAAACAGCCTTATGCGTTGCCAGGAGAATTCGATTCGGCATTTGGCGACGAACCCAAAGGCAAGCAGACGGCCAATTACGTTCGCAAGGCAAACTATCAGTACGGCTGGGACTGGGGTCCGCGCATTGTCACCGAGGGTATCTGGCAGCCCGTGCATCTGGATAGCTGGAACGCCATGCGTGTGACCGATTTTCATGTCGACCAGAAGTACGTCACTGGCGAAGCGGCGCATGTCAGCGCGGATGTCGAGATTCAGAGCGATACTAGCAAGCAAGTTCACGTCGTTATCGATGCTCTGGACCCGAGTGGACAAACGGCAGCACACGTCGAAACCGACTTCAATGCCGACGCCGGCGACAATCACGTGAGCCTGCCCGTCTACATTTCGCACCCCAAGCGCTGGTATCCCGCAGGTTATGGCGCGCAGGACATGTATACGTTCAAGGTGCGCGTCGTGGATGCGGATGGCGAGATCTACAACGCGCAGCACGCGACGGGGTTGCGCAGCATTGAGTTACGGCGCGACAAAGATGCATGGGGCAAGAGCTTTGCATTCGTGATCAACGGCATTCCCGTGTTCGCGAAGGGTGCGGACATGATTCCATTCGACAGCATTCCCACGCGAACCACGGATGCACAAATGCTGCGCGTCCTGCAGTCCGCGCGCGATGCGAACATGAACATGGTGCGCGTGTGGGGCGGTGGCTATTACCTGCCCGATCAGTTCTACGAGATGGCCGATCACCTGGGCATCATGGTCTGGCAGGACTTCATGTTCGGTGGGGCGATTCCTCCACGTACCGATGCCTACTTCGATAATGTGCGGCAGGAGGCGATCGAACAGGTCACGCGCCTGCGCGATCACCCCAGCATCGTTCTGTGGTGTGGCAACAACGAAGTGCAGACCGGCTGGGAATCGTGGGGCGATCGCGAGAAATTCAAGACATCGATCTCCCCCGACGAGCGCGAAAGCCTCGTCACCGGGATGGTGAATCTCTTCAGCAACGTGCTGCGCAATGTTGTCACGCAATACGACGACGCGGTGCCTTATTGGGCCAGTTCGCCAAGTACGGATTACGACGGTGCCGCCAATGTGCTCGACAATGGCGACTATCACTACTGGAACGTCTGGTCCGGTGAGGCAAAACCTCTCACCGAATACCTGAATGTCACGCCGCGCTTCCAGTCCGAATACGGGCTGCAGTCGTTTCCGGAACTGCGTACCATCCGGGCATTCGCCGAATCGGGTGACATGCAACCGGAGTCGCCGGTGATGCGTGCACACCAGAAGTTCGACAGCGGCAATGGCAACAAGCGTCTGATGCTTTACATCACGCGTAGCTACGGCGACCCGAAGGATTTCGCTTCATTTGTGTATCTGAGCCAGGTGATGCAGGCTCAAGGTATCCAGCTTGCGGCGGAACACTTGCGTGCTTCGCGTCCCCAAGCGATGGGTTCGATGTACTGGCAGCTCAACGATGTATGGCCTGGTGCGTCGTGGGCGAGCGTCGATTATTTCGGCCGCTGGAAAGCCTTGCAGTTTCACGCGCGTCGTTTCTACGCGCCGTTGATGATTGCGGCGCTACGCAACAACGCTGCAACGACGGTATCCATCGTTTCGGATCGCACCACACCGGTCAACCAGCATTGGCGTGTTCGCGTCATGGATTTCTCCGGCAGGGTACTCGACCAACACGAAGCCGCCATGACGTTGCCCTCGCTATCGAGCAGCAAGGTCGCCACATATACGGACGCCGAGCTTCTGAAAGGTGCCGACCCACACACGACGTTTGCCGTGTTCGATCTGATGGACGGCGACACTGTCATCTCGCAGAATCTGGTGTTCTTCGATGAAGCCAAGAATCTTCAACTGCCCCCGCCCAATATACAGAGCACGTTCGCACCTGCACCGGACGGCTACACGCTTACACTGACCGCCGGCAAGCTTGCCCGCGACGTATGGGTGTCCTTTGGCGAGGAGGATGTTGCGCTTTCGGACAATGCATTCGATCTGCTGCCCGGTCAGAGCGTCACCTTGACGGTGCACAGCAAGCTTTCCCTCGACGCCTTGCAACATGCGTTGCACGTACAGGATCTGGCCGATGTCATGGCCGTCACCGCTCATTGATCAGCAGCGCAATCCAGGAGTTTTGTTCAGATGTCCACGCGCCGGGAATTCTTGAAATGGATGGGCTCTGCAGCCGCTACCGGCGTCATGAGCGGCGTGCTTTCCACCACGTTGAAAGCCGCGCCCCAGGCGTACGTCAGCAAAAGACCGCCCGTCGCCAAGCGTAAATTCGTGAGTGACGCCGTGGAGCGCCAGCTGTCCACCGTCAAGGCAGCGATTGGCGACCCGAAACTCGCATGGATGTTCGAGAACTGCTATCCGAATACCCTGGACACAACCGTTGAACTCGGCACCTTCAACGGCAAGCCCGACACGTTTGTCATCACGGGCGATATCGACGCGATGTGGTTGCGCGATTCGTCCGCGCAGGTCGTCCCCTATATTCCACTGGCGAAAGGCGATGCCGGATTGCAGCGTCTTTTTCGCGGCCTGATTCAACGCCAGGCACGCTGCATTCGCATCGATCCTTATGCGAACGCCTTCATGGCCGATCCGCATGCGCCGCCGCTTATCTGGGCGCGTCAGGACAGCACGGACATGAAACCCGGTGTCGGCGAACGCAAATGGGAGATCGATTCGCTGTGCTATCCCATTCGCCTTGCGCACGGCTACTGGCAGGCCACCGCGGATACCGTGCCTTTCGACGATGACTGGCGCGAAGCCATGCACCTGGTCCTGAAGACGTTCCGCGAACAGCAACGCAAACACGATCACGGCCCGTATCACTATCAGCGCCTGTCGGATAATCCGACGGAAACGCAGTTTCAGGCCGGCTACGGCAATCCGACGAAACCGAATGGCATGATCCATTCGATGTTCCGCCCCTCCGACGATGCCTGTGTGTATCCGCTATTCGTTCCCGCCAACCTGTTTGCCGTGCTTAGCTTGCGGCAATTGGCGCAGATGAGCCGCAGCATTCATCACGATGCATCGTTTGCGGCCGAATGCGAAGCGCTTGCAAACGAAGTGGAGCAAGCCGTGCAGCGCGATGGACGCATGCGCGATGCACAAGGTCGCGACTATTGGGCTTACGAGATCGACGGCTTCGGCAACAAGCTTTTCATGGACGATGCGAACGTGCCCAGCCTGCTCGGGTTACCTTACCTTGGCTGCTGCACTCTCGACGACCCAACCTATCAACACACGCGTGAACTGGTATGGAGCTCGTTGAATCCTTACTTCTACCAAGGACGCGCCGCCGAAGGCATCGGCGGCCCGCATGAAGGTCCACGCATGATCTGGCCGATGTCGATCATGATGTACGCACAGACCACCCGCGATCCCAAACAGATTCACCAATGCCTGACATGGCTGCGCAATACCGACGCAGGCACCGGCTTCATGCATGAATCCTTCGACCAGGACGACCCCACCCATTTCACCCGCAGCTGGTTTGCATGGGCGAACACGTTATTCGGCGAATTGATTATCGACATTCATCGCGAGCATCCCGAGTTGCTGAGGGCGTAGGTCGATATCGGCTTTCGATAATTTCTTACGTTGTCAACGTTACTTATTCTTGTCGCGCCTCATAACCACATCACTTCATTTAAAGGATGTCTTCGTCTGAGCGCTAAGTCTGCTGGCCAACGACATGATTAGCTAAAATTTTTATTACAACGATAGCGTTAAATATCAAAAGGGGTGTTTAAAATATTTCCTGGGCGAAAATCCTCTCCAACCTGGCTCAACGACCTCATGGTCCGCCAGCGGTAAGCATAAACACCCCCCCAACATCTCGCCTGCACTTCCAGTGCTTACCGCGGACAAAGGAAGCCACCACACAAACCAGAGCGGTCCTACAGCGCACGATATTTGCAGCGGTAAAGCAATATTAAATACGATTTCGTTGGGGGCGCGCCTTTGTGTGCGTACCGGATGATCGAGCGTAACCGTGATCAACGTTCTAAATTGGTTGCGACCGATAGATCGGTCGGGCGGCAACCTAAATAACTCGCGCTACGTCGGTCATGTCAGGCGTGCTGGATTCGTCAGAGGGGGTGGGCGAGCCTGACAGCATAACGTTGTCATGAATGCCGGCCACATCTGTAAGCAGATGGAGATTGTTGGTGATCGTGCGAAAGGAAGCGTGGCTTTCGCAACGCTCTTATTGACTCTACCTTGAATAAGGAAAGGGTAGAACTTTTCCTCTTCCATCGAGGGTCAGCAACTCACTTCCCTGTGCCTCTAAGCTAGTGGCTACTGTTACGCAAAGTAGACTGAAAGCTTCCATTAACCCACTGATCTGAACTTTCTTACCATCAGAAAATTTGAGTTCCAGCCAGCTCGCCGCATTGGTTCTCACTTGTATTGATGCACGTGCTATCGACTGAAGCGGCAAGCGCCTTTTCCCAACTATTGTGCGTATGTAAATACAATCGTCTACCACATCTAACCGATAAGTTAGGTAATAAACAGCGCAAGCGACAAATGACAAACAGACTACGGTGGTAAGCAAATCCTGCGCGCTTACGGACTCTTCATCCCTCAATACAAAGTAACTAATAAATGTCAGCAACACGGGGAGCAACGAGGTTACGAACGCGAATAGTGCCGGAAAGCGATATCGCGTGGCGCGCACGCGCCTTCGGAAGAAAAGCCCTCCCGCGATTGCCATCACTTGTAAAAGAACTGTGCACCCGAAATACGTCATCGGATTATTCATTACCACCCTCTTTCGGCGGCCCACCACCTGCCGTAGCGACTCCTCCACCAAAGATTCCACCTAATGCGGAACTGGCAGCTTTATCAAAGTCATTCGCTGCTTCACCTAGACCACTCATGGCGGAAGCAAAGTCTTCCGCAAAGTCTCCGGCGACACTACCAGCTCCAGCCCGACCCACGTCGCCCCAATCCCTCTTGTGAGTGACTATACATTGGCGCCCTGCTTCGCCAGCTGCGTTAATTGCCCCCCGAGTCAACATACCCCCGACTTTCCTGAGAGCAGAAAGCGCACCCTCCCCAACGAGTTTTCCTTCGAACAAACTTGCACCGTCGGTAAGGCCAGCGAAAATGCCCGTCGCGGCGCCGAGCAATGCGTCCTGCTCAATTTGAGCAGCAGATTCGTTGTGCATCCATCCATCCAGTGCCCCCCATGCGGCGCCCACAAGACCCCCGACTATTGCCTCCGGAACTAATTGTCCCGTTGGATCACGATTTGATATTGGATCCCGATTCGCATAAGCATAGAAATTCGTTTGTCCGCCACCAAATCTAAGTGGGTCTTCGCTAATGAAGCCCGCCATCGTCGAGCTGTAATAGCGCGCTCGGTAGTAGTACAAGCCCGTAGTATCGGATTCTCGTCCAGTGAAGAGGTATGGATTTGTCGTGGAAGCGGTTGCCGACGCGTTGCCGTAGGGGTCGTATTGATACTGTTGAATAATCGAAGCACTTGTGTTCGTCAAAGCCACAGTGCTACCTAAAGCATCTGTCAAGAAATAGGTGCGCGTGCTGCCCTCGTTGCGAGCAAAACGCTCATCGATTCTAAGTCCCGTCAATATCGGATTGACGACGCCAGCTTGTGTCTCCTGCACGGGATTCAGCCCATCGTATAAAAGACTGGTTGTCACACCACCGATCGTTTTGGTGGTACGCCGCCCCATGGAGTCGTAGCTGAAACTCGCAGTGGTGGTACCACTCTGCTGTATCTGGGTGAGCTGGTTACGCGCATTCCACACGTATGTGTTGATGCCGTCCCCTGTCAGGTTTCCATCCGCGTCGTATGTCAAATTATGCGTATTGAACGTGAGCTGACGGTTGTTGAGATCGAATGTGCTATTCGCGGTTGTGGGCTCTGGCATCAGATTTGAGGCCAGGGACCCGGTTGCACTCACACGACGACCCGCATTGTCGTAGCTATAACCTAAATTACCCACTACCCCGTTCCCCGACGTAGTGTAGGTAATTCCGGTGAACTGGTTTCCTGCGTCGTAACCGTACGTCGCGACGATGCCATTTGGAAGCGTGAGGGTAGCGCGACGATTCGCGTTATCGTAAGTGAAGCTTACCGCTTCGGTGCCTTGTGTCAGACTCGTCAACCGGTTGGCGCTGTCATAGAAGTAGTTCACTGGTGCCTGACTACCGGCTGTCATGCTTTGCCGCAGTCCATTGGCGTAGTACTGATAAACGACGCTGCCTTGAGAGGTGATCTCACCAGTAAGGCGATCCAACCCATCGTAGGACCGCGTGGTCGTTCCACTGATCGAATCCGTAATTTGCAACAGGCGGTTGCCTGCGTCATAGGTTGTGGCGGCAACGGTGCTTCCATCGGCGAAAGTGGCTTTGGTAAAGCGTCCCACCGCATCGGGCTCGGCATAGGCCGTGACTTGGCCTTTGCGGTCGGTATAGCTGGTTACATCGCCCATGCCGTCATATTTCCACGACTCATTTTGATTCAAAGCGTCAGAGCGCGTAATGCGGCGGTTGCGTTTGTCGTAAGTCGCCCTGATAACACCCGTATTAGGCAACGTAACATTTGTCGGGTTGCCATTGTTGTCGTACGCAATCTTAGTCGTCTGGTTTTGCGCGTCAGTAACCTGCGTGATCCGATCATTCGTGTCGTACTGCTTTACGTTGATATTTCCGATCGGGTCGGTTACCGATGTCATACGACCCAACGGATCGACAGCGAATGTTACCGTGCGGTTGAGAGCATCGGTGACAGTTCGAAGATCTGTACCATTGTAGTTCAAGGTTGATACATGACCGAGTGCATCGGTGACCTGAGCTGGCAGACCCTCGCTGTTGCAGCTGATCGTAGTGGTATGCCCTAACGGATCAGTTATTGCGGTGAGACAGCCTGAGGTATACGTGAAGTTTGTGGTTGCGTTTAATGCGTCGGTATAGCTCGCCAACTGGCTGTAATCAGACGTCCAAGTGAAGTAATCGGTTACAGCACTCGATGTTCCCGATAGATAAGTCACTTCCTTCACGTTTCCGTCGGCATCGTACTGAAAGGCGGTCGTGCGCCCGAGCGCATCTGTCATCGACTGAACTTGACCGGATGTATTACGCGTGTAGGTAGTCGTTTGCGCAATGGATGTGCCATAAGCTGCAGTGTCCGACGAGGGATAACCGGAGTTGGAGTCCCACGCGACGTCTCTAATGTTTCCGAGTGGATCGGTTACATTGGTTTGTAACGTATTATTGTTGCTGTCGAGCTGGTAGCCGAACTGGTAAGCGGCGCCATCGGCCAGCGTTTGTTTCGTGACATAAGCACTGCAGTAGGTGTTGCTCATCGCAGTGTTGCCGTTGCGATCAATCATCGTCAGGAGTGTACCGGGCACGGGATAGTACGGACAGGATGTGCTGGTGATCTGACCGCTGCCACCCGAGCCCGTAGCCGGCGCCGAGAAATTTTCGTTATAGGTAAAGCTGGTATAGGTCGTATCCGGATATGTCACCTTGTCCAGAAAATACATCGCCGTATTGGCCGGCGGATTGCTCGACGGTGGCGTGGAGGCATTAAGCGTCCAACCACCTAATGGCACGGTGTCGCTATGATAGGTATACGTCCAGGTGCGTCCTGAGTTGTCGGTAACGCTCTTGACGTTGTTGTTGGTGTCGTACTGGAAGGTCAGAAAGCGGCCATTCGGCGATGTTACCTGCTGCACCAGGCCACCGCTCCGATAGATCATCACGCTGTTGCCGAAGCGATCACGGATCTGATACAGGCCCGAGTAATCGTCGAACCAATACTGCGTACCGTCGCGTGTTTGCAGGTAATAACACTCCGAGCCGTCCGGATTGTTGCAGAGCGACGTACCGAGCGGTGCCTGCAGAATTGCACCCGCAAACATCGGCGACGTGCCGGAGTATTGCCAGGTCTGCTGCATGCCGCTCTGTGGTGTAACAGCCGAGAATGGTGAAATGACATAACCATCCGACATGCGGATGCCCATGTTGGGATCGGTCCAGCTGCCGGTGGGCGCGTAGATGTACATGTCATAGTTCGAACGCCAGCCGCCAAACGAACGCGTATCCTGCGAATAGCTCGAGTTGGTGACCTCGAACGAGTTGAGACCGTGCCAGCTGCGCGTCAGAGCGATCGGAATGACGTCGTTGATGACGGCATCGGTTTGCGTTTCCACCAGCGTGCCGGAATTCAAGTCGACCGGATCGCCGCAGCACTGGCCATCGGGTTTTGCTGCCTGCGGATCGCCCGGGTGCCCGTTGCCCACGGTCCAACTGGCCGGTGCGATGACATCAAGATGTACTGCATCTTCCGGCGCAAGCTGCGTCGCATCGGCGGTAATGGCACCCTTGCCGTACGTTTTCCAGCCATCGGTAACATCGTAAGCGATAAAGTTTGCGCCCGTACCTGCCGCAACATGACCATAGTTGGGATAGGTAAGCTTGATCCCTTGCGGCTTGTGCGGATCAAGGTTCTGCACTGTCGCTCCAGCCGGTTCGATGTTGAAGAACACGGGGAAATTTTCCGGTACCGGAAACGTTGCGCGATCGACAGGCGTCGGCACGATGGCCAATTCGGTAACGATCTTGCCCTTGTGATCACGAATCACCGTACCGGCAGGAATATGAACTTCCAGACCGGGAATATCCGGATGCGTAATCACCATGTCCTGCGTCGTGGGCGAGGACAATTCGATCTTGTCGCGATCGAGAATGCGCGGCAGATACATGCGATACGGCAGTTCCGTAACCCCTCCGCGCAATACATCGACACCAACCTGGAACTGGCCGAATTCGTAACCCGCGCGATTGGCCGTCGTGCCATCGACGAACAAGGTCTGGCGACCGGTGGGTACGCCACTGAGTGTGAAATGCCCTTGCCCATCGGTGAACGTGCTGACCGAGGCGAGCGTGACCTGCACATGCGCCGCCGCTTGACCATCGATGAGCTTCACGACACCGGTGACTGCCGATGTTGCGCCAGCACGCGCAACCATGACGCCCCCGCGCTTGACGATGGCGTGGCGCGCAAGCACCTGTTGGGCGACTTCAACGCCGGTGATATCGCGCACATTGAGTCGCCAGTGACCATTACCCGGCGTGCCAGCATTGTCCTGACCCGGGTACCACGCGCCGTCTTTGATGTAACTCACGGTGCGGCACATGTGAATAACCGTCTTGCCGTTGTTGCACGACACCACTGCCAAGGGCCTTCCCTGCGTATCGATACCGGTGCTGCGGAAGATCACCGTATTCTGCGTGGCCTTGACGTTTGTGGTGGCGCTTGCTATGGCGTTCGCTGTACTTTGCGACGCGTTGGCCGTTGCCCCTTTCGAAAGGGGTGCCACGTTACTAGTTGCAGATGTTGCGGATGCGGTGCCGGTTGCGGTCAGCGATGCCGTGCGAAACCCAATCGAGGTGAACGGCAATATCTGGCCCGTTGTGCTCCGCACACCCGAGATCACGATGGTGTAAGACGAACCAGTCAACAGTTCGCTGGACGGGATAAGAAATGCGAGGCGACCGTTTTGTACGCCGGTAACGGTGGCGCCCACCGGGCCGGCCGGACCGACCAGCGATACGGTGGCTGCCGACACACTGCGTGGATCGACTGGCGTGCTGAATCGCAGGCTTACAGGCGTGGATGCGGCGTTGTTGCTGCTATTTGCGCCAGGTGTCGACTCGTTGATCGTCAAATGTGCTGAATCGGACGCCGCCGTGGTGACTTGCGTCAGCGTATCGGCTGCGGGATCGAACAATTGCGTGCCATCGACTGGGGTGCCATTAATGTCGGTGCCACCCGTCAAGGCGACCGTACCGTCAGCCAATAGCGTTGCCACCTGTGCAATGCGCGCAGGCAACGCCGTCGCAACGGTTGCGGTACTTCCACTTGCCGGATGCCATAGAGCCAGCGATTCGGTGCTGCTATTGCCAACGTGAATGCCACCAGCCACCAAAATATCGCCGTCCGTCAGCACAGTCATCGTTTGACCGGCGATCGGTGTCAACCCTTTCGGTGTAGCACCCGTAAATTGTCCGGTCGTCGGATCGAACCATTCGCCATCTGTCAGCAATTGACCGAATGTATCGGCACCGCCCCAGATCAACACCTTGCCATCGGGCAACACCACAGCGCTAGCGCCAATGCGGATGGCCGGCATGGGAAAGCTTCGTACGACCCCTTTGTTGCTGGAATCGACTAGAACAACTTGTTGGTTTTCAAGTTGCAGCCAACGCCCATCCGGAAGTTGAACACCGTAGGCACTTCGTTGTCGCAGCGCGTCAAGTGTGCCGTTGGATAGCGATCCTGTCGCGACCACTTGTGGCGACGTTTGCGCTCGGGTGAGCATGCCGGCCATAAGCCCTACGGACGCCACGACAGCAAATCCCACCGAAAAGCCACGGATACGGTCCTTGATCCCTAACATCGGTCTTCCCCTTGACGTATTGAGTCGTAGCGCGCTTTCGCAACGATCGCGACAGTGCAACGCGCGGTCTAACCCGACTGCTATCTGAAATCCAACCCCTGCGACTTACATCTGGACCCACACTCACTTACATCGCTTGCCGTGTCGAAGCGACGAATTTCCGGTGTTATGTCTTGCGCAATGTGCAGCTATCCCCTGTACTTGGATACAGAAGCAAACAGGAAAAAAAGGGACATTGCGTCAGCACGGCGCGCGATGTGCGCCGATGCAAAAAATGGCTATGCGTGCCTGCCGTGCTCCCGCACGACCTGTACCGACAAACGCGCTTCCTCATGACTCGTCCCTATAGCGTGAAGCAATGCACGAATGTGTAGCGCCTCCGTGCTAACAGTACCGCCACAGAGGCTATTCTTTCGGTAAACCGGTATACCTGCAAGTGTTTGTCGAGTATGGATTGAGGGGGTAGGACAAAATGCGATTTGTATTGCAGAACGGCCGTTTATGCGGGTGCGGACGAGGGCTTTCCGATGACTGACCGGACACTCGCCTGGGCCTGCGCGGTCGGCATACTGGGCGTGGCGGTCGCCGGCGGCGCCCTCGTATTCCGGCATGCCACGCCAAGCGCGTCCGCTCAGCTGGCACTCGGGCGGCAGCTGTTTTTCGACCCATCCCTAAGCGCGGATGGAAAAACGTCTTGTTCAAGCTGTCATCAGCCCGACCACGCTTATAGCGACGGACGCACGGTATCGAAGGGCGCCTTCGGGCTGACGGGCACGCGCAACACTCCAAGCCTGCTGGCGTTGAGCGACGGCGAGCCGCTGTTCTGGGAGGGCCGACGAGAACGCCTGGAGGACGCCGTGCTGGACCCCTTTTTACATCCGGTGGAACTGGCGCTGCCGGACGACCACGCACTGACGGAACGTCTACAAACGCCAAGCTATCGCAAAGCCTTTGCGGCTGCCTTCGGTACTTCGGATTCGGACAGCCCGACACGTCAGCAGCTGGGCACTGCACTGGCTATCTACGTACGCTCGTTACCCAAACCACAGACGCCGTTCGATCGTTATCAGGCCACTCACGACACGCATTTGCTTTCGCAAGATGCACTGCAAGGCATGGATCTGTTTACCGGCAAAGCCGGATGCGTACAGTGCCACAAACTTAAAGGAACACCCGCACGTTTCAGCGATAACGGCTTCCATTCGACAGGTACGGGCCTGCAGAACGTCGCTGCGCAATTGCCCGATCTTTTGCGCCGCCTGTCAATCGAGCATATCGATGTCGCTGATGTGGGCCGCGAGATTGGCACGCACGCCAATGTTGCATCGTTAGGCCGTTTTGTCGTGACACATCAGCCCACCGACATCGGCTTGTTCCGTACCCCCTCGCTGCGTTACGTGGCCGATACAGGGCCCTATATGCATGATGGAAGCGTGGCCACGCTGGAAGATGCCGTCGATCAGGAAATTTACTGGCGCGGCTTGTCGAGTGGGCAACAGCTGTCGCTGACTGTACGTGAGCGTTTGCAGATCATCGCGTTCCTAAAAGCCTTGTCATTGAGCGAATCGTCTGCGCCGAACAATAGCGCTTCCAAGCAGTAGTGCGATAAAGCATTGAGGTGCGCATGGACCGATCCTTGCGCACCTCAACCGTTGATCATTGCCAAGTGATCTGGCCAGTCATGGGCAGTCCATAGCTGTTGTACACCACGGCCGTGTACGTGCCGGTCGCCGGCAAGTTATACAACGTAAACGCAGCCGGACTGCCCGAGGAATAGGTGTAGCTGTAATACCCGCTGGTGGTGATCAAGCCGGTATCCGGTCGATAGATGTTCACATACACGTTCGTGCCGCTCGGGGTCGTCGCACCCGTCAGCTGCAATGTCGCGTTTGCGCCTAGCGTACCGTTAAAGGTCAGGCGTTCCACCTGGCCCGCTGCCAGCGTGAACGACGTGGGGGTCCCTTCCACTAACGCGCCGCCGACGATATCCGGATTGAGCATGGCATTGAAGCTCAGCTTGTCGCCCGCCAATTCCGGGCTGATCACTATCGAATAATTTCCGGCGGGAAGATTCCATAGCGACAGTGCGCAGCTCGGACCGTTGGATGTATAGCAGTATGTATTTCCGACGCTGCCTCCCGCAGCGTTGTAGACATTCACACTGAAATACGAACCCGTACCCGCGATGACGATGTTGTTCATCGCCAGCTCGAGGTTCTGGCCTTGTGTTGCCGTGAACGACATGTATACGTCCTCGCCAGTCTCGTTGGCGGTATAGCTTTGAGATGTACCGTTGGCTGCCAACGTGCCTGTATCGCCGCTCGCCAACGTCAGCGTTGCCGTGGCCGGGAAATCGTAGCTGGCATATACCACCACAGTATAAGTGCCGCTCACTGGCAAGTTCGACAGATTCAATGTTGCCGGGCCACTGCCTGAGTATGCATACGTGTAGTAGTTGCTGGTGGTGATTAAACCTGCGTCAGGTCGATAGACATCGACATATACATACTGACCCGTCGGTGTGGTCGTCACACCATTTAGCTGCAACGCTACGGTCCCGCCAACGGTACCGCTGAAGGTGAAGCGTTTCGGCTGACCTATCGCGAGATCGACGTTCACCGGCGTCCCCGCAGTCAGTGCACCACCGGATGCATCCGCGTCCAGTAGTGCAGTGAGTTGGATAACGCCACCATAGTTCGGTTCAGCGATGACCGTGTATTTGCCCGCCGCCAAATTCCATAGCGATTGATTGCAGGTTCCGTTCGGGTTGGAGGCATAACACCAGAAATTGGCGACGTTGCCACCTGCGGCGTTGTAGATCTGGACGTAGAACTGGTTATACGTCGCACCCGTCACGTTGGTGTTGTTCAACGTCAGCTCAAGGTTCTGACCCTGCGTGGCGGTAAACGACATGTAGATGTTTTGACCGGCTTCGGTCGCGGTGTAACTTTGCGCCGTGCCATTGACGGTCAACGTGCCGATATTGCCAGTCGCCAGTGTCAACGTTCCCGTCGCCGGTAATCCGTACGAGGTATAAGCGACCACCGTATACGTGCCGCTTACCGGAAGATTCGTCAGGTTCAACGTCGCCGGGCCCGTACCGGTATAGGTATACGTGTAGTAGTTGCTGCTGTTCATCAGCCCGACATCGGGGCGATAAACATTGATGTACACGTTCTGCCCCGCAGGCGTCGTAGTGACGCCCGTCAGCTGCAACGCCAGCGTGCCGCCGGCCGTGCCGCTGAAGGTGAAGCGTTCCGCCTGGCCTGCCGCAAGATTGATATTTGCCGCAGTACCTGCCGTCAACGCGCCGCCCGACACATCCGATTCGACCAACGCATTGAACTTGATTACGCCGCCGTAGATCGGTACCGCAATGACGGTGTATTTACCTGCGGCCAAATTCCACAGCGACTGCGTACAGTCTGCACCCGGGTTGGACGCATTGCAGTAGAAATTGACGACGTTGCCGCCGGAGGCAGCATAGACCTCCACATAAAACTGGTTGTAGGTGCCGCCGGTTACGCTGGCGTTGTTCAACGTCAGCTCCACGTTCTGGCCTTGCGTGGCGCTGAACGACAGATACACGTTCTGATCGGCCTCCGTCGCGGCGAAGCTCTGCGATGTGCCGTTGACCGCTTGCGTACCGGTGGCGCCAGTGGCTAGCGTCAACGTCCCCGTCGCCGGTATGCCGTAACTGGTGTATGCAACGACGGTGTACGTGCCGCTTGCAGGCAAGTTCGACAGATTCAACGTCGCCGGCCCACTGCCGGTAGAGGTGTATGTGTAGTAGTCGCTGGTTGTAATCAGCCCGCCATCAGGTCGATACACGTTGACGTATACGGACTGGCCGGTCGGCGTGGTCGTCACCGCGTTCAATTGCAAAGCCACCGTGCCGCCGACGGAGCCACTGAAAGTGAAGCGTTCCGCCTGACCCGCTGCGAGATTGATGTTCGCCGCCGTACCGGCTGTGAGCGCACCGCCCGATACATCCGGCTCAAGCAGCGCGCTGAACTTGATGACGCCACCGTAGTTGGGGACCGCTGTCACCGTGTAAGTGCCTGCGGCCAAATTCCAGAGTGATTGTGTACAGCTTGTCCCTGGGTTCGATGCGTTGCAGTAGAAGTTGACGACGTTGTTGCCGGACGCGCTGTAAACCTCGACATAGAACTGGTTGTAAGTGCCGCCGGTCACACTGGCGTTGTTCAGCGTCAGCTCCAGGTTTTGCCCTTGCGTGGCAGTGAACGACATATAGACGTTCTGGCCGGTTTCGTTCGCCGCATAACTTTCCGACGTGCCGTTGGTCGGCTGCGTGCCTGTGCTGCCATTTGCGAGCGTGAGCGTTCCAGTGGCGGGTAAGCCGTAAAGATCATACGCAATGACGGTGTACGTGCCGCTTACCGGCAGGTTCGGCAAATTCAACGTCGCCGGCCCGCTACCGGTGTAGGTGTACGTATAGTAATTGCTGCCGGTGATCGAACCCGCGTCTGGTCGATATACCGTGACGTACATGTACTGACCGGTCGGTGTAGTGGTCACACTATTAAGCTGCAACGCCACTGTGCCGCCCAGCGTGCCATTGAACGTAAAGCGCTCTACCTGGCCCGCGGCCAAATTGATATTCGCGGGTGTACCGGCAGTCAGTGCTCCACCCGAAATATCCGATTCAAGCAGCGCATTGAATTTCAGCGTTACGCCGCTGTTCGCCGTCGCAACCACGGTGTAGGTGCCTGCAATCAGATTCCATAGCGAGCTGGTACAGCTTGCCCCCGGATTAGTCGGGTAGCACGTGAAACTGCCGACAGCGGTACCACTGGCGTTGGTGACCGCGACACTGAAATACGTGCCTCCCGTTACTGTCACGTTATTCAACGTGAGTTCGAGGTTTTGACCTTGGGTTGCGTTGAACGTCATGGTGACATTCTGGCCCGCGGCCGCAGATTGTTCGCTTTGCGAGGCGCCATTGACGGGCAAGGTCGCCGTTCCGTACGTCGGCGGCGCACCGGCAACGCTCGAAAGCTCTGTCACGCTCGCCGTGGCCGGCAATCCGTAGTTGTTGTAGATCACCGCCGTATATGTACCGGCTGCAGGCAGGTTGGTCAGATTAAGTGTCGCTGTGCTGCCCGTGCTGTACGTGTAGGTGTAATAGTTACCCGTGGTGATCTGACCCACGTCCGGTCGATACACCTTGACGTATACGTACTGGCCGGCAGGGGTGGTCGTCACTCCGGAAAGTTGCAACGACACCGATCCGCCCACGGTGCCCGTGAATGTCACGCGCTCCGTCTGGCCCGCACCCAGGGTGATATTCGCCGGCGTGCCCGTCGTCAATGCCGGGCCGACGAGGTCAGGCTCAAGAATCGCACTGAAGCTCAGTTTGTCGCCGCCATATTCCGGACTGACCACGACCGAATATGTACCCGCCGGTAGATTCCAGAGCGAAAGCGTGCAACTCGTGCCGGGGTTGGATGTGTAGCACGTTTGGCTGCCGACGCTATTGCCTGTGCCGTTGGAAACGTTCACGGAGTAATACGTACCCGTACCCGCGATGACGATGTTGTTCATCGTCAACTCAAGGTTCTGACCTTGCGTGGCGGTGAACGACATATAGGCATTTTCGCCAGCCGTATTGGCCACGAATGCCTGCGATGTGCCGGTCGTCGGCAAGGTGCCCGTGTCACCGTTGAACAATGTCAGTGTTCCGGTCGCAGGCAATCCATACGCCGTATACGCCACCACCGTGTAGGTGCCGCTGGCGGGTAGGTTCGACAGATTCAATGTCGCCGGACCGCTGCCCGTGTAGGTGTACGTGTAGTAATCGCTCGTGGTGATCTGACCCACGTCGGGTCGATACACCTTGATGTACACGTATTGCCCGGTCGGTGTCGTGGTTACACCATTCAATTGCAGTGCAACCGTGCCACCCAGTGTGCCGCTAAAGGTGAAGCGTTCTGCCTGGCCCGCCGCCAAATTGACAGATGCCGCGGTGCCAACGGTAAGCGCCCCTCCGGCGACATCCGATTCGAGCAAGGCGCTGAAATGGATCTCATCGCCGGGATTTTCGGGCGTCGCAACGACCGAATATGTACCCGCGGGCAAATTCCACAACGACAGCGTACAGCTCGTCCCTGGATTGCTTATGTAACAGGTCTGGTAGGTGACATTGCCACCAGTCGCGTTGTAGACATTGACGCTGTAATACGTGCCCGTTCCCGTGATGCTGATGTTGTTCATCGTCAGCTCAAGGTTTTGGCCTTGTGTGGCGGTGAACGACAGATACGCATTCTCGCCGGCTTCATTGGCGGAGTAACTTTGCGATGCGCCATTAGCCGTCAATGTTCCGGTGTCGCCGCTGGCGAGCGTCAAGCTTGCCGTCGCGGGCAACCCGTAGCCGGTGTACGCGACTACCGTATACGTACCACTTACAGGCAGGTTCGATAGATTCAACGTCGTCGGACCACCGGTAGTCGACGTGTACGTGTAGTAGTCGCTCGTGGTGATCTGACCTGCGTCGGGTCGATACACCTTGATGTACACATACTGCCC
This sequence comes from Dyella dinghuensis, assembly GCF_003977615.1. Taxonomy (GTDB): domain Bacteria; phylum Pseudomonadota; class Gammaproteobacteria; order Xanthomonadales; family Rhodanobacteraceae; genus Dyella_B; species Dyella_B dinghuensis. The sequence goes on from NZ_RYZR01000006.1 coordinate 347,149, forward strand.
TGCTGGTGTGGTCGTCACACCCGTGAGCTCCAACCCTACGGTACCGCCCACGCTACCGCTGAACGTGAAGCGCTCCGCCTGCCCTGCCGCCAGATTGACGGTGGCGGCCGTATTCGCTGTCAGCGCGCCGCCGACCACATCGGTTTCGAGCAGTGTGTTGAAATGAATGGTATCGGTGCTGTTCACGGGCGAAGCGACGATCGAATACGCGCCGGCCGCTAGATTCCATAGCGACAAGGTACAGCTCGCGCCCGGATAGGAGGCGTAGCAATTGCTACTGCCGACATTGCCGCCAGTGGCGTTGTAGACATTGACGTTGTAATACGAACCACCGCCCGTGATGCTGATGTTGTTCATCGTCAGCTCAAGGTTTTGGCCTTGTGTGGCGGTGAACGACATATACACATTCTGGCCAGATACGCTCGCTGTGTAGCTCTGCGATGCACCGTTGGCCGTCAACGTACCGGTATCGCCATTGGCTAGTGTCAATGCCGCCGTCGCGGGCAAACCGTAACTGGTGTAAGCCACCACTGTATACGTGCCACTCGCTGGCAAGTTTGACAAATTCAGCGTGGCCGGACCGCTGCCGGAGTATGTATACGTGTAGTAATTGCTGGTAGAGATCTGTCCGGCGTCCGGACGATACACGTTGATGTACACATACTGGCCTGCAGGTGTCGTCGAAACACCCGACAGTTGCAGCGCCACTGTCGTACCGAGAGTGCCACTGAAGGTGAAGCGTTCCGCTTGACCGGCAGCCAGATTGATCGCCGCCGGCGTGCCGGCAGTAAGCGCTCCGCCGGCTGTATCCGATTCCAGCAATGTGCTGAAGTGCATGACATCGGTGGCGACCGCCGGCGAAACCACTACTTGATACGCACCCGCTGGCAAGTTCCACAGCGACTTGGAGCAACTTGCACCTGGATTGGACTGGTAACAGTAGTAACTGGCGATATTGGAATTGCTGGCGTTGTAAACATTTACGTACACGTACGTACCGGTACCTGTGATGCTGATGTTGTTCAACGTCAACTCAAGATTTTGGCCCTGCGTTGCGTTGAACGACAGGTACACCGCCTCGCCACCCGCATTGCCGCTATAGCTTTGCGATGCGCCATTCGCCGTGAGGGACCCGGTTACGCCAGCGACGTAGCTGAGTTGTGCACTGGCCGGCAATCCGTAATTGGGTACAGCAATGACGGTATAGGTTCCCGTCACCGGCAGATTGGACAAATTGACGAGCTGCGCTCCACTCGAACTGAAGCTCGTATAAACCGGCGTGCTCGACGTAATCGCACCAGCATCCGGGCGGTATACGTAGAAATACACGCTCTGACCAGTCGGCGTGGTCGTCACACTCGAAGCCTGGAGCGCTACTGTATCGCCCTGATTCGCGTTGAACGTAAAGCGCTCGACCTCACCGGCAGTAAGAACGAGATTCGCACTGCCGTTCTTAGCAATCAGCGGCCCTGCAATATCCGGCTGTATCAGAGTGTTGAATTGCAACGTGCCACCGTACGTCGGCGATACGACCAAGTTGTAAGTACCTGCTGGCAGGTACCACAGATGCTGCATGCAACTGCTACCAGGATTGCTTTGATAGCAATAGAAACCAGCAAGCGAACTTCCGGCAGCGTTGTAGACAGTGACGTAAAACTGGTTGTACGTCGCTCCCGGCACGTTGACGTTATTCAACGTCAATTCCAGATTCTGGCCCTGCGTCGCCTGGAACACCAAGCGCTTGCTTTCCCATGGGAACGCTGCCGCGACGCTAAGCGGTGCGGCAGCTGACACCGTCGCGTTAGCTTCAACACCTACCGATAGCTCCGCCCCGGCTGTATTGGGCTGGAATATCGCCATGTATGTGCCAATCGCCAAATACGGCAAGTGAATGCTGGGCGACGTCGTCGAAACGGACCCCTGCTGAATCACCGCATTACTCGGTCCGTAAATCGTGTAGCTGATGGAGCTGGCCGTAGTGGTAATGCTGCTGAGCTGCAAACTTATCCAATTGTTCGAGGTGACGCTGAATACGACGGCGCCATCTTGCCCGGCGGATCCAATATTGAGATTGACCGGAGCCCCGTTGAGCTGACCCACGCCACTGCTGACCAAATTGGCCGCACTGATACTGCTGGGCAATACGAAGATTGGCACAGGGCTCACGGCTTGGCCGTAAGCCGTCTCTGCCGTCACGAACCCGCTGTTGGCAGTCGACGGTACAGTGAACTGGATTTGGCTGGCGGTGACGGACGACGGAGAAATATCGCGGCCACCCATCTGCACCGATGTTTGACCCGCCACCGGATCCAACTGCGCTCCGGTAACAGTGACCGTGCCGCCCGTCGAAACAACCGCCGGTGTCGCCTGGATGATGGTCGGCGGAATGCCTGTGCCATCGACCACAAACGATGACGAACTGTTAGTGGTATTGCCACCCGTCGTGACGCTGATCAATCCAGTCGTCGCGCCGGTGGGCACCGAGACAACCAATTGATTGGCGGTGGCCGATGTGACTGTTGCCGCGGTGCCATTGAACGTCACGGCATCGTTGACTGCCGTCGCACTGAATCCCTGCCCATAAATCGTTACGCTGGCGCCTACTGCCCCGTGCACCGGGTCGAAGCCGAATATTGTGAGCTGGCTTGCTGGCACCGTGGTGACTTGCACCAGGTTGCCCATCGCGTCATACACGTACTGTGCGCTAGTGCCATCCGCACGAGTGACAGCCACAAGACGGCCGTTACCGTCATAAACATAGGTGTTGTCGGGCGCCGATGGTGTGCTCGCGTGAGCGATGCTCAGGAAAAAGAGCAACATTGCCGCCCATTGCAGCCAGCGTGTCCCACAACACGAATATTCCCGAAGATAGCGGGATTTTTTTTCGAGCCCGAGAACGCTCGAATCAGCCCTGTCCGCGACAACTACGCGCTTATCCTGCGATTCCATACGCACGTCCCTTTGAATCAATTCATCGGAATTGACCAGCTCGTTTATACGCGACTTACCCCACAGCAGGGTCTTCCCCAAGCTTCTGCACTATAGAACACTGCTATCCGTCATTTGTTGACGAAATCACAGATCGCCAGCATGTTACCCAAATTCCCCTAGACGGAAGACCCCCCCAAGGGATTACATTATCGTGCCTCTGGTAGGGAGTGCCCTGCGCCTTCTTCCGAAGGCTAAAAAGTGTCTGGTTGCGCACACATACAGGAGAGGGATACGCATGAGTCGCACAGGAGCGTGGATAGGCGCGTGCTTGCTTGGCCTAGTTTTAAGCGGATGTGGCCACCAGGCGCCCGGTAGTTCCGGCAAGTCTGATGTACCATCCTCGCCCTCCACAACGGCAGCCCCCGCACGACCAACCGCTGCTGCCGATGAAAGTACTTGGGGTAACTATCTGGCTGAGCAAGGCAAGCGGCACGCTGATGGAGTCAGTCAACATCCTTACATTTACGTCATCCCTAGGGGTGACGGCGTAGGTGCAACAGATCGCCGAAAAAATGAATTGGATTCCATCGATCATAGTATCGGCCCAATCCTGATGCCTGGCGGCATGCTCATACTTGGTGGTCCTGATGTGCAACAAACCACTGCCTTCATCACTGAACTTTCCAAAACTGCGAAAGCCGATGCACTTAAAGGCATCGTCGTGCTAGTTGTGACCGAGCCATCGCAAACAGACGGCGTGAAAAGTGCCTTAAAGCCAACGGGCGCCACCGTACGTGTGGCGACAATGTAACGAGCATTAAAAATCTGGCCAATAATTGTGCTCGTTCTTCACCTTAGTCTTTCTTTGAAAGGCTATAGCGTAAATAGCGTCTTGCGACTTGTATGCGGCGTGTACTCAGCACCCGCCGCTCTGAGATTGCTCCTGATGAGTACATGCTAGACATCATTCAGATGAATCATCCTGCGCGCGCCCGTGAATGCCGGTCCTGATCTGACATCGCAGAAGGTGCCACTGCGTTAGCCGACTACCTTCCATCAATCGAGTGACCCGAAAGGGTCTATATCCGCACGTCTTCCTCCGACGACCAAGAGTTCACGCTTCCCTTAAGATGTGATCTAGCTCTCTATGGTAAAGCACTGGATGACCGCGACCGTGGAGCAATTGATCTAGTAAAGATGCATATCCGGCAGGTGGCAAAGCTAGAAAAACATTAGGGCTGGTCATTCGTACCGGCAGCGAACGCGACAAGTGCGTGCTGCGCAGATATCCGAACAAGCGCGCAAGCTCGACTCAGTACATCAAAAGATCGCTGAAAGACTTCTCGGCGATCGGGATCCAGAAGACATTTGCCCGCTGGCTCACCTTTTGCGTAGAGCCGCAGACGACGCAATGGAATGGGTTAAATCACTCAAGTGAGCGACGTCCGGTCACCGTTCCTGCTTGCTTGGCTATCAGTTCATCGACAATTGCTGCCGGTTCGTAATTCCTTGCAGGACAGAGGAGACGCGACCCTTCCGTTTGGCGGCAGGGTTAAGTAGTTACGACACGATTACGGAAAAAGCGACACAGTTACGCAACACGGACAATTTCGCACAAAATTGCGCACTTGCTGCGGCGCAGCGCATTTTCATAAAAATGCATGTCTATTAGTTAGTTACGGCTGACGCAGAAAAATTTGGATCGAGACAAATTTTTCGTTTACAGTCGTATGGCTGGCGGATGGGGGAACGCCCGATTCGTCACAGCGGTTGAGTGCGCTTTGCGGGTGATCGGGGTGGAACGCCTGTCCCGGTGATTTGTCGTTAGCGCTTCTGCTTCGTCCAACGACAAATTTGTAATTCGGGAGAGCCCGCATGGTGTCACGCCGTCAGTTTCTGCAAGGCATGGGTGCAGTTGCATTGTTGAGTACCGCGTTGCCCGGCGTCGCTGCCGAATTGGGCGAGACCGTCGGAACGAAGAAGCGCGCTCTTGCTGCGGCGATGCAATCGCATGGCGTATCGCAATACGTCGACGTCTTTATTGGTACCGGCGGACATGGCCACACGTATCCGGGTGCGTCGATGCCGTTCGGCATGGTGCAGTTGAGTCCCGATACGAATGATGCCGGTTGGGATGCGTCGTCGGGTTATCACCAGGCCGATGGTTCGATCATGGGTTTCTCGCACACGCATCTCAGCGGCACGGGTGCGGCGGACATGCTCGATGTGCTGGTGATGCCCGCGCAGGGACCTGTGCTGTTGCAACCGGGCGAGCGCGGTTTGCCGGATGCGAACTATCACTCGCAGTTCGATGGCGCAGCAGGCTCTGGGCCGCAATTGACGGTGAACAATCACGCGCATCCGGGCAAGGGCTATCGCTCTCGTTACGACCGCGCGTCTGAACATGCGCGGCCTGGTTATTACAGCGTGCATCTGACCGATCACAACATTCGCGCGGAACTCACCGCTGGTCTGCGCGCGGGTCTGCATCGTTATACCTTCCACGGTGAAGGTAACGGACATCTGCTGGTCGATTTCGCGCACGGTTTCCATGACGACTACAAAGTCCCGTGCAAAGTCACCGATGCCGAGTTGCGCGTGGTCGGCAACGACACCCTGGTCGGTACTCGGCGCGTGCATCAGTGGGCGGATGGGCGTTACATCTATTTCGCGATGAAGGTGTCGCGACCGTTCTCGCAAGCCACGCTCTATTCGGAAGATGTGGCAGCACCTAGTGGTACCGGCGAGGTAAAGGGCACGCATCTGAAAGCGGCGCTGCATATCGACGATGTCGCAAAATCACCGGTAATGGTGAAGGTAGGCATTTCCGGCGTAGATATCGACGGCGCCATGCGCAATCTCGACGCCGATATTCCCGGCTGGGATTTCGACGGACTCCAACAAACGGCCGCCGATACGTGGGAGCGCGAACTCAGCCGCATTCGCGTGCAAACATCGTCCAAACGCGATCTGCGCGTGTTTTACACTTCGCTCTATCACACGATGTTGGCGCCGACGCTTTTCAGCGATGCGGATGGCCGCTATCGCGGGATGGATTTGAAGATCCACCAGCTGCCGCAGGGTCAAAACAACTACAGCACGTATTCGCTGTGGGATATCTACCGCGCACAGGCGCCGCTGCTCACGTTGTATCAGGCTGATCGCGTGCCCGATTTCGTCAACTGCCTGGTGCGCATGGCGGAAGAAAGTCCGGATGGTCCGCCGGTGTGGCCGCTGCAAGGTGTGGAAACCGGTTGCATGATCGGCTACCACTCCGCCGTGCTGATCGCCGAAGCGCAAGCCAAAGGCTTCACCGGCATCGATTACGCCAAAGCGTGGCCGATCTATCGCAAGCGCGCGATGGACGACGATTATCGCGGCCTGCCCTACTACCGCAAGATGGGTTACATCCCCAGCGACAAGGAAGGCGAAGCCGTCAGCAAGACGCTTGAATATGCGTATGACGATTGGGCCGTCTCGCACATGGCAGCAGCGGCCGGCGCGAAAGATGACGCCGAAGCCTTGCGCCGTCGCTCACGCAATTATCGCAACGTGTTCGATAAGAAGATGAATTTCATGCGGCCGCGTGGCTCGGACGGTCAATGGCTGGAGCCGTTCGATCCGCATGGCATGGGTCATTCCAGCCAGTGGCGCGATTTCACCGAATCCAATTCATGGGAAGCCACCTTTCTCAATCAGCATGATTTGTATGCTTACATGAGTATGTTCGGTGGGCAGGACGTTTTCGAACGCAAACTGGATGAGCTGTTCACCACCAGCTCGAAACTCCCGCCGGATGCACCGCCGGATATCGCCGGCATGGTCGGCCAATATGCACACGGCAACGAACCGAGCCATCACGTCGCTTACCTGTATGCGTACACCGGTGCGCATTACAAAACGCAGGCACGCGTGCGCATGTTGACGGAAACGATGTATCCGCCGGATCCCGATGGCCTGGCGGGTAATGAAGATTGCGGCCAGATGAGCGCGTGGTACGTGATGAGCGCGCTGGGTTTGTATTCCGTCGATCCAGTCAGCACGAATTATGTGTTCGGCAGCCCGCTCCTCGATCATGCGGAAGTGTCGCTTGCGAACGACCGCAAGTTGATCATTCGCACGATCGACAACGGGCCGGCGCGTCCCTATATCCAATCCGTGACGTGGAACGGCAAACCGTGGACGCGCAGCTGGATCAGCCATGCCGAACTTGCGGCGGGCGGTACGCTGGAGTTTCAGATGTCCGACAAGCCCAATATGCAATTCGGCGCATCGCCGAACGATCGGCCGCCTTCATTTGATGCGCCGGCCAGCGAAGTCATTTCGCTCGATGCGACTTAATCACTCCCCTCACGGGTGATATGGCGAAGCCCGATGCGATTCGCGGTCGCATCGGGCTTTCTTGTATGTGGCGATGTTATGAGCCGATCTTGGTGAAATCGGTCACCCAGTTCGTCTCCCAGGTTTTCCCGCCGTCGCCGGAGAACGCCTGTTCCCAACGCGCCGTCGTTGCAGTGATGTGCGACCAGGTGAAACGCACTTTGACGGGTTTGCCGCGTAGCGTGTCATCGGCATAGAACAAACCGATGCCGTTGACGAAGCGGCCCTTTACCGCCGGATCGAGCGGTGCCGACGGTTCACGTCCATCCAGCCACCAGATATTCCACAAGCCGGTTACGCCATCGTAGGAACGCAAGGTCACACCATGATACGAACCGCCATTCGGTATGACGAAAATGCTCTCGTCGACATTGGCCCAGCCGTTCATCAGTGGGCGTACGTTGATGGTGCCATCGAATTCAATCCAGTCGTGGCTGCCCATCAGACGCTCCGCCAGCTTGCGGTGATGTGCGCGCCAGTTACCGAAGTAGAAGTCGAAAGCGTGCAGTCCGGAAAGGTTCGGTGTGGGCGCCGGTGCCTTGGGATAGTCCTGCGAAGCGAAAGCGGGGGCTGCAGCTCCAATGGCAAAAGCGATACTGGCCGCGGTGAGCATGTTGCGGAAGCATTTCATGAATAGGTCCTCCGTCCGGTTGTGCTTCCCATCATGTCGCGCTAAATATGTCACCTGGTGTCATGTATTTTTGCGGGGTCAGAAATGCTGGCCAGCCGTCTTCTGTCGATCCTGATGCTGCTGCAGACGCGCGGCCGCATGAGCGCGAGCCAGTTGGCGGAAGAACTGGAAGTGACGGTTCGTACCATTCATCGCGATATCGATCAGCTGAGCGCTGCGGGCATTCCCGTGTATGCCGATCGCGGCCGCAACGGCGGATTCCAGTTGCAGGACGGCTATCGCACGATGCTCACAGGCCTCAATCAGTCCGAAGCGGAAACGTTGTTTCTTGCTGGTCTTCCTGGTCCCGCCGCGCAAATGGGTTTGGCCGATGTGCTTTCCACGGCGCGATTGAAGTTGTTGGCGGCGCTTCCGTCCAACATACAGCCGAGCGCCGAACGCATCGCCGCCCGCTTTCATCTCGATACGGGCGCATGGTTTCACAGTGTCGATCAATTGCCCGCGCTGCCGGTCATTGCGCACGCTGTTTGGGGCGAACGCATGCTGAAGATGCGTTATCACCCCTCGGGGGAAGTCGATACGCGCGTGCGCAAGGTGGCACCGCTGGGGCTCGTGCTGAAGAGTGGTATCTGGTATCTCCTCGCGCAGAATAGTCGCTCGGTCTGCACCACGTATCGCGCGGCTAACATTTACGACGCCGAAATTTGCGACGAAACATTCGTACGGCCAAAGCAATTCGATCTGGTCGCGCACTGGGAAAATAGCGTGCGCGAATACGAAGCGAACGTCTATCACGATTACGCCGATGTGTGGCTCTCGCCCGTAGGCTTGAAACGACTGAGTTTGCTAGGCCCTTACGTAACCAGCGAAGCAGCAAAGACCGCCAGCAAGCCGGATCGAAATGGCTGGGTGCGCTGTCGATTGCCGATTGAATCGATCGATTTCGGTGTACGTGAATTGCTTCGGCTCGGCGATCAAGTCGTCGTACTAGGACCGCCGCACTTGCGTTCGGAGCTCGCGCAGACTGCCGAACGTATTGCAAAACTTCATGTGGGCCAAGCCTCCAAGCGTGGGCGTTGACGCATGAACCCCACATCGCACTCCACGCGGACGCGCCCTTTCCTCACGATCTTGCTATTCGAGTTTTGGGAACGCGTCGGCTATTACGGCACCGCATCGCTGATGGTTCTATTCATGATCCAGCGGTTTGGCATGCACGATGCCGATGCCAACGTTTCTTGGGGAACATTTGGCGCCTTGCTGTTCGCTGCCCCCGCGGTTGGCGGCTGGATCGGCGATCGCGTACTCGGCGCGAGGCGCTGCGTCACATTGGGCGCGGGCGTGCTTGCACTCGGTTACCTTTTGCTCACGCTGTCCGGTGCTACCTTTCGGAACATGTATCTGGCACTCGGCTTGATCATTGTCGGCAGCGGCCTGTTCAAACCGAATGCCTCCAATATCGTGCGCTGCGTCTATGCAGGTGCCGACGCGAAAATCGACAGCGTCTTCACGCTCTATTACATGACGAACAATATCGCGGCTGCCTTTGCCGTGTTATTGACACCGTGGATCAAGGATCGGTGGGGTTGGAATGTCGCGTTTGCGGTGTGCTTTGCCAGTGTGATTGTCGGTCTGCTCAGTTATGCCGTTATGAAACGGTCACTGACAGGTATGGGCTCGATGCCGGATACGCATGCGCTGCGATGGCATCGGTTCCTGGCCGTACTTGTTGGAAGTCTGCTGAGTGCATGGGCCATCGCGTTCGTCCTGCAAAACAACACTGTGGCGCTTGCGTGTGTGCGGATGGGCGGCATCGTCACGCTGGGTATATTCGGCTACATGATTGCGAACGGGTCGCGCTCGGAACGTGCTGGACTGATCGCTGCATTAGTGCTCGTTGCCGAGGCACTGCTGTTTTTCATCTTCTATCAGCAAATAGGGACCTCGCTCACTTTGTTTGCACTGCGCCACGTCGACTGGAACCAGACACTGTTCGGCAGGCATGTCTTTACGTGGTCGCCGGCGCAATATCAGGCAGTCGGCGCGTTGTGGATCATCGTGCTTTCGCCGCCCCTTGCGTGGATCTATCGGCAACTCGCCAAGCATCGAGGTGATCTACCCGTTGCTGCGAAATTTGTGCTTGGTTTTCTGGCCGTTGCGACAGGCTTCTTTATTTTTGGATGGAGCAACCATGCCGCAGTGAACGGCAAGGTCTCGTCCTGGTTCATGATCTGCGGATACGGGTTTTATTCCCTGGGCGAACTGCTGGTCGCGGCGTTGGGGCTCGCCATGATCTCGCGCTACGTCCCTGCGCGCATGGCGGGCTTCATGATGGGCGCGTTCTTCGTTGCGGCGGGTATCGCTCAATATCTTGGTGGCGTCATCGCCAACTTCGCCAGTGCTCCGCAGAGTGACGTGGATATCGGCGCGGGTCTCGCCCTGTACACCAAACTTTTCAATCATCTGGGCTTTCTTGCACTGGCGGGAGCCCTCGCAGGATCGGCGTTGCTACCTTTGCTGAAGCGTTTGTCTATCGCACATGACGCCGCACAGCATCATTCTGAAAGCCATCTGCCTGATCAGGCGACGAGGTAATCATCATGCGTACCGACGTTTTGATTATTGGTGCAGGCCCGACCGGTCTTGTTCTGGCTCTATGGCTCACCAAGCTTGGCGTGAAGATTCATATCGTCGACAAGACGTCGGAACCGGGAACGACGTCGCGCGCGGTGGCCGTTCAAGCGCGAACGCTCGAACTTTACCAACAGCTCGACCTCACCGATGCGTTGCTCGATGGTGGACACAAGGTGCCGGCGGTCAATTTGTGGGTGAAGGGTGAAAAAGCCGCGCGCGTCGGCTTTGAGACGGTTGGCTCCGATCTCACACCGTATCCGTTTTTGAATATTTTTCCGCAGGACAAGCACGAGCGACTGTTGATCGACCGGCTGGAAAGACTCGGCGTGACCGTCGCACGAAGCACGGAGCTAACGCGTTTTACGGATGAGGGTGGCCGCGTCACTGCGCGCTTGCGCGGACCGGATGGTACGGAAACCGATTGGGAAGCTGCGTATATCGCTGGCTGCGACGGTGCGCGTTCGCTGGTACGCGAAACACTCGGCACCGGTTTTCCAGGCGGTACTTATCGGCAGGTCTTTTACGTCGCCGACGTGGAAGCGACGGGACCAGCTTTCAATGGCGAGTTGCATATCGATCTTGACGAAGCCGATTTCCTCGGCATTTTTCCGATGGCCGGTGAAGGCCGCGCACGGCTGATTGGTACGGTGCGCGACGAGCGGGCGGAACATCCGGAGTCGCTGAAGTTCGAGGATGTGAGCGACCGTGCCATTCAACACCTAAAAGTGAACGTCAAGACCGTGCACTGGTTTTCTACGTACCGCGTGCATCATCGCGTTAGCGAACATTTCCGACACGGCCGTGCGTTTCTGCTCGGTGACGCGGCACACATTCATAGCCCGGCGGGTGGTCAGGGCATGAATACCGGTATTGGCGATGCGATCAATCTGGCATGGAAGCTTGCGGCCGTACTGACGGAGCAGGCGCCTGAAGCGTTACTCGACAGCTACGAAGCCGAGCGGATTGGTTTTGCGCGTCGCCTGGTGGCGACGACCGATCGTGTGTTCACGTTCGCAACCGCCGATGGTCCCATCGCCAATGTCGTGCGTACGCGCATCGCACCGCTCGTCGTTCCTGTGCTTGCGCGCTTTGATGCATCGCGTGATTTTATCTTTCGCACCGTGTCGCAGATCATGCTCAATTATCGGGGCTGTCCGCTGAGTGTCGGAACTGCCGGCCAGGTTCACGGCGGAGATCGCCTGCCCTGGGTCGGCAGCGATACGAACAATTTTGCAAGCTTGTCGCAGATGCGCTGGCAGGTTCATGTTTACGGCGAGGCGAGCCCCGCGTTAACCACGTGGTGTACGGAGCACGATCTGCCGCTGCACGTCTTCGCGTGGCAGCCGGATTTCGAATCCTCCGGGCTCGCGAAGAACGCGCTGTATTTGCTTAGACCCGATACATACATCGCGTTCGCCGACACATCCGGCACGCCGGAGTCGCTGGATCAATACTTCCGATCTCGTGGCTTGAGAATATCCAGCCGGTGAAATCAAGCGGTCTTTTTCTTTCTTCCTACACAAAGCTCTCAGGGGATGTCATGCGTAAGGTATGTGGTTTGGCGTTTGCATGGGTCATGTTGGCGGGTTGCGCGAACGTCGGCACACAGCACGTGAACACGGCAGTTGCGCCGACGGTAGCGAACAACGCGGTGAACGATGGCACGGCCGCCACGCACGGACCAATTGTGGTGCTTATCACTATCGATGGCTTTCCGGCACGCGCGCTGGATGATCCGCGTCTACCCATGCCAACGTTGCGCATGCTGGAAACCAATGGCGCACATGCTGATGGCATGAAACCCATCAATCCTACGATTACGTGGCCGAATCACACGACGCTTATCACGGGTGTGAATGCGAGCGAGCATCATGTGATGGCCAACGGCTACATCACGCCGTCGAACGGAGCAACGCTGGAGGTCGACCCATGGGTGCCCAAGAACGAACTCGTGCATGCGCGCACGCTCTACGACGCGGCGGTGGAACAAGGCATGTCCACGGGCCAAGTGGATTGGGTGGCCATCTCGGATGCAAAGAATGTGCGCTGGGCATTCGCCGAAGTACCCGATGCCGATGGCCCGATTGCGAAGGACCTGATCGATCAAGGTTTGGTCACGCATGATGAGCTGGCGAATTTCCATAAAAGCAGTCCGGCATGGACCGACGAAATATGGACCGACGCGGCCATCGACATCCTCACGAAACACACGCCCAATTTGCTGCTATTCCATCTGCTGCAAACCGATACCTTGCAGCACAAATACGGCACTCTGACGCCTGCTGCATATGCTGCTTATGCGTACGCCGACACGTGCCTTGCAAGGCTTATCGACGCCGCACGCGCAGCGGGCCTGCTCAACCGCATCACGTTCATCATCGCGTCGGACCATGGCTTTGCGAACTACACGCATATCATCCACCCGAATGTGGCGCTTGTTCAGATGGGGTTGTTGCATAAGAAAAACGGCAGTTATGCGGGTGATGTCTGGTTCCTGCCCGAGGGTGGCGAAACATCGCTGTATATCAACAACCCATCCCTGCGCCCGACGCTGGTACCAAAACTTAAAAAGTACTTCGCAACGGTTCCCGGTGTCGCCGGTGCTTACACCAATGAGGAAGCGCAGGCATTTGGTATCGCTTCACGCCAGACGACACGCCAAGGACCTGACCTCTATGTCGTCGCCAAGCCCGACTACGCTTTCATGGGCGGCACGGATGAACCTTTGGTCGAAGACATTACACCGGCGCGTGGCAGTCACGGCTATCTCAATAGCGACCCTGACATGCAAGCGCTCTTCATCGCATACGGAGCACATATTCGACCCGGCACGGATCTTGGCCCTATAACGAATCTCTCGGTCGCACCGACCATTGCCAAACTGCTCGGCGTATCGTTACCTGCGGCAAAGCAAGCACCGCTTTTGCAAATGCTGCAGTAGTCAGCTTTCTGAAAAAGAGACCCGGCGAAAATCGCCGGGTCTTCGAACGTACAGACGGTTTGGTTAAAGATTCCGACCAGCGGCTCGCTTTCCGAAGTTGCCTGCTGATTGACCGATAACGATGCTTACTTGCAAGTGCAGATGAAGCGGTGATTCATCGGATGACTTTCGTTGCGGATGGTGATGATTAGATCGGCTGCGGAATATCCGATCCCGTCGACGATTCGTTATCGCACAAACCTTGCTGCGCCAGCGCATGAGCGATCTTGTTTTCCAGTTGACCGCTTTTGCTATCCATCAAAAGTTTATCCAGCGACGATTTATCGAGCATTGCCAACATCTCGCACAAAATTTGCGAAGCACAGAATGCCGGCGCAAAGCCCGTCCCATAAATCAGACGAAAGGTTCGAACCTGCGCATCACCGAGTTGCTTTGCTATTTCATGCCCCTTGAACCAGTGGTGCAGACACGCGTGTGATGAAGCTTTTTTCCCCATGACGTACCCCCTGCTTTGTACTGCGCTACCGCGTCTTCTTTATCCTTTTCATACATAAGTCGTGCCAATGAGCTTCCGGTTGGCTGTAGTTGCCGGGAATCCGGGAAGAAATCGGGGATTGGGATGCTTGAGGCGATCTACGGCGCCGCGCCGCATGAAAAGCCTGCTTAGGACGGCACTTTGTCAGCGGGAAACCAGGCGCTTGTCCGGGCCGATGCGCATGTCTTATTTGGTCAACGTGCCCTTGTGGGCGACTGTTTGCGCATTGTTTGAAGGTATCCCCGGTGGAGGCCAACGGTACTGTGCCGGTGCCGCTAACGTCGATGTTTCCCTCTAACAAGAAACCGATGCGATGCTTCACGAGGAAGTTGCATTGTTGCGGATACTTGTATGCCCGCTTGGCTAAGCGCAACCTAACTATCCGCCCGAGCAGATGCGCGTGTCGCATGACGCTTCAATCGGGCGTTACGCGTGTGCCAGGCGTTAGTGCGGTAAGCACGCGCACTCACAATGGAGGCCAGTGATGGACGTGCAAAACATTCGGATGGCTATCGATCGGCATTGGGCTGCATCCGCTGCGGGTGATCAGGTTACCGAACATGAGATCTATCACGACGATGCCATATGCGAGTATCCGCAGTCAGGCGAAATCATCCATGGTCGGTACAACCTGCAGGCGCTGCGCAGCCATCATCCAGGTAAGCCCTCGGGATTTAAGATTCGACGTATCGTAGGCGAGGGCAATCTTTGGGTTAGCGAGTATGTGATCACCTATCAAGGTAAGCCCGCGTACACCGTGAGCATCATGGAATTCAGGGACGGAAAGGTCGCGCACGAAGTCCAATATTTTGCCGATCCATTCGCTGCACCCGCTTGGCGTTCTCAATGGGTCGAACTAGAGGCGTAATCAAGACGCGAACCGAGATCGAACCACTCGCATGCGCCGTGTGCGAGATGCATCGTTCATTGGAAATTTGCGACATCGGCATGCCGACATTCTTTTTAATTTGAAGAGAACGAGTGCCCGGCGCGATCAAGCCACGGTGTCGACAAATACACCGCGCAAGCCAGAGACACCGCTTTCGCTAAAGTTACGTGCCAGCGTTTGCAGAAACAGCGGCAAGCTTGGGATAGTGCTGCCTGTGGCGTCGGCCGATGTTTCGGATGACGAACCGAGTGACGACCAAAGATTTTCGAAGACCGTCGTCAAACTACCCGTACCGCTTGCCGCGGCCGACGCGCTGCCCGAACTGGAACTCAGTGACTGAGCCAGATTGGAGTATGTCGACGCAACGTTCTTGTACTGCTGTACCTGCTGCGACGCCTGCGGCGGCTGCGACAGCGGTGCGAACTGCTTGGCGCTCGTTGCATTTTCGCTACTGGAGGCAGTCGTGCCGCGTGCGGGGGTTAGTCCGAGTTGCGCCATCGCACCTGCAATAGCCGACGCTAACGAACTCGCATCTGTGGGCGACGTACCCGGCTGGACGACGAGAGCCGCCGTTGTCGGCGCGTTAAGCTCTTTTTTGTGATGGTTATAACGGGGTGCGACGACACCACTGACGGGCTGGGACTGCGTACTGCTAATGCTTGAAATAGTCATAACAGGCAGCCCGGTCTGGACAGTGAGCGTTGCTATATTACCTCGCCAATCCCCTCCTGCACGACGTGGGCGGTTAGGGGTGAAAAACCGGCACCTCGCCTAACGCCGCCTTCGCTCGAACGTTCGCATGGTCTGACCCAATGTGGTCCGGAAGGTCGTGGGCCGGGCGCACCCTTCATCGCCTGCGATAAAGACAAACCGATCTCCTTCCAACTGGTAGCTGGCCGGCAATAACTTGCCCTTGTCGGCCCCCATCGAATCGACCCAATCGATTGCTTTGGGCCGAATGGACGCATTCAACGTAAACGTGCCTTCCAGAAGCAACTCGCCCTGAACCGTCCGAACCGCAAAACGACGACCGCTAAAGGTGGTCAGTGCGCCGGGAGCCCCATGCTCATCGGGTGGATTGATCTCGCCATCGGCCTCATGGGCAACTTGTTCCCAGATGCCTTGCAATGCGGCTAAATCGTTCTCTGACTCGTCCAATGGCGTGTCGTTGAATGGCAGGTGCATCTTTTGTCCTTACTCACGTGGCGGCAACCGTGCATGTCTGCTTTGGATCGAAGGCAAAGGAAAGAGTTAACGTCATAGGGTTCAAGTATGTCGTTTCTATGCTCCCTATGACGCTGAAGAATAAAAGGCGCGATAAGTACGAATCTTCTATCGAAAGCGCCGATGGCCTATGCAAAAGAGTGGTGGAATTAGCGAGAATGCACGGGGTCGCAGGCATTGCGGCCGGCGACTGGTCATGGAGTCCACTTTCGACCCCATGACCCGCCGATTCGCGCTTATTTTGTGACGCAGTTTGTGTAGACGCCCTTCACGCAAAGGGTGCCCGGCACCGTTAAAATCGCGAGCGGAAATGCTAAGCAGGACTAGGGTTTAAGAGTATTGAATGCTTGGCCGATAACAGGCCGTGCGATGGATTTCATTCCACGGGGGAGTGGGAATGGGGAAGATTCAAGGCTGGGTATTACCGCGATGGGCTGAGCAATTGGCCGTTGTCGCCGTATACGTTGCCCTCTACGCAATGATTCGCCCCCTTTCCGACGCTCACTGGGCGCTCGGCGCCGGCTTGCGTCTTTCTTTCCTGCTTTTGCTTCCTTATCGGTACTGGCTGGCCTTGGCAGTCGCCGATACCGCGACGATGGTTCCTTTGGTTCTGCGTTGCGGCCCCCAATTCGGGCTCGCCTGGTCGCTTACGATCCTGCCGCCGCTGACAGGATTTGCTATGCCCGTGGTCTGGGCCTGCAAAGAAAAACTTTCGCTTTTCCCCACGAAGCGTCTGGTCAATTTCCAGACCCTCATCCTGTGCGCATTTTCTTGCGCGGCGGTTTGGTCGCTTTACAACTTCGGAACCCTGGTCGTTATTCCCAATCGTGGGTATGACCTCACGCCGCTTCTGCTGAGCTCATTTTTCGTTGGCACTTACGTAGCGGTCCTGACCATCGTCCCCTGGGTGATCATGGTCAAGCTCAGCTACCGCCAAGGCCTTCTCTCCAGCTCTCTGCGTGGTTTCCTGAAGAGCTCTTTGGCATTTGATGCAGGTTTGGTCCTCATCCCTTCGCTGCTCATCTTGTCCTGGTTGACCGCGCACACGACGGGTGAAAACAAACCCATATGGGCACTCTTTATGTTTGCCCCGGTCGCCTGGCTGACGTTGAAGCACGGTTGGCGCGCCAGCGTGCTGGGTGGAACGTTGACGGTGGCAAGTATCAGTTTGTTGTTCACCTGGACGGGGAATACGCCTGATAGCGAAGTGGTCCAGGTTCAAGCCATCATCGCTTTTGCCATTACCTGCCTCATTGCCATGGGTGCGCGCATCTCGGCGATGAATGAAGCCGACGCACAAGAAAAGGCCAATGCGCGGCAAGCTATGCGTTTGGCCAAGCAAAGTGTGGCAGTCAGTGAATTGCGTTTGCGCCAAGCCTCGGAAACGCTGGAGCAAGTGTGCGGGGAGATGCAACTCAGTCAGAACCGCCTTCTGAATCGCTTCCGCATGATGCTTCCTGTCAATGAAAGTCAGTTGTACACCAAGCAGGCGGTGAGTGCCCAGGAGAAGGTCTATCAACTGGCCGATGCCATGCACCCGATTGCGTGGCGCAGGAGTGGTCTGCCGGCCGCTTTAAGAGAAAACATCGGCCGTGCTCTCGATGAACTCGGCATCGCCTACAGCTCTCGCATCAAAGGCCGTGGGTTGAGTGGCGTGGGAGCTAGTCTGCACACCACGATTTATCGCCTGGCATGCGAATCGGTTGTTTATATCGGCGGTAATCTGCGTTGCTCTCGCATCCAATTGCTATTGAGAGGTGCAGAGATTGATGGGCAGCGCATCATCGTTCTGCGCGTGGAAGGCTTTGTCGAAGATGGCGCAACGGTCAGCGCTTTCAATTTGGAAGGCCAGCAAAAGCAATTGGCTTCAAAGTTGGGTGCCACCGGTTTAGATCTGCATGCCATGCGGGACAGTGTGCGCCTGTTCAATGGCGAGTTGCACGTCAAGCCGATGAATCAACAAATTCGCATCACTGCCCTCTTGGTGGATGCGGAAAAAGAAAGGGAGCACAAGGCTCCCTCTCCCTTGCGTCTGTGGGCAGGTTAATTAACCGCCCCGTCCGCCCGAGCATTGCGCGGACGCCGAGCAACCTGCTGCCATGAACTGCGTCGTGCCGTTCGATTGCGGTGTGGCAGTGATTTGAATCTGGCTATCACTGTAAACCGTCGTCGTCGTGCTCGTTGAGGTGCTCGACGAAGACGTATTGACGTTCTGAGAGTCCACACCTACTGGCAAAACGATGGTGGCGCCACCCGTCGTGCCGATGGCGGCATGAACGGTACCGTTGGTGTCGTTGATTTGCACGTACTCAACACCGTTGAGAAAAAACACATACGCATGCCAGTTCGGACTCTGGCTTTGGTCTGCCACATTCGGCCATGCCTGCCCCAAGGCAGAGGCTTGTGCCGGTGCGGCGGTCTGTGCAAACGCAGAACCGGTAAACGCTATCAGGGCACAGCAGAGCCCTCCGCGCAGGGTCATTTTCAATCGCATACTGCCCCCTTCTCTCAAAATTCGTTGGCACTATTGCCTAGATAAATTTAGCAGCAAAACACGCATGTGCCTGTGCCAACGGGCGCAAAATCACGCCCTATTCACCCTCTGGCTATTCCATGCCGGAAATAGACGATCGCCCTCACAAATCCTTGACGCCACGTCAAGGAAGGGGTTAACGGATATACGAGCCATGGGGGCTCAGGCCGATAGCGGGCCCCTATCCGGCGATAACAACCGCCCCCATTTTCGTCATCTGCGCCCGATGGCCAGATCATTTTCACGAATTTTTCAAAGGCTGTTTGCAATGAGCGTCGCGATGCGCCTTGAGAAACACATCCTTTAGATTCTGCAGTCCGTTGTAACGAGCAAAGCGCATGATGGCATCGATGTTCGATGTCGTAGATCCATATCGGAGGCAGCGCCGCGATGGCCGTGCCACTGGCCATGCCATTTCTCTCAACGGCCGACGCCTCCACTGCCGCACCGGCCAATTCACTTAAACCTGGTATTGGAGACTCACCTATGAAGAACACCATTACAACGAAGGATGGCGTCGAAATCTTTTATAAGGATTGGGGCTCGGGTCAGCCGATCGTCTTCAGCCACGGGTGGCCTCTTTCGGCGGATGACTGGGATGCGCAGATGATGTTCTTCTTGCAACACGGCTTTCGTGTCATTGCGCACGATCGCCGTGGTCACGGCCGCTCGAGTCAAACAGCCGATGGCCATGATATGGATCACTATGCCGCTGATCTTGCCGCGTTGACGGAGGCGCTGGATCTGCATGATGCCGTACATATTGGCCATTCCACCGGCGGTGGCGAAGTGGCGCGCTACGTCGCACGTCACGGCCAGAAGCGGACGGCGAAGCTGGTGCTCGTGAGTGCAGTTCCACCCATTATGTTGAAGACCGCAAACAACCCGGATGGGTTGCCTATCGAGGTATTCGATGGATTGAGAAAGGCGTCGCTCGATAACCGGGCGCAGTTCTTTCTCGATGTCCCAACCGGACCGTTCTACGGCTTTAACCGCGCTAACG
The DNA here is from genome assembly GCF_003977615.1 of Dyella dinghuensis. GTDB lineage: Bacteria > Pseudomonadota > Gammaproteobacteria > Xanthomonadales > Rhodanobacteraceae > Dyella_B > Dyella_B dinghuensis. Next base: position 366,850 of record NZ_RYZR01000006.1, read on the forward strand.
CGAAGGTCTCCCAGGGCATCATCCAGAATTGGTGGCGGCAAGGCATGATGGGTGGTGCAAAGGCTCACTACGACTGCATCAAAGCCTTCTCCGAGACCGATTTCACGGATGACCTCAAACAGATCTCACAACCGGCGCTCGTCCTGCACGGTGACGATGATCAAATCGTTCCCTATAAAGATGCGGGCGTGTTGTCGGCAAAGTTGCTAAAGAATGCGACGCTCAAAATTTATCCGGGTTATCCGCATGGGATGCTTACAACGCACCCCGACGTTTTGAACGCCGACATTCTTGCATTCATCAAGGCATAGCGACGGCCAAACGGAGACGCCAGGGAAGGCGTCGAACGTCTCATGGCCAACTTCGTTATGCGAATGCATAAGGACGTTGTGCGCATGTCGCAGACCGTCGACATGAGACAGATGAAATTATCGACGCTCGGACCTGAGCAAACCTAGCGTGTCGAGTTGGCTCTCAAGAGCTTCCATCGAGCCCCACGGCAGGATAGGTGAATTTTGCCGTTCGTCTGGCGGATTCTGGACCAATCCATCAGACCAGCCGCCGCAGCCCACGAGCGGTAACAACGGCCGGCGATGCAACCACGCAAGACAGACTTCCGAGATGGTGCCGGCGCGGCCTCCGATGACAATGCACGCATCACCGGCGAGTGCCATGATCAGATTTCTTGCATCGCCCATTCCGCACGGTATGACAACGGTTGCGGGCCAGTCTGGTCCCGGCATATCCGCGTCCGTGATGACACTGACGACTATTCCACCAGCAGCCTGAGCACGTTGCGCCGCGATACGGGTCGCTGGGCTTCCGCATCCGCTGATGACGGTAATTCCTAAACGAGCGAGTAGCTCCCCGGCCTGTCCCGCGAGATCGTAGGCCTTCGATCCTGGTTCTGCACTTCCCAACACGCACACTTGAGGTCGGCGAATGGTACTGATCATGTCTGTCCTTATGGCAGCGCAGCTCACGTCCTTGATGATAAGTTTTTTCGCTCGATGGATCGCGCCCTATTGAAGGCAGAAGCCTTTACGCGATGTCCGCTTTGAATCAAAACCAGGTTTCGACAAGGCGATGATCGTCACTGGGCATGCGCGGACAAACGGTAAGCCCAGGCGGCATCCTTTTGCGCAGTTCTTCCAGGGAGTGCGCGATCAGCTTTTCACCCGTGGGCTTTTCGACCTGGAAACGCTGCGCGACGAAGCAGTCGGGATGCTCCGGCGGATATTGAAGGACGATCCAGATAGATAGCGTTTCGTTGCTCATCGTCATCAGCGTGATGCGTATTCATCAGCGACATCTCTGTCACTGGCCATATCGGCGACAACTCGGATCCCTTGATGCTGGGAGGCTCCGACAACGGTTGTACACACCATTGTTTCGTAGTGTGCTCAAAGGGCGGGTGAACCGGCATCCCTTCGCGTTGGCTTGCGTTCAATGAGTGCATCGCTAGTTATTGCGATCAGCGATCTGTTCGAGGCGCGTTGCATTCACTCGAATGATTCACACGAGATGATGAAGCAATGCCATCCCAGGCGCGCAAGCCGATTCGAGGCGCGCACGCTCATCGGCAGGCAAATTCACCCATTTCGGCGGATTCTTCCGCACGCGCGAAGCGGCCTGCGCAAGCCACGCAGGATCGTCCAAACCGGGATCCATGAAACGAACGACGCGCCGAAGCTCGGTGTAAGGCGCATCGAGCATCGATTCGTAACGCACGTGGAGAACCCGTTCGGCGGGAACGTTTTCCAGCAGTTTCAGGCCCACGGTGATCATCTCGGACCACGCCATGCCGATCGGTGCGATCGGTAATTCGAAGCGCTGGAACACATCAACGTCGAAGCTCTCGGGTACCAGCCCTCGCCAGGCCTGCGGGAGATCCGCGGGCGCCTGATACGTCGGCGAGAGATACGGTGCCGAGCCGAACCGTTGCTTGAACATCGCGCCGATCATTCCCATCCGCATCGGCGCAAACCGGCTCGCCGAGACGGCAAACTCTCGGCCGTCGCGAAAGACGTGGATGAATTTGGCCGCCGGAAAGAAGTGGGACAACGGGTGAACCAGACCGAGCGAGGCGCCTGAACGCTCGCACCAGACGCGACGTCCCAGACGTGCGCACAACCACTGGAAGACGTTGAGGTACTGCCGGTGGATATGATCTTCCGGCAACGATTGCACGAAGACGCCCAATTCGTCGTGGAGTCCGTCGGGATCTTCCGTCAGCGGCGGCAGTGTCATCGCCAACAACGGCGGAATGCCCGTCTCGCGGAAGCGCAACGCGGACGCGAGTGGATACCGAAACTCGTCGATGGCAAGACCGCGCTCCATCAGGCGAAGCCATGCCGTATGGCGAGGACGCGGTTCGCTCAACATCGACCAGAACGCCGGGCCGTCGACGGGATCGTTCTGGAAGCCCAACGGATGAAGCGCGTTGAACAACTCCGAGAGACTCAGCACATCCGGATGCTGCGAGAGCAGATCAGAAAGCATCGTCGAACCGGAGCGGCCCGTGCTGACGATGAAGAGAGGCGCCTGGGACTGTGTTGTCATGACAATGCGCCCATTGTCGCGAATCCCCGTGAAGTGTTCGTCATCCGCTGCGATGGGTCGTCATGACCGTACGGTTTTCTCGTTTTGTTTTTCGAACGCCGCCAGCGAACGCTATTCAAGGGTGCCTAGATCAATGACCGTATGAAGTTGAGAACCGGATCGAAAAATGTTTCGTGCATGCGTTCGGCGAAAATAAGAATTACGCAGATGGCGACCAAGACAAACATGAGCGCCTTGCCGACGGTGCTCAATACCTTCATGAGCGTCACTTTCATGGCGTCCCCTGCTCCTGGCTAGCCTATCGGCCTTTGCAGATAGTCGCGCTATCGGCAGCCGATTGCGAAGCGGAAGCTTACTCCTATTTCCAACGCCAAGAACCGTGGATTACGCGTTGAAATGTGGCAGCGGTAACGCTTCCACCTGCGGTCGGGCGAAAAGATAACCTTGCTGCAGTGGAATGCCGAGATCGTGCAGCGCAAGGGAGTCGTCCGCGGTTTCTACGCCTTCGGCGATAATTTTTATCCCAAGCTCGTCGCACATGCTTACTGTATGACGGATGATGGCGCGCCGGTTCTTGTCGAGCGAAATACCTTTGATCAGCGCGAGATCGAGCTTCAGCAGATCCGGTTGGAAATCCGCCAACAGATTCAACCCTGAGTACGCCGCGCCGAAATCATCGATGGCGGTGAGAATGCCTTGTGCGCGATACGCTTTCAAAACCACGAGCAAGCGATCGAGATCGGCGACGGCTTCCTGTTCGTTGACTTCGAAAATGATGCGCGAGAGCGGCCAATCGACACGTTTTGCTGCCGCCACCGTGCCCAGCAGGCAGTGATAGGCGTCGTACACCGCATTGGGCATGAAGTTGATGGACAGCAGCGCCGGCGGTTTCAACCGGCCCGCCCATTCGAGCGCCGTAATGCGGCACAGCTGGTCGAATGCAAAGCGGTTTACGTCGTCGACCGTGGAAAGAATGTCGCTGGCCGATGCGCCGTCCTGACCGCGCACAAGTGCCTCGTGCGCAAACGTCGTCTTGTCGATGACGTTAATGATCGGCTGAAACGCCATGGTAATGGCCCGCTGGAAAACACTTCCGTCGCGGCAGCGCTCACATGTTCCCATTTTTCTCACCCATAAACAGGCCGCCGGTCACAAATCGATAGGTGTTTCTGCCGGCCTCCTTGGCCAGATAGAGTGCTTCGTCCGCGAGTTTCATCAATGCGTCCTGGGTTGCCGATCCTTTGAAGAAGACAGCACCCATACTGATGTGCACGTCGATGCAGTGGCCGCCGGTGCGTACGGCGACGTGTAACTTTTCCCACAATGTGCGCACAAACGTTTCGGCGGCAACCTCTGTCCCGACGTGATCGCACAGGACGACAAACTCGTCGCCACCGATGCGCGCCACGACTGCGCCTTCGTGCATGAAGCCTTGCAGACAACGGCCTACTTCAGCCAATACGAGATCCCCGGCGGCGTGGCCATAGGTATCGTTGATGGCTTTGAAATTGTCGACGTCGAGCACGGCCAGCAGCGTGGGCGCCCGGCGCTGGCATGTCTGCCTTAACAGCGAGGCCGATTGCTCGTTGAAGTAGCGGCGATTGGCCAGGCCGGTCAGTGCATCTTGATGGGCGAGCCGAAGCAGCTCGCGTTCCACATTTTTGATGTGCGTGATTTCGGTCGTCAGCGCGTACACGCCGCGCACATGCCCTTTGGAATCCTTATCGGGCACATAATGCGTCTGAAAGTGCAGCAACCTGTTCCGATAGGTGGCTTCATATTCGAACCAGACGGATTCGCCTGCGTATGCGCGGTCCAGATATTCCTTGAGCTGATCGTAAAGCACGGCGCCACGGATTTCCTTGACCGTTTTTCCGATCATTTCCGTGGGTGCTTCACCGGACACCTGCTCGACGAAACGATTGATGTACGTGTAACGCTCGGACATATCGATACGAGCAATAACGGCCGGCACGTTGTCGGTAATAGTGCGAAGCTGCGCCTGGCTCTCTGTCAGCGCCTGCTGTATCTGTACGCGTTGCGTGACGTCTCTACCGGTGTAGATGATTTCTGTCGAACCGTCGCCTTCCGGGCTTTCGACGAGTCGTGCGAACGCTTCGATCCAAAGATAGTGGCCGGCACGATGTTGCAAGCGATAGGTTGCGGTCGTTGCACCGCCCAGCCGGCGCAAGGTGGCGACCACATCGGCAATGCGCTGGCGATCGTCGGGGTGAATCAGATCGGGGCGCGGCGCCATGAATTCCTCGACGTCCCAGCCCAGCAGCTCCTTCACGGATGGCGATACATAGCGACGATCGCCATTGGGACGGATGCGCATGACCAGATCGCCGCTGTTGTCGGCGAGCATGCGATAACGAATTTCACTGTCGCGAACACGTAGCTGCAACCGATCCTGCTCCACCAACGCCAGCGACACCGGCAACGCGATGAGGCATGTGACACCGATAAAGACCTGCGCCATCACCACCTTCAATGCAGGTGTTGCGTCGTGCACGAGGTTGAACGGCCCGATGTCGAGCGCGGTCACGGTGCTGGTAATCAACGCGACAATCGCAATGCCGATTACCAAGCCTGCAAAGCGATGGCGGAAGATCAGCAACAGCAAGGGCGGGTAGATCATGAACAGCAAGGGGTATCGCGACACGGCAAATGCCACAACCGATATCGCCGTCAGCAACAACAGATGCAAGACGAGCGACAAGGGCGTGCTGGATGAATTGACCAGCCGCCTTCCTCGCGTCACGACCACGATGGATGTGGTCGCCGCGATGATCATGCCCAACAGGTGCGCCCGGAAAATCGTATTGAAGCTGATCCAGAACGCCAGATTCGGCCAGACATGCGTGATCGCGGCGACCGTGAAGGCCGATAGAAGGCAGGCGCCCGCGGCACTGATCAGGGCAACGCGTGCCAGATCGGTAAAACGTGTTTCCTGGGTAATGACGGGAAAGTGACGCCTGATGGCCAAAGTGACCATTAGCGTCTCTAGGAGATTGCACAAAGCCAGTGCCAGGGACGGCATGAACGGGAGGTCTCCCACAAACTCCCTGGCGGCGAAGTAGCCCAGAAAACCGGCTATCAGCAAAGGCCAGGTTTCCCGCAGCGGCCTTTGAATCAGCACCCCGATCATGGCGCCGTTGGTGAGCCACAAGCACGCTGGCGTGTGTGTGTAGCGGGCCAACATAATGGAATACAGCGAAAGGACCCCGCTCAAGGCGAACAGGCCCACTAGCTGCCAAACCATTGCTGGCGCGCGCTTCAATCGCATTGTTGAATCCCGGATTCCCTTTTTTGGCAGTCGTGGCTGCCGTGCAGTCTTGTTAGCTAAGCAAGACTTCTGCCATGGGCCGGGATGGAGGGGCGGTGCCGTGCTCGGACAGGTTGCGGAAGGGCTCGCTTAACAAACCCGGTTCAGCTTTCGGGGCTGGGCTGCTGTGTGATGTATTCGTGCCGGATGGCTGGGTCAATCACAGCAGTCCTTTCTATGGGCTGTTCTTGTGCGTGGTCAGCTCTAGAAGAAAGGCTTGCGTTTGCTTCAACGCGTCGTTCGACTCCGGCAGGGTCAAATCGAATTGATATTCGTGATCCAGCGGCGGCTTGTACGACGCTGGATAAAACAGCGTTTCCACATGCACGCCCTGATGCCGCAGCGCATCGGCCAGTGCATAAGACTGTGCTGCCAATGCATCGACGTTGCCGACACTGATAAAGCTTGCAGGGAATTCAGGTGTGACATGTGATGCGACGGAAAAAACATCCAATGTAGACACTGGCGGATTTGGCGAACCGAGGTAAGACCATACAAAGGCGCGAGCGAGCCATGACGATGATGCCTCCGACACGATCGCGCGCCCATCATAGGGACCACAGAACAACACCGTTCCCAAGAGTTGCGAGCGTGCGATGCCAGGATGCATGCCTGTCGCCTTTGCATAGTCCGGCGATGAAACAAGCAATGCGACCTGCGCCGCAAGTTGCGCACCCGCCGAATCGCCCGCAAGAACGAATTGATTGCGATCCAGCTTCAGTCGTGTCGCGTTATCGGAAAGAAACGTCAATGCACGATTGAGTGCAACGACCGGCACCGGATACGGATGCTCCGGCGCCAGCGGATAATCCACCGCAACCACCGCATAACCGCCCGCAGCGAGAATGCGCGCGTAATTCGCCATTTCCGTGCGGCTGCCCGCGATGTAGCCGCCTCCATGTATCCAGAAAACGACCGGCAACGCACGACCGTCGAGCGCAGCAGGGCGATAGATATCAAGCAGCGCGCTGGGATCGCTGGGATCGTATTGGATAGCGGCCTGCGTGCGGATGCCCGGCGGTACGCGATGGCTTAGTGCCGCATCGCTTTCGATGCCGCTGCGCGAAAATTCACGGCGAATCAGCAATACCGAGGGCCATGGACTGCACTTGAAGGCAACGAATAGCGCGGCGGCAGCGATGACTATCGTGATCAGCAAGACAGCCAGCACTCGCAATAAGCGGTATCGCGCTGAGCCAACGACCGTCATGGGCACCTCGTTAGTGGCATGTCACTAGTCTTGGTTCAGGAGCCGGGATGGCATTGCCCTCAGCAACGTATCCTCGACTCCTTTTATATCTTAACTAGTTAGACAGCCGCCTGATGCCAAGACGTTTAAGTCATCGCACACGCGTGAAGTGCATCACCCAGTTCGTTTCCCAGGTCTGTCCGCCATCGGGCGAGTAAGCCTGTTCCCATTGTGCGGAGTCGGCGGTGATATGCGACCACGTGAAACGCACGCGGATGGGTTTGCCGTTGAGGGTGTCGTTCGCGTAGAACGTTCCCACACCGTTGACGAAGTTGCCTTTGACGGGCGGATCGAGATCGGCGAACGGTTCGCGGCTATCCAGCCACCAGATGGCCCACTGGCCGGATACCGGATCGTAGGAACGCAACCCGACACCCTTATAGCTTCCGCTGGGCTTGTTGATGACGTTGTCGTCGACGTTAGAGTAGCCGTTCATCAATTTGTGCATGCTGCACGTGCCGTCGAATTCCACCCACTCGTGGCTGCCGGCCAGGCGCGCCTTCAATTGGCGGTGCTGGACGTGCCAATCGCCCACGAGAAAATCAAAATCGTGTAGATGCGTGAGGTTGGGTGCCGATTGCACCGGCTTCGGTGCGTCCTGGGAAGCGCGAACCGGCACGGCAGATATGCAAGACACAAGCGCTGCGGCGATCAATACGGCATGCAGGGTTTTCATGGCGATGCTCCGTCGTTGGTGTTGAAACGAGCATGGCGCACAAAACATGTCAAAGCGTGTCATGTATTTTCATGGACGGCCGATTAGCGTTTGGTATCGGTTTCGGGCGTTTAATTGGCTCTTGCAGATCCCAGGCTTTGTCGCCTGAATGGCTGGCAGGCGGCGAGACGATAAGCAGCATCACCACACGCTGTACATCCACGAAGTTTGTCCCTTTCAACGATTGCAACAGGAGCGTTGGGTATGCGCATCATGGGTATGGGTCATCTGGCGTTTGCCTTGACAATGATCGCACTGGGTTTGCTTGGACTTTTCGCTGGTGACTTTGCGCTGGTCTGGCAGCCCGTTCCGCCAGACATTCCGGGCCGCACGATAATCGCCTGTCTGTGTGGGGCACTCATGTGTGTGATGGGTGTGGGTGTGTTGATCAAACGGACGGCCGTGCCTGCGGCATTCGCATTGACGATTTACACATTCCTGTGGGTAATGGTGTTGCACGTACCTCACTTGATAGCGTCGCCGACACAGGAAGGAAATTGGGGAGCGTGCGGTGAGATCGTCGTGCTGTTTGCTGGCGCGTGGATTCTGTATGCGTCGTTGGCGACACCAGCCGACAGGCCCTATTTTCCTGCTTTGTGCCGCGCAAAGGCTGTTCGCGTCGCGCAGATGTTATTCGCGGTAGCTGTGCCCTTTATCGGCATCGAACATTTTGTCTACGCGAAAGACACGGCCGGTCTGGTGCCATCGTGGTTGCCGTTTCACTATGGCTGGGCGTACTTCACCGGAGCTGCCCACATCGCTGCGGGCATCGCGATCTTCTTCAACATTTTGCCGCGACTGGCTGCTGCACTCGAAACTCTGATGATGGGCGTCTTCACCGCCTTCGTGTGGATTCCCATGGCGATAAACACACCGTCGCAACGATTTGTATGGACGGCATTGTTGATGTCGACGGTGATTACCACAGGCGCATGGATCGTCGCCGATTCGTACCGGAAGGCACCCTGGTTTTCCTTCAGCCGTTCGCGCAACCGGCTTCCCGAATGGGCAACCTGATGCCGCAAGGCACACGAAAGGGCCGCGAATGCGGCCCTTTCCTTATACGCGATGTGGATGGCATTGAATACAAATAAGCGACATCCATGTCATCTAAGGTATGTAGACTGGCAACCCGTCACCTACCCGACGGGCCGTTTGCACCATGACCACGGTAAATCCTTCCGAACCCTGGAAGAAACCCGCTTTGTTTGCAGCCAGCGTAGGCGCGCTGGGCGTCGTATTCGGCGATATCGGCACGAGCCCGCTATATACGTTCAAGACGGTTCTGGATATGACGGGCGGCGACAACGCGCCGACCATCTATGGCGTTATCTCGCTGCTGATCTGGACGTTGATCATCGTCACGACGATCAAGTACGCCAACTTCGCCATGCGCATCGACAACGACGGCGAAGGCGGCATTCTTGCATTGATGGCGTTGCTCGGCGTGAAGCGGCACAAGCGTCCGCTGATCGTTGCTGCGGGTCTGTTTGGCGCGGCGCTGATTTATGGAGACGGTGCGATTACGCCGGCGATCTCGGTGCTTTCTGCGCTGGAAGGTTTGAATATCGTTGCGCCATCGCTGCATCACTACGTGTTGCCGTTGGCGGTTGTCATTCTGTTTGCGCTGTTTACGCTTCAGCCGGCTGGTACTGCCCGAATCGGCCGCGCGTTTGGCCCCATCATGGCGTTATGGTTTTTGACGATGGCGGTGCTTGGCCTGTGGGGCGTTTTCAAACACCCGGCCATCTTGTGGGCGCTTAACCCGTATTACGCATTCCACTATCTGCTGCACAGCGGCGCGGCTGGCTTCCTGGTGCTCGGCGGCGTGTTTCTTTGCGTGACGGGTGCCGAGGCGCTTTATGCGGATATGGGCCATTTCGGCGCGGGTCCGATCAAACTGGCGTGGTCGACGCTGGTTTTCCCAAGTCTTGTGCTGAATTACGCCGGCCAGGGTGCGATCGTGCTTGCAGGCGCGCCAACGGAGGGCAACATTTTCTATCGGCTTTGCCCTGCACCGCTTGCGCTGCCGTTGATCATCCTGTCGACGATTGCGACGATCATCGCGAGCCAGTCGATCATCACCGGCGCTTTTTCGATGACACGCCAGGCGATCCAACTCGGCTGGATGCCGCGCCTGAAGGTGTCGCAAACTTCGGAAGAAGGGTACGGGCAGATTTATGTCGGCGCAGTCAATTGGCTGCTGATGCTGGTGACGATCGGATTGGCGCTTGGATTCCGCAAGTCCGACAACCTGGCGGCGGCTTATGGCATCGCCGTATCGGCGACGATGTTGATGACTACCGCGTTGTTGTTCATCGCCATGCGCGAAATCTGGAAGTGGAGTCTTCTTGCCAGCGGCCTCGTCGCAGGCGCGTTCTTCATCGTCGATGCATCGTTCTTTGCATCGAACATGATGAAGCTTCTGGATGGCGGCTACGTGCCGTTGCTGCTTGCGGCCTGCGTGTACTCGGTTATGTACATCTGGCACCGTGGCGCCATGGCCGTCGCGAAGCGGCTTGGCGAAGATCCGATTCCTGTCGATGCCTTTCTTGAAGACTTGCCGCATGCCGGCATCGCACGCGTGCCGGGCACCGCTGTCTTTCTGACGCGCGCCAAGGCTGTTACGCCACCTGTGATGCAGTGGTATGTGAAGCACAGCAAAGCACTGCAGCAAAACGTGCTGGCGGTGACGCTGGATATTGCATCGACGCCGTGGGTCGCTGCGAAAAATCGCGTGGCACTGGCGGAAGTCGCACCCAACTTCTGGTCGATCACCGCAACGTTTGGATTTATGGAACGGCCCGATATGCCTGCGCTGATGGCACAGATTCAAACGCACGGTTGTCCGATCGATCCAACCAGGCTCTCGTATTTCATCGGTATGGAAAAGATCGTGCCGCGCGACGACCATCACGGCTTGCCGCGATGGATCCGCGTGCCCTTCACCATGTTCTTGCGCAACAGTGCGCGCGTGACCGACTACCTGCGCATTCCTGCCAACCAGGTGGTGGATATCGGACGTCAGGTTTCCATCTGATCGATACCTCTCCGGTTCGCAGGAGAGGTATCAGGCCAGCTCGAATAGCGACTGGCCGACGTAGCCGCCTTCTTTCGCACCGGGCGGGCATGCGAACACTCCGCCGCCCACGTGCGTGACGAACTGATTGAGCATGTCGAACTTGGACATGTTCTCGAAGATCTTGATGAAACCCGTGCGCGGATCGCGCTGGTAGCACAGGAACAGCAGACCGGCATCGAACTCCATCGCCTGACGCCACGGTGGCCAGCGTTCCGCCGTAAAACTCAAACCGTTGTCGTAGGAATAGGAACGGCGCAACACCTGCGCGCCATCGTTGACAGCGGGCGCGCCCAAACGCACATGTGAGTTTTCGGGAATGACGGGATTGCCGTCGGCATCGTTGGCGTCGAGATTGAGTCCATCCATTTCGTGCTTGCTGCCAAGTGGTGCACCGGTGTCCTTGTGCCGGCCCATCACCTGTTCCTGGAAGCCAAGCTTCATGCGATCCCAATGTTCCAGCGCAATGCGAATCGGGCGGGCAACGAGATAGCTGCCGCGATTCATCCATCCGGCATCGTTACCCGCCCAGATGTATTGATCCATCATCGTGGCGCTGTTGATCGGCGGGTTCATGCTGCCGTCTTTGAAACCCATCAGATTGCGCGGCGTTCCCTTGTCTTTTTGCGCCGCCATGAATCCCGGTTGCGCCCAGCGCAATTTCGCGGAATCGTACGCGAGGCGCGAAAGTTGCCGCACTGCGTGAAACGCAACCTGCGGATCATTCGCGCACGCCTGAATGCACAGATCGCCACCGGTGCGTTCTGGAACGAGCTGATCACCGTTGAAGCGTGGAAGATCCGCCAGTGCTTCGGGGCGATGCTTCTGAATGCCGTAACGATCCACGCCATCCTTGGTCACGAACATGCCGGGACCAAATCCGAACGTGATGGTGAGGCGACTCGGCGTGAGGCCGATCGCCTCACCGGAATCGGTGGGCGGATTAGCCATGTCGTCGGTCAACGGCACGGCGGTTTGTCCCTGCGTGAGATGTGCGGATGCGTCCGTCCAACGACGCAGCAATGCGATCACGTCGTCGCGCTTGTCTGTCGTCAGATCGAACGCGGCGAAATAGACGTGACCTTGTTGCGGTGTGGTAATGCCCGCCTGATGTTCGCCCCAGAATGGAACGGTGTCGGCATCGGCATTCGTCGTCGTGCTGGAGGACTTCGCCAAAACGCGAGGCGCCGCCACGGCTGACGTGGCGGCGACAGTGGCCGCCGTAGCAGCTGAAGCGAGAAAACGTCGTCGGCTTAGTAGATCCGGATCGTCGGCGTGGCTCATTTTCCACCTCGCACCAGCGTGTTCATGTCGTCTTCGACGTAATAGAAACCCTGACCATCCGGCGTCAGCGCAATACCGAACAGATCGCCGTTGCCCGGCGGCGACTGCGCCTGATCGGAATCGATCCACTGGCTGTAAACCTGTTTGCCGGCTGCTGGATCGACTTCCACCAGCTGACCGTCCTTGCCGTTGCACACGAGCAAGTGACCGGCCGGCGTGTAGACCATCGCCAGCGGCCAGCTCAGCAATCCGCCTTGCGTGACGACTTTGCCGGTACCTGCACTGTCGGTGCGCGACGCGGCATTCGGAATCGCGGTGATGATGTTGTCCAAACCATCCGTCACATACAGCGTGTTGTCCGGTCCCAATGCGAGACCTGTAGGGCCCAACAGGAAGTTGTCGCGATCCGCGCGTGCTGAAAAACCTTCGCCAATGACGGTTTGATTCAACAACACGGGCGGTTTGCCATCGGGAATTTGTATGTTGAGCCGCAGCACCGTCGCCTTGTGGACGATTACCGGGAATCCGGTCGCCTTGTCGATGACATCCGGACCCGGCAAGCCGAAGCCGGCCATGCTGACGAACAGCGTTGCCGTGTTGCCGTTGTCGACGACACCCATATCGCCCCACGGATCGTTGATCGTCGGGCCGGACCATGCAGCGACCATCTTGCCGGTGGGATCGAGCACGATCAGGCAGCCATCGCCTTTGGTCGCCGTGGTGCCGTCGGTGCTTGGCGTGCTGCCCACGATGATCCAGCCGGTTTTCAGCATGGTCATCGCAGTGGTCAGACCCACGCCGCCGGGACATTCGGGCAACTTCGCCGGCAGCTTGGCGAATAGCATCGTCTGCTTGGTCGACGGACGGTAATCGATGATGGTGGTGCCGGTTCCTTGGAGATTCGACAGATTGTTGAAGTTGTCGACCAGCACATCGTCTTTCTGGATGGTACCTGCCGATACGGGCGCAACGACAACGGCGTACGGATTCAGATCGCCGTTATCGGTGACCGAAGACGTTAGCGTGACATGGCGATGAATGGATTCGAGCATGCCTTTGGGTGCATCCGCCTGTGCGATGCCCACCATGCCGGTCAGCCACAGACCCAGCCAAAGTGCACCGTGGCGCGCGCGTCGCTGCGTCTTGGCAGGCTTTGGTTTTGTCATTGTGCAAACATCCATCACGACATACCTCAAAACAAAATGTTGGTACGCAAGCCGAGCACGAGCTCGTTGCGAATGCGATGTGTCGGCTCGCTGGGATCGGCAACGCCCGCGCCGGGATTGAAGACGTACTGCAGATCCGGTTGCAACTGCCACCATGGGCGCACCTGATACTGGTACGTCGCTTCGACGTAGGTTTCCGAGCCCTGAATCGGGTTGTAGCTGTACGGATCGGTCAGTTCTGCGTACGTCGCGACGTCGCGGTCGTAACCTTGAATGCCGGTAGTGACGTGCACGTAACCGATGCCCACGCCGAACGTGTCGTCCGGACGATTACGGAACGGTTCGTGATACACGAGACCCGCATTCATGCTGTCGCGGATGAGATTGCGATTGTTTTGCGGTGTACCCATCACGCGAGCGAATGCATTGAGCGTGTTGTTCGGATCGTGCGCATTGCGCCACAGCATCTGATCGGCCACCGCATACAACGAGAAATTGCCGCGATGCTGACCGGGAACACCGTTGCTCTGCGGACTGGCTAGTGGCAAACCGTTCGCGTCGTAGCGCACGTCGTTGAAGCTCTCCGTGTCGTACCACGCACCGATGCGATAGGTGCGCGCCAACGGCGTCGATTCACCGGGATACACCATGCTGCCCAGCGCCGGATAGAGGTACTGCATTTCCGCCATGATCAAACGCCCGCCACCCAGTGGAAAACTGGTGCCCGATGCGTTCTGTTGCTGCGGATCGCCGGTGTTATTGCTCACCGGACTGCCGTTGTACACGCCCAGCAGCAAGTTGATCGAATCGATGGGGCGATAACGAAAGCGCACACCGAGCGCAGACAGCGGATACGCCGGTCCGCCGCCAGGCATGTTGTATGACGGCAACGCCGGCCAGCCGAACATCGTATTGACGAAGTACGACGCGTTCTGACTGACGATGAATTCCTGGTCGACGCTTTGTTGTCCGACCTTGATGTCGAGCCGGTCTTCCTCGAGAAATTTCTGGTCGTACCACATTTCCCACAGACGCGTTGCGCGATCGGCTTCGATGCCGCTAGCCGTTTGCAACGTGCCGAGATTGTCGGCGCTGAGGTTCTGCCCGTGAATCTGCAGGGCGCTGATATTGAACAGGCCGCCGTACCAGCCGAAGCCACGGTTGGTGTCCAACTGCATGACCATCTGCGTCAGACCGTCATATTGTGCGCCCTTGCGCGTACCACCCGTGACGTTGCCCAGCACCTCGCTGGTTTCCTGAATAGCCAGCGAAATGCCGTATTTGCTGAGCTTGCTGCGCAAGCCAAACATGTCGCCGAGCATGAAGTTGCTGCGCTTGAGGTTGGACAGAAAGCTGGCGAAATCCGCCGGCTGACCGTTGGCGCCTTCCTCGGAGCTGATCGGAACCGAGATCGGCGGGGGCGCCGCAAATGCCGAAGCGCAAGCCAGCAACGCGGCAACGCCTACGATTTTTCTACGGTAACGGACGGCGTTATATGGCCCGGCAGGGCTTTTTCCGCGCTCCTGCAGCCGGATAAATCGGTTCGGCATCATGCACCTTGTTGCAGCCCTGGATGTTTGCCGGGCGCCTTGCGGGGCGCGCCGACCAAGATAAGCTTAGTACGAATCATTCTCATTAACAACGTTATTCAGGGTCACGGATTGCACCATTCGCTGCGGCCGAAAGGGTTTTTCTTTGACGCCAGCTTGAAGACAGTTACGCGTTCAGAGAATGCACAGTGCTGCGTCCGGACAAGGCTCGCAGCACGCGTTTAGCGCGCGATTTCTGCGTGTTTCGACAGCGATGGCAAAACGTGTCGCTTATTGCCCTTCACACATCGTGAGAACTTGCTGCGCGCGCGTCGTCGCGCTGAAAGCGCATCTGCAGCTGAAAAATCGATGGCACGCTCTTTGCCTCATTTCCGTTCAACTTGGCAGACATGAACAGCCGCATCGAACGATCTGCCAAATCGTCCGCAACGTACTGGCAAACGAGGAGAGTAAGAAAACCATGTTGACGGCCACGCCACGCGATGTGCATTAAATCCACGTGGTAATGGGCGCATGACGACGCCTGTGCGTGCATGCATCGGTACCGGCATCAACGTCGGTGTCTACGCGCACGTATCGGCGGCGCTACCCATCACCAGGACCTCACGATGCAGCTAAACGTCGAGACACTGTCGTTTATCAATGGCGGCCAGGCCCTCGTGCTTGCGCTGATGCTTTGGTACGGCACTCACGATGGCAGCCCACATGCATTGAATGGGCTGCGCCTTCGTGCCGCGGCGTTGCTGCTGGAAGCGGTCGCAGCGTTTCTTCTTGCAGGGTCCCAATGGGTTCCTCCGCACGTACTGCTGTTGGTGGGCAATACCTGCAATCTCGCCGGTCAGGCGCTGACGGTCGTCGCACTGCGCATGCTGTTGAAGCGGCCGTTGCGCTGGCGCACGGCGCTGCTGCTGGGTGTCGCGGGATGGCTGGGCGTGACGTGGTTGAGCACGGCGCATCCCAACTATCTACTGCGTGTGATGTTCGGCTCGATCATCATCGCCTGCAATACGGGACTGAACATCCAGGCACTCTGGGGTGGGTGCCGTAAGCGCGAAACGCGCGCGCAGTGCCTGTTGCTTTGGACGTACTTCCTTTCTATCGCGTTGTTGATTTGGCGCAACGGTTCACTGCTGATTCTCTCGACGCCGCCGCAAGGCATCAGTACGCCATCGCCGGTGAATGTGATCTATGTGCTGATGCTTGGCATCCAGCCATTGCTGGCAAGCGTCGGCTTTCTGCTGCTTTACAACGAGATCCTTCAGCGCGAGCTTTACGAGCTGGCGCGCATCGACCCGCTCACGGGCGTCATCAATCGGCTCGGGTTGTTGGAAGCCTCGCAAGTGTTGCTCGAACAGGCGCGCGCCAAGCAGGAGTCGATTGGCGTGCTGCTTATCGATGCCGATCACTTCAAGAGCATCAACGATCGCTTCGGTCATGACGACGGCGATCGGGTGCTGCTCGAACTCGTCGCGAACATCCGTTGCATGCTGCGCGGGGGAGACATGGTTGGGCGTGTGGGTGGCGAGGAATTTCTCGTACTGTCTCCTTCCGTCAAGGCGCCCGATCTGTTGGCGCTTGCCGAACGCATTCGTTCGGCGATCGAACGAACCTCGTTCCACATTGCGGGACAGGCGTATGCGCTTACCGTTTCCATCGGCGCCGCCATTGCCGAAGCGCACGAACCGGACATGATGGCGGCGCGGCGACGAGCCGACGTAGCGCTTTACGACGCTAAACGCGCTGGCCGCAATTGCGTGATGATTGCGGCGCAGTAGTCGCCGACAAGGTGAGCGTCACGCGTTTCAATGCGCGCTCGCCAGCCGTTCCTTCTCTTTGCGTGCCCGCTTGACGCCATACATAGCCGCATCGGCTTCGGCCAGAAGCGCTTGTGCATCCGTGCAGCCTTGTTTGGCGACAACGACACCGATGCTGGGGCCCGCGTAATCGATGACCTCTTCGCCCAATACGTAATGGCCTTGGGTTGCCTGCACCAATCGTGCATTCAGGGCCGTGGCTGTAGCGTCGGCCGTTGCACGCTTTGCCGTCGCCACGACGACAAATTCGTCGCCGCCCAGGCGTGCGGCGAGATCGCTTCCGCGCAAGACGCCCTGCAAACGCCCACCAACGGCCTCCAAAAAGCGGTCGCCCACATCGTGTCCGTAGCGATCGTTGATCGATTTGAATTTGTCCAGATCGATGAAGGCGACGACCAATGCATAGTCTTCGTCGTGGTAAGTCATCAGGCGATTATGCATGTCCTCCATCAGTGCGCGGCGATTCGGCAAGCGCGTCGTCGCATCGGTGAGGGCACTGACGGCGAGCGAACTGTTTGCCTTGCTCAATGCATCGACGAGATGTTCGCGTTCGACCTGCTGGCCAATGAGTTGCGCAAAAAGGCGCAAGACACCTTCGGTGCTTTCCGTGAGCGGCCTGCTTTGGCCGCTGGCCGCGCACAGCGTTCCATAGAGTGCACCGCCTTCACTATGCACAGGTGTGCTGGCATAGGTGACGATGCCCAAGGCGCGTGCGGCCTCGCAGTCGCCCCAGCAATTGGCAACGTCATCGGAGTAAAACTT
Organism: Dyella dinghuensis; assembly: GCF_003977615.1. Classification (GTDB taxonomy): domain Bacteria; phylum Pseudomonadota; class Gammaproteobacteria; order Xanthomonadales; family Rhodanobacteraceae; genus Dyella_B; species Dyella_B dinghuensis. The sequence continues at coordinate 384,359 of NZ_RYZR01000006.1, forward strand.
GCCGTCATCGAGCGCGCGTTTGCATAGCGTTCCTTCCCACGGCACGTCCAGGCCTTCGGGAATTTGCATGCGCTGCGTATTGCGCGCGAACAGGACGTGTTGAACACCGGCGCTTTCGTCGATCGTTGTAAGGTAGGTCGATTCAAGGCCGGTCACCGCTTGCAGCAGTTCGAGCAACGGCCGCACCAATTCTTCCAGGGTCTTGGCGCGCGTCACCGTCGCGGCGATAGCACCCATCAGGTCGAGAGATAGGGTTTGGGTTGTTTGCCTCATAGCGATCCGTATCGGCCGTTTCTGAATGTGTTTAAGTGCGTTTGTTGCATGCAACAAACGGGCCGCGCTGGCCGCCGGCGGAGATATTAAACGCGCTGCGTGCTGACGAAGTGAAGAGACGTCGCTCGTCCCTGAATGCCGGTCAGCGACGGCCCGGCGCGGCGTCGCGATGTCGTTACCCAGGCGGCGAACGCTGGAACGGCGTCATCCACCGGCCTGGAGTGTCCTCACCAGCGCACCGACATCTTTCACCACGTTGGGTTGGTCGTTCGGATTCGTCGCTTGCGGCGCAAAAGTGGGGTTGGACGCTGAAGGCGTCACTTTCGCGAAGGGCATCAGCAGATACATCGGCACGCGACGCGGGTCGCCGTTCTGAGCCTGTTTCTGGAACATGCCTGCAAACGGACTGGGTTGCGTTGCAAACGCCCGTTCATCCTTCCATGAGCCAGCATCGCTACTGGCCGCCTGCGGGGCGAGCTTCAGATTCAGTGGTTGACGAACTGACGATGGCGATGTGCTTTGTGAATCGCCCGCCTTTGCTGACGGGACGCTTGCGTTCTGAGCACAAGCCTGTGCGGTTGATGCAAGGCCGACCAGCAATACGGCGAAGACTGCGGTTTTGCTTCCCATGCCATTCTCCCGATGCATTCCATGTTCACTGCGTGACGCGTTATGCAGCGCAACCACGCCCCATGTCCGATCATCATAAACGCAATCTTTTGCGGACGCCTGACTGGCTGGCTTTCTGCCGGTCAACGGCACTACTGGGCGATCGTTTTGTCTCTTTGATGGAACCTTTGAACGGTCTGCTCCCCTGCGGCGAGAGATATGACGCGCTCCGGCGCCGGGCGCTACACTGAAAATGCCGGGGTAACGGCTTCTTGTACAAACAGCGAGCGAGCATCACCACGCATGAGCCTGTACGACCTGTTAGCCAACGCGGTACGCCGCCTCTACGATGCGCGCATCGATACGCCCCCGGTATTGGAGACCACCGCTTACTTTCCAGGTGCAGCGCGGTTTGTTTCGGCATGGTCCGAGATTCGCGACGAGGCGCTGTCGCTTCCCGAACGTGTGCAGTCAATACCGCGTTTCCACGAAATCATGCCGGCGCAGGCGGAGATTTCGGCGAACGACGGCAAGGATTGGCGACTCTTCATCCTGAAGGTCTACGGTGCCGAAGTGGAGAAGAACATGGCGGCATGCCCGAAGCTTGCCGAGTTGGTGTCTTCGACACCTGACGTGCTTTCCGCTTCACTGTCGTTTCTGGCGCCTGGAAAACACATTCCACGACATCGTGGTCCGTTCCGCGGTGTATTGCGTTATCAGCTCGGCCTCTCGGTTCCTTTCGACGCGCAAGGACGGCCAGCAGCCGTACTTGCACTCAACGATGTGGAACATCGCGTCGGCAATGGTCAGCAGCTACTGTGGGATGACACCTATCCGCACGAGGTGTGGAACAACAGCGATCAGATGCGGCTCGTGCTGTTGCTCGATGTGCGCCGCCCTCATATGCCATTCGACTTACGCGTGCTTTCGCGCGCACTGATTGCATCGGTGGGTATGGTGGCGCGCGTTCGTGGTGTCGCCTGATCGTCGCAGCGGCGACCGTTCCGCATCAGGCTGCCAATTCCTGAGTGTGCTGTATCCGGATGCTCCGTTTCTATTAAAAAAGCGCTAGCCGTTAATCATTCGGCTTTCGTGCCATGCACCGCTTTCTTCAATGATGACGCACAAATGTGCGATGTCGCGCACGCTTTTTGCTGAATGCGTGCAAGCCTTGTGAAGACTCTTTCATTTAGACGGCCAATTGTCGCGGTCATCTTCATGATGTGTAAGCAGGATGTAACAGTATTTTTTTGCGAAAAGCACTGGACTAGCCGGCCAAACCGGGCGCAACATCGACGTCCCCGGGACACAAACGGGGAGAAGTGGGAGCCCAATCGAATCAACGAAATCGTGCCGCGAGTGGCTGCGTCGAGCCTGTGCGGCAGTTCGGTGATTTTCAAGTACTTACATGTAGGGAGGTAGCAGCACGACGATACGAAGTTCAGTTGGCCAATCAATCCATCACAGGGGGACTCGCTTTTTTCATCCATAGGGAGAGAAACGTGAAAACCGAGCATGTGATGAGAGGTTTATCGATCGCCGCAGCACTTGCCGCGCTACCGTCGATTGCCCTGGCTTCAAGTGCAAGTTCCGCGCTGACGGGTGTCAATACCACCGAAGCGCCCCGAGTAACGCAAACCGTCGACAACCGCGTGGTATCCACGCTAGGCAATACCCATTTATCGCTTATCGGCTCATCGGTGATCAGCGGCGCAGTCGCGGATTCCACTCCGATGAATCATATGCAATTGATTCTTCAACGTAGTGCGCTGCGCACAGCGGCATTGGCATCACTCACTGACGCACTGCACGATCCGTCCTCGTCCAAGTTTCATCAATGGATAACACCCGAAGAATTCGGCACAACCTTCGGCGTGGCCGATGCAGACATCAACGCGGTGAAGACGTGGCTGCAATCGCAAGGATTCACTGTAAACGGTGTGTATCCGAACAAGATGCAGATCGATTTCAGCGGTACAGCTGGACAGGTCAAGCAGGCGTTCCGCACGCAGGAAAATCACTACATCGTCAATCATGTCAGTCACATCGCCAATGCTGGCGATATCAGCGTCCCTGCGGCGCTGCGCAGTGTGATTGTCGGCGTCGCCGGCCTTAACGACTTCCGGCCGCAACCGTTGCATGTACCGCCTCAGGTGGCGCAATTCAACAAATCGTCGAATAACTTCAAGATCCAGCAGCCGGCAAGCAGCAAGGCAGGTACGCCGGGCAATCCGGCGGTGAACTTCAGTGGCGGGGTACGCGGATTCGTCCCGTACGATATGCAAACGATTTACAACACAAGCTCGCTGTATACGAGCGGCTTCACCGGCGCGGGCATTACCATTGCGGTGGTCGAGGATCAGGATATGGATCCTTCGGACTGGCCTAACTTCGTCAGCCAGTTTGGTCTTGGCAGTTACGGCGGCACGTTCAATCAATTCCAGCCGCAGTTGACGCCGAGTACGGGCAACTGTACCGATCCGGGTGGCGCCAACCCCGATGGTGAAAGCATCGAGACGATTTTGGATGCCGAATACTCCACAGCCATGGCACCAGGTGCTGCGATCTGGGTTGCGACGTGCGCCGACTCGGACTCGTCGAACTTCTTTGGCGGCGTTTTCACCGCCGCGGATAATTTGATCAACAACACGAATGCCGCGGGCAGGCCGAATGTGATCAGCGCCAGTTACGGCTATGGCGAAGGCTTTACCGATACCCCAAGCAAAACTGCTATCGACCTGATGTGGGCGCAGGCCGATGCCGAAGGTATTTCGGTATTCGTATCGACGGGTGACTCGGGTTCAAATCCGAGCTTCAACGGCTTCGTCATCAACGATGCCGGCATCGATGCCAACTCGTTGGCCACATCGCCAAACGATACGGGCGTGGGTGGGTCGGATACCGCCGATATTCTCGACGGCACCACGAGCAAGTACTTCAACAGCACGCCGAATGCGGTGTACGGTACGGCGAAATCGTATGTGCCGGAGATCACCTGGAATACCTCGTGCGGCAATACGGTAGCGGCACAGAAGCTGGTGGGTCTCTCGGCGTTGCAGTTCTGCAAGACCGCGTTGATCTACGATCCGAACGGTTATTACGTGACCTCTGAAAGCGGTAGTGGCGGCCCATCAGCCATTGATGCAAAACCCGCTTGGCAACGCGTCGTGCATGGTGCACCGAAGGACTTGTCGCGTGACTTGCCGGACGTTTCGCTGTTCGGTGGTTCGTATGGCGGGTATTCGTGGGTGATTCTCTGCACGGGTCTGTATCCGTGCACACCTAACTTTGCGTCGCCAGTTGAATTGGTCGCCGGCACATCGCTGTCTTCACCGATGTTTGCGGGTGTCCAGGCCGTGCTCGACCAAGGTCTGTACGCCGCTGGAGCATGGTCGCCCAATCAGGGCAACGCCGCGCCGACGCTGTACGAGCTTGCACGCAATGAGTACGGCGGCGCAACGGGATCAACACCTTCGACGCTCGCGCAGTGCGATTCCGACAACGGCACCAAGGGAACCAGCAAGTGCGTGTTTTACAACATTACGTCTGGTGGCAATTCCACACAGTGCATCCAGGTGGCAGCGTTCGCGCAAGTCACGCCGGATTGCTACTTCTATGGAACCATACAGAACTATCTTGAAGCCTACGGTCCGACGCTGGTGGGACTGACCTCGACCAGTGCAACGAAATACAACAGCAATACGGCAGCATTTTCCTCCACGCCCGGCTGGAGTTTTGCCAATGGCTTGGGTTCGGTAAATGCCAACAATCTTTACTCGGCCTGGAAGAAGTTCATGGGCCTGCCGTAATCGCCGGAGTTTTGCGTTCTATCCCCTGGCAGCTGACCCTGCCAGGGGACTTTCATACCGGTCGCAACGATCGGATATTACGTCCATCAACGAAATATCCATGCCTGGCATGTCATAAGCTTTCACCTCCCCTCATCGACAAGCCTGCATGGACCAGCGATCTTTAGCGCGCGGCATCGCGCGCGTCACGACGGCAAGCAGCTTCGGCTTTGCCTTAGTGCAACTGGACGTCACCATCGTCAACGTTGCGCTGCCGCGCATTGCTAGCGATTTGCACACCGGCGTCGCAGGCTTGCAATGGGTGGTCGACGCTTACGCGCTGGCGTTTGCAGTGTTCTTGCTCAGCCTTGGTTATCTTGGCGACCGGGTCGGCGCACGCAAGGTCTTTATCGGCGGTATGCTGCTATTTGCGCTTTCCTCCGTGCTTTGCGGTTGCGCGGCGAACGCAGTGATGCTGATTGCCGGACGTGCGCTGCAGGGTCTTGGTGCGGCAGCGATGCTGCCATGCTCGCTGGCGTTGTTGAGTCATGCCACGGCACACGAGCACGCTTTGCGCGCACGCGCCGTCGGCTGGTGGACCGCCGCCGGAAGCATTTCGATTGCGGCGGGCCCGATTGTCGGCGGCTTGCTGATGAGCATGACGACGTGGCGCAGTATTTTCTTCGTTAACGTGCCCGTTTGTGCAGTCGGCATATGGCTTGCGTTGCGTGTGCCCGAAGCGGAACTTAAACCCCGACAGGGACGTTTCGATCTGCGCGGACAATTGCTCGCGATTCTCGCGTTAACGGGTCTGACGACGGCGGTGATCGAACTTCATCCGCTCGGTTGGACGCATCCTTTGGTGCTCGCCTGTATCGCTACCGTGCTGATCGCGACGCCGTTGTTCCTGCTGGCCGAATCGCGCAGCACGGCGCCGATGTTGCCGCTGCGCTTTTTCAAGGCGCCCGGTTTCAGCATCGCCGTGATCTACGGTGTCGTCGTCAACATGACGTATTACGGCATCGTGTTCCTGCTGAGCCTGTATCTTCAGCGCGTGCACGGCTACAGCGCGTTGCGCACCGGACTCGCGTACCTTCCGCTCACCGCCACGTTTTTCGGCGTGAATATTTTCAGCGGTTGGCTAGTGGGCCGCACAGGTGCGCGCTTGCCCATGGTCCTTGGTGCGCTGATCGATGGCGCCGGATTTGCACTCTTTCTGCTGCTGGGTGCAACGAGTCCGTATTTGTTGATGTTGCCGGCGTTCGCGCTGCTTCCCGCCGGTATGGGACTCGGTGTTCCGGCAATGACGACCACGGTGTTGTCGGCGGTGGAGAAGCATGCGGCCGGCACGGCATCCGGCGTGCTCAATGCAGCTCGTCAAGCTGCCGGTGCCGTGGGTGTCGCGTTGTTTGGTGCGCTGGCAGGCGATCGCAATGATCTCGTTGTGGGCGGCCTGCATCGCTCCGCCCTGATTTCCGTTGTGCTGCTGCTCGTCGCTGCAATGCTTGCGTTTATTTATATATCGCCCTCGCATAAGACCGCGTCGCACTCATCCGATCGGCAGCGGTCGTTGTAGCGAGATAGGCAAGCGCGGCCTGTGGCGTTTTCTCTTCGGTCACCATGCCGATATATCCGTCCGGACGAATGATCATCAACGTGTCGTTGTGAATGTCGTAGTGGCGCATGGCGTGCTGTGCCTGGTCATGCCATACGGATCGCACGTCGCCTTCCTCGGATTCACCGATGACGAAACTTTTTACCGTTTCTCCATGATGAGCCTCGATGTCCGCGATCACGCGATCCCAACCGTCTCCAAATGCGAGCACGGTGAGATGCGTACCTCGAATCAGGTCAAACAGGCGGCACGTTTGATTGTTCGTCCGCAAATCCGGTGCGTCCGGCGCACGGTCGCCGGCCTGGATCTTGCCGGGATTCGCGCGCTGCTCCTGTGCAAGCCGATGCGGACGATAGTGGATTCCCAGCTGTAACGTTTCCGTACCGCGCGGTCCGGCGATATGCCTGGACTGCACTGCCTTCGCCAGCAAGTCGTTGGATATACCCAGCACCCACGCAGCGACGGGCAAGCGCTCTTCTTCGTAGGTATCTAGCAGCGACACATCCGCGCCCGCAATGACCGCGGCCAGTTTCCATCCGAGGTTGTACGCGTCCTGGATGCCGGTGTTCATACCCTGCCCGCCTGCGGGCGAATGCACGTGCGCTGCGTCGCCAGCGAGGAAGGCACGGCCGACACGGTAACGGTCGACTATGCGGACGTTCGCGCGCCAGAACGACATCCACGTGGCGTCGTGCAAGCGGATGTCGGTCGCTTTCGTTCGCGTGTCGAGTATGTCCTGGAAGATCTGCAGCGATGGTTCAGTCGGCGCGTCCGGGCTCAGCGATGCCTGAAACTGAAACATGTCCGTGCCCGGCAGCGGCGCCAACGCAACGACACCTTCCTCACTGCGCCACGCATGCCAGAAATCGCGATCGATGCCGGTCGCCTTGACGTCGCCTACGAACATGCGATGCGTCTCGAGCGTTTCGCCGATAAAGGCGACGCCCAATAGACCGCGCGTTTTACTTCGGCCGCCATCGCACGCAACCAGCCAGTTTGCTCGCACGGTTTCTGCCACACCGTTGCGCATCAACGTCGCTGTAACGCCGGTTTCATCCTGCACGAGATTTTCCAGCGACGTCGCGAATTCCACGCGTGCGCCCCATTCGGTCAGCCGCTCGCGCAGGATGTTCTCGATACGCCACTGCGGAATCATCAGCGGTGAGCCATAAGGCGCATCGGGTGTGGGCTGATGTCCTTCGTAAAGGTCATGATCTTTGACGCTGCCGTCGGCGTCGTGAAAGCGCATCGGCATGTGAAAACGGCCAGCGGCGACGATGCGATCCACCACGCCCAGATCGTCCAGCACCTCCAGCGATCGGGGTTGCAGACCCTTGCCGCGCGAGGCGGCGGATGGCTGCGGCAATGCATCGATCAGTCGAAAGGCCACGTTTCGGCGCGCCAGTTCGCAGGCCAGGACCAGGCCGGTGGGGCCGGCGCCGATGATCAGGACGTCTATGGATGTGGGGTGGGTCATGGGAATCACCTCTCTAACGTTGTTAGGGAGTATTCTATAACACGATTAGAGACCTCTTACAACGTTAGAGAACGAGCGGAGACACCGGGATGCGGGTAGGTCGGGAGCCAGTGGTACGTGCGGGCCTGAAATTGCTGGACGAAAGCGGCCTGGAAGGCCTGACGCTGCGGGCGATTGCCGCCGAAATGGGTGTCCGGGCGCCCACGCTGTACTGGCGCTTCAAGAACAAGCAGGACCTGGTGGACGAAATGGCCAGCTACGTATTGGTCGAATCGACCCGGACGCTGGAGACTCATCCGCAACCCGCGACGTGGCAGGGATGGGTGCTGGCCTACGCCCATGGCCTGCGCAACACCCTGCTGCGCTACCGCGACGGCGCGCGGATGGTTTCCGGCTCCCGCCTGACAGATACCCGTGTCTACGCCTCAATGGAACACGCGCTGGAAATGTTTCAAAGCAACGGAATTGCGCCTTCCGATGCCGTGATGTGCCTGGGGACGGTGTATAGCTACGTCATCGGCTTCACCATCGAACAGCAAGCGGTGTTGTCGCCCAAGGGCGAGCGCGATCCGCGCTATGCGCTCTCGGCGCGCGAGGAAATGGTCGATGCCGAGCGCTATCCGCTGTCGCGCAGCATCGGCCCAGATGTGTTCGATAACTATGACGAACGCTTCGAACGTGCCGTTCGCGTCATCACCGCGGGATTCGAGGATGAATTCGCGGTCTAGACCAGTTGTATCGGCGCGACTAGCGATCGCCACAGCGCTGTAACTTGCACGCATCAACCTGCCCGCACTGCCGAATCGGCTGCTGCGGGTGTGTTTCGTGTCGTTTCTATCGGATCTTCGCCGCCATCCCATGGCGATCAATCTTCTGGCTGGTTCTGCAGCATTTCTGGCCTATGCGTCGATGTACGCCTTTCGCAAACCGTTCACCGCGGCGTCCTTCGAAGGCATGCACGTCGCGGGCATTGATTACAAAGTGTGGCTGGTGATTGCGCAGGTGATCGGTTACATGCTGAGCAAGGTGCGCGGCATCACCTGGATTGCGGAGATACAGCGTCAACGTCGCGCACGCACACTCGCAGGCCTGATTGGTTTTTCGTGGCTGGCGTTGCTTGGTTTTGCGCTGATCCCTGCACCGTGGAATATCCCGTTTCTGTTTCTCAACGGATTACCCCTGGGCATGGTCTGGGGCGTGATCTTCGGTTATCTGGAAGGACGCCGCGGTACGGAGATGATGGGCGCCTTGATGTGCGCCAGCTTTATCGTCGGCTCCGGCGTGGTGAAAACCGTGGGCACATGGTTGATGGTGCGTTGGCATGTCAGCGAGTTCTGGATGCCGTTCGCCACCGGCATGCTGTTCATTGCGCCGTTGTGTCTAGCTACATGGATTCTGGAACATCTGCCTGCACCGGATGCTGCAGACATCGCTGCACGCAATACACGTGTGCCGATGGATGCTGCCACACGCCGTGCATTTCTCGCGCGCTTTCTACCGGGCATTGCGATGATCGTGATGGCGTACGTTGCGCTCACTGTCACACGCGATTTTCGCGACAACTTTGCCGCGGAGATCTGGAGCGATCTTGGCCGCGGTGGCGATGCGTCCGTATTCACCGAAACGGAAGTGCCGATTGCTATCGCCGTGTTGATTCTGACCGCGCTGACGATGTTCGTGCGTGACAACCTCAAAGCGCTGATGCTCAATCACGTGCTGATTTTTGGCGGCTTCGCCATCGCGGTGTTGTCGACATGGATGCATGGCCGCGGATTGCTCGATCCGGTGGGCTGGATCGGTCTGAGCGGTTTCGGTTTGTATCTCGCGTACGTGCCTTACAACGCCACTTTCTTCGAACGTATGCTCGCCACGTTTCGCGTGACGGGCAACGTCGGCTTCATCATGTACATCGCCGACAGCAGCGGTTACATGGGCAGTGTGGTGGTGATCCTGGTGAAGGAATTCGGCGGCATGCATTTGTCGTGGGCGTCGTTTTACGCCGAAACGGTGATGACGTTGTCCGGCATCGGCATGCTGATCACCCTGGTTTCCGCGCTGTATTTCCACGACAAGGCGCGGCGCGCGAAAGCGCCGTCTGCCGTTCCCGCTGCCGCCTGATGCGTTGGTGCGGCAACGATCAATCGGGATAGTCGAGTTTCGGATACCAGTTCGTGCCGCGTCCTTCCGGCGTCATGTCAAACACGCTCCACATCGGCATCGGATCGGGTGCACCACGCGGATCCTGACCGGGATCTGCCGTGGCTTCGCCCATCTCCATACTCCAGAAGTGACGGATCGTCCCGTCGCGGCGCGTGAATACATGGAACGCCGGTATGTCGTTGCCGTCTTTGTCGATACCGCCGTAATCGCGGAGGAAGTTGCCATTGCGGTCGGAATACAAAGGCAGGTAGCGCCAGTGGCGTTCCTTCTTGAAAGCGACGAGGCGATCGATGGGCGCACCGGCAACGACGGCCATCGCGACGCGTTGTTGCATGTCGCGTGCTTCCCCCTCCCACGAACTGAGCATCGCCGTGCACATGGGGCATGGACGTTCGCGCTTTGCGCCGAACATGTAGCAGTACAGGACGAGCGTCTGCTTGTCGCCGAATAAAGCCGCGAAATCGGCCAATCCCTTTTCGCCTTCGAAGCGATAGTCACCGATGACCTCGCCGCCCGGCGGCAACGCTCGGCGTTGCTCGGCGACACGTTCGATGTGGCGGCGCAGCTCTATTTCTTCACGGAGAAGTTCGTCGCGCGCACGACGATAGTCGGCGCTTTCGTTGGGGAGGCGTACGTCGTTGCGTTTCACCAGTTCGGCGGCGGGGATGAGTTTGTCGGCATGGGCCATGGTCGATCTCCGATGAAGAGGCTGGTTACCTCAACGACGAACGCCGCAACGGGGAATCGACACCGTGGGAGAGGGTTTTCTAATCGCTTATTTAAAGGTTTCCCGAAGAACGACCCGTCTCAACGATTCGGCGCCTGCTCCCTCCCCTACGTGCAGTAGGGGAGGGTTGGGGTGGGGTGAAGCCGTCACGCTTGCGGCACGCCTGAGCAACCCCGCCCCGGCCCTTCCCTGCAAGCAGGGCAGGGAGCAAATCCATGCACCGTTGAGACTTCTCAGTCATGAGGAAACGCTTCGAAAGAGCCTTTAGATCGCCCGCGTCATGCCGTTGCGTCTCAATGTCCCGACCGAATTGCCTGCAGCAACGTAGCGCCGGCATCCGCCAGGCAACCGTCGTTGCAAATCACCATGCTGCCGGACGGCACCGGATACGCCGCAATACGCGCAACGCGCGCCTCGATGTCGGCTGGCGATTCGCGTCCACGCGCCATCAGACGTTGCGCGATGCATTCCGGACTCGCCGTGATCAACACCGGCTGCAGCGTCGGAAACCGTTCGCACGCTCGACGGAACGCATCACGCGAACCGTTCACCAAAACATTCGCGCCACGCGCCAGCCAATGCGCCACTTCATTGCCGATACCGTAGTGCAGACCGTGTGCCTGCCATGTCAACGCAAACAGGCCGCGTTGTTCGCGCGACTGAAATTCCGCCTCGCTCAATGCAACATGATTTTCACCGCCAGCATGTGCGGGCCTGGTGATGTATCGATGCGCGCATAGCACGCCGAAAGCGACGCCGTGTTCGCGCACCCAGGTCAGCACGCTGTCTTTGCCTGCGCCGGATGGCCCCATCACGTAAAACAGACGCCCGTCACTCATGCGATACGCCCTGGACCAAGTGCAATCCGCGCAATCGGTTCGAAATTGGCGCCGGGTTCTTTTTCACGGCAGATCGTCAACGCATCGATGTGGGCGATGAGGTGTTCGGCCATTCTTGGCAGCAGGTAATCGCGCAACGTTTGTTCTTCGTCCTCGGTCGCTGGCGCCGATAAGGTCATGTGGAACCGGAAACGCTCCAGCACGTAGGGGTAGCCGAATTCCTTGAATAACGAGCGTTCGACGTCATCAAGGCCATCCGCACGACGATCCCATGCTGCTTTCGAAATCGGTGCGCGCAAGGGGTTGAGATCGCGTACGCAGCGTTCGGCCAAGACATTGACACGTGTTTCATCTGCGTCGGGACGCAGTGCGAGAAAACCACTCAGCACATCCATGCGCAAAAGCAAATCGAATGGTGCGGAAGATTGCGCTACCTCGACAACTTTTTCATGCAAGGTTTTTTCATCTGCGTGCCCGGCGAGCTCAAACGGCGCGCCGAGCGTCGCGTGCCAGCCGTAACGCCGCACATCCGCCATCAACGCCTGAAATCGTTGCTCCGTTATGTCCGGTATCGATGTTGTGGCGAACCACTCGCGCCCAAACATGCCCAGGGCGCTCTCCGCAGCCGGGCAGAAATACACCGCATAGCGCATCAGTTGTCCGCCATCAGAACGAGTTGCACCCAATCGCCGGAGAAGCGCGTGATGCCATATTGCACCGGTATGCCGCGCGTATCGGCGTTGATCGATTGTACGTACAGCACCGGACGATTCGCCGGTTGCTTCATCAATCGCGACGTATTGGCATCGGGCAGGCGCGCCGATACGCGCGTGTGTTTGCGTTCGTAGTCGGTCACGCCAAATTCGCTGAGTGTGCGCGTGACCGACAGCACGCGCCGATACACGGCGGGCAAGCCGGAAAAGCGCGCCGCCGGAAAGTAAGCGGTGCTGTAATCCACGATGTGTCCGTCGGCGCGGCTCAGGGTTTCGATGCGATAGGTGTATTCGTGGCGATCCAGGCCCAGGGATTGGGCTACCTGCGGTGGCGGGACCTCGCGTACGTCCTCGATGACTTCAATATCCGCCTCGACGTTGAGATTGCGCATGTTCTGCGTGAAGCGCGTGCGGCGGCTGATGGGGTAATCCAGCGTGTGCTCCTGCACGAAGGTGCCGCGGCCTTGCTCCGTGCGCACCAGGTTGCGCTGTTCCAGCGCGGCGATGGCCCGGCGTACCGTATGGCGGTTCACATTGAAACGCGCAGCCAGCTCCTGCGCCGAAGGCAGTTGTTCGCCCTGGCGCAGCTGGCCCTTGAGGATGTCGGCCGCGAGGATGCCGCTGATCTGGTTCCACAGCGCCACGCCCCGTCCGCGTTCGATCTCGTTCATACCACTTCCTCAGCCTGTCTATTCACCGTCATGGCAGCGGCACGCTGGCCTGCTGAAATGCTTTCCACCCGGCCTTTCCACTCGGCCGGGTCTGTCTAGATAACTAGACATTTGTGACAAGCCTAGGAACACACCATGGACACCTCCCCCAACTTGGCGCGCGCGCAGTGGATGTCGCTGCTGGCGCAGGCCGATCCGGCCGAACTGGCCGCGGCGATGGATGCCTTCGCGCCGCCCGCGGACGCCGCGTGGCTGCGTCCGGCACAGACCGGCCTCTATATGTTGCGCGGCCGGGTCGGCGGGACGGGGCCGCAGTTCAATTTCGGCGAAATCACCGTGACCCGCTGCAGCGTGCAGGTCGGCGATCACATCGGCCACGCCTGGGTGCGTGGTACGCAGACGCGGCACGCCGAATTGGCGGCCGTTGCCGATGCGCTGATGCAAAACCCGGCGCTGGCTTCGCAAGTGCGCTCGCACGTAATCGAACCTTTGCGGCGGGCGCTGGACGAGCGACGCGATACCGAAAGCCGCAAGGCGGCGGCCAGCAAGGTGGAATTCTTCACCGTGGTGCGGGGCGAGTGATGCTGGCTGCCTTTGCCAATCCCGTCTTTGACAGCCAGCGCACCTTCCGCGAGTTGCTGCAGGCGATGGCGCGCCCGGCAGTACCGCGTTTACTGCCGGTGTTGCCGCCGTCGCCCGCGCCGATTGCGCCCGCTGCGATGGCCATCCTGTTGACGCTTTGCGATGCGACGACTTCCGTATGGCTGCAGCAACCCGACGACAACGTGGTTCGCCACGTCCGTTTTCATGCTGGCGTAAAACTCGCAGAACAACCGCTGGATGCCGACTTCGCACTTATTACCGATCCGCTTTCGATGCCACCGCTGGATGCGTTTGCGCGTGGCGATATGCGTTATCCGGATCGCTCCGCCAGCCTGATCGTTCAAGTCACCGCGCTTGGCGCCTCCCCCTGCGCGCAGGGGGAGGCTGGGAGGGGGTCGCTCACGCTGGCCTCGACGCAAGCGCGTGCAACCCCACCCCAACCCTCCCCTGCAAGCAGGGGAGGGAGCCGGTTCGCGGGGCCGGGAATCCGCGACACCGAAACCGTTGCTATCGATGGTTTGCCCCACGATTTCTGGCAACAACGCGCCGCATTGGCCGCACAGCTGCCGCTCGGAATCGACCTGTATTTCGTCGCTGCACAACACGTCGTTGCGTTGCCGCGCACGACCCGTTTGCTGGAGAGCTGAATGTACGTTGCCGTGAAAGGCGGCGAGCAGGCAATCGCTCGTTCGCTGGAATTGTTGGCCGAGGCGCGCCGTGGCAACACCACCGTTCCGGAGCTGGGGCTGACGCAGATTCGCGAACAGCTGCGGCTGGGCGTGGCGCGCGTGATGCAGGAAGGTTCGTTGTACGACGAGGAGCTTGCGGCGCTGGCGATACGGCAGGCCGCAGGCGACATGCTCGAAGCGATCTTCCTCCTGCGCGCTTATCGCACGACGTTGCCACGTTTTGGCTACACACAACCGCTGAACACATCGGCGATGCGCGTGCGTCGCCGTGTATCGGGCACGTTCAAGGATGTTCCCGGCGGTCAGGTCCTCGGCCCGACCTATGATTACACGCAGCGATTGCTCGATTTCGATACGACGCAAGCGACGACCGTCGAACCTGCGGAAGCACCGCTTCCCGCGAATATGCCGCGCGTACTCGACCTGCTGGATGCGGAGGCGTTGATCGAGCGCATCGAGCCGGGCAGCGATCCGGAGCCGACCGATCTCACGCGCGAACCATTGATGTTTCCCGCCGATCGCGCAACGCGTTTGCAGAACCTTTCCCGCGGCGATGAAGGGTTTCTGCTGGGTATGGCGTATTCCACGCAGCGCGGGTACGCCGAAAGCCATCCTTTTGCGGGCGAAATCCGCATGGGCGAGGTGGACGTGGTGGTGTGCCCCGAAGAATTGGGCTTCGCCATCGAAATCGGGTCGATCACGCTTACCGAGTGTCAGATGATCAATCAGTTCCACGGCGGCAACGGCGTGCCGCCGCAATTCACGCGCGGCTATGGTCTGGCGATGGGCGAAGGCGAACGCAAGGCGATGTCGATGGCGCTGGTCGATCGCGCGCTGCGTTGCGACGAACTGGCCGAGGCGAACTACGCACCGGCCCAAAATCAGGAATTCGTGTTGTCGCATTCGGACAGCGTGGAAGCGTCCGGTTTCGTGCAGCATTTGAAGTTGCCGCACTACGTAGACTTTCAGGCGGAATTGTCGTTGCTGCGCATCTTGGCTGCGCAACATGCCGCGCGTGACGACGAGCAGCCCTTGAGCGCGGCCGGAGGTCAGGCATGACCGCAACGTCCACACTGCACGCAGCTCTGCCCCCTCTCCCCTCCGGGGAGAGGGCTGGGGTGAGGGGCCGCGCTGGCCAAACGCTCCACTTCAATAAAAAACTTTCTGTTCCGGCCACATGCAAAAGCGCGGCTCTTCGGCACACCGGCCCCTCACCCCAACCCTCTCCCCGGAGGGGAGAGGGAGTGATGTCTTCGCCATGACCTACAACTTCGCTTTCCTCGATGAAGACACCAAGCGGATGCTGCGGCGTGCGTTGCTCAAAGCAGTCGCCATTCCCGGTTATCAGGTGCCCTTCGGCAGCCGCGAAATGCCCTTGCCTTACGGCTGGGGCACGGGCGGCATCCAGGTCACAGCCGCCTTGCTCGGTCCTGACGATGTACTGAAAGTGATTGACCAAGGTGCCGACGACACCACGAATGCCGTGAATATCCGCCGCTTTTTTGCGCGGGTTGCCGGTGTCGCGACGACCGAACACACCGTCGATGCCACCCTGATTCAAACGCGGCACCGCATTCCTGAAACATCGTTGCGCGAAGATCAGATTCTTGTGTTTCAGGTTCCCGAGCCGGAACCGCTACGCACACTGGAACCACGCGAAGCCGAGACGCGCACGCTGCACGCTCTGGCCGATTACGGATTGATGCACGTGAAGCTGTACGAAGACATTGCCCAATACGGGCACATTGCCACCAGTTATGACTATCCGGTTCTGGTCGACGGCAGGTATCTCACCTCGCCCTCGCCCATTCCGAAATTCGATAACCCGAAGATGGATCAATCGCCCGCATTAATGTTGTTCGGCGCGGGCCGCGAAAAGCGCCTGTACGCGATTCCGCCTTACACAAGCGTGGAGAGTTTGGCGTTCGAGGATCACCCGTTCGAGATTCAGCGCTGGGAACATCACTGCGAACTGTGCGGATCGCGCGAGAGCTATCTCGATGAAGTGGTCGTCGACGATCGCGGTTCGCGCATGTTCGTGTGTTCCGACACCGATTTCTGCAGCGGCCGTCGTGCGGAGGCTCAAGCATGAGCGCCCTGCTGCAAGTTCGCGGCTTGAGCCGTCATTATGGTCACCGCATCGGCTGCGAGGACGTCAGTTTCGATCTGCATCCCGGTGAGTTGTTGTGCATCGTGGGTGAATCCGGGTCGGGCAAGTCGACCTTGCTCAATACCGTCGCCGCTCAACTCGCCCCCACATCGGGCAGCGTTCGCTACTGCCAGAAGAACGGAAGCTGGCTCGATATCGGCATGCTTAATGAAGCAGACCGTCGTCGTCTCGCTCGCGAAGAATGGGGCTTCGTCACGCAGAATCCGCGCGATGGCCTTCGCTTGAATGTCAGCGCAGGCGCGAATGTCGCCGAGCGGCTCATGGCGCTGGGCATGCGCAATTACAGCCAGCTGCGCGGTATCGCGCGGAACTGGCTGGAACGCGTGGAGATCGATCCGTCACGCATCGACGATCCTCCCACCGCCTTTTCCGGCGGCATGCAACAACGTCTGCAGATTGCGCGCACGCTGGTCACGCAACCGCGATTGGTATTCATGGATGAACCCACGGCGGGCCTGGATGTCTCAGTACAGGCACGCATCCTCGATTTGTTGCGCCGGCTGGTCAACGAGCTGGGACTTGCCGCCGTGATGGTCACGCACGATCTCGCGGTCGCGCGGTTGCTCGCAGCGCGCACGATGGTGATGCAAGGTGGCCGCGTGGTGGAAACCGGCCTGACGGATCAGATTCTCGATGACCCCCAACATCCGTACACGCAGTTGCTCGTTTCTTCGGTGTTGACGACATGACAGCCACTTTGATGCTCGAATTGCGCGACCTTGGCAAGTCGTTTGAACTGCACCATCAGCATGGTGCGCGCCTGAATGTATTGAGCGGCATGAATCTGCGTTTGCACGCGGGCGAATGCGTCGTGCTATCGGGTCCTTCCGGCGCCGGCAAGAGCACGTTGCTGCGCGTGGTCTACGCCAACTATCGCCCGAGCTTTGGCGCGGTGCACGTACGGCATGCCGAGCGCTGGCTCGATCTGGCCAAGGCGACGCCGCATGAAGTACTGGATGTTCGTCGCCGCACATTGGGCTATGTCAGCCAGTTTCTGCGTGTGATTCCACGCGTCCCGACGCTGGATATCGTGGCTGAGCCATTGCTACAAATGGGTGGCGTCAGCCTGGAGCAGGCGCGCGAACGCGCCGGCAACTTGCTGCGCCGGCTGAATGTTCCGGAGCGTCTGTGGCATCTGCCACCGGGTACGTTTTCCGGCGGCGAACAGCAGCGCGTGAACATTGCACGCGGGCTGATCATGCCGCGCCCTATTCTTCTGCTGGACGAACCGACGGCGTCGCTCGATGCAGACAATCGTGCCGTCGTCGCCGAACTTCTCTCCGAGGCGCGCGCTGCCGGTTCAGCCGTGCTCGGTATCTTTCACGATGAGGACATGCGCGATCGCGTGGCGACGCGTCTGTTCCCGATGCAAGCCCTGGAAGCCGCCTGAGACCCCTATGAATGATTTAGCTCTGACCAATGCGCGCATCGTGCTCGACGACTGCATTTTGCACGGCACTTTGATTGCCCGTAACGGCATCATCCGGCTGGTCGAGGAAGGTTCGACCCAGGCACCCGGCGCCATCGACTGTGAAGGCGATTACGTTGTGCCCGGGCTGGTCGAACTGCATACCGACAATCTTGAAAAGCATCTGATGCCGCGCGCAGGCGTGCTCTGGCCGTCGATTCCTGCGGTGTTGACGCACGATGCGCAGGTCGTGGCCGCAGGCATTACCACCGTGTTCGATGCTTTGTCGGTCGGTGATCTCGAAGAAGACAGTGTGCGCGTCGAAACGCTCAAGAGCACGTATGACGCCATCCTCCAGGGTCAGGAAACCGGAGCGTTGCGCGCCGATCACTGGATTCACCTTCGCTGCGAACTGGCCTACCCGCGATTGATCGAGGCGCTGGAACCGCTGATGCATCACCCCAGCGTGCGCCTGATTTCGCTGATGGATCACACCCCTGGTCAACGCCAGTTCCGCGATCTCGCGCAATACCGCAAGTACTACAGCAAGAGCCATATCAGCTGGACGGAAGACGAATTTGCCGATGTCCTGAAGCGCCGAACCGAACAGCAAGCGGCATATAGCAGCAAGCACGAGAGCATCGTGCTATCGATGGCGCGGGGCCGCAATATCATTCTCGCCAGCCACGATGATACCGATGTGCAGCAGGTCGGTCATGCGCGGCGCCTGGGTGTGACGATTTCCGAATTCCCTACCACGCAAGAGGCAGCCGATGCCGCCCATGCACACGGCCTCACTACCGTGATGGGTGCGCCGAATGTCGTCCGCGGCGGTTCGCATTCGGGCAACGTGGCCGCGTTGGATCTTGCGCGCACAGATCGTCTGGACATGTTGTCGTCCGACTACGTACCGGCGAGCCTGCTGCATGGCGCCTTCATGTTGCACACGCTGGCGGGTTGGTCGATGCCGCGGGCGATGGCAACGGTGAGCCGCAATCCTGCCAGGGCGCTCGGGTTCGAAGACCGCGGGACGCTGAAGGCCGGTTTGCGTGCGGACGTCGTGCGCATGCGTGACGTTGGCGGTTTGCCGATCGTGCGCAATGTATGGGTGAATGGGCAACGCTCGTTCTGATTGCATGGCACGTTGAGAAGCCCGCATCGCAATGATTTGCGAGCGGGTTTTTTCTTTTGCGCCACGCATTCACCTCTTTTTGAGGCGACCTTCTGTTTACTACTCATGCTGTTTACTACCCATGCCGAACCATTCTTCCGCGATGGTTGGAAGCATCTTTCTTCCGACGTTTTATCCCAATGTTGCGCGCAGACTCGGTGCTTTACACAAGTACACAAACATGTGCGCTAAACGTCATGACATTTCACTTTCCCTTACATCACGTTGTCATGTGGTCCTGCTGAGTCGTCTTTTTTAGACGTCTATATGATTAAAACTTCTTTCGCATGGACGTAGACATTTAAGAAAGTTGACTAATCAACGTCATCTGCGTTTCATCGCAGCTCCCTAGCCTGTGTGTCATAGCCGTATCAGGCATCCATGCCGGCCGCGTCCGGTAACACACCCTTGGGGAGATAGACTTGAAGATCAATCCAATCACTTGCGCGGTGCTGGCCGCGCTTGCGGTCACTCGCGTGTCGTACGCCGATGGCACGACGCAACCGGCCTCTGTACCAGCACCTCAAACGACTCAAACAAATCAAACGGGTCCGTCGGCGCAGCCGGATTCGAACGGTCAGCCGTCATCAGCGGGCGCTTCTACGCTCGGTGCGATTACGGTGACGGCGCAGCACACGCTCGAAGACATTCAGGACGTGCCGATCACGATCCAGGCATTCACCGGTACGACGTTGCAGCAGTTGAACATCCAGACGGCCAACGATCTCATCAAGTATCTGCCGAACGTGACGCTTGCCGAGAACGGTCCCGGCCAGGGCAACATCTACATGCGTGGCCTGAGTACCGGCTTCCTCGGCAACCAGTCGAGCGCATCGATTGCTCCGTTCCCGAACGTCGCTGTGTATCTCGACGATCAGTCGATGCAGTTCCCGGCGCGCAACCTCGACATCTACATGGTCGACATGGAGCGCCTCGAAGTGCTCGAAGGTCCGCAGGGTACGCTGTTCGGCGGCGGTGCCGAAGCGGGTGCCGTTCGCTACATCACCAACAAGCCCAATCTGGACAAGGTCAGCGGCAGTGTCGAAGCCGGTGTCAGCGCCACCGATGGCGGTGGCCCGAACAATTCGACCA
Organism: Dyella dinghuensis; assembly: GCF_003977615.1. Classification (GTDB taxonomy): domain Bacteria; phylum Pseudomonadota; class Gammaproteobacteria; order Xanthomonadales; family Rhodanobacteraceae; genus Dyella_B; species Dyella_B dinghuensis. Next base: position 404,364 of record NZ_RYZR01000006.1, read on the forward strand.
ACGCGGTGCTGAACTTCCCGATCATCCCCGGCACGCTCGCCGTGCGTGGTGTGATCTACAACGATCACCAGGGCGGCTACATCGACAACGTGCCGAGCACGTTCACGCGTGAGCCCACCGATGGTGGCGGCGCCATGGCACCTTACGTCGCTGCCGGTGGCACCTCGGTGAGCAACAATTATTCCGTCGCGAAGAACGACTGGAATCCGGTCGATTATCAGGGTGCGCGTCTGTCCGCACTGTGGAAGATCAACGACGACTGGAACTTCCTGATCGCCGAGAGCTACCAGAACCTCGATGCGAACGGTCAGTCCTCGACGTATCCGATCGGAACGGATGGCCAGAAGCTCGGCACCGATCAGATCACCGCCTTCGTGCCGGCGTGGAACGACGACCATTTCACCAACACCGCCTGGACGTTGAACGGCCAGATCGGCGACCTCTCGCTGGTGTACACCGGCGGTTACACCAATCGCCACATCAGCGAGCAGCAGGATTACACCAACTATTCGCGTAGCGCCGGTGGCATGTATTACCAGTGCACCGGCACGTCGGCAGGTCTTGCCAGCACCGGCAAGCCGATCTGTTATTCGCCGACTGGCTATTGGAACGACCACGTAAACAGCACGCATCAGAGCCATGAGCTGCGCCTGAGCACGCCGGAAGATTATCGCTTCCGCGTTATCGGCGGCTTGTACTACGAAGATTTCAACATCGACGATCACATGGACTTCAACTACAAGACCATTCCGTCTTGTACGCCGGGGAACCTCGCCAGTGCGCTTGCCGGTGGTTATCCATGTGTCGCCAATGCCGAGTCGTCACCGGGCGTGGTGATGCCAGACAACACGGCCTTCGGTGAAGTCGAACAGCGCGGTTACAAGCAGGAAGCAGCGTTTGGTTCGATGTCCTACGACATCATCCCGGACGTGCTGACCGCAACCGCCGGCACGCGTTATTACCACTACTCCGAATGGCAGACCGGTACGGAGTTCTACACCACCAGCGCGCAGGTGAACGTTCCCAACGGCACCTATGTCGGCAACGACACGGTGATGAACTACCACCAGACCTATCACGGCTTTAAGAGCCGCGCGAATCTGTTGTGGCACATCTCGCCGAACACGATGGTGTATTACACCTTCTCGCAAGGCTTCCGTCCGGGCGGCTTCAACCGTACGTCGTCGGACGTGGCGAAGCTCGATGGCGAAGCGCAGTACAAGAAGCCGATCAGCTACGCGCCCGACACGCTGACCAACAACGAACTCGGCTTCAAGACCACGTTCTTCGACGACCGCGTGCTGCTCAACGGCTCACTGTATGACATGCGGTGGGACAACGTGCAAATGCAGTTCTTCAACCCGTTGGTGCTGGGTAACACCACCTTCGCGGTCAATGGTCCGAACTACAAGGTGCAGGGTCTGGAGCTGCAATTCCAGGCGAAGATTACCGATAACCTGTCGGTCATCAGCTCCGGTTCGCTCAATCATTCCCGACAGACGAACTCGCCCTGCCTGGTCAACAACATTCCAGGATCGGCTGGCTTTAACGAATGTATCGTCGAAACCGGTGCTGCCGGTGCGGTGACGTCGTTCGCCAATCCGTTCGGTGAAGTGGGCAGCGTGCCGGCGTTCTCGCCGCGTTCGCAGGCCAATCTGCGTCTTCGTTACGACTGGACGCTGCTGGGCAACTACAACGCCTTCTGGCAGATCGGTGCCAGCTACACCGGTTCGATGTACAACCAGCCGGCAACCTATCCGAACGGCGAAGGCGTCACGGACATCACCACGGTGGAACTGCGTTACCTCCAGGGCGCGTACACCACCTACGACGCGTCGATCGGCGTGGCCAAGGACAGCTGGAACTTCTCGCTGTACGGCACCAATTTGGGCAACAGCCACGCCAGCGTGTTTACGTCCTCGGCCCAGTTCATCGAGTCGGAAGTGCCGATTCACCCGCGCGTTATCGGCCTGAAACTCGGCTTCAAGTTCTAACCTGCTGTCTCCGCAGACAAGCCAGTAGAATTCGGGTGGGCGCAAGCCCACCCTCTTTTTTTAAGGTTGTTGATCATCCATGAATGCCTCGGCAGTCGATTCCGTTCCCGCATCGGTGGAGCAGGACCTTCAGCGTATACGCCAGCTGCAAAACGACGGCCAGCACGCGCAGGCCTTGCAGGCTGCACATGCGTTAGCCAGCGACGTGCCGGACAATCGCGACGCGCTTTATCTGGCAGCAAGAAGCCAGCGCTATCTTGGAAAAATCGACGATGCGCTGAAAACGCTTGCACATCTCGAACATAGTCATCCGAATTTCAGTCGGCTGCATGAGGAACGTGGCCACTGCTACGTCGTCATGCGCGACGCACCGCGCGCCATCGACGCCTTGCTGCGTGCCGTCAACATCAATCCCGCGCTTCCTTCGAGCTGGAATCTTCTCGAAGGCCTATATCGCATGACCGGCGACAATGCCAATGCGGCGACGGCGGCTTCGCACGTTGCGACGCTCAAGCGTCTTGCACCGGAAGTTGTGAGCGCGACCAGCTCGTTCGCCGATGGTGAACTTGATAGAGCCGAAAGCACCATTCGCCCTTATCTTCTGAGGGTCGGCAATGATGTGGAAGGTATGCGACTGCTTGCACGCATCGGTCTGGCGCGCGATGTACTCGACGATGCAGAGATTCTGCTTGAAGCGGTGTTGAAGATCGCACCCAATTACCATCCTGCGCGCTTCGATTATGCGAGCGTACTGTTCGAACGGCATCAGTACCAACGTGCGCGCGAGGAGGTGGAAAAGCTGCTTGCCGCCGATCCTCGTCATCCCGATTACCGTGTGCTGTATGCGAGTACGAGCGTGGGCCTTGGCGAACACGATCGCGCGATCGCGCTCTATCAGGAACTCCTGCGGGAAGCGCCGCAAGCGGCCGATCTGCATTTGTCGCTGGCCCATTCGCTAAAAACGCAGGGACGGCAGGCGGATGCGGTTGACGCGTATCGCGCTGCCATTGCTGCGCGACCCAACTTCGGCGATGCCTACTGGAGTCTCGCGAACCTCAAGACATATCGCTTCACAGATGAAGAAATCGCCTCCATGCGCGCGGAGGAAGCATCGCCGGCGACACCGCTAGTCGATCGCTATCACTTGTGTTTCGCCTTGGGCAAAGCGTTCGAGGATCGCAGCGACTACGCCGAGTCATGGCGCTATTACGAACAAGGCAATTCGCTCAAGCGCTCCGAAAGCCGCTACCGCCCGGAGATCTTGGAGACCAATACGCGCAAACAGATCGAGGTCTGCACGCGCGAATTCTTCGTGAACCGAGCGAATGTCGGCGATCCAAGCCCGGATCCGATCTTCATCGTGGGACTGCCGCGCGCGGGTTCCACGCTGCTGGAGCAAATTCTCGCTTCGCATTCGCTAGTCGAGGGAACGCAGGAACTGGCCGACATTCCGCGTATCGTGGTCGATCTGCAGGGGCGCGATCCGGACCTCGACGATCCGCGCTATCCAGCTGTGCTCGCGGACATGAAGCCGGAAGACTTTCGTCGGCTCGGTGAAAAATATCTTCGCGATACGCGCATCTACCGCAGCGGAAAACCTTACTTCATCGACAAGATGCCGAACAATTTCCGGCATATCGGTCTGATTCATTTGATGCTGCCCAATGCAAAGATCATCGATGCGCGCCGCGAACCGATGGCATGCTGCTTCAGCAATCTCAAGCAGCTCTTTGCTACCGGGCAGGAGTTCACGTACAGCATTGAGGATATTGCGCGTTACTACCGCACGTATCTCGATGTGATGCAGCATTGGGACGAGGTGCTGCCCGGGCGTGTGTTGCGCGTTTACCACGAAGATGTCGTCGAAGACCTGGAAAGCAACGTGCGGCGCATTCTGGATTTCTGCGACCTGGCGTTCGAACCGGCGTGTCTGGAATTCCACAAGACCGAGCGCAGCGTGCGCACGGCAAGTTCCGAACAGGTACGTCGTCCGATTTTCCGCGACGGCCTGGATCAATGGGCGAAGTTCGAGTCTTACCTCGACCCGCTCAAGGACATGCTTGGTGACGCGCTGGTGCGTTATCGAATGGATACCCCAGCGGCACGCCCCTGAACCGACCGGACTCGCTACCCCTTGAATGGGGCGACCGTCCCAAAGCGTCTGTCGATTTGTCGCTCTCCCGTTCGTCGCTCACAGGGATAGCCTGTCGTTGGGCGCCGCCCAGCCAATCATGCACGCCTCGAACGTCTCGTCCGGGAGCGAAACAAGGGAGCAAACCGATGAAAATGAACGCCAGTTTTTTCAGCTGTCTGGTTGCGTCAGGCGCGCTCGGCGTCATGACTGTCGCGACGACCGCGTCGGCTCAACAACCGCATAGTTACCCAAGCATGGCGCCGCTAGCCCAATATCTGATGGCCGATCAAGCCGCGGAAATCGCGCTGGCGAAAAGCGCGGCGCCACCCTCGATTTCCGATCATGCAACGGTGCTTGTCCTCCAGGCGCATGGCTATGTCACTGCGGTCAAAGGCACGAATGGATTCGTGTGTGCGGTCGAGCGCGGCTGGATGTCTCCCTTCGACGCGCCGCAATTCTGGAATCCAAAACTGCGCGGGCCGATTTGCTTCAATGCGGAGGCCGTCAAATCCATCCTGCCCATCACGTACAAAAGAACAGCGCTGGTGCTCGCCGGGCAATCCAAAGACGAAATCAAAAAGGACATGACGGCGTTTGCGGCCAAACAAATGCCGGCACTGCAACCGGGTGCCATGTCGTACATGATGTCCAAGCAAGCTTATCTCGACGACCAGTTCGGCCACTGGATGCCGCATTTGATGTTTTACACGGCCACGAACGTGAATTGGGGCGCCGATCAGGATGGATCGCCCGTCATGTTGAATCCGCAGTTCCATGGCCAGCCCGAGCCCGTCAATGTGTTGATGATTCCTGTCGCCAAATGGTCGGACGGCTCCGCCGCGCAGAGCATGTGATGGCTCGCGGCCGTTGCTGATCGCTACAGATGTCGGAAAACGTGAAGACGCCGCCTGGAATAAGCGGCGTGACATTCGGTGCGCGCTGGGTTTACATAAGGTCCTCCAGCCGCCGCACGAAACGGCATCCGAATTCGAGGCCCGCCATGGAACCATCGGAACGCATCGACCAGCTGATTGAGCAACTCACCGACTGGCGCGGCAAGACGTTTGCAGACCTGCGCAAAACCATTCTCGATGCCGATCCGGCGATCATCGAGGAGTGGAAATACCGCGGAAGTCCGGTGTGGTATCGCGATGGCATGATCGCTGTCGCCAACGCCCACAAGGAAAAAGTGAAGATCACTTTTTCCCATGGCGCGAAACTTCCAGACCCCGACAAACTTTTCAATGCCGGCCTGGAAGGCGGTGTGTGGCGGGCGATCGATTTTTTAGAAGGCGACAAGGTCAATAAGCGCGCCCTGAAAAACCTCATTCGTGCCGCTATTGAATACAACCAGAGCAAATCGAAAAAGAAGGCGCCTGCGGGCACTCCGGCGAAAAGTAAAAAGAAATAAATCTGGTGTGAAGTGCTGCTTCAGATACGTCACATTGTCGAGCTTGAGCGCGGCGGTGCGACGTGACAGGATCATCCGCATGAGCAGCAAACGCACCACGGCGCAGCATCTGCGCGATCTCGCACGGTTGCGTCGCGTTCGCGATCAGATCGATCGTGACTACGCGCAGCCGCTGGATGTCGAAGCACTGGCCCACGGTGCGCACATGTCGGCCGGGCACCTCAGCCGACAGTTCCGGCTTGCCTACGGCGAGTCCCCGTATAGCTATTTGATGACGCGGCGCATCGAGCGTGCGATGGCGCTTCTGCGTCGTGGCGACCTGAGCGTTACCGACGTTTGCTTCGCTGTCGGTTGTTCATCGCTGGGCACCTTCAGTACCCGGTTTACCGAGCTGGTCGGTGTGTCGCCCAGCGCTTATCGGCGGCAGCAGGCGGACGCGGTAGTGGGTATTCCCTCGTGCATGGCCAAGCAGGTGATGCGACCGATCAGGAATCAAGAAGCAATCGCTTCGGAGCCAGAATTAAACTGATCGCCATGGACATCACCAACCACTGAGAAAGGCCGCCATGGATATCACTATTCATTCGAGTTTCCTCGCACAGAACGATCCCGATGCTGCACTGAGTTTCTATCGCGACACGCTGGGCTTTGAAGTCCGCAACGATGTCGGATACGGCGGAAAGCGCTGGATCACGGTCGGCCCGGCAGGTCAGCCGGGCACGTCGATCGTGCTGTATCCGCCGGAAGCCAGCCCCGGTATCACCGACGACGAACGCCGCACGATTGCCGAGATGATGGCCAAGGGCACCTTCGGCATCGTTCTGCTGGCGACCAGAGACCTTGCGGGCGCGTTCGAGCGGTTGCAGGCTCGCGGCGCCGATATCGTCCAGGAACCGACCGACCAGCCTTACGGCGTTCGCGACTGCGCTGTTCGCGATCCGGCCGGCAACATGATCCGCATTCAGCAGCTGCGCTGAGTCAATGCCTTGTCTGTGCCATGGCCCAACTAACGATGTGCAGCGTTTAAGGTTTCCTGGAAAAACGTGACCACTTCCGCATTGAACATCCTATGGAATGCGGCGCGATCGAACCCCGCGGGATCGACGCAGATCGACGGAACGATCGAAGCAAGATGCGCACTGCACGGCGGCAGAAAATCATAGTGCCCGGCGCCGGGCACCAGGTGATATTCGGGCGGTGTCGGTAACGCGTTGCGCACGACGTCTTCGAACCAGGGCCTTGGCTGATGTTGATCATTCGCGGCGCCCCATAGCTGTACCGGAACACGTACGTTCTCAAGACCCGCTTTGTCGAACGCATAACCGAAAGCCGGGGCGGCCACCACAATGGCTTTTATTCGAGGATCGGCGATCCATGCATGCGGTGGCACATCGTTGAATATCGTCGCCGCAGAAGCGCCGCCGTTCTTTATCGCCTGGCATAGATCATGGGTTGGATTGGCGTGGCAATAATCGCCAGTTTTGCCAAGATCCGGCACGCCACCGGCTGCAACCAGCACTGTGAATCCACCGTTGGAAAAACCGAATGCGCCGATCTTTTGCGGATTCAGCCGCGCATGGTCGGGCCATGCTTGAAGCATGTAGGTGATGGCGCGCTGCAGCTGCGCAGGACGGCGCCAAAGTTTGAGCACCTGGCTCTGATCGGCGCCGCTGTCGCCGCGATGACTGATCGCAGCCACGACAAAACCCGCGCGCGCAAGCGCAACGGCCGTGTCGTAGTGGCTGACGAACGATCCGCCGCCACCGTGAGAGATGACGACAAGCGGAAGATTGCGTCCCTTCACCGGCGCGCCTGACGCCGCGATACCTTGCTCGAACGGCTCCGTCCCGCCGCTAACGACGGGCGCATCGGTGGGATACCAGACGCCAAGATCCAGAGGCGGCTCGTTCCCGTTCGGGATTTCCAGCTTCTGAAATCCCACGTTGCTTGCGCCTTGATGCGCCTGGGCACCCGTATGCACCAACAGCAACACCGCGAAAATCAGGGCTAGCCGAAGCAGGTATCGATTCCTGGGCATGGATGCGGTCGCTTCTCTGCGGGATGAAGGATGACTATGCCACTACAACGGGTCTGCTGGATAACGGATTGGTTCTATGGGAAGGCGCTGGAATTGGACGTTTGCTATCGAAGCAAAACGGATACCATCGTGAGCAAGTCACGCGCCGCCACGGCAAGATGCCATCAGTCGCTATCCCCAGCAGGTAGGCGCGGTGCTAAGTTGCAGAATCATTCTTTCGCTCGCCGGAGTTCTTCATCATGTCTCGTGTCCCTGCCGTTGCCACGCGTCGCAATTTTTCGCGCCTCGCCTTGACCATCGCGATGGCCCTCGCGGCCGCCGGCGCCACGGCGCAGCAAACGCGCTCGGACAGCGTGCCGCCGCCGCAGGACACGCCCTACCTCGGCACCGTATCGCTGCAAGTCGATGCCAGCGACACCGTGCAGGGCATTTTTCGCGCCCATGAAACCATTCCGGTGAAAGCCGGCGCGCTCACGCTGCTGTATCCGCAGTGGATTCCCGGCGATCACTCGCCGACCGGTCCAATCAGCATGCTTGCCGGGCTGCAAATTACCGCGAATGGTAAACGCATTGCGTGGAAGCGCGACGAATACAACGTGTACGCGTTTCATCTCGACGTGCCGGATGGCGTGTCGAGCATCGATGTGTCGTTCCAGTACCTGTCTGGCCGCACCGATAACGAAGGATTCGAAATCACCGACCGCATGATGGATCTGGAGTGGAGCAAGATGGTGCTCTATCCGGCCGGTTATTTTTCGCGCGACATTACGTTTGCACCGAGCGTGACGTTGGCGCACGGCTGGCAGCTCGGCACAGCGCTGGAGACGGCTTCGCAATCGGGCGACGTTGTCACGTTCAAACCGGTGACGCTCAATAACCTGGTCGATTCGCCGATCTACGCGGGCCGGTACTTCAAGCGTGTCGATCTGAATCCGGGCGGTGACGCGCCGGTGCATCTGGATATCGTCGCAGACGCGCCGAAGTATCTGGAGATGACGCCGGAGCAGCTGAAGGTGCATCGCGCGCTCGTGACGCAGGCCGTGAAGTTGTTCGGCTCGCATCACTACGATCATTACGATTTCCTCTTCTCGCTCTCCGATCAATTGGGTGGAAACGGTACGGAGCACCACCAGTCCAGCGAGAACGGTCTGGGCGCCGACTACTTCACCGCATGGAGCGACGCCGCACCGGATCGCGATTTGCTGGCGCACGAATACACTCATTCGTGGAACGGCAAGTTCCGTCGTCCCGCCGATTTGTGGACGCCCAACTTCAATGTTCCGATGGGCGATTCGTTACTGTGGGTGTACGAAGGACAGACGCAATACTGGGGCTTCGTGCTGACCGCGCGCTCCGGCATGTGGAACGCGGAGCAATTCCGCGACGCCGTCGCCATGGACGTGGCCAACTATGAGCGCAATCGCGTCGGCTTCCAGTGGCGTACGCTCGAAGACACCACCAATGACGCAACGGCCGCGCGCCGTTCAAGCTTGCCGTACCGCAGCTGGCAGATGAGCGAGGATTACTACAGCGGCGGCCAGATGATGTGGTTCGCGGTCGACGCGAAAATTCGCTCGCTCACACACGACCACAAATCGCTGGACGATTTCGCGCATGCGTTCTTCGGTGTGGACAACGGCAGCTATGTCACCAAGACGTACACATTCGATGATGTGGTTTCCGCATTGAACGGCGTCGCACCCTACGACTGGGCGACTTTCCTTCATGCACACGTCGATGAACTCAATCCGCCGTTCGCGAGCGATTTCGAGGCAACCGGCTGGAAACTCGTTTATACCGATAAGGAAAGCGAGTACGAGAAGCAATACAACGATCGCCCGCAATCGTCGCGCCACTTGTACAACTTCGCCTGGTCGATCGGCCTGACGATGACGGACAAGGGTGAAGTCAACGACGTACGCTGGAACGGACCGGCGTTCAAGGCGGGCGTCAGCACCGGCGCGACGGTGGTTGCGGTAAACGGCCAGGATTATTCGAGCGATGTGCTGAAGAGTGCGATTGCGGCCGCCAAGGGCAGCAGCGCACCGATCCAGCTGCTGCTGAAGTATCAGGGCGGTTTTCGCACGGTGCCCGTGGATTATCACGACGGCTTGCAATATCCGCACCTGGTGCGCATCGAGGGAACGCCCGACTACTTGAGCGAAATCGGCGCAGCGCGGAAGTAAGCGGCATCAACGTTAGTAACGGCATGTCCGCTTTCGACGCAAAGCGGACATCGCCTGGACGTGAAGCAAAGATATTTTCCCGCTTCATTCGCGTTCGAAACGCACAATCTCTTCGAGCATGATCTCGGCGCGTTTCACCGCGCTACTTGCGAAGCTGTCTTCCAGCCAGCGGCGATACCCCAGCCAGCGCACCACCGCATAGGCGATAGCAACCACTGCCAGCGACGCAGCAGCGCACAGCAGCAGCCAGGGCAGCGTGCCCGTCAGCCTGCTCCACAGATCGACACCGGCACGATCCATGCCGTATTGAATGAACATGAGCATCACCGGTATCCAGATGATGCTGCCCAGCACAGCGAATACCGGTGCCTCTACCTTCACTCGCCACGCGCGCAGTCGCGCGACACGGCGCTGGATCTCCAGCACGGGAGCGGTGTAGTCGATGGCTTGAACGAGGGATAGCACACGCGCGGGGAAAATGATCTCCAACGTGCCGAAAGCCTGGACCGCAATGCCGCACGCCATCGCTTGCCACACATGCGCATGCGTCGACCAAAAACGGATACCCCACAGCATGATGGCGATGCCGAGCGCCATCTGTGCCGCCTGCCCCCATACCAGCGGCCGCAGTCCGCGACGCAAACGGTCCGACTGGCCGCCGCGGAAAATCTGCAAGTTCATCGCGTGCTGGCGATCCAGTCGCACGCTAAGTTCCTGCCAGGCCTGCTTCATCTCATCCAGTTCCATCGTCATGCTCCCGCCGTCGCTGCGCCGACCATTTGTCCACGCAACGTCTGCTTGATGCGGCCGATCTTGGTGGCCACGTTGGTTTCCGTAATGCCCAGAATCTGGGCAATCTCTGCATAGGATTTGTCTTCGAGGTACAGCAGGATCAGCGCACGATCGAGTGCACCGAGCTGACCGATGAAGGTGTAGAGGACGGTCAATCGCTCGTCCTGTTCCGGCGCGGGTTCGGTGCCGATATGGTCCAGGTGATGCTGTTCGAGCGGCTCCACTTTTCCGGTCAGGTCACCCTTTCCCCTGCGCAACTGCGAGATCGCCACATTCAATGCCACCCGGTAAAGCCAGGTGGAAAACTTCGCCTTCGCAGGGTCGAAAAGGGCGAACGAACGCCACGCCTGCAGACCTATTTCCTGCGCCAGGTCGCGCCGGTCCTCGGCATGCTGCGTATACAAACCGGCCACCTTGAACACGATGCCCTCGTGCTCGCGTAGCAGAGTTTGGAAGCGTCCTTGGTCCGGGCGGTGGCGCATGTTCGCTCGCGTGGTCTTCGGCTCCCTCCATGATTCGCAGAACGCGGGAAAAAATCACAGTCCCCACGCCCCGTCCTGCCCCTAGGGGAGCCAGGGGTCTCACGGCGTGATTTGTGGGGCATATGTTAGGTAGCGCCCCAGCTTTGATCGGCGCATTGGCAAAGTTCGGGCCTGCCGGGGGCTACGCCAGCAATGGCGCTATGGGCAAAAAAAACGATGGTTACCCGTTGGGATAACCATCGCTGATTTACGGCCGAAGGCGATTGACTGTCACCGTGCCATCGCATGAAACAAAACATCCGATTCATGCGACGGCCTACATGTCACTCCAAATACCTTCCTAAGGCGTTCTACAAACTCACTTCAAATCGAAGCGATCCAGGTTCATCACCTTGCTCCATGCCACGACAAAGTCGTGGATGAATTTTTCCTTCGCGTCGGTGCTTGCATACACTTCGGCCAACGAGCGCAGCACCGAGTTCGAGCCGAACACGAGATCGACGCGTGTGCCCGTCCACTTGTGCGCACCCGTCTTGCGATCGTGCCCTTCAAACAAGCCCCTGGACTTCGACGATTCCTTCCACTCCGTGCCCATATCGAGCAGGTTGGCGAAGAAATCGTTCGTGAGTGCTTCGGGATGTTTGGTGAACACGCCGTGGTTGGTCTGACCCACGTTGGTGTTCAGCACGCGCAGGCCGCCGATCAGTGCGGTCATTTCCGGTGCTGTCAGCGTCAGCAATTGTGCTTTGTCGATCAGCAGCGCTTCGGACGGTACGGCGTACTCTTTCTTCTGGAAGTTGCGGAAGCCGTCGGCGACCGGCTCCAGCGGTGCGAACGATTCCACATCGGTTTGATCCTGCGATGCATCGGCACGTCCCGGCGTAAACGGCACTTTCACCGCATGGCCGCCGTTCTTCGCAGCTTGTTCGACCGCCGCGCAACCGCCGAGCACGATCAGGTCAGCGAGCGACACACTCTTCTTGTCGCTTTGCTTGCCGTTGAAGTCTTTTTGAATACCTTCGAGCGTGGACAGCACTTTCGCCAGCTGCGCCGGTTGATTGGCTTCCCAATCTTTTTGCGGCGCGAGGCGAATACGCGCGCCGTTGGCGCCGCCGCGTTTATCCGAACCGCGGAACGTAGATGCCGACGCCCACGCCGTGGATACAAGCTGCGACACGGAAAGTCCGGAAGACAGAATCTTGCTCTTGAGCGCCGCGATGTCGTTCTCGTCAATCACGGGATGCGTGACGGCGGGAAGCGGGTCTTGCCAGATCAGTTCTTCCGCGGGTACTTCCGGACCGAGATAGCGCACACGCGGACCCATGTCGCGATGCGTGAGCTTGAACCATGCGCGCGCAAACGCGTCGGCCAATTGGTCGGGATGTTCCAGGAAACGGCGGGATATCTTTTCGTACGCCGGATCGAAACGCAGCGACAAGTCAGTGGTGAGCATCGTGGGCCGCTGCTTTTTCGACGAATCGTGCGCGAGCGGAATGGTTTCCTTGGAGTCTTTGGCGACCCATTGGTTGGCGCCTGCGGGACTCTTGGTGAGTTCCCACTCGTGACCGAACAGATTCTCGAAGAAACCGTTGCCCCATTTGGTCGGCGTCGCAGTCCAGGTCACTTCCAGACCACTGGTGATGGTGTCGGCGCCTTTACCGGAGCGGAACTTGTTGGCCCAACCAAAGCCTTGTTCGGCCAGATCGGCGCCTTCCGGTTCGCGGCCGACATTGTCGGCAGGGCCTGCACCGTGTGTCTTGCCGAAGCTGTGGCCACCGGCGATAAGCGCGACAGTCTCTTCGTCATTCATCGCCATGCGTGCGAAGGTTTCGCGGATATCGTGCGCGGCGGCGAGCGGATCGGGATTGCCGTCGGGACCTTCCGGATTCACATAGATCAAACCCATCTGCACGGCGCCGAGCGGATTTTCCAGATTGCGGCCGCCTTCGGTGCGATCTTTCTCATGGCCGTGCAGTTCTTCATCGGCCACGATCACGCCTTCTTCGTCGCCTTGCGCGCCTTTACCGTAGCGAACGTCACCACCCAGCCAGGTTTTCTCGTTACCCCAATAGACATCCAGATCCGGTTCCCAGGTATCTTCGCGGCCGCCACCGAAACCGAAGGTCTTGAAGCCCATGGTTTCCAGCGCGACGTTGCCGGTAAGCACCAGCAGATCTGCCCAGGAAATCTTCTGCCCGTATTTCTGCTTGATCGGCCACAACAGGCGGCGCGCCTTGTCCAGGCTGACGTTATCCGGCCAGCTGTTGAGCGGTGCAAAGCGCTGCTGTCCGCGACCTGCACCACCGCGGCCGTCGCCGATGCGATAGGTGCCAGCGGCATGCCAGGCCATGCGAATGAAAAGCGGGCCGTAATGGCCGAAATCGGCCGGCCACCATTCCTGCGAATCGGTCATCAGCGCGGAGATGTCTTTCTTCAGCGCCGTGTAGTCCAGGCTCTTGAACGCTTCGGCGTAGTTGAAGCTTTTATCCAGCGGATTGGACTTGTGGGAGTGTTGACTGAGCAGATCCAGCCGCAGCTGTTTCGGCCACCAATGGCGGTTCGTCGTACCGCCACCGGCGGTGTGTTTGAACGGACATTTGGCTTCACTTTTCGGTAGGGCTTCGGTGGACATGCGTCTTCTCTCCCTTCATTGGCTGCAGCCTGCAGGCTGGTAAATGGCTCAGGATGTCCAAACAGCGTGCTTTAGGACTCCGTGAAAAAGATGTGATCAATCCACGATGCACCGGCGTTCGAAGACACCGATGCGCATTCATGATGCGTAGCATTGAGAGACTCTGCTTCGCGCGAGGAGAGTTCAAATCTATTTTTTCAATGGAGTTGATAGTTAGCGTCGATAGCTATCGAACGAATCTGTATTCGTTTCTTATTGCGCGATGCAATAAAGGCGCGAATGCTGGATTGCCAGATGCTTTGCGTAACCCAAACGGCTTGTATCGCCCGCGAACGTCTTGGTGACGTCCTTAAAAACGCAATGAGCGTCAGGTGCGAAGTTACGCGCAAGAAAGATGCAACAAGCGCCTCAGGCGGGATTGTTGCAGAACGATGTCCACCATCGACATCAAAAGAAGACCTAAAATTTTTTAGGACTCACCTGTTTCCATGAAGGAGTAGCTCATGCAACGCGACTTCGATCGAACGGATGCCAAAGCTCAGGCGTGCTCTTACATCCTGCTTAGCCTGCTGCAACGCATGGATCAGCAGGAGCCCGGTCTCATCGATGCGCTTCTTGCTGGCGCGAAGGGCGATTTTGAAGCGTCGCAATCACAGGGCGATTTGCCTCATCCCGTTCCGATGATCTTCCAGGAAGCCATCGCGCTTTTGACACGCGCAAACGCTTATAAGCAAAACATGCTGGATCGTCGTGGAGACGAAGAAAGCGCTTCTAACAGCAACTGACCTTAGCGAGGCAGCAAACGTTCGACACGCCGATCGACCTTGTCGCCAACGCGCTCATCGACGTTACGCCACCAGCGTTCGCCCGTATGCGGTGCCGACAGGTCCAGACGCTCGCCCATGCGCGGGGTAGCGAGAGGAATATTGCGCTCGACAGCCAACGCAACGACGCGTTCGAACGGTTCCTGCCAGCGATGCATGGCCAGATCGAAGGTGCCGTTGTGCACCGGCATCAACCAGCGGCCGCGCAGATCCACATGCGCCTGCACGGTCTGTTCCGGCTGCATATGCACGTAAGGCCATTGCGCATCGTACGCACCGGTTTCCATCAGTGTGATATCGAAAGGCCCAAGGCGTTCGCCGATGGTTTTGAAACCTTCGAAGTAGCCGGTGTCGCCGCTGAAGAACACGCGCAGCTCGTTATCGAAGATCGCCCACGACGCCCATAGCGTGGTGTTGCCGTCGAACGGCGTACGTCCGGAGAAATGCTGGGCTGGTGCGGCCGTCATGCGCAGACCGTCGATCTCGATGCTTTCCCACCAATCGAGCTGATGCACTTTCGCCGCATCCACGCCCCACTCGATCAGGCGATCACCGACGCCCAGCGGCGTCAGAAAAACACCGGTCGTCGCAGCCAGGTGCTGAATGCTTTGCCGATCGAGATGATCGTAGTGATCGTGCGAGAGGATGACGCCACGAATCGGCGGCAAGTCGTGCAAAGCGATCGGCGGTTGATGAAAGCGCTTGGGGCCCATCCACTGGAACGGCGACGCGCGTTCGGCAAAGACCGGGTCGGTGAGCCAATACGCACCGCGCAGTTTGATCAGCATGGTGGAATGGCCGAGCCGGTAAAGGCTGCGGTCCGGCGCCGCGTCGAGCTGCGCGCGAGTGAGCGCCTGCACCGGCAGCGGACTGTTCGGTTGCGTACCGGCGGGTTTATTGAACAGCGCATTCCAGATGATGCGCAGCGTTTTGCCCGCCGGCTGCGACGGCCGCTGCGCCGGATTGTGGAAACGGCTGTCGCGGCGTTGCGGGGATGCCTCGTACTTGTCGATCTGGGGACGAGCGGGTTTGGCGTTGCGCGTAAACATGGTGGATTCCTGTAATCAGGCCGGGGGCGCCGAGTACCTACACTGCACAGTGTAGTTTATGATCCAGAAAAAGTAAACTAATCGGTGTAAAATGAGGCCATGCCTAGCCTGCCTACCTCTTCCCAGCGCCTGACCGACCGCAAACGCCAGGCGATCATCAACGCCGCCATCGACGAATTCCGCACTGCTGGCTACGAAACCACCAGCATGGATCGCATCGCCGCGCGTGCCGGGGTGTCCAAGCGCACCGTCTACAACCACTTTCCCAGCAAGGAAGTCTTGTTCGCCGAGATCCTGCATCACTTGTGGGAAGCGATCGCCGGCGGCGAGGAACTTGCCTATCGCGCCGACCGTCCCTTGCGCGATCAATTGCTGGAACTGATCGCGCAAAAGTTTCGTCTGCTCAATGACGAAGCGTTCGTATCGTTGGCGCGTGTTGCTATTGCCGCCGGCATCCATTCGCCCGAACGCGCGCTCGACATGGTTGCGCGCATGAGCGAGCGCGAAGAAGGTTTGACTGTGTGGATACGCGGCGCGGCCGCGGCTGGTCGCTTGAAGACCAACGATCCGGTCTTTGCCTCACATCAATTACAGGGGCTGATTAAAAGTTTTGCATTCTGGCCGCAGATCACGCTGGCGCAGCCACCGTTGGACATTGCTGCACAAAAGCATGTGGCTGAGTCGGCGGTGGATATGTTTTTGGCTTACTACGCTGTCTAAGCTGTCTGCTCAACCCGCGGGGATATTTCGTCTCGGCAGGACGGCGTCTGCTTTCGACCCAAAGCGGACATAATCGGTATTATTACTGCCGGTCGAGGCGTGGTGATTCTAGGGGTCCATGTACACAAAATATTGGCGGGAATTACGTGCATGGACGTATGCATCGTGGGGCGTATTTTTTGTTCTCGGTCCCGTCGGCGCGTTCGTAGTCTCACGCCTTCGTCTTGAAGCGGCTAGTATTTATTTCGTGTGGGGTTGGTTCATAGCATTTGGGTACACGCGCTTAGTGATCATATATTTCCGATGCCCAAGGTGTGAAAAGTATTTTTTTGTGCTCAAGGGACATGGTTTCAATACAAGCACCCGGAAATGTTTGCATTGTGGTTTGCAAAAGTGGGCGGCTGATTCTCGCTAACACATCTGTGAATCATGGATAGCGTCAATCTAGAAGTGACGATATCCGCCTTCGACCCAAAGCTGACATTTTGAACGTCTCTTTGCCAGAAACTGGTCGGAGTGTCTTGCGGAAAGACACTCCGATCCGCACTTCTTGAGCTTTGCAAACATCGCACATGGCAAGTGCACGTCGAACGATCAACGACTCAACCATTGTGCGGCGGCATCGTCCGCGAAGTTGCGATACGAGCGCGGCGCGTGACCAAGCAGATGTGTGAGTCGTGCGATGTCTTCGGATGTCGCAGCCGCGCCTTCGGTTTGATA
Organism: Dyella dinghuensis; assembly: GCF_003977615.1. Taxonomy (GTDB): domain Bacteria; phylum Pseudomonadota; class Gammaproteobacteria; order Xanthomonadales; family Rhodanobacteraceae; genus Dyella_B; species Dyella_B dinghuensis. Next base: position 421,346 of record NZ_RYZR01000006.1, read on the forward strand.
GCGATCAAGCATCAAACGAAGATCGAGTGCGTGCCATGCCGGCATCATGGTCTTCATGCGTTTCTCGAGAACCGCCGTGTCATTGCCCGCGTAGTGAATCTTTCGCGCGAGTGCATCGCTCCAGATGTTGGCGACATCGGTGCCTGACAACACATCCGGTCCAACCAGCGCGTACGTTTCGCGCGGAAGCGATGCCGGTGCGCGCTCACGGCGCAGCAGTTCCAATGCCGCGGCTTCGCCGATGTCGCGAATGTCGACCATGGAGATGCCCTTGTCGCCAACGGGCATGCCGTACATGCCGGCGTTCAACAGCGGATCTTTCTGGCGCAAATCGTTCTGGATGAAGTAAGCCGGGCGCAGCACCGTGGCGGGCAGGTCGAGTGCTTCGATCATGCGTTCCACGGTGTTCTTGCTCGCGAAGTGCGGCACGTCGGCGTAGGTGTCACCGTTGTAGACGGAAAGATAGACGATGCCTTTGACGCCGGCCTCGCGAGCGACCGTCAGCGCCTGCATGGCCTGGGTCAACTCATCCGCGACATTCGGCACGAGCAGGAAAAGCGTGCTGACGCCCTCCAGCGCAGCGCGAAAGGAATCGACGTCGGCGAGATCGCCAGCGACGGCGGTGACGCCGGCCGGAAACTGTGCCTTGTTCGGCGAACGGGTGAGGCCGCGAATATCGACGCCCGAACCGCTCAGCTGATTCAGGACCTGGGAACCAATTGTTCCCGTGCTACCGGTGACCAAGATGCTCATAGTGAAATTCCTCGTTGTGTGACGTTGAAGGACGGCGTGGACACACAGTAGGTAGTTTCACTTTTGGCGAGAAGATGCCAATAATTGGACACCTCGTCTCATATTCGGAACACCTTTATGGACCTGCAGGCGCTTACCGATTTCGCGCTGGTGGCCACCCACGGCGGCTTTGGGCGTGCCAGCCGCATCTCCGGACGATCCAAAGCCACGCTGTCGCGGCGGGTGTCGGAGCTGGAACAAAGCCTGGGCGTGCGATTGATTGAACGCGGCTCGCAAAGCCTTCGCCTGACGGACGAGGGACGAGCCCTGCACGAACGAACGCATGGACCTCTGTCGGACATTGCCGAAGCGGAGGAAGCGGTGACGCTGGGTGCATCGACGCCGCGCGGACGGCTTCGCGTGAGTGCGCCGCTCGTGCTTGCGCATGTCGCACTGGGCCGCGTGAGTGCACGTTTTGCGTTGGCGTATCCCGACGTGCAACTCGAAGTTATCGCCGACGATCGAATGGTGGATCCCGTGGAGGATGGCTTCGATCTGGTGATACGTGTCGATCCGTCGCGCGACGAACGACTTGTCGGTCGGCGCATCCTCGACGATCAACGCCTGCTTGTTGCGCACCGGGATGTTGCCATGCCGCCGCCATCCGGAGACGACGAAGAGACACCTTCGGTCAAAGCCGTACTTACACCAAAAACTTCACCTGATCTTGTATGGCAATTCCATACAAATACCGGTGATGAAAGACGCATCAAACCGGAGCCTGTATTGCGGCTTTCATCGTTGATGATGATTCGCGATGCGGTGCTCGCTGGTGCAGGCGCAGCTTTGCTACCGAAACTATTGGTCGAAGAAGACATCAAACAAGGGCGTTTGGCGCATTGGGGAACCGATACGCATCCACCGGTGGAAATTTGGGCGCTGCGCAATTCGCGCCGACTGGTCGGTGCAAAAGTCAGAGCGTTCCTCGATGTGATCGAGCAAGCTTTTCCCGGACGAACGTTCACGCCGACGAAGTGATATCAACACATCGAGAAAGCATTCATGGGCATCGAAGGTATCAGTCACATCACGTTCCTCGTTCGCGATCTGGAACGGATGGCGATGTTTTTGTGCGAAGGCCTGGGTGCGAGAGAGGTCTACGACAGCAAGCCCAAAAACTTTTCGCTGTCGCGGGAAAAATTCTTTGTGCTGGGCGGCGTGTGGATAGCCGCCATGGAAGGCACGCCTCCGGCCGAACGAACGTATCGGCATCTGGCGTTCAAGGTGGCGGAGACCGATTTGCCCGTGTTCGAGCAGAGACTTCGCAGCCTCGGTGTGGACATCCAGCCGCCGAGGCCGAGAGTGCCAGGGGAAGGCACTTCGCTTTATTTCTACGATTTCGATAACCATCTCTACGAATTGCATACGGGTACGCTTGACGAGCGTCTTGCGCGCTATGGCACTGAATATTAAAGACTTGTGAGGCCTACTACGGCTTCTCGAAATCGGCTTACCGGCCACCCCTGTTGCTATCGATACAATTTCGATATATCGTTTTGTCCAACGTTTCGATATATCGGAGTTATATCAATGCACAGGCATTTCCTGTTTCACCGGTTTATGCACCGCCACCACGGCGGCCGCGGCATGGGCTGGGACGATGAAGGCGGCTACGGCCGCGAGGCTTACGAATTCCATGGGCGGCGCGGACGCCATGGCCATCATCACGAAGGTGGCGATGGGTTCGGCGACTGGGACGGTTTGCAAGGCGGCGGACGCCGCGGTGGCGGACGCATGCTGGGCCACGGCGATCTGAAATTGTTGCTGCTCGCACTGATCGAACAGCAGCCGCGCCACGGTTACGAATTGATCCGTACGATCGAAGAGATGTTCCACGGTCACTACTCGCCCAGCCCCGGCGCCATCTATCCCACGCTGACCATGCTGGAAGAAATGGGCTACGCGGCGGTGGAGAACGAGCAGGGCAATCGCAAGCTGTATGCGATCACCGACGAAGGCCGCGCATATCTTCAAGAAAACCGTGGCGCAGTGGACGCGATGACCGAGCGCAATCGCCACAGCGCACGCCTGATTGCAAAGCTGTCGCTGCCCATGTCGGTGCGCAAGGCGATGCACTCGCTCAAGCACGCTGTGCTCATGCGGGGTGCCGACTGGAACAAGGCCGAAGCGCAGCGTATTGCCGCCATTCTTGAACGCGCCGCCGCGGATATCGCGACGGGCCGCACGGATGAAAACTGAAACGACCGATGACGCCTTGATCGCCTTGCAGCAACGCTGCAAGGCGCAAGGACTCGTTCTGACGTCGTCGCGCAACGCTATTTTGATTGCCTTGCTCGAACAACACGAGGCACGCGATGCCGTGCCTTTATTGCAAGCGGCGCAAGCGCATCACCCGCAAACCAGCATCGGTACGGTGTATCGATTTTTACGCGAACTGGAACAGCGCGGGCTGGTGGACGCACATGTACAACCGCATGGACGCACGCGCTGGCATTTGCGCGACATGGCGCTGGCCGACGCAACACCCAGCGCCAACGATCTTCGTAGCATGCTGGCGCAGGTACGGGCATTCCTGAAAACGCTTGAACAACTTGGTCTGGCCGAAGACAACAACACCGCACACACCGCGTCAGAACATTTCGCCAACGATCCCCATCGCACGCTGGCCGTATTGCAGGAAATGGCCGGACACCTGGGCTATCGCTTGCTGCCACGCCGGCGTCGTCTGGCCTAAATCCCCATGTCGACTCTCCTATGTCGCCACTTCCATGTCTTAAGGTTCAACCATGACCAGGCACGAACACCACAAGATTCGTCATGCGGTGATGCTTCGCATGATCGAAGTGCTGCGCACGACGCGCATCACCCCGCACATGCAACGCATCGTCTTCGGCGGCGCGGAACTGCACGGTTTCCTTAGCGCTGCGCCAGACGATCACATCAAGCTGTTTCTCCCCAATACGCAGGGTGAAATGGTGCTGCCGAAACTGGGCCCGAATGGGCCGGAGTTTCCGGTCGGTGTACCACCCTCACCGGCACGCGATTACACGCCGCGCGATTACGATGCCCAATCCAACGAACTGACCATCGATTTCGTCGTTCACGGCGACGGCCCTGCATCGACATGGGCGGAACGTGCGAAACCCGGCGAGCACATCGCTATCGGTGGTCCGCGCGGGTCCTTCGTCACCGCGAATGATTTCGATCACTACGTGCTGATCGGCGATGAAACCGCATTGCCTGCGATCGGTCGCCGGTTGGACGAAGCGCACACGGGCACGCACTTGACGGTGCTGGTGGAAATTCCGGAGAAAGCCGATCGCCAGCCGCTGGGATCGCAGGCCGATTTTCATGTGACCTGGCTGGAGCGCAATGGCGTTGCCGCAACGGAAAGCCGTTTGCTGGAACAGGCGCTGGAAGAACTGTCGCTTCCTCCTGGCGATACGTTTTACTGGATCGCTGCCGAATCACGCCGTGCACGCAGCATGCGCCAGTATCTGGCCGACAAACGTGGCGTGCCGAAGGATTGGATTCGCGCAACCGGCTACTGGCAAGCGGATGGCGATGACGATGGCGACGAAGATTGAGTCGTCATCCGCACATCACAGCAATGGCGCCGCCATGATCAGCTTGTCGACCCGATAACCACGCTGGCGCGCGCGTTCCACTAATTCGTTGAAGCGCGCACGGCTCATGGTGGCGGTACGTGAAAGTATCCACAGATACCGGCGGCTTGGGCCGCCGATGACGGCCCATTGGTAATCGGCATCCAGATCGATCACCCAATAATCCGCCCACACCCACGGCATCCACGCCAGCCAGTCCGGTACGAAGCGCACCTTCAGCGCACCCGGTTCACCGTCGACGCAGCGTGCGACACCTTCCGAATCGTCCATCGCACCACTGTCCGTGCGGCAGGCGTTGTGCACGTAAATCGTGCCATCGGGATTCTTTGAATACGTCGCTGAAATCGTGTCCACGCACTGACGCTGAAAGAACATCGGCAAGTGCGCGATCTCATGCCACTTGCCCACATAGCGATTGAGATCGAGTGCGGGAACGGGGCGATTGGGAAGCGAGATGCTGGCTTCGGGTACGACAGCGACCAGCTTGGTGAGAAACATCATGGGCAACATAAGCGTGCCTCCAATGTCTTTCACGTAGCGTCGCGGTGCGGGTGTCGCGGTGACGTGCGTTGCATGTCACTTTGAAGTGAAGAGTGAATGCCCTCCCCTTTGTGGTGGGGAGGGCGTCTGTCGCGGTTAAGGTGCGGGGTTGGGTTTAACCCATGTCTGGAACAATTCGTCGATGCGGCGATATTCGTCGTACCACGAATCGGCGTGCTCGAATTCGTGCCGCTCAAGCGGATACAGCGAGATCCAGAAGTTCTTCTTGTGCAGTTCGACGAAGCGCTGATACAGACGGATGGAATCGCTCGCCATCACGTTGTCGTCGATCAAACCGTGATTGATCAAAAGCGGATCGCGCAAGTTGTCGGCGTATTCGATCGGCGAGCTGGTTTTGTACGCGTCGGGATCGAGCTGCGGATCGTTGAGAATATCCGCGGTGTAGCCGTGGTTATACGTCACCCAGTCGGCTGGTGGACGTTGCGCAGCGCCAGCAGCGAATTCACCGGGCGCGCGCAACAACGCCATCTCGGTCATGAAGCCACCGTAGCTGCCGCCATAGATGCCCACGCGCTTGGGATCCACGCCGTGGTTCTTCACCAGCCATGCCTTGGCATCGAGCAAGTCTTCCAGTTCTGGATGACCCATCTTGCGATAGATCGCGGTGCGCCAATCGCGGCCATAACCTTCCGACGCGCGGTAGTCGACATCGATGACGACATACCCTTGTTGCACGAGCAGGTTGTTGAACAGCTGTTCGTGCTGGTAGTACGTGGTCGCTTCGCTCACATCCTGCAGATAGCCGGCGCCGTGCACGAAGATCACTGCGGGGCGCGAAGACGAAGCATCGGTCTCGTTCGCCGGCCCGTAGTACTTGCCGTAGATGACACCGGCACCGTGCGATGACGGTACTTCAACGATCTTCGGTGCAATCCACGCGTGTGCGGTGAACTCCGGCTTCATGGTGTTGGTCAGTTCATGCGGCGCACTGCCTTGTGCGCTTTGCACCGACAGCTGCGGCAACACGTAGGCAGACGAATGCAGTACGGCGAGCTGGCTGTCGTCGGGCGACAACACGAATTGTTCCATGCCGCCGTATTGCGTAACGCGCGTCAGTGCACCGCCATTCGACGGCACGCGATAGACGTCATAGCTGTACGGCGCCGTCTGATTGGTGCGCACGTAGAACGATTTGCCGTCGGTGGAAAGCTGTGGATGGCTCACTTCGAACTTGCCGGTGGTGAGTGCCTTGGCCGAACCATCCACCGGTTTCACGTACAGCTGCGAATAACCCGTCTGTTCACTCAGATACCACAGCGTGCGGCCGTCCTTGAACCAACCGAAATCATTGAAGTTCCAGTTGATCCAGCCGTCGTCATGCAGACGGTTTTGCGGTACGAACGCATGGCGGTTGAAATCGATGCTGGCGATCCAGCGATCCTTGTTGTCGATGGAGCGAAGTTCTACCGCCACATTGCGGCCGTCTTCGCTCCACACGATGCCGCCGCCGGTACCATCGTCCAGGTACATTGTTACCGGACGCACGTCCGGTGCTTTGAGCGCTTTGGCGTCGTCATCCTTGCCTGCTTTTTCCAGCGCAGCGACCGTCTCTGCGCGAATGGCTTTCAACGGGTCGTCTTTGATTCCGGGAAGGTTGTCGGTGGCAACGGTGGATTGCTTGTGCGCAACAAGATCGAGCAACAGCAACGACTGCGGTGCAGGATCGTTTCGGCCGACATAGGTGCGTGCGTCTTCGTTTTCCGTGTAACCGGATTCGGTGACGTAGTGGACGACTTCCGGCGCCTTGCCATCGTCGTGATGCGCCGCTTGCGTGACGATCAACAACCAGCGGCCGTCGGGAGAGAGTTCCGTGTCGAGCGCTTGGTTCTTGTCGCCTAGCCAGAACGGACGCGGCGCACGCGACGCATCGGCCGCATCGAGCGCTGCCTTGTTGGCATTCACGGCATCCTTGTCGGACTTGTTCTCGCGCAACGCCTTGAAAAGATCGAGCTGCTGCTGGCCCAGTTCATCGGGCTTCTTCGCATCCGGATCGTCCGCGAACTTCAGCACGGCGGCAGGCGATGTCACGCCACTGGCCATGTCATAGACGAACCAGTTATTGCCTTCGCGATATTGCAGCGCACGTCCGTCGGCCGAAAACTGCGGCGACGATTCCGGTTGCGGACTACGCGTCACCTGCATACGGCGGCCGGTGGCGAGATCCACGAGAAACACATCGCCATGCAGAATGAACGCGGCGTGCTGATGCGCGCGGTCGTAGACCGACGGACCTTCCGCCGAGGCCATCGCGGCGGCATCGAGCTTGGTGCTCTGCCCACTCGCCGGGTCCACGCGATACAGACCGTGCACCGGGCTGCCATCGCGCTTGAGGCTGTAGTAGATGCTGCGGCCGTCCGCGCTCCAGTACGGATCTTCCACTGCATGGCCCACCCAGTCGGGATTGGCCATGATGGTTTCCAGATCGAGCGACCCCGAGGCGGGCGGCGTGACAGCCGCGGCGGGCAGGACGGTAAGGGCTGCGAGGCCGGCGAGCAGCAGTCGGCGCATGGGGTGCTCCAGAGTCGAAATCACGCAGCATAGCCAAGCGCGCCGGGCTCGCAAGCGCCATCAGTCGTGGTGGCTGCAAGGCGCCGGCTGATACGGCGGTCCTGCCAATGCCTTTCTTGCACCGTGGCGGCGAAGTCATCGGCGAACGGCTGCTACGATGCCGTTTCGGTTCCTTGTGTTGATGCCCAATGAGCGTACTTCCCACTGTCGAGAAAGAAACGGGTGCCCATCCTGCATGGAGCATCATCTGGCTGCATGGCCTGGGCGCCGACGGCAACGACTTCGCCCCGATCGTGCCGGAATTGGTGTCACCGCAATGGCCGGCCGTGCGTTTCGTGTTTCCACACGCGCCTGTGCAACCGGTGACGATCAACAACGGCATGGCGATGCGTGCCTGGTACGACGTCTACGGTTTCGATTTGATGGCGCAGCAGGACGAAAAAGGTATCCGCGCATCGATCGGGCATCTGGATGCTTTGATTGCGCGCGAGCATGCGCGTGGCATTCCGTCCGAACGCATTTTGCTGGCCGGTTTTTCGCAAGGTGGTGCGATTGCGCTGGCCGGTGGTCTGCGTTATCCGCAGAAGCTGGCCGGCATCATCGCGCTTTCCACGTACCTGCCGCTCGCGCCATCGCTGGCGGCCGAACGCAGTGCGGCGAATGCCGACATTCCCATTTTCTGGGGTCATGGCACGGTCGATCCGGTGGTGATTCTGCAACGCGGTGCCGATTCGCGTGCCGCACTGGAAGCGCTGGGTTATCGAGTGGCGTGGCATACGTATGTAATGCCGCACTCGGTGAGTCCGCAGGAGATTGCCGATCTGAAGCAGTGGATCGGCGAGCGGCTGCGCTGAAACCTTAATCGGCAGCGGGCATACTGCGCTCATGCCGCCCTCCACTGCCAAGCCGTCCGCGTCGTCGCACAGTCCGTTGCCGGACTTCTGTAGCCTGCCGGTGATATCGGCGTTACTGGTGGTCGGCGCGCTGTGCGTAACGCTGGCGTGGCTCGCACCGGAAAGCACGCGCGGCTGGCGCGGATACAGCGTCGGCATGGTGTTCGTGGAATGGATTGCGATGGTTGTGGGCGTGGCGTTGTGCAAGCTGCGCCCATGGTTGCTTCGCCTGCCTGGTTTGTTGCCGTATGCCGGCGTGTGGCTGGCGATGGTGGCGATCGTGACGCTCGCCAGCCTGCTCGCGCTGTGGATGGATCGCATGCTGAATTGGGAGTTGATCGTCCCCGCATCGATGGCGTTCGTGCGCGATAACGCGGTGATCGCCGCGTTGCTTGGCGCAGCGATGTTGCGTTACTTCTACGTGCTGGCCGAATGGCAGGCGCGATTGGCCGCGGTCGCGCACGCGCGCGTGGAAGCCCTGCAGGCTCGCATTCGTCCGCATTTCCTGTTCAACAGCATGAATACCGTGGCGGCGCTGGTGCGTGTCGATCCGGTGGCAGCAGAACGCACGGTGGAAAATCTTTCCGAACTGTTTCGCGCCGCGCTCGGTCAACAGGACACGCACAGCGATACGCTGGGTGAAGAGTTGCAGCTGGTCGATCGCTATCTCGCCATCGAGCAACTTCGCCTGGGCGAGCGTTTGCGCATTCGACGCGAATGGGACGATCTGCCGCTCGAAACATCGTGCCCCGTACTGCTGCTGCAACCGCTGGTCGAAAACGCCGTGCGCCACGGCATTCAACCGTTGGTGGAAGGTGGCGAAGTGATTCTGCGCGGCAAGCGCGATGGCGACATGATGCTGATCGAGATCAACAATCCACTCGCCGATAAGCCCACCACCGGCGGCAGCGGCCACGGTTTGAACAATGTGCGCCAGCGTGTCGCGTATCACTATGGCCCGCGCGCGGATGTGACGGCCGGTCCACAAGACGGCCGTTTCATCGTCAGTCTGCGCCTGCCCGTGGAGGTGCGTCATGCGCGTGCTGATCGTTGACGACGAACCGCTGGCCCGCGCGCGACTTGCATCGCTACTGCAGGAATGTGGCGATGTGGATGTAGTCGGCAGCGTCGGCGATGGCGAAGCAGCGCTTGCCGTGTTGGCCGAGGTGCATCCGGATTTGCTGTTGCTCGATATCAACATGCCGGGCCTGGATGGCAAGGCGCTCGCCGCGCGTCTGGCCAATCGTTCGCGTCCGGTGATCGTGTTCTGCACGGCGTATGAAGCGCATGCCTTGCATGCATTCGATCTCGGCGCCGTGGACTATTTGTTGAAGCCCGTACGTGTCGAACGTCTTCGCGATGCGCTCAAGCGCGCGCAACAACGTCTGGACTCGCATCAACGCGAACCGACGGGCTGGTTGCATGCGCGTGTCCACGGTGAGCCCGTGCGTATGGCATTGGACGACGTGATCTGCCTGATCGCGGAAGAGAAATACGTGGTGGCGCATCGCCGGACCGATCAGCTGTTGCTGGACGATTCCCTGCGCCAGCTGGAAGAAACCTATCCCGAGCAACTTATTCGCCTGCATCGCAATTGTTTGGTGCCCGCACATCGGCTGGTGGGTTTGAAGACGATGGACGATGGCCGCGTGCTGGCGCGACTGGCAGGCACCGAATTCAGCCCCGAAGTGAGCCGCCGCAATTTGCCCACGCTGCGCAAGCTGCTACGCATGGGTTGACGGGTGCGCGACAATAGCGGCTATCGCTGCCCCCGGAACTGTCATGACCCCCACCACCCTGCGCATCGCCACCCGCAAGAGCGCGCTGGCGCTGTGGCAAGCCGAACATGTCGCAGGGTTGCTGCGTGCGGCGCATCCCGGCCTGCATGTTGAACTAGTGCCACTGACCACGCGTGGCGACGAGATTCTCGATCAGCCGCTGGCCACGATCGGCGGCAAGGGTCTGTTCCTGAAGGAACTGGAAGTGGCGATGCTGGAAGGCCGCGCCGACCTGGCCGTTCACTCGCTGAAAGACGTGCCGTCCGAACTCGAACACGGATTTGCGTTACCTGCGATCCTGCCACGCGCCGATGCGGCCGACGCATTCGTCAGCAACGATTACGCGGATCTCGCCGCGTTGCCACAAGGTGCGCGTGTGGGCACGTCATCGCTGCGTCGTCAGGCGCAATTGCGTGCGGTGCGGCCGGATCTCGAATTGCTCGACCTGCGCGGCAACGTCGGTACGCGTTTGCAGAAACTCGATGCCGGCCATTACCACGCGATCGTGCTTGCCTGCGCGGGACTGGAACGGCTTGGACTGCACGATCGCATTCGCAGTCGCCTCGCTGCGCCCGCGTGGTTGCCCGCACCAGGGCAGGCTGCCATCGCCATCGAAGCACGTATCGATCAACCCGATGTGCTGGAAGCCTTGGCCGTGCTCGACGATGCCGATACGCGCATTGCCGTGACGGCCGAGCGTGCGATGAATCAGGCACTAGGGGGCAGTTGCACCGTACCCGTCGGCGCGTGGTGCACCCTCACCGAACACGGTTTGCACTTGCTCGGCCTGGTTGGCGATGTATCAAGCGGCCGGCTGGTGATTGCGCAAGCAGCGGGCAACACCGATGACGCGGTGAAGTTGGGCAACGACGTCGCGCAATCGCTGTTTGCACAGGGTGCGGCGGCGTTTCTGACATCCTGATGCGCCTATAAAAAAACCCCTCCGTTTGCACGAAGGGGTTTGTGTTCCGACAAAACGAACGTCGTCGGATCAGAGGCTGTAAGAAAGATTGGTGGTCGCCAGCGTGTCGGTCTTGCGAATGCCCGGCAGCGCTTCGGTGTTGTGACGCACCTGGAAACCGACCTTGATCGCCAGCTTCTTGGTCATGCTGACGGCGAGGCCTGCGTCGTTCTGCAGATAGGTGTTCTTGCTGCCCGCTTCCGTGAGGAACGTGTCTTCGAACGCGGTGTTGTCGGTGATGCGGAACTTGTAGTTCACCAGTCCGCGCGCCACGACTTCGCTCTGGCGTCCTTCGGTGTACGGCACGGCGACGCCGTTGACTGTCACGGTACCGGTCGCCGGCTGGTATTCGGTGTAACCCGGACCGATTTCGAACGAGAGCTGCGTGCGGTCGTTCTTCAGCGCGATGTAGCCGTAGCCAACGGACACGGTGCCTTGCCAGTAGTTGGCGCCGAAGTCGTCATGGTCGTAGCGCGCTGCGGTCACGATGTAGCTGCGCGGATCGAGCTTGTAGCCGAACGAGGTACCTGCGTCGTAACGGTTCGCGGTGGTCTCGAATTCCTTCACCGTCGCGCCCTGTTCGTCGACGACGTTCACCTGACCCTTCGAACGCAACGCATCAAAGAAGAAGTTGTTCTTCCACTGATCCGTTTCCTGGTTCAGGTTCAGCTTGACGTTCAGGTTCTGGGAGCGCGAGTTGCCGGTGGTGGAGGCAAAACCAATTTCGCCCGAACCAGTCCAGTTGCCCGTGCTTGTCTGGGTGCCGGAGCTGGTGTCCTGGGCCTGGGCAGCGAACGTGGCCAGGGTGGCAAGCGCCAGACCGGTCATCAGAATCTTTTTCATCGCTGGGGGAGTCCTATTGTTAAAAAGCTGTTGAGCGCGCCACTTTAGCGGCAGGGCTTGAATATGCGGTGAATATGAACGGGCGCCGTTCAGGGCCAATGGAGCGCCTTAGCGGGCATCGGGGTCGATCAAGCGCGTGATGGCGACGTCATAGAGCTTCAGCTCGATGGTTTTGCCGGCTACGTACGCCATGGCGGCCAGAAGCGCCAGCCAGCGGCCCCACGGCAGCAAGGGCACGGCCAGCAAGCTCAGGCAGGGCACCGCACAGATCAATGCGGCCGCGAGGAACCGGCGCCCCTGCAGGTCTTCCGTATGCCGCAAGCGCTCGCCCGGCGTGGGTTTGCGCAGCGACTGCTGCCAACCCAGTCCATCCGCCAGCCCCAGCAGCAGAGCCAGCATGAGCAGGCCAATCGCCCAGGGCAGCGGCTCGACGTCGGCCCCGGTGAGGTTGGCCTGGAAGATGACGCACACCCACAACCACAAGCCGCCGCCATAGCAGGCGGACAGCACGCGGCTAAGCGGAATCTGCATGGTCACCCCGGCCTGCGCCATGCGGCGTGCGCGATAGCCGTAGGCGCTGCTGATCAGGCAAGCCATACTGCAGAGCACGAGCGCCACACTGATCAGCCGGGTGGCCCAGAAGCCTTCATTCCCGCGCACCATGCCGGCCAGACCCAGCATGGGGAGATAAGTGGCCAGCGCCAGCAAGGCCTCGCGGGTGGGGCGCAGCGAGTGACCGACCTGCCACCCGTGCCACTCGGGCATCACGCGCAGCCGCAAGCAGGCCAATAGCAGACCAGCGCTTACGAAAAGACAGCCTAAAGTGAGCGGTACCAAGGCTTCGCCGCGGCCGGTGCTGTAGATGCCCAGTGCCAGCGCCAGGCCGAGCAACATCCATAGCCCGTAGCCACAAAGGGCCAGGACCTCCAGAAGCATGGGCGCCAACCCGACGGGCGGGAGTTCCAGGTCGCCACTCACCGATTGCGATATTTTTGGGGATATATCCATAAGGACCGGGGAAAGTCCGTACGCATGCTTGCGGGCGTCACGTACCATACCCATGCTACACAGAACGGGTTGCTGAACGTCGACATGGACCGCTACGAGCGCATTCTTACCCTGCACCGTCTGTTGAAGTCGGCCCATTACCCGGTGCCGCTGCCCAGACTGATGGACGAGCTTGAGTGCTCGCGGGCGACGCTGTATCGCGATATCGCATTTCTGCGCGACGCGTTGGGCGCGCCGATCGAAAGCGCCGGCGGCGAACACGCTGCATTCCGCTACGAAGCGGCTGAAGGTCAACGCTTCGAATTGCCGGGGCTGTGGCTGACGTCGGATGAACTCGCCGCATTACTCGCGTTGAACGAATTGATCGGACGCAGCGGGCCCGGTGTCCTGGCCGGCGCACTCGCACCGTTCAAGGCACGCATTGAAAACCTGCTGTCCGATCGTGCCAGCGGCAAAGCGTTGCCGGTGGAACGCATTCGCGTGATTCCGTGGGGCGAACGCAAACTCGATCAGCAGGCGTTTCGCATCACCGCCGGTGCGGTGCTCGATCGCAAGCAACTGCGTTTTCTTTATCGCGCACGCACCACGAACAACGAAAGCCGCCGCACGGTGTCGCCGCAACGGCTCACGCACTATCGCGACAACTGGTATCTCGACGCGTGGGATCACGATCGCGAGGCGTTGCGCAGTTTCGCGGTGGATCGCATTGTCGATCCGCAAACACTCGAAGCCGCCTCGACTGATGTACCCGAGCAGGATCTCAACGACGCACTCGCTTCCAGTTACGGCATTTTCGCCGGCAAACCCAAGGCATGGGCCACCATTCGTTTCTCTGCGCATGCTGCGCGCTGGGTTGCCGACGAACATTGGCATTCTCAGCAAAAAGGCAGCTGGATGCCGGACGGGCGTTATGAATTGCAGGTGCCCTATTCCAATTCACGCGAATTATTGATGGATGTGCTCAAGTACGGCCCGGACGCCGAGATTGTTGCGCCGTTGCCGTTGCGTGAAGAGATGAAGATCATGCTGCAGCTGGCGCTTGGCGGTTATCAATAAATAAAGCGATCTGCGATTGTGCGTTACGATGCCAGCGATGCCACCTACCGAATCTGTTGCCGACATCGCCATTCCCGAAGGAACCACGCGCAGACCGACCATTGCGCTGGCGCTCGGTGCAGGCGGTGCAAAAGGTCTTGCTCACATTGGTGCGATTGAAGAGTTGGAAGCGCAAGGTTTCCAGATCGTCGCCATCGCCGGCTGTTCGATGGGCGCACTGATCGGTGGCATTCACGCGATGGGCAAGCTGGAGGTTTATCGCGAGTGGGTGTGTTCGCTCGATAAGTTCGATGTGCTGAAACTGGTGGATTGGTCGTTCTCGTTTTCAGGCGGCGGCCTGATCAAGGGCGAGAAGATTTTCGGCACGCTGCTCGATCTCATCGGCGACATCACCATCGAAGAATTGCCGATACCGTTCACCGCGGTGGCGACCGATATCGAGCGCGAACGCGAAGTGTGGCTGTCGCGCGGCTCGCTATTCGAAGCGGTTCGCGCATCCATCGCCATTCCTACGCTTTTTCGCCCGCACACGATCGACGGACGCGTGCTGGTGGATGGCGCGCTTCTCAACCCGGTGCCTGTCACGCCGCTGATTCGCGATCATGCGGATTATCTGGTGGCGGTCAGCATCGACGGTCCCGCTGAAAATGCATCACCGATAGAAATTCGTGCGCCGGAAAAACCGCGGTCGCGCGGCATCGGCCGCCTGCTGGAAAAACTGCGGCCGGGCAACGGCGATTCGAAAAACGATCCGGAGAAACCTAACGAACCGGGCGCCATCGCGTTGCTCAATCAATCGATGGATCTGATGCAGGCCAATCTCTCGCGCTTGCGTCTGGCCGCGTATCAACCGGATTTGCTGGTGCAGATGGCGCGCAACGTATCGAGCGTCTACGAGTTTTATCGCGCGCGCGAATTGATCGAACTCGGCCGCGAACGAACGCGCGCGGCCGTGGAAGCGTGGCAACGTACACCGCGTTAGCGCAGCGCTTTGGCCTTGATATGCGAATCGAGATACATCTTCAGCGCAACGGCCTGGTTGTGCTCTTCATCGCGCGCACCGTAGACCAGTGTGACGCGATGACGTTCGGCCTGCACGGCGAGCGGTTTCCAGAAGCTCGCGCGTGAATCGAGTTCGCTGGCGTAGCGGTGACGAAAGCCTTCCCAGCGTGCCGGATCGTGGCCAAACCACTCGCGCAGCGCGGTGGAAGGAGCGAGATCCTTGGCCCACACATCGAGTGCGGCGTCTTCTTTCTTTATGCCACGCGGCCACAGGCGATCGACCAGTACGCGATAGCCATCCGTTTTGGTGGCCGGTTCGTAAACGCGCTTGACGGCGATGCTCACGAGCATCCCTCCTCACGAAAACTGACGAACTGACCTCAAAGCATACGCCGCGAAAACGAAGGCGGCGTGATGTTGACGGCCTGATGCTGTTCAGAGTTCTTCGACGCGCGTGACTTTGGCCCGGCGCATCAGCCACGACACGCCGCGCAGATCGGCCACGCCGACCCAAAGGCGATCGAGCATGCCGTACTTGGAGGTGCCCGCCGTGCGCGGGCGATGGCCGACCGGCACACTCTGGCTGCGATAACCCGCGCGCTTGACCAGCGCCGGCAGGTAACGATGCATGTGATCGAAGTATGGCAGGCGCAGGAAAATGTCGCGCTCGAACAGCTTCAGGCCGCAGCCGGTGTCGGGCGTGTTGTCCTGAAGCATGCGTGAGCGCACCGCGTTGGCGATCTTCGAGGAAATGCGTTTGTTGAAGCTGTCGCGGCGCGTGGTACGCCAGCCCGCGAAGAGTTTGGTTTCCGCATCGGCCCCATCGCGTGCGGCAAGCAGCTTGGGAATATCGGCCGGATCGTTCTGACCGTCGCCGTCCAGCGTGGCGATCCACGGCGAACGCGCGGCGCGCACGCCGTTCCACACGGCCGTGCTCTGGCCGCTGCGGGTGACGTGATGCAGCACGCGCAATTCGGGATAGCTGGCCTTCTGCGCGTTCAGCACCGCACGGCTGTCGTCGCTGGAATCGTCGTCGACGTAGACGATTTCGAAATCCACCTTGCCGCGTAAAGCCGAAGCGATTTCGGCG
Organism: Dyella dinghuensis; assembly: GCF_003977615.1. Classification (GTDB taxonomy): domain Bacteria; phylum Pseudomonadota; class Gammaproteobacteria; order Xanthomonadales; family Rhodanobacteraceae; genus Dyella_B; species Dyella_B dinghuensis. The sequence continues at coordinate 437,425 of NZ_RYZR01000006.1, forward strand.
AGCAGCGGGGGGATATTGTCGCGTTCATTGAAGACGGGCACAACGACGGAAAGTTGCGGCATGGACAGAACCTTGTAACGCCAAATCGGAATGTTAAAGCCCCTCTCCCTGTGGGAGAGGGGTTGGGGTGAGGGTTCGGGCAGCGCGCGTTATCCAGGTTTTGGATAAGACTTCATGCCGCGCTCCGAGCGCACCCTCACCCCAGCCCCTCTCCCACCGGGAGAGGGAGTCAGTGCTTAACGCATCTTGCCGAGAATCCCTTCCAGCTCATCATTGCTGTGGTAATGGATCACCAGCTTGCCGCGGCCGCCGCGGCCATGGGCCACTTCGACCTTGGTCGCGAAACGTTCGCCCAGCTCGCGTTCCAGCGCGTCCACATTCGGGTCGCGTGCCGGAGCGCTCTTGGCTTTGCCCTTTGGCGCCGTCTGCGCTTTGCGGGCAGCGTCTTCCAGCTCGCGCACGCTCCAGTTGTTGCGCGCCGCTTCCAGCGCGAGCGCTTCGGCATCGCGTTCGGGCAGCGTGAGCAGGCAGCGGGCATGGCCCATTTCCAGCTTGCCGTCGTCGAGCAGGCGCTTGATCGAAGCGGGCAGATCGATCAGGCGCAGCATGTTGGACACTGCCGCACGCGAGCGGCCCACCGCATCGGCGGCCTGTTGATGCGTGAGATCGAAATCGTCGATCAGGCGCTTGATGGCGTCCGCTTCTTCCAGCGGTGTGAGATCCTGGCGCTGGATGTTTTCGATCAACGCCATCGCCGGGACGGCGACTTCCGGAACATCTTTGACGAGCGCGGGAATCTCGCTGAGCTGCGCGCGCTGAGCTGCGCGCCAGCGGCGTTCACCGGCAATCAGCTCGTAGCTGTTCTTGCCGATCGCGCGAACGACGACCGGTTGAATCAAACCCTGTGCGCGAATCGACGCGGCCAGTTCGTCCAGCGCTTCGTCGTTCCAGTGACGGCGCGGCTGATATTTGCCGGGCTGAATGTGCTGGATGGGCAGGTTGCGCAGCTCGCCTTCCTGTTCGATCACCGACGGAGTGCCGGCATCGCCGCCGCCGAGCAGGGCATCGAGCCCGCGTCCCAATCCACGCTTTTTAGGAGCCGACATGTTTATTCCTGATCCAAATGAGCCGAGGCTTCCAGCGTTTCCTCGGGTGCATCGCCGTGCATGGAATGCAGCGCGGCGACCGCGGCTTGCGAACCGCGTTCGCGGCGAATGATTTCACCGGCAAGACCGATGTAGGCGATGGCGCCGCGCGAGCTGCGGTCGTAAAGGTGAATCGGTTGACCGTGGCTCGGTGCTTCGGCCAGACGCACATTGCGCGGAATGATCGAGCGCAGCACCTTGTCGCCGAAATGCTGCGTGAGCTGCGCCGACACTTCGTTGCCGAGGTTGTTGCGCACGTCGTACATGGTGCGCAGCAAGCCTTCGATTTCCAGTTGCGGATTCAGATGCTGGCGCACCGCTTTCACCGTATCGAGCAAACTGGAAAGACCTTCCAGCGCGAAGTATTCGCACTGCACCGGAATCAGCAAGCTCGTCGCCGCGGTGAGTGCATTGACGGTGAGCAGATGCAAGGTCGGCGGACAGTCGACCAGAATGGTGTCGTACTTGCCCGCCACTTTCTGCAGTTGTTCCTTCAAACGATTTTCGCGCGCGAGCGCGTCCATCAGTTTGAGTTCTGCAGCGGTGAGGTCGCCGTTGCCGGGCAGCAAGTCGTAATGCGCTTCGGTAGCGACGATGGCTTCTTCGATCGGCGCTTCGCCCAGCAGCACTTCACAGCCACTCGGTGTCGCTTCGTGTTTGTTCACGCCCGATGCCATGGTCGCGTTGCCCTGCGGGTCGAGATCGACCAGCAGCACTTTGCGCTTCGCTGCAGCGAGCGCCGCAGCAAGATTGACAGCGGTTGTGGTTTTGCCGACGCCACCTTTCTGGTTGGCGACAGCGATGATACGGGCCATGTCTCGTCCGGTACCGTGAGTGTTCGAAAGGACGGCTAGATTAGCAGCCCGCCCGTCCCAGCACGACGAGATGTCGCTCGGCCGCTTCCAGTCCCGGGACGGCGAGCGCGTGAATCGCGCGGACCTGGAATGCCGCGGGCACGCCTGGAAGTTCGTCATCGGGCGACTTTCCCTTCATCGCCAGCCAGATGCCCTGCGGTGCCAGCAGATGGCCGCCCCAGCCGAGCATGTCGGCCAGGCTGGCGAAAGCGCGCGCGGTGATGCAATCGAACTGGCCTTCGACCTCTTCCACACGCGATTGCTCGGCGCGAACGCCTTCAAGCTTCAGCGAACGGATCGCTTCGCGCAGGAAACGCACCTTTTTGCCGTTGGAATCGACCAGCAACACCTGCCGCCCCGGCGCGGCGATGGCGAGCGGAATGCCCGGCAGGCCGGGGCCAGTGCCCAGATCCGCGAGGGTCTCGCCCTGCACGTAGGGCAGGATGGCGAGCGCATCGAGCAAATGGCGCGTGACCATGTCCTCAGGATCGCGAATGGCGGTGAGGTTGTACGTGGCGTTCCAGCGCTCGAGCAGCGCCAGGTAATCGAGCAGGCGCGGCACCGCGTTCGCCGGCAGCGTCAGGCCCAGCGCGTGGATGCCCTGTTCGAGCTTGGTTTGCAGGGCGTTGCGCGTGGTCATCGGGTGTCCGTGGCGTGCGTGGTCGATCAGTATCCGGATCGGCTGCATGCTGCGCCAGCGCCGGACAAAAGAAGACCCGCCGGAGCGGGTCGATACTTTCAGGTTTCCCCTGGACCGGTGCTTCTACTAAGGCACCTGGCCAGTTCTTCTTGTAATCAGGCGGCTTCCAGCTCGACGCGGGTCACCATCACACCGCGCGCGCGCAGGTGTTTGTTGAGATTGGACTTCAGACGGGCGGCAACTTCGCGGCGTTCGTCCTGGGTGGTTTCCGGCTCGGCGTGCAGCGCGTCGACGACGGAGCTGCGGATGAGCTGGTCGGCGTGTTCGATCACCGCGTCGGCGCGCTCGGGTTCGAGCACCTGCCAGTAAACGGTGCCGTGCATCGGCTTCGTTTCAGCCATGGAGGCATCGAAACTCAGCGTGCGGCCGCCCAGATCAATACGATGTCCAACGCGATCGACCAGCGGCATGACGACATGGGTGCCCGGTTGAAGAAGGCGCACCGGCTTGCCGCGACGATACAGACTGTGAACTTGACCGGCCGGCACACGCTTCACGGCAGCCGCCATCAAGGCGAGGACTGCGAAGAGAAGAGTGGTGGCGAGAATGGTCATGGTTTGTTTAGAAACAATTAGTTATGAACGTTTTCTGAAATTTTTACGAGGCTTTATTGTACAGCCCCATGAACCTGTTTGGATTAATCTTAATTTAACGACGAAACATGGCGCTTTTCAACCACTGTTCGTTAACGAGTGGCTGACAAATCGGAAGCATCAGCCGTGCCATACGCGGCGTCCAAAACAGATCGCCCCACCGGTATTTCTATCGGCAGGGCGAGGAGTTAGCCGAAGCGGGTGGTGGGCGGGTCGCTTAGAACTTGCCGGCGCGGAAGTCGGCGATCGCTTCGTGGATCTGCTCGGGTGTGTTCATGACGAACGGGCCGTAGCGGGCAACCGGCTCCTGTAGGGGTTTGCCGGCCACCAAAAGCACACGGGCTGGGGTTTCGCGTCCGGCGATGCGCACGCTGTCGCCCTTCGAAAGCACGGCCAGTTCGCTGCGCGAGAGTTTTTCGCCAGCGACTTGCGCGTCGGTTCCGTCGAAGACGTAGGCAAAGGCGTGATGACCTTCGGGCAATGGAATGTCCACGCCTGCACCCGGTTCGACCGCGATGTCGAGGTACACCGGCGCGGTCGCGACGCCGGAAACCGGACCCTCAGCGTCACCCAGTGCCCCGGCGATGACCTTCACCGTCACCCCTTCGGCCGGATGCACCACCGGAATGCGTGCCGGATCGATGTCCTGGTAGCGCGGGTCGGTCATCTTGTCCTTGGCGGGCAGATTCACCCACAGCTGGAAACCCCACATCAGGCCGTTTTCCTGCTGCGGCATTTCCGAGTGCACGATGCCGCGGCCGGCGGTCATCCATTGGACGCTGCCGGAAACGAGGTCGCCGCGGTTGCCCTGGTTGTCGCCGTGCTGCATGTGGCCGGCGAGCATGTAGGTGACCGTCTCGAAGCCGCGATGCGGATGCTCCGGGAAGCCGGCGATGTAATCGCCCGCCTGGTCGGAACGGAATTCGTCCAGCAGCAGGAACGGGTCGAGCATGTCCAGACCTGGCTGGCCGATGATGCGCTTGAGTTTGACGCCCGCACCGTCGGAGGTGTCGGTGCCGCGAATCCGGCGAAGAATGCTGCGCTCAGTCATGGCTTGCTCCGGTAGAGAGAACTGTCGCCCATGATGGGCGCGCAAGCGTGCGCACCCAAGCGTTTCCTTACGAACAGACTGTTTCCGGAAAGGCTGCCGCGAGGGCAGCCTTGTCGTTCAATGCACCCAGTGTCCGCTGCGATGACGCGGCGGCGGCACGTGGTTGGCTTCGTTTTCCGTAGCGTGGTTCAACGCATCAAGCTCCGCTTGCGTGGCCGGATGCTGATACCAGTACTGACCCACGGCAGCGAGGACGGCCGGCAATTGCGCGAGGCAATCGTCGTATTCGTCGTCGCTGAGCTTTTCGAATTCGGCTTCGGCGCTGAGGATGCCTTCGTCGACGGCGAGCGCCATCACCGGGCCGAGTATTTCCATCAGCGGCGGATCGTCGGCCAGGCGCTTTTCCCACAGGCCAGCGCGCAGGTCGATGCCGCGGCTGAAACCTTCGCACCAGCCCGCGGCCGACAGCACCGGACCGGCCTCGGTTTCGACTTCGCCGAGAATCGGCTCGTAGGCATCGACATCAAGCTCGGCGCTGATCGAATCGTTGAGCTTGGCAAGCAGGGCCAGCACGCGGTTGCCTTCGTCTTCGTCATCGAAGGGTTCGTGCAGCACTTCAGGCAGCCATTCTTCGGGCAGTACCCGTATAGGCCCGACCGCCAGCGCCGAGAGCAGCCCATGCACGCCGTCGAGCAGCAGGTGGCTGTCCTGGGCATGAGCCCTGAGGTAGGTGTCGAGCTCGTCGAGCTCTTTGTCGTCCAGCGAGCTGGGCCAATCGGTCTTGCTTGTCGTCATCAGATATCCAGGTCCACCGTGACCGGGGTGTGGTCGGAAGGTCGTTCCCAGCGGCGCGGTTCGCGGTCGATGGCAACGGCCTTGGCCGAAGATTTCAGGGCATCGCTCAGCAGGATCAAGTCGATACGCAACCCCATGTTGCGCCGGAATGCCCCCTGCCGGTAGTCCCACCAACTGTAGTGGCCTGCGTCCGCTTCAAAAAGCCGGAAGCTGTCGTGCAGGCCCAGATCTGTGATGGCTTTCAGCGCGGCGCGTTCAGGCGGCGAGCAGAGCACGTCTTCGCCCCATGCGACGGGGTCGTAAACGTCGCGATCGTCCGGCGCGATGTTGAAATCGCCCAGCACGACGAGTTTGGGATGGCGCTTGATTTCCTGCGCGAGAAAATCGTGCACGCGCTCGAGCCAATGCAACTTGTACGTGTATTTTTCATCGCCGACGGCTTTGCCGTTGACGACGTAGAGATCGACGATGCGCACGCCGCCGACGGTTGCCGCGAGAATGCGCCGCTGCGGATCGTCCAGGCCGGGAATGTCGGTGACGACATCCTCGAACGTCAGCTGCTTGTCGTTGCGCGCGAGTATCGCCACGCCGTTGTAGGTTTTCTGTCCGGCATAGACCGCGTGATACCCGGCGGCGGCGATCTCGTCGACCGGAAACTTCGGATCTTCCAGCTTGGTTTCCTGCAACGCCACCACATCGGGCTGGGCGTCGCTCAGCCACTGCGTCAGATGCGGGATGCGCACCTTCAGCGAGTTCACGTTCCATGAGGCGATTTTCATGGGCCTATTGTAAGGGATCGACATGACCGTCCCGGAACCAGGCCAGCGGTCATGCTTGACTTCACGCCAAGTGTATTGTTGTATTAATACACATGGATGCCTCACTCCTCACGATTCAGCCTAACGCGCCGGAACCGATCTACCGGCAGATCGTGGACCAGCTCCGCCGCCTGATCGCCAGCGGCCAGCTGCTGGCCGGCGAAGTGCTGCCGTCCGTGCGCGATGTCGCCGGTTTTCACGCGATCAACCCGATGACGGTCTCCCGCGCCTACGGCATGGCGGAGGCCGAAGGTCTTCTCGAACGCCTGCGCGGCAAGGGTATGGCGGTTGCCGCCACGCGCAAGGCGGTGCAGAGCGAAAGCCAGCGCATGGCACTGCTGGAGCCGCAACTGCAGGCATTGGCGCGTCACGCCAACGAACTGGAACTGCCCGCCGACGCGGTGCTGCGCCGGCTGGCCAAACTGCTGGGGGATTGAATGAACGCCGTATTCAACGCCGTACACATGGAAACCACGCACGAACCGGTGTCCCCGCTTGTCGCGCAGGGATTGGCGCACTGCTACGAAGGCAGCAACGCCTTGAACGGCGTAGATCTCACCATCGCGCCCGGCAGCGTACTCGGATTGATCGGGCGCAATGGCGCCGGCAAATCCACCTTGATCCGCGCGATGCTCGGTCTGTTGCAGCCGATATCCGGCACCGCATTCGTGTTCGGCGAACCGGCGTTGAAGCTCAGCGATGACACGAAATCGCGCATCGCCTATGTGCCGCAACAACCCGACGCACTCGCATGGCTCACTGCGCAGCAGATGCTCGATTTCGTCGGCCGTTTCTATCCGCGCTGGGACAGCGCATTCGCCAAGTCGACGTTGGAGCGCTGGAAGATTCAACCGAATCGATTGCTCGCCAAGTTGTCGCCGGGCGAACGCCAACGCGTGGATCTGATTCGCGCGCTCGCCTCGCAACCCGAACTGCTGGTGTTGGACGAACCGGCCGCAGCGCTCGATCCGGTGGCACGCCGCGAATTGTTGCGCGAGTTGGCGTTACGTGCGGGCGAAGCAGGCACGACCGTATTGTTCTCCACGCACATCGTGTCGGATCTGGAGCGTGTTGCATCGGAAGTGGCGTTCCTGCACGAGGGCAAGATATTGCTGCGCTGTGGCGTCGACGACACGAAGGAACGTTATGCGCGACTGTGGCTTCCCGCAAAGATATCGGCCGCGGCACCCTCGCAAAGCTTGAGTCGCCGCCGCAATGAAGACGGAAGTTTGAGCCTGATTGTCGCGCGCGACGCAAACGGGCAGTGGCCTGAAGCATCCACGTTGCCAGGTGCGCGCATCGACGCACTCGGTCTGGAAGATCTTTTTGTGGAGATCGCCGAATGAACGCGGCAACGCTCGTGATGGTGCCTTTACGCGCGACGGTAAGCAGCACACGCTGGATCACGATGCTTGTTTTAAGCCTGATGCTGGTTATTTCTGTAGCGCTGCAATTGACTCAAACCTTGCCGAAGACTGCACTAATTGGGGCCGTCATCGCTGGCTATGGCGAATTTTTCGTCGGGCTGCTTTTCGTAGCACCGTTTCTATTGATGGCGATCGACACACGCCAATTACGCATACCACGCAGTCAGTCGACCATCGTTCTCGGAATGATGCTTTACAGCGCCTTGTGGATTGCGGTGCCGTCGATCGCACTGGCGCTGGCAGGCGCCGACTTCGTGACGGTGTTGACCATCCAGACCGTTGGTCTGCTTTTTGGATTGACGTTCGGTTTGTTGCCGCGTGTGTTTCTCATCGTCGCGGGCTTCTCGCCGAGCTTTCTGGGCCTCGTGCATATCCAACTGCACTACCCGGGAAAACCCACCGTTCTTCTGTTGTGGCTGGTCGCATCGGTATTAGCGCTTATTTCTGCGTTGTGCTGGCGGCGTCAGGTTCGCTCGATCGATCCGTATGGCGAAGGCTTCAACAAACCGCTCGTGCTGCGATCGCGCACGGGTAACCGCACGGGTTTCATGAATTGGAATGACTGGACGACGATGTCCGGAAACAGTCGTCAAATCCGATCGCAGCCGCAATGGATGCTGGCGATTGCGAACTTGCGCGATACCGGCCCTCAAAATCCGGTTCGCAGTCTACGCGTTGGGCTTGGTGGGTGGATGCTGCCGAAAACATGGCAAAGCGCATCGCGTCAATGGATGCTTGTGCTTGCTCCCATCATCCTGATGATGGGGCTGGTGTATCTACGCGCACCGGGAATCACGCCTGCACTTTTTCATGCCATTGCGTTCAGTGCTGTCGTCTGGATCGCCGGGTTTGGCAGCATGGTGCTCAGTTTGACGACCATCGTGCTGCTGCAGCAACGATGGAGCCGAACCAATGCCGAGTTACCCTTCCTCGCACTGCTGCCAAGGCTGAGTGATCGCCGGGAGGTGAAAAAGTATTTGCTGCGCGCCAGTCTGCTGCCGACACTTTTCTGGCAAGCGCTGCTTATCGCGCTTCTTGTGGCGACGTTATTCGTCAAACAAGCAAGCGCTCTGGATCTTGCGATTGCCGCGCTGGCCGAGATCGTTGCGGTCGCTTTTACGCCAGCGTTTGCCTTCGCTATTTTTGGCGGCCGGCCGCCAGCACAGTGGGTTACTGGTCTTGTTGCCGGTGTCAGCTTTGCCTTGGTTGGCTGTGGCACCGCTGCGTCATCCATTCTCGATATTTCCAGAACTTACGGCGCGATCATGGCGGTATCGATCATCGCGATCTGGTTTGCCTTGCTGGCCTTTTTGATCGGGCTGGGCCTGCGCGGCTGGCGCGGTCTGCAAGCACGTCCGCACCCTTTCCTGGCCAACTGAGCCACGCTATCGGCGGATGCTGTTGTGCACATGGGCATGAGCGGCCCGAACTGCTAGCGTATTGGCTTATCCCCCGTGTTTGCGGAATACGCCGCCATGCTTAAAACCGTTCGAGTTCTTCTGCCGTTGTTGACCTTAAGCGTCGGCTCGGTCGCCATCGCCGATACCCACACCACGACCGATCCGCGCATCAACGCCGTGCTGACGGATCTTGGCAAGGTGCGACAAATCGATAGCGTCGCGCTTTCTCCGGATGGAAAGCATTTGGTGTGGGTGGTGGATACGAATGGCAAGCCTGCCATGATGCTTGCCGATGCAGATGGCAAGAATGCACGCAGCATCGGCCTCGCTACCAAGCCTGGCGCGTGCAGTGAAACCACTCCCACATGGGCGCCCGATTCGCGCCACCTGGCATTTCTTTCCAATTGCGATAGCACGCTCAATGGCGTCGGCGGCAAACAGGCCGATATCTATGTGCTCGACACACAGGGCTCGGACAAGCCCGCGCGTCTGTCACATCTGAGCGGTTACGTGAATGCATTGCGCTGGTCGCCCGACGGCAAGACGCTGGCGTTTCTGTATGTGGAAGGCGCAACGCGCCGGGCTAGTGCATTGGCCGCTGCGAAGCCGCTGACGGGCGAAATCGGCGTGGAAGGTATTGAAGTGCAGCGCGTTGCGACACTCGCGGCCGCCGGCGGCAACGCGCAGCAGGTTACACCGGCAGACAGTTACGTCTATGAATTCAGCTGGGCGCCCGACAGTCAGCGCATTGCTTACGTGGCCGCACCGGCACCGGGCGACAACAATTGGTGGATCGCTCAACTTTACGTGCAGCCTGCACAGGCTGGCGCCTCGCGCACCACGGTGGTCGATCCGAATACGGTAAGCGGTCCGCTGCACGGATTGCAGATCGCATTGCCGCGCTGGTCGCCGGATGGTTCGCGCATTGCGTTTATCGGCGGCCTGATGAGCGATCAGGGTTCTACCGGCGGCGACATCTACAGTGTTTCCGCTCAAGGTGGCGCGCCCGTGAATATGACCAGCGGCATCAAGGTGACGCCAGCGTGGTTCACATGGAGCTCGCCGCAATCCATGCTGGTCGATCAGGTCAGCAGTGGCAAGATTCAACTCGCTGAGTATTCCGTGCAGGGTGATCAAGCGCAGCAACAGCGTGTGCTCTACACCGTTGCAGGTTTTACCGGTGATGGCTCCGCGTTGCTCGCACTGTCGTTTTCCTCTGATTACCGCTACGTCGCGTTTGATGAGTCGTCCTATGAAGCTGCGCCGGAAGTGCATGCGGGTCCGGTTGGCACCGACGCGCCGCCGGCGGTGACCTCCATCAACGCATCGCTGAAACCCAGCTGGGGCAAAGCCGAATCCGTCGAATGGACGAATGACGGTCATCACGTGCAAGGCTGGCTGATTTATCCCGCCAACTACGATCCGCACAAACACTATCCGATGATCGTCAGCATCCACGGCGGCCCCTCTGCAGCGCAGGTGCCTTATTGGCCGCAGGTGGGTTACACCGCCGTTCCATTCTCCACGCTCGGTTATTTCGTATTCCAGACCAATCCGCGCGGCAGCTACGGCGAAGGCGAAGCCTTTGTGCAGGCTAACCGCAAGGATTTCGGCTATGGCGATCTGCGTGACACGCTCGCCGGTGTGGATGCGGTGGAAAAGATGGTGCCCGTAGACGATCACCGCCTTGGCCTGACGGGCTGGAGCTACGGCGGCTTCATGAGCATGTTCGCACCGACGCAGACGCAACGTTTCCGCGCGGTCGTGGCAGGTGCAGGCATTGCGAACTGGCAGAGCTATTACGGCCAGAACCTGATCGATCAGTGGATGATTCCGTTCTTCGGCGCATCCGTGTACGACGATCCAGCGGTTTACGCGAAGAGTTCCGCGATCAACTTCATCAAGAACGTGAAGACGCCCACGCTGATTGTCGTGGGTGAGCGCGATGCGGAATGCCCGGCGCCGCAATCGTTCGAATACTGGCACGCGTTACGTGCGCTGGGCGTACCGACGTCGTTGGTGGTGTATCCGAATGAAGGCCACCACTTCTACAACCCGGTGAACCAACGCGATGTGTTGCAGCGTGCGTTGAACTGGTTTGAGAAATACCTGCCGCCGTCGGCATAAACGCGAAGGTGTGCCTCTGTCCGCTGCGCAGCAGACAGGGGCACATTAAAACAGTTGCCCCTGCGGCGAAGGCTTTCGCGGCGGCACAAATCGCGAAACGTTGAGCTTCAATTCACGCGCCCGTGCAAAACCGTGACGACGACATGCAACTTCGAAACGGCGTCGCAAAAGGTCGGCAAAGACGCCCTGTCCTCGCATGCGCGTGCTGAAATCGCTGTCGTAATCGCGACCATCGTTCATTTGCTGCACAAGGCTCATGACATGTGCGGCGCGCTGTGGTGCGTGAAGAGCGAGCCATTCGCGAAACAACGCTTTCAGCTCGTACGGTAACCGCAACACGGTATAACCTGCGCAACGAGCGCCCGCGTCGGCCGCTTGTTCAAGCACCGCTTCCATATCGCGATCATTGAGCGACGGAATGATCGGTGCGACCAGCACACCCACGGGCACACCGGCGTCAGCCAATGTCTTGATCGTTTGTAGACGCCGATGCGGCGCAGTCGCTCTCGGTTCGAGTTTTGCCGCAAGACGATTGTCGAGCGAATTCACCGACACGAGCACTTGCACGAGATGTTCGCGCGCCATCGGCGCGAGAATATCCAGGTCACGTTCGACCAACGCGTTCTTCGTCACAATCGTGCAAGGGTGATGACATTCGGCGAGCACTTCCAGCGCCGCGCGCGTCAGTCGCCAGCGCTTTTCGATCGGCTGATAGGGGTCGGTGCTGCTACCTATGTTAATCGGACTGACAACGTAACTCGGCTTCGCGAGATCCGCGCGCAACACTTCTGCGAGATTCGTTTTCGCACGCAGTTTGGTTTCGAAATCCAAGCCCGGCGAAAGATTGAGATAACTGTGCGTAGGTCGCGCGAAGCAATATATGCACCCGTGCTCACAACCCCGATACGGATTCATCGCCTGGGCGAAATGGATGTCCGGCGAATCGTTATGCGTGATGACACTGCGTGCGCGCTCTTCGGTAACTTCCGTTTTCGGACGCGGCCGTTCTTCATCCAGCAGCGCATGCTGCCAGCCATCGTCTTCAGCATGATGCCGAATCGTTTCGAAACGCCCCTCCGGATTGGAAGCGGCGCCGCGGCCTTTGATGGCATGGGGAACATCCGTCATCGATAAAGCATGCGCTCAATGTGTCTCAACCACCGCGACACTCACGGTTGATCGGCGTCACTCAATTGTTGGGCGAGCCACTTCGCCATCGATGCAAGCGGATAGTTTTGCTCCAGCTGGCGATGCATCTCGTCGAAAACCGGCGGGGAGATTGTCCAGCCCAAGGGCAGCGGATAATTTCCGGGGCACAATCGCATATGCCACAGCACGTCGCCGCTTCCCGGGTTGTCCGCGTTGATGTGTAACGAGGCGAGCAATCGTGCACGTGCATATTCGCCACGCGCGTCGCGTGTGTCGAGCAACGCCACGGCGGGTGCGGTGATTTCACCGTAGCTTTTGCGTTCCGTGGGGCTTTGCACGCGTGGACACGTTGCCGAATAAAGCGGCAGCGGGTTGCTGGAATTATGTGCATCGACAAAGTCGTGAAGCGTGGGATCGTTGCTGATGTGCAGCACGATAATCTGAAGCGGCTGTCCTTGTTTCGCTGCAGTTTTCCTGAGCAGCTGTATCACTTCAAGCAATGTAGTAGTGCCCGAATTTTCGAAATAGCCGCCATCTACGAGTTGCAATGATGCTGGCGCGGGCGGCGGCTGTTTCGCGGTTTGTAGCGTTCCCGCTGGACTCAGATACGTAAAACGCGCGCTGTTAAGAACCACTTCGCTCAAAGGAATGCGCGGATCGAGCCATTGCGAACCATCGAAGGCAGTTGTCCAGGGACTTGTCGTGTAAGGCCGAAATGGATCCTGCACAAATCGCCACCCCTCGCCGACCGTCGTGCTGTTGAAGAACAGCGCTGGCACATCGGTTTTCACGCTGCCGTCTACTTGTTCGTACAACGCTGAGAAGGGTTGTGCGAACGCCGACATACCCTGTTCTTCGGCTGCCTGTTCCAAGCCTCGCGTGAGCGCCCGGCCGCGATCATCGAACAGTGCGCCGGGTAGCCATCGCTGCGTGAAGTCGACGAACCACGCGTTCGCCATCATCGGCGCAAGGAAGTCGTGATTTAAGGTCTGGTCGCTGAGGTTTTCCGCAGACAGTCCGGTGTGAGGCGGTGTCTGCAACGCAGCGACGTACGTTGCCAGCCCCAGGCTTCCGCCCGAAACACCACTTGCTGCGAAGAAATAGCGCTCGAACAGCGGTTCGCCACTGTTGGGCGGAGCGATTTGATCGACGAGCGCTGTGAAGCGACTCAGCACCATCGCCGTCCATGCGGCGCTGCGAAGACCGCCACCTTCGGTCGAAACGACAATGACCGGACAGGCACGTTGCGGCGTGCATCGGCTGCGTAGCCATGCTTGCGCGTAGGCATCGAAATCGGGCCTGTTTTCAGCGGGCGGCACGTCGGGACGTTGATGCGTGCTCATCGCGGGATACTGACGGACACGGTGATTGTCGTTGAGATGCAGCGCATGCAAGCTGATCGATATAAGCGCCAGCAGCGTGAGCAATGGAATGCCGCGCCGGTCGGCAAGCATGCACAAAAAACCACCGCTCATGCAGAAGAAGCTACCCGCAATAAGCAGCACGGCAAGCGAACCCATTCCATCGAATTGGCGTGGTTGCACAACGACCAGCGCCGTGATCAGCACGTTCAAGATCAACACCGCGAGAAAGATGCTCAACGGCAAGGTTCCAAGCACCGTGATGGATTGAACGCGCTGCTCGGCGACATGGCTTTGTGCGGCAGCTTTGCGCGGACCGAACAGCCGCGCCTTCAATTGCTGCGGACCGATGAAAAACACGATCAGCGCGGCCGCTTCGATCAACAACCCTGCGGTTCGCCAATCGCGGCGATGACACTGTGCGGCCGTTGTGCACGTCGCGTGTGGCGTGCCGCGCAACGCAGCCACATAGCCGAACAACACCAGCAGTGGAACGATGATGCCCAATACGCGCGGCAACCAACGGCGCAATGGCGCCGCGCGCGGGTCCTGCAGCGCGGGCCACCGTGGATAGGTCAATCGATACGCGTTGTATGCCGCGTACCAGACGGCAAGGCCGGCCAGCGCGCTGGTGATCAGCAAGGACACATAGCGGATTTCGCTGGGGTCCGCCCACATCGCGATCAGAAATAATTCTGCAGCCTGATCCACATTCGTAATGACGATGGTGGAGAAGGCCAGAATCAGCAATGAGACGCGGATGGGCTTGCAGTGATCCAGCGCAATGGCCACCCAGTCGGTGGCATTGAGCCAGGCCATACGCAGTCCGGTAGCCAGCGGTTTGGGCGCGTTGTGGTCAACCATCGTCCCGCCTCTCCAACGTCCCTGATCGATGGCCCATCTTAGGCGTACACCGTCTCGGGCGCTGGGACGGTGTCCCAATTCGCGACGCCTTGCAGCGCTATGATGGCGTCCTTGACGATGCCATGCGGTGGGGACTGTTATGCGCTGGTTATTACTGCTCGCGACGCTGTTTTCATGGTTGCTCTGCTTTACTCGACATGGACCCGGCGCGATGGCACTCTGGTTGTTCTTTGGCGTTGTCGGCGCCATGGCAACGGCGTTGGCATTTGCGCAAGCGCGCATCGACGCTAACGCGCAACCCGAGCTACACCCCGATCTGATCCGTGAACAAGTGGCTCGGTCGAAGTCGTCAGAACAACAATAATGCTGCAATGCAACTTTTGGCGGTTTAGCCACCTAAACGCTACACTCGAACGGGTGACACTGGCGCGTAGGTGTCATGGAGTGTCCAACTGATTGCGCTCCCGGTGGACCGGTGAGCAGGAGGCAAGCATGTCAAAGGTCTATCCGGTCGATCCTGCATTTGCAGCGAAGGCGCGTGTGCGCAAAGAGGACTATGAGCGTCTTTATGCGGAGTCGGTAAAAGATCCCGAGGGTTTCTGGGGCCGCATGGCCGAGAGGCTGGAATGGGCTACCAAGCCCACGAAGATTCGCGACGTCTCCTTCGATCCGAAGAACCTGCACATTCGCTGGTACGACGACGGCAAGCTCAATGTTTCAGCCAACTGCCTCGATCGGCATCTGGCGACACGCGGCGACAAGACGGCGATCATTTTCGAAGGTGACGATCCTGCCGATTCGCGCCGTATTACGTATAAGGAGTTGCATGCCGAGGTGTGCAAGTTCGCGAACACTCTGAAGCACCTTGGTGTCGTGAAGGGCGATCGCGTTGCGATCTACATGCCGATGATTCCCGAGGCCGCGATCGCCATGCTCGCGTGCGCGCGCATCGGTGCGATTCATTCGGTCGTCTTTGGCGGCTTCTCACCGGACTCGCTGGCCGGCCGCATTGCCGACTCCACAGCGAAACTTGTTGTGACTGCCGATGAAGGCGTACGTGGCGGCAAGAAGATTCCGCTGAAGGCGAACGTCGATGCCGCGCTTGAGCGGCCTGGTACGAACAGTGTCGAAACGGTCGTTGTCGTGCGCCGCACGGGCGCGGCAGTGCCGATGCAGTCGCCGCGGGATCGCTACTACCACGTGTTGATGGAAGGCCAATCCGCAGATTGTCCCGCCGAGCCACTGGAGGCGGAACATCCCCTGTTCATCCTTTACACCTCCGGCTCTACGGGCAAACCGAAGGGTGTTTTGCATACGTCTGGCGGTTATCTGGTGTACGCGAGCCTTACGCACGAGCTTGTGTTCGATCTGCGCGAGGACGACGTTTATTGGTGCACCGCCGACGTGGGCTGGGTCACCGGACACAGTTATGTCGTCTATGGTCCGCTCGCCAACGGCGCAACCACGGTGATGTTCGATGGGGTGCCGAATTACCCGGATTTCAGCCGCTTTTGGCAGGTCGTAGACAAGCACAAGGTGTCGTTGTTCTACACCGCGCCGACCGCCATCCGCGCGCTGATGCGTGAAGGCGAGGGCCCGGTCAAGAAATGCTCGCGCGCCAGTTTGCGATTGCTGGGTTCGGTGGGTGAGCCGATCAATCCGGAAGCGTGGGAGTGGTACTACCGCGTGGTGGGCGACAACCGCTGCCCGATCGTCGATACGTGGTGGCAGACGGAAACCGGCGGCATTCTGATCACGCCGCTCGCCGGCGCGATTGCTACCAAACCCGGCTCCGCAACGTTACCGTTCTTTGGCGTGAAACCCGCGGTAGTCGATGCCGGCGGCGCGGTGCTCGAAGGCGCCTGCGAAGGCAATCTGCTGATTACCGATTCCTGGCCTGGCCAGATGCGTACCGTGTATGGCGATCACGAACGCTTTATCGATACGTATTTCAAAGCGTATCCCGGCAACTATTTCACCGGTGACGGTGTGCGCCGTGACGAAGACGGCTACTACTGGATCACCGGTCGCGTCGATGACGTGATCAATGTGTCGGGTCACCGCATCGGTACGGCGGAGGTTGAAAGCGCGCTGGTATCGCATCCGAAAGTGGCCGAAGCCGCGGTCGTTGGCTGTCCGCACGAGATCAAGGGTCAAGGCATTTATGCCTATGTCACCCTGGTGGCGGGCGAGCAGGGCAGCGAGGAGTTGCGCAAAGAGTTGGTGGCTTGGGTGCGCAAGGAAATCGGTCCGATCGCCACGCCGGACTACATTCAGTGGGCGCCAGGCTTGCCGAAGACGCGATCGGGCAAGATCATGCGCCGCATCTTGCGCAAGATCGGCGAGAACCAGCCCGATCAACTCGGCGATATTTCCACGCTTGCCGATCCTGGCGTCGTGAAGAACCTGGTGGATGAACGGCTGATTCGCTGATCATCGATACACGAGCACCGTCGCTGCGCTTGTATTGGGCAGCGGCGATCCGGCAGCATGCATTCATGCGAACAACTCTTGGCCAGGATGTCGCCGGCATTGCCGCTTGTTTGGACAACGACGTCATCCACGTTTGGCTGCTCGACTATCGGAGAGAACTGCGACGCGAACCATTAAAGGCGCTGCTGGGTGTTTATCTCGGTTTGCCGGCAGAGGACGTGATCCTGCACGACGACGAGCACGGACGGCCCGAACTCGCCACGCCATGGAATTCGCTGTTGCAATTCAACTGGTCGCACAGTGGAGGCAAAGCTCTCATTGCTATCGCGCGCGGCATCATGCCCGGTATCGATATAGAACGTTTTCATGCGCGGCCGCGTGCTCTGGACATTGCGGAACGTTTTTTTCATCCCAGGGAAACCGCCGCGTTGACGGCATTGGATGATTCGCAGCGCGAGCGTGCGTTTGTGCAGTTATGGACGGGTAAAGAAGCCGTCGTCAAGGCACTGGGTCGGGGTATCGCCTTCGGCTTGCAGCGATTTTGTATTTCCGTTCCGCCAGCGCCGGCGCAAGTGCTATGGCTGGACGGGGAGGACGCAGCGCAGTGGCAATTGCACGCGCTGGACACCGATGCACAGCATGTGGCCAGTCTGGCCTGGCGCGGTCCTTCACGCACCATCGCCGTGTGGACACTTGCCGAGGCGCGCTGATCGGCGCACTGTGTGCGGTCCACGATAGTTTTTCTTTCATCCATGACCCTGCTCAGCGTCAATCTCAACAAGATCGCCGTGCTGCGCAACTCCCGCGGTGGCGACGAACCCGATATGTCTCGCGCCGCTATCACGTGCATCGAAGCGGGTTGCGGCGGCATCACCGTTCATCCGCGTCCGGACATGCGTCATGTACGTCCCGACGATGTGCGTACCTTGGCGGCATTGTTGCGCGGCCGCGTGGAATACAACATAGAGGGCAATCCGTTTGCCCCGGCACGCGGTGCGTATCCGGGTTTGATTGCGCTAGCTCGCGAAGTGCGGCCCACGCAGGTCACTCTGGTGCCGGACAGCGATGGGCAAATAACGTCCGACCACGGCTTTGACCTGGCGAACGATACCGACCAGTTGCGGCCACTGGTTGCGGAACTACGTGATCTGGGCTGCCGTGTGAGCCTTTTTGTTGATCCGGGCGCGCAAGGTTTTGAACACGCTATCGCGATTGGCGTAGAACGCGTTGAAATTTATACCGGTCCTTATGCTCAGGCCTTTGAGGAAGGCGACGCTGGTGAACAGCTGGCATTGTGCGTCGACACGGCGCGCCGCGCGCAACAGGCCGGTCTGGCCGTTAATGCTGGGCACGATTTGAGTCAGGCGAATCTTGGAACGTTCCGCGTTGCCATTCCCGGTCTTGCCGAAGTGTCGATCGGTCATGCGCTGATCGGTGAGGCGCTTTACGAAGGGCTCAGTACAACCGTGCGCAAATATCTTCAGATACTTCGATAAGACTGGCCGTATAGACGGCTATTCGCTCAAGCGGCGAAATCGGACATCAAAACGTACAAACAAAAACCCCCGCTTTCGCGGGGGTTTTTGCGGGTAGCGCTAGCTGCAATTGAATTGCTCAGGTTCAATCGCAGGAATTACTGACTACTACTATCCATAAAGCTGATCTTTGTCAGGCCGTAGCTCTTGGCATCAGCCAGAACTCGCGCCACGTCCTGATAAGGCACTGCGTCCGCCGCGTCAATCTGCAGTTCGTTTTGCTCTGCATCCGACTTGAGCGAAATCACGTGGATCTGCTCCTTCAACGCGGACTCATCCACCGGAGTGTCATTCCAGTAGTAAGCGCCAGACTGATCGATCTTCAGGTGAATGGGATCCGGCGGATTGGTCGGCGGAATCACATTCGGATTGGGCTGAGGCAGATCGATCTTGATTTTGTGGGTCATGATCGGTGCCGTGATCATGAAGATGATCAACAGCACCAACATCACGTCGACCAGTGGCGTGACGTTGATGTCCGCCATCGGGCCTTTGCCACTTCCGGTACTAAATGCCATGGCTCGTCACTCCTTGCCGGTCGTCATGAAACCGACATGGACCATTCCCGAATCCTTCGCATCACCGAGGACCTTACGAACAGTCTTGAACTCCGTGTCCTTAGCGGCACGGATCTGTAGCTCGGGTTGCGGCGACATCGCCGCGTACACCGCGAACTTCGACTTCAGTTCGACATCGGAGATGGCGTTCTGGTCATCGTTGAGGAACATGCTGCCATCGTCCTTGATGGCCAGATCGATCGGCGGAACCGGCGTGGGCTGATCCGTTGTTTTCGGATTAGCCGTCGGCAGCTTCACCGTAATCCGGTGCGACATCAGTGGTGCTGTGATCATGAAGATGATCAACAGCACCAGCATCACGTCAACCAGCGGTGTGACGTTGATTTCCGACATCGGCGAGCCGGATTCGTTTCCGGAGCTCATCGCCATGGGTCAATCCCTCACTTCTGCGTCGGAGCGGTGCCTTCAACGCGCGCGCCGGTAGCGAAGAAGTCGTGCAGGTCGTGCGCGAATTCGTCGAAGCGGGCGTACGTGAGGCGGTTCGAGCGGGTAAAGAAGTTGTAGGCAAGCACGGCCGGGATAGCGGTGAACAGACCGAAGGCGGTCATGATCAGAGCTTCACCCACCGGACCGGCCACCGCTTCCATCGAAGCGTTACCGGATGCGGCGATGCGGATCAGGGCGTGATAGATGCCCCACACCGTACCAAGCAGACCGATGAACGGTGCGGACGAACCGACCGTTGCAAGCAGGGTCATGCCGCCTTCCAGACGCAGGCTTTCGCGAGCGACGGCCTGACGCAGAGCGCGGTCGATGAATTCCGAGCGGCTCAGCGATTCGGCAAGGCGACCACCGCCAGCAGCGGCAGCAGCAGCTTGCTGATGGTGAGCAACGGCGGACGCTGCATCCAGAGCAATCTTCGAGAATGGTTCACCCTTGGGCTGGGCTTCCAGCTCGCGGATGGCATCCTGCGTGGAGTTGTTGGACCAGAAGCCGTTGATCACGCCATCGGCGCGACCACGCACCATCGAGTTACGAATGGCGTTGGCAATGATGAAGTACCAGGAAGCAAAGGACATAACAACGAGAACCACGAAAACAATCCAGCCCAGGGGATCGAAATTCTTGAGCAGGTCGTGGAAACCCATTTGTTGCATGGCCATCGCGTTGGCGTTGCCACCCAGCGAGGGAGCGGCATCGGACGGAGCAGGAGTCTGTTGGAACATAAACGCTACCCTTGGAAGTCAGGCGTGAACTGTAACTGTAATAGGTATTACAGCTGATTGAGATTGAAGTTGACGGGTACGCGTACGTAACCTTCAACCTTTTGACCTTTTTTCATTTCCGGATTGAAACGCCACTTTTGTGCCGCTTCAATTGCCGCGCGATCAAGCTCGCGGAAACCACTGGACTGATCGACCTTGATGTCCTTTGGCGTGCCATCGACAGCCACCAGGATCAACAGCGTTACCGTGCCTTCGTGCCGCTGGCGGATAGCCTGTGGCGGATACTTCGGCTGCATGCGGCTGTTGTAGCTGATGTCCTGACCCGCTGCGATATCAGCCGGCGGCGCCGGCGGTGCCGGCGGCGCAGGCGGTGGCGATGCCACAGCATTGGTCGATTGCTCTTCCACTGCCGGTGGCGGAGCCGGCGGAGGCGGAGTCGGCGGCGGGATCACCTGTTGGACGATCTTCGGCGGCGGCTGCTTCGGCGGTTCCGGTGGCGGCGGCGGTGGTGGTGGTGGTGGTGGTGGCGGTTCTTGGAAGTTCACCTGCACGATCTTGTCTTTCTGAACTTCCACCGATTTAGGTGGCGCCATAGGCGCGATCAGTATCAGGAAAGCAAACGCATGCAGCGCGATGGCAACAGCCAGCGCCCATGTGCGCCCCCAACTGAACGGCTTGACGCCGGTATCTTCGTTACTTGAGGCCATCTGTCGCTTTCAATCAGGAGCTAGTCAATCGGAATAGACGTGGTCGCAGCAACCAGCGGCAAAGCCGTTCCCAAAAGGGTGACATTTGCCACTGGACAATGCGGGAAAAGTCCAACGGTACAACAGCACATGGCGTTTGTATAGCGTTTCCATGGCGGTCTTATGGACGTCCATAAGGCCAAGTGAACACACGAACGTCACGCGTCCTTCAATTAATTACCAACACCGGCTTTCTGCAGCCACGCTTTCGCCTGCGCTGCCGTTTCCGGATCCTTCTGAGCGTCCATCACAGCATCGACAGCAGCCACCTTGTTCTTGAGGCCGATGTTCGCATTGGCGAGGTCCATGTAAGCCCTGCCCTTGTGCTGCACACCTTTGTCGATGCCTTGCTGGATAGTCGTCTTGGCGCCGGCAAAGTCGTTCTGTTCGAGCATCGCAAGACCGGCCTTCACATAGACGTCGCCAGTCTTCGCATCGGGCAGCGCTTTCTTGTATGCGGCTTCTGCAGCGGCGAAATCGCCGCCGTTGAATGCCGCATCGCCCAGCAACTCGTTGTTCTCCGAGTTCGATGGCACGACGCCTTTGCTCATGCCTTCCTGCAGCACGGCGGTCGCTTTATCGGAATCGGCCTTCGGATCGTCCGCGCTCTGACCATGGATCATGTAGAGCTTGGCCAGCATGACGTACTCTTGCTGATCTTTGAGCAAGCCCTGCGAACGACCCTTCTCGAGCAGCTGCTGTGCTTCGTCGTATTTCTGCGTCTGCACGAGCAGGTTCACGCTGTTCTCGAAGGCGACCGGATCGCTGGCGTTGGCTGCCATCTGCTTCTGCGCAACTTGCGCAGCGAGATCTTTTTGGCCGGAATCGTTGTAGGCCTGCAGCAACGCTTCGTTCCAGTTCGGGTCGGGCTTATCCGTCATCGACTGCGCTTGCTTGAGCTGCGTGATCGCCTGCGGATATTGCTTCAATTCCAGATACGCTTCGCCTTCCCAGCCGTGGGATTCTGCCGTATCGGCGCGGCCATCGGTGCGCCATTTTTCCAGCGTGTCGATCGCGGGCTGGAATTGCTGATCAACTAAGTAGTAGTTGGCGAGCTGCAACTGCAGCAAGAAGTAGTCGTCATTCGGCAACGAGTTCAAAGCGACAGCACGCTGCAGCATCTCAATGGCCGGCTTCAAATCTTTGTTCTTCGCATGCACTACGGCAAGACCTTCAAGTGCCTTGGCTTGCGCGTACTTGCTCTTGCTCGTATCAACGACGGGTTGAAGAAGTTGTGTCGCCTTGGCCACGTCACCGGCGTTAGCCGCATCGAGGCCGTCTTTCAGCGCCTTCTGGTCTTTCGAGTCAGTCAGATCAGGCTTCGGTGAAGTGCGCGTCGCATTGGGATAGAGCGGCGCCGCTTGCTGGTCTTTTGACGAGTCGCTGCTCGCTAGCGCAGGAGTGCTCGCCACAATCAACGCAAATGCTGCGCCGGCAAGCATCTTCAGGGAAGCGTGTTTCATGGCGTTCCTCAAAGTGAAAAAGGAGTCGGTGTAAACGCACAAAGTAGTGCGGGGGATCACTGAGAGTAGCTGGTGAGTGCTTCGATAACAAGTCGCACTGCGACATAAAAGGCATAGCCAAATCAAAGGCTTATGACATTTTCACCATACTCGTCCGCATTTTTTTCGCAGACTCGGTACGTAATGCGTTTCTTTATGTACCGCTTTCGGGAAAACGGTCGTGTATGTGTGTGCTAATGCATTAATGCAAGCGGTTGCGCACTGCGCGGAAAACACGTTCCACGCAGTGCTTTAATTCAGATGTCCAGGTTGGCGACTTTAAGAGCGTTGGCTTCGATGAAGTCGCGACGCGGTTCGACCGCCTCACCCATCAGCATCGAGAACATCTGATCGGCAGCGATCGCGTCTTCGACACCGACCTGCAGCATGCGACGAGTATCCGGATTCACGGTGGTTTCCCACAACTGTTCCGGATTCATTTCACCCAAGCCCTTGAAGCGCTGAATGGTGCGGCCCTTCTTGGCTTCATCGAGCAACCAGGTGCGCACATCGGCGAATCGCACGACACCGCGCGATGCGTTGCCGCGACGTACGACGGCATCGCTCTGAATCATCCCCGCCAACTGTTGGCTGATGTTGAGAATCGGGCGGAATTCGGAGCTGCTGAAGAACGGCTGCGGTAACAACCAGGTGTGATTCAAACCGTGCTGGTCGCGGATCACTTCAACGGCCGCCGGCTGCTCGCCATGCGCCGGACGCAAGGCAAGTCGATAACGCGGCTTGCCAAGACCGCTGCTTGCAAGGTTCAGCGCGAGGCCGTCGAGCCAGGTCTGCATGGCGCCTGCGTCTTGCCAATGGCGCGCTTCGATCGGCGGATGTTCGAGCATCGCGGTCAGCACATTCGCATCGAAGCGGTGACCCAGGCGTTCGATCTGATCCATCGCCGTCTGGTAATCGCGCAGCAGTTTTTCCAGCGCTTCACCGCTGATGGCCGGCGCGGCCGGTGTGTATGTCAGTTCTGCGTTGTCGACGGCGCTGGAAATCAGATATGCGTTGAGCGCTGCATCGTCCTTGAGATAAAGCTCTTGCTTGCCCTGCTTGAGTTTGTAGAGCGGCGGCAAGCCGATGTACACATGGCCGCGCTCGATCAGCTCCGGCATCTGACGGTAGAAGAACGTGAGTAGCAGCGTGCGGATGTGCGAGCCATCCACGTCCGCGTCGGTCATGATGATGATGCGGTGATAGCGCAGCTTGTCCGGGTTGTAATCCTCTTTGCCGATACCGGTGCCCAAGGCGGTGATGAGCGTGCCGACTTCCGCCGACGAAAGCATCTTGTCGAAGCGTGCCTTCTCCACGTTGAGAATCTTGCCCTTCAACGGCAGCACCGCCTGCGTCTTGCGGTTGCGGCCCTGCTTGGCCGAACCACCTGCGGAGTCACCCTCGACCAGGAACAGTTCGCACAGCGACGGATCTTTTTCCTGGCAATCGGCCAGTTTGCCCGGCAAACCGGCGATGTCGAGCGCGCCCTTGCGGCGTGTCATTTCACGGGCTTTGCGGGCCGCTTCGCGGGCGCGCGCGGCGTCGACAACCTTCGACGCGATCGCGCGGGCTTCAATCGGATGTTCCAGCAGGAACTCGCCGAGCTTTTCGTAGACGACCTGCTCGACTACCGTTTTCACTTCGGACGAGACGAGCTTGTCTTTGGTCTGCGAGGAGAACTTCGGATCGGGCACCTTCACCGAGAGCACGGCGATCAGGCCTTCGCGCATGTCATCGCCGGAAAGCGTGACTTTCGCGGTCTTGGCCAGACCTTCCTTTTCGATATAGGCCTGCAAGGCGCGTGTCAGCGCGGCACGAAAACCCGTCAGATGGGTGCCGCCGTCGCGCTGTGGAATGTTGTTGGTGAAGCAGAACATCGTCTCCTGGTAGGAGTCGGTCCACTGCATCGCCAACTCGACGGTGATGCCGTCCTGTTGCGCGCTGAGGCTGATGACATTCGGGTGCAGTGCGGTTTTCAGCTGCGCCAGATGCTGCACGAAGGAACGGATACCGCCCTCGTAGGCAAACGTATCGTGACGCCCTTCCCCGCGTTCGTCGTAAAGATCGATCGTGACGCCGGAATTGAGGAAGGCCAGTTCGCGCAGGCGTTTGGCCAGGATGTCGTAGTGGAATTCGATGTGGGTGAAGGTTTGCGGGCTGGGCTGGAAACGCACCGTGGTGCCGCGTTTATCGGATGGGCCGACTGCTTTCACTGGATACAGCGGCTCACCGTGTGCGTATTCCTGCTGATATTCCTGGCCATCGCGATAAATCGTTAGCCAGAGATGTTCGCTGAGCGCGTTGACCACCGAAACGCCCACGCCGTGCAGACCGCCGGAAACCTTGTAGGAGTTCGCGTCGAACTTGCCGCCGGCGTGCAGGACCGTCATCACGACTTCGGCCGTGGAACGTCCCTCTTCCGGATGCGTGTCGACCGGGATGCCACGGCCATTGTCGACGACGCTGACCGAACCATCGTCGCGGATCGTCACGATGACATGGTCGCAATAACCCGCCAGGGCTTCGTCGATGGAGTTATCAACGACCTCGAACACCATGTGGTGAAGGCCAGTGCCGTCATCGGTATCGCCGATGTACATGCCTGGGCGCTTGCGCACCGCTTCCAGACCTTTGAGTACCTTGATGCTGTTCGAATCGTAAGATGCGTTCATGCAATAACCGTTTCCCGGCGCCAAAGAACCGCCCGGTACGGCGCCATAGTGGCCGGGCTTGATGCAACCTTCCGATTATAGCAGGGGCGACAGTTGACCCTGTTCCACGTGGAACACTTTTACTGACGACCCCTGGAGGGCCCGCGGAATCTCTGTCCCAGTCACCAACACCTGCGCTGGAGCCTCCAGAAGGCTATCCAGCACGGCGGTCTGATGGGCTAGATCGAGCTCGGAAGCGAGGTCGTCCAGGCAAATGATCGGCCATTCACCGCGATGCGCTGCATCGACCCGAGCCTGGGCTAACAAGCATGCGAGGGCGACCAGCTTCTCCTGGCCGCGAGACAGGTGCTCGCGCTGCGGCGCGTGTTCGAACGACAAGGACCAGTCGCCCCGGTGGACGCCAGCCGTGGTGTGACCTCTGCCCTGGTCGCGGCCCCGTTGAGAAGCGAGCGTTGCGGACAGATCCTCGCCTTCAGGCCAACCCGAGCGATAGCGCAGATCGACCTGACCGAGTTCTGGAATCAGCCGGGCCGCCTCGTTTCGCAGGTTGGGCACCAATGCCTCAAGATATCTGCGGCGCCACGCGTCGATAAGAGAGCCGCTACGGCCAAGCTCCTGTTCCCACGGTCCGTACAATCCGTCGTCAAGAGACGCATCTGTCCGCAAGAGGCTATTCCGCTGCTTCAGCGCTCTTTGATAGCGACGCCACGTGGGGAGGAATTCCTGTTCCACGTGGAACACTCCCCAGTCCAGGTACCGGCGACGCTCTTCCGCCGCTCCCGCGATCAGCGCATGAGAACCCGGCTCGAAACAGACAACAGCGCACTCTCGAATGAGTTGCCCTATAGGTACGTCCTCGCCATTGAGGCGGGCGTCCCAGCGGGAAGCCCCTGCTCGACCCAGGCCAAGCCGGGCAAGATCACCGTTATCGTGGCGCACGGTTGAAAAAATGCTCAAGCCTGGTGCACCGCGCTGCAAGAGGACGTCCCTGGCACCGCTTCTGAAGGAACGCCCATGAGAAAGCAGAAACGCCGCCTCAAGCACGGAGGTTTTCCCCGCACCATTAGCTCCCACGAAGATATTGAAGCCCGCGTCCAGATCGGCGCTGGCATCGGCGATGCACCGCAGCCCCTGAAGCTGCAAACGTTCCAGCCTCATGTGATCAGATCTCGAAAACAAGAACGCCGGAGCTTAGGGCTCCGGCGTTTGAACAAGTCAGTGCGAAAAGAATGGAATCCATGCGTACGATCAGAGACGCAACGGCATGATCACGTGCCGCGACTGCTCGTTATCGTCTTCCTGCACCAAGCAGCTCGACTGAGCATCACGCAAGCTCAACCGCGCCTTGTCGCCGCGCAAGGCGGCCAAGGCGTCAAGCAGATAACCGACATTGAAGCCCACTGTCAGATCAGAAACACCGGTCTCTGCTTCAACTTCTTCGACGGCTTCTTCCTGTTCGGGATTGTGCGCAACGATGCGCAGCTTGCCCGGTGAGAATTCCAGCTTTACGCCACGGTACTTCTCATTCGAAAGAATCGCTGCGCGCTGCAATGCGCCGCGCAGAACTTCGCGATCCAGCGTCGCGCGCTTGTCTGCACCGAGCGGAATGACCGCTTCGTAATCAGGAAAACGGCCATCGATCAATTTCGACGTGAAAACCACTTGTCCGCGACGAACGCGCAAGTGATTGCGCCCAAATTCAAGCTCGACCGTACCTTCGCCCGATTCAAGCAAACCAACCAGCTCATTCACGCCTTTGCGCGGAATGATGATCTGGCGACGCGCTGTCACTTTGCTATCCAGATGCGTTTCTTTCAAAGCAAGGCGATGACCGTCGGTCGCAACGCAACGCAGTGCGTGTTCCTGCAGATCTAGCAACATGCCGTTGAGGTAGTAACGCACGTCCTGATTGGCCATCGCGAACGCCGTACGCTCCATCAGATCGCGCAACACTTCTTCCGGAAGACTTACGCGTTCGACGAGTTCGATTTCATCGATGGTCGGAAATTCCGTGGCAGGCAAAGTCGCGAGCGTGAAACGGCTACGGCCCGCGTTCAATGCAACGCGATCGCCGTTCTGCTTCAGCTCGATCTTTGCACCATCAGGCAGTGCGCGAACGATGTCGAAAAGCTTGCGCGCGGGAATGGTTGTTTCCCCGTCGACAAGTTTGTCGGCATCCGTGGACGCCACCATCTCCACTTCCAGATCCGTGCCGGTGAAGGAGAGTTTGCCGTCGGCCACTTTCACCAGGAGATTGGCTAATACAGGCAACGTCTGGCGACGTTCGACCACTCCGACGACCTGCTGCAAGGGTTTAAGCAGAGCTTCTCGTTGGATGCTGAATTGCATGTGTGTGCTTTCCCTATCCTGCAGTTCTGTTTTTAAAAGAAGAGTGGTGGTTGTAGCAGGGCCGGTGGATAACTTGATAACCGAAAATTATCCATCAAAAACAATTAGTTAAGTAAAATTCCCTTGTGCTCGGAAACACCCGCCGCCTGTGCGTCGGCGGTGGATAACTTTGGAGCCTCAAAGCATCACCATATTATCCACAGGATACCCTGCCGGTTTTCAAGCGCTTATTCAATGAGCTCGATCAACCCGTCAACGTGCGGATAAGCTGTTCCCAATCCTGGCGCATGCGTGTGTCGGTCTCGGACAACTTGCGGATGGTTCGGCAGGCGTGCAGCACCGTGGTATGGTCGCGGCCGCCAAATGCCTCGCCGATTTCCGGAAGGCTGTGCTCGGTCAGTTCCTTCGACAGCGCCATCGCCATCTGCCGTGGCCGGGCCAGCGAACGCACGCGCCGCTTGGAAAGAAGATCCTGCAGACGCACGCCGAAATATTCGGCCACGATCTTCTGGATGTTCGGCACCGTAACGGCCTGCGCATGCGTGGCCAGCAAATCGCGTAAGGTCTCTTCGGCAAATTCCGTAGTGATCGGCTTGCCGTAGAAGTTGGCACGCGCGGCGAGTGTGTTGAGTGCCCCTTCCAGATCGCGCACGTTCGAGCGAATGCGCTTGGCCAAAAGCATCGCCACGTTTTCGCTCACCGCCACGCCCTTCTCGTGCGCCTTGGCCAGCAAGATCGCTGCACGCGTTTCGAAATCCGGCGGCTCGATCGCCACCGACAAGCCCCAACCAAGACGCGATTTCAAGCGCGGCTCGAGTTTGTCCACTTCTTTGGGGTAGCGATCGCAGGTGAGAATGATCTGTTGCTTGGACTCGAACAGCGCATTGAACGTGTGGAAGAATTCTTCCTGAGTCGTGTCTTTTCCCGCGAAAAACTGGATATCGTCGATCAGCAGCGCATCCACCGAACGGAAGCGGCGCTTGAATTCATCCATGCTTTTCGTGCGCAACGCTTCGATCATCGAACCGACGAATTGTTCGGAACGCAGATAGAGCACTTTGCAATGCGGGTTGTGCTCGCGCATCAAGTTGCCGGCAGCGTGCATCAAGTGGGTTTTGCCCAGACCGGTGCCGCCATATAACAGCAACGGGTTGTAAGCGCGGCCGGGATTTTGCGCGACCTGCATTGCCGCGGCTTTGCCCAGTTGGTTGGACTTGCCTTCGACAAAGGTTTCGAAGGTGTAGTGCGGGTCCAGGTTGTGCGTAAAGTTCGGCGCGGCCGGTTCCGGTGCCGTTACCGCGCGTGCAGGCGCGGCCGCCGTCGGACGGTGACCGTTGGTGACCGCTGCAGCGCTTGAGCCCACTTCCAGACGAACGGAGAGTGCGTGACCTGTAAGTAACGCCAGAACCGTCTCGATCTTCCCCAGGTAACGATCGCGGACCGCTTCCAGTGTGTAGGGGTTAGGTGCGAAAAGCTGTAAGCCGTCCGCGTCATCGCGGGCCTGCAGCGGCATCAGCCACGTATGCAGGTCTTCGGCGCTCAACTCACCTTCAAGACGCTCCAGACAGCGCCGCCACAGATCACTCATGAATACTTTTCAGCCACAGCAAATGCGCGTTCGCGCGGGGTGGACCGGGAAGTCTAGCAGCACCTACTCGTCAACTATCCACATGGATATCCACAAGTAGCCGCCAAAGTGCTATTTGACACGAACCGGGATCATTCCGCATAATTCCAAGTCTTTTCACCCATTAATTAGGAGGAAGCCATGAAGCGGACCTTCCAGCCCAGCAAGCTCAAGCGCGCCCGCACCCACGGCTTTCGTGCCCGCATGGCCACAGCCGACGGTCGCAAGATTCTGAATGCACGTCGTGCCAAGGGCCGCAAGCGCCTGATCCCATAAGCCTCGCGCATATGGGTCCCGCCGGCCTGCCGCGCGAGACGCGGATTCGCCGAGCCGGTGACTTCGCCGTCTTGCGACAAGCCAGCGGCCGCCTCGGCGGCCGCTGTTTTTCTGTGCGCTACCAGCAGAACGACCTCGGCCACGCCCGCCTTGGGCTGGCTGTTTCCAAACGGGTTTCCAAGCGTGCCGTCGAGCGCAACCGCATCAAACGGCTGCTGCGCGAATCGTTTCGTCGTGTCCGCACCCAACTCCCTCCCTTCGATGTGGTGGTGATGGCCCGCGAACAGGCCGCTGGCGTCCCCGGCCCGGAGCTGCTCGCCGAGCTCGATGTCCTGTGGCGCAAGCTCGTGCCGTTGAAGCGCGACGGCGACACCTCCACAATGGCGTGCTGATCTCCCACCTTTTCATTTATGCGGGCCGCCGTCGCGGCGCCCTTCACTGGATCGCTACGCGATGAATCAATTGCGCCCCATGCTGGTTATTGCCCTGTTTTTCGTGGCCTATCTGCTTTGGCAGGCCTGGGATCAGGATTACGCACCGCATCCGGTCAGCACACCGACGGCAGCGGCAGTCAGCAGCGATAGCGGCAATGCATCCGGTGCGACACCCACCATCGCCAATACCGGTGCCGATGGCACAGCCACGGCTGCGCAACTCATTACGGTGACCACCGACGTATTGCGTCTGACCATCGACACGCGCGGTGGCAGCATCGTGCGTTCGGAGCTGCTCAATTATCCGGTCACGCCGCGCACGAAAAAGAATCCGGACCCTGCGCCGATTCGTCTGCTTGACGACAACGCGAGCGACTACTTCGCGGCGCAGAGCGGTTTGGTCAGCGCGGACGGCGCGGCGCCGGATCATCGCGCCGTGTTCCAGGTCGCGCAGACCAGTTACGCGTTGACGGATGGCCAAGATGCGCTGAACGTCGATCTCATCTGGACGGACGCGTCCGGCATCAAGGTGGTGAAGCGCTACACCCTGCATCGTGGCAGCTACGTGATCGATCTCGATCAACAGATCGACAACGGCAGCGGTAAGACGTGGGATGGCAATGCGTATCGCCAGCTGCAGCGTGTCGATCGCCCGGTGCCGGTGTATCACAACTTCCTTGAGCGCATTTCCGATCAGTCGCGTTACGGCTTCTTCGGCGCGGTGTGGTACAGCCCCGAGCAGAAATTCAACAAGCTCGCGTACGACAAATTCCAGAAAGAACCGTTGCAAGCCCAGGCGACCGGTGGCTGGGTCGGCATGATGCAGCAGTACTTCCTCGGCGTGTGGATTCCGCCGACGAAGGAAGCCGATACGTTTTCTAGCTCCATCGTCGACAACAACGGTGCCGCACCACATTACGTCATTCGCACGGTGAGTCCGCAAATCAGTGTCGCTGCGGGTCAGCAAGCCACCAGTTCGGCCCAGCTGTATCTGGGTCCGAAGCTGCCGGATCAATTGCAGACCATCGCTCCGGGTCTTGAGCTGACCATCGATTACGGCATGCTCAAAATTTTTGCCGAGCCTTTGCATTGGGTGCTGGCGCAGCTCGACAAGATCACGCACAACTGGGGCGTGTCGATCATTCTGCTGGTGCTGCTGATCAACCTCGTCACATTCAAGTTCACCAACGCGCAGTTCGAATCGGCTGCGAAGATGCGCAAGCTCAAACCGCGCATGGATGCACTGAAAGAACGCTACGGTGACGATCGCCAGAAGATGCAGCAGGCGATGATGGATCTGTACAAAAAGGAAAAGGTGAACCCGGCCGCTGGCTGCTTGCCGCTGCTGATCACCATTCCGATCTTCTACGGTCTGTACTACGTGCTGCGCGATAGCGTGGAACTGCGCCAAGCGCCGTTCTTCGGCTGGATCCACGATCTTTCCGCCGCCGATCCGTACTTTGTGCTGCCGGTGCTCTACACCATCGTCATGCTGGCGCAGCAGTGGCTGATGCCGCCGCAGGCCGGCATGGATCCCACCCAGCAGAAGATGATGAAGTTCATGCCGCTGATGTTCGCGGTGATCTTCCTGTTCTTCCCGTCCGGCCTGGTGCTCTACTACGTCGTGAACGGTCTGTGCCGTCTGCTGCAGCAATGGTGGATGATGCGCCGCCACGACTCGGCCGCCGCCAAGGCTACCGCCTGATTCATGCGCGGGCGGCTATGTGCCGCCCGTCGCGGTTATGCTGATACGCGATGACCGCTCACGCACCCCATGAAGAGACCATCGCCGCGATCGCCAGCGCTTCGGGTGCGGCCGGCGTTGGCATCGTGCGTGTTTCCGGACCGCGCGTTCCTGCCATAGCGCAAGCGCTGATCGGGCAACCGCCTAAGCCGCGTCACGCGCACTTCGCGGCATTTCGTGATGCCGATGGACAGTTGATTGATCGCGGGCTGTTGCTGCACTTCCCCGCACCCGCCTCCTACACCGGCGAGCATGTACTCGAGCTGCAAGGTCACGGCAGCATGGTGTTACTCGATACGCTGTTGCGACGCGTGTGCGAACTCGGCGCACGGCTTGCGCGACCTGGCGAATTCACCGAACGGGCTTTTCTCAACGGCAAACTCGATCTTGCACAAGCTGAAGCCGTTGCGGATCTGATCGCCGCGCGCTCGCATGCAGGTGCGCGCGCCGCGCTGCAATCGATGGACGGTGTTTTCTCGCGAAAAGTGACGGCGCTGCTGCACGCGTTGATTGCGCTGCGCGTACACATCGAAGCCGCTATCGATTTTCCGGAAGAAGAAATCGACTTCCTCGCCGATCCGGCGATTGCGCAACAACTGGCAGCGCTACGTGCTGATCTCGCCGAGTTGCTGCGTGAAGCGCAGCGCGGTGTCCGGCTCAACGACGGTCTGCGTGTCGCGATTGTCGGTCGGCCTAACACAGGAAAATCCAGTTTGCTAAACGCCTTGGCGGGCAGTGAACGCGCCATTGTTACCGACATCGCAGGAACGACGCGCGACGTGCTGCGCGAAAGCATCCAGCTTGACGGCATCACGCTTGAATTGGCCGACACCGCCGGACTGCGCGAAACGCATGACCCGGTCGAACGCGAAGGCGTACGTCGTGCACACGGCGAACGCGAACGTGCCGATGTCGTCATGCTCGTCACCGATGCCGAACACGCAGACGGTGATCTCGCGTGGCTCAACGATTTGCCGTCGTCGGTGGAACGCATCGTCATCGTCAACAAGATCGATCTTGGCGGTGCTCGTGCTCGCGCCGAAAATCGAGCAGACGCATGCTGGTTATGGCTTTCGGTGAAAACAGAAACCGGCCTCGAAGCATTGCGTGACCATTTAAAGCAACTGGCCGGATCGGGCAGCGGAGAAGGTGCATTCAGTGCGCGCCGCCGCCATGTGCTTGCGCTCGAGCAAGTCTCCGCTCACCTCGATCACACCGCGCGCGTGCTCGCAGACACGCACGCGGGCGAGCTCGCAGCCGAAGAGCTGCGTCAAGCACAGCACGCATTGGGCGAAATCACTGGCACCTACACCAGCGACGATTTGCTTGGCGCTATCTTCAGCTCGTTCTGCATCGGCAAATAGTCAGGTCGACTGACGCGCTAGCAGCGCCTCAACGTCAGCGCGATAAGGCATGCCAGCACGCGCACCCAATTGCGTGACCGAAAGTGCCGCTGCAGCGCAGGCCTTGCGCACAGCGACATCCAAACCTTCGTGCAGGAAGACGGCGAATGCGCCGTTAAAAGTGTCGCCCGCACCGGTGCTATCGACAACCTTCACACCGAAACTTGGCTGATGTTGCGGCTCGCCCCGCTCCCGTAACCACGCGCCTTCGGCGCCGCGTGTCAGCACGACCGGGCACGGTGCGCGGCGCATCAGCGTACGAAAATCCTCGGACGGATCGGCACCAAGCAAGGTCGCCAGCTCGTGCTGGTTTGGCGTGATGTAGCGTGCGAGCTGCAGCCATTCCGGCGGAAGCCGCTGCGCCGGTGCAGGGTTGAGAATCACGGGAACATGTTGCTGATGCGCGACGCGCAACGTGGCTTCCACCGTTTCGAGCGGAATTTCCATTTGCACGAGCACGGCGTCGGCTTGCGCAATGAGTTCCTTTGCCTTGAGAACATGCGAAGGCGTTAATTGCGCATTCGCGCCAGGTACGACGATGATCTGGTTCTCGCCGCCGGAAACGGTGATGGAGGCGGTACCGCTGCTGCAATGTTCGATACGCGCGATGTGTTCGACGTGGACGCCCTCTTCGGCCAGTGCATCGCACAGCGGTTGTCCGAAATTGTCGTCGCCAATGGCGCCGATCATGTGAACTTCGGCACCCAGCCGCGCGGCCGCTACAGCCTGATTGCCACCCTTGCCGCCGTGAACCGATAAGAAGCGCTCGCCAAGCAGCGTTTCACCGGGCGCGGGAAAACGCTGCGCCACGGTGACAAGGTCCATGTTGATGCTGCCGACGACGACGATACGAGTCATGGGTGCTCTCGCAAGAACGTGTGTGTTCTGCAGAGCGTAAACGCAGACGCTTCGACGCGATAGTCATCGCAGCGATACGTACCGGCGTTGCACCGGTACGTATCGCGAGAGCGATCAGTTGCCGCCGTTGTTGCCGTTGCTCGAGCCGCCGCTGGATTCACCCGACGAGGAATCCTGGCCATGCCCATTCTGCATACGCTGCTTCTGCATCTGCTTCATGTTTGCATACTGCGTTTGCTGTGCAGGAGTCAGCACAGCGTTGATCTGCGAATCGCTGTCTTGCTGAAGCGAACGCATCTTGCTGTGACGATCTTGCTGCGAAAGCGAGCTGTCTCCGCGAATGGCATTCATCTGCTGCTGCCTGTTCTGAATAATCGTCAGCAGCTTGGACGATTGATCGTCGCTCAGCCCAAGCCGCTTGGTGAGACGGGCGACCTGTTTTTGCGGATCGGGCGCTTGATGCATCGGTTGAGCGGAAGGCGGCGCGCTGCTCGAACCGGTAGAAGAGCTACTGTCCTGGGCAAATGTCACAGATGCCAGGCTGACGGCGCTCAGCACGAGGGCGAGCAGGGTAAAACGCGAAGCGAAGGTGTTCATGGGATTTCTCCGGGCGATAGAACCGTAGTGAGGCATCTGTCGAGACTGCATGGCAGGAAACGAACTACGCAGCTTGCCGTTTACCGGGACGACATCGTGTGAACGCAGGTATTTGCCTGCGAGTCGGCAAAACAACGGATTGGCGAAAGAAAACGCGACCTTGAAACCACTCGCCACGACCCCGACGCTTGTTGTTTGCGCGTTGGAGATTCTCATGATCGAACTGCACTATTGGCCGACTCCGAATGGCCACAAGATCACGTTGTTTCTGGAAGAGAGCGGCCTGCCCTACACCATCAAACCGGTGAACATCGGCAAGGGCGAACAGTTCGAACCGGCCTTTCTGAGCATTGCGCCGAACAATCGCATGCCCGCGATCGTGGACAAATCGCCAGCTGACGGCGGTGAGCCAATCAGTGTTTTCGAGTCGGGCGCGATTCTTCAGTATCTCGCCGAAAAGACGGGCCGCTTCTTACCCAGCGATTTGCGCGGGCGAACCACGGTGATGGAGTGGTTGTTCTGGCAGGTTGGTGGTCTGGGTCCGATGCTGGGGCAGAATCATCACTTCAATCGCTATGCGCCGGAAAAAATTCCCTACGCCATCGAGCGTTATGAGCGCGAAACGCGTCGTCTTTACGGTGTGCTGGACAAGCGTCTGGATGGACGCGCTTTCATCGCGGGCAAGGACTACACCATTGCCGATATGGCGGCGTATCCGTGGACGGTGTCGCATCCCAATCAAGGCATCAACCTCGATGACTTTCCGCATGTGAAACGCTGGTTCCATCACATCCAGGAACGCGATGCCACGCGTCGCGCGTATGCGATGGGCGATGACATCAAAGGAAAGCTGGATGCGCGGACGGATGAGGAGGCGCGGCGCAATTTGTTTCAGAGATGAAGCTAGTCAAAACCTCACCGTCATCCCGGCGCAGGCCGGGATCCAGTCGAAATACGCGTCCGAAGGACACGAAATCTATTTGTATTGAGTGCTGCGCACGACGTATTAAAACTGGATCCCGGCCTGCGCCGGGATGACGGTGAGGAAAGTTATAGCCTTGTGTAACGCAATGACGTTTTCGGTTTGGGTGGATGCATCAATAAAAAACCCGCCATGTGGCGGGTTTTTTGATCCAACTCAGTGCGCCCGACCTACATCGGAATCGCCGTGAACAAGCGGCGGCGGTGCGCCAGCCACAGCGAGCAGCGATTGCGCGTAACCGTCTTCCATCGTCACGGTCGACACTTCGTCCCAGCCGAAGAACGATGCTTCAAGCAGCCATTCACCATCCGGGGTGATTTCCTGCATGTTGAAACCGTCTTCCTCGACGCTGACGAGCCGTCCGATGTAGCAGACCTCGGCTTCGTCCTCGCTATCGACATGGATACCGATCACCGGCGCCATCGCGCTGGCGGCTTGCACCACGTCGCGGATGTTGTCGAGCGGGAACGCACGGGGCGGACGCGGCACCATGTTCTTCAGTGTCAGCGCCTTCTCCATGAAGACCGCATGCTTGTCGGGTGCTTCCAGCTCGCTGATGTCGCGATGCCGCATCACATACATGCCGTCGTAGGTAATGCCGTCACCGACGACCCACAACAGGAAAAATTCCCGGCCGACACTCCCCACGTAACCGCAGAAGCTGCCGTGTTCCAATTCGCCGCGCCATAGACGCACCATCTGCTGACTCTGTTGCGCTTCGCGGAGCTGCGCACGCTGGCCAGTGGTCTTCAACTCAATAACGTTACTCATGGTCAATATTTTACCAGAGGGGGTCGGACCTCATGTTTACAGCCTGATAAGCGTCCACTGCTCCGAAATATAATCCATAGATAACAATAACTTGGTGGAAATCACCCGCCGTCAGAGGATATAACGGCTCAGGTCCTCGTCCTTAACCAGGCTGCCAAGGTTTTTGTCGACATATTCGGCGTTGATCAGATAGTTTTCGCCGGATTTGTCCGCAGCTTCGTAGGAGATCTTCTCCAAAAGGCGCTCCATCACCGTGTGAAGCCGGCGGGCGCCGATGTTTTCGGTCCGCTCGTTCACCTGGTAAGCGACCTCGGCCAACCGGTCGATGCCGGTTTCGTCGAACGAGAGCGACACGCCCTCGGTACCCAACAAGGCGACGTATTGCTTGGTCAACGCGTTGTGCGGCTCGCGCAGGATGCGCTTGAAGTCGTCCACGGATAGCGCCGACAGCTCCACGCGAATCGGCAGGCGGCCTTGCAGCTCGGGGATCAGGTCCGATGGCTTGGCCAGCGAGAACGCACCCGAGGCGATAAACAACATGTGGTCGGTTTTGATCGGGCCGTATTTGGTGGACACGGTGGAACCTTCAACCAGCGGCAGCAGGTCGCGCTGCACGCCCTCGCGGCTCACGCCGGCACCGCCCCACTCGGAACGCTGCGCGACTTTGTCGATCTCGTCGATGAAGACGATGCCGTTCTGCTCAGCCGCTTCCATCGCCTGCGCGCGAATTTCCTCGTCGTTGAGCAGGCGGCCGGCTTCTTCTTCGATCAGCAATGGGCGCGCCGCCTTGATCGCCAGCTTGCGCTTCTGCGTCTTGCCGCCGCCGATGTTCTGGAACATCTGGCGCAGCTGCTGACCCATTTCTTCCATGCCGGGCGGCGACATGATTTCCACGCCGACGTTCATGCTGACATCGAGTTCGATCTCGCGATCTTCCAGCGCGCCTTCGCGCAGCTGCTTGCGCAGTTTCTGGCGCGTGTCGCTTTCGAGCGATGATGCGGGCGCGGGATCGTGACTCCAGTCGGTCGGCGACTGACGGCGCGGCAACAGCGCATCGAGAATGCGGTCTTCCGCGCGATCTTCCGCCTGCGTGCGCACGCGTTTCATCGCTTGCTCGCGCGTGAGCTTGTAAGCGACATCGGCCAGGTCGCGCACGATGGATTCGACGTCTTTGCCGACGTAACCCACTTCGGTGAATTTCGTCGCTTCCACCTTGACGAACGGCGCATTGGCCAGCGACGCCAGACGGCGCGCAATTTCGGTTTTACCGACGCCGGTCGGGCCGATCATCAAGATGTTCTTCGGCGTCACTTCTTCGCGCAGCGAAGGGTCCAGCTGCATGCGGCGCCAGCGATTGCGCAGCGCAATGGCAACGGCGCGCTTGGCGTCGTGCTGGCCGATGATGTAACGGTCGAGTTCGTTGACGATTTCACGAGGAGTGAGTTCGGACATTAGGGTCACCGGAAAAACAGAGTGGTTTACTTCGTCATCCCGGCGCAGGCCGGGATCCAGTGTCGACCACCTTTGCAGTTACTGGATGCCGGCCTACGCCGGCATGACGACATTTTTGTAGGTTTTGAAGACGCTTACAGCTCTTCAATCGTGGTGTTGTGATTGGTGTAGATGCAGATGTCGCCGGCAATCTTCAGTGCGCGTTCGACAATGGCGCGCGCGTCGAGATCGGTGTTCTCCATCAGCGCGAGTGCCGCCGATTGCGCATACGGGCCACCGGAACCGATGGCGATCAAGCCGTGCTCGGGTTCCAGCACGTCGCCATTGCCGGAGATGAGCAGCGATGCCTCTTTGTCCGCGACCGCGAGCATGGCTTCGAGCCGGCCAAGGCGGCGGTCGGTGCGCCATTCCTTCGCCATTTCGACGGCGGCGCGGGTGAGGTTGCCGCCGTGCTTGTCCAGCTTCTGCTCGAACAGCTCGAACAGGGTGAAAGCGTCCGCGGTGGCGCCGGCGAAACCGGCCAGCACGTCACCCTTGCCAAGACGGCGGATTTTGCGGGCGTTGGCCTTCATCACCGTATTGCCCAGCGTGACCTGACCGTCGCCGCCGATCACGACGCGGCCCTGGCGGCGCACCGAGATGATGGTGGTGGCATGGAACGATTCCATGGAAATCTCCGAAAGAATGCCTGGTCCGCAAAGGTGGGGCCGTTGGGCCCGAAACCAAGGCGTTCGGCGGCGGGTCGGCTGCCCGCGGGCCCGATCAGGGCCGGTGTCGGAGCATCTTCAGCCTTTGCGCCGCGCGCGCGGATGCGCGGCGTCGTAAACCTTGGCCAGATGCTGAAAGTCCAGATGGGTATAGATCTGCGTCGTGGCGATGTCGGCGTGACCGAGCAACTCCTGCACCGCGCGCAAATCGCCGGACGACTCCAGCATGTGGCTGGCAAACGTGTGACGCAGCAAATGCGGATGCACGTGCTTGGCAAAACCCTGACGCATGGCCAGCGTTTTCATGCGCGCCTGTACGGTGCGCGGACTGATCGCTGCGCCGTTTCGTCCACGAAAAACCGGTGACTCTGGCGCACGGCCTTCTGCTTCACCCAATGCACGCAACGCAGCGATGGCGTGACGACCGACCGGAACGATGCGCGTCTTGCGGCCCTTACCCAACACACGCACTTCGCCGGCATCGAGATCCAGATCCAGCCAGCGCAAGCCGATCAATTCGGAAAGACGTAAGCCCGACGAATAGAAAAGCTCGAGCATCGCGCGATCGCGCACACCGAGCGCGTCATCACCATCGCCTTCGACGAGCGCCGTTGCTTCATCGACGTCCAGCACCTGCGGCAACTTGCGATGCACTTTGGGACCGCGCACGCCAGCCAGCGGATCGTGCGCCAGCAATCCTTCGCGTGTGAGTTGGCGAAACAAGCTGCGGCATGAGGAAAGCAGGCGCTGCAAGCTCTTCGGCGACAAACCTGCGCGATGTTCGGACGCGATGAAACCGCGCATGCGATGGGCATCGAGCTTGTCGAACGAGGCAATTTGTTGCCTCTCCATAAACGCTGTCAGTTTCGTCAGATCGCGGCGATAACCGTCGATCGTATGCGGCGATGATTGGCGTTCATGGGCCAGCCGTGTGAGCCACGCGTCGATCTGGCCTTGTGCGTTCACGGCGGCTCAGGCGCCGTCCTGCATGCGCGCTAGCGATGCGGTGACGGTCGCGGAAATCATCTTCAGGAACATCGTGCCCATGCCGGGTTGGAAGTGATCGGCATCGCGACTGCCGATCGCCAGCAAACCGTATTCGCCCAGCGGCATCACCGCCGCCGAACGAATGTCGGGTG
Source organism: Dyella dinghuensis (assembly GCF_003977615.1). Taxonomy (GTDB): domain Bacteria; phylum Pseudomonadota; class Gammaproteobacteria; order Xanthomonadales; family Rhodanobacteraceae; genus Dyella_B; species Dyella_B dinghuensis. Next base: position 476,680 of record NZ_RYZR01000006.1, read on the forward strand.
CGTGTTGACCGAACAGGCGATACAGGCGCTCGGCCGAAAGGCGTCCGGAAATAGGTTCATGATGCGCGAGGAAATCCGCGAATTCAGGCATGCCTGCGCGGCCACCCGGTTCCTGCTGCAGCCATTCGGCGGGCGGTAGCGTGAGATTGCCGAACAGCACCAGACGCACCTGGTCGGTGGCAAAGTCTTCGCGCAATTTCACCACCACGCTGCGCGCAGCGATGGCCGGTGTATTGGCACGCAGCACCGCGACATTGAGATCGTGCACGCGATGCATCAGGCGTTCGTTTTCGGCGGCGATCTCGGTAAGCTCGCTGAGCCGGCGTTCCAGTTCGGCGTTCTTGTCGCGCAACGCCTGCAGCTGATAGGCCGCCAGCGAAGCCACCGCGCCCTGTTCGCGTGGCATCGTCAGCACATTCGCCAATTCCGGATAGTCGCTGAGAAAGTCTGGATGCTCGCGCAGATAGGCGGCGACATCGCTGGCTTTCATCGTTTCGTCGAGCAGGGCGTTGGTCATGCGCGAAACCTCGATCGGAATGCAGGAGCGGCGAGCCGCCAGGCCCGAGTGTGCGATGGACGCGCCCGCGCATCAATCATCGCGTTGCGGATCCAGCCATTCGCCTTCAAATACGAACGCGGCCGGACCGGTCATCCAGAGCGTCTGACCCGGTCCGGACCACTCGATGTGCAGGCTGCCGCCGGGCAAGTCGACCTGCACGCGTTCGTCCACCTCGCCGCGATGGCGTAGCACCGCCATGGCCGCGCACGCCCCGGTGCCGCATGCCTGCGTCCAGCCCGCGCCGCGCTCATGCACGAACAAGCGCAGATGCTGCCGGCTCAACTTCTGCACGAAGCCTGCGTTGGCCCCTTCGCGAAAACGCGGATGAGCGGTAAGAGCCGGCCCCAGGCGAGCCATGGCCTTGGACGACACCGCATCTTCCACTACCACCGCATGCGGGTTGCCCATGGAGACGGCGCCGATTTCCACCGGCTGACCATCGACGTCCAGCACGTAGCGATTCGTAACATGCGGCGCATCGAACGGAATGCGCGCCGGATCAAAGATCGGTTCGCCCATGTCCACGGTGACCTGATGGGCGTCGAGCATCCGTACCGCCACCGGTCCGGAGGGACTCTGGATCCGTACCGTTTCGCCAAGCGGTAGCGCGCCCGCGCGATGCAACCATGCCGCTACGCAGCGTACGCCGTTGCCGCATTGTCCCGAGGGCGAACCGTCGCCATTCCAGATGCCGTAATAAAACGCGCTGGAACCATCGCGTGCGGGTTCCACGCTGAGCAATTGATCGAATCCGATGCCGGTATGACGGTCGGCCATTGCTCGAATGACGGCGACATCCAGCGCAAGCGCGCCGTCGCGGCTATCGATGACAACGAAATCGTTGCCGCTGCCATGCATCTTGGTGAAGCGGATGGCCATGTTCTTCTGTCGAGGTACTCAGTTTCCGCCCAGCGGCTTGGTCACCACACTGCTTGCGCTGGCGGGTGCCTCAGACGTGCTGCTATGAGCCGGTGCCGGTATGGGCGCCGGAGCGGGCTTATGTACAGGTGCGGGCTTCGGTGCAGCAGGCGGGTAATACAACGGCCCTTTGTTGCCGCAGCCGGCGAGCGCGGACAACGCGAGGCAGGCAGGAAGCAGCAGGATCGATCGGCGCATGGTGCGGGATTCCTCGGGAAACGGCTGCAGTATAGCCAAGCTACCAGGCGATCACGGTTGCACCGTTATCATGCGCGCACGCAACGGATATGCGAGCACCTGGAGTACTTCATGAACTGGAACGAATTGCTGCGTCTGCCCTCGACCCTGCTGGCCATTCTGGCCGCCGTGGTTCTTTTCATAGCGCTTGTGCAGCTGGTGGCGGCGCGCCAGCGTTTGCACGAACGGCGTCACTTTGCCGTGGCCGGTCACACGCTGCTGCTGGTGGTTTTCATCGTGTTGGGCGTTGGCATCGCCGGTATGGCCCTCTCGCTGCGTGGTTACCGCTTCCTCGACGAGGAGGCGCCCGTCGTCCAACTCGACTCGCAGATTCTCGCGCCACAGCGCTGGGTGGTCACCGTTACCTGGCCCGACACCGCCACGCGCAAGTTCATGCTCGCGGGCGATGATTTTCGCATCGAAGCCATCGTTCTGAAGTGGAAACTACCCGCGATGTTGGCGGGTTTGCCGCCGCTTTATCGCCTCGACCGCATCTCCGGACGTTTCGACGACGCCAACGAAGAAATGAATGGTCCACGCACCGTCATCGATTTCGGCCAGGCGGGTCCGTTGGATCTGCTCGATCTACGCAAACAGTTTCCGCGCTGGCTGCCTGAGGTCGATACGGTATTTGGCAGCGGCGCGTACCTGCCGCTGGTCGACGGCGGCCACTACAGCGTGAGCCTGATGCGAACAGGCGCGCTCGTTGCGCGCCCGGACGATGCCACGGCACAACGCATCGGCCAGCCGCTGGGCGGCTGACCGATACCATTAATGCGGCTGACTGAATTGGGCGACGATCGCGACCAAGGCAATGATCACCAGCAACGCAGCCCAGCCGTATCGATCACCAAACGGAATGGGATTGGCCTTCAAGTCGCTTTCAACCTTCTTCGTATCGAGTTTCCATCCGCGCTTGCAGACGTCGCAGGCGAGGAAATACTGCTTTTGCGTCACCCATCGAAAAACGTAATACAGGTGCCCGTACCGGTATTGCAGCATCAGTCTGAAAGGCCGATTGGTCTGGCACTTTTCGCAATCACGATGTTCCCTGACACCCAGAACAACGTTCTGCCCGCGCGATCCCCAGATGATCATGTCCCTGTTCCCCGTCCTTGATTGCAAGCCTCGCGAAAGGCTTCGCCTCGCGTCCCCACGCGTTGCGTCGATGCACATCATGGCAACGGACTGCTTCACGCGCCAGTGGATAAATCGCAAGAAATGCCGCGTTTGCGGTGTCATCGGGCAATGCTAGATTCAGCGTTCCATCAACCTGTTTCGCACGAGGGGAGACACTTATGAAACGCATCGCATCCGTCGTCATGCTCGCTGGCCTGACGTTCGTCGCATCCGCCGCCATGGCCCAGCAACAGCCGGTTCGCAACGTCAGCGCCAAGCGCCATCCGAACCTCGCTCGCGCCCAGAAGCAGACCGACGCCGCTTACAAGAGCATCGTCGCTGCCCAGCAGGCGAACGAATTCGACCTGGGCGGTCATGCGCAGAAGGCGAAAGACCTGCTCGATCAGGCGAATCAGGAACTGAAGCAGGCGGCTGAAGTCTCCAACGCCAACCACTAAGCGGGTGACGTGAAGACATCAAAAGGCCTCCCTTCGGGGAGGCTTTTTTATGCGAGTTTTTTCTCGTAGCGGAACGCGTGCGAGCCGTCTTCGTAAAACCCTTTCACCACCGGGCCGATGCGGTGATAACCGAGCCGCTCGTAAAGGCGAATGGCCGCATCGTTATCGGTGCGCACTTCCAGGCGCAAGGCATTGCAACGGCGCTGCACGGCGGCCGCTTCCGCCGCGTCGATCAATGCCGTGCCTACACCCTTGCCGCGCGCTTCGGGCAGGCTGGCAATCGAATACAGCCGGGCTACGCGGCTGCCCTTGCGGAAAAACACCAGCGCCGTGCCCAGAAAGCGGCGGTGATTGGCGCTGGCCACGAGCACACGTGCGCTGTCGCTGTCGAGGTGACGGCGAAACTGCGCACGGCTCACCAGATCGTGATCGAAGGTCGCTTCTTCCAACGCAACCAGATCGTCGAGATCGGAAAGTTCGGCACGGCGCACCCGCACGGCGGCGGTTGCTGGCGATGGCGTCATCAAGGAGCTCTCGTCAAAACGTGCCGGGGCGGTCCGGACACGGGATGGTCTGGAATTTCAGTAAGCGGCGCACTCTAGTGCAGAGCGTCCGGGAAAGCATCCCGCAGAGGTCACCCGTTGGTATGTGTTCAGTGCCAACCCTTGTGCGCTCCGCCGTGGTGAAAGACACTGCCACCTTGCGCTGCGCCGCCCCGTTCCCTACGTGACGACGTCATTTCCGCCGGTCCACCACTTGAGGTGTCATGACCCGACTCGTCATCGTCGTCGAGAAAGCTTCCGATTGGGGCTCTTACTATCCGTCCGTCGACGTCGTCACCGCGATGGATTACCTGCGCGAACCGGTGGGCGGCGACGACGAGCGCACCCACGTGATCAACCTCTGCCGCAGCTACAAGTATCTGGGCACGGGCTATTACGTCTCGCTGCTGGCCGAAGCGCGTGGACATCGCGTGATGCCTTCGGTGCGCACCGTGAACGATTTGCGAAAGCGGTCGCTGTACGGTCTGGCCATCGACGACCTCAACGCCAAGCTCACGAACTTTCTACCCGAGGGCGCGCGCGACACCACCGACTTCGGCATCCTGGTCCATTTTGGCGAAACCTCGACGCCGACGTTGCAGGATCTCGCGCGGCAGGTGTTCGAAATGTATCCGTGCCCGCTGCTGCGCATCGAATTCGAGCGCGAGCGCGTGTGGCGGATTGCATCGATCAAGCCGGTGGGTCTGCACACGCTGGACGATGCGCAGGAAGACGCCTTCGCGGATGAGCTCGATCGCTTCTCCAAGAAACTATGGCGCAAGCCGCGGGCACGGCGCCTGTATCGCTACGACGTAGCCATGCTGGTCGATCCCAACGAAGTGATGCCGCCGTCGAACAAGAAGGCGCTGAAATCCTTCGTCGCAGCTGGCAAGGAACTGGGTATCGAAGTCGATCAGATCGGCAAGAACGATTATCAGCGTCTGGCCGAATACGACGGTCTCTTCATTCGCGAAACCACCGCCAGCGACAACCACACGTACAACTTCGCGCATCGTGCCGAACGCGAAGGCATGATCGTGATCGACGATCCCGGCTCGATCCTGCGCTGTACGAACAAGATCTTTCTCAATGACCTGATGGTCGCGCGCAAACTCGCCGTGCCACGCACGGAAATTCTGTACCGCGATGACGTCAAAGGCATGAAAGAAGTTGCGGAAAAACTCGGCTTTCCGCTGGTGCTGAAAATTCCCGACGGTTCTTTTTCGCGCGGCGTGGTCAAGGTCGAAAACGGCGTTGCGCTCGAGAAGGCCACCAGCGAACTCTTTCAGCACAGTGCGTTGCTGTTGGCGCAGGAATTCGTCGCGACGGAATTCGACTGGCGCATCGGTGTGCTCAATCGCGAGCCACTTTATGCTTGCAAGTACTACATGTCGCGCGGTCACTGGCAGATCTACAACCACGGCGCGAAAGGCGCCGCGAAAACCGGCAACTCCGAAACCATTCCCGTGCGTGATGCGCCTGCGGAAGTGGTGAAGCTCGCACTCAAGGCGACCAACGCGATCGGCGATGGCCTCTACGGCGTCGATCTCAAACAGGTCGGCGATAAAGCCGTCATCATCGAAGTGAACGACAATCCGTCGATCGATGCGGGTGTGGAAGATGACTATCTCGGCGAAGATCTTTATCGCCGCATCATGCAGGAGTTTTTGCGTCGGATGGAGCGCAAACGTCTGGGTATAAATGCCTGACGGGTTATTCCGGTCGCCTCATCCATGAGAAGACCGGAATCGTGCACGCGTTCCCTCGCGCTGATCATCGGCAAGCGACCACTCCCTTAACAAGCCGGCGATCATCCCTCAGCGCAGCACTCCGGCTGCGCGTAGCTCCACTGCCAAGCGGAAGATGTTTAGTTCCAGATCAAATGCGCCGTAGTGCGACGGCGTGAGCGGCGCAGCGCCAGCAATCGGCGCGGCAACTTGGGCTCCAGTGTCAGCGTCACAGCCAGCGGTGCCCACAACAGCCAGAACATCGGCGTCCAACCGAGAAAATCGGTGTGGGCGGGAACCAGCGTGGTGAGCAGCAGCACGCTACCGACCGACAGCCATAGCAACGATGCGATCAGCAGACGGGCACGAGGATTCGAGTCGACAACCTGGGGGCGCATGGGCACAACTCCGGAACGGGCGATGGATCAAGCGTGCCGATGGTCGATCTCATAGCCTGCGATTGCGGCGGTGCTGTTTTTTGACGATCTGATGCGCTTCGAATCTCCGCGACTTACTCCCTCTACCCTTCGGGGAGAGGGCTGCGCTGAGGGGTCAATCTCGCGCTGCGTCGTACTGTCGCCGGAAACATGCGAAGCCGCGCTCGAAGGATGCCGACATGTTGGTCGCAAGCCCGTCCCCTCACCCTAACCCTCTCCCCGGAGGGGAGAGGGGATTGTTCGAGGCGCAGTGGCGTTTCACGGAGGCCCCACCCACGCGCCGCTCGTACAATAGATGCTCTACGCAGGAGCCATGCATGACCCATCCCCGCCAGTACGCTGTCTTCGGCCATCCCATTGCGCACAGCCTGTCGCCGCAGATCCATCAGGCGTTCGCGCAGCAGTTCGGCATCGCGCTCGATTACCGCACCATCGATGCGGCGCCCGCTGCATTCGCCGATGCCGTCAAACATTTCTTCGAACACGAAGACGGCCGTGGTGCAAATGTCACGCTGCCGCACAAAGCTGCTGCCTTCGCATTGGCCGATGAGCGTACAAAAGCCGCCACGAATGCAGGCAGTGCCAACGTGCTCACGCGCCTACCCGATGGACGTATCGCCGCGCATAACACCGACGGCGCGGGCATGGTGCGCGATATCACTGAACGTCACAGCATCGATCTTCGCGGTCACGATGCACTGATGCTCGGCGCGGGCGGCGCAGCGCGCGGTGTGGCGTGGTCGTTGATGGATGCGGGCATCGCGTCGCTCACCATCGTCAATCGTTCGCCGGATGCTGCCGACGCATTGGCCGATGCCATCGGCGAACCACACCGCGTACACACACGTTATTGGGAAGATCTCGACAACATCGGCAGCTACGATCTGATCATCAACGCAACATCGGCCGGTACGCTCGGCCAGTCGCTGACGCTACCGTTCTCACTCGCTGCACCGCGCGCGCTTTGTTACGACCTTGGCTACGGCAAATCGGCCATCGGTTTTCTCGCCTGGGCCCATGCTGCCGGTGTCCGTTACGCGCATGACGGATTGGGCATGCTGGTCGAACAAGCCGCCGATGCCTTCGAACTGTGGCACGGCAAGCGGCCGGAGACGGAACCGGTGTACCGGATGTTGCGTGCAACAAAGGCGTAAACGGCACCGATTGTGACGGTGTTCGCAGGCATATGTTGTAGTGCAACAAGGTTGCATTCATGAACACCATTCACGCCTCGTGAATAGGGACTTTTGGACGTCTAAACAGGCGTTCGATTTGACACGTCTAAATTTCGGCCCGTGCTAGCGTGGCCGGACAGGGGGCATCACTTGGCGGGGAGTTGCGCAAATGTTGCCGAAGGGGAAGTTCAGTCGTTGCCTGGCCATTGCCGGGCTTGCGTTGTTTTTTACCGGTGCCGCGCAAGCCGCGCCGGATAACAGCAGTCCAGTCGGCACGGCCAACGTTACCGTCGCCGATCCCACCGTGCCCCGTCCACCGGGCCAACCCTGTGTCGTGCAGCTTTTCAGCAACGACACCTTCGATGACTTCAACACGCGGCCTTTCAGCTATACGCCGCCGACCGGTTGCGGCACGCACTGGTCCAAGGTCGTGCTGGAAGCCGATTTCTCCGTGACCGCCGGTGTTCAATTTGACCGCAGCGCGACGATCTTTCTCGGCGGCGTCAACCTGTTCTTCGGTACGACGCAGGAACCTACGTCCACGCTTGCGCCGAGTTGGCATGTGGAACGCGATCTGACCGATTACAGTGCGCTGTTCCGCAATGCGGGTCAGGGGCAGGCCGATATCGGCAATATCGTCAACAGCCAATACACCGGTGTGATCAACGGCAGCGCGCGGTTGCTGTTCTATCCTGCTTCGGTCGTGGCGCCAGCAGCGAATGTGCCGGACGCGGTGTATCCGATCGGCAGCGATCCGGTAGGCAGCACGGTGCTTCTGCAGGCAGGTGCCAACACGATGACGGCCACGCTGACCTTGCCGCGCAACGTGGAACGCGCGTATCTGGATGTGTTCACCCAGGGCCAGAGCACGCCCGATGAGTTCTGGTACACCTGTGTGCCGAATCAGTACCAGGCCCAGACCGGCGAATGCGGTGGCGGCAATTTCCGTGAAGCCGAAATCAGCATCGACGGCCAGGCGGCGGGTGTAGCGCCGGTCTATCCGTGGATCTTCACCGGTGGCGCCGACTTGTTCATCTGGAAGCCGACGCCGGGCGTGCAGACGCTCAATTTCCTGCCGTATCGCGTCGATCTCACGCCCTTTGCGGGCGTGCTCAGCAATGGTTCGCCGCATCAGGTGACGCTGACGCTGGCAGGCGTCAACTACTACTTCATGGCCACCGCAGCCTTGCTGGTTTATGAGGATCCGCATGCGTCGCAAGTAAGTGGCCAGGTGGTAAGCAACACGCTGGCAAACCAAGCGCCCAATCCGACGATTGGCAGCACACTCAGCACCGATTCGTCCGGCAACACCACCGGCAACGTAACCACGAACCTGAGCCGTCATTTCGTGATCAAGGGCTATGTGAATACGTCGCATGGCCGCGTCGACACGACGGTGGATCAGACGGTGTCCTTCGCCAACACGGAAATCTTCGACATCACCGCCACCACCTATGACCAGACCAGTGAGCAGCTCAGCTCGGTCGAGGGTGTGAGCACCAGCAAGATCGGCGCGTTTGTCAGTGGTCAATTCCGCCAGAGCTTCCGCTACCCGCTGTATATGCAGAGCAACCAGACCTTCACCGACAGTGCGGGCGATTCCACGGTGGTGACCACCATCCGCCAGGGTTTCGACGAACACACCGCATTGTCCATCGACGGCTTCCCGCTGTACGCGGCTGATGTGCACAACCACCATGAGGGGTCGGACTCGATCGACTACAGCCCCACCTACGCCATCATCAGCCACGCCGGTCAGAACAGTAAGCAAGACTTTACGTTTAGCGATTCGCTGGGGGGGTGCTATCGCGCCAGTGTCTCGGCGGCTAACGACGTTGTGACCGCTTACAGCAGTGGAAAGGGTTGCCCGGGCCAGCACAATCGCGTGTTCTGGTTCACCGAACCCGATGGTTCGCCCTATCAGGGTGAAGGCCTTCTGGGCTGGTAATTGAATGGCCGGCGCCGCTGCGGATGACCGCAGTGGCGCCGGCATGCTAGTTTTGCCGGCATTCGACCCTCGTTTTTTGCTCCCCGGAGTCTTTGCCGATGCGTACCCGTTTGCTTGCCCTTTCCGTTCTTGGCGTGGCCGTTGCGCTTGCCGGTTGTCATCACGCCACCCGACCGGACGGCACGAGAGTGGACAAGAAAGGTGTGAGCAATCTGCAGGGCTTTGAATCCTTCATCGCGACGCATCCGACACCGGAGCAGTTCAAGGCGATGTACCCGGGCGTGTTGTTGATGCTCCCGGGCACTATCAGCACGATGGAAGTGCGTTACGACAACACACGCTTCTTCCCGTCGCAGGACAAGGATGGCCGCATCATCGGCGGCGATTTCCATTGATACGTGACTAATCTGTCATACACGACAGGTTGAGTCATTTTTGTGACATTTTGTAGGACTACTCTGGCGCGATAGCGGCGGTTGCTCGATCACGAGCCACCGCCTTCAAAGCCTTCGTCAGTGCGAGTGTCATGTCCTCTAATCCATCCACCGCTCCTCGCCGGGGCGGCTTGCTGTTCGTGGTACTTGCCGCGGTCGTCGCGATCGCAGGCGGGGCCTTTTGGTATGCGCACGCCTCCATAAGCGCTCCGAAGTCTGTCGGACACACGGCGAACGACGGCAGCGACGTCGGTGTGATGCTCGGCCTGGCCGATACGGCCTACCAGCAGAAGAACCTTGTCGCACCGGTCGGCAGCAACGTGTATGAGTTCTACGCCAGCGTGCTGCAGCTCGATCCCGACAACAGCATCGCGATCCAGCGCCTGAAAGACGCATTCAAGCCCGCGTGCGACGTGGTTGAAAACACCATCAATTCAGGCGATCTGGATGAAGCGCAGCGCGAGCTTTATCTGCTGCGCCTGTACGATCCGCACAACTACAAGCTGGCGTTACTCGGCAGCGTGCTCGATGCGCAGCGCGTGATCGAGCGCCGTGCGCACGAAGCGGAAGCGGCGCGTATCCAGTCGCAGCAAGCCGCCGCAAACGGTCAGGCCAACCGCTACTACTGATAACAGGCCTCGCGGTTCAACCCGCGAGATAAACATCCTTCAGCCGCACGTAGTGATCGGCCGAGTAGTGCAGCTGTTCAATCTGCTTGTCAGACAGCTGGCGCACGCACTTGGCTGGATTGCCCACCCACAACTCACGCTCGCCGACAACCTTGCCGGGCGGAATCACGCTGCCAGCCGCCACAAAACCGTATTTCTTGATCACGGCGCCATCGAGCACCGTGGCGTGCATGCCGATCAGGCAGTAGTCCTCGATCGTGCACGCATGGATGACGGCAGCGTGCCCGATCGTGACGCCTTCACCGACAATGGTCGGAAAACCGCCGGGCGAATACGGGCCATCGTGCGTGACGTGAATGACGGTGCCATCCTGCACGTTGCTGCGCGCACCGATGCGGATGTAGTGCACATCGCCGCGCAACACGGCGTTCGGCCAGATCGATACATCATCGCCGAGCACCACATCGCCGATCACCGTGGCGGCAGGATCGACATAGGCACGCTCGCCAAGCTTGGGCATAACGCCCTTGAAACTGCGTAAATGATTCATGTACGTATTCTATCCGGCGACGGTCATGTCCGCGCCGCTTGCAGGTGAATGGATGCCACGCGCCTGTTGTTCGAGCACGCGAAGCGCCTCGCGATAACCCGAGTCCACCGCGAGCTGCCAATCTTTCCAGTCGAGCATGCTCACGTGTTCCAGCGGCGGCGTGATCAGCAGATCGGCGGCTTCGATGCAGTGCTGACTGGTTTCCTCGCTGTTGACCATCGCCGCACGCGTAAGCGTTGAAACCAGACCGGGCCAACCCGTGCCGCGCCGCTGGCGCATCCATAAACGCCACCACGGTGGCGTAGCGAATTCTTCCGATTGCGCACGCAACGCAATGTCCGCGCGAATGGCCACGGCGGTGATATGCGCGATGCCATCCTCCGCCATTACATCGGTCGGAAGATTGTCGACCAGCGCGCCATCGACATAAACATGTCCGCGATGCAGCACCGGCGGCAAAATGCCGGGGATGGAACTGGTCGCACGCAACCACAACCAAAGCGGTCCATGCCGATGCACGACCCTGCCCTCGCCCGACAGATTCGTCGACACGCAAAAGAACGGGCGTTCCAGATCCTCGATATCGATCGCACCAAATGCACGACGCAACATCATCGCCGCGCGGCGTCCGCGCGTAAGCGCGACAAACGGCAGCGTCCAGTCCGACAGCGGTTTGCCACGCACGAACGCTTCGTAATAAATGCGTGTCATGTCGTCGATGCTCCACATATTCGCGACACCCGCACCGATAATCGCGCCGATGCTCGTGCCGCCAATAGCGTCGAACTCGTGTCCTGCTTCGCCTAATGCGCGTAACGCACCGAGATGCGCCAGTCCGCGAGCACCGCCACCGGCGAGCACCAGACCGCGAGCGTGACCGCTGATCAAGCGGGCAATGCGTGGAACATCACCTTCGCCACAAACATGGTGGTGATGGATTTCCCCGCTGAAAACCCCAAGCCAACGCCGCGCAGACCCCGGCAAAACACGGTGTGCGGGATGGATCAGCAACAAATGCCGCGGACGATGGCGTACGCGCGCCGGATGCCCGGGCGCCGATTCCGGCCAGGGACGTGCCGGCTGCGCGGCGAGTGCGGGCAGCAACAACACGTCGGCCTGACGCAGACAGCGCAATCGCCAGGATGGATCGCCGGTGCTGTCCAGATAAATCACGAACCGGGCCTGTGCTTCGCGCTCCGCAAACCAGTCGCTGCCGCGCGTGGCGCCGTGCTCGGCATCGATCACGATACAGTCGCCATACGCTTCCAGCGCCTGCGCCAGCTGCATCGCCAGACCGCGCACCGGAACATTTTCGTCCACAGGGAGAATCGCAAACGTGCGCGGTTTATCCGGCGATTCGGCGTGACGTTCGCGGCGAAGCAACCGATCCATCGCCTGTCGTGCGACGTCGAGCATGGCGCGCGGATGTTGCTCGATCAGATGCTCGAACATGTCGCGATCCAGGCGCAGCAATTCCGAATCGCGCAATGCGCGCACGTTGTAACGGAACGCTTCGCCGCTGAGCAGGCTCACCTCGCCCAGGCAGTCGTCCGCTGAAATCTGCCGGATAAGATCCGTCGGACCGTCGAACACACCCAGGCTGCCGCTGCGCAACAAATACAGCGCCTCCGCCACTTCACCTGCCCTGATCAGGTATTGGCCGCCGGGCAGGCAGATCCAGCGCAGATGTTCGGCAAGGGCCGCCCGTTGCGCAGCATTCAGATGCGCGAAAAGGGGAATGCGAGCGATCAGGGCGGGGACATCGGCAGGCAACATGTGCGCGATGGTACGACGCCCGCGATGACGCCGTGTATCTCGGTACCCAAAACCGAAAAACGCAGGCTCCTGCGCTTGATTTCAGTTCACGCCGACAGCACCCTGTCAGGTCTAAAGGAGCTTCTATGAGCCAAGACAATCCACTGCTTGCCGACGGCGCGCTGCCGGCGTTTTCGCAGATCCAGCCCGACCAGATCACACCGGCCATCGATGCCCTGCTGGCGGATAGCCGCGAGGGTATCGCCGTACTGACAGCACCCGGCGCGCCGCGCGATTTCGATTCGGTGATGTTGCCGCAGGAACGGCTCGATCAACGCATCGCACACGCATGGTCGCCGGTCTCTCACCTGCATTCGGTCGCCGACAGCGAAGCGTTGCGCAAGGTGTATGGACCGGCGGAAGAAAAGCTCACCGAGCATTCCATCGAGCTGGGCCAGAACCGCGAGCTTTATGCAGCCGTGCAAGCGGTGGCGGATGCGCCGGATTTTGCCGCTTTGACGCGCGCACAACGCGCACTGGTCGAGCACGCGCTGCGTGATTTCAAGCTATCCGGCGTCGCACTCGAAGAACCCGCGCGTTCGCGCTTCCGCGACATCGGCGTGGAATTGAGCAGGCTGTCTACCGAATTTTCCAACGCCGTGCTCGACGCGACCGATGCATGGCACCAGCACGTCACCGATGAACGTGACCTGGCGGGCATTCCCGAGTCCGGCCGCGCGGTGCTGCGTCAGTACGCGAAAGAGCAGGGCCTGGATGGTTATCTCGTCACGCTGAAGCAACCCAGCGTGCAAGCGGTCATGACCTATGCCGACAATCGCGCACTGCGCGAAGGCGTTTACTGGGCCTATCAAACTCGGGCATCAGATCAGGGCCCGCATGCGGGCAAATACGACAATACCGCGCGTATCGAGCAGATCATGGCGTTACGTCATGAAGCCGCGCAATTACTGGGCTTTGCCAACGCGGCGGAAGAATCGCTGGCCACGAAGATGGCCTCGGCAACGAATGAAGTACTAGCCTTCCTGCGCGATCTCGCTGCGCGTGCCAAACCCGTTGCGCAGAAAGAGCTGGCGACGCTGCGCGAGTTTGCATCGAGCGAGCTCAAGCTCGATAACCTCGAATCGTGGGATGTCGCTTACGCGTCCGAAAAGCTGCGGCAGAAGCAATACGCACTCGACGAAGAACAGCTCAAACCTTATTTCCCACTACCCGCCGTCATCGACGGATTGTTCGGCTTGGTGCAACGCCTCTACGGCATCACCTTGACGCCACGCGACGGCGTCGATGTCTGGCATCCGGACGTGCGCTACTACGATGTGGTCGACAAAGACGGCCGCATCTTCGCCGGTGCGTATATCGATCTCTACGCACGCGGTGGAAAACGCGGCGGCGCGTGGATGGATGTGTGCCGCGCGCGGTTCGACGACGGCGTCACGCCGCAAATGCCGGTTGCCTTCCTTACCTGCAACTTTGCGCCGCCAACGGAAGGCCGCCCTGCGTTACTCACGCACGACGATGCGCTCACGCTCTTCCACGAATTCGGCCACGGTTTCCATCATCTATTGACCGAAGTGCCGCTGCCTTCGGTGGGCGGTATCGATGGCGTCGAATGGGACGCAGTGGAACTGCCCAGCCAATTCATGGAGAACTTCGGCTGGAATCGCGAAGCGCTGGATCTGTTCGCCAAGCATTGGGAGACCGGCGAACGGCTGCCGGATCAATTGTTCGAGCGCATGCTCGCTGCACGCCATTTTCACGCGGGCTTGTTCCTCGTGCGCCAGCTCGAATTCGCGCTGTTCGATTTTCTCTTGCACCTCGAATACGACCCCGCCAAAGGCGCACGCACGCTCGAAGTGCTGGAAGAGGCGCGTAGCGAAGTTGCCGTGCTGCATCCGCCGGCATGGCAGCGTTTTCCGCATGCGTTCGGCCACATCTTTGCGGGCGGTTACGCGGCCGGCTATTACAGCTATCTGTGGGCGGAGCTGCTCAGCGCCGACGCATTCGAGGCCTTTGAGGAAAAGGCCACCACCGGCCAAAGCGTGATCGACGCGACGGCCGGCGAGCGTTTCCGCCGGGAAATTCTCGCGGTCGGCGCCAGCCGCCCCGCACTTGAGAGCTTCATCGCCTTCCGCGGCCGCAAGCCCGAGCCGGAAGCCTTACTGCGCAGCCACGGTCTGGCGTGAGCTTTTGCGGGCGCCCCCCTGCGACTCAGTGGGGCGCCCGGGCGCGTGGCAGGCTCGCCACGAGGCAGCAAACCGAGTCACAATCGGCCGGGAAACGCGCTGTCAGTATCGTCATCGGTAACCGCCAACCGACACGGTCGTTGATCAGGGATCAGCCATGAACGCCATCACCCATCTGCCTTCCGAGTGGCACAACTGGATACGTGAGAACCTGGCACGCGGCTGCGCACCGCAATCGTTGATCGAAGACATGGTGCGCAATCGCTTCGATCCGGTCTTCGCACGCGCGGCAGTCAACGGCGTGATGACCAACAGCTCACCCTTCAGCACGCCTGCCGAGCCGCACGCAAAAGCCGCGACCGGCTTCATCTACGAACAGCCGCGTCTGCCCGCTGGCAACATCATCCGAACATCCGACCGCGAAGTGCGCGTCGCCATGCGCACCAACCGGCCGGTCATCGCCGTGCTCGACGGCGTGCTGAGCCATGACGAATGCGATGAAATGATCCGCCGTTCCGCCGACAAGATGCATCGTTCCACCACGGTAGATCCGCTGACCGGCAAACACGAAGTCATCGCTGATCGCAGCAGCGAAGGCACTTTCTTCGCACTCAATGCCGATCCGTTCATCGCACGCATCGATCAGCGCGTAGCCGAAATCATGAGCTGGCCCACCGATCACGGCGAAGGCCTGCAGGTGCTGCACTACGGCACGGGCGGCGAATACAAGCCGCACTTCGATTACTTTCCGCCGGAAGATCCAGGCAGCCACGTGCAAATGACCATCGGCGGCCAGCGTGTTTCCACCCTGGTGATGTATTTGAACGATGTGGAAGAGGGCGGCACCACCATCTTTCCCGACGTGGGCCTGGAAGTCGTGCCGAAAAAAGGTTCAGCCGTCTATTTCGAATACACCAACAGCAAGAACCAGCTCGATCGCCTCACTTTGCACGGCGGCTCGCCGGTCACGCGTGGCGAGAAGTGGATCGTCACGAAGTGGATGCGGCAGCGGCGTTATGGCGAAATGACGACGCCCGCAAACGCAGAAATGACGAAGTAAATAACGAAGCGCGATCCAAAAGATCGCGCTTCGCACATCGAGGTCTTGCCTAACACTGCGCGCCGTCGGCGACCAGGTGGTAGTGCGTGGCGACTTCGATTTCCTTCTTCGAACCGAGGAACACCGGCACGCGCTGGTGTAGTCCTGTGGGCTGAAGATCGAGAATGCGCTCGCGGCCGGTGGTCGCAGCGCCGCCGGCCTGTTCGACGATGAACGCCATCGGGTTGGCCTCATACATCAGACGCAGCTTGCCGCCTTTGCTCTTGATCTTCGCATCCAGCGGATAGAAGAACACGCCGCCGCGCGTGATGATGCGATGCACGTCCGCGACCATCGACGCGACCCAGCGCATATTGAAATCCCTGGCGCGCGGACCGTCCGTGCCGGCCAGCAGTTCGCCGATGTAGCGTTGCATCGGTGGTTCCCAGTGACGCTGGTTGGACATGTTGATCGCGAATTCGCCGGTTTCTTCCGGGATTTGAATCGCGCGGCGGCTGAGCGTGAAGCTGCCCACTTCGCGATCGAGCGTGAACTCGTGTGTGCCGTGACCGAAGGTCAGCACCAGCACCGTAGCCGGACCGTACACGACATAACCTGCCGCGAGCTGCGTGGTGCCCTTCTGCAGGAAGTGTTCCGCCTTCGGTTCCGTGATGCCATC
The DNA here is from genome assembly GCF_003977615.1 of Dyella dinghuensis. Taxonomy (GTDB): domain Bacteria; phylum Pseudomonadota; class Gammaproteobacteria; order Xanthomonadales; family Rhodanobacteraceae; genus Dyella_B; species Dyella_B dinghuensis. The sequence continues at coordinate 493,090 of NZ_RYZR01000006.1, forward strand.
GGGACAACGCAGTACCGAGAAGATCGTGCCGACGGAAATGTTCACGTCGATGTTCGAGCTGCCATCCAGCGGATCGAACAGCAACAGATGATGGCCCTTCGGATACATATCGGGAATCGGCTGCGGATCTTCCATCTCCTCTGACGCGCACGCCGCAAGCTGGCCGCCCCACGCGTTCGCCTCGAGCAGAATTTCATTGGAGATCACATCCAGCTTCTTCTGCGCCTCGCCCTGAATGTTGCCGGTGCCCGCTTCGCCCAGCACGCCACCCAATGCGCCCTTGTTGGTTGCCACGGCGATGCGCTTGCAGGCGCGGGCGACCACTTCGATCAGCAGCGAGAGTTCGGCATTCACACGGCCGGCACGGCGTTCCTCGATCAGGAACTGGATCAGCGAAATGGGCTTCATGGCGGACCTGTAGGTAAAGAGACCGCCATTTTCCCGGGTCCGCCTCCGGCGCGCCAGCGATATGGCTGAACCGGCCTCGATCCTTCTGCTGACAACACGCTGGCAGTAGGTGGGGCGCAAGCTTCATGTCATCGAAAAAGGAGGGGCGATCATGCGCGACACGGTTTATGTGCTGGTTTTCGAAGGATTTGCCGATTGGCAGGTGGCGCTGGCACTCAGCGAAATCCGCCGGCCGGGCGACTGGGAGGTGTACACGGTCGGTTTCAGCCGCGAAAGCGTGACGTCGCTGAGCGGCCTGCGTGTGGCACCGGATTGCAGCCTGGACGAGCTGGATCTGGATGCGGTGGCGTTGCTGATCTTGCCGGGCGGTCACGTATGGTTGCCGGCAAACAGCGAGCAAATCACCCGCACGGCTCGTCGCGTTCACGACGCGGGTGCGCCGGTGGCAGCGATCGACGATGGCGTGCTCGTGCTTGCACGCGCCGGTTTGATCGATCACTGCCGGCACACCGCCAACTGGGCGGCGCATCTGGGCCGCGAAGTGCCTGCGTACAAAGGCCACGAGCAATACGACGCGAACGTGCTCGCGGTCAGCGATGGCGGCGTCATCACCGCCAGTCATCTGGGCAGCGTGGAATTCGCACGCGAAATCATCCACACGCTGGATTTGTACAGCGCCAGCGATCGGCATCACTGGTATCGGCTTTTCAAACACGCCATTCCACCGCCGTGGTTTGCGGGTGAACCCACTGAAATCATCCGCGCCGCGTGAGGAGTTCGTCATGAAAAATCTGACTCATCGCATCCTGATGGCCTATCGCCCGCTCTACATGCGCGGTTTGCTGATGGATGGGCAATACAAGGCGCCCGGTGCCGAACCGAAGCCGCCCGTCAAAGGCAGCAAGGTGATTCATCTCGTGCCGGCGTTCGAACCAAGACGCACGCGCGTCTTGCACGTCACGCCAGCTGCCGCTTTCACCGGTCTTTTGGCGCGTTTCGCGAGATTTGTCGCGGGGCCTTCCATCAAACCCAGCGCCAAGTTGCATCGCTGAAACGCGAGTAACGCGATCTACTCAACAGGAACGTCGACATGCAAAAGACTTATCACGGAAGCTGCCATTGCGGTGCGGTGAAGATCGAAGCCGATATCGACTTCGCGCACGGTACGGGACGCTGCAACTGTTCGATATGTGCGAAAACGCGGCAGTGGGGTGTGATCGTCAAACCCGAAGCGTTTCGCCTGATCAGCGGCGAAAACGAGATGACCGACTACCAGTTCGGCTCCTACATGATGCATCACCTGTTTTGCCGCCGCTGCGGTGTGCGCGTGTTCGGTAAAGGTCATCTCGATGTGTTGGGCGGCGATTTCTACAGCGTTTATCTGGCAAGCCTCGACGATGCAGAGCCGGTCGAACTGATCGAAGCGCCCATGCATTTCAGCGACGGCCGCAACAACAACTGGCAATCGACGCCTGCCGAAACACGACATCTGTGACTCATTACGACGCGGAGCTTATGTCATGACATCGAAAATCGATTTCTACCACGCACCCAACAGCCGCTCGGGCGGCACGCTCGCGCTGCTCGAAGAACTGGGTGTGGATTACAACCTGCACCTGATCAATCTGAAATCCGGCGAGCAGCGGCAGTCGGCGTATCGGCACATCAATCCGATGGGCAAGGTGCCGGCGATTCGTCATCTCGACACGCTGATCACCGAACAACCGGCCGTGTTCCTTTATCTCGCCGATCTGTTTGCCGAAAAGGGATTGGCGCCGGCCCTTGGCGATCCTTTGCGCGGGCCCTATGTGCGCTGGCTGGTCTATTACGGTTCGTCGTTCGAGCCGGCTGTCGTCGATCGCTCTTCCAAGCGCGAACCGGTTGCGCCGAGCACATCGCCGTACGGTACGTGGGACGACGTCTACAACACGGTCACCGGCCAGCTCGAAAAAGGCCCTTACCTGCTGGGCGAGCGATTCACCGCAGCAGATGTGCTCTGGGGCGGTGCGTTGCATTGGATGGCGCTGTTCAAAATCATGCCGGAAACACCTGCCGTACGTACGTACATCGATCGGGTGGTCACGCGGCCCGCAATCCAGCGCGCCGCAGCGAAAGATGTCGAATACGCCGCGCAACAGGCGGCTGCCTGAGCGGCACGGGCAGGTTGACGATCATGCATACCGGCAGCTTGCCCATGTCTGTCTCACGTACTGCGACGATGACACGTGACTTCGGACGCTGGCTCATAACCGCCGCGTGGGCGATCATGTGGCAATGCGTCGCGCCGACCGCCTCTTTCTCATCATTAATGCCCTACGTGGGCGCCGTACTGCGTTGCAAGCGCGACAGCTTGCCGAAACGCTGGGCGTCTCGCTGCGCACGGTTTACCGCGACGTGGCCGACCTGCAACTTTCAGGCGTACCGATCGAAGGCGAAGCGGGCGTCGGTTACGTGCTGCGCAAAGGCTCGGACATCCCTCCGCTGATGTTTACCGCTGACGAACTCGAATCGCTGGTGGTCGGCACGCGCTTTGTCCGCGCCTTTGCCGGCGAGAAACTGGCGGCCGGTGCACAAGCGGCGCTGGTGAAAATTGAAGCGGTGCTGCCACCGGAATTGCGCGAGCGCTCCTCGCGCACGCGTATTTACGCACCGATCTGGCGCGACGAAGAATCCACCGCTTTTGCTGCGCGCATCGATCAGTTGCACGCATCGATTGAAACGCAGCGCGTGCTGCGCCTTATCTACAAAGACGAAGTCGGGCGCGAAAGCGAGCGCCAGGTCGAACCGCTGTGCCTCGCTTTCTGGGGCGGTAAATGGACACTCGGAACGTGGTGCCGTTTGCGTGGCGATTTCCGCAATTTCCGGCCCGATCGCATCGCCCGGCTCGAAGAGACCGGGGAAGTGTTCGAAAGCCCCACCGGCCGCAATCTGGAGGCTTACCTTCAGGCCATGCGCGGCTACTACTCGGGTCTGGAATAGCAGCCGTCGTTCGGCACTCCTGCGCCCCATCCCCCAAACTCCGTGCTTCGGTTACCCTGCGTGGACCAGGGCTATCGCAGGAGTCGAGTCATGTCGTCAGGCGTGCGTCATCCGTTGTTGTCCATCGCGCCGGGAAAGCTGCGCCCGACGCAGATGACCGTAGGCAGGGCCGAAGTCGCGGACAAGCGTTCCGAGTGGGAAAAGCTCGGTAAAAAGAAGCGCAAGGACCTGCTGGCGCAACACTGGTTTCCCGGTGTGCTGGGTCCGAAGAATCAGGTCTTCATCGTCGATCATCATCACCTTGGTTTGGCGCTATATGAAGAAGGCGTCAAGGAAGTGCCGGTGATGATCCAGCGCGATTTTTCGTGGCTGGAACCGCCCGTGTTCTGGCACACGATGGAATTCAATCGTTGGGCGCATCCGTACGATCAACACGGCCAACGGCAGACGTACGATGCCATTCCAAAGATGCTCAAGGATATGGCGGACGATCCGTTCCGTACGCTTGCTGCGCGCGTGCGTCTTGCGGGCGGCTATTCGAAAGATGCAACACCTTACTCGGAATTTCTCTGGGCCGATTTCTTCCGGCGCAACATGAAGCTCAAGAGCGGCAACGTCACGCCGAAAGTGTTGCAAGACGCGCTGCTGATGGCGCATGCGCACGACACGGCGTATCTGCCGGGCTGGAGCGGGCAGATTCAATGAACGCCACGGCGGCCTCGTCCTCGCGCATCGCCGATGTGCTGGCGGGTCTGGCGATTGCCGGTTTGCTTGTGCCCGAAGCAGTTGCGTACTCGGGCATTGCCGGCATGCCGCCGCAGGCGGGCGTCATTGCGCTGTTCATAGGGTTGATTTGCTACGGACTGTTGGGGCGCAGCCGATTTGCGATTGTGTCGTCGACATCGTCATCGGCCGCGGTGCTTGCCGCCGGAACGCTGGCGCTTGCAGGCGGCGCGGTGGCAGCGCGTGTCGCCATCGCGGCGACACTGGTGTTGTTTGGCGGTATCTGTTTCCTGATCGCGGGTTTTGCGCGATTGGGCAGTCTTTCGAATCTGATCGCGCGTCCCGTGTTGCGCGGCTATACGTTTGGACTGGCCATTGTCATCGCGCTCAAGCAGTTGCCACATCTGGGTGGCTGGCCGGATCTGCATGGCGATTTTTTACCGTTGCTGGTCGCGGAGCTGGTGCGAACGAGCAATCAAGTGAACGCCTTTATATTGATGACGGGCGTGCTTGCACTCGCGTTGCTGTTTGTGTGCGAGCGGGCAAAACGCTTGCCGGGTAGTCTGCTGGTAATTGCGCTCGGCGTTATCGCATCCGGTTGGCTGGAAGCGCATGGGGTGCCGCTGACAGGCACCATCAATCTGCACATGACGCTTGCGATGCCCACATGGCCGGCAAACGGCCAGTGGTTGCCAAGTGTGGAATTGGCGGCAGCGCTGTTGTTGATTCTGTATGCCGAGTCGTACAGCTCGATCCGTGGTTTCGCGCTAAAGCATAACGATCCGGTGCAGCCTAATCGCGATTTGCTCGTGCTGGGTGTTGCGAATGTGTTGTGCGGTTTGTTCCATGGTATGCCGGTGGGCGCGGGTTATTCGGGTACATCTGCGAACGAAGCGGCAGGTGCGCAATCGCGTCTGGCCGGCTTGATCGCCGGTGCAAGCGTGCTGCTGATGGTGGCGTTGTTGCTGCGATGGATCGAACGCATTCCGCTTGCTGTACTCGCGGCGATCGTCATCCACGCGGTAAGCAAGTCCTGGCGCGTGTCGGTCTTTAAACCTTATCTACAGTGGAAGCGCGATCGTCTGATCGCACTCGCCGCGGTCGTTGCGGTGCTGTCGCTCGGCATTCTCAACGGTCTGCTTGTCGCCATCGCTTTCAGCTTGATCATGTTGTTGCGCCAACTCGCCGCGGCGCGCTTGAGCGTGCTTGGGCGGCTGGCGGACGGTCACGACTTTATCGATGTCGAGCGACATCCGGATGCGGTGCAACCGCCGGGTTTGTTGATACTTCGCCCCGAAGAACCCTTGTTCTTCGCCAATGCCGAATCGGTGATGGCCCTAGCGCGCCAGCAAGTCGAACAGCGAACCGGGCTCAAGCAGGTCATCCTGAGCCTGGAAGAATCGCCCGATCTGGACAGCACCTCGCTGGAAGCCCTCGGCGACTTTGCCAGCTGGCTGCAGTCGCGCAGCGTGATTCTTCGCGTCGCACGACTGAAAGACGAAACCCGCGCCTTATTGCTGCGCGCCAACCTGCCCCAGCTTTCGCCACAAGCGCTCAACAACTGGAGCGTGGAAGATGCGGTTTCGGCATTCACCGCCACGCCACCACCCACGGGGAATCACGCGTAGTGAAAACGGCATCACGTATCGGCTTTATCGCACTGGGCCTCGCACTGACGCTGCCTGCCTTCGCGCAACAGGACGCCGACGCGCGCTTCAAGCAGATCTATCAGCAGGAGTGGGCGTGGCGCACGGGTCAGGCTGGTGTTTCCACGTCTGGCGAACCGCAGCCGAACAACGGCCGACTCGATCAGGTCGATGCGCAAAGCCAGCAGGAGCGCCTCGACTATTGGCGCAAGGTGATGAGCCAGCTCGACGCTATCGACGTCAAGCAGCTGACGCCCGCCGATCAGGTGAACTACGCGGTGTATCGCGAACAGATCCGCAACTTCATTGCCGATCAGCAATTCCAGCAATGGCAGATGCCGTTCAACAGCGATTCGGCGTTCTGGAGCGAGTTGAACGACGATCTGCAAAGCGATGATCTTCGCAATGAAAGCGATTATCGGCACTACGTCGATCGTCTGGGTCAGGTGCCTGCGTATTTCGATCAGCAGATCGCCAACATGCGCATGGGCCTGAAGCGTGGTTTCACGGTGCCGCGTGCCGTGTTGGCGGGCCGTGATCAGTCCATGTCATCCGTGGCGGATGTGAAAGATCCGACGCAAACCAGCTTCTATCAGCCGCTGTTGCACATGCCATCGAGCATCCCCGCCGTCACGGCCGCCGCCATTCAGGCCGATGCGCGCCAGAAGATCAGCCAGGGCGTCATTCCTGCGTACGCAAAGCTGCTGACATTCTTCCGCACCGAATACGTGCCGCAAGCGCGCACGACACTGGCAGCCGAAGCCTTGCCTGACGGCAAGAATTACTATCGCCAGCAGATACACGAATACACCACGCTCGATCTCGATCCGGATGCCATTCACAAGATCGGCCTGGATCAGGTTGCGAAGATCCACGCGCAAATGCTGCAGACCATGCAGCAAACCGGTTTCAAGGGAAGCTTCGCCGAGTTCCTGCATTTCCTGCGCACCGATCCGCAGTTCTATGCCAAGACGCCGCAGGAACTGTTGGACAAATCAGCGTGGGTGGCGAAGGAAGTGGATGGCCAGGTCGGCAAGTTCTTCGGCCACCTGCCGCGCAAGCGCTTCACCATCGAGCCGGTGCCGGCGGATATCGCGCCGTACTACACGTCAGGCCGCGGTGGTCCGGACGTCTATCTGGTGAACACCTACGACCTGCCTTCGCGTCCGCTCTTCAACATGCCGGCGTTGACGCTGCATGAGTCGTATCCAGGCCACGCATTGCAGCTGGAATTGGCCGAAGAAGAAAACGATCAGCCCGCGTTTCGCCGCAACGGCTATATCTCCGCTTACGGCGAAGGCTGGGGCCTGTATTCGGAATATCTCGGCAACGAAATGGGCATCTACAAAACGCCCTACCAGCGCTTCGGCTTTCTCACCTATCAGATGTGGCGCGCATGTCGCCTCGTTGTCGACACAGGCATTCATCACCTCGGCTGGACACGCCAGCAGGCCATCGACTACATGACGCAAAACACCGCGCTGTCGGATCGCGAAATCGCCAACGAGGTCGATCGCTACATCAGCTGGCCCGGACAGGCGCTGTCCTACGAATTGGGTTATCTGAAAATTCTGGAATTGCGCGCGAAAGCCGAAAAAGCGCTGGGACCAAAGTTCGATATCCGTGCGTTTCACGACACGATTTTGACGACGGGTTCGGTTCCATTGCCTGTGCTGGAGCAACGCATCGATCGTTTCATTGCAGAGGGCGGCCCGGAGCCGGATTACACATTGATCGAGAAGGACAGCGCCAAACACTGACGTGGCGTCTGGCTCGAACGCATGTCGATAACAGGGGGAGACATGTCTGAAGGAACAGCGGCGACGACCAGCACTTTTCGTTGGCTGGCACTCATCTCTCTTCTTGCCCTTCTGGCCGGATTTTGGGTTCCCGGCATGCGGCTCAAGGCGATTGTCATTTGCGCGGTCATACCGTGGTGCGCACTGGTAGTAGGACTGCGATACCGAGGTGAAATCGCGGTCGCGCTGCGCACCCGGAGAGATGGATCGGCCGCGGGTCCCATGGTGATCGCTACGATTGCGTTGGCATCGTTTGCCCTCGATGACCTGGGTTTGATCAGTTCGCGCGGTGTCATCGAATGGGGGCTGTTTGTCGGGTTACCGATGTGGTTTGCCTTCTTTTACTTAGTCTCCAAACCAGACGCATCGATTTTCCAAACGTTCGGCGCCGCACTGATTTTCCTGCCAGTTGCATGGATCTATGGCGGTAGTTTGTTAGCGTTGAGCAATTGCTTCATGGATCATGCCTCGCCGCAGGTCTTTCAGACGCAGGTCATTGGCAAACACGTTTCGTACGCTAAATCGGAGCGCAAGTATTACCTGGAGCTGCAGGCGTGGGGTCCGCGTTCCGATGGTTCGAATCTGCGTGTCGACTATGAGCGCTATGAGGACGCAAAAAACGGCGACCGCATTTGTTTGGGGCTTTATCCCGGCCGATTTGGGCAGCCGTGGGCACATAGCATCGCTTGCCCCCACGCGGGTCCGGGCAATTCGTGAGCAAACCTACTGGCGAAAACTTCACCAATAAAGTATATTGTCCTTGAACTTTATTGGGAGAGTTAGCCATGACTGCCCATGCCCTGCCCAGGACAACCCCCGCCGAAGAGCTTGGCGGCCCTGCCCTGCGGACCTTCTTTAAGCTCGCCGAGCTTTGGAATCTGCGCATTGCCGAGCAGCGCAAACTGCTCGGCGATCCACCGGAATCGACGTTCTACAAGTGGAAGCGTCAGCAGGACGGCGTGCTGGGGCGCGATACGCTTGAGCGCATCAGTTATCTCTTAGGGATCTATAAGGCGTTGCAGATCCTCTTTCCGGATCCTGCGCAGGCCGATGCGTGGTTGCACAAACCCAACCAGTCGGCACTGTTTGGCGGCCACTCCGCGATCGAGCGCATGCTCTCGGGCAACGTGTCGGATCTGTATGTCGTACGTCAGTATCTGGATGCGCAGCGCGGCTGGAACTGAGATGTTGCGCACGTAAAAAGCGCTGCTCGTCGCAGTCGACGAGAACGCGATACGGCAGTATTTCAAGGCGAACAGGGAAGCACTTGAAACGGCGCGGTTCGTGCCACGGAATTCCTATGCCAAACGACACGCCACCTATTCGACGCATTCGCTGGAGCCAGGCGTATCGCATCGTGCCGAGCCGTTTTCCGCCGGCAGGATTGTTCGATCGTATCGCCAATCCGGCCGATCTCGACGCGGTGTTCGCGATCGAGGCGATGACCAATCCGCGTTTGCGCGAAGAAGCCGACATCATGAAGCTGGTGCCGCCGGATCGGCGCATCAGTGGGCCGGGATCGACACCGGTGATGGCGGCGTTCACGCATCTGAATCCCGAAGGCAGCCGCTTTTCCGATGGCACGTGGGGTGTGTTCTACGCGGCGCGCAATGTCATCACGGCGGTGGAAGAAACGGTGTATCACCGCGAAATCTTTCTTGCGGCAACCGCGGAACCGGCCTGCGAAATGGAAATGCGCTGCTATCGCACCAGCATCGACTGCAAGATGCACGACATTCGCGGCGGCTGGCCCGAAGCGCACGATCCGGTGAGCTACAGCGCCAGCGTAAAACTTGCGCGTGAACTGCGTGCAGCGGGTTCGAATGGCATCGTCTACGACAGCGTGCGTCACGCAGGTGGCGAATGCGTCGCCGCGTTTTATCCCGATGTCGTGGCGCCCTGCGTGCAGGCACAGCATCTGATCTATCGCTGGGACGGCCATCGCATTGCGAACGTGCTCGAAGTAAGCGAGATGAAACGCGAGCGGCGTTGATTGCCATCGCTCACGCAGCATTGACGCACGTTCGGCATTTGCTGTGCTATCGATCTATGATCGAGCAAGCAACCGCTATCGCGTCGCAAACCTTTGCGTTTATTGCGTGCGGGTATGCTCACCTCGCCCGCCACAAGTTATTTCCGGGAGCGCCATGAAAGTCCTGCTATCGCTATTGCTTGCCTTCGTTCCGTGCATCGCCTGCGCGGCTGTCACGCCGCACAGTTATTGGGAACCCGCCATGGCGGCCTTTGAAGCGTCCGATCGCACGAATCCGCCGCCGCAAAATGCGGTGCTTTTCATCGGCAGTTCCTCGATCGAGCACTGGAAATCACTGGCAGCGGATTTCCCGGAATTGAAGGTCATCAACCGTGGTTTTGGCGGCTCCGTCATTGGCGATTCCACCTATTTCGCCGATCGGATTGTCGCGCCCTATCATCCCCGCGCGATCGTGATGTACGCCGGCGACAACGATTTGCATGAAGGACTGACGCCCGAACAAGTACGCGATGAATTTGCGGCGTTCGTGCAGAAAGCGCGCGCGGTCGATCCGGGCGTGCCGATTGCCTTCGTGTCGACCAAGCCGAGCATGGCATTCAAGGCTTTGCTGCCGCAGATCAAGCAATCGAACGCGCTGATCCGGGCGTATGCCGCCACGCAAAAAGACGTGACGTATCTGGACATATTCACGCCGATGCTCGGCGCGGATGGACAGCCGCAATGGAAATGGTTCGGCCCGGATGGATTGCATATGAATCGCACGGGCTACGAGCTGTGGATCGGCATCATCAGGCCGTGGGCGGATGCGCACGGTCATTGATCGTTAGCGCGTCACGCCGCATGCCGGTATGACGCGCCATCGCGACTACGCGTCAGCGTTGCTCGCAAACCCTTCGCGTGTGCCGCGATTGAACACGCGGTCGTCGTCAAGCACATCCGCAGCAGCGTGTGCGGGCGATTCCTTGAGCTTTGCGTAGATCGGCGTGAAATCAGGATGCGTGGCTTCGAACAGCTGCTCGAAGCTATCGATCACGAAGTACGTTTGCTGAAACGTGTCGATGCGATAGCGCGTGCTCATCACACGCTCGAGACCAAAGCCGATGCGATTGGGTGCGGCCGAATCCAGGCAGTAAATCGATTCGCCCTTCGAGCTGACGATGCCCGCGCCGTAGATGCGCATGCCTTCGTCGGTATTGATCAAACCAAACTCGACCGTGTACCAGTACAGGCGCGTCAGATTCATCAGCGCCTCCGGCCCGATCTTGAACGCCTTCATGCCACCGCGGCCGTAGGCCTGCATGTAATCGGCGAAGACCGGATTCAGCAGCAGCGGCACGTGACCGAAGAGATCGTGGAAAAGATCGGGCTCGCTGAGGTAATCCAGTTGGTCCGGCTTGCGAATCCACCAGCTCACCGGAAAGCGGCGGTTGGCCAGGTGATCGAAGAACACTTCATCTGGCAAGAGACCTTCGACGGCCACCACTTCCCAGCCGGTAGCCTTGCTGAGCACCTTGTTGAGGTCGGCAAATTTCGGAATGCCGCCGTCGCCCAGTCCGAAGCGCTCGACGCCCGCAAGAAATTCCTTGCACGCACGCCCCGGCAGCAGATCGCGTTGGCGCTTATAAAGCGTGTTCCATACCTCGTGATCGGTCCGGGAGTAATCGGCCCACGGCTGCTCGACCACGCCTGTGGCGTAAACCGGCACGTACCCGCGGTCGGTCTGCTGATGCTCTACGCGGCGGGGAGGGATGTTTTCCATGGCGATTCCGGGGTTTACGGCGTCAATCAAAAGCATACGGCGCAGGGCACACAAAATGGTTGTTTTATTGTTGACTCACGCCCAATCTGTGCAATATTCAACTACAAATATCAAAATTCACAGGAGATTCGTGCAATGGCCGACCTGGATCGCACCGATCTGAGGATGCTGGCCGTGCTCCAGGCCGAAGGCCGCGTCACCAACGCTGAGCTGGCGGAACGGGTCAACCTGTCGCCCTCGGCCTGTCTGCGGCGCCTGCAACGGCTGGAGTCCGAGGGGGTGATCAGTGGCTATGCGGCGCAGATCGACCCGGAATCGGTCGGTCTGGGGCTGCAGGCCTTTGTGCGCGTGCAGCTGGCGCGGCATGAAAGCACGGCGATCGATCGCTTCGTGGAACGGCTGGCGGGCTGGGACGAAGTGGTCGCCTGCCACGCTCTCACCGGCGACATGGACTACCTGATGCATGTCTACGTGGCCGATCTCGCGCACTTTTCGCGTTTCCTGCTTGATCAATTGTTGAACGATGCAGGCGTCGCCGACGTCAATTCCAGCTTTGTTTTGCGAACGGTTAAACGTTCGCCCTCTTTGCCGCTCGGTCAACTAGAGCGTTAGGCGTCGAACAACGTTAAAATGATGTGCTGATGAGTATCGAAGCCGTATCTACCCCGGACCGAGACCTGCTGCGCCCGCTACGTTATGTGTGGCGCGTGCCGTTGTTGCTGCTGCATATCGTGCTCGGCGTCATGCTGTGCGGATTCATCCTTACGTGGAATCGCAACGCCGTGATGAAAAACGGCCGCGAGCCGTTTGCGCATCGAATGATCCGCTGGTGGTCCACCGCACTCATGCGCATCTTCGGTTTGCGCTCCGTGCGTTTCGGACAACCGCTGCGCGATGCGGCGCTGTTCGTTGCCAATCACACTTCTTGGATCGACATCGAGCTGCTGCACAGTCAGCGCGCGGCGTGTTTTGTTGCGAAAGCTGAAATTGCCAGCTGGCCGCTGGTGGGCTGGCTCGCGGCAAGCGGCGGCACGATCTTCCATCGCCGCGGCAGCAATCACTCGCTGGCCGCGGTGATGCAGGTGATGGTGGATCGCCTGCGCCAAGGCCGTTCCGTCGCCGTGTTTCCGGAAGGCGGCACCGGTCATAACGGTGTGCTAAAAGTTTTCCACGCACGCATTTTTCAGGCGGCGCTGGATGCCGATGTGCCCGTGCAACCCGTCGCACTGCGTTTCGCGCGCGATGGCAAGCGCATTGTCGATGCAGGCTTTCGCGAGCACGAAAATTTCATGCAGAATTTTCTGCGTATGCTCGGTGGGCCATCCATGGATGCGGAGGTGCATTTCCTGGAGCCGGTACCAACGAACGCAGATGGCCGGCGACGCATGGCCGAACTGGCGCGCGAGCGTATCGCCGCCTCGCTCGAGGATCGCGCATGACGTTACCGCAAGGACGCGACTTTAACCCGCCGTGGCCGCTGAAAAGCGGCCATATCCAGACGATGCTTTCTTCGAGCGGCGTACGCCGCACGCTGCTGCCGCGCAACGCGTATACCGTGCTGGAAGGCGCGGAGCCGGTGATGGTGGATGGCGGTGGCGGAGTCCGTCTGACGGGTGCGTACACGGCGCAAAAAACACAGCCTGCGTCGCGAGGTCTCGCCGTGTTGTTCCACGGCTGGGAAGGCAGCGTCGACTCCACCTATGTGCTGCAGACGGGCAGCCGTTTGCTGGCAGATGGGTGGGATGTCTTCCGCCTCAACTTTCGCGATCACGGCGACAGTCACGCACTCAACGAAGCGCTTTTTCATTCCTGCCGTATCGACGAAGTCGCGCATGCCGTGGGCGATATCGCCAAGCGATGGCCGTCGCGGCCGATGGCGATTGCGGGCTTTTCGCTCGGCGGCAATTTTGCATTGCGCGTTGCGTTGCGTGCGCCATCGCTCGGCATTCCGCTGAGTTATGCGCTGGCGGTATGTCCGATCATCGATCCAAGCGAAGGCCTATTCTCGCTCGAAGAAACCGCGCCATGGTTCTACCAGGCGTATTTCATGAACAAATGGCGCCGCTCGCTGCGTATGAAGCAGGCCGCCTTTCCGCAGCGTCAGTATTTCGAGTTGCAGGAACTGAAGCAAAATCTGCGCGGCCTGACCGAAGCGATGGTGCTGCGTCATACGGATTTCGGTTCGCTTGAAGCGTATCTGGAAGGCTATTCGGTCGCAGGCCGTGCACTGATGGCGATGCAGATTCCGGCCACGATCCTCACTGCGCGCGACGATCCGGTGATCCCCATCGATGCCTTCGAAAAGCTGGAATTGCCGAGCAACGTGGAGCTGGATATCTCCCCGTACGGCGGCCATTGCGGCTTTATCCGCGGCTGGGACATGACAAGTTTTTGCGACGATTACATTGCCGAGCGCTTCAATGCGATCGCCGCCGGCCAGTCGCCGTTCGCCTGACAGGGTCACATGAGTTCTAACGGCTCGCCCGTTACACTTCGCACTCAACATCACGGCTTATGACGCGCATGCGCTCAGCTCATATCGTTATCAACACGGTTGGGTCATTGGGCGATCTGTTTCCGTTTCTGTCGGTCGGGTTGGCGTTGCAGGCGCGCGGGCATCGCGTCACCGTTGCCACGCACAGCATGCATCGCGCGGCGGTAGAGCAAGCGGGGATGCGCTTCGCCAACGCCAGCGGCATGCCGCAACCCAATGACATGGCCGCGTTTACCGAACGCGTCTTTCATCCCGTACACGGACCGCGTTTGCTAATACGCGATCTCGCCGGCACCGACGTGCGCGAGAGCTACACCAAGCTGCAATTGATTTGCGAGGATGCCGACGCACTCATCACCTCGACGCTGGCCTTTGCCGGTCAGATCCTTGGCGAAACGCTTAGCGCGTCCGGGCGATTGCACTGGGTGTCGGCCATCCTTGCGCCATCCAACGTATTATCGATTTATGAACCGCCTATCGTGGGCATAGGTTGGATCGATGCGCTCACGCACAGTCCTTTGCGAGGCAAGCGCATCCTGCAGTGGTTGACGCTGATGCGCTTGCGCAGCTGGACGGGCCCCGTGCGCGCGTTCCGGCGCGAACTTGGATTGCGACCGGAATCCAAGCTTGGCCATCCGCTTCAGCATGGTCAGCATTCGCCCGATTGCGCCCTGGCGTTGTTTTCGCCACTGCTTGGTTCACGGCAACCGGATTGGCCACCCCAACTGCGTATCACTGGCTTTGCGCACTACGCGCAACCGGGCGCGAAGATGGATAGCGAGCTTGAAGCGTTTCTGCGCGCGGGTTCGCCGCCTTTGGTCTTTACGCTAGGTTCCACCGCTGTCCACATTGGCGCCGATTTTCTGCGCGAAAGCTTGCAAGTCTGCGAGCAGCTGGGACGTCGCGCGCTGCTCTTTACCGGTTCCTCCGACATACGTGCTTCGCTACCGGACACGCTACCTTCCTACGCACACGCCGTCGACTACGCGCCGCACGCGGCTGTTTTTCCGCATGCCGCGGCGATCATTCATCATGGCGGCATCGGCACGAGCACCGAAGCGCTGCGCGCTGGCCGGCCAATGCTGGTGGTACCGCACGGTTTCGATCAATACGACAACGCCGAACGACTCAAACGTCTGGGCGTGGCGCATGCGCTACCGGCGCGCGAGTACCGCGGCGATACCGCCATGCCGCTGTTGAAAGATCTCCTCGACGATCCGGCTTACGCGCAACGTGCATGGCGTTGTGCCGAAGCAATCCATGCCGAACACGGCGACACCGTTGCCGCGGACCTGATCGACGCCAATTTGCGCGAACGCTTTTAGCCACTTGCCTGCGCGCACCCTGCCAAGAGACACCCTCGAAACGTGACTTTCTGCAGATGGGAGTGTGCAGGGCACGGGCGTAGTTTTCGCGGCATTGCCCCTGTACATGAAGTCCGGGGCGTCGCCGGGGAAGCTGAAATGGATCGTCGCATTGACCGTCGCACATGTCGCACCGTTGCCCCAACACTGATTGCGCTAGTGATGGCCGCGCCTGCCTTTGCCGCGAGCCTTCCGCAAGATGGCGATGCGGTAAAAGGATCAGGACATCCTGGTTGCGATCGTGTCGACGCAAAGGTCTGTGTACAGCAAGCGATCGATGCGATGGGCGGTGAGCGACGGCTCATCGGCATTCACAGCGCCAGCTACGACGTCATCGGGCACACCGTGCTGTCGGAGCAGTCGTACCGGCAGCAACCGTTCATCACCTCGTATGAGCGCGACAAGGTTGTCGTCGATTTCGACAAGCAGCGCATCGTTCGCGATGTGCACATGACCTGGCCCGAATCCGATCCGCATCAAGCCGATCTCGATATCACCCTGATCACGGCACAGCAGGGCGGCGTCTATCACAGCAAGCAGGGTGACTCGCCGTGTTCGCTGGCCGATCTGGACAACGCGAACGACACACTCACGCTAGGGCCTGAACGCCTGCTGCTTAACGCGGCCGCGGCAAGCGATCTGCATTACGCACCATCGCAATGGTTGCGGGCTACGCCGCACAGCGTTGTTGAATTCACCTGGCAGGGTGTGCCGGTCAAGGTACTTCTGAACGCTTACAACCACCTGCCCGACGCCATGGAGCGCACGCGCACGTTCAAGGACATGTGGTACGCCTGGGGCGATGTCGACCAGCGCATTTATTTCGACAACTGGCATGTGGTGCAAGGCGTGGTGTATCCCACCAACAGCATCGATCAACGCAATGGCGTGTGGTACGCGTCCACGCAAGTACTCGATCCTGCGTTCAATGTCGCCATTGACGACAAGAAGTTTGCGATGGATGCCGCCGTTGCGGCAAAGAGCGCTCAGTCGAAAGGCTGGAACAGGGAGTTCAGCGATAAAAAGCGCACCGAACTTGCGCCCGGCGTCGAGCTTTATCAGGGCTCTTGGAATACGACGATCATCAAGCAGGACGATGGCGTAATCGTGCTCGAAGCGCCGATTTCAGCGAGCTATGTGAAGGGCATTCTTGCCAAGGTGCGCAACGAATATCCGAATGCACCCATCAAAGGCGTGTTGAGCACCTCCGATTCATGGCCACATATGGCCGGTGTGCGGGAAGCTGTCGCCGAAAACGTTCCAGTGTACGTGCTCGATCTCAACAAGCCGATCGTGGAGCGGGTGGTGAGTGCGCCGCATCGGTTGCAACCCGATGCGCTTCAATCCAATCCCAAGACACCGCATTGGGTGGTCGTGGGCGATCGGCTGGAAATCGGTCACGGTGCCAATCGCGTCGAGCTGTATCCGCTGCGCGGTGCGTCGACCGAGCGGCAGTACATGGTTTATTTCCCCGAACACAAATTGCTTTATGCGAGCGACACGCTGGTCATCAACGACGACAAGACGCTCTACGATCCGGATCTGATGGTCGAAGTGCTGCAAGCCGCTGCGCGCGAACATCTGCAGGTCAACACGGTGTATGCGATGCATCAGGGGCCGACACCATGGGCGGATGTGCAGCATCTTGTCGACCAGGCGATGAAGCCGGAAAATGCGAATAAAACGGCAAGCTGATGCTTGCGTCCTTCCCCGGCGTGCGGGGAAGGACGCAGCTTATCAATCGGCTGGCACGCAGCGGCTGGTTGCCCATTCGCGCAATGCCTGAACCTGTTCGTGCATCAACACGGACAAGGGCTTGGTTTCATGCAGTGCATTGAGCAGGATGTTCTGATCCAGCGCACTGGCATTGCCGCCTACGTCGTAAAGCGCGCTAACGACCGCTTGCTCGATTTCCGCGCCGGAGAAGCCGTCGCTCGCGGCGGCGAGTGCGTTCAGATCGAACGCGTCCGGAGCAATTTTTCGTTTCTTAAGATGCATCCCGAAGATCGCGGCGCGCACTTCGGGTCGCGGTAGATCGACGAAGAAAATTTCGTCGAAGCGGCCCTTGCGCAACAATTCCGCGGGCAATTCGTTTACCGCATTGGCCGTGGCGACAATGAATACCTTCGATTTGCGCTCTTCCATCCATGTGAGCAGATAGCCCAACACGCGGCGCGACACACCGCCGTCGTCACCGCCACCGCTGGCGAGACCCTTTTCGATTTCGTCGATCCACAGCACGCACGGTGAAAGTACTTCGCAGCTGGAAAGCGCTTCGCGAAGATTCTTCTCCGTTTCGCCCTGGTACTTGTCGTAGAGCGAACCGAAATCCAGGCGAATCAAGGGAACACCGAAGCCGCCTGCCACAGCTTTTGACGCAAGGCTCTTGCCGCAACCCTGCACGCCAAGCAGAAGCACGCCCTTCGGCGGATCGAGCGTCGGATTCGGGTCGGGATTCAAAAATACGGCGCGGCGCCGTTGCACCCAGTCGCGCACATGATCGACGCCTGCCACATCGGCGAAGTTCGCCGTAGCGTATTCGTAATGCAGCAAACCAGACCGGTTGAGCAGCTCGAACTTGGCTTTCATCAATTCCGGCAAATCGTCGGCATTCAACGCGCCGTCGTTGTAGATCAGCTTGCGTACGATCTTTCGCGCATCGGTGGCAGTCAGGCCGATAAGATTGCGCACGATGGAGCGCGCCGCGTCGTTATCCACCGGCAGTGCGCGATTGTTTTCACGCTGCCAGGCGGCGGCTTCGCCGCGCAGGATGCCCGCCAGTTCTTTAACATCGGGCAGCGCCAGCGGTACGCGCGTGCAGAGCGCCTCCAGTTCCGGCGGCAACTCGACTTTTGCGCCAACCAGCACAAGCGTGTGAGCGGCGGAGTTTTCGCGCTGCACGATTTCGCGCACCTGCCGCACCGTCATCGGATATTGCAGACACGACATGAAATCGAATAGCAGGTAGATGCCGCGCTGTTCCGTGCCGCGAATGGCGGTGAGCGTAGCGGTGGCGTCCGGCGCCACCTGCTGGTCGCGCGGACCGTTGAAGTCCAGACGCTGCAAACCCTCCGTAAGTGTCCAGCTCCACAGCGGATATAAAGCCTGGGCGATGACGTGCTGAAAGCAGTCGATCACCCGCTGTTCGTCTACCGTTTCTATGACCAGCAAAGGCGTGGCAGCACGCACCAGCGTGGTCAGGTCATCAAGTTCGCTCATGCTTCCTCCCTGCGGAGACATACGGTAGCAGAGCTGTCACGACCGAATCATGGCGCCGGGCGTAAACTTGCGGCTTGCTTGCGGTGTTCTCCGACTTGCAGGACGCCGCCGATGCCCCAAGGTGACTACTTTCCAATGCATCCGGGAGAGTTCCATGCAGTTACGCAGCGACCATTTCGAGCACGGCAAACCGATCCCACCCCAGTTTGCGTTTGCGCGCCTCGCCAAGCCGATCGAGCTGTCGGACAACAACAATCCGCATCTGGCATGGAAAGGTGCCCCGGCTAGTACGCGTTCGTTCGTGCTCACCTGCATCGATACGGACGTACCGAGCAAAGCAGACGACGTCAACAAGGAAGGCCGCGAAATACCTGCCGATCTGCCGCGCGTGGAATTCGTGCATTGGCTTATGGCGAATATTCCGGTCGAATGCGGTGAACTCGCGGACGGATCGTGCAGCGACGAAATCACGCCGCACGGCAAACACGAACCATTCGGGCCGCCGGGCAGCGTGCAAGGCGTCAACAGCTACACCGATTGGTTTGCCGGCGATATCAACATGGAAGGCACGTATCTGGGATACGACGGCCCGTGCCCGCCATGGAACGACACCATCGTGCATCACTATCACTTCAGTATCTACGCGCTGGATACCGAAACGTTGCCGGTGAAACCAGGTTTCACGCTCGCCGAATTGCGCGAAGCGATGGAAGGCCATGTATTGGCCCACGCGACGCTTACCGGTACATACAGCCTCAACCCCCGCGTTCCCGCGTGAGGCAAATGTGACCGTAAGGATGAACGTAACCGTAAGGTAGAAGGCGTCCTAAACAGCCTTCACATGCAGACGGCACGCTTTATGGCACATGGAGTCGGGGGGCAACAGGTGTTGAACGCCCCTGGCTTCATGAGGAATGCCGTCATGCTGCATTACGCCCTGGTCTTTCTGGTTATTGCTGTCATCGCCGCCCTTCTAGGATTTACGGGCATTGCCGGTACCGCCGCGTGGATTGCCAAGGTGCTGTTCGTCCTGTTCCTGGCGCTTGCCGTGATCGCGTTCTTCCGGCGATCAACCTGAACGGGGCAGCGGCGGTTCATCCAACAAGGCGGTAAACAGGTAGAGTGAAAACCCTGCAATCGGAGAACGTCATGACCAAAGAAGTCCAGGAAATCCAGGCACAAGAAAATGGCATTCATGGCCGCATCGACCACGGCGCCGAACGCATCAAGCAAGCCACGTCCGACGCGGTAGCCACCAGCAAGGAAAAATTCGCCAAAGCGGCGGACCATGTCGAGGAAGGTGTGCACAAGGCCACCGACAAGGCAGCGAACGCGGCCAATCGCACCACCGATAAAGTAAGCGAAGCGGCCGAACGCGGACGCGAGGTTTACGATCAGGCCAAAGATCGCGCCGACGAATGGCTGGATGAAGTGCGCGACTACGTTCGCGAAAAACCGGTGCAGTCCGTAGCCATCGCGCTTGGCGCCGGCTGGCTGCTTGGCCGCATTCTTCGCCGTTAAGCGAATCACCAGCACGGGGGCGGGCGATGCACGATTCCGTGCGCGAGGAAGAGGTGGCCGGACAGGCCGAGCCACCGCAGGGACCGCCGCCTAGCGGTCTGATCAGTGAATTAGTGCAGCTTGCGCAGGGCGTGCGCAAGCTGTTCGGTGCGCAACTGCATCTGTTGGCTGCCGAGTTGGGGCTGGCGCGCGCGGCCGTCTCATGGCTGCTCGTCGCCGGACTGGCTGCAACCGTCACGGGCGTCGGGCTGGGTCTCACGCTGCTGGGTTTACTGGGCCTGGTGCTGGCCAAATGGCTGGGTTCGTGGATTCTCGCCTTCGTCGTGCTGGCGTTCCTGGAAGTGGCGTTCCTGGTCGGCGCGATTGTCTTCTTCCGTCGCTGCATGCACTGGATGAGCCTGCCCGGCACGCGGCAGGAATGGCGTGCGATCATGCACGACACATTGCAAAGGGCTGAGCAGGACGTCGAAGCCGGCAAGGGGAAGGGTGACGCATGAGTCTGTTCAAACAGCTGAAACGAGTGCACAAGGCGCGCGAGCGCGTCGCGGCGCATCGCAATGAGGTGGCCATTCCCGCTGCGGCGCTGCTCGAACGCGGATATCGGCATCCTTTGATGACGGTGGGAACGGCCGCAGGTGCCGGATTCGTGCTTGGCACACTGGGTGTCGGACCGCTGCGTGTGCCGGGCATGGCATCGATGCTGAGCGGCGGGATCGCGGAAGCGGTCGCCTATGGCACCCGGCTGATCGCCGAATTGGGCATGGACGGCGGCAGCACCGACACCGACAGCGACGACGCATGAGCGGCCCGCAACCGACGGTGTTGCCGGGCGGCGCACAGGACACCGCCGTCGCGCAAAAGCAGGTCACCAAAGAGGTCAAGCAAGCCACGCAAGGCGTGCATCGCTTGCGCAAGCATCTGCGTGCAATCCGCATGACGCTCAACGCCATGCTGATACTGGCGCTGCTTTATACCGCCGCCCTGGTCAAGGCGTTGGTGATTCCATTAGTGCTGGCCGCCTTTATCGGCCTCGCGCTCAATCCGATCGTTGCGGCCGGTGCACGGCATCGCATTCCGCGCTGGCTGGGTGCCATCGTATTGATGATCACGTTGATTGCCGCCATCGGCGCGGGCGTCAGCATGCTTGCGCAGCCTGCCGTGGGCTGGGTTCACAACGCACCGACAACGATCCACGCCTTCGGGTTGAAACTCGAACATGTGGCGCAGCCGTTGGAAGCGGCCAATCGCGCGACGCAAACACTCGTGAACGGACACGCGCCGCCACGCACGCAGTCCGGGCAGCCGAATCCATCCGATGTCGCATTCAGTGTGTGGGACGTGGTCTCCAATGCGCCGAAAGTACTCGCCGCGATCCTCACCGTATTGCTGCTGGTGTTTTTCTTTCTGATTTACGGCGATTTGCTGCTGCGGCGACTCGTCGAGATCGCGCCAAGCTTTGGCTACAAGCGCCATGCGGTTTCCATCGTGCGCGGTATTCAGACGGAAGTGTCGCGTTACATTCTTACGACGGTGGTGATCAACGTGTCGCTAGGCATGATCACCTCAGGCATTCTGTTTTTGTTGAACGTGCCCGATCCGTTGCTGTGGGGAACGGTGGCGATGCTCGCCAACTTCATTCCCTACGTCGGCGCCATCGTTACGACGACGATGTTGCTGCTGGTCGGCTTGATGCATTTCGACGACTTGCTGCACGGCATTCTTCCTGCGTTGTGCTTTGCAGGCGTGACTGCGGTTGAAGGCAACATGATCACACCGATGATTCTTGGGCGGCGCATGCGTATCAGCCCGATTGCGATTCTTATCTGGCTGTTGGTATGGGGCTGGTTGTGGGGTGTGCCGGGTGCGTTGCTGGCGGTGCCGATGTTGACCAGCGCGAAGCTGATTGCCGAACGCGTGCGCGGATGGGAATGGTTTGCGCGGATGGTGCAGCGCTAACACTAGTGTCACGCTGCGACATCCCTGCTCGTCATTCCGGCGCAGGCCGGAATCCAGTGTCCTCACGCTCGATTCGTGAGGAATACACCACTGGTATCGCCACTGGATTCCGGCCTGCGCCGGAATGACGGTGAGGAATTATTGTGCGGTGGCGACAGCGTTGGCTACTTGCGTGCAACTCGCGTCGTTGCAAGCCTGCCATCCACCACCGAGCGCCTTATAAAGCGAAACCGCTCGCGTATCGATGGCCGTCTCCGACTGCGCCAGATCATCTTCCGCCGCCAGCTGCACGCGCTCGGCGTCCAGCAACTCCAGATAACCCGTAGCGCCTTCCTTGTAGCGAATACGCGCAAGATCCGCCGCTCGCCGACTCTGTTCGCTCTGCGCCATCAACTGTTCCACGCGCTCATGCTCGGCGTTGTAACCAACCACAGCATTGTCGACATCTTCAATAGCCGAAAGCACCGCGCGTTGATAATTCGCCTGCGCCTCATCGGCGCGCGCCTCGCTCGCATGCAAATTGGAACGCACACGCTCCACATTCAGCCCGGACCACGTGATGCTCGGGCCGATGGAGAACGCACGCGAGGCCGGACCGCCGAAGTCGTTGCTCTGCCCGGCCAGGAAGCCGAGGAAACCGCCAATGGAAATATGCGGATAGAAATCGGCTTTCGCTACACCGATGCGCGCTGTGGCTGCGGCGTATTGCCGTTCGGCGACGCGAACATCAGGACGGCGCGATAGCACATCCTCGGCCTTGCCAATCGGCAACACCGTCGCGATCGGTTTGAACGTGGCAGGCGATACATCGACGTCCAATTCACCCGGGCGTTCGCCCACCAACACGGCAAGCCGATATTCGTATGCTTTGGATTGCGTATCGAGCACTGGCAACTGCGCTCGTGCCGCACTCAACTGCGCGCTGGCGCTGGCGACATCCTGCTCCGACGCGGTACCGATCTGCGCACGCGCCTGAATCAGTTTCAACGTATCAGCCTGGTTGTCGATATTGCGCTGGGCGATGGCGAGCCGCTGCTGTGTGCCACGCAACTCAAAATAATTGCGCGCGACTTCCGCAAACAACGTCACCTGCGCATCGCGCAATGACGCTTCGCTTGCGCCCACGTCGGCACGCGCGGCTTCCACGTTGCGCCGCACGCCACCGAACAGATCGATTTCCCACGATGCGTCAAAACCCGCTTCGTACGTCTTGATCGGTATGCGCTGCGTCGTAAAGCCGGGTTGCTGTTCAATCGCGCGGCTATAGGCGACATCGGTATCGATGGTCGGCAGCTGGTCCGACTTGGCGCCGCCAAGCAGTGCGCGCGATTCATCGAGTCGCGCGACTGCGATATGCAAATCCAGGCTGCCCTTCGCGGCACGCTGAATCAACGCATCCAGCACCGGGTCGTTGAACTGCTGCCACCATTGCGCTTGGAACTGATCGGCATTCTCGCGTGCCGCATCGACACCCTGCACATTAGCAGCAGGCGTTGCCGGCGTTTTGTAATCCGGCCCAACGCTGGCACAACCGGCCAGCGCGAGGGCGGCAAACAGTGCCGTATTACGAATAAAGCGTGTCATCTCAATGGCCCTCCAAAGCGGGCAACGTGGATGCGTGCTGTTGTTTCTTGCGCGCTTCGCGGCGTTCCACCACGGCGCGGATCAGCACATAGAACAAAGGCGTATAGATCAGGCCGAAGATGGTGACGCCGAGCATGCCGGAGAACACCGCCACACCCATCGCGTGACGCATCTCCGCACCGGCACCGTGCGAGGTCACCAGCGGGACGACGCCCATGATGAACGCAATCGACGTCATCAGGATCGGGCGCAGTCGCAGGCGAGCCGCTTCCAGCACCGCTTCGTGACGGCTCATGCCTTCATGCTGACGTTCGCGCGCAAACTCCACGATCAGAATCGCGTTCTTGCACGCCAAACCAACGAGCACGATCAAGCCGATCTGCGTGAAGATGTTGTTGTCACCACCGGACAGCCATACACCGGCGATCGCGGAGAGCAACACCATCGGCACGATCAGGATCACCGCCAACGGCAGCGACCAGCTTTCATACAGCGACGACAGCACCAGGAACACCAGCAGCACACACAACGGGAACACGAGAACTGCGGTGTTGCCGGCGAGGATTTGCTGATACGTCAGTTCGGTCCATTCGTAGCTCATGCCATTGGGCAGATTGTCGTTCGCCAGCTTTTCCATCGCCGCCTGTGCCTGGCCGGAGCTAAAGCCTGGCGCAGGGCCGCCGTTGATTTCGGCCGTCACGTAACCGTTGTAATGCATCACGCGTTCAAGACCGGCCGTGCGATGCACCGTCACGAACGAACCCAAGGGGATCATGTCGCCCTTCGCGTTGCGCGTCTTCAATTGCGAGATGTCTTCCGGTTCGTGACGGTAGCCCGGCTCGGCCGACACGTTCACCTGATAGATGCGTCCAAAGCGATTGAAGTCGTTGACGTAGAGCGAGCCGAGATACGCCTGCATGGTTTGATCGACATCGGCCAGATCTACACCCTCGGCTTTTGCTTTCTCGCGATCCACATCAGCATCGATCTGCGGCACGCTCACCTGATAGCTGGAGAACAACCCAGCCAGCGCCGGCACCTTCTGGCTCTGCGCAATCAGGTTCTGCGTTTGCTTGTACAACTCATCGAAACCAAGCTGTCCGCGATCCTCGACCTGCAGGCGGAAACCACCGATCGTGCCGAGGCCCTGCACGGGCGGTGGCGGGAAGATGGCGATGTACGCATCCTGGATCGACAGGAACTTCTGATTCAGCGCCCCGGCAATCGCACCGGCTGACAACGACGGATCGCGGCGTTCGTCAAACGGCTTCAACGTCACGAACACGATGCCCGCGTTGGTGCTGTTGGTAAAACCGTTGATGGAGAGACCGGGGAATGCCACCGCACTTTCGACACCGGGTTGCTTCAAGGCAATCGCCGACATGCGCTGAATGACATCTTCCGTGCGATCGAGCGACGCAGCGTCAGGCAGCTGCGCAAACGACACCAGATACTGCTTATCCTGCGCAGGTACGAAGCCCATCGGCACATGGCTGAAACCAACCCACGTCAGGCCGATCAGACCGGCATACAACACCAGCGCCACCGGACCTTTGCCGACGATGCGACGCACGGCGCCGACGTAGCGATCCGATCCGCGATGGAACATGCGGTTGAAAGGACGGAACAGCCAACCAAAGGCTTTGTCGATCCACACCGTCAGGCGATCTTTCGGTGCGTCGTGACCTTTGAGTAGCACCGCAGCGAGCGCCGGACTCAGGCTCAACGAGTTGAACGCGGAGATCACGGTGGAAATGGCGATTGTCAGCGCGAACTGGCGATAGAACATGCCGGTCAGGCCGCTGATAAACGCGGTCGGAATAAACACGGCGCACAGCACGAGTGCCGTGGCGACAATCGGGCTTGTCACCTCGTTCATCGCGCGACGCGTCGCTTCGCGCGGCGTGTAGCCGAGTTCGATATTGCGCTCGACGTTCTCCACCACGACGATGGCATCGTCGACCACGATACCAATCGCCAGCACCAGGCCAAACAGCGATAGCGCGTTGAGCGAGAATCCGACCAGATACATCACCGCGAATGTGCCGATCAACGAAACCGGCACAGAAACCAGCGGGATGATCGACGCGCGCCACGTCTGCAGGAACAGGATCACCACGAGCACGACGAGGAAGATCGCTTCCAGTAGCGTATGAGCGACGGCCTCAATCGAGCCGCGCACAAATACCGTCGGATCGTAAACGATGCTGTAGTCAACGCCTTCCGGGAACTCCTTCTTCAGCTCGGCCATGGTGGCGCGAACTTCATTGGAGATTTGAATGGCGTTGGAACCCGGGCGTGCAAAGATCGGAATCGCGACGGCCGGTTGGTTGTTGAGTAGGCTGCGCAGCGCGTATTGATCGGAGCCAAGCTCGACACGTGCGACGTCGCTCAAATGCACCACGCTGCCATCGGCATCGGTGCGCACGATGATCTTGCGGAAATCGTCGACGGTGCTGAGGCGGCCCTGCGTGTTGATATTGAGCTGGAAGTCCGTGTTGCCCGGCACCGGCGGCGCATTCAGCGCACCGGCCGCCACGGCCACGTTCTGCTCCTGGATCGCGTGCACGACGTCGCCGGTGGTCATGTTGCGTTGGGCGAGCTTCTGCGGGTCCAGCCAGACGCGCATGCTGTATTCGCCGGCGCCGAAAATCTGCACGTCGCCAACACCGTCGAGGCGAGCAAGCAGGTCCTTCACGTGCAGGCGTGCGTAGTTCGACAGATAGAGCATGTCGTAACGCTTATCGGGCGACGTCAGATGCACGACCATCGTCAGGTCGGGCGAACTCTTCTGCGTCGTCACGCCAAGGCGTTGCACTTCTTCCGGCAGCTTCGGCAGTGCCTGCGCCACGCGGTTCTGTACTTCGACCTGTGCGTTGTTGAGATCGGTGCCGAGCGCAAACGTCACCGTCAGCGTCATCGTGCCGTCGCTGGTGGCCTGCGAGGAGGTGTAAAGCATGCCTTCAACGCCGTTGATCTGCTCTTCCAGCGGTGTGGCCACTGTTTCGGCAATCACCTCCGGGTTGGCGCCCGGATAGCTGGCGTGCACCACCACGGTGGGCGGCACGACTTCGGGATATTCGGCAATCGGCAATTTGAAGACGGCGATGCTTCCCGCGATCACGAAGATCAGCGACAGCACCGCAGCCATGATTGGCCGATCAACGAAAAACTGGGCAATGTTTTTCATGGTTTGGTTCTCGATCGTTCTTGCCGTAAAGGCCCCCTCTCCCCTCCGGGGAGAGGGTTGGTGAGAGGGGCTGGCTTTGCGTTTGCGTTCAATACGCGAGGGCTTCGATGCGGTTCGGTCGCAAGAGCCGCCCCTCACCTCGGTCCTCTCCCCAAAGGGGAGGGGAAGAAGGCGTCAGCCTTGCGGGTGCTTTGGCGTAGCGGTATTCGCCTGCGCGGTGCGCGTGTCACTGCCATCCAGATTGGTGGCTGCCGCATCGACCAGTGCTTTGTCTTGCGGATCGAGGCGTGAGTCCATCGCGACCTGTTGCGGTGTCACTTCTGCACCAGGACGTACGCGCTGCAAACCGTTGATGACGACGACATCGCCCGCGTTCAAACCGTTATCGATCACGCGCAATCCGTGAAACAGCGGGCCGGTATCGACCTTGCGGTACTCCACCTTGTGCTTCGCATCGACTACATAGACGAATTGATTGCCCAGATCGGTGCCCACGGCACGATCATCGACCAGCAAACGCGGACGCGGCTGACCGCTTTGCAGACGCACGTGTGCGTACAAACCGGGTGTCAGCAATCCGCCTTCGTCGTCGAATACCGCGCGCAGGCGCATGGTTCCGGAGTTCGCATGCACCTGGTTGTCGACAAAGTCGATGCGGCCGATGTGCGGATAACCCTGCTCATCGGCCAGACCCATCGTTGCTTCGATGCGTGCGGCGCCACCGTTCTTGGCAACATCGCGGCGCAGACGATCCAGTTTCAACCACGTTTGTTCATCGACATCGAAATATACGTAGACGGGATTGATCGACACGACGCTGGTCAGCACATCCGAACTGGTCACCAGGTTGCCCGGCATGATGCGCGCGTTGCTTACGCGGCCATCGATCGGTGCACGCACCTGTGTCCAATCCAGGTTGAGCTTTGCGGTGGCAAGCGCAGCAGTGGCGGCGGCGAGCGTTGCGTTCGCGCTTTGTTCGCCGGTGCTCATGCTGTCGGCGTCTTCCTGCGAAATTGCGTGTTGTTCAAGCAGACGCTTCGCGCGTGCCGCATTGGCCTGCGCCAGCCCAAGTTGGGCCTGGGCTTGCGCGCGGTTGGCGGTCAGCCTGTCCACTTCCGCCTGGAACGGGCGCGGGTCGATGCGGAACAGCACATCGCCCTGATGCACGTCAGTGCCTTCCTTGAATTCCACAGAGTTTACGTAGCCGCCCACGCGCGGGCGCACATCGACGGTGTCGACGGCCTGCAGCTGGCCGGTGAAATCGGCGCTGTCGCTGACCGGGCGCACCATCGCCTCGGCCACGGTGACCTGGGGCAGGGCTGCGCCCGCGGCGGCTTGGGCATGCGCGCCGTGGCTGCCTAAAAGAGCCCAGCTGCCGCCAATCGCGACAACGACCAGGCTGGCTAGAATGGTTTTCTTCAACATCTTTCTCGCTCCCTCTCTATACCTTCGTGCCGCAATGCAGCACGATCAGGGAACGGAATATTAGGTATACTAACCAGTATAGAAAACCCGTTTAGTAATCATATGACTCGTGACTCTCAGTCACGAATGGGTGCATAATCGGTCCCATGGAAGACTTTTCAGCTATATCCGCCTTCGTTCGTGTGGTCGAAGCCAAGAGTTTTGCCTCGGCGGCTGCCCAATTGGGCATGACGCCGTCGGGTGTCAGCCGCGCGGTATCCCGTCTGGAAGAGCATCTGGGTGCCCGATTGCTGTTCCGCTCCACACGTGCCCTGCGTTTAACCGACGATGGGGCCTCGTTCTACGCACGTTGCAAGGAGATCCTTACCGATCTCAACGAGGCGACCGAGGCGCTGGGGTACGCCAACCGCAAACCCAAAGGCAAGTTGCGAGTGGGCATGTCGGTCTCGGTGGGACGTGCGGCGATCATTCCGCAGCTCAGCGACTTCGAGCGCCGCTACCCGGATATCCGGCTCGAACTGATGATGTGCGACTACCCCTACGACCTCAACGAGGAAGGCGTGGACTGCGCCATCCGCATGGGTGAGCTGGAGGATTCCAGCCTTATCGCGCGCAAGATCGGCTACTTCCGGAATGTGCTGCTTGCCTCGCCGGAGTACCTGCAGAAGCACGGTTCGCCGACCACCATCGACGATCTGAAAAATCATCGCTGCATCAACTACGTGTATCCCAACGGCCGTCCGCGTCAGTGGCAGTTCGAAACGCCGACTGGCCGCGTCGATGTGGACGTCGATGCGCACATGCTTATCAACGACGGCGAATCCGTGATCCAGGCTGCGGTGGCGGGGCTGGGCATCATCCAGGCGCCGCACGTGCTCGCCGCCTGCATGCTCGATTTCGGAAAACTCGAACCGATCATGACGGACACGGTTTCCACCGGTAAATCGGTATGGATCGTCTATCCCCAGAAGAAACATCTGTCGGCGCGTGTGCAGGCGTTTATCGAATGGGCGCGTGAGTTGTTCGAGCGTCCGTTCGAATCGGTCTGCCAGGTGGCGCCGGGGCCGATTGTCGAATCGTTTATGCCGAAGAAGGAAAAGCCGGCGACGCGTACGCAGTAATGCGTTGCCGGTGAGCTTAGGCGCCGTTGGGAATCAGCAGCAACAACGCAGCCCCCAACGCAATGCGATACATCGCAAACCACGTGAAGCGATGCGTGCGGATGTAGCCGAGCAGCCACTTCACCACGATAAATGCCACGACCAGCGAAACGACGAAGCCAACGATCAAGGCCGTCCAGTCTTCGTGCGCTGCGCCGCCATGTTTCAGCACTTTGAGCAACTCGTAAGCCGTTGCGGCATACATCGTTG
Source organism: Dyella dinghuensis (assembly GCF_003977615.1). GTDB lineage: Bacteria > Pseudomonadota > Gammaproteobacteria > Xanthomonadales > Rhodanobacteraceae > Dyella_B > Dyella_B dinghuensis. The sequence goes on from NZ_RYZR01000006.1 coordinate 522,520, forward strand.
GAATGCCGACGAGGAACGAAAATTCCGTTGCGGCGGCCCGATTGCTCGTGCCGGCAAGCATGGCCGTGAAAATCGTCGCACCGGAACGCGATGTGCCGGGAAAAATACCTGCGACGATTTGCGCGATGCCGACGAGTATCGCGACGCGCCACGTGATGTCTTTTCGGTCGGCCTGCCGCGCAGCGACCGCTTCCGCCGCGAGTATCCAGAACCCGCCGATCAACAATGCCCAGGCGATGGGCGTGATCGTTTCCGGTAGTTTGAAACCGTAATGCGTAACGACGATGCCGAGCACGCAGGTGATCAGGAACGCCACGAGAAGTTTGCACAGATAGTCGCGATTACTGCGCTCGCGCCACTGCGTGAGCAGCTGCCAGATACGTTTCCAGTAAATCAACGTTATCGCGAGGATGGCGCCGGCCTGAATGCCGACGTTGAAAAGATCCGACCGTGCTCCAAGCCCGAAATCTTCGGCGATCAGCAAATGCCCCGTGCTGGAGATCGGCAGGAATTCGGTCACGCCTTCGATGATGCCCAGCAGCAGGACGCGGATCAGATCGTGCACGTGATCTCTCCCTCAGATATCTGAAGCATAGCTTGCGCTACCGCTTGGCGAGCGGAGTACCATCGCGCTGCAAGTCGGGGAGTTGGCGGCCGATCGGGGGATCGTCGTCACGGACTGTTCGGGAACGACGTAACAAGTGCGTTCGCCTGCGGAGGGCCCATGGTTCATCTGCTCATTGCATTAGTCGTCTTCGTCTGGGTATTTGCGATGGCCATGCTGGGCCTGTGGTGGCGCACGCATCTGCCCGATCACCATCTCAACGAAGAATCGACCAGTACGATCAAACTCGCCACCGGTCTTATCGCTACGATCGCCGCACTGGTGCTCGGCCTGTTGATTTCCTCGGCGAAAAATTCCTTCGATACGGTGAACGCGGATCTCGTGCGCAACGCCGTGAAGATCATCCAGCTCGATCGCAACCTCGCCGAATACGGCCCGGAAACGATGCCGTTGCGCCAGGAACTGAAAATCAATTACGCCAAGTGGATCGACGTATTGGGATCGGGCAGGGAAAGCGAGTTACAGCGACTGGAAACGCCCGAAATGGTCGGCGAAATCCATCATTTCCAGCATGAGCTTGCCGGGCTTACACCCAAAACAATGCTGCAAGAACATCTTCAATCGCGGTGCATGGAGTTGGCCGATGACGTTTTCGCCGCACGTTGGCTTGCGCTGCTGCAACGACGCGGCTCGATTCCGATCGCGCTATTGTTCGTGCTCGTTACCTGGCTTTCGATCATCTTTGCCGCATTCGGCTTGTTCTCGCCGCACAACAACACCTTGATCTTCTTCTTCGTGATGTGTGCGTTTTCGGCTGCGGGGGCGATCTACGTCATTCTGGAAATGGATACGCCGCTCGACGGGTTTATCAATATTTCCGTCGCGCCGCTGCGGGAGGCGCTAAGTCATATCGGCGGGTGATGCGGCGCAGCTGGCTGTTGAAAGAGACCAGACATTACCGGGTCGGCGGAATGTCTTGTGCGCTATGTCGGGCAGCCCGGACAATAGGTGCTCTATCCATCGACCCGGCCGATACCCGTGAGCACACAACTCGAACAATTGCGCCAGTACACCACCGTGGTCGCCGACACCGGCGACATCGAAGCCATCGCCCGTTACAAGCCGGTGGATGCGACCACCAATCCGTCGTTGCTGCTCAAGGCCGCTGAAATACCGGCTTACGCGCCGCTGATCGACGAAGCGGTGGCGTGGGCCAAGTCGCAGAGCAACTCGCGTGAGCAGCAACTGGTCGACGCCGGGGACCATCTGGCCGTGGCGGTGGGCTGCAAGATCGTGAAACTCGTGCCCGGTCGCGTTTCTACCGAAGTCGACGCGCGCCTGTCCTTCGACACCAACGCCACGATGGCCAAGGCCGAACGCCTGATCGGCATGTATGACCAGGCCGGCGTGAAGCGCGAACACATCCTGATCAAGATCGCTTCCACCTGGGAAGGTATTCGTGCGGCCGAGCAGCTGGAAAAGCGCGGCATCCAGTGCAACCTCACCCTGCTGTTCTCCTTCGAGCAGGCCGTGGCCTGCGCCGAGGCTGGCGTGTTCCTGATCTCGCCTTTCGTCGGCCGCATCATGGATTGGTACGTCGCCAATACCGCTACCAAGAGCTACACACCCGACGAGGATCCCGGCGTGAAGTCGGTGCGCCGCATCTACAGCTGGTACAAGCAGCATGGCTTCAGCACCGTCGTCATGGGCGCCAGCTTCCGCAACGTCGGCCAGATCCAGGCGCTGGCGGGTTGCGACCGTCTCACCATCAGTCCGGACCTGCTGGAAAAGCTGCAGCAGGACGAGAATCCGCTGGCGCGCGCGCTGAGCGATAACGGCACGCGCGAGCCTCGCATTGCGCCAATCAACGAAGCCGCCTTCCGCTGGGGCCACAACGAAGACGCCATGGCCACCGACAAGCTCGCCGACGGCATCCGCAAGTTCGCGGCGGATCAGCGTAAGCTGGAGGCCTTGCTAGCCGCGAAGCTGTGAGGAAAGTGGGATTGACTGAGTCGCCTGCCCTTGTCAGCGTTGGACCGGTCGCCGTCGGCCTGCTTTTGAATTGACCGCTCCTATGTCGCCCTATCGCATTGCGCTGCTGTTCAACGCCAACAAGGTCTACGACCGGCAGGTCATCACGGGCATCGGTCAGCATCTCACCTTCACGCGCGTGAAGTGGGATCTCTTCATGGAAGAAGATTTCCGCAGCCGCACCGCCGGTATCCACCTGTGGCGCGGCGACGGCATCATCGCCGACTTCGACGATCCCATCGTGGCAGAGGCCGTCTCGGCGCTGCCGCTGCCAGTGGTCGCGGTGGGCGGCTCCTATGCCAACGAAGCGCATTACCCGAGCAACATTCCCTACGTCGCCACCGACAACCAGAAGCTGGTGCGCACCGCTTACGATCATCTGATCGAGCACGGTCTGGAACGTTTCGCGTTCTTCGGCAAGCCGCCGGAACCGGGCAATCGTTGGGCGTACGAGCGCGAGAGCTGGTTTCGCAAGATGACGGACGACGATGGCCTGGACGGCATCATCTATCACGGCTCGCCGACCAACGCGGGCGGCTGGGGCCGCGCGCAGGAAGATGTCGCCGAATGGGTACGTTCACTGCCCAAGCCCATCGGCATCATCGCTGCCACCGATGCGCGTGCACGACAACTATTGCAAGCGTGCATCGTGGCCGACGTGCCGGTGCCGGAACAAGTTGCCATTGTCGGTATCGATAACGACCCGATCGTGCAGATGCTCAGCTGCATCCGGCTGACGTCGGTGATCCAGGGCGCCGAAGAAATGGGGCGCACCGCCGCACAACTGCTGCATCAGATGCTGCACGGTGGCGATTGCTCGACGACGCGCATCCTGGTGCCGCCGGTGGGCATCAATGTGCAAGCCAGCAGCCAGCATCAATGCATCGTGAGCCCGTATGTGATGCGCGCGCGGCATTACATCCGCCAGTACGCCTGCATGGGCATCAAGACCGAACAGGTTGCCGATTACGTCGGTATTTCACGCACGCCGCTGGAGGAACATTTCAAGCGCGAGCTGAAGAAATCTGTGCATCAGGTGATTCTGGAGCACAAGCTGGAAACAGCGCGGCATATGCTGGCCGATCCGTCGATCTCGCTGTCGGATGTGGCCGTGCGCAGTGGCTTCACGTCGCTGCAATACATGTACGCGGTGTTCCGGCGTGAGTTCGACTGCACGCCGAAACAGTATCTGGAAAAGCTGCGCGTCTGACGCATTTGCGTTGTTTATCGCGGTGGCGACAGAGCGGCCGTCAGGATCACGCCCACGACGAACATGCCGAAGAGGATGAAGAACAATCCGATCAGGTGGCGGCGCGTTGGCAGATACATGCGATGGGCGACTCACGGTTCTGCTGGATCGCCATAGACGATGCCGCGTCCGCTGGTGCCGAAATAAACGCGGCCAAACACGCGCGGATCGCCGGTGATCATGCTGATGGCTCCGTAGCGATGTGCGTCGTCGTCGATGCGTTGCCAGTGCTGGCCGCCATCGACGGAGCGAAAGATGCCTTGTTCGTTACCGCGCTTTCCCGCCGCGTAGATTGCAATTTGCGAGTGCTGAGGCGCAGGCATGCCAAAGCCGAAGGCATCCACGCTAGTCAGTTCGCCAGCGGTGGTGGACAAGGCTCCATCGTCGCTGCCGCGAACGAGTCCGTCGTGACTGGACAGGTAAAACTGATCCGCTGCATCCGGCGCCGCTTGCAGACGCAGATGCGAAGCCTTGGAAGCGAATTGGCCCATCGCGCCATGGATTGGTTGAAAGTGCACGCCGCCATCATGGCTGGTGAAAATCGTTTTCTGTTCTGCATCGACTGCATAGAAGCGATGGGGATCGACGCGATCTGCGACCACGCGTACATGCCCTTCCAGTCCGTCGATCACCTGCCAGTGCTGGCCGAAGTCGTTCGTGAGATAACCGTGCTTTGCATCGCGCGGAAACCACAGGACGCGGCTGGCATCGGCCGCGATAGCAATACTGCCGCCACCGCTGCCTTCCATATGGGCCGGTTCGCTCGCGAACGCGTGCCAATGATTGCCGCCATCGGTGGAATACGCGGCGCGAACGGCGCCGCCGGCCGGCGTGCGCAACCAGCCGCTGCGCACGATCACGTTGGGTTTGCTGCCCGCGTCATCCACATCATCCGCATCGGTGTAGCGCGGCGGCGCATTGAATTGCGGTGGTGCGACATCGAGATCGTCATGGCGATAACCATCCATGTCGTACATCGCGCTGATCAAGTGCGCGCCGGTAGCAGGACTGATGATCGCTTTGGCGACGATTTCTTCCAGCCCGTCATCGAGAAACTGCCAGTGCACTGTGCCACCGTGATCGACCTGTCGCAGATCGTGCGTCGCCCACACGCCGTAACCGGTAACGAACCACGCGCGATCGGCGTCGTGCGGATCGATGGCGATGGAAGCAATCCAGTGCGGCGTGTGTTCCTTCAACCAAACGGGATGATCGGTGTCGAATTGCGAATGTGCAAAGACGTCATGCCAGTGTTGTCCGCCATCGGTGCTGCGGAACAACAGGTCCTTCGGTGTGTAATGCGCAAACGTCGCCGTCATCAAGACTTGCGGATGGCTTGCATCGAGAGCGATTGCATTCCACCCGTAGCCGGTGGGCTGGCCTGCTATGCGTAGTAATGGCGTGATGTCGGTCCATTGCCCGTTAGCCGGCGTATATTTCCATACCGAGCCGTCGTGCATTCTGTCCGGTCCGGCTTCATCGCCATAAGTGAGGTAATACGCGCCATCTTCCGCGCGCTGCATGTGATTGGGTCGCAGACCAACGGGTTGTCCGGCGACTGCCGTCCAGTGCTCGCCGCCGTCGGTTGAGCGGTAGAGGCTGGTGTCTTGGGTAGACACGCCGGCATACAGCGTGCGGCTTCCTTCGCCTGGTTTGCCGCTGGTCGGATCAAAAACCACGAACACAATGCCCACCGGCTGCGTGCGCGATCCGTGGGTTGCCAACGTGCCGGTGCTCGTAGCAATCGCGGGAAAATCGCGCACCTGTTTCCAGTGCATGCCGTGATCGATGCTGCGCCACAAGCCAGCCGTGCGCGAACCAAGAAACAAGCTGCGTCCGTCGTTCGGATCGACGGCCAGACGTTCGCCGTTGTTACGGCCCTGCTCATTGCCACCCACCGGAAACGGTAAATCGCTGCGCGTGAAATGCGCGCCGCGATCGGTGGAAGTCAGCACTGCGCCATTGCCTGCACTGGGGTAGGTATAAGTGCCGGTCAGCAGGTAAAGCCGATTCGCATCGCTTGGATCGACCGCGACGCTGTCCACGCCGTAGAGATTGTTGTCGCTGGCAGAAAGCCAATCGAGCAACGGAATCCATTGCGTGTGTGATGGATCCCATCGATACGCACCACCGACATCGGTGCGTGCGTAGAGCAAATCGTTTGCGCTGGGGTGATAAAGCAATCCACTGACGAAACCGCCGCCGCCGATGCGGACATTGGCAAAGCGATACGCGATGGCTGCATCGCTGGCATGCGCACACATGCCGGAGGTAAAAAGCAGACAGGCAAGCATCCAGCGGCTTGCCTTGTCTGCGGGGGTAATCATCAGAAGCTCGCGCGGAACACGAGCTCGTAGCGGCGGTCGGTCATGAACAGCGCACGCGTGTAGAGATTCCAGTCCACGTAGCCGTTCACGTAGCTGGTCGGGCCCATCAGCACGCGCTGCACGGTGTTGGTGATGTTGTTCACCTGCAGGCCGACCTGCATGTTCTTGTTGAGGTGGTAGAACACCGAGCCATCGAGCTGGCCCGACGACGCGTTCCACATCGGCAGGTAGGTGTCACCCGAATCGACGGGCGTAATCAGGTAGCGACTGCGCCACGACCAGGCCAGGCGAGCCGACCAGTCACCGGATTCGTACATGCCGGTGATGTTGTAGTTGTGCGGCGACAAGCCCTGCATCGGCAGGCCGGGGTTGGTGACCACATCGTTGGCCGAGCACGAGCCGTTGCCGTGGTTCGGATCGCACGAGGTGGTGTTATAGACCTTGCTGCTCTGCAGGAAGGTGTAGTTGGCCTGTACGCCCAGACCCTTGAACGCGCCGGGCAGGAAATCGAAGAACTGCGAGTAGCCGAACTCGGCGCCCTTGATGGTGCCCTTGCCTGCATTGGTCGGACCGCTCACCGCCACGGGTACGCCGTCGATAATCTGCTGATGGACTTCGGTCGTGGTGTAGTTGGAGAGGTCCTTCTTGAACAGCGTGACGTACAGCTCGCTGGTCGGCGCGAAGTACCACTCCAGCGCGGCGTCGAACTGGTTGGCTTCCAGCGGTTTCAGGTCCGGGTTGCCGCCCGAGGTCGCGGTGAAGCCGGCAAGTTTGGCCGACTGGCTCGTCGAGCTGGTGCCCGCCGACGTCCACGAGCTGCCGATGACCATGTAGGAATTGAGTTCGCTGATATCCGGGCGGGTGATGCCCTTGGACGCGGCCAGACGCAACTGCAGATCGTCGGTCAGCTTGAAGCGCAGGTTCAGGCTGGGGAGTACGTTGTGATAGTCGTAGGCACCGTTGATCGGCGTGGTCATGCCGTTGAACAAAGCCATCTGGGCCGGCGTGATACCCGTGGGGTTCTGGATCGCATCCGACGACGGATACGTCACCGAGCCGTTGGCGTTCAGGCTGGTACGGACGAAGCGCACGCCGATGTTGCCATCAAAGGGAATGCCCAGCGCGTTGTCGTTGCCGAAGTACAGCATGGCGTAGCCGGCTTGCGTCGATTCGTGCATGTAGTCCGCGCTCATGCCCGACGCCGGCGTGCAACCGTCGGCCGACGTGAAGAACTGCGGGCACCAACCACCGGCGCCGCCGTCCAATTCAAGCGCACGCAACGAGGAGATCGCGCCGTAGTAATTGCCTACCAGCGCGGTGCTGGGGAAGATCAGCGTTGTGGGGACTTTCGCCTGGCCGCGGAAGAAGTCGCTCATCGTGAACTGCTGTTCCATCCACGCCGGGACGTTGTTGGCCCAGTCCAGCGGCTGCGTACCGCCGTTGTAGATGGACGAGCCCTGCCACACCTGACTGATCGGACCCCAGTTGTAGCTGCTGCTGTTGTTGTTGCTGTAGGTGTCGTGAGTGGTTGCGCGCACGCCGACCTTGACGTACTGCAGCCAGTTGTTGTCCACGAAGTCGTATTCGAGATCCGTGCGGAAGGCACGCTCCATCGCGTAGTCGTATTCCAGGTGATCCAGCGCCGCGCCGAGATAATAGTTGGAGTAGTTGGTCAGGCTGTTCGGATTGGTGGTGTTGGACGGAATCGTTGCGTACGTGGGATTCGGCAACAGCGTCATGCCGGGCGTGCCGGACACGTTGACGTTGGCCGGCGGCATGAAGAACTGGTTGTACACCGTGAAGTCCACTTCGTTGGAGGTGGATTTGACGAACTGCACCGCACCCGACCAGATCATGTGATCGTTGAGGTTGTACTTGAAGTCGGTGGACCAGTCGGTAGTGCGCGTGAACTGCGTTTGCTCACGCGTGAGCGCGTAGTAGTTCGGGCCACCGATCGGCGGGTATCCCGTGTTCAACGTTGCCTTCGCGGTGGGGTCGTAGCCCTGCCACGAATTGGCCACCATGTCGCCGTCCTGGAAGACGCCGTTGCCGTTGTAGTCGAACGTCGTGCCCGGCACCGGCACCATGTTGAAATAGTTGCCTTCGTTGGCTTGAACTTCGTGCTCGACCCACTGCAGGTTGTAGATGGAGCGGAACAAACGTGTGGAGATTTCCAGATCATTCGTAGGACGCCACTGCAACGCGCCATACAGACCGGTGCGCCTGCGCTGCATGTCCATCTGGTAATAGTTGATGTCGCCCGGAATGGCGACGTTGCCGTTGGCCGACGTGGGTTCGCACGGAACATTGCCGCAATTGCCGAGATTGTCGGCCGGCTCCAGCACATAAGGGTTGACCTGGACGCCATCGGAACGCGACGCCAGCTCGGAGTAGGACACGTCGAGCAGCGCGCCGAATTCGCCGAGGTTTTCGGTCTTCCAGCGGTTGCTATACAGGAACGAAGAGGAGGGCTTGCTCTTCTTCTCCATGTCGCCTTCGTTGACGCCGGTGGAGAAGCCGATCACCTGACCCGGTGAGTCGAACGGCTGGCGCGTGCGCAGATCGACCGTGCCGCCGATGCCACCTTCGATCATTTCGGCCGACGGGTTCTTGTAGACATCCACGCCTTCCATCAATTCGGCCGGCACATCTTCGAAGCTCAGCGCGCGGCCGTTGTTGGCCGAGAAGCTTTCGCCGCCGTTGAGCAAACTGGCGACGTAGGGCAGGCCGCGGATCAGCACGGCACTGCCTTCGGCGGACGGATGGTCCGGGTCGTCATCGGCCAGATAATGGTCCACCGTCACGCCGCTGATGCGCTGCAGCGTTTCGGTCACGCTGCGGTCGGGCAGGGCGTTGATATCCGTCGCGGTGACGGAGTCGACGATCTGGCTGGCGTTCTGCTTCAGCGACTGCGACGTCTGCAAGCTCGCGCGAATGCCGGTCACCGTGACGCCGTCCAGGTCCTGGACGTCCTTCTGGTCTTTCGTCTTGGCCTTGGTCTTGTCGGCCGGTTTGCTGTTGTTGGCGGCCTGGCCGGTCGCATTGGTCTGCGGTGCCGGCGCCGTCGTCGTCTGGTTCGCATCCTGGGCATGCAGTGCACCTGGCGCGTACGTCAGGGCCAGTCCCAATGCGATGGCGCTTGCCAATCGAACGCTGGACAACGAAGCCGCCGAAAGCGGATTCGTGCGTCGCTGTTGCCATGGCAACGATTGCTTCTTGCCGATCATGTTAGCGCTCCCCTCGTGCATGATTCGCCCGCGGCGCATGCCGCTTGCTCGTTTTTTGATGTTTTTTGATATTTACGATGGACCCCACGCGGAACCTTATGTGACGGATTCCGCGTTTGTGCCCTATCCAGCGTTTGCGTAGTGAATCGGATGGCACGAGATCAGACAATTACGAAATTGCAGGCGCGCCTTGATGTTTCTTCATTTGCGGTTGCCGCAATGAAATGCGTTTTGCCCTGTTCGCGCATCGCGCACAACACGAATTTGTTGTGATGCAAAAACCTTGCACCGTAGCGTCACATCACGTTTGTACCCTGACCCTTCCGCATCGCGTCATGACACGTATCAGCTCAAACAGTAAATCATGAACAAGGATCGTCTCCTTGCCAGTCTGCCGTCTTTCATTTAGTTTTTTTGGTAGCGCTAACACTTTTTTAGTTACGGATAACCCTCTATGAGTCTTGTCGTCGGTATCGATGCCGGCACCCAGAGCGTGAAGCTGGTCGTCTACGATCCTGCCGATCGCTGCGTAGTGGCCACCCATGGGCAGGCATTGGAGCTGATTGCCGGCGACGACGGCAGCCGCGAGCAGCACCCGGCGTGGTGGATCGACGCGATCCGCGCCTGCTTCGCCAAACTCGACCCCGCCCTGCGCAAGCGGGTGGCGGCCATTGGCGTGTCGGGCCAGCAGCACGGTTTCGTTCCGCTGGACGCTGCCGGCAAGGTGCTGGCGCCCGCCAAGTTGTGGTGCGACACCAGCACGCAAGCCGAATGCGCGGAAATCATGGATACGGTGGGTGGCGCGCAAGAGTGCGTGAAGCTTGCCGGCAACCCTATTCTCGCCGGCTATACCGCTTCCAAGCTGACGTGGACGCGCAAGCACCGCCCGGAAGCGTATGCGCGGCTGGCCAGCATTCTTCTGCCGCACGATTACGTGAACTTCTGGCTCACCGGCGAGCGCTGGATGGAATACGGCGACGCCTCCGGCACCGGCTGGCTGGACGTGCGCACGCGCCAATGGTCCAAACCGCTGCTGGCCGCCACGGACGCGCAGCGCGATCTGTCCGCGTTGCTGCCGCCGCTGGTTGCGGCCGATGCGAGTTTCACTATCTCGCCGGTCATCGCCGAAGAACTGGGTTTGCCGCGCAGCGTGCGTGTCTCCGCCGGCGGCGGCGACAACATGATGGCTGCGATCGGCACGGGCAACGTGACGCCCGGCGTGCTCAGCATGAGCCTTGGCACCTCCGGCACCTTGTTCGCCTATGCTGCGCAACCGATTGTGGACGAAGCGGGCGGCTGGGCCGCGTTCTGCTCTTCCACCGGCGGCTGGCTACCGCTGATCTGCACGATGAACTGCACGGTCGCCACCGAAGCGGTGGCGAAAGCGTTCGGCTTCAGCACGCGCGACGGAGATACCGTCATGGCCGACACCACACCCGGTGCCCATGGTCTGGTGATGCTGCCGTTCTTCAACGGCGAGCGCACGCCCGATCTGCCGCTTGCGCGCGGCGGCCTGTTCAATCTCGATCTGAACAACTTCACCCGCGCCAACGTCTACCGCGCCGCGATGGAAGGCGCCACGTATGCACTGCGCAACGGCTACGACCTGTTGCAGGCGGCCGGCATGGGATTCGACGCGATCCGCCTGACCGGTGGCGGCAGCCAAAGCGCCACGTGGCGGCAGATGGTGGCCGATGTGTTCGCGCTGCCGGTGGAAGTGCCCACACAAGCCGAAGGCGCTGCACTCGGTGCCGCACTGCAAGCACTGTGGGCGCTGGAGAAAACCAGCAACGCCGACGCCGATCTTGCCGCCATCGCCCGCGAACACGTGCAACTCAACACGGCGCTTGCCACGTATCCCGACGCGCAGGCCGTCGCGGCTTACCGGCCGGCTTATCGACAGTTCCTGCGTCATCTCGATGACGCCAAAGCTTTGTATGCGGAGCGTCAGCCTGCGTCTGGCTGATCCGCGTTTCCACTTTTCCAGCCACCTCACATCGGCATCGACAGGATTTTCAGCATGAGTACCCCCTTCATCGGCAAGCGCGAATATTTCCCTGGCATCGGCAAAATCACTTTCGAAGGCCGCGACTCGGACAACCCGCTGGCCTTCAAGCATTACGACGCCAACAAGAAAATCGGCGACAAGACGATGGCCGAGCATCTGCGCTTCGCCGTGTGTTACTGGCATACGTTCTGCAATGCCGGTCATGATCCGTTTGGTCCGGGCACGCGTCATTTTCCGTGGGCCGCTGCCACGCCGCTGGCCACTGCTGAAGCAAAAGTAGACGCTGCGTTCGAGTTTTTTTCCAAGCTTGGCGTGCCGTACTGGTGCTTTCACGACATTGACCTCGCGCCGGATGCCGACGACATCGGCGAGTACGAGAAAAACCTCAGGCACATGGTCGCGATGGCGAAAGAACGCCAGCAGGCCACGGGCGTGAAGCTGTTGTGGGGCACGGCCAATCTGTTCTCGCATCCGCGTTACATGAATGGCGCGTCCACCAATCCGGATTTCAACGTGGTGACGCGCGCCGCCGTGCAAGTGAAAAACGCGCTGGATGCCACGGTGGAACTGGGCGGCGAGCACTATGTGTTCTGGGGTGGCCGCGAAGGTTATGCCAGCCTGCACAACACGAACATGAAGCGCGAGATCGAACACTTCGCGCGTTTCCTGACGATGGCGCGCGACTACGGCCGTAGCATCGGCCTGAAGGGCAACTTCCTGATCGAGCCCAAGCCGATGGAGCCGATGAAGCATCAGTACGACTTCGATAGCGGCACTGTCGCGGGCTTCCTGCTGAAGCACGGTCTTGAGAAAGACTTCAAGCTCAATATCGAAGCCAATCACGCCACGCTGGCAGGCCACACGTTCGAACACGATCTGCAGGTCGCTTCCGATCACGGCCTGCTCGGTAGCATCGACGCCAATCGCGGCAACGCTCAGAACGGTTGGGACACCGACCAGTTCCCGAGCGATCTGTACGACACCGTTGGCGCGATGCTGGTGGTGCTGCGTCAGGGCGGCCTGCAAGGCGGTTTGAACTTCGATGCGAAGGTGCGCCGCGAGTCCACCGATCTGGATGATCTATTCCTTGCGCACATCGGCGGCATGGATGCGTTCGCGCGCGGTCTGGAAGTGGCGCACGCGCTGCTGACGAAGTCGCCGTGGGAACAATGGCGCAAGGAGCGGTACGCCAGCTTCGACAGCGGCGCCGGCAAAGATTTCGAAGGCGGCAAGCTCAAGCTCACCGATCTCACTGCGCTGGCGGCATCAAGCGGCGAACCGAAACAGATCAGCGGCAAGCAGGAACGCTACGAAAACCTGCTAAACCAGTATCTGGTGCGTTAAGCACTGCAACACTGACATCGATGCGATACCGCCGCAGGGTGGTATCGCATCGGAAGATCCAGGCGCCCACGGGGGTGGGCACCGATCCAACCAAGCAACACTGCAACCCGCACGCAGCGAATCCACTGCGTCGCAACTGAGGGGAAGTTCATGCATGGCATCACGCTCGCTCCTGCCACTGACGTCGAGAACGACGGTGCGGAGAACACACGTTTCATCATCCTCATCAGTTGCGTGGCCACCATCGGCGGCTTTCTGTTCGGCTTTGACAGCGGCGTTATCAACGGCACCGTCGATGGCTTGAAGCAGGCCTTTCAATCAAGCTCCGCTGGCGTGGGATTCGAAGTGGCGTCGATGCTGCTGGGTTGCGCATTCGGTGCGTTCTTCGCAGGTCGATTGGGAGACCGCTGGGGGCGGCGCACGGTGCTGATCGTCGCAGCCATACTGTTTTTGCTTTCGGCGACCGCGGCAGGCGCAGCGGGAAGCGCCGTGTTTTTCGTGGCAGCACGTGTGATCGGTGGCATTGCCGTGGGTGCGGCCAGCGTGATGTCGCCGGCCTATATCGCGGAAGTCGCCTCGGCACGCTATCGCGGACGACTCGCCACGATGCAGCAGATCGCCATCATCAGCGGATTGTTCTGCGCCTTCCTGAGCAACTACCTGTTGGCACGCGCAGCAGGCGCATCCACCGAACCGCTGTGGTTGAACCAGGCCGCGTGGCGCTGGATGTTCTGGATGCAGGCGATTCCTTCCACGTTATTTCTGTTGCTGTTGCTGACGATTCCCGAAAGCCCGCGCTTCCTGGTGGTGAAGAAGCGCCAGCAACAGGCGCTCGCTGTGCTCGCCAAGCTCTATGGCCACGCTGCGGCATCGATCAAGCTCGATGAGATCGACGCGTCGTTGTCCGCCGATCATCATCGCCCCCGGCTCTCCGATCTCATCGACAAGAGCAAAGGCAAGCTGCGCACCATCGTGTGGGTGGGCATCGGCCTGGCCACCTTCCAGCAGCTGGTGGGCATCAACGTGGTGTTCTACTACGGCGCGGTGCTGTGGCAGGCGGTTGGTTTTTCCGAAAGCGACGCGTTGCTGATCAACGTGATCTCCGGCGCGCTGTCCATCGGTGCATGCATCGTCACCATCTTTCTGATCGATCGCATCGGGCGCAAACCGCTGCTGTGGATCGGTTCGGTCGGCATGGCCATCACGCTCGCGCTGGTGTCGGTGGCTTTCGCCAGTGCTTCACTGGACGCTGCGGGCAAACTCGCGCTCTCTCCCGGTATGGGCAAATTGGCGCTCGTCGCAGCCAATGCCTACGTGTGCTTCTTCAATCTTTCCTGGGGTCCGGTGATGTGGGTGATGCTGGGCGAGATGTTTCCGAATCAGATCCGCGGCTCGGGACTCGCGGTAGCAGGTGCGGCGCAGTGGTCGTCCAACTTCCTTATCACCGTGACGTTTCCGATCTTGCTGGCCGGCATCGGCCTCGCTGGCGCCTACGGCATTTACACCGTAGCCGCGGCGCTATCGGTGTATTTCGTGTCGCGTTGGGTGCGCGAAACGCGCGGCAAGGAACTTGAGCAGATGGAAGGCTGAGGCTTACTCCGGTGCAGCCACCGAGCCTCGCTTGACCAGCACATGCGCAACCATGTGATCGACCATCACCTTGGCTTCTTCCCTGCCGCGAATCGCGCGCAGCAGGATGTCGATGGCCGAATCGGCCATCGCCGCAATCGGCTGTCGAATCGTCGTCAGTTCCGGCCAGACGGTGGTGGCGGCAGAGGTGTCGTCGAAGCCCACGACGGAAAGATCGCCCGGCACATCAAGCCCGCGACGATGTGCGACGGAAATGACGGCAGCCGCCATGTCGTCGTTGCTCGCAATGATCGCGGTAGGCGGCTTGCGCTGCGCGAGCAGCTTTTCGCCGGTACGCAGGCCCGAGCGATAGGTGAAGCGGCCTTGTTGCACCAGCGCGCGATCCGGTTTGATGCCCGCATCGTGCAACGCGGCGAGGAAACCTTCGTAACGCAACTGGCTTGCTGTCTGGTTCGGATCGCCCTTGATGTAGCCGATGCGCGTGTGACCTTTGCCGATGAGGTAAGCCGCCATCTCGCGGCTGGCGTGGAAGTCGTCGATGCGTACACTGGAAACGCCGGTACGCGGACGGCCCGAAGCAATCGCCACCACCGGAACGCCAGCACGCACGAGTTCCGCGACCACGACGTCCGATTCGCACAACGGCGGCGGCAGGATCACGCCGGACACGCTTCGCGCCAACGCACGCGCGGCAGCGCGTTCGGCATCGGGATCGCGTTCGTTCCACGCCTCGATCACCAGCTGCGCCGCCGAACGAGTGACGCCGCGCATCGCGCCCACCAGCAATTCGCTCAGATAGGCGGTACTGGGATTGGAATAGATCAGCGCAATGCGCGTGCCCTGCGCGGTGGCCAGCGCGCTGGCGGCGAGGTTGGGCGTGTAGTCCAGCTCGCTCACCACGCGCTTCACACGTTCACGCGTGGATTCGCGCACGTTGCCAGTGCCGTTGACGACGCGCGACACCGTCATCGGCGACACACCGGCGCGTTTGGCGACTTCGCCGATCGTGACCGCGTGACCTTTGCGGCGTATCGATTTCTTTGTGGACTTCTGCAAGAGGCTTTCCCTGAAGCGATGTGTGGGCATGCGATGCCCGGGATGCTTCGGTTCATTCTGCCCACAAATCCCTGCATGGTGGTAGCGATACACCCATCGACGGCTTGGTTTGGGCGGCGCGCATCGCGCCATTCACGCATTCGCTTGGCTGCAGCCAGACACCCCTTCTTTCTTTTCACACCGGGACATCACGCATGGTGAAGTTCATCCTGCCTCACGTTTTGATGCGTCAGCCGCGCACGGCCCTGATGCTTGTGCTGTTGTGCGTCGCCATCGGCGCACAGGCTGCCGACGATAACCCCGCCCTGCTCGCACCCGTTTTCCAGGATCACACGGTACTGCAACGCGACCGTCCCATTCCGGTGTGGGGCCATGCGCAACCCGGCGCGCAGGTTCAGGTCGATTTTGCTGGCGAGCACGTAACCGCTCGCGCCGACAAGCACGGCGACTGGCAAGCGCAACTGCCCACGCAAAAAGCCGGCGGCCCGTACACGCTGCAGGTCCATTCGGGCACCGCCACCCAAACGGCCAACGACATCCTGATTGGCGATGTCTGGCTGTGCAGCGGGCAATCGAACATGGAACTGCCCGTGCGGCGCACGTTGAATGCGGACGGTGAAATCGGGGAGGCGCATAACGATTCGATTCGCATGTTGCGTGTCCCGCAAACGGCCACGCCCGCCGCTCAAGATAGCTTTAGCGGAGCCGCGCCGTGGCTTCCCGCTACGTCAGAAAACGTGCCGAATTTCTCCGCTGCGTGCTACTACTTCGCGCGCGAATTGCAGAAGACGGAAAAAGTGCCGCAGGGATTGATCAACGCATCGCTCGGCGGTTCGCGCATCGAGGCATGGCTGGATGCCGCTTCGCTTCGCGGGGCCGGCGGCTACGACGAGGCGCTGGACGTACTCGCGACATACGCCAACGATCCGCAAGCCGCCAACGCAACGTGGGGCGAGATCTGGGCGAGATGGTGGCGCGCGTTGCCGGATACAGCGAAGGGCGAACCCGCCGCCAGTGATGAACCATGGCGACCGGGCGCGTCGAACGATGGCTGGCACGAAGCGCCGCATGCGATGGGCGACTACCAGCAATGGGGTTTGCCGGAACTGGCCAGCTTCAACGGCATGTTGTGGTACCGCACCACCGTCAAGCTGACTGCGGCACAAGCTGCACAGGCCTCGACGCTGTGGCTCGGCAATGTCGATGAAGTCGACGAAACCTGGGTGAACGGCCGCGGTGTCGGCAGCAGTTACGGTGGTGCAGATCGCCGTTACACCTTGCCCAACGGTTTGCTGCACGCGGGCGACAACGTGATCGTGGTGAATGCGCTGAATACCTATGCAGGCGGCGGCATCATCGGGCCGGCCTCGACGCGTGCACTGCATTTTGCAGATGGATCGTCCGTGCCGCTCGACGATGCGGGTTGGCAATACCGCAAGGTGCCGCTCGCGGCGGGCACGCCGCCGTTGGCGCCCTGGCTGTCGGCTTCGGGCAAGACGACGCTGTACAACGGCATGATCGCGCCGCTCGGCCATTACGGTTTGCGCGGCGCTTTGTGGTACCAGGGTGAATCCAACACCGGCGAAGCCGGCAACTATCGCAAAATGCTGGAAGCGCTGCGTGATGAGTTGCGCGCGCGCTTCGGCGCCAACCTGCCGTTGCTGATCGTGCAAATAGCCAACTACGGTGCCGTGCCAACACATCCTGTCGTAAGCGGAAGCGCGGCTCTGCGCGAGGCGCAGCGGCTGGTGGCGCAGGAGGACGCGCACAGCGGTATCGCCATCACCATCGACATTGGCGAGCACAGCGACATCCATCCAGCGAACAAACAGGAACTGGGCCGCCGTCTGGCGCGCGCGGCGCGTCACGTGGTGTATGGCGAAGCGCTGACGCCGTCCGGTCCGATCCCGCTTTCGTCGAGGCACGAAGGCGATGCCGTCGTCGTCAGCTTCGGCGACATCAGTGGCAAGCTGCTCGCTCACGGCGGCGATGACTTGCTCGGCTTCGAACTATGCGGTACCCAAGACGATAGCTGCCGTTCCGCTCATGCGGAGATTCGAAACGATCATGAAGTGATCCTGCATGCTTCGGTGCCTGCTGCCACGCGCGTGCGCTACGCGTGGGCCGACAGCCCGCTCGTCAATCTCTACGATGAAGCGGGTCTGCCCGCCGGCCCGTTCCAGCTCGACTTTTCCGCCACGCATTGATGAACGAATGAATCCCATGAGCACTACGACACTTTCCCGCACATTCGCCATCCTGCTGACTACGCTCGCTGCGTCGGCGACGGCACAAACCACTGCAACGCAAATCAACACAGCGAAACAGGCGCCGTGGCTGGACACACACCAAAGCTTCGAGCAACGCGCCGCCGAACTCGTTGCGCGCATGACGCTGGAAGAAAAAGTCGCGCAGATGCAGAACACCGCACCGGCAATTCCGCGTCTCGGTGTTCCCGCTTACAACTGGTGGAGCGAGGGTCTGCACGGCGTCGCGCGCGCGGGACAGGCGACGGTGTTTCCACAAGCGATCGGTCTTGCAGCGACATTCGACCCGGCGCTGCTGAAGACGGAAGCGAACGCCATTAGCGATGAAGCGCGCGCCAAGTACAACCAGTTTCAGCGCGAAGGCATGCACGAGCGCTACCAAGGGCTCAGCTTCTGGTCGCCCAATATCAACATTTTCCGCGACCCGCGCTGGGGCCGTGGACAGGAAACCTACGGCGAAGATCCCTATCTCACCTCGCGCATGGGCGTTGCTTTTGTGCAAGGCATGCAAGGCGACGATGCGCACTATCGCAAGCTCGATGCCACCGCCAAGCATTACGCCGTGCACAGCGGGCCGGAATCCACGCGCCATCACTTCGACGTCCATCCGTCCGATCGCGATCTCTACGAAACCTACCTACCCGCCTTCCAGGCACTCGTGCAGCAAGGGCAGGTGGATGCGGTGATGGGCGCCTACAATCGCGTGAACGGCGAACCGGCGACGGCCAGCCAGCTCCTGCTGCAAGACATCCTGCGGCGCGACTGGGGCTTCAAAGGCTATGTCGTATCCGACTGCGACGCCGTGGAAGACATCTACAAGTATCACAAGGTCGTGAGCACGGCCGAGCAAGCCGCCGCGATGGCGGTGAAACACGGTGACGATCTCGATTGCGGCGACACGTACGCTGCCTTGGTCAATGCCGTGCATCAGGGTCTGGTGAGCGAAGCCGACATCGACGTAGCGGTCACGCGTTTGATGACCGCACGCATGCGCCTTGGCATGTTCGACCCGCCCGCGATGGTGCCGTGGTCGAAGCTGCCCTACTCGGTAAACCAGGCGCCGGAACACGATGCACTTGCGCAGCGCACGGCCGACGAATCGCTGGTGCTGCTGAAGAACAACGGCCTGCTGCCGCTTTCGCGCGACGTCAAGCGCATCGCCGTGATCGGG
Organism: Dyella dinghuensis; assembly: GCF_003977615.1. GTDB lineage: Bacteria > Pseudomonadota > Gammaproteobacteria > Xanthomonadales > Rhodanobacteraceae > Dyella_B > Dyella_B dinghuensis. The sequence continues at coordinate 541,355 of NZ_RYZR01000006.1, forward strand.
CCTACCGCCGACAGCGTTCGAGCGCTGCTCGGTAACTACAACGGTACACCGGCAGCCCCGGTGACGATTCTCGCCGGTATCCGCGCAGCCGTACCGCAAGCACAAGTCACCTATGCGAGTGGCGCGGAACTGGTGGAAGGCATGGGCGGCCATGGCGATGCCATGCTGATCGTACCGGCTTACTTGCGTCCCTCGGCCACCAGCGATGAGCACGGATTGAAGGCCGAATATTTCCGCGGCGAAGGATTCAACACCACACCGGTGGTCACCCGCACCGACGCAAGCATCGACTTTCGCTGGGACGACGCCACACCCACCGACGACATGGTGATGCAGGGAGAACTGCCTGCCGAAAAAGCGCTGTCGACCAACAACTTCAGCGTGCGCTGGAGCGGCCAACTGCTGCCGCCCGTCTCCGGCCACTACACCTTGGATGCCGCCGCGCTCGACGGCTTCCGTATCTACATCGACAACAAGCTGGTGCTTGATGGTTGGGATGTTGGCGACACTGCCAAAACACCCAAGCAGGTCCAACTCGATCTTAAAGCCGGCCAGCCTTACGACCTGCGCATCGAATACGCCAAGAACAACAAGAACGACAACGTGCAACTTGCGTGGCATTTGCCGAACGCCAAGCCGCCGTTCGACGAAGCACTGGATGCTGCACGCAATGCCGACGTGGTCGTGTTCGTCGGCGGCCTCACCGCCGAGCTGGAAGGCGAACAGATGGACGTGAGCTACCCCGGTTTTGCGGGCGGCGATCGGACCGATCTACGCCTGCCCGCCACGCAGGAAAAGTTGCTGGAAGCACTGCAAGCCACAGGCAAACCTGTGGTGCTGGTGCTGACCAGCGGTTCCGCGCTGGCGGTCGACTGGGCGCAACAACACGTACCGGCGATCATGATGGCCTGGTATCCAGGCCAACGCGGCGGCACGGCGGTAGCCGATGCATTGTTCGGCACCACCGATCCGGCGGGCCGCCTACCGGTGACTTTCTACAAGGGCGACGAAACACTGCCTGCCTTCGACGACTACCGCATGGACGGCCGCACGTACCGTTACTTCAAAGGCACGCCGCTCTATCCCTTCGGCTATGGTCTGTCCTACACGCGCTTTACTTATTCGGCGCTGCAACTGACAAACAATCGTCTGCGCGCCGACGAAACATTTACTGCTTCGGTGGATGTCGCCAACAGTGGTGCGCGCGAAGGCGACGAGGTGGTGCAGCTCTACTTGCGCGCACTGGATGCGCCACATGCACGTGCCAACCGCGAACTGCGTGGCTTCGCACGCATCCACTTGAAGCCGGGTGAGCACAAACGCGTGAGCTTCGACATCACGCCCACGCGCGACCTGCACTATTACGACGAACAGAAACGCGGCTACGCCGTCGATGCGGGACGCTATGAAGTGGAAATCGGCGCATCCAGCGCCGACATCCGCCAGCACGCGCCGTTCGAAGTGCACATGTAACTTGCATGGCGCGCGTTACTGCGCTGGATGTTCTGCACGCACATAACCGCGCAGCCATACCAGCGCAGGACGCTCGCTGCCGTCCTTGCGGACGAGATTGGCGCCTTGCGCATCGCGCCACAAACCGGGGCGGAATCCCCACAGCGTGATGCCTTTTACCGCAGGATCGTCCCAGAACAAGGGAAACACGCGCTGGTATTCGCGCAGTTGCGTCGCGTCGTTGCGGCCATCGATGTCCATCTCGGTGATGTAGATCGGCAAGCCTGTGGCAGCCAGCGTATCGAGGTCGGCACGCAAGGTTGTCGCAGACACGCCATGCGTTTCGAAGGCATGCGCCTGGACGCCGATGCCGTCGATCAGATGATCGTGTTGCAATAGTTCGATGATTGAGCGGTAACGCGCCGTATCCCTGGGTGTGTTGATGATGCTGTAGTCGTTGATCAGCAGTTTGGCGTGCGGAAAGCGCGGGCGCGCCATCCGGAAGGCGATAAGCACCCAATCCCAACCGGTGGCGCCCTTACCACCTAGCGCCTGCAGGTAGTTGCCGCCGTCCTCGTAACGTGTGCTTGGCGGGTGATGCAGCGATTCATTCACCACTTCGACGAAATCCGCATCCGGATAACGCGCCGCTGCGGCATCCATCCACTTCTCGATTTCCTTGCGTTGCTCGTCCGGCGGCAGGTGTAGCATCCACGTCGGCTGCTGACGGCCCCATACCAGCACATGCAGATGAAAAAGAATGCCGTGCGATTTGGCGAAGTGATACGCATCATCCAGCGCCGTCCAATCGAACTGGCCGCGCACGGGTTCCGTGCTGCCCCATTTGCCGGCGTTTTCCGGCGTGAGTTTGTTCCAGTAGTTGGCGAAGTCTTGTGCTTGTTTGGCGCTGTATGTACAGCCCAGAAACTTCGGCTGGCCCGCAGCCAGCGGTCCTTGTTGTGCGTGAAGTGCAAGCGGCAACAACAGCAATAGGCCCGAAAACCTCATGATGGTCTTGCGCATGATCCTTCCCCCGAACATGGATTCATCGTCTGACGGCAGTGTGCGCGCCGTGGATTTATGGTAGCGCTACCAATCATTGCAGCAACGCGCGCCAAAGTCACATGCAACGCAGCAATAGGCACGCCGTATCCGGTGCGTTTTCACTTAGCCGAAGAAGTCATGGAAATTGCTGCCATGCAGCGTGTCCGGTCTGATTGTTAGCGCTACCTTTCTGGTGTTCCGTCAGAGCTGGCGGCCACCCATGGCTGCCGACGTTCGTGGATCAGGGCGGCGGACCGGATGGCTCCGCACGGGGGCACAGTTCCGGCGCCGCGCATTCGCGCGGACCGATATCCAACAGGCAGTATCGGCGCGCATGAGCAACGACAACTCGCAAGCACTCTCCGTGATGGAGAAGATCGGCTACAGCCTCGGCGACCTCGCTGCCAACCTGATTTTCCAGACGCTGGTGAGCTTTCTCGCCTTCTTCTACACCGACGTGTACCGCATTCCCGCCGAAACGGCCGCCACGGTGATCTTTGCTGTCGGCTTGCTCGGCGCGTTCGTGTTCACGCCGGTGATGGGGCTGGTCGCCGATCGCACGCATACACGCTGGGGCAAGTTCAGACCGTGGCTGTTATGGACGGCGATTCCGTTTGGCGTGTTCGCGTTGCTTGCCTTCAGCACACCGAATCTGGGTGAGCATGGCAAAGTGGCGTATGCGCTCGCCAGCTACACGCTGTTGATGGGTATCTACATCGCCAACAATCTGCCGTATTCGGCGTTGAGTGGCGTGCTGACCGGCAACATGGATCAACGCAACAGTCTTTCGTCGTATCGCTTCGTGGCGGTGATGATTGCGCAGTTCATCATCCAGGTGTTGTTGCTGCCGCTGGTGCTGATTCTTGGTCATGGCGACAAGGCCGCGGGTTTCGAACACGTCATGGCGTTGTTCGCGGTGGTGGGCACAATATTTTTCTTGATTACGTTTTTCACCACGCGCGAACGCGTCGTATCGACGGCAGCGCAAAGCTCCAGCATTCGGCAGGATCTCGCCGATCTCGCTGTCAATCGCCCGTGGCAGATCATGCTGGCGCTGACGGTGCTGGTGTTCGTCACGCTGGCACTGAAGGGCGGCATGTATGTGTATTACTTCAAGTACTACCTGGACGGCGATGACCTGGCACGCTTCCTGGAAAACATCGGCTTCAACCATTTCATCGGCGGCTTGAACGCGCTGTTGGTGAGCGTGGGGCTCACCGGTTTTCAGTGGCCGAAGGACGCTCCGACGTCGGCTTTCAGTCTGTTCAGCGCAGGTGGGATCCTCTGCATGATCATCGGCATCGGTTTTTCGCGCCGGCTGGCGGAGCGCTACGGCAAGCGCGATGTGTTCGGCGGTGCGCTGCTGCTTTCCACGGTGTGTCTGCTGGCCTTTGCGTTGTATTCGCCGCAGTCGGTGGGTCTGGTGATTCTGTCCTACATGCTGCACGGCTTTTTCTACGGCATTACGACGCCGCTGCTGTGGGCGATGGTGGCGGATGTGGCCGACTACTCGGAATGGAAAAATCATCGTCGCGCGACGGCCATCGTGTTCTCCGCCATTCTGTGCGGACTGAAGGCTGGCCTTTCGATCGGCGGTGCGTTGGTCGCGCAGATCCTTTCCATCTACGGCTACGTGCCGGATCACGCCGTGCAATCGCCTGACGCAGTGCACGGCATCAAGCTGGCGGTGAGTGTGTATTGCTCCATTCCTTTCCTGCTCGGCGTGGCGCTTTTGTTCCTCTACAAGATCGACAAGCGCACCGAGACGCACATCGAGCAGGAACTGGCTACGCGCCGCCTGCAAACCGCTGCGGCTTAACCACTCATCCATCGACTCTTCATCGACTCACTGCCGCCATGTCCGACGACCTCAGTCCCGCCGAACTCGATCACTTCCGGCAACGCGCCATCTCGCAGCCACTGGTGACACACCTTTACACGGCAGACCCCTCCGCGCACGTGTTCGAAGGCAGGCTCTACGTCTATCCCTCGCACGACATCGAAGGTGGCGTGCCCTTCGACGATTTGGGCAGTCATTTCTGCATGGAGGACTATCACGTCTTTCGGCAGGACACGCCGATGAGTGCGCCGGTGGATTGCGGCGTCGCGCTGCACATCAAAGACGTGCCGTGGGCAGAAAAGCAGATGTGGGCACCGGACGCTGCTTATAAAAACGGCCAGTACTACCTTTATTTCCCGGCGAAGCGTGCGGATGGCCTGTTCCAGATCGGCGTCGCGGTGAGCAACCGGCCAGAAGGCCCTTTCAAGGCTGAAGTGGAAGCGATCGTCGGCAGTTATTCCATCGATCCTGCCGTGCTGCGCGACGAAGATGGCGCGTACTACATGGCGTTCGGCGGTTTGTGGGGTGGCCAGCTGCAGAGTTATCGCGACAATGCATACGCGCAAACGAACGCGGAACCGGCCGACGACGAACCCGCGCTCGGTCCTCGCATCGCCCGGCTCAGCGACGACATGAAACAGTTCGCCGAACCCTCGCGCGAAATCGTGATCCTCGACGAACACGGTCAGCCGTTACGTGCCGGCGATCATGCGCGCCGCTATTTCGAAGGGCCGTGGTTGCACAAATATCGCGGCAAGTACTACCTCTCCTATTCCACCGGCAACACGCACTTGCTCTGCTATGCGACCGCGGACAACGTGTATGGCCCCTACACGTGGCAGGGCGTGATTCTCACGCCGGTGGTGGGCTGGACCACGCACCATTCCATCGTGGCGTTCGATGGCAAATGGTGGCTGTACTACCACGACGCATTGTTGTCGGATGGCGTCACGCACTTGCGCTCGATCAAAGTCACCGAGCTGCGCTATGACGACGACGGCCGCATCGAGACGTTGCACCCGTATGGCAAGTGACGTGGCACGCGACGCTGCGCAACAGTCGCTGCCGCCGGGCGAATTGATTCACATCGGCAACGACACACTTGCGGTGACCATCGCGCCGCATGCCGGCGGCCGCATTGCGCAGATCATGTGCGAAGGCGTCACATGGCTCGCTAGCCACAGCGATGCGAACGCTGCTGCCATCGCCTGGGGCAGTTATCCGATGTTGCCGTGGGTTGGGCGTATTCGGCATGGCCGCTTCCGCTTCGGCGGGCAGGCCTACCAGTTGCCGATCAACCTGGGCCCGCATGCTATCCACGGCGTCGGCTTCGTCTTGCCGTGGCAGGTAGCGGCGCATACCTCGACGCAAATCGAATTGATACTTCCGTTGCCCGAGGACGAGCGCTGGCCATTCGGTGGCACCGCACGCCAGCGCATCGCGATAGAAGGCCGCACCTTGCGGCTGGAACTCGCCGTCACTGCTGGCGCGCAAGCGATGCCAAAACCCGTGCTCGGATGGCATCCATGGTTCGTCAAACCCGATGCCATCGAGTTTCGGCCCGATGCGATGTATCCGCGTGATGGCGAAGGTATCGCCGTGCGCCCGTTGCAACCGCCAACGCCCGGTCCATGGGACGACTGTTTCATCAACACGCATCCGGTGTTATTGCATCGCGGCGTACAAACGCTGCGCCTCGCATCCGATGGCGATCATTGGGTGATTTACGACGAGCCGGTACAAACCACCTGCGTGGAACCACAAAGTGGTCCACCGGACGCGTTCAACCTCGATCCCGTCGCCCTGGCATCCGGCGCAACGGCCTCGACATGGTTCACGCTGGAGTGGCTGACTGGCGAGGCGAAAAGCCGGGACTGAGACGATCGGGCGCGATCAGATACAACGAATGTCATTCGTGATTTCTACTATCCGCCCGGAGCGCCCCACTAGGTGGGGGCACCGCCCGCGATATCCGCTTTAGCACTTCGGGAGCAAACTGGAGCGATCGAGCCTCTCAATGCGACAGCAAAGTTTGCGAAGAGCGTACATACTTGAGAGCGGTGCTCGACGGCCTGGGTCAGCGTGCACCAAAGCATTACAATAAACGCCCTATTTTGGTGCAAAAGTATTTCGTTTTGCCGCGTAACCTAATTTAACTTTCTGATTCTGAAAGCGTTATGCAGTTGGTACGAAGCTTGCCAATATGCACGCGTGCTGTTCAACCCATCTTGAGGTTTCCCCATGTCCGCCGTCAAAAAAGTACTCGACCTTATCCAGGAACATGACGTCGAGTTCGTCGACTTTCGTTTTGCCGACATGCTCGGCAAGCACCACCACGTGACCTTCCCCTCGCACACGATCGACGAGTCGATCTTCGAGGACGGCAAGATGTTCGACGGCTCCTCGATCTCGGGCTGGAAGGGCATCAACGAATCGGACATGGTGCTGCTGCCCGACCCGGCCACGGCCTACCTCGATCCGTTCAGCGGCCACACGCAGCTCGTTCTGCATTGCGACGTGCTGGAACCGAGCACCATGCAGGCCTATGGCCGCGACCCGCGCTCCATCGCCAAGCGCGCCGAGGCATTCCTCAAGTCCACCGGTATCGCCGACACCGCGTTCTTCGGTCCGGAGCCTGAATTCTTCATCTTCGATTCCGTGCGCTGGCAGAACGACATGGGCCGCGTGTTCTATGAAATCGAATCGCAGGAAGCCGCGTGGAGTTCGCGCTTCAAATACGACGAGGGCAACAGCGGCCATCGTCCGGGTGTGAAGGGTGGTTACTTCCCCGTGAGCCCGGTCGATTCGCTGAACGATCTGCGCGCCGACATGTGCAAAGTGCTGGAATCGCTGGGCCAGGTGGTGGAAGTGCATCATCACGAAGTGGCGAATGCGGGCCAGTGCGAGATCGGCGTGAAGTTCAACACGCTGGTGCAGAAGGCCGATGAATTGATGACGATGAAGTACGTCATCAAGAACGTCGCGCACCAGAACGGCAAGACCGTCACCTTCATGCCCAAGCCGATCGTCGGCGACAACGGCAGCGGCATGCACGTGCACCAGTCGTTGTCGAAGGACGGCAAGAATCTGTTTTCGGGCGATCTCTACGGCGGTCTTTCGCAGACAGCGCTGTGGTACATCGGCGGCATCTTCAAGCATGCACGCGCGATCAATGCGTTCGCCAACTCCACCACCAACAGCTACAAGCGCCTGGTGCCGGGTTTCGAAGCGCCGGTGATGCTGGCGTATTCCGCACGCAACCGTTCGGCCAGCTGCCGCATTCCGTTCGTGTCGAACCCGAAGGGTCGCCGCATCGAAGTGCGCTTCCCCGATCCGATGCAGTCCGGCTACCTCACGTTCACCGCGCTGATGATGGCGGGCCTGGACGGTATCTTGAACAAGATCGATCCGGGTGCGCCGGCCGACAAGGATCTCTACGATCTGCCGCCGGAAGAAGAGAAGAACATTCCGCAGGTGTGCTCCAGCCTCGACGCAGCGCTCGATGCGCTCGACAAGGATCGCGACTTCCTCAAGGCCGGCGGTGTGTTCAGCGACGACTTCATCGACGCGTACATCGAACTGAAGATGCAGGAAGTCACGCGTTACCGCGCCAGCACGCATCCGCTGGAATTCCAGATGTACTACGCGATCTGATCGCGCTTACATTGCAGGTGTGCAAGACAACGGGCGCTTTTCGGCGCCCGTTGTTTTACTTAGCCGCCACGCAGCGGTTGCGGCCGAGTCCCTTGGCTTCATATAGCGCGCTATCGGCGCGGATCAACCATTGCGACAGCGTTTCGCCTTCGCGCCATGCGGCCACACCGATGCTGGTGGTAACGGGAATGGATCGGCCATCGTGCACAACGGCTTCGGCGGCAACCGCTTCGCGAATACGTTCGGCTACCGTCATGCCCTTTTCGATCGTGCTGTTGGGCAAGCAAACCAGCAGCTCTTCGCCGCCATAGCGACCCAGGACATCGCCGTCGCGGCAGTGAGAAAGAATGGTTCGGCAGACGGCGCGAATCACCTCGTCGCCCGCCAGATGCCCGTAGGTATCGTTGACGCGCTTGAAGCGATCCAGATCGAGCAATGCGACGCAGACGTTGCCGTCTTCGGCCAGTTGGCGAAATCCTTCGGCCATTTCGAGCAAGCGCCGGCGGTTGAGAATGCCGGTCAACTCATCCGTGCTCGCCAGCTCGTCAAGACGCTCATTGGCGGTGATGAGATCGCGCGTGCGCAGATCGATCTGCTTTTGCAGATACACCGCTTGGCGCCGCAAATAGAGCGTACGCAGTTGCACCACGCCCATCAGCACCGCAAGCAGCAAGACGCCTGCGACGATCAGGGCGGTTACGGTTTCATACCAGCGCGGTTCGGCAATCACCGGCAGCGTCGTTTCGACGACACGTGAACGCAAACCCTGCGTCGTCGCACGCAAGTGCAAGCTGTATTTGCCATGCGGTAGGTTGGTGTAGATCGCACTTGGCAAACTGCCGCGCGGCACGTCGATCCAGTCGTCGTCGAAACCTTCCATGCGATAGCTGTAGCTGGTTTCCGACGGCGCCTGATAATCGAGCAGCGCAAAATCGACGCGCAAACTGCGATTTTGCGGTTTGAGTTTCAGCGCATCGTTGGCTTTGGGCAGCTGGCCAAAGGGAAGCGGACTGCCGTTGATCACGGCGTATGTCACATCCAGTGGCGCATCTTGCGTCCGTTCCGGCGGCTGCCAGGTGGGGCGGATAACGGTGAGTCCACCAAGACCGCCAAACAGCAGTTCGCCCGTCGGTGCACGTGCCGCGGATGCATAGATGTAGCTGGGTATGCGCAAACCATCGCGACTGCTCAGGTTGTGCACGGCGTGCGTTTTGCCGTCGATGCGCGACACGCCACCGGTCAGGCTGACCCACAAATTGCTGTTGTCGTCCGATTGCACGGCATTGATGTTGTCGCTGCTCAAACCCTGCGCCATGCCGATGCTGCTGAAACGATACGGCGCGTCGCCGTCATGCGACGTCAGCATGGCCAAACCGCCATACGTGCCTACCCACAGGTGACCTTGCGGATCTTCGGCCACCGAGCTGACCAGGAAGTTCGGAAGACTGTTCGGATCGTTGGCATCGCTGATCACATTCTTGAAGTGATCGGTTTGCGTCATGTCCGCCGCAATGCTGATGCCGTGACTCGTGAGGTACCAGACATCGTGACCGATGCGTTCGATGCGCCGCACCGTATCGCTGGCAAGACTCTGCGGATCGTTGACCTTATGGTTGAAATGCATCAACGCATGCGTGTTGATGTCGTAGCGATACACGCCGTCGTACGTGGCGATTTGCAGGTTCTCACCGTCCGCAAGCAGATGCAGTACCGGCTTGTCGTCGATCGCTGGAATGAGGGAATCCTGCACGGTCAGCGTGTCGAGTGAAATACGCGCGATGCCCTGCGTGCCCACCCAAAGATAACCGTCGGGCATTTCGGCAAAGGCCTGAACGTCGCGATGCGTCTGATTGCCGCCAAGCTGCAGATGCTGGATGCGTCCGGCTTTCAGGTCGATCATGTCGACCCGGCCCGCGCTCATGCCGAGCCAGATTCGCTGCCTGGAATCGACGTAAATGCCGCGCACATTCGTATTGGCCAGTCCCTGCGCGCTTTGCGTGACGGCTGGCAGGATCGTGAAAGCGGAACGCGCATTGGGTTGCGTGTGAGCCACGCCCAGATCGGTGGCGACCCACACGTTTCCCGCCCGATCCTGCATCAGTGCGCGAAGCGAATCGCCGGGCAGCGAAGATGGCAGCGCGGCATCATGTGCCAAGGCCCGCAAGCTGCCTGTGTCGGGTGAATAGACCAGGATGCCGTTGCCATCGGTCGCCAGCCAGATCGTGTTCGGGCCGATTTCCAGCACATCGCGCACGGTCGAGCGGCGCTCGTTGTTCGCCGCGTAGCCGCTGTAACCGGCAAGGGCGTGCCAGGTGCCATCGCGATCCCGATACACCGCACCCGACTGCGTACTGCCCGCCCACAGTCTTCCTTCGTTGTCTTCATGGATGACCCAGATGCCATCCTTCAAGACCGTGTCGACGATACCGGGCGGATGCGGTGGGCGAACAAACGCCTTGCTGCCTGCGGTTCGCACAAAAAGGCCGTGGTCGTTGCCGAGCCACACGTTGCCTTCGCGATCCTCCAGTACACCGAAGTTGCGCGGCGAAATCGCGCCTCCTGCGCCAACGACGGAAACAATCCGGTTGGTGCGCAGATCCAGGTGATCCAGGCCGCGCTCGGTGGCAAGCCACACGCCGTCGTTGCCGTCGCGCGACATCTGGTAAATCTTGCGGTCGCTGGTGCCGCCTTTACCGATGGGGTAGGTGACAAACCGATCGCTCTGCGGATCGAAGCGGGTCAGGCCACCGGCATTGGTACCGATCAGCAGGCTTCCATCCGGCAGCGCCAGCAGACAGCGCACATAGGCGTCTGGCAGTTCGGCGGTATGGCCGGATGCGTCGCTGAACGTCTGCAAGCGATAACCGTCGTAGCGAACAAGGCCGCCCATGGTGCCGATCCACATCAGCCCGCGTTGGTCCTGGGCCAGGGAGGTGACGATGGAATGCGGCAGCCCGTCGCTCACGCTCAGGCGATCGAACCAGGGGATGTCCAGAGGCGCCCACGGATCGTCGCCGGCAAGCGCAACATGAAGTGGCAGCGCCAGAACAAAAAGACATGACAGCCAGGCAAACAATGCCCGGCTCAGCATGGACGTCCGATCGCGCATCATGCAGCCGGGTAACCCCGAACTGCGACGTCACTAAAACGCATCACCCCGCCCCTCTGAAAAACCCCTGCTCTCCACGCTTGCCTCATGCGTCGCGCGACCGGCTAGAGCAACCCCTTGATAACGGTGCCACCTACCATCCGACTACGCCGGATGACAGACGAACCCATCATAGTGGGCGCGTTAGCGAAAACGAACGCCTTTCGCAAGGCGATCCGGCATGACCGTCGTCACACGGCGCGCAGGATTTTCTTGCGAACAAACGTTTCATTGATCGCCGGTGGGCGGCTTGACCGGTGAAAGGGGTGGATTTCCCGCGCGAAGCAACCAGAGCTGGCGATTTAAGATGTCCCGCTCACATCGCTTACTTCCTGTTTCATGTAACAGATAGCTGTTGTTTCATGTAACAGAGTTGCGCTGCAACATTTTTGTCACTCGCGCCTCTTAGGGTGGCTGGATGACTCGAGCACTGGATGCCCTCAGGCTGGCGCTTTCGCACCTCGATGTTTCTTTCAGGGGCTTGTTTGCTGGGGCCGTACACACATGGCGATAACGCGACGCGGATTTCTGCGCGGGGCAGGTGGATGGGTCGGCGCGGTGGCATTGGCCGATCTTTGGCGCACCGCACGCGCGTTCACACCACCGCCGATGACGATGCCGATGGCGGCACGAACCAGTGCGCCGACGCTGGCATCGCCGAAGGTGCCGCTGATCAATCCCACATCGCTGGCGCGCTTTGTCGATCCGTTGCCCGTGCCGCCGATTGCGCGCGCCACCGGCACGCGCACGCATCCGCGTTATCCGGGTCGCGAGTTGCCGTATTACCGCATCGACATGCGCGCGTTCAAAGCCAAGCTCCACCGCGACATTCCTGCAACGCCGATGTGGGGCTACAACGGTTCGTTTCCGGGGCCGACGCTGGAAGCGAAGCGCGATGAGCCGCTGCTCGTCGAATGGGTCAACGCGCTGCCCGATAAACACTTCCTGCCGATCGATCACACCATTCACGGTGCGGAAAAAGACAAGCCGGAAGTACGCGTCGTGACGCACGTGCACGGTGCGCGCGTTCCAGCGGATGGCGACGGTTATCCGGAAGATTGGTATGCCCCAGGCCGCTCGGCGCTTTATCACTACCCGAATGGCCAGGATGCCGCGACGCTCTGGTATCACGATCACGCGATGGGCATCACGCGGCTCAATATCTATGCCGGACTCGCCGGTGCATTCATCGTGCGCGACGACGAAGAAAAAGCACTCAATCTTCCAGCAGGCGATTACGACATTCCGTTGATGCTGTGCGACCGGCTGGTCGCGCAGGATGGACAGCTGTATTACCCGGTGTCCGACGATCCGTCCGCGCCGTGGGTGATGCAATGCAACGGCAATCTGGCTTTGTGCAACGGCAAGATTTTTCCCTATTTCGAAGTCGAGCCGCGGCGCTATCGCTTCCGCATCGTCAACATCGCCAACTTCAGCTTCTTCGATCTTTCGCTCTCGCACGATCATGTCTTTCAGCAGATCGGGACGGATCAGGGCTTGCTGGCCGCGCCGTTGCAACGCGATCGCGTCGAGCTGTATCCCGCCGAACGCGCCGATGTGGTGATCGATTTCTCAAGCCTCGCCGGCCAGAGCGTGCAGCTTCGTCATCAATCGCAGGGCATTCTCGAATTCCGCGTGCGTAGCCAGAGCGTTCGCGACACTTCCGTATTGCCAGCCGCACTAAAAGCCGTGCCGCGTATCGATGTGACCTCGGCAGCACAACGTCGCGTGATGACGCTGAACGAAATCGACGACGCCAATGGCTACGCCATGACGATGTTGCTGGATGGCAAGCGCTGGCACGAGCCGATCTCCGAGAAGCCGCTGCAAAACAGCATCGAAACGTGGAGCTTCGTCAATTTGAGCGGCGACGCGCATCCTATTCATCTACATCTCGTGCGCTTTCAGATTATCGACCGTCGCCCCTTCGATCTCTTTGCGTGGAATTCGCATCGTGAATTGAAATTCACCGGACCGGCCGTTATGCCTGAATCGCATGAGGCAGGTTGGAAAGACACCGTTCGCGCCGATCCGGGCATGGTCACGCGCATTGCGATGCGTTTCGAAGGCGAGCCGGGCCGTTATGTCTGGCATTGTCATTTTCTCGAGCACGAAGACAACGAAATGATGCGTCCATATGAAGTTTTGCCGGCGCATTCGTAAAAGGGACGTCAATACAAAGTATGTGCACCATCACGCTTGTCGCACCACTGTCATCAGATCGCGACGCTATGTCGCGCTCCTGCCAACGTTACGTCATGTACGCAGCGCACACTCTTCGGCGCTTGCGAGGGGCGAGATGTTCGCAAGCAGTAATCAGGGGGATTACTCGATTGCAGGCTTTCGTGGAATGCCAGCAGGAGACACCAGACATGCGTACGAAGTTTGGCCGTACCAGCTTGAAACCATTTGCATTGTGCGCGCTCGTCACCGGCATTGTCGGTTTGGCCAACGCACAAACCTCAAACACTTCCAACGATGCTGCTTTCCGCGCCAAAGTGCCGAACGCAGCGACCACGCCGGTGAATGGACAACCCGGCGGTGTAGTAACGCTGTACAACCCCAATTCGGGTCAGGACAACAGCAATCGCACGCGCACGCCGATCAAGCACGTCATTCTGCTGATCGGTGAAAACCGCACGTTCGATCACGTGTTTGCGACGTACACGCCGCCCGCTGGCCAGACGGTCAACAACCTGCTGTCCGAAGGCATCGTAAAGGCCGACGGCACGCCGGGTCCGAACGTCGCGAAGGCGGAACAGTGGCAGGCAAGCCAGACTGGCGATTACTCGAACTCGCCGACGCGCACCAGCGCCTATGCCAACCTGCCGCAGATGAATACAGGCGGCGCACCGACGCAGCCATACCTCGCTTCGGCCGCGCAGGCAGCAGCCATCGAACCCGCATTGCCGACGGCTGACTATGCGGAACTTGCCGAAGGTGGCACCGGTCTGCCGAACGATGTCGTCGACACGCGCTTCCCGGCGACGTTGACGAATGCTCCCGTGAGCATGCACGCGTCGATCAGCTACAACGACTATGCCAACAGTCCGGTGCATCGCTTCTTCCAGATGTGGCAGCAGCTGGACTGCAACACGCACAACGCAACACGTGCCAACCCGAGCGGTTGCCGCGCCGACTTGTTCCCATGGGTCGAAGTGACGATGGGCGCTGGCAACAATGGCGTCACGCAGCCGGCGAACTTCACGGATGAAAGCACCGGTGAAGGCTCGACCTCCATGCAGTTCCTCAACATGGCGCAGGGCGATGCACCGTACCTGAAGCAACTGGCCCAGCAGTATGCGCTGAGCGACAACTTCCACCAGTCGGTGATGGGCGGCACGGGTGCCAACCACATCATGCTCGGCTTCGGTGACGCGATCTATTACGCCGACGCCAACGGCAACCCTGCCGTGCCGCCGTCGAACCAGATCGAAAATCCGAACTCGCAGTCGGGCACCAACAACTGGTGGGTGCAGGATGGCTACAGCGGTGGTTCCTACGTGAACTGCGCGGATGACACGCAACCTGGCGTGGCACCGGTTCGTAGCTATCTGAAGAGCCTGCCGTATCACACCTTCCGCGGCACCGATTGCAAAGCTGGCGCCTACTATCTGGTGAACAACTACAACCCGGGTTACCTGGGCACCGGTGTTGCCGCTCCGCTGGGCGCCGATCAGTACACCGTTCCGCCGACCAAGCAGCAGAACCTCGCGTTGCTGTTGAATCGCCACAACGTCAGCTGGAAGTACTACGGCGAAGGTTGGTCGAATGGTACGGAATCCGGTGAAGCCGGCACGTTCTGCAACATCTGCGATCCGTTCCTGTACTCCACGCAGGTCATGACCAATCCGACCCTGCGCGCGAACAACCAGGACATCAACAACCTCTACACCGACATCCAGAACGGCACGCTGCCGGCCGTGGCGATCGCTAAGCCGGACGGACTGCTGGACGGCCACCCGGCTTCGTCGAAGCTGGAGCTGTACGAAGGTTACGTGCAGAAGATCGTGCAGATGGTGCAGGCCAACCCGACGCTGTGGGACAACACCGCGATCATGATCACCTTCGACGAAGGTGGTGGTTACTACGACTCCGGTTATGTGCAGCCGATCGACTTCTTCGGCGACGGTACGCGCATTCCGCTGCTCGTGGTTTCCAAGTACTCCACCGGTGGCCGCGTGGTGCACACCTACTTCGATCACGTGTCGTTCGACAAATTCGTCGAAGCCAACTGGGGTATCGATGAAACGATTTCCGGCCGCAGCCGCGACAATCTGCCGAATCCGATCCAGTTCGGGAACAATCCGTATGTGCCGGTCAATGCACCTGCCATCGGCGATCTGATGGATATGTTCGACTTCCATCGTGGCTGGAACGGCAACGTTGCTTCCACGCAGAACTGAGTAAGCTTCAACGCATGCCCTGCCCGCTTCGGTGGGCAGGGCATGTGCGTTTTTGAATTCGCAACGCGAGACACGGAATACCCATGACATCACGCTATCTGCGCCGCTGGTCCAATCCGCTTGCTGCCTTGCTGTTGGTCAGCGCATCGCAGACCATCAGCTCGAATGCGCATGCCGATCCCGGCGATTTTCAGGCGATGCCCGGCCTGTGGAAAATCACCATGCACACGGTCACTGGCGGTCACGCCGACAAGACCATCGTGAAATGGCGATGCCTCGATGACGGCGCCGATCCGTGGAAAGTATTCGTCGACGTGCTGGTGCCCGATCCCACATGCCAACGCTCCGGCGAACACCGCACGAGCACGACGCTGGCATGGAACGCCACCTGCTCGGGAAAATCCGGCAACGGCCATATCGATCTCGATTCGGCGATGCACTACACCGGCGACGTCGTGTTGAACGGTCAAGATGCGTTGCAGATCGAGGCGCAGCGCTATGCGGCGTGTACCGGTCCGAGCGACTGAAAAAAGTTCTTGCGCTGTAACTGCATCGTCAAAAACGTAAGCAAATCGCCTACACATTCGGTTCGCGCGAAATTCACGTGTTCCCCACACGTGTATGGTGATGTTATGCCCGCTAAACCGCGGACGTATGTCCTTTCTACGCCGGACACCGTTCGCACAGGGGCGTAACACTCGTGTGAGGGAATCACACGTTCAACAGGGGATACATCATGCTTTTCGAGAAAAGCAGGATCATGAGTGCCGTCGCGGCGCTCGTGATGATGGCGGGTGCCGCACATGCGGGCACCTTTCCGGACTATGGATACCAGCCGCCCGCGAGTTACACCGGGCCGATCTTCCAGCTAAGCCAGAACTATCCGAAAACACTTCCCACCGGGCCGCTTCCGGCCTTCTTCAAACTGCTGCCGCCGAAGCTGACCAACGACTTCGAACAGTGGCGCGTGTACGTCGATGCAGTAAAGAAGTACTGCCTGGAAGGCAATGTCGAAAGCGATTGGTATGTGCAGAACAACAAGGTCCGCAATTGGTATCACGCACCTTGGCAGCACTACGGCCCGTTGGGACGCGAAGGCATCCATGGGCTCACCAAAGAAGCGCAGATCCAGTCGAAGCAGTTGGCGCAGACGCAGATCACCACCGGTCAGACATTCGCCGTGGGCATCTACAACGATATCGGCGGTTACACCATCGGCCAGGTGTGGAAAGATCCGCAAAATCCCGACCCGAGCGTGACATCGCAACCGAACAGTTTTCACAACGGCACGGTGGTGTGCAAACCGTTGTTCGCGGATGTCGATCTCAAACAAGTGCCGTTCCTGGTGAATCCGGTGCTGTGGCAAGCCTACGTGACCGATAGCTTCGATTCGGCCAATCGCGAGATCAAGAACGTGGCGTTGATCCAGATGGACTTTGCCATCCGCGACACGCGCATTCCCGGCACGGGCTGGATTTTCGGAACGTTCCAATACAACGGCCAGATCACCGGTAAACCGAGTTGGGACAACCTGGTGCCGGTCGGGCTGATGTGGGGCAACGATCCGGAAAACACCGGCAACGATTACACCAACAAGCAACCGACGGTGACCAAGATCAATCCGACGATCATGGAGACGGCGATCAATGCCAAGACTTCCGAGTTACCGCCAACGCATCTCGGTTGGAACGGACGTCTGGATGGCCCGGTGGACAATCCGGTGAGTGCCTGCCTGAGTTGTCACATGACCGCGGAAAGTCCGCAGTTGTCGCCGATGAATCCGACTTTCCAGGCGCCCGACAAAGTGCCACCGGTTGGTTCGAAGGAGTGGATGCGCTGGTTCCAGAATGAACCGGCAGGAAAGCCGTTCGACACCGGTGCACTCAGCACCGATTTCAGCTTGCAGCTCGCTGGCGGCATCCAGAATTTCTACGACTGGAAGTGCACGCAGGACGGCGTGTTCGTTCAAGGCGGCAATGCCTGCCAGCAGACGAAGAACAAGCTGAAGCTGATGAAGTCGATTACACCGCCGGCCAAGGTGTTCAAGGTCGAGCGCGATCCGTCGCTCAATCAGTTGCACTAAGCGCTGTATTCATGCCGGTCTGATCGCGATACCGATCGGACCGGCATGATCCTCTCCGGCGTATTTACGTGCGTATCGTTCTGCGCAGGCTGTCGTGTTCGTTGCTTCCATGCGACACTTACGTTTTGCAGAACCGCAGGGGGTGTGGCCATGCAGATTCTCACGCTCGAACATTTCGCCAGTCGCATCAATGAGACTTTCACGGTCGATCTTGGGCACGGCAAGTCGCCGTTCGTTTTGGTCGAGGCAAGGCCGTTACCGGCACTGACAATGCAGGGTGCGGTGCGGTCGCCTTTCTCGCTCCTGTTTCATCACGCCTCGGCCGTGTTGTTCCCGCAGCGCATCTATCAGATGGAGAGCCCGGGCATCGGCGATTTCGGCATTTTTCTGGTGCCGGTAGCGCGCAATCACGACGGATTCGTGTATCAGGCCGTGTTCAACTAAGTGGCCGCTGGCACATCCCAATGCATGAGCAAATGCATGCCATCGACACCTTCATTTTGAAAACCCAGCCGCAGATACAGCGCATGGGCACGTGGATTATCGAGTCGAACGTGTAGAGACAATCCCTGTGCACGGGCATTGCGCGCTTCTTGCTGCAGCTGCTGTATCAGCGCCCCGCCCAGGCCATGGTTCTGCCACGTCGGCAACAATCCGATATCGACAATCAGCCAACGCGGCGGCGCGCGTAGCAGATAGAGCCTGCCGATAGACGTCCCTGCGTGCTCCAGCACAAGAAACTCAGCGTGCTCGAAGTGCGTGGTGAAATGCCGATGCTGCAGAACGAACTGGCTGTCGAGAAAAGATGCGCGAGTGTTCTCGGGCCATGCGATCAAAGCCATTTCATCCGCGCGCAGCGTCTCATACAAGCGGCGCATGAAGTCCACGTCGCCTTGTTCCGCTGAGCGCCATCCGAAGCCCCGCTGGCGCAGGGCTTCGGAAAACGGGATCGTGGGCTGGCGCGATGGCGGAAACTCCAGATCGCTCAGCGAGAGTGCGCTCACGGCCGCGGCGGGAACAGGCCTGACAACGCAATGCAGAAATTCAAGGCGAGGAGCGGTTGACGATTTTCGTGCGGCTGGCCCTGCCCTGCGGTGCCAATCATGCTCGGCGCAAAGTTGACGTTGGGCTGTGGTTGCGAAACGAATGGCGTGGCGTTGGCGGGCAGCAGCAAGAAATCGCCATTTGCCGGTATGCCATGGCGCAGGCTCTGATCCTGCTGACCGTGCAAGTTCAGAGTGTGGTTGTGCCCCGGTATTTCCGACTGCAGCAAGGTCACGCTTTCGCTGCCGAACGATTCACCAACGACGCGCTGGGTGAGCCCTGGCCCCTGTCCCTGTCCGCACGCCGTGGTGCCGCCATAGTTCGGTAGACCGAAATTGGATTTGCCGTCACCGCCGAAGTTGGTGCCGAGCAGTGAAAACAATGCGGTGTTTTGCTGAATGGGCATAAGCTGCCCAGCACAGATCGCCCATTGATACGGCGCATAGTTGAAACCGAAAATCTGAACTTCGCCGAGATACGGTGTAGTCATGCTGAATTCTCCCTGTGGCGCGCGGAAAACAGCGCCGATCAGCCCTGCGACGGAAATATCCCGCTCAACGCGATGCAAAAACTCGCGGTGAGTGTGGGCATGAGGTTGTCGTGCGGAAGGTTGCCGCCAATCTGCGAGACCGTGGCACTCGCCGGCGAAACGATCGTGGCGGCGCTCGTCGCCGAATACATGGTGTCGGCACCCAGGCCGCCAAGCTCCGCGGTCGCCGCTGGCGCATTGAGGGTCGCAATGCTGGTGGCCGCGATAAACGGATGCGTGTGCGCGGGCATTTGTGCATTGAGGATGGTGACGCTCTCTGTGCCTGCGATCTGGCCGATCACGCGCGGCGTCAGGCCGTTGCCGGTGCCCTGGTGAACGGGGACGCGTCCGCGCAGATCGGGCACCGCGAAGGTGGAAACGCCGTCGCCACCGTAAGTAGTGCCGAGCAGGGTGTACAGCACTTCGTTCGAGGAAATGCTTAGCAGGCTCCCGTCGCACAACTGCCAGCCGACCGGGGCGAAGGTAAAGGAAAACAGCCGGATCTCACCGACGAAAGGTGTACTCATGGCAATGCTCCGATGCGCGGGTATCAGTTACGCGAAGGAAAGACGCCGTTTAGCGCGATGCAAAAATTGATCACGCTGAAAGGCTGCATATTTGCGTGCGGCTGTCCGCCACCGGTCGTCGATAACGTGGCGGCGTTAAGAGACACCTGCGAACCGCTAGCCGGGGCATACAACGCTTCGCTTGCGACGCTGCCGTAAAAGTTGTTGACCGGATTGCGCTCCGTGCCTGCCACGGTCGTGCCGTAGCCCAGATGCGTGTGCTGCGGCAGTGTTTGCGTCGTGAGGCTCACGTTTTCAACGCCGGCCACGGTTCCCACCGGATAGTTGGCGTTACTGCCGAGAGGTGTGCGCCCACGCAAATCCGGCAGCATGAAAGTGCTGACGCCGTTGCCGCCGAACTGCACGCCGAGTAAAGCGAATAGCGCATTGTTTTGCGCGATGGGTAAGGTCTGTCCATTGCACAGCGCAAAACCTCTGGGCGCAAAGTTGTATCCGCTGAGCATGACTTGCCCGATAAAAACTTCTGCCATGAAATTTTCCCCCTGGTGAAGGCGATGCGACCGAGCCGGTGCCGCCTGCTACAACTCTGATCCCATCGATGCCTGCTTGACAAGTATTCGCCGGTTGGAGCGGTATGATCCACTTGCGATGTGACATGATCGTGATGTTTGTATAGTCCGTATACGCCGTCTTCACATTGCGTAGACACGCATATGCGTAGAGACGGCCAAACGACTGTTTCGCGATATTCGTCAGTGCGCCCGCCACCATGACGCGGCGGGTGCCACACAGGGGTGACAATATGCAGCAGGTTTTCCATTCGCATGGATCGGCGATGGCGCGCCGTGTCGGCCGTTACGACTATTGGCGCGGCTTGCTCGCGTTATTGTTCATTGCATTGATGTGGCCGGGCATGGCGCGTGCGGTTGCGCCGCTATGTCCCAACTTCAACGTGCCCGATGCGAACACCACGCCATCCACGTCGCCGATGGCATCGGACACCGAGATCAGCATCAACGCGTCGGCGTGCGATTCCGCTCCCGGCATTGTTGGTATCGGCAACATCATCACGCAGCCGTCGCATGGGTCGGCCACTGCAAACAGCGTTACCGATATCGTCACTTACACCAACAACGGCGACGGAGCGACCACCGACTCGTTCACGTTCGCGGACAGCAACAACACGGCGATCACCGTTACCGTATCGATCGCCGCCGTGACATCGCCGATCACGGTAACGCCAGCATCGTTGCCGACGCCACAAGTAGGTACGGCGTTTACGCCCGTCACCATGAGCGCGACCGGCGGAACCGCTCCATATACCTATACCGAAACCAGCGGCTCGCTGCCGCCGGGTATGAATTTCTCCAACGGCACGTTCTCCGGCACGCCGACGGAAGACGGCAGCTTCGACGTCACGATCAAGATCTCCGATTCGGTCGGTTTGAGTACGACCAAGAGTTATGCGCTGGACGTCCCTGCGCCGACTTTCACGTTTCAGCCCTTGCCGGCACCGGCTGTCGGTGTGCCCTATAACCAGACGATCCAGGTGTCCGGTGGCACCCTGCCGTACAGCAACTTCGCCGTCAGCTCGGGAGCTTTGCCCAGTGGACTGACGCTCAGCTCAAGCGGTGTGCTATCCGGTACGCCCAGCGCGGCGGGAGCATTCAACTTCACCGTGCAGATGGCCGACAGCAGCACGCCGACCACGTACTTTGGCGCACATAACTATACCCTCACCGTGGCCACCGCGACGGTGCCGGGCGCGCCTACGGGCGCGAGTGCGACGGCCGGCAATGCGCAGGCCAGCGTGGCCTTCACTGCACCTGCCAGCAATGGTGGCGCCACGATCACCGGTTACACCGCTACATCCAGTCCCGGCGGATTGACAGGCACGTGCAGCACGTCGCCGTGTACCGTGATCGGCCTTACCAACGGCACGGCTTATACGTTCACCGTCACCGCCACCAATTCCGTGGGCACGGGCTCGCCGTCCGCCGCGTCCAACAGTGTCACGCCATCGAGCGTACCCAGTGCGCCAACGGGTGTCTCCGCCACAAGTACAACGCCTGCGCAGGCGACTGTTACGTTTGCTGCTGCCAACAACAACGGCTCGGCCATCACGGGCTACACAGTGACATCCAGTCCTGCCGGCGGCGTCGACTCCAACGCCGGTACGACCGCGCTCAGTCACGTGATAACGGGACTCACCAACGGCACCGCGTACACGTTCACCGTCACGGCGACCAATGCGGACGGTACCGGCCCGGCATCCTCTGCATCGAACAGCGTCACGCCAAAAGCGACGCAGACGATCACCTTCGCCAATCCCGGCACGCAGAACTTCGGCACCACGCCCACACTCACGGCAACCGCCACGTCGGGTTTGACGGTGACCTTCAGCTCGACCACTACCGCGGTGTGTACGATCACCAGCGGTGGTTTGCTCACCTTCATCACGGCCGGCAGCTGCAGCATCAATGCGGACCAGGCCGGCAACGGCACGTATTCCGCGGCGCCGACGGTCTCGCAATCATTTGCCGTCGCCCCGGCGGTGCCGGGCCCACCGACCATCGGCACGGCCACGGCGGGCGATGCGCAGGCAACGATCAGCTTTGCGGCGCCCGCATTCACGGGTGGTGCGTCGATCACCCAATACACCGCCACCAGCAGTCCGGGTGGCCTCACCGGCACGTGCGCCAACACACCATGCACCGTGGCCGGCCTCACCGATGGCACCGCCTACACGTTCACTGTGACCGCGACGAACTCGGCGGGTACGGGCGCGCCGTCGGCAGCATCGAACAGCGTGACGCCGAAAGCGGCACAGACGATTACGTTCGCGAATCCGGGCCCGCAGAATTTCGGCACCACGCCGACGCTGACGGCTACTGCCACGTCTGGCCTGACCGTTACTTTCACCTCGAGCACGACGGCGGTGTGCACGATCACCAACTTCGGCACGCTTACCTTCCTTGATTCCGGTAGCTGCACCATCAATGCGAATCAGGCGGGCAATGGTGTCTACGCTACAGCACCGCAAGTGAGCCAGACATTTGCTGTCGGAACGGTGGTGCCGGGTGCACCCACCATCGGCACCGCCACGGCGGGTTCGGGGCAAGTATCGGTCAGCTTCACTGCGCCGGCATTCACGGGTGGTGCGTCGATCACCCAATACACCGCCACCAGCAGCCCGGGCGGCCTTACGGGTACATGTGCCTCTACTCCCTGCGTAGTGACGGGTCTTACCAACGGCACTGCCTATACGTTCACTGTGACGGCGACGAACTCGGCAGGCACGGGCGCACCATCGGCGGCGTCCAACAGTGCGACGCCTAAGGCTGCACAAACAATCACGTTCGCCAACCCGGGCGCGCAAAACTTCGGCACCACGCCAACGCTTACAGCTAGCGCGACCTCTGGATTGACGGTGACGTTTACATCGAGCACGACAGCGGTGTGTACGGTTACCAGCGGCGGCACGCTCACCTTTATCACCGCGGGAACATGCACCATCAACGCCAATCAGGCCGGCAATGGTACTTACTCGGCTGCGCCGCAGGTGAGTCAGTCGTTCACCGTCAACGGGATTGTGCCGGGCGCTCCCACCATCGGCACGGCGACAGCGGGCGACCAGCAAGCGACGGTGAACTTCACTGCACCAGCATCATCGGGTGGCTCGCCGATCTCCGCTTACACCGCCACGAGCAGCCCGGGCGGTTTCACCGGCACGTGTGCCAATTCACCTTGTACCGTGACCGGCCTTACCAACGGCACGGCCTATACGTTCACAGTAACGGCGACCAATGGTGTTGGCACCGGCGCGGCATCGGCCGCATCAAACGCGATTACGCCGAAAGGCAATCAGACGATCACCTTCGCCAATCCCGGCACACAGAATTTCGGCACCACGCCAACGTTGACCGCCACGGCAACATCCGGATTGCCGGTGACGTTCTCCTCGAGCACGACCGCGGTCTGCACCATCACCAGTGGCGGCGTGCTGACGACGGTGACGCCGGGAACGTGCACCATCAACGCGAATCAGGCGGGCAACAACACGTACCTAGCTGCACCGCAAGTGAGTCAATCGTTCGCGATCGCGGGCGTTGCGCCTGGCGCACCGACTATCGGTACGGCAACGGCCGGTAGTGCGCAGGCAAGCGTGACGTTTACGCCGCCGACCGTTACCGGTGGCGATGCCATTACGGGCTACACCGCGACGAGCAATCCGGGTGGCCTGACCGGTACCTGCGCCGCATCGCCTTGCACAGTAACCGGGCTGACCAATGGCACCGCGTACACCTTAACGGTAACGGCGACCAATGCAGCCGGAACGAGCGTGGCATCGGCGGCATCCAACAGCGTTACACCCAAGGCCACTGGCGCGATCACGAATTTTGTCGCCAACCCGGCGGCGCCAGTGTTCAAGCCGAGCGGTACGTTTACCGTATCCGCAACGGGCACGGGCTCGAGCAGCCCACTGGTGTTTGCGATTGCTTCATCATCGAACGCGGTATGCACGATTCAGGGCAGCACGGTCACCACGCTTTCGGCAGGAACATGCACGGTTACGGCTAACCAGGCCGGCGATGGCAGTCATACCGCCGCGGCGCAGGTGAACCTTGCGGTGACGATCAGCAATCCGCCGCCGCCCACCGCCAGCAACGTCAGCGCGAATACCAACTACAACACCGTCGCCACCATCAATCTGAGCAGTGCGATCGCAGGCATCGACGTCACCTCTGTGGCGATCGCGAAAACACCGCAGCACGGCACGACGACGGTGTCGGGCGAGAGCGTCACCTATACGCCTTCGCCCACCTTCTACGGCGGCACTGACAGCTTTACTTACACCGCGACCAATCCCGGTGGCACGTCGTCGCCTGCGGCGGTGACGATCACCGTCGTGCCATCTGCCGTACCGGTAGCTGCAGCAGATACCGTTGCAACGACAGCTGGCACGCCGGTGTCGATCGAGGCCGAGTCCGGTGCAACCGGTCCGCAACCGTTCGTTGGTGTCGGCGTTGCCACGCAACCTTCGCACGGCAGTGCGACGGCAAACGGGGAGCAGATTACTTACACGCCGGCAGCCGGGTTTGTGGGCACCGACACGTTCACTTACTTCGTGTCCAATCATTTTGGCGAATCACAGCCGGCAACTATCACTGTTACCGTCACGGCGGCGGGCAGCGCTGCCGGCCATACCAAGACGGTCATTACGTCGCCCGGCACACCGGTGTCAGTGAATCTGGGCAGCATTGTTCCGGGCAGTTACACCGGATCGACCTTGCTGGGCCAGTCGCCTGGCGGTGCGGGCAGCGTGTCGCTCAATCAGCCCACCGCGTTGACGTTTACGCCGACGAGCAATTTCACCGGCTTGGTACAGATCACGGCGGTGCTTGCATCGACCAATGGCAGTCCGGTGACCGTCGATGTCCTGGTGCTGGTAACCAGGCAGCCCGACCCATCCAAGAATCCGGACGTGCTCGGACTGATCAATGCGCAAACGACGGAAGCGGAGATGTTCGCGCAGAGCCAGCTCGACAATATTCGCGGTCGCCTGGAAAACCTGCACGATGGCGGTGGCTCACTCTTCAGCAACAGCTTGTCTGTCAGCCTTGATGGGAAGCCGTTGGGCGGCGGCGGTGCCAACGCGCTGCCGGGTCAGCCGCAAACAAACGGAGCGCCGGGGAATGCATCGTGGCCGCAGGCGAGCGGCTTCATGCGTCAAGGCATCGGTACCGCCGATGCACCGGACGGTACGCTTCTGTCGTCGGATACACAGAGCAGCCAGCCAACGGCCGCCAGCAACCTGAAAGGTCCGCAAGGATTGGGTGTTTGGATTGGCGGCACGGCAAACTTCGGATCGTTCGATGCTTATCGCCAGGCAGCCGGATTCGATTCCGACAACATCGCTGTGACGGCCGGTGTCGATCAACGTATCGGCACCCAGGGCGTGATCGGTCTAAGCCTCGGTTACGACCACGACAACAGCGACATTTCCAACGACGGCACGCATAGCATCGCGCAAGGCTACAGCGCAGCGGTTTACGGCAGCTTTGCCCCATCGGAGAAGACGTATATCGACGCTGTGCTCGGCGGCGGCGGTCTGAGCTTCGACAGTCAGCGCCATGACGCCGACAACGGCGATTATCTGCAGGGCCACCGCAACGGCGATCAGTGGTTTGCATCGTTGACGGGCGGCTACGAATACAAGTGGAACAACTGGCTGTTGTCGCCGTACGGCAGTCTGCAATGGTCGTTGTCGCGCTTGAACAGCTTTTCCGAAACGGGCGATGCTGTGGACGCGCTTACTTACGGAAGCGAACAGGTACGTACTTCACAAGCAATTCTGGGGATACGCGCGAGTGCCGAGTACAAAGAGAGCTGGGGTGTGCTGATTCCGCACTTCCGACTCGAATTGGGCCACGATTTCCAGGGCACGACCGATACCACGTTGAGCTACGCGTTTATTCCTTCCGCGGGTTCCTGGAACGTGCTGACCAATCCGTACAGCGCTAACGGCAACAGTGCGCAACTGGGCTTCGGCAGCGATCTGCGCCTGTGGGGCGACTGGCTTATCACGACGGAATACGATTACCTGATGCAGCCGCACGCGCACGATCAGATGATCAGGTTCGGGCTGAAAAAGCACTGGTAGTACATACGTTGCGCCGTGCTTTCCTGCGGGAAGTACGGCGCAACAGCAACGCCTATCTTGCTTGCGATGGTCAGCCCGCGATGACTGGAGATTGCTTCAATTTCCGCAGCCTGCGTTTTTCCGCACGCCGTGCTTTGCGCGCGGCCTTGCGCTCACGGCGATCGTGTTGCCACAAATAAATGGCTGGCGTACTGAGCAGCGTCAGCAGCTGCGAGACAAACAAGCCGCCGAGAATCGCGATGCCTAACGGCTGGCGCATCTCCGAACCAATGCCGAAACCGATGGCCAGCGGCAGTGCCGCGCCCATTGCAACAAGTGTGGTCATGGTGATCGGGCGAAAACGAACGAGTGCAGCTTCACGAATCGCTTCCGGTGGTGTGCGGCCGTGTTCGCGTTCGGTGACCAGTGCAAAGTCCACCATGAGGATCGCGTTCTTCTTCACGATGCCAATCAGCATCAGCACGGCGATCACCGACATCGTCGATAGCTGCGTGTGGGTGATCAGCATGGCGAGGAACGCGCCCATGCCCGCCGCGGGCAACGTGGAAAGAATGGTCAGTGGGTGGATCAGACTTTCGTAGAGAATGCCGAGCACGATGTACATCGCGAGGATGACCGCGATGAAGATGATCGCTGCATTGGTGGCCGCATCGACCAACTTTTGATTGTCGCCGGTAAATTTCTTCATCACGCCTGGCGGCAGTTGCGCCGCAAACATCGCCTGATCGATCAGCGTCAGGCCATCGGCTTGCGTGATGCCGTCGGCCAGGTTGTAGTTGATCGTTGCCGATTCAAGCTGGTTGTAATGCTGGATGTCGATCGGCTCGATAAAGGGCCGGATGCGCGCCATCGCCGACAGCGGCACCATCTTGTTCTGGCTGTTGCGCACGTACATGTTCAAGAGCGTTTGCGGGCTCAATGAATTGGCATCATCGGCGATCAGGATCACCTGGTATTGATCGAGATCCGAGTAGATCACCGACACGGGCGTCTGACCGAAGGCATCGGCCAGCAGCTGGTCGATCTGGCCCATGCCCACTTGCAGGCGCGAGGCGGCATTGCGATCGATTTCCAGTCGCTGCTGCTTGCCGATGCTGTCGAAGCTGGTGCTGACGTCGCGGAACTGTTTCATTTTGCGCATGACTTGCGCGAGTTTTAGCGTGGGTTGCTGAAGTGCCTGACTCGTCGTGCTCGTCAGGTCGAAGGCGAATTTGCCTTTTGCTTTGCTGCCGGTACCGCTGGTGAAAAAGCCGATGCTGGTAAGCGTGATTTGTACGTCGGTCAGTTTCTCGTATTGCTTGTTCAATCGCGCAATGACTTTGTCTGCCGGATCCGGACGCTGGCCCGGACCGTTACCGCGCGGCTTGAGGTCGATGAAATACGTCGCTTCATTGGCAACCGCGCCGTTGGTGTTGTTGCCGCCAAGAAACGAGGTGACATCGAGCACGGCCGGATCGGCCAGCATCACCTTCTCGAGCGCCTGTGTGCGTTTGGCGAGCAGATCCGGCGAGATGTTGGCATCCGCAACAAGATCCGCTTCGATCTTGCCCGTATCGCCTTCCGGCATCAGCGTACCGCCGGCTGTTTCCGCCACCGCCACGGCCAATACGACTGTCAGGATCAGCAGCAGCAGCGGTTGCCAGCGCATGATCCGGCGATGGCGCATCGCCCAGTCCAGCCCGGCGGAATAGATGCGCAGCAGGCCTCGGTCGAAGCGTTCTACTGCTCGCTCCAGTTTTCCCGGCTGCGCGCGGGATTCCTCCCGCACCAGGTAAATCCCGCAAAGTGCAGGCGTAAGTGTGAGGGAGACCAACGCGGAAATCACGATGGTCGCAATCAGCGTGACCGAGAACTCACGCATCAGCATCACCATCGCGTTATGCCCGAACACCATGGGCGCAAATACCGCAATCAACGACAGGGTGATGGAGATCACCGTAAAGCCGATCTCGCGCACACCAATGAGCGATGCCTGCAGTGGGTCGGTGCCTTGCTCCATGTGACGAAAGATGTTTTCGATCACCACGATGGCATCGTCCACCACGAAGCCGATACACAGCACCAGCGCGATCAGCGACAACATGTTGAGCGTGAAGCCCAGCGCATACATCAGCACGAACGCGCCGGCCAGCGACAACGGCACGCTCAGCATGGCGATGACGGTCGGGCGTACACGGCGCAGAAACACCAGCATCACCGCAGCGACCATCAACACGCTGAGCATCAGCGCCACTTCTACTTCGCGCAGTGTCGACTTGGTGGAATCGGTCAGGTCGAAGATTGGCGTGATCTGCACATCGGCCGGCACCAGTGCCTGCAACCGCGGTACCGTAACGCGGATGTTTTGCGCGAGCTGCACGGCGTTGGCTTCCGGACGCTTCATCACCTGCAAGATCACCGCGTGCTGGTTGTTGAACCATGCCGCCTGGTACGCATCCTGTTGGCCGTCGGTCACGGTCGCCACATCGGAGAGCCGTACCGGAATGCCCTTCTGATTGGCAATCACCAGCGACGCGAAGTCGCGCGCTCTGATCAATCCATCGTTGGCGCTCACGGTCATTTCCGTGACGCCATCGCTGAGAATGCCTTGCGGTGACGTGACGTTCGCCGCACGCAGCACATTGGCGACGTCATTGGCGGTAAGTCCTTTCGCCGTCAGCGCGCTGCTGTTGAGCGACACACGCACCGCATGCGGCGTGCCACCGATCAGCTGTGCCTGCGCGACGCCGGGGATTTGGGCAATTGCCGGACGCATCAGCGTGTCGGCGAGATCGTAGAGTTTGTCTGGCGCCATGCTGGTGGACGTCATGGACATCAGCAACACGGGTATCTGCGTGGTGTCGGCCTTGAACAACTGCGGCGGCGACAACGCCATCACGGCGGGCAGATCGGGTATCGCCGCATTGATCGCCGCTTCGACGTCGCGCGCAGCGTCATCCGCGCTGCGCGATGTGTCGAAGAGGATCTGGATTTGCGTACCGCCGGGATTGGCATCCGAAGTCATTTGCTGGATACCGGGAATGCGGCCGAACTGGCGCTCCAATGGCGCTGTCACCGTTGCCGCGACCGTTTGCGCATCCGCCCCGGGAAGCAGTGCCTGCACTGTGACGGCCGGAAACTGCATGGAGGGAAACGCTGCCAAACCCAGCACCAGGTACGCACAGAAGCCGGCAATGATCAGCCCGATCGCCAGCAACGACGTGGCGGCGGGGCGACGGATGATCGGCTCAAAAATATTCATGCGCTCACTGCCAGGTTCATATCAACCGCCGGACGGCGAAGTGGGCGACGACCTCGCGCGCCGCACGTCATGCCATGGTGAAAGGTCAATCCCAGAACACTTCATACGCGTGCAGGCGGCCCGGCAAATGTGCCTTTAGTCCGTCCATGCCAGAAGGCATGTGCATCTGTTATGGATGCGCGAACGATCGCGTTGAATTTTTGTTTCCGGGTGTTACAGAGATGTAGCAAAACGTCACCCTGACTTGCGCCAGGATGACGTTCTCAAGAGCGGTAAAGACTTATTCCGTTGCCGGAATCTGACGCCCCAATTCGCGCAGGCGTCGTTTCTCAGCCCGCCGTGCCTTGCGCGCGGCTTTGCGCTCGCGGCGATCGTGTTGCCACAAATAAATCGCCGGTGTACTGAGCAGCGTCAGCAATTGCGACACAAGCAAACCGCCGAGGATGGCGATGCCAAGCGGCTGGCGCATCTCCGAACCGATGCCGAAACCGATCGCCAGCGGTAGCGCTGCACCCATCGCCACGAGTGTTGTCATGGTGATCGGACGGAAGCGCACCAAGGCCGCCTCGCGAATCGCTTCCGGTGGGCTGCGCCCGTGTTCGCGCTCGGCGACGAGGGCAAAGTCCACCATCAGGATCGCGTTCTTTTTCACGATGCCGATCAGCATCAGCACCGCGATCACCGACATGGTGGTGAGCTGCGTCTGCGTCACCAGCATCGCCAGGAACGCACCCATGCCCGCGGCAGGAAGCGTGGAAAGAATCGTCAACGGATGGATCAAGCTCTCGTAGAGAATGCCCAGCACGATGTACATCGCCATGATCACCGCAACGAGCAGCAGCAACGAATTGACGCCGCCTTCCTGCAGCCGCTGATTGTCGCCCGTGTACTGTTTGGTGATGCCGGGTGGCACCTGCGCGTTGAGCATGGCGACATCGATGAGTTTCAGTGCGTCGGTCTGCGTTACGCCATCGGCGACGTTGTAGTTGATCGATGCCGCTTCGAGCTGCTTGTAGTGCTGCACGTCGATCGGCGCGATATACGGTTTGATATGCGCTATGGCCGAGAGCGGCACCATTTTGTTTTGCGTGCTGCGCACGTAGAGATTCAACAACGTTTCCGGCCGCAGCGAATCGGCGTTGTCGGCGACCAGAATCACCTGGTACTGGTTGACGTCCGAGTAGATGACCGACACCGGCGTCTGGCCGAAGGCATCGAACAACACCTGATCGACCTGGCCCATGTTCACCTGCATGCGCGAAGCCGCGTTGCGGTCCACCTCGATCAACTGCTGCTTGCCGATGCTGTCGAAGCTGGTGGACACATCGCGGAACTGCTTCATTTTGCGCATTTCGCGCGCCATGCGCAGTGTGGGTTCCTGCAACGAATCGCCGCTATTGCTGGTGAGGTTGAAGGTGAATTGCCCCTTGGCGCCGCCGAACGCGCCACCGTTGTTGCCGAACAACTGCAAACTCGTCACCGATACGTCGGCATCGGTCAGTTTCTTGAACTTTTCGCTCAGACGTGCAGCGACCTTGTCTGCCGAATCATGGCGATCATTCGGCCCGGTGCCTTTCGGTTTGAGATCGATGAAAAACGAGGCTTGATTGCCGACACTGCCACCACTGTTTCCGCCACCGAGCACGCTGGCGACGTCCTGTACGGCGGGGTCGGCAAGGATCGTGGTGTAGACGGTCTGCGTGAGTTTGGTCAGCTTTTCGGGCGAGATATTGGCATCGGCGATCAGGAACGCTTGCGCAATGCCCGAATCGCTCTTGGGCATGAAATCGCCACCGGCAGTCTTCACCACCGCCACTGCCAACACGACCGTCAACACCAGCAGCAGGATCGGTTGCCAACGCATGATGCGGCGATGGCGCATGGACCAATTCAGGCCTTTTTCGTAAATGGCCAGCATCCAGCGATCGAACCGTTCGGCGGTCTGCTCCAGCCGGCCCGGTTCGTGTTGACCGGGTTGTTCGCGCGTGAGATAGCGGCCGCACAGTGCAGGCGTCAGCGTGAGCGAGACCACCGCGGAAATGATGATGGTGGAAATCAGCGTGACCGAAAATTCGCGCATCACCATCACCAGGCCGCTGTGACCGAACAGCAACGGTGCGAACACCGCGATCAGCGAGAGTGTGATGGAGATGACGGTGAAGCCGATTTCGCGCACACCTATCAGCGCGGCTTCCAGCGGTTCTGTACCTGCCTCCATATGGCGAAAGATGTTCTCGATCACCACGATGGCATCGTCGACCACGAAGCCAATGCATAGCACCAGTGCGATCAGCGACAACATATTCAGCGTGAAGCCGAAGCCCCACATCACCACGAACGCGCCAGCCAGCGACAGCGGCACGCTCAACATGGCAATCACGGTCGGCCGCGCGCGGCGTAGGAACACCAACATCACCAGCGCCACCATCACGATACTGAGCAGCAGCGCCAGCTCGACTTCGTGCAGCGCGGAGGTCGTCGATGCCGTGAGATCGAAAATCGGCGTGATCTGTACATCGGCGGGGAGTGTCGCCTTCAGCCGCGGTATCGAGTCCTTGATCTGCTTCACCAACGCCGCCGCATTGGCTTCGGGACGCTTGTTGATGTTCAGCCCGACCGCGTGCTGCGTGTTGAACCACGCAGCTTGATAGATATCCTGCTGACCGCTTTCAACAGTGGCGACGTCAGAGAGATGGACAGGAATCCCTTTTTGATTGGCGATGACCAGCGACGCGAAATCGCTGGCGTTGCGCAGCGAGTCGTTGGCGGTGACGGTCATCTGGCGTACGCCGTCCGACAGCACACCTTGCGGCGAGGTGACGTTGGCAGCGCGCAACACGTTCGCCACATCGTTGGCGACTAAACCCTTGGCGGTCAGCGCCGCGCTATTGAGCGAGACACGCACCGCGTGAGGTGCGCCGCCTTGCACCTGTACTTGCGCGACGCCATCGATCTGCGAGACCAGCGGCTTCATGTAACTGTCGGCCAGATCGTAAAGCTTGTCCGGCGCCATGCTGGTGGACGTCACTTCGAGCAGCAGTACCGGAATCTGCGAGGTGTCGAACTTGAAATACTGCGGCGGCGAAGACGCCATCTGCTGCGGCAACTGCGGCATAGCGGCATTGATCGCCGCCTGCACATCGCGCGCAGCCCGGTCGACATTGGTGCCCATGTCGAACTGGATGATGATCTGCGTGGCACCTTCGTTGGTATCGGAATCGATTTCCTCGACACCGGGGATGCGGCCGAGCTGGCGCTCCAGCGGCGCGGTGACCGTGGTGGCCATGGTCTCCGCGCTGGCGCCGGACATCTGCGCCGCCACGGCGATGCCCGGAAATTGCAGCGACGGAAAGGCGGCCAGCCCAAGCTCGATGTACGCGCAAATGCCGGCAATCAGCACGCCGATAGCGAGCAGCGATGTACCGGCAGGCCGGCGAATGATCGGTGCGAAAATATTCATGCGACGGCACGCCCTTCCAGGTTGGGCGCACACAGTCGATCTAAGGGCCGGCCCTCGGCGGGGCGGCCACGGTACAGAGTCATATCCATAACGGTTTCATACCCTCCTGGCCGACTCTGCAAATGTGCCTGAAGTCCAGCCGTGCCGAAAGACAGGCGCCCGTGTCATGGTCCACACACGGGCGATTTAGTTCCCGGCTGGCGCGACTGCCGGCCAGGAATCGAACGATCCGGCGGCCGGACTCAATCCGCTGCCGGAATCTGTCCCCCCAGTTTGCGCAGCCGTCGCTCCGCCCGGCGCTGCTTGCGCTTCGCCTTGCTTATGCGGCGATCGTGCTGCCAGAGATAAATCGCCGGGGTGCTGAGCAAGGTCAGCAGCTGGGACACGAACAGGCCGCCCAGAATGGCGATACCCAGCGGCTGGCGCATCTCCGAACCGATACCGAAGCCGATCGCCAGCGGCAGTGCCGCACCCATCGCCACCAACGTGGTCATGGTGATCGGGCGAAAGCGCACCATGGCGGCCTCGCGAATGGCCTCGGGCGGCGGCAGGTCGCGTTCGCGTTCGGCGACCAGCGCAAAGTCGACCATCAAGATGGCGTTCTTCTTCACGATGCCGATCAGCATCAGCACCGCGATGACCGACATGGTGGTGAGCTGCGTATGCGTAATCAGCATCGCAAGGAATGCCCCCATGCCAGCGGCCGGAAGCGTGGAGAGGATCGTGAGCGGATGAATCAGGCTTTCATAGAGAATGCCCAGCACGATGTACATCACCAGAATCACCGCCGCAAAAACAATCAGCGCGTTCTCCAGTGCTTCGATCAAGCGCTGATTGTCGCCGGTGTAGCGCTTGGTCACGCCCGGCGGCAATTGCGCCGCAAACATCGCCTGATCGACGAACTTCAAACCATCGGCTTGCGTGATGCCATCGGAAAGGTTGTAGCTGATCGTGGACGATTCCGTCTGGTTGAAATGTTGCACATCGATCGGCGTAATGAAGGGCTTGATATGCGCCATCGCCGATAACGGCACCATCTTGTTTTGCGTACTGCGCACGTAGGTGTTCAGCAGCGTATCCGGGCTCAGCGAGTCGGCATTGCTGGCCGACAGCACCACGCGGTATTGATTGATATCCGAATAGATCACCGACACGGGATTTTGCCCAAACGCATCGACGAGCGCCTGATCGATCTGTCCCATGCCCACTTGCAGACGCGACGCCGCATTGCGATCGACTTCCAGCAATTGCTGCTTGCCGATGCTGTCGTAACTGGTAGTGACGTTGTTGAACTGCTTCATCTTGCGCATCACCTGCGCCAGCCGCAGCGTGGCTTCCTGCAGTGGCGCACCGGTCGTGCTGTCCAGATCGAATGCGTATTCGCCGCCGCCTTTGTTGCTGGGGCCGCCAAGGAACTGCAGGCCACGCATGGTGATCTGCATATCCGGCAGCTTTTTGTATTGCTTGTCGAGGCGCTCGATCACTTTGTCCAGCGAATCGGGTCGCATGCCCGGGCCTTTGCCAAGCGGCTTGAGATCGACGAACAGCGTCGACTGATTGCCCACCGCGCCATTGTTGTTATTGCCGCCGAGAATAGTCGTGACGTCGACGACATCCGGGTCGGCCTGCATGATGCTGGCGACGGCCTGCGTGCGCGTAGCCATCAGGGACGGCGAGATATTCGCATCGGACGTCATCTGCAAGATCAACATGCCGGTGTCTTCCTTCGGCATGATTGCGCCGCCGGCGGTCTTCGCGACGAAGATGGCGAGCCCCACGGTCAGCAACAATAGAATCAACGGCTGCCAGCGCATGACGCGGCGATGATGCATCGCCCAATCCAGACCGCGTTCGTAAATGCATAGCAAAGAGCGATCGAAGCGTTCGAAGAATGCTTCAATCCTGCCGGGACGGCGCTCGCCGGGTTTTTCCTCCAGCAGATAACGGCCGCAAAGCGCGGGCGTCAGTGTCAGCGATACCAGCGCCGAAATCACGATGGTCGAAATCAACGTCACCGAGAATTCGCGCATCAACATCACCAGCGTGTTGTTGCCGAATACCATCGGGGCGAAAACGGCGACCAGCGAAACGGTAATGGAAATGACCGTAAAGCCGATCTCGCGCACGCCGAGCAGCGCAGATTCCAGCGGCTCCATGCCGTGTTCCATGTGCCGCACGATGTTTTCGATCACCACGATCGCATCGTCGACGACGAAACCCACGCACAGCACCAGCGCGATCAACGACAAGGTGTTGAGCGTGAACCCCAGCGCAAACATCACCACGAACGCACCCGCCAGCGACAACGGCACGCTGAACATGGCGATGACCGTGGGCC
This sequence comes from Dyella dinghuensis, assembly GCF_003977615.1. Lineage (GTDB taxonomy): Bacteria > Pseudomonadota > Gammaproteobacteria > Xanthomonadales > Rhodanobacteraceae > Dyella_B > Dyella_B dinghuensis. Next base: position 576,785 of record NZ_RYZR01000006.1, read on the forward strand.
GCACACGCCGCAGGAACACCAGCATTACCAGCGCGACCATGATGATGCTGAGCAACAGCGCGATCTCGACTTCACGCAATGCGGACTTGGTGGATTGGGTAAGATCGAAGATCGGCGTGATCTGCACATCCGCCGGCACCAGATTTTGAAGCGCAGGAAGCCGGTTGCGAATCTCCTGCACGACTTCGACGGAATTCGCGTCGGGCCGTTTGCTGATCTGCATCGACACGGCGCGCTGGCCGTTGAACCATGCGGCTTGATATTTATCCTGTTCGCCGCTTGTCACGGCGGCGACATCGGAAAGGCGCACGGGTATGCCTTTCTGATTGGCGATCACCAGCGAGCCGAAGTCTTGCGGACTGTGCAAGGCATCGTTGGCAGTGACGGTCATCTGCGTCATGCCATTGCTGAGAATGCCTTGCGGCGAGGTGACGTTCGCCGCGCGCAACGCATTGGCAATGTCGTTGGCGGTAAGGCCTTTGGCCGTGAGCGCCGCGTTGTTGATCGTCACGCGCACCGCGTGAGGTGTGCCGCCAAACACCTGCACCTGCGCAACGCCGGGAATCTGAGCCACGGCAGGCATCAACAGCGTATCGGTGAGATCGTAGAGTTTGTCGGGCGGCATGCCCGTCGACGTCAACGAAATCAGCAGAATCGGAATCGATGCCGTATCGAATTTGAAATACTGCGGCGGCTGCATGTTCGTCGGCAGGTCGGGCTGGGCCGCGTTGATGGCGGCCTGCACATCACGTGCGGCCTTGTCCGCGCTGCGTCCGAAATTGAACAGGATGCGGATCTGCGTGCCGCCCGCATTGGTGTCCGAATCCATTTCCTGAATATCGGGAATGCGCCCAAGCTGACGTTCCAGCGGTGCGACAACCGTTGCGGCCATCGTTTGCGCATCCGCGCCCGGATATTGCGCGATGACGACGAGTCCAGGGAAATCCAGCGACGGCAACGCCGCCACGCCCAGCAACAAATAGCCGCAAAAACCGGCAATGGTCAAACCGATCGCCAGCAGCGAGGTGCCGATCGGTCTGCGAATGATGGGTGCAAAAACGTTCACCGGATCCCCTGCATCAAGGCGTCAGGCGAACGAAAGCCACGCACGCGCGTACGGCGCATGCGTTGGCGCAAGAGAAAATGGCATGTTCATGGGCACTTTATGCCTCAGGGAGCGGCCCCTGCGAATGTGCCTTAAGTCCGGCCATGCCGAAAGGCATAAATGTGAAAACGCTGCCTATGCAGCTAAGTCGCCGTCCCTGGCGACTTCGAATGCAGCTCAGTGAATCGTGGGTGTGAAACGCAGCGTCAGATACCAGGTGCGGCCCAGCTGGTTGTAGTAGTAGGCCGTTTCGTAGTTCTTGTCGAACACGTTCGCCAGGCGTGCTTCCACGCGCCAATCGGGGGCGAAGTTGTAGCTGGCGCGCAGGTCCGTGGTGGCGTATCCGCCCATGCGATACGCATTCGCGGCGTCGTCATAACGAGCATCGGCCGCGAAGAAGGTGGCGCCGACACCGAACTTGCCGAAACTGCGATCCACATCGATACGTGCCGTCTGCCTGGCGCGGCGCGGCAGAATTTTTCCGTAGTCGCCGTCATTGCCATCGTCCTTGGGCTGCAGCCACGTCAGGTAGTTCTGCACGCGCCAACCGTCCAGGTTGAAGCCGAACTGGCCTTCGACGCCGCGGATCAGTGCGCGGCTCACGTTTTCCGGAACGAATTCTTCATTCAACTCGATGAGATTGCTGATGCGCGTCTGATACGCATTGAGACCCCAGTTCCAGTTGTCCTGCTGCTGCGTGAGACCGATTTCGGCGCTGCGCGAGGTTTCGGGTTTCAGATCGGGATTGGACGTGGGCACGCCGCCGAACGCCGGGTAATACAGGTCGTCGAACGTCGGCGCGTGGAAGGCCGTGCCGTAGCTGGCCGACAGCACCAGGCCCTGATCGAAGTGATAACCCCACGATGCATCGCCGGTGTTGTGATTGCCGAACTGATCGTTGTGGTCGTGACGCGCCGACAACTGCACTTCGTTCTGGCCGAACGTACCCTGATACTGCGCAAACGCACCGGCGTCGCCGCGGGTGGTTTGTTCAAACGCGGTGTCGCTGAAGATGTGTTCCTGCTCATAGTCCGCGCCAACGGTCAGCAATTGGCCAGGCGCCAGCGTGATGTCGTTCTGCCACGAGGCCTGATTGCGCCGCGAATCGAAGTAACCGGTACCCATGCGCGGGAAATACTCGCCGTAATAGACACCCTGATAGGTCGTGTCGTAATCGTCGCGGCTCTGACCGGCGCTCAGCGTCACTTTCCAGATATCGATCGGCGTGAAGGTCAAACGCGTGCCGGCGACGTATTGCTCTTCAACCGCATCGTCGCCGCTATATGGCGAGCCGGCGTATTCGACATTGCTCTTGCTGCGCAGCCAATCGAACACCAGCTCTGTACCGTTATCCCAGCGATAGCCGAAGTTGGCGAAGCCGTTCCAGTTGCGGTATGCATCGTCGCGCGGATCGTCGACGAAACACGCGACGCCCAATTCCGCCGCGCCCATGCGACACGACGGAATGCCGCTGGTGTATTCGCCGCCCAGGCTGGCGTTGTACCAAAGATGCGAATCGCCGCCGGACACGCCAGCCTGGCTGTTGATATAGCCGTGGCTGCCGCCGGTAACACTCACCGACGGTGCAATGCCGCCGTTGGGCTGGCCGTGACGCGTAAAGATCTGGATCACGCCACCAATCGCGTCGGAGCCATACAGGCTGGCGCGCGGGCCGCGCACGATTTCGATGCGATCGATCGCTTCGACCGGCACCTGTTCGAGCGCGGGAAGGCCCGTGCTGACCGAACCGATACGCACGCCGTCGATCAACAGCAACGTGTGATCGGCATTCGTGCCGCGCATATAGATGCTGGTTTGACCGCCGATGCCACCCGTTTGCGCGATCGACACGCCCGGCAACCCGGTTAGCAGATCCACCAGCGAGGTGGGCTGCAGTCGTTCGATATCGTCGCGTGTGATCACGGTGACCGACGACAGCGTGTCGTTTTCAGTCGTGGCGGTGCGCGTGGCGGTCACCACCACGGTTTTCAGCGTGGTGTTCTGGTCGTTCGACGGGTCGCTCGACGCGGTTTGCGCGTAAGCAAACGAGCTGCTCAGGCTGAGCGCAAGTATGGCGGCCGCCAGCGGAGTCTTCTTCAACATGTCCGGTTCCCCTGCCGCGCGTCCCCGCGCGGCGTAAATAAATAAGCCGGCGAACAAGCGACAGAGAAGGAACGGAATAGCGGGCAGGCGAGATGTGGCGTCGGCACGCGATCCGAGCCTCGCCCACCGCGAGTTGCCAGAACCAATGAATCGGGCCGGTCTCCGGACTCGCGAGGCGGTGCGATTGAATCGCACCCTCGAACGATGCCTTCCCATGCATACCGCACAGTGGCGTCGAACCGTTCGAAAAACTCGCTTACCGTTGCGGGGGCAGTGTCGGCATTGCTGAGCGAACAGCGCACCGGCTTCCCGTTTAATCCCTTGGACGTTCGTCCTTGGGACACCCGAAACCGGTGAATCTTAGCGGGCGCGTGGCTGGGCGGGCAAATAAGGGAGACACGCCATAACACCCGTCATCCCAGCGAAGGCTGGGATCCAGTGACGTCAAGGCAAAAAGACGCTGGATCCCAGCTTTCGCTGGGATGACGAGCAAAGGTGAGGAAACGCGGGTTCAGTCGGTCTGCAATTCGGCAACGAAGTCGTAGATATCGCCGCGATACCACGAGGTGGTGAATTCCACCACGCGGCCATCGTCGAGGAAGCCGCGCCGTTCGATATGCAGCCCCGCGCTACCTGCCGTGACATGCAGCAAGCGCGCCTGCCGCGCACCAAGCAACACAGCACGCAGCCGCTGCAAGGCACGCACAGGGCGGCAATTGTGGTGTTCCAGCGCCTCGTAGAGCGAGTCGTGCACTTCGTGCGGATCGGGCAGCACGCTGGCGGGCACGACGCTTCGTTCGATCGCCAGCGGCTCGTCTTCCGCATAGCGCACTCGGTGCAGGCGGGCGACCAAGACGCCGGGCGAGAGATTCAGCGCCATCGATTCCTCCGGCGTCACCTCGCCCACGCTGCGTTCGAAAAACTCCGAGCGGGGATGCAGGCCGCGGGCGCGCAAGTCTTCCGTAAAGCTGGTCAGCCGCGACATCGGTTTGACGATGCGCTCGGCGACGAACGTGCCCGCTCCATGGCGCTGCGTAAGCAACCCTTCCTCGACCAGCCCGGAAATGGCCTTGCGGACCGTCACGCGGGACAAACCCAAAGCCTGCGATAAATCTCTTTCGCTCGGCAACGTTTGGCCCGGTTCGATATCGCGATGCTGGATGACATTGCGGATAGCCCGGCGCAGCCGCAGGTAGGCCAGCGGCTGGTGGGTGGTCGTATCGCGGCTCAGGCGCCGGTATTCGTCGGCCAGGGCGTTCTGCATAGAAGCGCACCATACCAATGCCTAACCACTTCTACAACAGCCAGTTAGCCCCGGACCAAGGCCCGCTTAGGAAAAATTTGCATACGAATGCAGGGGTCCAGGCACTGGTATTGCCTGGTATGTCATTGGTACGATCAGGGTCCCCCGGTGGCCGCAGCCCCGCAGCCGCCAGCACCACACGAGGTGAGTTGTGACTGCACCTGCACAACCGGTCGATGCGTTCGATCTGGTGATTTTCGGCGGTACCGGCGACCTGGCCGTCCGCAAACTCCTCCCTGCCCTGTTCCACCGTTATGTCGACGGCCAGATCCCGGACGGCACCCGTATCATCGGCGTCGCGCGCGAAGCGCTGGACGATGAAGGCTATCGTCAGCAGATCACTGCCGGTCTCAACGGTGCGGCGGCCCAGAATCCGGAGAAGTTCAAAGCCTTCCTCAAGCTGGTGACCTACCGGCCGCTGGATGCGCGCAAGGACGAGGGCTGGGACGAATTCGCCAAGCTCATCGGCCAGCAGCCCGATCACGTGCGTGTGTTCTATCTATCCACGTCGCCGGATTTGTTCGTCGACATCTGCCGCCGCCTCGGTCACTACGGCCTCAACAAGGGCGAATCGCGCGTCGTGATGGAAAAGCCGATCGGCCGCGATCTGGCCAGCGCCAACCGCATCAACGACGACGTTGGCAGCGTCTTCAACGAATCGCAGACCTTCCGCATCGATCATTACCTCGGCAAGGAAACGGTGCAGAACCTGCTCGCGCTGCGTTTCGGCAACGCGCTGTTCGAACCGCTGTGGAATGCCGAGCACATCGATCACGTGCAGATCACCGTCGCCGAAACGCTCGGCGTCGGACGCCGCGGTTCGTATTACGACAATGCCGGTGCGTTGCGCGACATGGTGCAGAACCACATGTTGCAGCTGCTTTGCATGGTGGCGATGGAACCGCCGTCATCGCTGTCGCCCGACGCGGTGCGCGATGAAAAGTTGAAGGTGCTGCATTCGCTCAAGCCGATCAACGACGAAAACGCCGCGCAACTCACCGTGCGTGGCCAGTATCGCGCCGGTGCTACCGAAGGGCAGAGCGTCAAGGGCTACATCGACGAACTCAACGAAGACAGCAAGAACAAGATCGAAAAGTCCCAGACCGAAACCTTCGTCGCGCTGAAAGCGGAAATCGGCAACTGGCGTTGGGCTGGCGTACCTTTCTATCTGCGTACCGGCAAGCGATTGGCCGAACGCGTGTCGGAAATTGTGGTGGCGTTCAAACCCGTTCCGCATTCCATCTTCCATCCGTCGGCCGGTCCGTTGGCGCAGAACCGTCTGGTGCTTCGTTTGCAACCCGACGAAGGCGTGAAGCTGTGGTTGACGATCAAACACCCGGGTCCGGGCGGTTTGCGTCTGCGGCATGTGCCGCTCGACATGAGCTTTGCCGAAGCCTTCGGCGTGCAGCAGTCCGATGCGTATGAGCGCTTGATCCTCGACGTCGTGCGCGGCAATCCCACGCTGTTCATGCGCCGCGACGAAGTGGAAGCAGCATGGCGTTGGGCCGGCCCGATCCTGGCCGCATGGGAAGACAGTGGCGAATCGCCGCGTCCGTATACCGCCGGTACGTGGGGGCCCAGCGCTTCCGTCGCATTGATCGAACGCGACGGCCGCACCTGGAACGAAGACAACGAGGACAACAACGAGTGACTGCGCAAGCCCCCCTGCACGCGTTCGACGATGGCCAGGCGCTGGCGACGGCGCTGGCAGCGCGCCTCGCCGAGGGTTTGCGCAACGCCATCGACGCACGCGGCGAGGCAACCATCGCCGTATCGGGTGGCAACACACCGAAGCGCTTGTTCGACCGGCTGTCGCACGAGGTGCTGGATTGGTCGCGCGTCACGGTAACGCTGGTCGACGAGCGCTGGGTGCCCGACACGGACGAGCGTTCCAATGCACGCCTGGTGGAATCGCTGCTGCTGCGTCACAACGCGGCAGACGCGCAGTTTGTGCCGTTGTACGCGGAAGCGGCGACACCGGAAGCTGGCATCGCGCAAGTGCGCACGCGCATCGGCACGATGAAACTTCCGTTCGATGTCGTCGTACTCGGCATGGGGCCGGATGGACACACCGCTTCGTTTTTTCCTGGTGGTGATCGTCTGGGCGAGGCGCTCGATCCGACGAACACCGCCGAAGTGTTGCCCATGCGCGCACCGAATGCCGGAGAGCCGCGCATCACGTTCACGCTCTCCGTCTTGCTGAAAGCGCGCTCGTTGTATTTGCACATCGAAGGTGCGGACAAGCGCGTGCTGCTCGAACAGGCCGAACAACCGGATAGTTCGTTGCCCATCGCCAGCGTGTTGCATCGCGCACGTCAGCTGGAAATCTATTGGTGTCCGTAATGCGTCTTGTTCTACCTCACGCCGATTCGTTCTTTGCGCATAGCAAGGTAAGACAGCGGGGGCAGGCGCGATGCGTACCGGAAACACCGAATAACCGTCACTCAATCTCCCCCATCTCAGCGGGGAGCGAAGACCTGCCGCGCGTCAGCGGCTGGAGTGGAACATGAGTTTGCATCCCGTTGTTGCCGAAGTTACCGAGCGTATTCGCGAACGCAGCCGCGACACGCGCGCCGCCTATCTGGATCGCATTCAAAGCGCCGTGGTACAGGGTACGCACCGTGCGCGCCTTTCCTGCGGAAACATCGCGCATGGTTTTGCGGCCTGCGGCGAGCACGACAAGACAGCGTTGCGCGATGGCCATGCGCCGAATATCGGCATCGTCACCGCGTACAACGACATGCTGTCGGCGCATCAACCGTATGAGCGTTACCCGGCGCTGATTCGCGAGATCGCGCGCAACTCCGGCTTCACCGCGCAGGTTGCCGGTGGTGTCCCGGCGATGTGCGACGGTGTCACGCAGGGGCGTTCCGGCATGGAGCTTTCGCTGTTCTCGCGCGATCTGATCGCAATGGCCACCGCTGTCGCGTTGTCGCACGACATGTTCGACGGCGTGCTCTATCTGGGCATCTGCGACAAGATCGTGCCGGGCCTGCTGATCGGCGCGCTCAGCTTCGGTCATCTGCCGGGAGTTTTCGTGCCCAGCGGTCCGATGCCCAGCGGCATCAGCAACGAACAGAAGTCGAAAGTGCGTCAGGCCTATACCGAAGGCAAAGCCAGCCGTGCCGAGTTGCTGGAAGTGGAGGCCGGCTCCTATCACGCACCGGGCACCTGTACGTTCTACGGCACCGCGAACTCCAATCAGATGCTGATGGAGATCATGGGCCTGCATCTGCCCGGCGCAAGTTTTGTCGCACCGGATACGCCGCTGCGCGATGCGCTGACTGCCGAAGCCGTGCGCCGCAGCGCAGCGCTGAGCAAGTCGGGTGAAGACTTGCCCGTCGGTCACATCATCGACGAGCGTGCCATCGTCAACGGCGTGATCGGTTTGCACGCGACAGGTGGCTCCACCAATCACCTGCTGCATCTGGTTGCGATTGCGCAGGCGGCGGGCATTGCGCTGCGCTGGGAAGATTTCGATGCGTTGTCGTCGGTGATCCCGTTGCTGGCGCGCGTGTATCCGAATGGCTACGCCGACGTGAATCAGTTCCATGAAGCCGGCGGCATGGGCTTCCTGATCGATCAATTGTTGAGCGCTGGTCTGTTGCACGGCGATGCGCGGACGGTTGCGGGCACGACGCTCGCCGATTACGCAAAGGTTCCCTCGCTCGATGCATCCGGCAAGCTGGTCTGGACGCCGGTATCGAAGGAGAGCGGCAATCGCGGCGTGTTGCGCAGCATGGCCGAGCCGTTCCGTGTCGACGGCGGGTTGCGTATGGTTCACGGCAACATCGGACGCGCTGTGATCAAGGTGTCGTCCGTGCCGGATGATCGTCTCGTTATCGAGGCACCGGCTGTCGTGTTCCACGATCAGGACGAGATCAAGCGCGCTTTCGACCGCGGCGAACTCAATCGCGATTTTATCGCCGTCGTGCGCTTCCAGGGCCCGCGCGCGAATGGCATGCCGGAGCTGCACAAACTGACGCCGCCGCTCGCCGTGTTGCAGGATCGCGGTTATCGCATCGCGCTCGTTACCGACGGACGCATGTCGGGTGCGAGCGGGCGCGTGCCCGCAGCGATCCACGTGACGCCGGAAGCGGACGATGGCGGCGCGATTGCGAAGATTCGCGATGGCGACATCATCCGTCTGGATGCCCAGCACGGAACGCTCGATGTGCTGGTCGATGCTGCGGAATTTGCCGAACGCGCGCCTGCCATTGGCGATCTTTCCACGCATCAGCACGGTATGGGCCGCGAACTCTTCAGCATGTTCCGCCGCAATGCCATGCCCGCAGATCTTGGCGCTGGCGTGCTTTAACTGAATCACGGGATACGCATGAACATCGAAGCAAAACAAAAACAAGTTGAAGCCACGATGCGTCTGGCCCCGGTGATCCCCGTGGTGATCATCGACGACGCCCGCCATGCCGTGCCGATGGCGCGTGCTTTAGTGGCAGGCGGCGTGCCTGCTATCGAAGTCACGTTGCGCACGCCTGCAGCGCTCGATGCGATACGCGCCATTGCCGCCGAAGTAGAAGGTGCCGTCGTCGGCGTCGGCACCGTGCTGACCGCCAAAGACTTGCATGATGCCGAACAAGCTGGCGCGCGCTTTGCCGTATCGCCAGGTGTGTCTCCCAATCTTCTTTCTGCAGCGGAAGACAGCGCATTGCCGCTGTTGCCGGGCGTCGCCACTGCGAGCGAAGCGATGAAACTGCTCGAACGCGGCTATCGTCATCTGAAATTTTTCCCCGCGGTTCCAGCCGGTGGCACCAAGTTGCTCGGCGCATGGGCCAGTCCGCTTCCGCAGTTGCGCTTCTGCCCCACGGGCGGCATTTCGCTGACCAGCGCGCCGGATTTCCTTGCGCTCTCGAACGTCCTCTGCGTCGGCGGCTCCTGGCTGACGCCGAAGGACAAATTCATGAGCGGCGATTGGGAAGGTATCGAGCAGCTCGCACGCGAAGCTGCATTGCTCCGCGGCGTTGTTGCCAACGCATAACCGGCACATGCATAGAACCCTTCTCCCTATGGGAGCACGCGGAGAGGGCACATGGATGTGCCCGCTTTGAGGAGCGAGGAAGGTGCCGGCACGCGGATGAGGGTACGACCGAAGCCGCGCGATAAATCTCGCCACGCCCGCGCATTCCCATCGTGACGTGACTTCTGGGCTGTGAAACCCACCCCCTCGCATCCCTATCCTGAGCGGTCGGCACATCACGCCAGTAAACGGGGTTCATACGTCCATGCGCAAGCTTCCGCTCGCTATCGCCCTTGCGGCACTTCTTCTCGGCACCGCTTCCGCCGCAGACAAAAAAGACAAATCGGCACCGGACGATCAAAAACCCGAAGCGGCGCTTCTGAAGCCACAGGCCTCCACCAGCGAAAGCTCCGTCTCCGTCGAAGGCAAGCGCATTTCGTACAAGGCGGTTGCAGGCACGATCGTGCTGCACGGCAAGGGCGATAAGGAAAACGAGCCCACGGCGAGCCTTTTCTACGTCGCCTACTTCAAGAAAGGCGCGGACGCGGCGAAACGTCCCATCACCTTTATCTACAACGGCGGTCCGGGTTCGGCCACGGTGTGGTTGCACATGGGTGCTTTCGGTCCACGCCGTGTCGTCACCAGTGACGACAGCCATACGCCCGCCGCGCCGTACCAGTTGGTCAACAACGACTACAGCCTGCTCGATGCATCCGACCTGGTTTTCATCGACGCGCCCGGCGCAGGTTTTAGCCGTCTGATTGCCAACGATCCTGATGCATCCAAGCGCGAGGGCCAGATGGGGGATCGTCGCAAGGAACTGTATAGCGTCGATGGCGACGGACATGCCTTCGCGCAATTCATCACGCAATTCCTCTCGCGCTATGGCCGCTGGAATTCACCCAAATATCTGTTCGGCGAAAGCTACGGCACGACGCGTTCGGCCGTGGTCGCCAACGATCTGGAAAACGAAGACAGCGTCGATCTCAACGGCGTGATCCTGCTGTCGCAGATCCTCAATTTCGACACCAGCGTCGATGGCGCCGATCAGAATCCGGGCATCGACCTGCCCTACGAGCTGGCGCTTCCTACCTACGCCGCTACGGCTTACTACCACCACAAGCTGCCGCAGCAGCCGGGCGATCTTGAGCCGTTCCTGCAGGAAGTGGAGCAGTTCGCGTTGGGTGAATATGCGCAGGCGCTGATGCAAGGTTCGCGGCTCGACGATGCACGCAAGCAAGCGGTCGCGGAGAAACTGCATCAATACACGGGTTTGTCCGTGTCGTATTTGATGAAAGCAAACCTGCGCGTGACGGGCGGCATGTTCGAACACGAATTGCAGAGCGACACCGATGACACCACCGGTCGCCTGGATACGCGTTTCTCAGGTCCGTCGCTCGATCCGCTGAGCAAGGAAGCGGAATACGACCCGCAATCGTCCGCGATCAGCTCTGCGTATATCGCCGCGTTCAACGACTACGTACGCAAGGATCTCAAATTCGGTCAGGATTTGAATTACCGCGAATTTGCCGACGTCAAGGAATGGATCTTCAAGCACAACGACCACGACGGCGCCGTCAACGTGATGCCGGACCTAGCCATGGCCATGAAGACCAACCCCAATCTAAAGGTGTTCCTCAACGGCGGTTATTACGACCTCGCGACGCCGTTCTTCGCGGCGGACTACGAAATGCACCACATTCCTGTGCAGCCGCAGCTGATGAACAACGTGAGCTATGCGTGGTATCCGTCCGGCCACATGGTCTACGCGCATGAGGCCTCGCTGAAGCTTCTGCACGACAACGTAGCTCATTTCATCGAACAGACGGATAATGTGAAGCACTAAGCTTCCTGCAGCTTCCCGCCGCGATCCCACCCATGCCGGGATCGCGGCTCAAGCTGCCCGTCGTTGCGTTGGAGACCTTCATGCGTGCCCTGATCGATCGCTACATTGACGCCTATAACCGCATGGACGTCGACGGCATGCTCGCAACGATGCACCGCGAGGTCACCTTCGAAAACTACACCGGTGGCGTACTCAGTGTGCGCACGCTGGGCGTCGAAGAGCTTCGCCATCTGGCGGAAAGTTCGCGACATCTGTTTCTGGCGCGACGCCAGACGATCACCGGCTATAGCGAAGCCGCGGGTGTCGCGCACGCGCAAATCGCGTTTGAAGGCACGTTCGCCATCGATCTACCCAATGGCGTGCGTGCAGGGCAGCGCATCGCCGTCAATGGTCGCAGCGAATTCAAGGAACTGGACGGGCTACTGATCTATATCGCCGATCACAGCGAGTGACCGCGCGGCTCAGATGACCACTTCATACTCGCTTTGCACGAGGCCGCTGGCGTAAGACCGCGTGGCGACGTGCCGTAGCGCGATGTCGTGGGGAATTGCGCCAAAGAGCGGAATGCCGGTACCGATCAGAACGGGTACTCGTGTGACGATAAGGCGTTGAACGAGTCCCGCGCGCAAAAAACCCTGGATCGTGATTCCACCGTCGACATAAACGTGGCTGATGCCGCGAGCGGAAAGCGCCGATACGACTTCTTTCGGCGAAGCGGAAAGGTGTTCGACAATCGCTCCCGGCGGCGCTGGCGCAAGTGGGTGTGCACTCATGACGAAAACAGGTTTTTCGCCATACGGCCACTGGTCGAACGCCAACACCGTCTCGTACGTCTTGCGTCCGATCACCAACGCATCCACCGAGGCCATGAACTCCTCATAGCCGTGTGGTTCGCCACCGCCCGGCGGAAGAAAATCCAGCCCGCCATCTATGCGGGCCATGAATCCGTCGACACTCACTCCGACAAAGACAGAAGCTTTCATCGCGTTTCTCCAGATGCGGATTCAAGCTATTCGTAAGTGCGAATTTCCAGCAGATGCTTATTCGGGTCGTAGAAGTAAAGCGTCGGCGCGGGGCCACGCGCACCTGATTCTTCACCGGGACCTGTATTGGAACCTACCGAATCGAACGAACTTCCATAGGCAATGCGGGAAACCTTGATGCGACCGAAGATGGCGTCGAAGTCCTTGCGCGACACTGCAAATGCGTAGTGTTCCAAGCCAGGCGTTCCATAAGGCGCGAGTTGCAACTGGAAGTCAGGATTGACACGGACAACCGTAAACGGGCCGTCGCGGCCTTCCATCGCAAAACCCATGACTTGCGTGTAGAACGCCACGCTTGCTTCCAGATCGTTCACCTTCAGGATGATGTGATCGAGCACGGCCATGGCGCTATCGGACGTTGGCCGGATCGAAATGCGGATTCTCGATGACAGCGAATCGGTTCCCAAAAGGATCGACCACGGCTGCCACCTTGATACCTCCACCAACCTCGGTAACAGGCTCAAGCGGTTTGGCACCGAGTTCGAGCAAGCGTGCATACGCCGCGGCAATATCCGCTACACCCCACAAAGGCTGCGGCCCGCTGGTGCCTGCCTGTGCATCGGGTACCAGCCCAAGCTCGAAGCCGCCCACCTGGAAACCCACGTAGAACGGTTCGTCGAAATACGGTTGCTGGTTCAAGACCTGCGCGTACCACTGTTTGGCAGCGGCCAGATCGTTGGCGGGATAAATGGCGGTGCGCAAACCCAGAATCATGCTGCTTTCTCTCCGATTCGTTTCCATGGAACTATCCCCTCGCAAAATAGGCCGATGAGAATTAGCGGCGGACGTAGCTCACATCACTGGTGCCATCGGGTTCCGGCCGACGCAGCAGTGCATTGAACCAGCGGCGCTGTTGCGTAAGATCGCTTTCAATCAGCCACTGCGGTTTATTGGCAACCAGCGCGGCCACGGGCATGCCGTCTTCGTAAAGCACGCGAGCGCCTGCAAGCGCGGGCAGGCGATCACCCGCCAGGACAGTACCGACAAGATTCAACGGATCGCTGCCGCTCAGGCAAATGCATTGCTGTTCCAGCGGGCGCTGCCGCACGCTCCGCAGTTGGCCGATCGCTTCGGGTAACGCAAATTGCTCGCCGACCAGGCCTTCGACGAAACGGCCGCCGCGAATGTCGCCACGCGCTTCAAGGCGATGATAAACGCGCAAAAGTTCGCGCCATGAAGGTAGCCATGGTGCTTCGCGCTCCAGTAGTTTCCAGAACACGACGCCATATCGGCGCAAGAGTGCGCGGGCAATATATTCGATATGTTCGGCCTGCCCTTCGCCGCTTGCAGCGGACGATTGCGGCGAATTGCGCACCAGCGACCATCTTCCGGCGTCTTCGATCTCGCTGAGAGCATGACGACGCACGCGACGATGTTTCGGCGACTCGCGTTTGGCGGCAGGTGTCAGCAACGCACGTAAACCGGCAAAGCTGTCGGCCGTCACGCGACCGGCGGAAACCAGCTCGCCGAGTGCGTCTTCCAGTTCGGTGCGGAGCAATCGCGCGACATCAATCAGCTCATCGAAGAAAAGCGCGCCGTGTGCAGTAAGCGCATCGACGACGGCTTGCGCGCGCGAAGAAAGCAATGTCGCCTGTTCCTGATTACGGTCGGCGATCGATGTCCACATCGGAAGCTGGCGACGCGGTAACAAAACAATCGGCGTCGCACGCACAGGCCCACCGCTGCCGCCGCCGCTGCGCAAACGATTCCAGCCGATGCGGCCGGAGCGGCAAAGTTCGTCCAGCCAGCGGCTGGAATAATCGTCGATGCGAGCAGTTAGCAGTTCGCTTTCCCATGCACCGGCCGCCGCTTCGAAACCTTCGAGTTGGCCAAGCACCGCACTAAGCGAATCGGGTCCGCTCAATCGAGTAGCGGGTGCCGCGTGTTGCCAGTCGAGCAGGAAACGCATCAGGTCGCGGCGGCTTACCGGTTCAATCTCGCGACGAAGGCGGCCGATGGTGTAGCGATGAATGCGCGCGAGCAGATGACGTTCGCACCATTCCACATCGCTGGCGTCAGGCGTGAAGCGGCCCTGCATGACATAGCCTTCCGATTGCAGGCGAATCAGTACAAGTTCCACGTCGGATGTTTCGACGCCAAGCGACGAGGCAAGCGCAGGCACTGTGACGGGGCCCAGACCGGTCAATCGCCCGCGCATCAGTTCGAGCAGCGCATCCTCACGGCTCCATGTTTGTGCTGCGAATTCGGCAGGTGCGGCGATGGGCGGCTGCATGGATACGGCAGGGTGAACAGCCTGCCAAAGCGGAAGTTTTTCTGCGCAGATCCATAGGCTCGCCTCGCGCCTGTCGGGCGAAGAAAGCGTCAGGCGTGTTGCGCGATGGGCGCTGGCCAGTTTATGCAGCCAATCGATCCAACCGGTATTCGCGTCGGCTTCATGCGTTGTGACTAAGCCAAGCACGTTGAGCGCTTCATGCATTTCGTCCGCGCTTCGCACGTCCGGCCATGCTTCGGCGCGCACCGCAGCGATGGCTTCGGGGTCGAGTTTGGCCAGGTCGTCGGTGTCCTCGATGCCGTTCCAATGACGTGTCTGCACCGCGCGCGTGCGGCGCTCTTCGAGTGGCGCATCGTCGAGGAATGCATACGGTGCGGCATTAAGGATTTCGCTCGCAAGCGGGCTCGGTGCAGTGAGGTCGCGGGCGACCACAGTGATGGCACCGGACTCGAGACTCTTGAGAATGTCCAGAAGACCATCCACGTCCATCGCTTCGCGCAAGCAATCGTGCAGCGTCTGATTCACCAGCGGATGATCGGGAATCTGCCGTTCGCCGACGATGTTTTCCAGGCAGGCGACTTGATCGGGGAAAACGGTGGCGAGCAGGTCTTCGCTCTTCATCCGCTGGAGTTGCGCCGGCACCTTCTTGCCACCGGCGTAGCGTGGCAATGCCAGCGCGGTAACCGCGTTCCAGCGCCAACGAACCGGGAACAACGGTGCATCGAGCAAGGCTTGAATCAGGACATGTTCGGCGCTGCTGCTATGCAGATAACGCGCGACTTCTTCCAACGGGAAACTGTGGCTGGTCGACAGGGAAAGCACGATCGCGTTTTCCGTCGCCGCTGCCTGCAATTCGAAATTGAACTGGCGGCAGAAGCGTTTGCGCAAGGCGAGGCCCCACGCACGATTGATGCGGCTTCCCCACGGCGTGTGGATGATCAGCTGCGTGCCACCGGATTCGTCGAAAAAACGTTCGAGCACAAGTGTGGATTGCGTGGGCAGCACGCCAAGCGCCGCTTTTGCTTTGGCGAGGTATTCCACGATTTGCTGGGCAGCCGATTCGTTCATGCCCAGCGCATCGCGTAGCCAGTCGAACCCCGCTTGCACGCCGCCCGCATCGATGTGTGCAACGACTTCTTCGCGCAGCCGCGATACGCCCAGCGACAACTCGTTGCTGCGCCCCGGTGCTTCACCGAGCCAGAATGGAATGCTTGGCGGCGCGCCCTGCGCATCTTCCACGCGAAGGCGGTCGCGCTCGACGCGCTGTATGCGATAACTGGTGTTGCCGAGCTGGAAAATATCGCCCGCCATGCTTTCGATGGCGAAATCTTCATTCACGGTGCCGACGATGGTGGCTTGCGGTTCCAGCACGACGAGGTAATCGGCGGTATCCGGAATGGTGCCGCCGGATGTCACGGCAGTCAGTCGCGCGCCGCGTCGCGCGCGCAATTCATGATGCACGGCGTCGCGATGCACATACGCGCCGCGTGCACCGCGTCGCGTTGTGAAGCCATCGGCGAGCATGCGCACAATCGCATCGAATTGTTCGCGCGGTAGCGTGCGATAGGGATAAGCGCGACGTATCAGCGCAAACAGCGCATCTTCGTCCCATTCCGCACAGGCGATTTCGGCGACGATTTGTTGGGCGAGGACGTCCAGCGGTTGTGGCGGCTGCACCAGCGTGTCGAGTTCGCCGCGACGCACGCAGTCGAGCAGCGCGGCGCATTCAATGAGGTCATCACGGCTGGTCGGAAACAGGCGTGCTTTTGGGGTGCCGTCCACGGCATGTCCGGAACGGCCAGCACGTTGCAGGAATGCAGCGATGGAGCGCGGCGAGGAGAGTTGGCAAACCAGATCAACGTCACCGATGTCGATGCCGAGCTCCAGCGACGCGGTGGCGATCAACACTTTCAGATCGCCGCGCTTCAGGCGCTGCTCGGCATCGAGCCGCTGTTCTTTCGCCAGACTGCCGTGATGCGCGGCGACGACTTCATGCCCAAGGCGCTCGGACAGATGTCGCGCCACGCGTTCGGCCATGCGGCGTGTGTTGACGAATACCAGCGTGGTGCGATGCGTTTCGACCAGTTGCGCGACCTGGTTGTACACCAGCTCCCACATATTGTTCGACATCACCGCCTCCAGCGAAACCGGAGGTACTTCGATGGCGAGATCGCGATCGCGGGTGTGGCCGACGTCGATGATGGTGCAGCTTGTCTCCCTCTCCCCTGTGGGGAGAGGGTCGGGGTGAGGGGCCGCTCTAGCGAAAAGGTCTGCCGTAAAAGGTTGTAGCTCTTTTGAAGTTTCGGGCGAGGCTGACCCCTCACCCCAACCCTCTCCCCACAGGGGAGAGGGAGACAAGCCGGTGCCCTGCCCTATCAGGAATTTCGCGACGTCTTCGATGGGTTTCTGCGTCGCCGACAATCCGATACGAAGCAGGGGCCGCTGACACAACGCTTCCAGCCGCTCCAAGGTAAGCGCCAGATGCGCGCCACGTTTGCTCGCCGCGACAGCGTGAATTTCATCGACAATCACACTGCGCACGCTCTTGAGCATCTCGCGCCCGGAGAGCGAGCCCAATAAGACGTATAACGATTCCGGCGTCGTCACCAGAATGTGCGGCGGTACTTTGCGCATCAGATTGCGCTCCGCTTGCGGCGTGTCGCCGGTGCGCACGGCGGTGCGAATGGGCGCGTCGGGCAGGCCGAGTTTTTCGAGCTCCGCGCGAATGCCGTCGAGCGGGGCTTCGAGATTGATGTGGATGTCGTTCGACAGCGCTTTCAGCGGCGATACGTACACCACGCGCGTTTCATCGGGCAGCGTGCCGCCGCGCGCGACGCTTTCCTGCACCAGCGCATCGATCGCCGAGAGAAACGCGGTGAGTGTTTTACCCGAACCGGTCGGCGCTGCGACAAGCGTGTGCTGACCGGCGCGAATCGCCGGCCACGCGCGCGTCTGCGCGGTCGTCGGCGCAGGAAACGTGGCGTCGAACCACGCAGAAACGGCAGGATGAAATTCGTGCAGAGGCATCGTCGATGTCCCGCCTTGGAGCGGGTGCGGTTCGTCGATCATACATAGGGCCTGTTGCCGCGCGGTAAAGGCCTTCCCCTGGACTTCCGGTGGCCTGCCGACAGCTTCGGCAGCGGCTGTCTCATACGGTGAGACAGACCTGTTTCACCGGGAATAACCACTATTTCCGCCCTGCCCTCATCAAACGGCGCGCTGACCGAAGTAGCGGGCAGGCGAGTCGCCGAAACTGCGGCGGAACATGGCGATGAAGGCGCTGGTGCTGGCGTAGCCCAGTCCATCCGCGACGGCGGCAACCGGTGTGCCGTCGGCGAGTTGTTCGAGTCCGCGAGTGAGCCGCGCTTGCTGCCGCCATTGCGCAAAACTGAGCGCAGTTTCCGCGCGGAACAGGCGGCTGAGCGTGCGTGGCGATAAACCGGCCCACGAAGCCCATTCTTCAAGACTGCGGTTGTCTTGCGGGTTTTCCATGACGGCATGCGCGATACGCAGGAGCCGCCGGTCGACGGGCATCGGCAAATGCAGTGGTTCGCGCGTCGCGATGCGCATTTCATCGATCAGCACGCCAAGGATGCGTTCCTGTTGCTCGTCCAGTTCGGCATCCCAAGGCCAGGAGCTGGCGCGATGGACAAGCTCGCGCATCAAGGAACTCACGCCAATCACCGCCGGATGATCGGGCATGCAGCGGCTGATTTCCGGTGTCATGAAGACACCCCAGCCGCTCATCACGCCGCTGAGGGTGACGGTGTGCATTTCGCCGGGTGGCATCCAGCCGGCGCGATGCGGCGGCAGCAGCCACGAGCCGCGCTCCGTATGCACATGAACCAGACCGCTTTCCACACACCAGAGCTGGCCGCGTATATGGCTATGCCAATCGTATTTGTGCGTCTTCTGGCTGTACTCGCTGGTGGCTTCGCCTTCGTCCCAGTAGGCGATGACGGGCTGTCCGTCAGCCCGCTCTATGAACTTGTGGAATTCCTCATCGGATTGCGACATGGCCGGTTCTCGACATTTTTTGGCCAAATAACGTTATCAGCTTATCGCCGATTTTGCTTAATCTTTCAGCAATCCGGTGGTTAAGCCGGATCCCCACGCCGCTGCCGCCGCTCGCGGACCCTTGCCAAGCCCAGGTCGGAGGGACCCGCGCAATTTCTTTTTTTGCGCGAACCGAAACCTGGATGTCTATGTCTGTCTTTCACGGTCCCTCCCGTTCGTTCGTCTTTTAGAGCGACATCCGTGATCCCCTGCAACACACAGAACAAGGAATAAGGCTATGTCCCCGATCCAACTGGTTTCCCTGCGGTCCGAAGTCTCCCGCGCCCCGGTCGAGACCTTTGTCGCCTGCGCCCATCAGATGCTCGATCCGGCCACCCCCGAGGCCGTTCGCCGAGCGATGGAGCCCCGTTTGCTGGCGCAATTGCCGGCGTTGCGGGCTTTGGGCGTGTTCGAACTGTTCGAATTGCGCAATCCGGCGCTGCGCGCCTGGTTGGGCGATGAGCTGGCCGAGCTGACCGCCGACGCGCAGCAATAATTCACTTCTAACCATTTGCCTGGACAATAGGTGCGCAAAACATATTTGCCTTGACAAATATTCTCGGGGCAATAATAATGCGCACCCATGAACCCCGGCCCCGTCATCACCCCGACCAGCCAAGAGAGTCTTGGCACCCTGCTCGCCCTGGTCCGCGCCGAACTGGTGCGGTCGCTGGAGGCGGAAATCGCTGCGAAGAAGCTCGATTTGCGCTTCACTCAGTTCCTGATTCTCAAACGGCTCGCCACCTTGGGCCCGATGTCGGCCACCGAGCTGGCCCGATCTGTTGAACTGGACGGTGGTGCGATGACACGCCAGCTGGATCAGCTGGAAGGCAGGGGCTTATTGCGCCGCTGCCCGCACGAACAAGATCGCCGCGCCTTGCGTATCGAGCTGACCGACGCGGGCGATCAGTTGTGGCAACAACTAAGCGGTTGTAACGAGCGCGTCTTGCAGGCAGCGCAGCGTACGTTGAGCAACGCGGAAAGTGCGCAATTGCACGACTACCTGGAGCGCGTCTTGCGCGCGCTTCGCGACAAGAACTGATTCACTTCGACTTCGAGATAGAAAGCCATGCGTCTGCATATTCTTGCGGCTGCTGTTGGACTGACGTTAGCCCTTGCCGGCTGCGTCACGAGCGGTGGTCTTCATACGAATGGCACGTCGATCGATCCTTCCACGCTGAAAGCTGATCGCAGCTTTGCCAACGTGCAGGTCTCCGATGCGGCGTGGCCGAAAGAAGACTGGTGGACGGGGCTGGGCGATCCGCAGCTCAATACGCTGATTGCCGAAGCCCTGCATGACAGTCCCACGCTCGCCGTCGCCGATGCGCGTGCGCGTGCGGCACAAGCCGAAACCGGCGCCGCAAACGCTGCACGCGATCCGTCGGTGAGTGTCGGCGGTAGTGTCGCCGAAGCACGCATTCCCACCACGCTACCGCCGATTGGCAACGGTCACACCGGTGCTGCCAAGTATGTGTACGGCAGCTTCAAGTGGGACCTTGATCTGTGGGGCGGTCATCGCGCTGCATGGGAAGCGGCGCTGGGTCAGGAGCGTTCTGCCGAAGTGGATGCGCAAGCGGCACGTGTGGAGCTTTCCACCAATGTCGCACGCGCGTATGTGCAACTCGGTTACGCCTATGCGCAACAGGATGTCGCTGTCGCCGAATTGAAGCGCGCGAATGACGCACGCAATCTCACGCATCAGCGTGTCGCCGCAGGCATCGATAGCCAGACGCAGTTGAAGCAGAGCGACTCCGAAGTCGCGACCGCGGAAGGGCAGAAAGTACAAACCGATCGCGCGATCGATGCGGCACGTTCGTCGCTGGCCGTGTTGCTTGGCAAGGGTCCGGATCGTGGCCGCGACATCGGTCGTCCGCAGTTGCTGCCGCCCTCTGCATTGACGGTACCGTCGAATGTGCCGGTCGAATTGATTGGCCATCGCGCGGATCTGGTTGCTGCACGCTGGCGCGTGGAAGCGTCGAGTAAGGACATCAAATCGGCGAAGGCCGAATTCATGCCCGACGTAAACATCGGTGCACTCGCCGGTTTGGTGGCGCTCGGCGGCGGCAATCTGTTCCAGGCGCAGTCGCGTTTCTATGAAGTGGCGCCGGCGATCAGCCTGCCGATCTTCGACGGTGGCCGTCGTCGCTCGAACTTGAACAGCAAGGATGCGCAATACGATCTGGCCGTTGCGCAATACAACCAGACGCTGGTGTCGGCGGTAAACGAAGTGTCCGACGACTACGACGCACTCAATTCCGTGCAGCAGGAAATCGACGCACAGCAACGTGCCGTCAGCGCCGCTAGCGATGCGTGGAACCTCGCCGAGCAGCGTTACAAGGCAGGCATCGGCAGTTATCTGGAAGCACTGAGCGTGCGCCAGGAATTGCTGGCTGCCGAGCAGCGCATGGCGACGCTGCACGCACAGCAGAGCGATCTGAATGTGCAACTGATCCAGGCACTGGGCGGCGGCTTCCGTCCGCAAGCCGGTACCGATGACCAGACTGCCGAAAAGCAGCTGGTCTCCAACGAATAAACCTTCCAATACTTTCTATTGTTCCTGAGGCAGCCCCATGTCCAGCCCGAATCCCACCGCCGCCGCCGCACCCGCCGCGCCCACTGTGCAGGCACCGCCGCCGAACAATCGGCGCGGTTTTCTGCTGCGGCTGGTTCTCATCATCGTCATCCTTGGCATCATCGGATGGACGCTTTGGTATTTCCTCGATGGCCGCTGGTACGAAGGTACCGACGATGCGTACGTCAACGGCAATATCGTGCAGATCACGCCGCGCATTAACGGCACCGTCATCACCATCGGCGCCGACGACGGCGATCTGGTGAAGCAGGGCGATGTACTGGTGAAGCTCGATCGCTCCGACGCCGATGTCGGACTGCAGCGCGCGGCGGCGAATCTCGCCAGCACCGTTCGCAAAGTGCGCGGTCTTTACAGCACGGTCTCCGGTGCACAGGCGCAGCTCGCCGTGCAGCGCGTGGCGCTGGCCAAAGCACAGGCCGACTACAACCGCCGCCGCGATCTCGCCAAGACTGGCGCGATCTCCAATGAAGAACTGTCGCACGCACTGGACGCGCTCAACTCGGCGCAGAACGGCCTGACCACGGCCCAGCAGCAGTTGCAGACGAACAGCGTGCTGGTCGACGACACGGTGGTCGCATCGCATCCGGATGTGAAAGCTGCAGCCGCGCAGTATCGCGCTGCGTATCTGGACGATGTGCGCACGACGATGGTTGCGCCCGTTACGGGCTACGTTGCCAAGCGCACCGTGCAGGTCGGTCAGCGTGTGCAGCCTGGCGCCGCACTGATGGCCGTCGTTCCGTTGCACGAAGTGTGGGTCGATGCGAACTTCAAGGAAACGCAGCTCAAGCACATGCGTATCGGTCAGCCGGTGGAAGTGACTTCCGACGTGTACGGCAGTTCCGTGAAGTACAAAGCCCAGGTCGAAAGCCTTGGTGTAGGCACGGGTAGCGCGTTCTCGCTGCTGCCGGCGCAGAACGCCACGGGCAACTGGATCAAGATCGTGCAGCGTATTCCGGTGCGCGTGGTGTTCACCGATCCGTCGCAGCTGGACAAGAATCCGCTGCGTATCGGCATGTCGCTCGATACCGACGTGAATCTGCACGATCAAAGCGGCCAGACGCTTTCGCAGCAAGCACGTACCGAGCCGCGCTTCACCACCGATGTCTTCCAGCAGGAAATGGCAGACGCGAATGCGCAGATCGATCGCATCATTCACGACAACATGGCTGGACAGCATTGATGGGGCAGGGGATGGATCGCGTGCACGCATAACAACATGTGCATGCATCGCGATGACGGCTTGAAGACAACCGTCACCGCATTCGCGACATCCATCCCCGCTTCGGCACGACAACCGTTGCCCAACTCCAAGCATATTCGGATCTCATGAACACCCATTTCCGTCCACCCAACCTGGTTCTTGCGACAATCGGTTTGTCGCTGGCCACGTTCATGCAGGTGCTGGACACCACGATCGCCAACGTGTCGCTGCCGACCATCGCCGGTAACCTCGGCGTGAGTCAGGATCAGAGCACGTGGGTGATTACGTCCTTCGCGGTGAGCAATGCCATCGCGCTTCCGCTCACCGGCTTTCTCACGCGCCGCTTCGGCGAGGTGAAGTTGTTCGTGTGGGCCACCATCCTGTTTTCGATGGCCTCGTTTTTGTGCGGCATCGCGCAGAGCATGGGCATGCTGATCGGTTTTCGTGCGCTTCAGGGCGCAGTGGCCGGCCCGATGTATCCGATCACGCAGGCATTGCTGATCTCGATCTATCCACCCGCAAAACGAAGCATGGCGCTGGCGCTGCTGGCGATGGTGACCGTCGTCGCGCCGATTGCCGGCCCGATTCTGGGCGGCTGGATTACCGACAATTATTCGTGGCCGTGGATCTTCTTCATCAACGTGCCGATCGGCATCTTCGCCAGCATGGTGGTGTCCAACCAGATGCGTTTGCGCGAAGTGGTCACGCAGCTGCCGAAGATCGACTACGTAGGCTTGATCACGCTGGTGATCGGCGTCGGTGCGTTGCAGGTGGTGCTGGACAAGGGTAATGATGACGACTGGTTCAACTCGACCTTCATCGTCATTACGTCGATCGTTTCGGCCATCGCCATCATCATCTTCCTGATCTGGGAGTTGACCGACAAAGACCCGATCGTCGACCTCAAGCTGTTCCGGCATCGCAACTTCCGCATGGGCACGATTGCGCTGGTGTTGGCGTATGCGGCGTTCTTCGCCATCGGCTTGCTGGTGCCGCAATGGTTGCAGCTGAATTTGGGTTACACCGCAACCTGGGCAGGTTTGGCGACCGCGCCGCTTGGCGTCATCCCCGTGTTGCTCACGGTGATTGTCGGCAAGTACGCCACGCGATTCGACTTGCGTTTGCTCACCAGCGGCGCCTTCGTGGTGATGGGTGCGACGTGTTTCCTGCGCTCGAACTTCTACATCGGCGTCGACTTCGAACATGTTGCGCTGGTGCAGCTGTTGCAGGGTCTGGGCGTGGCGTTCTTCTTCATGCCGGTGACGACGATCCTGCTGTCGGATCTGCGGCCCAACGAAATTGCTGCCGGTGGCGGCCTGGCTACCTTCCTGCGCACGATGGGCGCCAGCTTTGCGGCATCGCTCACCACCTTCCTGTGGCAGCATCGCGGCATCATGCATCATGCGCGGCTGGCCGAGCAGATCACGCCTTACAATCCTGACGTGCAGCAAGCGTTGGCCCAGACGGGCAATTCGCAAACCGCAGTCGCGGTGCTGGATCAGACGATCACGCTGCAGGGTTTGCAGATTTCTTTCAACGAGGTCTTCCATCTGCTTGGATGGATATTCCTGTCCCTGATCGTCGTGATCTGGATGGCGAAGCCGCCGTTTGCAGCGAAGGCTGGTGCGGGTGGTGGCGGTCACTAGATCTAAAGAAGCCAACTTAAGTCTCTGACCTGCATAGCCGCGAGATTTGCTCCTCCCCCTGCTTGCAGGGGGAGGTTGGGAGGGGGTAAGCCTTTGCCAATAATTCCAAGGCAAAAAGCTTGACCCCACCCCAACCCTCCCCTGCAAGCAGGGGAGGGGGCACGAACAACGGCAACGATGGCGACGTAGAGAAATACATCTACAGTTTCCAGAAACAACAACGGCCCCAATCGGGGCCGTTGTTTTATGTGCAGCAGGAAGGCGATGAATCAGAACGCGATGCCTGCGACCACCATCGTCTCGCCACGGTTCGGCTCGTGGAAGCTACCGTTGGAGATGTGGCGCACACCAAGGCTCCAGTGATTGCCCTGGTAGCCAACCGTCGTGACGAACTCATAGACGCTGCTCAACGACTGCGTGCGTCCGGTATGCACGGCCGGCTGGAAACTCAGGAACAGCGGCTGATACCAGGCGTTGGCCGGGCCGTAGTGCAGTCGTACACCGCCGGCCAACAACCAGATGTTGTCGCGCGTCGTGTAAGGGTCGTTGTTGTATTTGGCAACATTGCGGCCATCGATCCAGCCGCCAGTGATATCGGGCGACCAGGTGAAGTTGCTGCTGCCGATCTGGCTAGGATCGAAGATGACTTCGCCAAATGCAGCAGGTGCGCTGTAGCCGTTGGATGGGTCACCCATGTAACTGACGCCGCCCTGTAGCTCGAAACGTGCAGCCATCGCAGGAAGGGCCGGTAAAGCAAACATCAGTGCGGCCGCCAAGCCGCGAGTAACGGGATGAATGCGCATCTTTATACCTATGGGGATAGGGACTAATCGTTTGTGTACTTTTAAGTTTACTAATGATTTAGGCCTGTGGCTAGGTACAAATAAGGCCATTTTTGCAACTTACTGTTTCTTGGAACTGCGTAAGCGCATAGATTGTTGAGGCGAAGGGTAAATCTTCAAGCCTATTGTCGCGGAAGAATGTCCACATCATGTGTTCGGTCCATGGCGCTTTATAGACCTATGGATATCTAGGAATGCCGGTGGCGATGGTGTAGGTCCGGGTAATGCGGGTGGCTATGGCGCAGCGGCTCATGCGTATGCGGATGAGTGTGCGGTTCCTTTCCATCCCACGGAAAATCATGATTATGCTGATGATGTTCGTCATGCCGATGACGATGGTTGTGCGTGATGACTTCATGCACATGTTCATGCTCGTGACGCTCACTCACATGCAGCCACACACCGAACATCATGAGTGCGCCGGCAAGCCAGAACGCGACGGATGTGTGTTCGCCGAAAAGCAGCAACGCCACACAAGCACCCAAAAAAGGCGCGGTTGAAAAGTAGGCGCTGGTGCGTGCCGTGCCAAGCGAGCGCAACGCCAGCACGAAAAGCACCAGGCTCACACCGTAGCCTGCCAATCCAAGAAGACCGGCCACCAGTACATGCGATAGGGCAGGGAAGCGATAGCCGGCTATGAGCGCTATCGCGATGTTGATGCAACCCGCCACCGAGCCTTTGACCGCTGCGATCTGCACTGGATCGCTACCGGAAATCGGGCGCGTGACATTGTTGTCGATCGCCCAGCAAAGACATGCACCGACGATGGCCAATGCACCCATCAGCGACGTGCCATATCCACCAGATTGCATGGAAAGCAGGACGCCGCCGGCAACAATGGCCAGCATGCCGAGCAAAATGCGTCGGTCGACATTTTCCCGAAAAACCACCCATGCAAGCACCGCCGTGAGCACGCTTTCCATATTCAAAAGCAGCGACGCCGTCGACGCAGGCGTGTGTGCCAAACCGAGCAGCAGCAGCAGCGGACCCAACACACCGCCGAAGACCACCGCGCCGATCAGCCAGGGCCCATCGCGCCGCGACAGCGGTGCTTCGTGGGACACCGCAGATCTGCGCCGTTGCCACAACATCCAAAGCAACAGGCCGGCGCCCGATCCTGCGTATAACAAGCCCGCAAGCATGCCGGGCGCGACGGAGCCAAGCAGCCATTTCGCAAAAGGCGTGCTCACGCCGAACAACACTGCAGCCAACAAAGCCTGAGTGATACCTCTGGCGTAGCTGGCGTTGCCGACTTTCATCTCACGTCGCCACAGCGCTGGCCTGCTTGGTCGCCAGGCATTGTGCGATCTCGAGAAACGCGTTCACCATCGGATTGCTGGCATCATCGCGATAAATGGCCCAGACGGCGGTGGCCGCTTCCATATGCGCGACCGGGCGGTAAACGACGTTCTGCACCATCATGCGTTGCACCGAACCCGGCAACACCGCGACACCAAAACCGCCCGAAATGAGTCCGATGATGGTCGGCAGCTCGCGCACTTCATAAAGAATGCGCGGACTGAAGCCCGACTTCGTACACAGCGCAATCACTTCGTCATACAGCCGCATGCCGAGAGGACGCTGAAAGAAAATGAAGTCCTCGTTCGCGAGCTCGCCAATGTCGATCGGCCCTGGCGTGGCAGCGAGCGGATTGCTCGAATGCATCACCACGGTCAGCGAATCCTTGAACAATTCGATCGCCTTGATCCCGTCCGGCAACGCGTCAGGACGAATCACGCCGACGTCGATGACACCTTGCTCCAGCGCATCGATCTGATGCGAGGAGGCCAACTCGTGGATGAAAAGGCGCACGTCCGGAAGACGTTCGCGGAAGCGCGCCAGTACGCGCGGCACTACGACGGTAAACGGGCCCGATGACATAAGGCCAAGATGCAACTCGCCGACCTCGCCACGTTGCGAGCGTGCCACGGACTCGGCCGCGCGTTCGGCTTGCGTAAGCAGGCTGCGTGCGCGCGGCAGCAGCGCGCTGCCTGCGCTGCTCAGCACGATGCCGCGGCCCTTGCGTTCGAACAGCTTGGCGCCCAGCCGCTGTTCCAGTGCATGAATCTGCTGGCTGAGCGGTGGCTGCGAAATACCCAGGCGCTCCGCGGCGCGACCGAAATGCAGCTCGTCGGCCACGGTGACGAAGTACTTCAGGTGCCGAAGTTCGAGATATTCATTCGTCATGCGTATGGAGCCATTCGCTTTACTGTATCGATCTTAGCAAGTCGTACAACTAATCTTTACGTCTATCGATGGTATTCCCCATGCCAGCGGTAGTCCGTCGTAACCGGAATTTGCATGTAAGCGGAGCATGCGGCTGTCCCCGGCAGCTGCAGACCGGCCTTTTAGCAATACGCGGCCTGAGGGGCTCCGCCCCCATTTCCTGGAGTCATTCCACATGCTTAGGATTGTACGGCTAGCGCTGGAGCGGCCTTATACATTCGTCGTTCTCGCGCTGCTGATCCTGATTGTCGGCCCATTGGCCGCGTTGCGCACGCCTACCGATATCTTCCCGGACATTAAAATTCCGGTGATTGCCGTGGTTTGGCAGTACACGGGCCTCTCGCCCGACCAGATGGCCGGGCGCATTTCGTCGCCGTACGAGCGCGTGCTCACGACGACGGTCAACGACGTGGAGCACATCGAGGCGAAGTCGATCAACGGCTTCGGCATCATCAAGATTTTCTTCCAGCCGGGCGTCAACATTGCGACAGCCAATGCACAGGTTACGGCGGTTTCGCAAAACATCCTCAAGCAGCTGCCGCCCGGTGCGACGCCGCCGTTGATCCTCAACTACAATGCGTCCACTGTGCCGATCCTGCAGCTGGCGCTGTCGGGCAAAGGCCTTACCGAGCAGAACCTGGGCGACCTGGCGCAGAACATCCTGCGTCCGCAATTGGTATCGGTCGCCGGTGCGGCGATTCCTTATCCGTACGGCGGCAAGACGCGTCAGGTGCAGATCGACGTCGATTCGGCCGCGTTGCAGGCGCGTGGATTGTCGGCGCAGGACGTTGCCAATGCATTGGCGGCGCAGAATCTGATCATTCCGGTCGGTACGGAAAAGATAGGCAAGTTCGAGTACACCATGAACCTCAACAACGCGCCGTCGAATATCGACGATCTGGGTGCGTTGCCGATCAAAGAGGTCAACGGCACGACTATCTATATTCGCGATGTTGCGCACGTGCGCGACGGCTCACCGCCGCAGACCAACATTGTGCACGTGGACGGCAACCGCTCGGTGTTGCTGACCGTGCTGAAGAACGGTTCGGCCTCGACGCTGGCGATCGTGGCCGGCATCAAGCAGCGCCTCGCCGACAGTCGCGGAATTTTGCCGGACAATCTGAAAGTCGTGCCGATCGGCGATCAGTCATTGTTCGTGCGCGCAGCCATCAGTGGCGTGGCGCGCGAAGGCATCATCGCCGCGGCGTTGACCAGCCTGATGATTCTGCTGTTCCTCGGCAGCTGGCGCTCCACCGTCATCATTGCGATCTCGATTCCGCTGGCTATTCTCGGCTCGATCATCCTGCTGTCGGTATTCGGCGAAACGCTGAACATCATGACGCTCGGCGGTCTTGCGCTGGCGGTGGGCATTCTCGTCGACGATGCCACGGTGACCATCGAAAACATCAATTGGCATCTTGAGCACGGCAAGGATGTGGAAACGGCGATCATGGACGGCGCGCGCCAGATCGTGACGCCGGCATTTGTATCGTTGCTTTGCATCTGTATCGTGTTCGTGCCGATGTTCTTCCTCGAAGGCGTCGCGCGCTTCCTGTTCGTGCCGATGGCCGAAGCAGTGATGTTCGCGATGATCTGCTCCTTCATCCTCTCGCGCACGCTGGTGCCGACGATGTCGAAGTACTTGCTGAAACCACATGCGGCGGCGCACACGAGCGAAGAGCAAATGCGTTTGCCGCCGTCGCGCAATCCGCTGGTGCGCTTCCAGCGTGCCTTCGAGGCGCGGTTTGAGCGAGTGCGTGCGACGTATCACGGCATGCTCGATCTCGCGCTGGGGCATCGTAAGCCGTTCGTGGTCGGCTTCCTCGCATTCGTGCTCGTGTCGTTCCTGCTCGTTCCGTTCCTTGGCCGCAACTTCTTCCCAGATGTGGATGGCGGCCAGATCCTGATGCATGTGCGCGCCCAGGTCGGCACGCGCGTGGAAGACACCGCCAACGTGTTCAACAGTGTCGAGCAGACCGTGCGCAGCGTGATTCCGCCGGAAGAAATCGGCACGCTGGTCGACAACATCGGCCTTTCCGCCAGCGGTATCAACACCACGTACAACAACACCGGTCTTGTCGGTGAGCAGGATGGCGATATCCAGATTGCGTTGAACGAAGGCCATCACCCGACCGCTGGCTACGTGCGCAAGCTGCGCGAGCTGTTGCCGCGCAAATATCCCGGCGTCACGTTCTCGTTTCCACCCGCCGATATCGTCAGCCAGATTCTGAATTTCGGTTCGCCTGCGCCGATCGATCTGCAAATTCGCAGTCCGAACATCGCCGCCAATTTTGCGTATGCGAACACGCTGCTGGGACAGATCAAGAAAATCCCTGGCGTTGTCGATGCGCGCATCCAGGAGTCGCAGGCCAATCCCACGTTCGACGTGAACGTCGATCGCACGCAGGCGCAGCTGGTGGGTATCAACGAACGCGACATTACCAACAGCCTCGTCGTCGATCTTGCCGGGTCCAGCCAGGTCGCGCCGACGTTCTGGCTCAATCCGGCCAACGGTGTGTCGTACCCCATCGTGATGCAGGCACCGCAATACGCGCTCGATAGCCTGGAGTCGTTCCGTAATCTTCCGATCAACGGCAGCAGCGGTCGCACACAGGTGCTGGGCGGTGTGGTCACGCTCAAGCGCAACGACACCAACGCCGTGGTCGATCAGTACGACATTCAATCCCTTGTGCAGATTTACGCTGCAACACAGGATCGCGATCTCGGTGCCGTGGCGGCCGACGTGCAGAAAGTGATCGACGGCGCGGTGAGCCAGCAACCGAAGGGTGCGCACGTCGTGCTGCTCGGTCAGGTGCAAACGATGAACAGCGCTTTCACCGGTTTGCTGTTCGGTCTGATCGGCGCGGTGGTGCTGATCTATCTACTGATCGTGGTGAACTTCCAGTCGTGGAGCGATCCGTTCGTGATCATCACCGCGTTGCCTGCCGCACTGGCCGGTATCGTGTGGATGCTCTTCGCCACGCATACACCGCTGTCGGTGCCGGCATTGACGGGCGCGATCATGTGCATGGGTGTGGCGACCGCCAACTCCATTCTCGTGGTCAGTTTCTGCCGCGAGCGTCTCGCCGAACACGGCAATGCGGCGCTTGCTGCGCTTGAGGCCGGTTTCACGCGCTTCCGTCCTGTCTGCATGACCGCGTTGGCGATGATCATCGGGATGGCGCCGATGGCGCTCGGTCTAGGCGAAGGTGGCGAGCAGAACGCGCCGCTTGGCCGCGCCGTGATCGGTGGCCTCATCTTCGCTACCGCTGCCACGTTGTTATTCGTGCCCGTCGTTTTCAGCATCATCCATGCGCGTCACAGCCATGCCCCGAAAGAAGCGGACGCCTCCGGAGAACCCAGCTATGTCGTCTGAAGCCATGCAACATCCTTCCCAGTCGTTGTCGCGTCGCGGCTTGCGCCTCACCGGCATCGTTATCGCGGTCGTGCTGGTTGCCGTCGTAGTGATCGGACTGATCACACGCGCCACGCAGGCCAGCAATCTGAAAACGTGGACGGCAGAGCAAGCCGTGCCCACGGTCAGCATCGTGACGCCAGAGGCAAGTCCGAATGGCCCCGTGCTCGATCTGCCCGGCCGATTGGAAGCGTATATCCGCGCGCCGATCTATGCGCAGGTGAGCGGTTATCTGAAAGACTGGAAAACCGATATCGGTGCGCCGGTGAAATCGGGCCAGTTGCTGGGCGAAATCGATACGCCCGAGCTGGATCAGCAACTGCTGCAGGCACGCGCCGATCTCGCCAGCGCCAAGGCGAATTCGGAGTTGGCCGGCATCACCGCAAAACGCTGGCAAGCGATGCTCGGCAGCGATTCGGTGGCGCAACAGGATGTCGATCAGCGCACTGGCGATTACGCCGCCAAAGTCGCGTTGATGAATGCCGCGCAGGCAAACGTCGATCGCCTGATGGCCGCTAAGGCATTTGCACGCATCGTGGCACCGTTCGATGGTGTCGTCACGGCGCGCGATACGGACGTGGGTGCATTGATCAATGCAGGCGGCGGCACCACCGGTCCGGAACTGTTCGTCGTATCGGATATCCGCAAACTGCGCGTCTACGTGCAGGTGCCGCAGAGCTTCGGGCCGTCCATTCGCGTGGGCAGCAGCGCGGCGCTGATCGTGCCCGAATATCCGGGCAAGGAATTTCATGCGCAGGTTATTGCCACGTCCAATGCGGTCAATGCAACGTCGGGCACGACGCTGGTGCAGTTGCTCGTCGACAACACGGACAGCACATTGATGCCTGGCAGTTTCGCGCACGTGCATTTCAGTTTGCCCGTCAATACGCAGGCGCTGCGCGTGCCAGCCAGCGCGCTTATTTTCGACAATGCCGGCTTGCGCGTCGCGACCGTTGGCGAGGGCGACAAGGTTGCCTTCAAGAAGGTGAGTATTCTTTCCGACTACGGCAAGACGGTGGAAATCGGCTCGGGCCTCACGCACGGCGATCGCGTGATCGACAGCCCGCCCGATGGCATCAAGGACGGCGATGCCGTAAAGGTTGCCACCAACGACGCAACGGCCACGCACCATGAAAAAGCGTGATTTCGCTACCGCACTCGTCGTCGCCGTAGCGTTGAGCGGCTGCTCGCTCGCGCCTGCGTACAAGGCTCCTGTCACACCCACAGCGCAGACGTATCAGAACGTCGGCCCATGGGTGACCGCGCAGCCATCCGATCAGTTGCCGCGCGGCCAATGGTGGCAACTCTACGGCGACAGCGAACTCAATCAGCTGCAGGCGCAACTGCTGGTCAATAACGCTACGCTCGCCGCTGCATTGGCGCATTACACCCAGGCGCAAGCGTTCAGCGCCGAAGCCCGGTCGGAACTCTTCCCGCAGATCGGCGCGGGCGCCGACGGCATGCGCCAACGACAGTCCAACACGCAACCGCTGCGCAGCGCGACGGCTCCGAACGTCTACAACTCGTATGGCGTAGGCGTGCAGGCCAGCTACGAAGTCGACCTGTGGGGACGCGTCCGCAACACGGTCGAAGCCGGTCGCGACGACGCGCTGGCTGCATCTGGTGATCTGGCTTCTGCCCAGCTGAGTCTGCAAGCACAGCTTGCAGACTGCTACATGCAGTTGCGTGGACTCGATCAGCAGATTGCCTTGCTGCAGGAAACGATTCAAGCGTATGAGAAAGCGTTGAAGTTGACGCAGACGCTGCACGCAGGTGGCATTGTTTCCGGGCTGGATGTATCGCGCGCTCAAACGCAGTTGTCGGATGCGCGTTCGCAGTGGTCGCAGTCCGTTGCGCAACGTACCTTGATGCAGGATGCCATCGCCGTACTGGTCGGCGAAAACGCCTCTAACTTCAGCTTGCCTTCGCAAACGGCTGCTATCGCGTTGCCCGTCGTTCCAGTGGGAACGCCATCGACACTGCTGCAACGTCGCCCGGATGTCGCTGCGGCAGAACGACGTGTGGCAGCGGCCAATGCACGCATCGGTATCGCGCGCGCAGCTTGGTTCCCCTCTCTCACGCTCAATGCGCAAGGCGGCTTCGAAAGCAGCGCATGGAGTGGTTTGCTCACGGCACCGAATCACGTCTGGACACTTGGCCCCACCCTTGCGGTCGATCTGTTCGATGGTGGTTATCGCAAGGCGACCATCGAGGCGGCGAAAGCCAAGACCGATGAAGCCGGTGCGAATTACCGCGGTGTGGTCCTCGATGCCTTCCGCCAGGTGCAGGACAACCTTGCGTTGCTCGACAACCTTGGCACCGCGAGCACGAATCAGAAAGATGCTTCCGATGCGGCACAGCATGCGCTGGATCTGTCCATGACCCAATACAAGCATGGCGCCGTAAGCTACCTCGATGTGGTGCAGGCGCAAACCGTTGCCTTGCAGGAAAAGCGTGGCCTGCTGGACATCGACACGCAGCGTCTGCGTGCCAGCGTCCAGCTGATTCGCGCGTTGGGCGGCGGCTGGTCGGCCGATCAGCTCGCGCGCAAGTAAGCGATATCGCTATGACCCTCTCCCTGCGCGGGGAGGGTCACTTTTCTGCCGGGCGGCAAGCTGTGAGAATGGACGCAACCGCCAGGACACGACCATGAGCAACAAGCCCGCCGACACCGAATCCAGCACGGAAAGCACCCCGGATGCCCCGGTCCCGCCGGGCAGCATGCACCGCCCGGCGCATAGTCCCCTGGATACTATCGACATCGCCGCCACCGACGACGTCTTGCACGACGCGGCGCTGCGAAATTCCAGCCTGCGCGTGCCCCGCTAGTTTTACAATGAGATTGCAATCTTCGCGGGCCACCCGGTAACCGGATTATCCGCAAAACTGTCACAGATTCTTGGGCAAACTTGACCCATCCATCGCAGGGCAGAGGACCGACCATGGTTTTGGCACAACAACTGGATGCAACCGAACTCGACGCTCTCACGCGCATTGCGGAAGGGCGGGGCTCGACGGTCTCCAATCACGTTGCCAGCCGCCTGCTCACCGTGGGATTGGTCACCCACATGGACTGCGTCGCTGCCAGTCATGCGCGGCTTGAACTCACGTCCGCGGGACTCGCGGTCATTCGCTCAAGCGATCAGTAAGTGCAAAAGAGGTAGTCAAGACCTCGCCGGTCCTGACTACCTTCAGGCAATCAGCCGTCTATTTGGAAATCAGCAGCAGTAGCGATTGACCGCACTGGCTGTACGTCGCGCCTGCACCGCCGATCAACGTTTCATTGCCCGGTGTGACCCAGGTATTGGGCCCGTCGTTCCAGTCGCAGGTATCCGTCACGCGGTACCAGTTCGTGCCGGTCGGCGGCGCTGGCAACGTGAAGGTGACGCTGCCAGACCAGCCGTTGTACGCGATATAGATCGAGTTGGCATCGCCAAACGATGCGCCATCCACGGTGTAAGCAATCGAGTAGTTGCTAGTGTTGTTCCAGTAGCTGCTCGTCGCGACGGCACCGCTGGGTTCATACCAGACGACCTGGCTGCCGGTGTACCACGTGACCGGCCGCAACGCCGGATGCGCGAGACGGAATGCAACGGCACGTTGCGCGAAGTTGTAGAAGTTCGACTGATTGGTGTTCCAGCTGTAGTTCAGCCAGTTGGCGGTCGAATCGAGGTTGTACGCATTGTTGTTGCATTGAAGCGAGCGTAGATATTCGTCGCCGCCCTGCATGATCGGCGTGCCTGCCGACAGCATCACGAATGCAAGGCCCGTGCGTGCAGCGCGGCGCTGATCCAAAGCGGTGCCGGTACCTGCCGACATGCCTTGATCCCAACTGTAATTGGTCGTTGTACCACCACTGGACGGACCGTACGGCCACGCTTGATTGTTGCTGGAGCCGTTGCACGAATACACATCGTTGAGCGTCAGGCCGTCATGGATATCGATAAGATTCGTCGAATTCCAAGGCGAGCGTCCATTCGCCTGAAAAAGATTGGACGATCCGGAAAAATCATTCGCATCCTGCGTGATGTAGATCGTCATGTTGCCAAGCTCGTTTTGCGCCTGACGCAAGCTGTCGCGGAAAAGACCATTCCACTCCGACCAACCCACTGGAAACCCGCCAAGCTGATAGGAATTGCCGCCGATGGCCCATGGTTCCGCATACAGATCCAGTCCGCTACCACCGCTTGCGGGGCGAACGGTGAATTCGCGCAGGATGCGATTGATCGCGACGTTCGAATCCGATGCGTCGAAGTTGTAACCACCGTTCGGACAATTCGGCGCGGCCGATTCCGCAGCTCCGTTCAAACAACTATTGCCAAGCACCGACGCAAGATCGAAACGGAATCCGTCTACGCCCATAGCGTTGGTCCAATAGGCGAGCGAATCGACGATCAGGTTCTGTGCGACGGTATTGTAGGTATTGAAATTCGCGCCGGTACCGGTGTTGTCGTAGAAGTATTGATTGGTGGAATCGAGTTCGTAGTACGTCGCGTTATCCAGTCCGCGCCACGAATAGCTTGTCACCGTAGTGGGATCGGAACTGCTCCAGCTGCCGCCCTCGGCCGTGTGGTTGTAAACCACATCCATATAGACCTTGATGCCGGCGTTGTGAAACGCCTGCACCATCGCCTGAAATTCCGCCGTCGGGCCGCCCGCTGCCTTGTTATAGGCATAACGGCGATCGGGTGCGAAATAATCCTCGGTCATGTAGCCCCAGTAATTCTGATCGGCATCGGAATCGGGAATGACATCGTTCTCGTCGTTCTGCGTTTCCTGCACTGGCAGAAATTCCACGGCTGTTACGCCAAGACTGGCCAGATAACTGGCCTTGAGTCCTGCGCCGTAATAGGTGCCCTGATACTGCGAAGCAATGCTCGGGTCCTGCTTGGTCAACCCGCGCACGTTCACTTCGTAAATCACATCGTCTTTCTGTGCACGGGTCGGCTTCGTGCCGGTGTTTTGCGTGCTCGGTGCAAGCACGATGCCTTTAGGTGCGTACGGACCGCTGTCGATCAGTCGATACGCTGTTCCGAATGACGAGTCGACCGTGCCGCCAGTCGCGAAGATATCGGCGTTCTGATTCTGCGCATTGAGCGGGTCCTGGCTGATTTCCCGCGCGTAGGGATCGAGCAGCAATTTGTTCGGATTGAAGCGGTTGCCATTCGCGTCGACGTCCGAAACGAAACCGGCGGACGACCCCTTCGTCCAGCTCGAGGAATACGTCCAGTTCGGTCCCCATGCGCGATATCCGTAGTAAACCGCGCCGGTAATGCCTGCGGTTTGAATCGACGACACCGGTACAACGACCTGCCAGACGCCACCACCTTCATTGGTGAGCGCGTACGTGGCCGATTCCTGCGAGCCGTAACCACTGGCGTAGAGATACAGCACCATGCGAGTCGCATTGGCGGAATAAACGCGGAAGGTAATTTGCGTTTGCTGCGAGTTGTAACTGGCACCGAGATTCATGCTGTCGATCGATGCTTGCGCGGGCTTTACAGACACTGCGAACAGGCCGATGCAAATCAGCCACGCGGCAAAAATCTTCATGCACTTCATGTGGATCTGCCTCCATCCTGCTTCGTTGATGAACAGGTGCAACAGCCGTGTGCGTGTTCTCCCCGGAACACGCCTGCCATTTGGAAGGCCAGATCTAT
Source organism: Dyella dinghuensis (assembly GCF_003977615.1). Classification (GTDB taxonomy): domain Bacteria; phylum Pseudomonadota; class Gammaproteobacteria; order Xanthomonadales; family Rhodanobacteraceae; genus Dyella_B; species Dyella_B dinghuensis. The sequence goes on from NZ_RYZR01000006.1 coordinate 613,032, forward strand.
CGCGCGTTATGTGGCGATACGAAACGGACTATGCGGCAGCCAGTGCGGCGCATAGTAGGAAGCATCGCGGTGCAGCAACCAGCGTATGCATACGTATTCATTGCATCGCGGTGCTGATAAGTGTGAAGGCTATGTCATTTCGACAAAGACTTCGGAAAGTCTTCGTCGATCATGCGCACACTAAGAAGTCGTAATAAGCTGCCGAAACAATCTCACCACGGTGCTGCGACGATCGAAATCGATTCCCAATAGACGGGTACTTTCGATCCGTGTGAGTCGACGGTTGCCAGCGTGCTCGGATGCGCGGAACGCGTCCAGTTTTCCGATCGGAGGAAGTCGAGCGCGACAGTCAGGTTGCCTCGCAATGCCGGCACCGCATCGCGGGTGATGTCTTGCAGTCCGGTATGTGTGCACACCGACTTCATCGATTCGTAGGCAGAGATGATTCGGTAGTGGTCTCTGATCAGCAGGCCCGCGAATGTTTTGTCGAATGCATCGCCATTGAGTGATTGCAAAGCGGTGAGCGTTGCGTCGTTGCTCGCGGCCACCGGCTTCGCTTTGCCTTGCGCAGTCGTCGCTGCGAGCACTTGGGAAAGTTTTGCATCAAGCGCGGTGCGCTCCTGGATGATCGCGTTGGCCAGCGCCACGATCTGGGGATTGGTCGATTTCTTCAACGCCATCTGCGCCATCGCGATCTGCGCTGCATCGTCGGACATGGCTCGATTCAAGAACGCCTGTTCCTCGGCGCTGAGTGTCTGGTTCTCAGCCGCGGATGCGACGCCCGCAGCGAGGGTGAGGCACAGCATCACCAAGGTGATCGAAACAAACGTATTGAAATAGGCGAAGCGCATCGGTGTATCAACCTGGTCGCACGAGCCATGGAGCCCCTTGGCAACCAATGTGGACTTTCAATAGTTCACTTTGCGTTTGATTTTCGTCAGTTGCGTATGTGGCGGCCGATTTGGTTTGCGTTTCTTTGGGGACCTCAACGCTTCGTGAGTAGCGGATGAGGTGCGCCATCACCCCGACTTCGAGGTGCAGGTGCTTGATCGGCCGCTAATTGGTCAATAAAGTTGACAATTAGATATATGGACTAATTTCCGGCCATGAGCGAATCCGAATCAAAGCCCTGGTATGAGGATGTCGTTCTGCCGGCCCTGTTGCGGCACGCCCGCACCACTTATGGCGTCGCCATGCGCCGCGCCCTGGATGAAGCGGGCTACGACGATGTGCCCAAAAACGGTCTTTATGTGATCGGCGGTCTCGCCATGGGTGCCGGTGGGGTACCGCTCGGGCAACTCATTCGGGAATTGCGCATCTCCAAGCAGGCCGCGGGCCAGCTCGTCGACACCCTGGTAACGCGCGGTTATCTGGAACGCGCTGTCGATCCGGAAGACCGGCGCAAGTTGACGGTGACATTGAGCGAACGAGGACGCGCCGCCGCTGCCGCCCAAGCCGCGGCACGCGAAAAAGTCGATGCGGAGTTGCTGGATATCGTCGGCGCCGACGATATCCAGCGCACGCGACGAACGTTGGCTGCATTGATCGACATGGGGAACGCACCGGATGAACAGCCCGACGACTAAGCCGGCCGAGATACGGAACGCGAATAGCGCAGCGAGTACGACGGCATCTCAGCGCGGTACATTCCGATCTGCGGGCATTCCTGCCGCGATCACCATCGTTGCGACCATCGCCGCATTCTGCACCGTTTACGCCATCTCCAGGCCCTTTCAGGCAGGTCCCAACGCCGCGATCCTTTCAGCGGTGCTTGCACTCACACAAGGGCGGCGGCGCACATCAAGCGACCATTCGCCATGGATGAAGTTGGCCGCGTTCCCCGTCGTCGCCGTCGCTGTCGCCGCGATTGGTTGGCTGCTGCACAACGCGTTCGTCATCGGGGCAGCGGTATTCGTCTCGGCCATGTCGTTTTCGATCTGGTCCAGGCAGCTCGGCGAAACGATGCGGCGCATAGGCAGCATCGCGGCGCTGCCACTCGTTGCTGTACTTATTGCACCGCCGCCACCGCATGCGCCCGGTGGACATCTCGTCAACCTGTTTCTCGTCATTGTTGCAGGCGTGGCAGCCTACGCATGGCTCATTGCGCTTGCTGAAGTCGCAAAGCGTGCCGCAGCGATCGATGGTGCATCTGCGCAGATCGCTATAAGCGTAGTCGAACCGCAGCGCAAGAAAGGCACGCTGTCGCCGCATACACGGATGGCAATACAGATGGCCGTCGCGCTCACCGCAGCTTTCATCGTGGGGCGCATCTTTTTCGCGCAACACTGGGGCTGGGTCGTGCTTACCGCTTTTATCGTCTGCAGCGGAAGCGTAAGCCGCGGCGACGCCGTTTATAAGGGATTTCTCCGCCTCGCCGGCGCAACCGCCGGCACGCTGACGGCTGCATTGGTACAGCACATGTATGCCCCACACGGCCCGGCAGCGGCCGTGTTGATCTTCGGCGTGCTGTTCGCTGGCCTCTGGTTGAGGGAGATCAATTACGCGTGGTGGGCAGCCTGCATGACGCTGGTTATCGCAATGCTGCAATCGACCGGCGCGAATGCCGATGCGTCCATCTTGCACTTACGTTTGCTGGAAATTCTGATCGGCGCCCTATGCGGCGCCGGTGCCACATGGTTTGTCCTGCCGATCCCAACGGAGTCTTTAGTGCGTCGGCGCATTGCCGACGCATTGCTTGCCTTGGATGAGTTCGCGTCCACAGAAGATGTATCGACCGAAGAGCGACAGAGAAAACTGCAGGTTTTCCAGCAACACATCGCGCGACTGGATGGCGTTGCGCCACCCGTCGAGTTCCATCGGCATGTGACGTTCCAGCATCGCAACGCCAATCATCCTGCAACATGGATCCACCTGCTGAGGCACAGCGCGCACCGCGTGGATGCTTTCCAGGGATCGAGAAAGGACCTCGTTCGCGCCGTCCGCCATGCGCGGAAGACGCTCGGACAGCGCGACTTGTCGCTGTCCGAGCCGCTGCAACATCTGCATGCGTTATTGGAAGGCCATGATAGGCCGGGCGTGTAATCTTCGAGATCAAATCAAACGCTTGTCACGGAGGCTGCGCCAACCGGTGCAGCGATAGCGTTCAATGCACGTATCGCATCATCGGGCAGCTGCAGTTTGGCGGCAGCAAGGTTCTCGTGAAGATGTGTCATGGAAGATGTGCCGGGAATGAGCAACATATTCGGAGCGCGCTGCAGCAGCCACGCAATGGCGACCTGCATGGGCGTTGCATCGAGGCGTTGCGCAACCTCCGACAAAGTCGACGATTGCAGTGGCGTAAAGCCGCCAAGCGGAAAATATGGTACGTACGCGATGCCGTCTCGCGCCAGACTATCGATCAGCGCGTCATCACCGCGGTGAGCAACGTTGTAATGATTTTGCACGCAGACGATCGGGCAGATCTTTTGTCCTTCTGCGACCTGAGTCGGCGTCACGTTGCTCAGGCCGATGTGTCGAACCAAACCTTGTCGTTGAAGATCGGCCAGAACAGTCAGCGGTGCTTCAATCGATCCTTCCGCCGCACCATGCGGACTGAACATGACGCGCAAGTTGACCACCTCGAGCACGTCGAGCCCAAGATTGCGCAAGTTGTCGTGCACGGCGTGCGTGAGTTCGTCACGCGAGAACGCCGGATTCCACGATTTGTCCTCGCCGCGCCGTGCGCCGATTTTGGTGACGATCACCAGATCATCCGGATACGGGGCAAGCGCTTCGCGGATCAACCGATTGGTGACGTGCGGGCCGTAGAAATCACTGGTATCGATGTGGTTCACGCCGGATGCGATGGCCGTGCGTAACACCGTCAACGCGGTGGCGTGGTCTTTCGGCGGCCCGAAAACACCCGGCCCCGCGAGCTGCATGGCGCCGTAGCCGAGCCGCTTCACTGTGCGGCTGCCGAGAGTAAACGTGTCGGAATGGCGGGGAAGGGGCATCGTTGTTCTCCTCAATGGATGGCGCAGAGCGTACGCGTTGTCGGACCGCACGATAAGAGCGCACAATCCGCACGGGCCGTGCGAAATAGCGAACAATGAACGTCGACCTCAGCGACCTTAACGCTTTTATCGCCGTGGCTCGCGCCGGGGGCTTTCGGGACGCTGCGCGGGCAGGGGATATGAGTCCTTCGGGCTTGAGCGAAGCGGTTCGCCGGCTCGAGACGCAACTGGGTGTGCGGTTGCTCAATCGCACCACGCGAAGCGTTGCACCCACCGAAGCGGGCAAGCGGTTGCTCGATCGTCTCGGCCCCGCATTGGCAGAAGTGCAATCGGCCCTGGATGTCGTCAACAGTGCACGCCAGACACCCATCGGTACGTTGCGGCTCAACGTGCCGGTAAGCGCCGCACGCTTGGTGTTGCCGGCGATCCTTCCGGAGTTTCTCGCTGCGTATCCCGACGTGCAGGTGGAAATCATTGCCGAAGACAGTTTCGTCGATGTCTTCGCGTCCGGCTGCGATGCAGGTATTCGTTACGACGAGCGGCTGGAACAAGACATGATCGCCGTTCCGATCGGGCCGCGTGAACAACGCTTCGCGCTTGCTGCGTCGTCTGCATATCTCGATCGCCATGGCCGGCCCGAGCATCCGCGCGACTTGCTGTCACACGCCTGCCTGCGCGGCCGCTTCAGTAGCGGGATGATCAACGCGTGGGAATTCGAGCGCGACGGCGAACTCGTCAAACTGGAGCCATCGGGGCCGCTGGTCGTGCAGATCGGAGCAGCAACCGATCTTGGCGTTGAAGCCGCAGTGGCCGGCACGGGCGTTATCTATCTGTTTGAGGATTGGCTGCGCCCGTATTTCGATAGCGGCAAATTGGAGCCCCTTCTCGAGCCGTGGTGGCCGCGCTTCAGTGGACCGTTTCTTTATTTCCCGAGTCGACGCCTCATGCCCGCGCCACTACGTGCATTCGTCGATTTCGTCAAAACGTTGAACGATGCTGCAAGCACTTCGCATTGATGTCTGAAAATCGGGAAAGCTACTGTCACAAGACGTCAGCAGTGTCGCAAGGTCCATGCGCTTTTTAAGCGGCATAAAGGCATCATAAGACACCCCTCTCCAGCACCTGGTTTCGACATGTCATCACGGTCTTCGTTGGCTCCGGTGTTGCTCGCTATCGGCGCGCTGACGATCGCCATGGCGTCGTATCAATGCGGCGCGGCCATCGCAAAACATTTGTTCTCGCAGGTCGGCGCGCAGGGCGCCACCGCGTTTCGATTGGGCTTGGGTGCACTGATGATGCTGGCGGTGCGGCGCCCTTGGCGCACCGCGCGCCGTAGCGCCAACTGGCGTGCGTTATGGGGTTACGGGTTATCCATGGGCGCGATGAATATGGTGTTTTACATGGCGCTGCGCACGATACCGCTTGGCATTGCGGTCGCGCTTGAATTTACCGGGCCGCTGGCCATCGCGCTGTTTGCTTCGCGTCAGCTGCTGGATTTCGCGTGGATCGCGTTGGCAGTGATTGGTTTGTTCCTGTTGTTACCGTTGCACGGACACGCGCATGCGCTCGATCCGATCGGTGTGCTCTACGCGCTCGCCGCCGGCGTAGGCTGGGCGCTGTACATCCTGTTTGGACAGAAAGCGGGTGTCGCCTTTGGCGGAGACGCAGTGGCGCTGGGCATTGCCATCGGCGCGCTGTTGGCCGTGCCAGTCGGGTTTGTCCATGCCGGCACCGCGATGTTCTCGCTAGCCTTGTTGCCGCTGGGACTGGGCGTCGCAGTGCTGAGTTCGGCGCTGCCATATACGCTGGAAATGATCGCGCTGACTCGCTTGCATGCGCGAACCTTCAGTGTGCTGTTGAGTTTGGAGCCAGCGATTGCTGCAGTGGCAGGCATGGTATTTCTGGGCGAGCAATTGGGCACGCTGCAATGGCTGGCCATCGCAGCCATCGTGGCAGCATCTGCGGGCGCGGCGTTTGGCGCGCGCCAGCCCATCGCCGAGCCTTTGGCGAACTGACATATCCCCACATCGCGCCGAAAGCCGCTTGATCGCTTTTCACGCCGCCTGATCCACGCCAATCGTTCGATCTGGAAATAAGGTCGGCTTATGTGAAAAAGCCGCCGAACGCGAGTCCGGATAATGGCGCCGTGGACGACGAAATGAAGACCTGCATGAGCGTCGCAACAGCGCCTGCAGGCCCTGGCCGGAGATGCCATGCCGACGTCGGTCGGATCGGATAACGGATGTATCCGGCAAACGGTTGCTCATGGAAAGAAAGGTGCCACGGAGGGCTTTGTCCTCGCGCCGGTTCGGGCGCGTTATCCGGATGAGTGTTTCGGATACGTGATCCGGACCGGCGCACTTCCCACAACCCATCGCTTCGCATCGGACTGCCGAATGCGGAACGGACACGCACGCCTTGAAGCCAGAAGTATGCGAGCCATAGTCATGAATCGTCATGAGACATCGCAAGTTGTTTCGCGCCAGCGCATCGACAAAGGAGTGCCCATCTTCGTGTCGCCGGCAGCGACGCTCGCAATATGCGTGATGGTGTTCGGTGTGCTTCACGCCGTGGCAAGGATCAGCGCGGAGCGCGTCGCGATCGACGGGCTGCTCGCCGTTAATGCACTGCTCTATGTAGCGGCCGCATTGCTGGCGAAATTCGCATGGCGCACGCGTACAACGATGCATTGCGTTCGCTTCGCGCGCTATGCGAACGGCCTCTCGATCGCGGGGCTGATCATGACGATCGTCGGCGCTTGCTGTCTTGCGCTAGTGATCGCGATCAAAGCCTGAACGTCGCCGGTTACAGCAAAACATCATGTTGCGACTCAGGAGCAAATTATTGTCTGGTGCGCTGAGTGCCGCGCTGGTTGCCGTTGGCGCCGTCGCGTTTGCGCCGGTGACCTCGGCGCGTGTAGACCCGGCGTTTTATCAAGCCCCACCGGAAAGCATGCCGGGCATGCCCGGTTCCATCGTGCGTATGGAGCCGATGCGTGGCGCGCCGTTAGGCGCGTCGGCGTATCGCGTGCTTTACCGTTCCACCGATCCGTCGAATCAACCGATCCTCGTATCGGGTGTCGTGGTGATTCCGGCGGGAGATCCGCCGAAAGGCAGTCGGCCAATCATTGCCTGGGCACATCCCACCACGGGTGTCGTGTCGGATTGCGCACCATCGCAAGCGCGCTTCGTGTTCCAAACAATGATGGGCCTGCGCGATATGGTGCGGCGCGGATACATTGTTGTTGCGACGGACTATCCGGGGCTTGGCACGCCCGGACCGCATCCGTATCTGGTCGGAAACAGCGAGGCGCGTGCGGTGCTCGATTCCGTGCGCGCGGTGCGTAACATGCCGCAAGCCGCCGCGGGAGATCGTTACGCCGTGTGGGGCCACTCGCAGGGAGGTCAGGCAGCGTTGTTCGCTGGCGCGCTGGCGAAAGAGTATGCGCCGGAGTTGCAGCTCGTCGGCGTCGCGGTGGCAGCACCTGCGACGGATCTGCAAACCTTGCTGCGCGACGATGCCGATACGGACGGCGGGCGAAACATCACCGCGATGACGCTGTGGTCATGGTCGAAAGTGTTCCATCTTCCACTGAATAACGTCATCGAGCCGGGCGCCATGCCCGCGGTCGATGCGTTGTCCAATGAATGCATCGAATCACCCTTGGACATGCTGGAGCGCAGCCGGTCACAACGGCCGTTGCGCGAGCAGTTTTTGCGTGTGGACGACATCACGCAAGTGGAACCGTGGCATTCGCTATTGCTGGAAAATATCTCTGGGACGTTGCCGCCGGATATTCCCGTGTTCGTCGCACAAGGCGATGCGGATCGCCTGGTGCTTCCCGCTGTCACGCAAGCCTATGTGCAGCGACTGTGTCGCGCAGGAAGCAAAGTGCAGTACATGTCGATGCCGGGTGTGAAGCATGGCTTGGCGGGTGCGGATAGCGCATTGGCCGCCGTGGCATGGATGGCTGGCCGCTTCGATGGACAACAAGCGCCCGATTCGTGCGGAAGCGCTTTCAACTAGGGCGTGGTGGGCCGGTCGAAAACGACAGCGGCATTGCGGCCGACGGTTTTGCGCAATACCGCGAGCCGATCGTCGTAACTCTTTTCAAGACAGCTTGTGTTGGCGCCGCACGCGTTGCGCGTGGCGAGGAATTGTCGCTGTTCGTTGCGCAGCCGATCGTCGAACTCGCGGTATGCCATGCCGGCCGTCGCGGGCTTCAAATGCAAGAGTAGATCGTAGTACGTGGTGACCATCACATCCTTGCGGCCCAGTGATGGGGATGCGCAGATCGCACGCTCGGTTGAGGTGGCCGCGTTTGCGCAGTCGTAACTGGCGACCTGCGCAGCCGCCGGGCCTATGAGCAGCAGACTTGCGAGCAGTGTGTTCAAGCGTGCCGTTTTCATCGTGGGTGCCTTTCTGACCAGTGCGAGATTCAAGCAATCTTGCGTAAACGCGCTTCCAGCATATCGTCGCGCCATACACTCGGGGTCTTACCGGTAAGACGCTTGAACACCGTAGTGAAGTGCGCCTGCGTTTGAAAGCCTACTTCCAGCGCGATATCCAGCATCGAGCGCGACACATCGGTCATCAATTCCTTCGCCCGTTCCAGCCGGCATAGCAGCAAGTAGTGATGCGGACGATAGCTTGTGGCAGCGCGAAACTGCGCAGCGAAATGCATCGGCGACAGGCCCGCGGCGTTCGCCATATCCAACAACGTTATCGATTCGGATAGATGCGACTTCACGTAGCTATCCACGCGCTGCAGGCGCCAGTTGGGCAGCGTCGTCTTGCGCGATATGCGGGCGACGGTGGCGTTCTCCGCACGCAGGCGGCGGATGCAATCGACCAGCATGTCGACGATCTGTTCGGCAAACGTCGTGTTCTGGCCGTTGTCGACCATATCGGTGAGCGTGCGTGCGAGTTGTAGCAGCAAACCGTCCTTCACTGGGCCGATCGAGCGGCCTTCGAGTGCCGTGCACGCATGTTCCGCCTCGGCGCTGAACCAGAGCAGCTGGGTCGGAATACGCAGATGCAGTGCCTTGTAACCGCGCGGACACGTCACACGTACCGTTTCGCCGGGGCGGCTGACGTAGCACGTGCCTGCTTCGAGCGACGCGTCGATCACGCGCTGTGCATCGGCATCCAGGCAAACGTGCGTATCGTCCAGCAGGATGCCTACCGTGTAGGCATCGCGTGGCATGGTGATCTCGCAATCGCCACGGCTGTCTGCATCATGCGTCCAGAGCGAGACAGCAATCTTCAACGGGCGCTCGCTGCGATGCATAACCTTTTCCTGCCAGTCCGGGCTCGCTGCCACGCGGTTCAACAGATCGCGCGTAGCCGAAGCGGCGTGAGTGGCGAGTACCTTGTTCTTGCGTTGTTGGGTGACACAGGACATGACGTCTCCGTTCCGGCACGACTGCGCCGGTTCGAATCAAAAGAGGGAGTGCGATAGGTCGAAGCGGCGACTTGGACGGGTGCTTTGGCGGGTACGGCCTATCGGGTTGCTGGAATCGCCGGGGGCCGACCGGCCCACGTGTTGTGCGATGCAGCGTAGAGTGCGACTTTTCCGTGCCAAGCGAAAATACTGTTTCGCTATGCGGCCATAACGGCCGGCTATGGGTGCTCGGGATCCACCCATTCGGCGCCCTTGAAGGACGTTTCCTCCAGCTGGCCGCGGATGAAGGTCAGCAGGGAGGCCTCGATGGCCAGGGCGGCCTGGGTCAATGGCGCGTCCTGTGCGCTGACCAGGCAGGCGGTCATGTAAACCGGCGGTTCGATCGGCGTAGTCGCAATGTCCTGATGACCCAGCACGTCCGAGAAATCGCCTTTGGGCAAGATGGCGTGGCCTAGACCTGTTTCGACGGCCGACATCATCACGTCGAAGAGGTCCGATTCGGCAATCGGTGCCAGCGTGATGTTCGCTTGTGCAAAAACGCGATCGATCAGTCGACGCAAGACATTCGTAGGCGTCGGCAATACCAATGGCAACGCCGCGACTTCCTGCAACGAGATGGATGACGCTCGCGCCGAACCTTTGGGACTGGCCAGATAAAGCCGCTGCCGGAACAGCACTTCGCGCGTGAAGCCGCCTTCCGGTTCGTCTTCGAACACGATCGCGATATCGATGGCGCGCGCGGCCACTTTTTCGCGCAGCGTGAGGCTGTCGCCGGTAACGAAGCGCAATGTCACTTTCGGCAGCGTATTGCGGCAGATTTCCAGCATTTTGCCGGTGAGCGCGGGGGCCATGGTCGATGCCATGCCGAAACACACAACGCCCTGCACATCGCCCTGCGAAGAGCGCACGATGGCCGGCAGATTGTCGACCTGTCGCATAAGCTTGAGCGCTTCCTGATAGAGCACTTCGCCCGCGACGGTCGGCGTAATGCCGCGTGCGCTGCGATGGAGCAGGGTCACACCGAACTCGTCTTCCAATTCCGCGATCTGTTTGCTCAGTGCGGGCTGGGCAATATGGATGAGCGCCGCGGCGCGGGAAAAGCTTCCTGCCTCGACGATCTTTGCGAAGTAACGCAAATGCCGGAACTGCATGTCTAGCGCTCCCGACGGCGATCGAACGGATATGTCCCTTGCGCACACCCAGGCGCGCAATATCTGCGGCGATTATGTGTGTTCATTCGCTGAGATGCACGTTCTTTAAATGATGAGTCATAAAAAAAGCCGGATACCGGCATCGGGAGCGATGTCGAATATCCGGCAAAGGGGGAAGGGTATTTCGGGCGTCGTTGCTCAACGACCTTCGGCGTTCGCAACGTCTGCCGCCAAACGCAATTCTTCGTTGGCTTGTGTCAGCAATTCCTTGGCGCGTGCGGCGTGACCGCCGAGTTGGCCGTCGTTATCGCGCTGCGCCAGTTGGATGTACTGGAATGCAGCAACGATGTTTTCCTGCGCATTTTTCAGGTTGCCGTGGTGCCAGCCGATGTCCACATACGGACGGTCCTGCGCCATCGTGGCGCAACCGAACAAAGCCGTGGAAGCCAGCGCAACACCCAGTACAAAACTTTTCTTGCTCATGATGGTTCTCCAAGGGTTGAGTGCAAAGGACTGCACAGATTGAAATCTCGTTGATCGACTTCGGGGTTTATTTTGAGCGTCGGACGGCCGTCGATCTTTCCGAAAAGCAGGGGCTTTTTCGCGTAGCCACACCGAATTTCGTAATCGAACGGCGCCGTTGCGATGCGTTGCCTGGGTGACTCGTCAGTCCGTCGTACATCCTTCCAAAACCGGCTTGCCGGCATCGACGCGCGCATCGACAAGCGTCGCGCCACGACCCTTGATCCTCCACGTAAGGGAGTCGGCCTGATAGGCCGCGCCGTCGGCAGCCATCGTGCTGACCAGCAGCATCGGGTTGCCGCGATACGGCACCACAGCGAAACTCTGGCCATTGCTTGCGTTGAGATACGTCACGCGAAAGCGTTGCCCGCCTGGGCAGCGATAGTCGGCGGTAATCGTCCGATGCACTTGAATCTGCGGCGCGTTCAACGATGTCGCGCTGACGCCACCCGCGAAAAGCAGCAGTGCGGCGAAGGGAAGCATCTTCATGAGAAAACTCCGGAATGGCGAAGCACGTTTCGCACGCCGTCTTGCCACGCATCTCGCGAAGCGCGGCCGTAAAGTGGGGATATGCCGCGCGATCAGAAGCGGATCAGCGACGCCTGTGCGGTGTGGTAAATGCATTCAAGCGGCGAGATGGCGCCATCGCTCGCGCCACAACGCGGGCAGGTTCTATCTGGGCCGTGGCCGTCGTTGAATACCAGCATCACGCCGTAGACGAGGCCGCAATCGGAGCACACCAGCTGCTCTACAAAGTCGATATCCATGGATTGCCTCGCAAGATGCCTTAAGTCGAGAGCATTCTTGCGAGATCACGCACCGTGCGTTTTCCAAATCGCGATGCAGCTTTCCGATTCGCATGGGCAAATATACGAAAGGCACGCAGAACGCTACAAGGAACGTTGTGCTTCTCGGGGACGGCGCGCAAGGGAAAAAGAAACGATGCAGCCGCCAATCCCAATGCCGGAAACGCTGGCCCACAGAGCGAAGTTTCCTGCCAGAACGCCGAGCGAAAGATTCGACGGAATATGTGCGCTGACATCTCGGAGCGTCCCAAACGCCAGGGCAATCCCATAAGCGGTGACAAGGCGCAGGCCCTTGATGCGGCGATGCGCGCCCGGGTCAATCCGTTCCAGACATTTTTCCAGGTCAGTAAGGATTCCGAACATAGCAACCCACCTGGATGAGACTTGCCAATCAGTCCCGCCTGCCCGCTGCGTATACCGCCAAAAAACCGCGGTGATCGGTGTTGCCCCGTATGCAGCGTCAACCCATCCAGTACTGATTACGTCCTTGCGATTTCGCGTAGTGAAGATTTGCATCGGCGCGATCGAGCAGCGTTTTGGCCACCTCGTCGTCCCCGCGTTTCGAAGCGACGCCGATGCTTACGGTGACTCGGCCGCCAATGCCCTGGATGTGCAACAGATCCGCGTCGTAAATCGCCCTGCTCATGCGAATGGCCACTCTTTCCGCCCCCTCGATCGGCGTGGCGGGAAGCAGCACGACGAATGTCGCCCCGTCATAACGACCGATGAAGTCGGATGGCTGACGTAACGATCCGGCGAGCAATCGGGCGACTGTGCCGACGCATAGATCGCCGGTGGCGTGCCCATAAACATCGTTGTATTGGCTGAATCTGTCGATATCGACCATCAGAACGCTGATGTCGTGTTCCTCGCGTTGCGAGATCGCCCATTCGCGCGCGAAGAGCTCATCGAATGCATGACGGTTTGGAATAACCGGATTGTTCAAGGCGAGATATCCATCGGCACAAACATGCCTCGTTTGAGTGTACTCAACGCCACCCTGGTCTGGAAACGGCGAACGTTGGCGTTATCTACGACCAATCGTTGCATCAGCGCTTCGAAGTCGTCGACGTCACGCGCTACGACGATCAGCACATAATCGCCGGCCCCCGTCACGTACCACGCTTCCTGTATACAGGGTTCGGCAGCGATCCATTGCTTGAGGCTCGCCAGTAACTCGGGCCGCTCTCGTTCCACTTCGACGTCCACGATCATGGTCAAGGGTCGTCCGGCTTGCTTGGGATCGACCAGCGCCACTTCCGCGGTGATCACCGCCTCTTCGCGCATGCGGGCGATGCGGCGCTGCACGGCCGAGGCAGACAACCCGACGTCGGCGCCCATCAGTTCCGCGGGCCGGCGCGCATCCTTCTGCAGGATGGCGAGGATGCGTCGATCGAGCTTGTCCAGTTCCATAGATATTTATGCGTGATGACACTTCAAGGCAGGGAAAAGGCGCGCGATATTGCCAAAAGGCGCGGTCTGGCCGCTTGCGCGGACTCTAACATAGCCCGTTGCTGGAACAGCTCACGGTGACTGCCTCATGAAGCTTCTGTACCAATCCCATTCGCCCTATGCGCGAAAAGTTCTCGTGTTTGCCCATGAAGCCGGGCTTGCCGATCGAATCGAAGTCGTTCACCACGAAACCAGCCCCGTACAGCGCAATGAAGAGGTGTTTGCGCTCAATCCGCTCGGGAAGGTGCCGGTGCTGATCTGCGACGATCAAACGGTACTGTTCGATTCAAACGTGATCTGCGAGTACCTGGACGGCCTGCACGAGGGCCGAAAGCTCATTCCGTCTACACCGGCTGTTCGCTTTCGGGCGCTACGCAACCAGGCCATCGCCACCGGGCTCGCCGATGCGGGCATCGCCGTGAGATGGGAGATGGAGCGGCGCCCTGAAGCGGTGCGATGGCCACCTTTGCTCGAAGGTTATCTGCAGAAGGTCATCGCCTCTTGCGACTATCTGGAAGCAAACATTGCAAACGAAGAAAATGTGGATATCGGCGATATCGCGCTCGCCACGGCATTGAGCTGGATCGCATTCCGAAACGTCTACGTCTTCCAGGCGACACGCCCTCGCTTGTCCCATTGGTACGATCGCTTCTGCTCGCGCACTTCGATGACCGCCACGAGGTTGAGCGGCGATACGGTCGATCAACCACTTGTAACGCCCGATGTTTCTGGAATTCCCCGTACCGCCGCTATCGGTTGATCTGCTGCATCTGCAAAGGCGGCACCGACTCAACCGAAACAGGTGCAAGTAAGCACTCACCTGGATGGTGGCGCAAGAGAACAAGCTGGAATGGGTTCAAGCGCTGCGGGGTGCCGCGGCGTTCATGGTCGTGATGGTGCACAGCCGCAGCGTGTTGATGGACACCGCGTCGGGAAAAGTCGTCGCGGATCACGTGCTATTGCCTTTGGGCATGGGCGTGGATCTGTTCTTCATCATCAGTGGTTTTCTGATGATGTTCACCACCCGGAACTTCGACGGGAGCAAGGCGTACGCATGGCGGTTCATAGCCAAGCGGGCGTCCAGAATATGGCCATTGTTCGCGGTGGTGACACCCGTAGCGCTTCTGGTGGAACACGGCGTGCATGGCTTTTTCGATCCCTCCGTTGTGCTTCCCTATCTGGAGGGGCTGGCTTTCATTCCGCACAATCCAGGCGCGTCGGGCATTTATTTTCAGATGGCCGCGGGTGTCGCGTGGACGTTGTGCTTCGAGTGCTATTTCTACATGTTGTTCGCCGCGTGCATGCTTTTCGGGCGATGGCGCTATGTGGTCATGACTGCATGGTTTGTCTTGACGCTGGTGGCCATTCCGCTACTTCGCGGAAACTACAGTCTGAATGTCGCTTCGCAACCACTAGTGGAATGGTGCAGGTATGCGAACCTTGCCATCAATCCCATCGTCTGGGATTTCATTATTGGCATGATCGCCGGATGGCTCTATGTCGCTGACTTCAAGTTCCGTCGCGTTTGGGTGATCTATGCAGCGGTTGTGGTGTCTACGATGCTGTTGTTGATAGGGTGGCATCGCATCGGCTTAGTAAACTTCTTTGGTCCTCGTGGATGGGCTCTACCCATGGCCATCTTGTTTTTTGGGGTTGGAATGCTGGCAAAAGTCGGCGCGATCAATGTGCCCTCGTGGTCTGTGTGGCTGGGAAATATCTCCTATTCGCTCTATCTGGTCCACGTTTACGTCTTTGAAGTTGCGCAGCGCGTCATCGGCGCCATTCCCATCGCGCACGAAGTATCCAATGCATTGCTTTTTATAACGCGTCCGGCGCTTGCAGTGATCGTTGCATGGCTGACGTTTCGTTACGTCGAAGCTCCGATTTCTTCCTGGGCGCGCAAGGGGTTGCTGCGCATCCGAATGCCTGCAAGGTCGCGCACGCTAGAGCGTGCATGCTAGATCGACTTAAACCTCTGCAAAAGGCATGTTCCGCTTGCGGCGATAAGCTTGATGAAAGCCCGCCGTGTGATGCAGCTGGAGTCCCTCTGCCAAATCTTCGTCAGAGGCGATGCGGCAGAGGAAAAATGTGTGCGAACCGATGGTTTGGCTATGCAAAACAGCCAACTCACGAATATGTAGCGCTGAGGAGACGGCAGGAATACCAAATTCGCGCGACGTCCGCACTGGAAAAGGAAGCGCATTCCAGTCCGACAGTGGTTGCTTATGATGTTCGCTAAGCTTGTAAACGACATTCTTCATCGCAGCGGGAATGCTGGACAAAGCGACCTGCCGCACTTCGCGCATGACGGGTTCTGAAACATTAGTGCTGCGCAGTGCGAGGGAAAAAAGTCCGCTGCGCTCGAGCGGCCCGATCAAATCCATCGGAAAGATGTTTTGATGGCCCGGCGCATCGAGCGAGACAAGGACAACCGGCCGTGGATGCAGATACGCCGTCATCAGCTGCTGTACGGCGGAAGGGTCCATCGCAAGGTGATGCGGCGCACGGCTTTTCAACATCAGGCGGTTCTGAAGCCACGCGTTCCACGAGCGCCGTAGCCAGCTGAGGCAGTAATGCTCGCCCCCTTCAACCTGATAGAGCGAAATAGACGCTTTATCGGTGGTGACGGGTGCCATTCGCACAAGATGCAAAACGCCTAGCAACCTCTGCGTCGTACTGTCCGTGTATTCGAGTAAAGGACGTTCTCCAGCATCAACGCTGGTCGCGATCACCAACGGTTTGAGCGATGCCACGGTGTGGTCCGCGGTGACATCCACCGAGGCGTCGTCCCCATGCAGGGTGGCCGTAACCGCCCGCGACGTGGGGGCAATGGCAACCGTGGACCATTGCGGCAATGGACGCACGAACGGTCTGATCCAATCTTTCCACATGTCAGGTCCGCCGAAATAGCAAAAACATGTAGAGATGCGTGGCCATGCCAAAACCACGCGGTGTGACACGCTCCAGCCGGAAATAGGGTGCGGCCGCCCGCGCAACGACGCGCGGCGTAAAGCGATGGATGTGACTCTCACTCGCGATCGCATAGCGGCCGCGACGCATAAGATTTATGAGATTCGACCGCCACCAGCCGTAACGCGCGTCGCCGAGGTAATACGGATTGAGCATGCTGATCAGCACAAATCCATCGCGGCGAACCACACGCGAGAATTCCTCGAAAAGTACCTGGTGATCCGCAATGTGATTGAGTACCGCAAAGTTTGCCGTAACGGCTTGCACTGTACACGCGAGCGGCGAGCCCACTTTGGTAATCGTTTTGCGGGCGATTTCGTCGCTGCAATGATGCTCCATGTACTCACGCATCGCCTCCGACGGTTCATACACGAACGTCGGGTGTCCGTGAGCGGCGTAAGCCTTCGCGTCAATGCCGGTGCCGGCACCAAAGTCCAGAACATCCGCACCTTTGCCCAGTAGCTTCAGCGCCATGTTCTGAAACCTCTCGCGCACCAGGCGATCTCGCCTAGAGTTCAGAATGACGGTGTGGTACTGCTCTCCAGTATGCATAGCGTCGACGCGCGTTTGGCGTCCCTCAAGCGCAGGCTGACGGGGTCTTGTCCGAGTGAGTGACCGTTAAATCGGGGAAGGTTGCTTCTTAGTTCTGGAGCGCCGAGCGCTTTGAGTCTTCTTTCCGGACAATGCTTGCCTCACGATTTTCGTCGATGGTGAGGCACTGATCCGCCATGGACGCAATGCCGTTTCGATGCGACACCACAACGATGATGGTCTGCGGAAGTCGACGCTTCAATGCGGAAAGCACGTCCAATTCCGATTTCACATCCAGCGCGCTCGTCGCTTCATCAAGCAGTGCCAGATAGGGTTTTCTCAGAATGACCTGGGCGAGCAGCAAGCGCTGCAGCTCACCTCCGGAAAGGCGGCTCGAGGAATTATTCAGCGCCGTATCGAGTTTGTGGCGCGATTCACTTAAGCGCTTTCCAAGGCCGACGTCGCTCAATGCCGAACATAGCATCTCGTCGGTAGCGTTCGGCGCCGCCCAAAGCAGACTGTCGCGTATCGAGTTCTGCCATGGGCGCACGTTCTGGCTGACGTACGCGCCTTTGCTTACGCGTTCTCGATATTCGGAAAAATCGAGGGAGCGGCCGTTGACGCTTGCCACAAAGGCCTCCGGTTTCATCATGCCGGCCAGCACGTCGATCAGACTGCTCTTGCCGATACCGGAATCGCCGCAGATCAAGGTCAGTTCGCCGGGAACCAGCGGGAAATGGCGGATCTCGATACCCATGGAGGGCGGTGTTATCCGCATTCGTTCGATAAACAACGTGTCGTTCTCGAGCTTCTCCTCAACAACTGACGCCGACGTGTGTTCCGGAACAAGATGTACATACTTCTGCCAGAGCTCGAACGCGGGAGCTGCCACATGCAATTGCTGGAAGCTTTGGCGCGTTGAGACCAGGTAGGGCAGCAAGCGACCCAACAACAGGCAGACGGCGATCAGGGACGATTGATCAACGCCGTGCAATCGATAGGCGAGAATAAACAGCGAGGCGACGCCGATGGCTGCCAGCAGCTCGAGTATCAGTCTTCCGGACGCAATGATGTTTAGCTGATGACGATAACCTTGCGCCAATTGCGCAGAGATCGCGCCGTAACTGGCCTTTTCAGAGGCTTCCCGTTGAAAGGAACGAACATGGCGAAGACGCCGCGGGAAATCTTCGCTGTGCCAAAACAGTCGCGTCAAATCGGCCACGTACTGCCGCCCCACAAGCGATTGCTCGCGACTACTGATACGCGCGGCTATCAGGCCAAACACCGCTAGCAACGGCGCAGCCAGCACCAGCGTTGGAGAAAACCACAGCGCGAAACAAATGCTGACAAGACAGGTAAAACCAGCTGCCAGCAAAAGCAGTAACGCGTTGAAGCCTTGCGTGATCACTTCGACGTTGTAAGTAAGTACGTTGGCGATCTCTGCAGACGTCGCGTCTGCGAGGGAAGTTAGTGGGGCGTCGATAAGCTTCGCGTGAACACGTTGACGCAGTGTCAGGCTATAGGAGCTTGATAGACTTGCCGCCAATCGAGTGGTTGCCCATCGCAAGATGGCGAAAGCGGCTGTTATTACGGCGAAAACGGCTGCATCCACATAGACATTCGCCTCTACATGGAACAGCCTGGAGATGATCGGCAACGCATGTCCCGGTTGAACCAGGGGAACTAATAACACCGCGGCTAGGCTGCCGGTCAATGCGCTGCCTAAAGACAACAGAACGTATGCGACGATCTTCGCGAGGCTCACTTGATCGAGTGTTTGCGCCAACAAGCGCCATTGATTTTTTGCTGAAGACGAAGGGGCTGTCATGACCGAAAGCTCGTTTCAGTCGCGCGCTTGTTCATACAGAAGGTTGCCGTTTGATTCATGCGAGTAGCGGCAGCAGTGCGTCCACGGATGCCTGTGGATGCCGGCCACGGCGCAATTCATACACACCCGTCTCCACCAATTGCCGCGTGAAGGCTTGCCAGCCGGGTTGTCCGGCTGCGTACGGTTGATCTGCGTCGAGTCGCGCGACAGCTTTGTCGCTCGGCAGCCTCTTTAGCGACGCATTTGATCCGTCAACGGGTTGAGCGGAAAGAAACACCGCTCCCTTCAATATCATGGGCGCTTCAGCCAAGCGCCCCAGGCTGGTTCGCAGATCGATCTCGAACTTTTCCACACCGCTACGCCGACGGATGACAGGCGCCGAACATATCCAGCGCCGTACGTATTCTTCTTCGATAAGCGGCAGCGCGTCTGCCCTCACGTGCAGATAGTTGGGTACGCCCGTGGCCAATAAATCATCGGATTGTACGAAGACTGCGTCTTCAGCCAGGAAATCGAGGCCATGCAACAAGCTGTTCAATGCCAGTGTCGATTTGCCCGAACCGCTTGCGCCCAGCAGCAGCAAGCCCCGTCCATCTCGTCCCACGCACGCGCCATGCAACGGGACCAGACCCATGCCGCGCGTAGCGAGCGCGAAGACCGCGAATTCGATTAGCTCATAGCGCAGATGATAGGGCTCGATCAGCATGTCTTCGGAGGCCACGATCAGCGCCTTGCGCTGAGCTGGCATCAACACGACGTAATTCGACGCGTCCATGACACCGCATAGCAGCCCCGCGCCCGACTGCATCTGCACAAGAGGCGGCGTGCGGGTGGCACGATGCGCGCGAGGTACAAGCCGCAGCTCGACGTGAAATTCCGATGGGTCGCCTGACAGGACGTAACCGGGCAAACCACCGTATGTCGTTTCCACGAGATCCAGCAGCGCGTCGTTTTGACTGCTGAAAAAAAAGCGGCCGCCGAGTATCTGCTTGCTGAGACAGCGCGTAGTGCCCAAACGCTCGAAAAATGGATCGGCGACAAGATCGGCGTGATCTTCGTACTCCGGGACGCTCTGCCGGATGGATTCCAATTCTGCACAATCCGGCACGCGGCTAATCCTCGTGGTTTTGCCCGTGAGTGCCCTGTTTCCACCTGAAGGTTGCCCGCGCTTCTCCCCGAAAGGCACGCCGGGATCGTTGCACCAAGCAACCGCGAATCGACTTGACGGCACTTACTGCCATGCAATGAAGAACGCTGAAGCGACTGTGCTGTCGGCGACGGCATTGCATGGCTATCCAGGGTATCGCTCAAGGCGCTCTCGCAATGCTAAAAATTCAGGTCGGCCACTCCTACCTACTCACGTATGACCGAAAACAGTGGGAACGTGGCAAACCCTACCCGCCGCTGGCCACGATTCACGTCGCCGCACTGCTGCGGCAGATGGGCCATGACGTCACGCTGTTCGACGCCATGCTCGCCGAAGGCGTCGAAGACTACGACGCTTCCGTGCATGCGGCGCAACCGGATGTCGTATTGCTCTACGAAGACAACTTCAACTTCCTGACCAAGATGTGCCTGGCCCGCATGCGCGAGGCGGCGTGTCAGATGATCGCCAAAGCGCATGCGGCGGGCGCGCGCGTGATCGTTGCGGGTTCCGATGCTTCCGATCAGCCCGACGCGTTCCTTGGTGCGGGCGCCGATGTTGTGCTTATCGGCGAAGGCATCGCGGCACTCGCCGCGCTGATGGAGCGGTTGGATCGCGAGCCGACGATCGATAACGCAACGTGGGTGTCCGGCATCGCGGGTGTCGCTTCGGTTTTGAGCGAACAAACGCACATCACACGCATTGGCGTACAGCCTCCTGATCCGAGACTGGTCACTCGCCCTGCGTGGGATCTCGTCGACATCGAAAAGTATCGCGCGATGTGGCTGGACCGCCATGGCTATTTCAGCCTGAACATGGCTGGATCGCGCGGGTGCCCCTTCCGTTGCAATTGGTGCGCGAAACCCATTTGGGGAAATCACTACAAACAACGCAGTGCGCAGGACATGGCTGCGGAAATGACGTACCTGAAGCAAACCTTCAAACCCGATCACATCTGGATGGCCGACGACATCTTCGGTTTTCACGTCGACTGGGTCGCGGAGTTTGCCCAGTATCTGGACGAATCCGACGGATCGATTCCGTTCACCATCCAGACGCGCGCTGACCTGATCAGCGAACGCATGGCCAATGCGTTGCAAAAAGCCGGATGCGCCGAAGCATGGATCGGTGCCGAAAGCGGCAGCCAACGCGTGCTCGATGCCATGACCAAGGGCACGAATGTCGCGGAGCTGATTGCAGCAAGGGAACGCCTGGGAAGTCGCGGCATTCGCGTCGGCTTCTTTATTCAGCTCGGATACCTGGGCGAACAGCTCAATGACCTGCTCGCAACGCGCGAACTGATCGCCAGGGCCGCGCCCGATGATATTGGCGTGAGTGTTTCCTACCCATTGCCGGGCACGAAGTTTTACGAAAAAGTCAAAGCGCAGCTTGGCAAGAAAACCCATTGGCAGGACAGCGACGACCTGGCCATGATGTTCCGCGGCGCGTACGACTCCGACTTCTATCGGCAAATACGCAACCTTCTCCACGAGCAGGTGACGATCCAGCAATCGAAACACTCGCAAGAGCCGGATCGTTACAACGCGGCGGTGGCCGAACTGGATGCGCAATGGGATGCGTTGATCGCCGTCGAGGGTGCACATCGCACCGAACACCCCACGGCCGCTTTGCATTTAAGGGAACCGCAGCATGCTGCCACCGCTCAAAACGGTTAAGGCCGGCCTGCGGGTCGCGACGGAGGCGCTAGCCCGCGAACTTGCGCAGGCGCGGCCGGGCAATCCAACGCCTACCTGGAATGACCTTCAATGGCAGCTTGCGATGGCGACGGCGGCAGCACACGGCGTGTCGCCACTGCTGAGTCAGTTTTCGCGGTGGCAACACGCTGGCTGGCAGGCGTTTCTCGCCGAACAGCGCGAACATGTCGAGCTACGCCATCGGCGCATTGTTTCGTTGCTGCAGCAGATCGATGAGAAGGCGTGCTCCGCGGGAATCGTGGTTGTCCCGCTGAAGGGATCGGCGCTTCACGCGATGGGTCTGTATGCACCCGGCGAGCGGCCCATGGCCGACATCGATTTGTTGGTGTGTGAAGAGGACGCGGCCAACATGTCGGTGTTGCTATGCCAACTGGGTTACGAGGAATCGTTCAAGCAGTGGAAGCATCGTGCATTCAAACCCGTCGCGGGTGAGCCGTGTTTCAGCCTTGGCGAACACCGCGATACCCCCATCAATATCGAATTGCACACGCATATTCAGGAGCGCTTGCCGGTCTCCACGATCGGTATCACGCATCGCATCTTTCCGCGCGATCCAAAGCCCGGCTTGAACGCATATCCGTCGCTCGGGGCGATGATGAGCCATCTGCTTCTGCATGCTTCGGGCAATTTATGCCATCGAAGCGCGCGCCTTATTCACCTCAACGACATATCGCTGCTGGCGACACGCATGTCGGCCGAAGACTGGAGCGTGTTGTGGGGAGAACGCGGCGACGAGTCGGCATGGTGGGCTTTTCCGACGCTCCAACTGGTGGATCGCTATTACCGCCACGCCATTCCCGATGCGGTACTCGATCGCACCGAGCGAGATTGCCCTATGTGGCTGCGCACGATTTCAAAGCGTCAGACGCTGACCAAGCTTTCGTGCTCGGAATTGTGGTTACACGCGGTACCTGGGCTCGAATGGTCCAATAGCTTTTCCGAAGCATGGCGTTATGTGCGCCGTCGCATCAGGCCCGATGCCGAGATGATCAAGGAGCGCGCAGATATGGTGCGCACCCAGGCGTGGCTGCAGGAGAAGAGCTGGGTCACGCTGCCGCAGCGCCGCCGCATGATCATGTGGCTGACACAACCCATACCGCGCATGGATACACTTTATGTGGTTCGCTCGGCGCTGGAATCGCCGGCTTTAGCGAGTCAGCACTGATTTCAAGCGCTCGCTGCGATACGACGTCAACAGTTGCCCATACAACGCTTCGAATGTCCGTGCTGTGCAATCGGCGTCTTCAGTGATCGCCCGGCGTTGCGCTTCACTGGCCAGTCGCAAGCGCAGCGATTCGTCTGTCAATACGATGTGGACAGCCCGTGCCAACGCATCCGGATCGCCGATTGGAACAGCCAGCGCCGCGGCCGGCGACCATTCGGCGATGTGACCCACATTCGTGCCGACCGTGGGTACACCCGCAACGGCAGCTTCCAGCAATACCAAGGGGCCTGCTTCGTGCAGTGACGACATCACGAGCAGATCAGCCGACTGCATGATGTTTCGTAACTCGGTCTGCGTCTTGAAGCCGAGAAACCGAACGCACTCATCCAATCCAAGCCGAGTCGCCAGCATTTGCATCTCGCCGTCCAGCGTATCGACGCCGACGATATCCATTCGAAAATCCATTCCCGCGCCACGTAGCTCGCAAAGTGCTTGCAGAAGCGTTGTCTGATCCTTGACGCGATTGAGACTGGCAACATGGATCAGATGAGCCTGTTTTTCCTGCCGTGTGCGTGGTGCCAGCGGCGCCCAAACACGCAGGTCGACCCCGAGCGGTACGCGACGTCCGCGAATACCCAGCGTGCGCAACGAATCCATGATTGGCGCACTCGCCGCCGTAACGATATCTGCCTTACGCAACACCAACGCTTCGCGTAACCGGCTCCACCATTTGCGTCGGCCGCCGTATCCAATCTCATGCAGTTCGGCGAGTTCACCGCCCGCGATATGCACCAGGCTCGGCAATCGCAACAGCTTTGCCGCGACCACCGCTACAAAGCTGCATGACCCTGAAAAGATCGCCTGGATCAGATCGAAAGGCGCACGAGCGTGTTCCACACGAATCGCTTCAATCGCTCGCCAGCGCGTTCTCTCATCGCCAATGTTGTGGATGGTGGCGCCGGCAAGCTGCCAGCAATCCGCCTGCGCCTCTTGCCGCAGTGCGAAGACATGCACCTCATGGGCTTGGGCGAGGCGCCGGATCAGCGCGAGAAACACCGGAATCACACGGTATTCGCCCGAGCGATCCACACCGCCTGGCAGGACGAGCGCTATCTTCACGCTGCCCTCCGTCTATGTGTGTCGATCACCGTTGCGTAGGCGGCCGCCCATTGGCGGCCAAGCGCACTCGGCGACAAGATGTTGTCGAAGTGCGCTCTCACGCGCTCGGGTGAAGCGCGATTTGCAGCCGCGCGGATCAACGCCTCGCTAAGGCTGTCGGAATTGCCGCAATGCCAAAGTTGGCCGATATCACCGGTCAAGGCACGAAACGATGGAATATCGGTGACGACCGGGGTTATGCCGCAGGCCATAGCCTCCAGCAACGCGTAGCCGCAACTTTCGCTGTGGCTGCCCGATACAAACAAATCCGCCGCACGCATCAACCATTCGATGCGTTCGTGAGGTAGCTGCCCTAGCAGATGGACGCGTCCGGCAAGATGCGAATCGCGCTGGATGCGGCGTTGTACATCGGCGAGCAACGGCGCATTTCCGAACACGCACCAAAGTTGTAAACCTGGCAACGCTTCGGCGGCACGTGCAATCCCATCGAGTACGGTGAGCGGATCCTTGCCCTGATTCAGATGACCAACCCAAAGAACGCAGGGGTCGCCATGCAAGCCCGTTTCCGCGCGCGCGCGCGCGCGGCTGCCACGCGTAAAGCGGCAGGTGGACTCGGGTATCGCGAAAACGTTTGAATCGGGACGAAGCAGGCCCTTTTTTATGAAAGGCGCCGCCAACTCGGTCGTCGTAAAGGCGACGCCCGAGGCCGCACTGTACCAGCGGCGCGATTGCGGCCTTCGCCACCAGCGTGGGGGACGATTGGCATGATCCTGAAAAAGAATCGGCAAGTTCGGCAGTCGCTTCGATATGGCGAACGCATCTTCGGCGAAATCCAGTCCATGCACGTGCAGGACGTCTGCATTGAGTTCCTCAAGCAGGCTGCTGAAGTGATTCGCCCTGAGGTGCATTGAATCGTCAGTACGGCTGTGAGTGAAGTGGTAAGTGATGCCGTTGCGTTCAATGTGTTCGGCGTTCGTGGCCGCCTGAATAACCGAGACACGCGCGCCCGAAGTCGCCGCGGCTTCCGCAACATCGACCAATGAAGGCCAGCGCTGAAGAACGTCAGTACCACTCGTTCCATGGGGAACCGGCACAAAGTTGATCTGCGCAACGTGCAAGGCCGTCATGCGCTAAAGCCCCGAAACCTGTGGCACGCGAAGGCGCACAAGACGGTTGGCCAATTCCAGCTCCCATGGCTTGTTGTATTTGCGATAGCTATAGCGCCACGCTGCCGCGGCACTCAGCGTTCGTTTGGCCCAGCGCGGTGAACGCAAATCCTGCGCGGTGGGAAAACGGCAACGCAGGACGGTGACGAAATCGCGAATGCGACGGCGCATCGAGTCGGTCACCCACGGCGCGTCGGCGTGGCAGGCGTAATCGACCCAGCGTTGCTCGGTCCATTCCTCCGGCGTCTTTGGAAACATGACCGGGTTGCCGTGCAGATCCAGCAACGGCATGGACGCCCGCTTACCGCGATCCTTTTCGTGCTTGCTGCTTTCCGGTAGCGGCGTGTACACGTAGACAACAATTTCCGATTGCGGATTGATCCGTTTCAATTCGCGGATGAATTCGAAGGTATGTTCGGTTTCCTCCTCGGTATTTTCCGGAGGTGCAACCATGAAAGAAAGCTCGGGAATCACGCCGTGCCGCCTGCAGAGCTCAGCCACTTCCAATGTCTGATCCGGCCGTGTGCCTTTGCGAATTTCCTTCAGCATCTGTCCGCTGGGCGATTCTGCGCCTATGTACGCCATGCGCAATCGACTTTTGCGAACCAGTTTCCATGTGCTGTCCGACAGCTTCAGCAGCGCATCGGAGCGCGCGTAACACCACCACGGCAGTTCCAGCTTCGCCATAATTTCGAGCAACGGGATCATGTCTTCCTCGCGATCGAAGAAGTTGTGATCGAAATATTGGATGGAATCCGCGCCGAGTTCGTCTTTCAGATAGCGCAGGTCGCGTTCCAGCCGGGCCGCAAAAGGCAACGCCGTCTTACCGCCGAACATCGCGGCGACGCCGCAAAAGGTGCAGCGGAAGCGGCAGCCCACAGCTGCCTGATGCGCCGCCGTCCGTCGGCCAAGGAAAGTGCGCGCCAGATACCGGCGCGGATCGCCCAGCTTGTCGTAGGGCAGCACGATGCCCGGATCGGCCATCGAGAAACGGCGATTCGGGTTGTGCCGGACGCCGTCGCTACTTTTCCAGGACAGGCCGCCGATCTTGCCCAACACCTCTTCGGTTGGATGGTTCAGTGCGGCGACGAGCTCGGGAAAGCTTTCCTCGCCCTGTCCGCGTATCGCGTAATCGACGTAAGGTGCAGTTAGCGCGGTGTCGGTATACAGCGTCGGAAAGTAACCGCCCCAGATGATGGGCTTCTCGGGAAAGTATTCGCGCACGGCTTTCGACACGGCTATGGCCGGTGCGATCTGCGGGCCGCCCATGACACTGATACCAACCGCATCGACAGGTTGTCTTGCCAGCGCTTGCAACGTCTCATCCACGACATCGCGATCGACGTTGCCATCGATAATGTGACTGTTGCCCGTACGATCCAGTGCCGCGGAGAGATGCAGCAACGACAACGGAAACCGCGCGCTCGAGCGCGACGTAATCGTCGGATTGACCAGTAGCGTGTTCGGCTTGTATGTCATGCGTGTGTCGATAGAAGAGGACTCAAGGGGTTCGCCTCAGCTGAAAAACAAGTGCGACAGGGACCTCCATAGCAACGCGATCGAAGTGTGCGTCAGGGGGGATATCGGCAGGATTCAACATAGGTTCCAGCACCTGCTCGATCGCTAAACCGACCGACGCACACGCGGTGTGCCAGCGGCTGTAGAGATGTTGGGTATGCCTTACCGCGTAGCGTTCACCGCCGTGCTTGAAGTCGCGTAACCAGCCGAGTGCGTGACCGATCGGATGCACATCGCTGCACAACACGATGCCGCCGGGACGCGTTACCCGACTGATTTCCGCTAGCGCCAACGCGAGGTTTTCAACGTGCCCGACCGCCAGGCCGCTGATGGTCAGGTCTGCCCATGCATCAGGTACGGGCAAATCCGTAAGACAGCCCTGCATCAGTTCGATATCGGTGTTGTTGCGGTAGGTGCTTAACTCTTCGCTTGCGCGCTCGAGCATTTCCGGCGACAGATCCACGCCGATCACGCGAAACGCACCGCGATCACAGGCATGCAACATGTAACGTCCACTACCGCAGCCAGCATCGAGCACGGTGATGCCGTCGAGATTTCCTGGCATCAGTGCGAGCATCGCGCGCTCTTCAGCGAGCATCACCGGATTGTGCGCGCGTGCCGGATAGGTGGAAGCCCAAAGTGCATAAGCCCTGGACGGAGCGAGGATGGGCGTTTGCATCAGCTACACCTCGCTTCCAACACGGGTTCGTATTCCTCTTCGCGCATGTCGTTAACGAGCGCTAGACCAGGCTCGAGCGCGACAAGTGCAGCGTCGGCGAGATGCCTGGCAAGCAGCTTCGGTTTGCCATCCAGCGTGACGCGCTCGGTTTCCGTGCCGGTTGCCGCAAACCATTCCGCGAAATCAGGATCGGCGATTTGAGGAACGCCATCGCGAACCACCGCACGAATCTGACTGCGCTCGATGCCAAGAAGGCTACGCATAGGATCGCCACCCATGTCTTCGACAATCACCATGTCGGCATGCATGCCTGGCACGAGGCGCCCACGTGATGGCAGACGCAGCATGGATGCAGCTTGTGTCGTGACAAGGCTGAGCAACTGAGTGGTCGTCAATCCTGCGCTATCGATGACACGGCAAAGTTCTTCGAGCAGATCGCGTGCGCCGCTGAGCCGGGAGTCGCTACCCAACGCCAGGCGGCCAGCCTCACAAAGGCGCCTGGGATCGAGCGTACGTCCGAGCAGCGCATGATTGCTACCCGGGCACCAGACGACGGATGCGCCGATTTCGATCACGCGCTCGATGTCCACGTCGCTCAAGCCGACCCCGTGTATCAGCACGCTGTTGGAAGCGAGACATCCAAGGTGATCAAGTTGCGCAAGCTCCGATTGCGCGACACCATCGGTGCCTTCCGCTAGATGAATCAGCCACGGAAGGGTCGCGGGTGTTGCCGCGAAACTCTCTTGGACCGGCGGCCCGTAGTCAGGCCAGCCCAGCGCATAGCTCCAACCATAGTCGCGCAGCAGTGCAACGGGAAAATCGGCGTCATCCAGCGAGGGATGCCACGGATCGTGATGCGCGACACAGGTCGTGCCAGCGAGCAGATTCTTGAGTCCGCCATGCCGCATGCGCAGCGACTTGGGCACACGCAACGCCGCCACGACGTCAGGCTTTTCGAAATGCGCCTGGAACGCTTCGATCCACGCGTAACTGTTCGGGAAAGGCGTGCCCTGTACCAGAGGCGGAACGACGTTGACGTGCAAATGATCATGGGCGTTGATCAGCCCGGGAAAAATAAGGTGATCGCGCAAGTCGACCCGATAGGCCCATGCAGCGAGCGACGCGTCGAACAACCCGGCACGAATCGATAGCGGTGCCTGCAAAACGCCTGCGGGTTCGACAATACCCGCATGGCACAAGCTGGCGTTCGTTCTTGCCGGTAACGCATTCATGGCATTAACGCCGCCGCATCACGATGAGAAAGTGATCGCCCATATTGCGCAGTACCGGCATGGCACCAAACCGGTCGTCCAGCTTTCCGAGACGTTCGCATCCTGCGCGATGGCGGCGGTAGTAATCCACCAGATAAGGCGGAGGCATGAACAGGCTCAGGGCGCGATAGCTTTCCAGCGTAAAGCGGTCGGTAAACGCGCGATAAAACTCGCGCGGGCTGTAGTAGTACGTCCAGATCGTGTGGCGATTCATGCCGACCGCCGTTGCACCGCGCGCAGCGCGTATCGCTGCACGCCGGAAGCGGCCTTTGAAGGTGTAGTACGCCATCTCCCACGGGCAGATTCGGCCGATGACCGAAAAGATCAACAGGCCTCCGGGGCGCAGCAGGCGTTCGCACTGTGCTGCAACGGCATTCAAATCCGGGGCGCAATTCAAAGGGCCAAAATTGGAATAGATCGCGTCGAACCGGTCGTCGATTTGCTCCAGCTGATGAATGCCGACATGCGTTGCATTCACGCGTTCTTCCAAGCCGCCCGATACCGCACGAGCACGCGTACGCTCGACCATCTGTGGCGACCAGTCGCTGGCGACGACCTCATAGCCGCGGCGCGCGAATTCAAACGCATCGATGCCTGTGCCGCAGCCAAGATCGAGTAAGCGCCTCCCGGCGGGAACCTCGGCACAGACGGTGTCCCATAGCGTCACACGCATGCGTTGTATCAGTTCGTTATTGCCGCGTGGACCGTCATAATCGGCAGCCACACTGTCGAATGCTTGCTGCGTCTGAAGCAGCTGTGTCTCATCCAGCGCATCGACACGCGTTCCGGTTTCAAGCTTCAAAGGCTTACTCACATCAATCTCCGCTCAACCGGTTCCAAAGGCTCGCTAAGTGAGTGCTTCGTGCAAAGCCTTTGGTTGAACGCGCATAGCGGGAAACGTCAGTTTTTACGTCGCAGTGCGTTTCTGCCAATAGCCACGAGCGTTCCGAGAAAAAGGGCCGCCAAAATTCCGCCGCCCAAAATCATGACGGGATTCGGAAACACCGGACTGCGGGGCACATAGACGGGCCACATCAGCGCCGTCTCGTAGGTATAGGCAGGGCTCAGGCGGTTGACGAGCTCGCCTCGCGCCATTTGCAGGTCGTGGATTTCCTGGTTTCGAGTTGCCAGAAGCACGCCGGCCAGCGCGGATGCCTGCGTATCCTTGTCGACAACGCCGGATCCGCTGCGCAAGATGGTCGCCTGCACGGCATCGCGCGCCGCGGTGGCACTTTGCAATTCCGCGTCCACTTCTTGCAGGCGTTCTTGCGCAAGCGTCAACGACACCGATTCGAGTTTCTGATGCACGGTTTGTAGTTGCGTCACTGTCGCCGAGGCCAGTTGACGTGCAAGTTCGGGAGACGTAGCCAGCACTCGCAGCTTCACAAGCGGCCCTTCATACGTGAGCGGCTCCAGTTTCAGGCTCTTTCGATACAGTTGCGCCTCGGGTGAATCGGGCGACAGGCCGATGCTTCGGACAACCTCGTTCTGAAACGGAATCATCTGGATTCGATCGATGACGCGCATCATCGGCTCGACCTTGGGGTCCTGCCCCATCGGCGCCGTGTCGACCTGCCCGATCTGTATCCAGGCCGTCGCTTCCCATTGCCGCTTGACGCCCTGGAGGTAGGTGAAGGTCAGCGCGACGATCAGAATCAACGGCACGACAAACCATTTCCACTCGCGTTCAAGAACACGCCACAGATCGATCAGATAGACGTCGTCTTGTTCCACGGATGCGAAGTTCATAAGGATGGCGCCAAAGGGAAGGTCAGTGGGTCGTAGGGATCGCGCCACGCGTCACATTCGTGCGCGTGGCGTTCCGGTTCGGAAGGCATGTAGCGAGAACCTGTAAGAGCAGACAAAGCGCGATAAAACTGAAATTTGTCCACGTGTACGCCTGGGGCGCGAAGGGCGACATGACGCATACGTAAGACACGCGAAGAAAGATCAGCAGGGCGAATAGCGAGACGTTGCGACGCAGAAGCCGGACACTCCAGAGCAACATCGCGTACAACAGAATCACCGACATGACGGCACCGGCAGGGCCGAACGCCATCAGAAAGGGAAAGAATTCCGTGCCGACATTGATGTTCGACGCGTCCAATGGAATATCCGTTCCGGCTGTGGCGACCGAGCCGCTGAGCGGTACAAGTTGATTGATTAGGAAGCTGGCATTGCTGTAATGCTTGGCGGCTATCGCGCCAAAGTTGTACGGTCCTGCGCTCATGTAGAGCAACAGCCATTTCACGCCTTGTGGTAACGCGTGGTAGACCTTGCTAAAAGGTAGCGCCACCGTGTCCAGGGAGCCTGATCGCAGCGTGCCGAGCACTGAAAAAACCGTTGCGCCAACCACCGCGAGAAAGGCAATCGTCTTCCATGGCAGTGGCCTTGTCGTATCTCTGCGAAACAGGATCACGAGTGCGAAGGCGTATAGCGTCGCAAAGATCCTGTTTCGATCAATGACAACAACCGGAAATATCAAGCCAATCGCAATGAGCAGATTGCGCAGCCACCTGCTTCGCACACATAGGATTCCGACGGGCGGAAGTATCCAGCACATGTTCGATATGTGGCGTATGTGCTCGCGTCCCCCCTCCATGGTGGCGTACGACGAGGGGTTGTCGAACAGCGGCATCGGGAATAGCACGATATCCAGCACGCAGAAAACGACGATGACGGCGGAGAAGGCGAGCGCGACGAAAGCTTCTCTGTTGCCGGCATAGCGATACGATCTGAACCGCGTAATTTCAGGAATGCGCGAACCCATCCAGAGGTCAAACAAAACAATGGCAATCGCTGTCACGGCGAGCAGACAGATGCCGTCCGCGTAACCGTAAGGCAGGTCGTACGTAAGCAAGGTCAACCCACATGTCAAAAGAATGGGGATGCCCAGATAGAACGAGGGGAGGCGCAAGATCTGTCTCATGCCTTCCTCAATGCGACGTGGCCGCCGGAGTGCCTCAGCTTGGAAATGACGATCAACAGTGCGTAGGCAGCCATGTGAAACAACAAGGGGCTGATGCGCCGCTGCAGAAAGGCAACCTTCGCGCCAATGAAATGCGATTGCGCCTTAAGTAGCGTTTTGTACGGTTCCTGGAACAATCGTGACCGTTGTGTGGCCACTCGTCGCGACTCGACCAGGTTCACTATCCGTGTTGCGCGGTGCCGTGTCTTGCTCAGGTTGGCGCCATGAAGACGATAGGCGCATACGCTGACATCGATAAAGCCAAGCGCGTCGCGCGCGGCAAGTCTCAGAAAGAAATCCCAATCGTCGATACGCAGCCCTTCGGTCCAGCGATCCACGGTATCGAGCGCGCTTTTCCGAATCAGTGCGACCGGGCCGCCGACGGCCCACTGGCTGATCACCGCGCGCCGAATGCCCTCGGTCGAGCTGTACAGCTTTTTGTTTGCGCCGTGCAGGTCGCGCATACCGCTGTCGTGCAGCCGATTGCCTTGCTGATCGACAACGACACAGTCGCCAATCACGGCATGCTTGGACGGATGCATCTGCAGGTAACGAACCTGCGCCTCCATGCCGCCGGGCAGCAGGTAGTCGTCACTGGCACCCAGCCGAAGGTACTGTCCATGTGCCCGGGCGGCCAGCTCGTTGAGTGTCGCCGCGATACCGCGATTGCTGTGATGCGCATACTCAATGCGCAATTCATGACTGTGCGCGGCTATCCACTCGACAATCTTTGCGCTTGTATCGTCCGTCGATCCGTCATCGATAATGATGATTTCCTTCGATGGATACGGATCTTCCAGCACGCTATCCAGGCAGCGCTGCACAAAGCGTTCGTGGTTGTAAGCGGGGATGAGTACGGATACCAGCGGCAACGCATCTACGGCTGTCATATCGCCCCCAGATAGCGTCGTGCCACGCCGATGTTGAATAGCAAATAGAGCAGGTAATTCACAGCAAATGCATACATGGCGCCTACGAGCCCAAAGTACGCGGTGAAGACGTAGACCAGTGCGAGGTAGCTCACGGCGAATACGCATTCGGACACGACAAATAACCGCGTCATCGCTTTGGCAAGCATCAGATAGGAAAGAACAAACGATGCAACCTTCAGTACGTCACCGACCAATTGCGGGCCGTACAGTGGATTGGCAGAGGAAAAATTGGCGTTGAAAAGCAGCTGCGTCACCATGTCTCTCAGCAGGTAGACAAGTGCAGCTAGAACGATGACTACGGGGATGAGGTGCCGGTACGCATTACGAAGTTCGATCACAAGCGATTGGCGCTCGTGTGTCGAGGCGAGTTTTGGAAGGTAGTAAATGTTGATGGCCGTAGTCAGAAATAACAGATACGCGTCGGACACCTTGCTGACAGCCTGCCAATAACCAACCTGTTCCCATCCGTACTGCGCGGCGAGATGATTGCGCACGACGATATTGACCAAAGGTGGAAGCAGTGCGGACGTCAGCGTCATCAACGAAAAGGCGGCGAGACGCGTCGTCATTTCCGGATCGAAGCGCATGTGCAGCATGTTTCGCTGGAAGTAAGGGCTGCGCCACCATGCCGGCAATCCCACCGCGAGTGTCAAAACCTGCCCGATCACCAGGGCGAGCAACGCACCATAAAGATGGAGCCAACGTGACAGGCCGATAACCATGGCCACACTGAGCAGCGACCCGACCACCTGGATGAGGGCGAGGCGCCTGACATCCATGAAACCGTTGATCACGGACAGGATGTAGTTGATCAGTGCGATGCCTAGTTGTGCGACCGCCAATATGCGTATGAGGTTTTCGTAGCGAGGATCGTCCAGCAGCCACACGGCAAGTTGCCGGCTGAAGATCAACGCTGCACACCCCATCACGCACGACGCACACAGTGCATACCACAACGCCGCCGCCAGCAGTCGCGACAGCCGACGCGCATCATTGCGGTATTCCGCCACGTATTTCACGATGCCCGCGCTGATGCCGCCGCCCGCCAATACTGCGAGTAACGACATCAGGCTCATGAATTGTCCCAGCTTGCCTACGCCGGCAGGGCCCGCAAACCACGCCACCAGCTTGATCACGACCAGGCCTGCGAGCAAACGTGACGCCGTGGCGATGCCTGTGTAGAACCCGGTGCGCACGATATTCATGCGTCGCACTCGAATGACTGACAAGCGGCGATCACACGGTCGGCATCCTCGCTTCGCATGGTCGGTCCCATGGGCAAGCTGAGCACTTCATCGTGCAGCTGTTCCGTCAAAGGCAAATGCACATGTTGCAGGCTGATATACGCCGGTTGCCGGTGTGGAGGAATCGGGTAGTGCACCAGTGTCTGAATGCCTTGCGTGTACAGATGCTTCTGCAATGCATCGCGATGCGCGGAACGCACGACGAAAAGATGCCACGCATGGCTCTCTTCAATGCTCACCTTAGGTAATTGAATCAGTGGATGCCG
Organism: Dyella dinghuensis; assembly: GCF_003977615.1. GTDB lineage: Bacteria > Pseudomonadota > Gammaproteobacteria > Xanthomonadales > Rhodanobacteraceae > Dyella_B > Dyella_B dinghuensis. Next base: position 646,836 of record NZ_RYZR01000006.1, read on the forward strand.
GATAAGCTCGCGATAGCGGAGCGCGATTCGGCGACGCTGCCGGATGTCCTCATCAAGGTGAGCGAGCTTTACGCGCAGCATCGCCGCCTGAATTTCATCGAGCCGCGAGTTGATGCCTTGATAAAGGTGTTGATACTTCACCTCGGAACCGTAATTGCGCAGTGCGTGGATGCGGTGAAGCAATTCGTCGTTGTTGGTGACAACAGCTCCGCCATCACCCAGTGCTCCGAGGTTTTTTGCCGGAAAAAAACTGAACGCGGCCGCGTCGCCGAGGGCACCGGCTTTACACTGATCTCTCATCGCACCGTGTGCCTGAGCCGCGTCTTCAATCAGGAGAAGACGATGATTTGATGCCAGCTCTGCCAGCCTTGGCATATCCGCTAGCTGGCCATAAAGGTGCACGGCTATGATTGCGCGAGTGCGTGGGCTGATAGCAGCTTTCACCATCACCGGATCGATGTTGAAGGTGACCGGGTCGGGTTCCACCAGAACCGGTATCAATCGATTGTCGGTAATCGCCAGAATGGTCGCTATGAAAGTGTTGCCGGGAACGATGACTTCGTCGCCCTCCTTGAGTACGCCAAGCTCCTTGTATCCGCGCAGAATCAGGGACAAAGCATCCAATCCGTTACCGACGCCAACGGCGTGCTGCACGCCACAGTACGACGCAAATTCCTTTTCGAATGCATCGACCTCTTCACCCAGAATGTATCGGCCCGAATCGATCACGCGCGCTGCCGCCGCCTTGAGCTGGTCGGCATAGCGTGCATTGATCGCCCCGGCGTCGAGGAATGGGACATCCATCAGAGCACCCACTCGTAAAAGTCGTGCACGACGGCGCGCGCGCCAAAATATTCCTTTTGCGCGATCAGACCACTGTTGAGCTGGGTCCCTTCCTCTTCCGATGAGATGCCAAAGCTGAAGTACTTTCTATCGGCATAGACGGTGTTGATGAGCTCGGCCAAAAGAAAGCTAAGCGCCTCCGAGCGACGCCCGTCCTCGGAGGAAGCCATGTATTGCGTGTGTACGGCCTTTCCAAAATCGTAGACGAGAACGCCGGCATGCAACTCATCGCCCACATGCGCCTCGTGCAAGACGATATTTTGAGGAAAGCGGGACTGCAGCAAGCGCAACTCCTGCAAGTTGTGCGTCGGCACGGCGTGGTGTTTGCGAAGCGTCTCGGTCAGCAGTGCATGGAATTCGGCGATGTCGCCGCCCGTCTGAATGCGTACACCCGCCTTGCGCGCCTTGCCGATCGACTGCTTGCGACCGTCGGTGAAGTGAAACGGATCCTGCAGTGAAATAACTGATGAGATATCCCGCCGTTTCAGCCGGGCTCCCAATCGGTGCAACGCGTACAAATCTTCTTCCGCCGGGGATTGGTGAAAGACATGTGGTATCGCTTTGTAGACGATGCGTTCGACACCTAGCGCGCGATAGTGGTCGCCCACTTGTTGAAAAACGGACAGCGTCGACTCAGCCCGCAATGCGGGAGTCGCGATGAGGCCGGCGTAGGTCAGCCCCGCATGGCTTACCACCTCGGTGCCACGCAAGTTGGCAGGAAACACTGCTTCGATGTCGCCATCGCGCTCGATCACGAGCGATGCGTCGACAAAGCGCTCTGCGTGATAGTCCATGTAGCCACGTAGATGCAGGAAGTTTCCATTGCGAGAGCGGCCGACCAATGCGTCCCACGCGCCGGCATCGGCTGGCGCGTACGGTCTAACCGTAAACATGGGCGTCACCTGTCACGCTGGCATGGCTCATGTCGGCGACGCCGAAGCCATCCTTGCCCATGTCGTTGCCGTTGTAGAACATCAGCCATTTATCGTGATGTTCGATCATCGCGGGGTAGCAGATAGTGCGCGAATCCCAGCCGCTCCCGGACAGTGCGATACCTAGGTCTTCGTCATGACGTTCCCAGTTCACGCCATCGTCGCTATAGGCAACGCCGGGAAAGTATTCGCCTGTCGTGTTGCCGCGCGTGAAGTACATGACGTAGCGGCCGTCGATTCGATGCACGCGCGGGCGCCCAATCCGATATTCCGTGCCTTGTGGCCGCAGGCAGATGTAATCGTTGCGCGGGATGTTTTTCAGATCGTCCGTCTCCACGCAACGAATGTGATAGCGCGGAAAGACGCGATCGCCGATAGTTTCCCAGTCGTCGCCTACGGCATACCAAAGACGCCAGCGATTTTTCTCGCGCATCACCGAGTGGATAGCTCCGATGGTGCTGCGGCCGTGCGCCCGGTCGAGAATGGGTGTTTCCTGCATACGCCGAAAATGCGTACCGCCGTCATGCGACACGGCGAGGCCGGTGAAGGCAAGGAACTTTGCTCTCGCCACACGCTGAAAGCCGACATAGAACATGTACATGCCATCCGGTGCGACGATCACATCGCCAAGGATGACGCCGTGATCGTCGAAGCAACCGGCACGGCCGACATCCAGTACCGGTTGCTGGCTCACGCCGACGACGGATGCCGGGTCGTCCGCGAGCACATCCACATAACCGATGCGACTTACGCCATCGTCATCACGGAAACCCGCGTAGACACGGATCACGTCGTCACTGATACGGTACGGCGTTGGCGTCAGCGCCGAATGGCGCATCCATCCGCCCACGCCTTGTCGCGTGGTGTCGAAGACCAATCCCCTCTTGTTCCAGGTTTGCATACGCTTCAAAGCTTCACGGCAAGACTGGATTTATCCGGGAGCGCACGAGCGGGCGATCCCACATAGATGCGGCCAGGTTCGGTATCGCGGGTAACCAGTGATCCGGCGCCAATCACGTTGTCTTCGGCGATCTTGACGTGATCGTTGAAGGTCGCATTCACACCGATGAAGCAGTTCTCACCGATGTCGCAGTAACCGGAAATAACGGCATGCGACGCCACAAACACGTTGTCATGCAAGACAGTGCGATGCCCGACGTGATTTCCGCTCCACAGGATGCAGTTGTTGCCGATGGTGACGAACGGCTGGATCACGTTGTTTTCGAAGATGAAGCAGTTTTCGCCCACCTGGGCATTGCGCCAGACAAATGCTCTCGAGCTCACATAGGTGGCGAGTCGATAGCCCTTGCGTTTCGCATCGCGATAGAGTCGCGTGCGAAGACGATTGAGCTGGCTGGACGGTATGGCGACGAAGACGTCGTGGTCCTGCGGTGGATATGTTTCTTCCATTGTTTCGTATGCCACCACGGGCCGGTCCGCCAGGAACGGCTGTGACAGGTATTCGCGCTCGACACTGAAAGCGACGACCTCGTAAGTACTGTCGTGCTCGAAATATTCGCAGGCGATCTGTGCGAACTCGCCCGCACCGATGAGCACTAGCCGCCTGCGCATGCAGTCATATCCTCCATGTACAGCATGCCTCTGGCTTCGCGAAGAAATGCCGCATAGTCGGTGATGTAATCGGCCGGATCGTAGAGCTGGTCCGCCAACACCATCAGCACGCAGTCGTCGCTGAAGTCGTAGAGCTCGCGCCAGACCATGTTGCCAATCAGCAATCCCTGCGTGGGATCATTGAGCACGACCTCGACCGGACCGCTACCGTCATCGAGCAGAATGGTCACCGATCCGTGCAACGTCACTGCCATCTGATTGAGATGTCGGTGTGCGTGCTGCCCGCGATGCACGTCGTTTTTTGTTGCGAACAGGTAATACACGCGCCGGATGTCGAAGGGCACGTTCCGATTTTCTTCCAACGCGATCAGCATGCCGCGATGGTCGCCATGCTTTTGCAACGAGATGCGTTCGATTTCCATGGTTTGACCCAGGCTGTGAATGCGTGGAAATGACCCACGTAACTGAGTGCCTGGCTACCGGCGAAAGGTTGTTGCGATATGCCGCAAGGAAAAGCGAAAGCTACTTTTATGTGTCAGCTAAACGCCAGACCCAGAGGAATTTTGCGCATCTTCGTAATCGCTGCAGCGCAACCTTTCGCCGCTGTGCCGGCACCCACGCCCACTAGGCCGCTTTGCTCCTCGTGATAGCACGCATGGAGCGCATGGGTCGGCAGCGCGCAAAGGCAGCTTGGATATGGGATGGGAGAACAAGGCTCAACCAAAGCGTGGCAGCGATGCGGCATTCCTGCCCGATCTGCAAGGTCGTTCGAGCGCATCGCTTGATTCAACGTTGCAGCAGCATGTCGCGCGTCCAAGAAAGCTGGTCGTTCTTCATTGGATTACCGTACTTTGCGTTTGTACCGCCGCTGCCCTGATCCTGATCCGGGATGAAGTCGACGGCCGCACAGTGCGGCAGTGGTTGCTGGAAGGTCATCGGCACTTCGGCCTGTTCGTGTTGATTCTGTTCTTCGTGCGTGTGGTGCTTCGCTTCCGGCTCGGCAAGCTGCCGTCGGAAATCAGATCTCGATTGCTCCGCATTGCCGCGACGTCGACGCACATTGCGCTCTATGCGCTGCTGCTCGCATTGCCGTTGCTGGGTTGGGCGACCAGCAACGCTCAGGACAAACCTGTCCATTTTTTTGGCTTGACGTTGCCTGCTTTGGTGAAGGCCGATGAGGATCTGGCCGATCAGCTTCAGGCATACCACATCGATGCAGCGTGGATCCTGCTTGGACTGGTTCTTCTGCATATCGGCGCAGCACTTTGGCATCACTTCATTCTGCGCGACGGCACGCTGCGCGCCATGTTGTTCAAGCGCCGCCGATGAGTGCGCGTCCTTTGCTTACTGATTTGCACGAGGAGACTGCATGTCATCCGCTCTGAACTGGCACATGGTGCGCCGGGCAACGATGATTTACGTGTGGCTTGGCATCACTGCGCTATTGCTGCTGATCAGCACCACCACGCAGGCAACGCCCGCCTATGCGCGGCAAACCGGATCGGCCTGCGCGGATTGTCACGCCGGCGCCTACGGCCCTGCGCTGACACCCTACGGCATGCGGTTCAAGCTCAATGGCTATACCGACACCGATGGCAACGGCACCAAGATTCCGGCCGCCGTGCAGTTGACGGGCACGCGTTCCGTACCATCGCGCGGCGAAAGCACGAATGAGTTGACCGAAGCGGACCTGTATCTCGCCGGACGCGTTACGGACAACATCGGCGGCTACGTCAAGATCGAAAGCGATAATCAGGGCGACAACAAGTTCAACACCAAGCTGAGCGATGCCGATCTGCGCTTTGTCGTCAAAGATGTGAATCTTGGCAGCAAGGAAGCGACGTTCGGTGTCAGCGTCAACAACAATCCCGGTTTCTCGGATGTCATTTCCGATCTGCCGGCCGCCGCGCAACTGGGGCCGCCCGGTGTCACGGGCACGCTGCTCAACCCATCCAGTCCCGACGCGCTGGCCGATCGCGTGATTGGTGCAACCATGTATGGGCTTTACGATTCCGATTGGTACGGCGAGCTCGGCACGTACAATTCCTTGCCGCTGTCCGAGCAGGATCATCTCGGTTATCCGCTCTCTGGCGACCCCGGGAAACTGAGCGATACCGCGTATGCGCGCTTCGCATACATGAAAGATTTAAAGAAGCAGTTCTTCTCCGCGGGCATTGTCGCGTTGACGACGAAGCGGCAATTGCCGCGTTCCGGACCCACCGACAGTCTCACCGACCTTGGTTACGACGTCACGTATCAGTATCTGGGCAACCGCGAAAACATCCTGCAGGTGAGCTACGTCAACATTCTCGAGCAGCGACGCTATGGCAGTTTGCCGCCCAGTCCGTTCCCTGGTGTGACAGCACAAACGCATGGCGCTGTGCACGATCAGACCTTCACGGTCACGTACACATTCAAACAAAGTTACGGCCTTACGTTCTCGCACCTGGTGGATAGTGGATCGCGCGACATAGTTCGTTACCAGCCCTACGGCATTCCCGACACGACGAGCAACCTGCTGACCGTGTTCTGGACACCGTTTGGCAAGGACGATTCGTTTACGTCCATCGCGAACCTGAAGCTCGCGGCCACCTGGTTCCGCTTCGCCAAATTCAACGGCAGCACCTTGAACGTTTTCGGTGTGGGCCCCGGCCTCCCGGTCACGAACGCGAACGATCTGAATGCGTTCTCGCTGACGGCAAGCATCGCTTTCTAAAAACATGTACAGGAGTCGGCACGTGAGAAAGTCATCGAACGCATCTTTTCTGCGGTGTCTGGTTGCCGCGGGCGTGTATATCGGAGGAATTACGATCTCCCCTTTTGTCTGTGCCGGTGACCCTGGCGCCGGTGCAGACGTTTTCAAGCAGGAATGCGCCGAGTGTCATAGCCCGAAGGAGGGAAAAAACAAGAAAGGCCCGAGTCTGTTTGGCATCGTCGGGCGCAATTCGGGCAGCATCGCCGACTACCACTATTCGGATGCATTACAGCAAGACCACTGGGTGTGGACTATCGACAAACTGCACAGCTATCTGTCGCAGCCGGCCAAGAAAACCAACCCCGGTACCAAGATGAAATACGACGGCTTGAACGATCCCAAGCAATTGGACGATCTCATCGCCTACCTGAGCACTTTGCATTGACGACATTCCCTTGTCGTCGCAGATCGACTATAAGCCCGGAGTACTCTTTACGGGGCAGCGTTCGTGCGTCTGACTAAGTAGAGCTTATGACGGAGCGTCACTCTTCACGTGCGCCTTTGACGTCGTGCCGATCTCGTGCACGACTGGGGTCGTTTGCTCTCGCTCTCGTTACGATGATTGTCTGGTTGCCGCTGCATGCGCAAACGTCCGGTATCTCCGGTGCCATCGGTGTCAGCTCGGAATTGGTCGATCGCGGCCTGGCGGTATCGCCGCCCACACCTATTCTGCAAGGTGCCTTGTCGTGGACGACACCCAGCGGCTGGTCGTTGGGTGCGTCGGCGGCGACGGAAATTCGCTCGCCCGGGAAGGTCTCCGAAGCGTTGGCACAGGTGTCCAAGTACTGGTCGCTTTCCAATGACTGGCAGATGCGCGGCAGCCTGCTTTATTACGACTACCCCGGGAACGCACGCGCCAAGTACTTCGACCGGAGCGAAGTGGGCGTCGACTGGATTTACCGGGACATTCTTACTTTTGGGCTGTCCGGGATATGCCTCACCAATGGCGACGAGCACCGGCCGCGTGGCGCGGCGGATGTGAATTTCCATTGGCCGCTGGCCTGGCATTTCTCCCTCTCGGCAGGGGTCGGGGTCGCTCAGTCCCTCCTTGCCCCGTATGGTCCACACGGTTACGGCCGCGCCAGCGTCTACCGTTATGGCCAGCTAGGTTTAAGCTGGAGCTACGGGCGGTGGCGAATGGAGCTGGATCGCGTCGCCGCCGACCCGGGGTCACGCCGGCAATGGGGTAATCTGGTTGCATCCCCTTGGGTGGGCACGATTTCCTGGTCATTTTGATTCATGGGCAACCTTTGGGCGCCGATAAGGTACCTACGACGCCTACCGACGCCATCGGATCACCCCTCCGAGCCCTATGAACGAAGCCGATATCGACGCCGATACCAACGACCGCATGCTGCTCCAGCGCATGGCGGCCGGAGACCGTGTTGCGCTGGCGACGCTGTATCACAGCTACCACGGCAGGTTGTGCCGCTTCCTGTCCCGCTTGACGCGTCGCGCCGACGTGATTGAGGAAGTGATCAACGATTGCTTATGGATTGCGTGGCAAAAAGCAGGCGATTTTCGCGGCGACTCGCGTGTGTCCACATGGATCATGGGCATCGCCTATCGCTGCGGCCTGAAAGCACTGCGGCAGCGTGGCGATGAGCCGGTGGAGGACGACAACATTCCGGAAGATCGCATGCCGTCGATTCATCCGGACGAAGATCGCGAATTGCGCGACTGGTTGAGCAAGGGCCTCGATCGCCTCACTGCCGATCAGCGCGTGGTCGTCGAATTGGTCTACGGCGTGGGCCACACGCTGGAAGACGTTGCAACCATCATGGGCTGTCCGGTGGGTACCGTGAAAGCTCGCCTGTTTCATGCGCGCGTGAAGTTGCGCAACGTACTGCCAGCATTGGCAGGAGATTCCATCACCTTGAAAGAGAAAGTGCCATGACCCTTCCCATGGATACCAGCCAGGATTGCCTCCGCGCCTGGGAGGCCATGCCCTGGGTACTGCAAGAAAGTGCTACACCCGAGCAAAGCGAATGGCTGAAAGGTCATCTGGCGCATTGCGAGTCGTGCCGCGCGGAATTCGAACAGCAGAACCGATTGCGGCTCGCCATGTCGTTGCCGACCGATGTCCGCGTCGATGCGCATGCCGGGCTACAGCATCTGATGAATCGCATCGATGCCGCCGAGCACGATGCATCGCCTTATCGCGTGCGTGCCGGCAACTGGCTGGCGCGTGGACTGGTAGCGGCTGTGTTGATCCAGGCTATCGGCATCGGTGTGCTCGGCGCGAAGCTGTATTCCTACGGCGAAAAGCCGGTCTATCGCACGTTGAGTCAGCAAGCTGCGCCGGTCGGCCCGGGCGCCATTCGCGTCGTGCCCGATGCAAACATGACACTCACCGACTGGAACGCGGTGCTGCACACGTTGCACTTGCAAGTGGTGGCTGGACCCAACGACGTGGGTGCATATACCGTTGCACTCGTGAACAACACAGCCAACACCCAGCAAGCCGTGCAGCAATTGCGTGCCACGCGAGGCATCCGATTGGCGGAGCCCATCGCTTCGACACCATGAAACATCGCTTCATCATGCTCGTTCTGGCCATGCTTGGCTTGGCTGCCTGTGCGCAATCGCCGGTTGTTGCGAGAACCGGCGACCAAGCGAACGCGATTCAATCCGCAGCAACGAGCGTGTCGTCGATGAGCAGCCAGCGCGACATTGTGCTGGCCGTAGCGAACCCGGTTGAGCCGCCGGCCACGCATGCCGGCTCCACGTTGCTGGGCTACACGCCACCGGGATTCTATGGTGCAGGCCAGCGTGCGGTTTCCGATCTCACGTCGTTGAAGCAAAACTATGGACTGCGCGAAGTATCGGGTTGGCCGATCAAGGCGTTGAACCTTTATTGCGTTGTGCTGGAAATGCCACCCGGCACGTCGCGTGATGATTTGCTGAAAAAACTCGCGAAGGACAGCCGCGTAAAACTCGCGCAGCCGCTGAACGATTATGCCGTCTATGCCGATGCGACACCGCAGGACGCCCCGCACTACAACGATCCCTACGTCAATCTTCAGCGTGGCTTCGTCGAAACGAATGCTGCGCTTGCGCAGACGGTGAGTCAGGGCAGTGGCGTGCACATTGCCGTGATCGACACTGGCGCCGATACGTCACATCCCGATCTGCAAGGCCGCATTCACGACAAGCAGAATCTGGTGGATGACGACGCGGCGGCGTTCAATCACGATAGCCACGGCACCGAAGTGGCGGGCATTATCGCCGCGGATGCCGACAACCACCAAGGCATCGTCGGCATCGCACCGAAGGCGATACTCAGTGTGTACAAGGCATGCTGGTACGACACCGGCGATGCAGGTGCGCGCTGCAATACATTTACGCTGGCCAAGGCGCTGGCGGCAGTCATCGATACCGACGCACGCATTATCAATTTGAGTCTCGGCGGGCCTGCCGATCCGTTGCTGGACAAACTGCTCGATCAGTTGCTGGATCAAGGGCGCATTGTCGTGACCGCATTGCCGCCAAGTGGAAATCGCGATGGATTTCCGGACAGCGCGCCGGGCGTTATCGTCGTGCGTGTCGCCGGCACCTCGCAGGCGTCGCCAGGTATTTTGAGCGCGCCGGGAACCGACATTCTTACAACACAGCCTGGCGGCGGTTATGACTTCACGTCCGGATCATCCATGTCGGCCGCGCATGTCAGCGGCATTGTTGCGTTGATGCTTTCGCTCTCGCCCAAGCTCGATGCACAGCAAGTGCGCGACGTGTTGCTTCGAACCAGCAAAGTTTCCAATGGCATGCTTCAGGTGAACGCCGCTTCTGCCGTAGATGCGTTGCGCGACACACCCAACACCCATCACTGATCGGCTCCCCGTCGTTTAAAAACTCCACCGAAGGAAATGAGCGGTGAACGTTGCCCTTTCTTTGCAAAACTTTCCCCAAACGCTTCGCCCCATGCCCGATGTTGCTGGCCAAGCGCAGCCGCATCTGGCCGGAGCGCTGGACTGGGTAGGCATGGACGGTATCGAAGTGCCGGTGCGTTTCGACGCGGGCGACGGCGATGTGCAGCGCGCGAGCGCGCAGGTCGGCGCCTTCGTCAATCTCACCCGGCCCGACAAGCGCGGCATTCACATGTCGCGTCTTTATCTGCTGGTCGATGAATATCTGAGCAGCACGACCGTCGATGCGGCGATGCTTGAATCCTTGCTGCGCGCGTTTCTGGATTCCCACAAGGATCTGGCCGATCGCGCGCGCATCAGTATCCGGTTCGACCAGCTTGTGCGCCGCGCCGCCTTGCGCAGCGACAACAGCGGCTGGCGCGCCTATCCGGTTTCCATCGAAG
>NZ_RYZR01000007.1 GCF_003977615.1 Dyella dinghuensis
CCGTGCTGGCGTGGTTGGGCAGCGAGAAAGGCATCGTGGCAACACCGCACGCTCAGCGCAGCGTGGCGCGCCTGCTGGTGCGTTTTGTCGACGGTGCGCCGTTGAACCTCATCCAGTTGCTCGACACGGTGGAGCAATCGCTGGGTACGCCGGTGCAGACGGCGGTCAAACGCGAAGACGAGCAGGCTTTCGCGCTCGCCAACGGCAGCAACCTGATGTTCTGCGAAGACGCGGCGCGCCGCATCCAGCGTGCGCTCGACGCCGACAAGAGCATCGCCGATTTCCACGTTCGCCTCGAACATCAGGAAAGTCTGCATGCGCACAACGCCGTGGCTCACATGCGCAAGAATGTCCCATTTATCTGACGTCTCAAGTCATGTGTCGCGCAGGTATCAGCGAATGCACGGAAGCACTTGGTGGCGGAAGATTGCAGAACGCGCGTTGTGCAATTCTCACATAGTCAGATGTACTCATCCGTTGTAATGGGTGTGTACGGGGTGCTGCTGGCTTGGCGGAGAAAACTGTATCGGCGATAAAGGCCGAACAGGACAATGACCATGGAAAATCACCAGGTTTTTCCATTAAAAAGCATTCGTGGCGCCTTTTTTCGATCTCCTACTCACACCGTTTTCATTCCTCGCTTCATTCGTGCCGCGCTAGCTCACTCTGGACTCACACCCGAATCACGCATCCGGTAGCAGATTCGCCGGCGTGTTCGTCTGAGTTACCCGTCTACGAGCGGAGGCACCCATGAAAGCTAGAGCGATGGCATCGTCAGCGTTGTGCCTGATCGGTACCGTGGTTTTCTCCGTAGCCTATGCACAGTCAAGTGCGCAAACGGCCAATATCAGCGCAACAGGCGCAGTGACCAATAACAGCGGCTGGATAAGTTCCGTCACTGTAAAAAACAGCGCAGGTTCAAGTGGCGGTGAAACTGCGTACGTCGTGAACTTTACCGGGTCCGCTCCGGGTGCAACGTCCTGCAACGTAACGCCAGCGATGTCGGGTCTGAACTCGCGGATGGTCAATCCAGTGAGCATGCCTAACATCCTCGTGGTTTCATTTACGCCGTCGTCACCGAATGAAGGTGCGGTCGGCGGTGCAGCGACGGACTTTACTCTGACATGCGCTGTCGCTTCGTCAGCACCGGCTCCAGCCACGACTCCGACCACCACAACCACGACGACGACGACCCAGACAACATCGACCACTTCGCCCGCATTGCTGCAGGGCACGCAGACAGCGTCAATCAGCAGTACGGCGGCGATCAGCAACAACAATGGCTGGATTAGCAGCGTTACCTACGTGGGATCCACCGGTTATCCGCCGAATGCTTACGTTGTGGAGTTTGCCGGCAAATCGCCCGGTGCATCCAACTGCCAGGTCAGTCCCGGTATGACGACAATCGACGGCTATACGTTCACGGCAGGCCTGTTCGATGGAAGCGACGGAACCTCTGTGATGGTTCGATATGCGCCCAACGCAAGCGTACCTGGCGGGGCGAATATGCCAGCGGCTCAAGCCTTCACGCTGACGTGTGCGTTTCCCTCATCCTGATTGAGCGAATGGAGCGCTGAATTCGATCACATTGACGGAACTTCTTCATGCTGCAATTAAATCCACCGTTGCCGATGAATACGCCCAAAGGCGAGGGGTTCGCACATATCCTGATCGACTATGGTCCGGAGTCGGATCTGTATTGGACGGTCATCATTACGGAATCGGGAGAAATCTGGACATTCTCCAACCGTGAAGTTCGCGCTGCCAAAAACATCACGCTGGGGCGTGTGTCGCCTAAGAAGCCACCTATGAGTGAGGCTGTCGTTCCGACTACTCGGCCTCCGGGCATTCCCAACCTCAAAGCCGCACGATAAATGCATGGCGGTCCAACGATACGCTCCGCTAAACACAGCAAACCGCGCAGGACATCGACATGACCGGGATACGTATTAGCTTCGCCGCCAGCTTGCGCCACGAGTTCTCCGAACTCGCAGGGATATACGAGGCAGAGTTCGGCGAGATGCAATTTCCACAGGTTCGCGAAGACGTAGAACAAGGAACAACCGGGAACCTCGTCATGGTTGTGCCGGAAGATCTTCCCGCTTTTCTATCGAGCAAAGGATTTCCGTTTCAGACGACTTATTGAGTGAGCGGAAAAGGTTTGAAAAACACCGACATTTGACCCACGTCGGCCGCAGATTGAATCGCACGGTCATCGAGACGAGTCCGATACCGGCACGTCCGCGCAATTTGGACGCCACCTCTGATGGTGATATATCGGACGTGAAGGGTACTCAGTGACCAAAAAGAACGCGGCGCAGCCCGGATGGTCGTTGTGGCAGAAGCTCAGTGCGGGCTTGGTCACGGGCGCTGCTGACGATGATCCGAGCGGGATCGCCACCTATTCGCAAGTGGGCGCTGCATACGGCTACGCCACCGCGTGGAGCTTGATCCTGGCGATGCCGTTGATGATTGCGATCCAGGCAATCAGTGCGCGCATTGGTTGCGCGTCGGGCAAAGGCCTCGGGGAGAATATGCGCCAGTATTACCCCCGATGGCTGGTGTACGCGCTGGTCTCATCGATTCTGGTTGCCAACGTCATCAATCTGGCCGCCGATATTGGCGCGATGGGCGCCGCAACGGAGCTGTTGGTTGGCGGCCCCGCGACGTTGTACGCAGCGTTGTTTGCACTCATCTCGCTGGGCCTGCAGGTCTATGTGCCCTTTTCGCGTTACTCACCCTATCTGAAGGTCATGACGCTGAGCTTGTTTGCTTATGTCGGCACTATTTTCGTCGTGCACGTGCCTTGGGCTGACGTTTTAAAAGGCGTCGTCTTTCCGAAGGCAACGTTCGATGCGAAATACGCTGTAGCGATCGTTGCCGTCCTGGGGACGACAATCAGTCCGTATCTTTTCGTTTGGCAAGCCGCGCAAGAGGTCGAAGAAATTCGTGCGCCTGGACCACGGCGGGCGCTGAAACGGGCTCCGTCCCAAGGGCCGGACGCGCTTGAGCGCATTGGCATCGATACGACTGTGGGAATGATTTTTTCCAACGTTGTTGCGGGTTTCATCATCCTCACTGCGGCGGTTACCTTACATGCACACGGAAAAACGGATATACAGTCCGCCTCCGATGCGGCTCAAGCATTAAAACCCATCGCCGGCCGATTTGTGTTTTGGCTATTCGCGGCCGGTATCGTCGGAACGGGTTTGCTGGCCGTTCCTGTTTTGGCGGGCGCCACTGCGTATGCTGCTGCGGGTGTACTCGGCGAAAAATACGGGCTGGAACACAAGCCGCGTCAGGCAAAGGTTTTCTATGCCGTTCTGATATTCGCGAGCATCGCTGGCATCGCTCTCAATCTCACTCCCATCAATCCGATCAAGGCGCTGTACTGGAGCGCCGTGATCAATGGTGTTGCAGCGGCACCCATGATGGTGATCGTGATGCTTATGAGCAGACGCCGGGAAGTGATGGGCGAATTTACCCTCGAACCTTGGCTCTGGGTATTGGGTTGGATCGCCACCGCAGTGATGGCGATCGCCGCGATGGTGATGTTTTTGACGTGGGGAAAATAGTAGCGCGGCATGTGTTTCGCGGTTGACACGAAGTCCGTTTGAACATTCAAGGCCAATGATGTTCATGTGCCTGTCACGTCGAATAAATTGACATGCGGAAGTACACGCCGGCTCCTGTTTTGGTATCCGTTGTTAACATCCACCCGCAGCACAACAGCTGCGCGCTTTGCCGGAAGAAACCGATACGGCTTGTTCTTGTGGTGTCGCGGACTGGGTTACTGCCAACGCTTCGGTGACCGCGGCGGCCTCAGATAACGCACGGGTTTCCGCAAGGCCCTTGCGTTCGCTGTAGCGATCGACCAGATAGTCGCTGCGATCGCGCACCATCAGGGTGAACTTCACCAGCTCTTCCATGACATCTACCACGCGGTCATAAAACGGCGAAGGTTTCATTCGGCCGTTCTCGTCGAACTCCTGCCAAGCCTTGGCCACCGACGACTGATTCGGGATAGTCACCATGCGCATCCAGCGGCCAAGTACACGCAGCGCATTAACCACGTTGAAGGATTGCGAACCACCACTGACCTGCATCACAGCGAGCGTGCGTCCTTGAGTCGGCCGAACGCTGCCTTCTTCGAGCGGCAGCCAATCGATCTGGTTTTTGAATACGCCAGTGACGGAGCCGTGACGCTCGGGGCTTACCCAGACCTGACCTTCCGACCATAGCGACAGCGCACGCAGCTCCTGCACTTTGGGATGACTGGCTGGCACGCTATCCAGCATAGGCAATTCGTGTGGATCGAACACACGAGTCTCCGCACCGAAATGTTGAAGAATGCGCTCGGCCTCGAGGGCCAGTTTTCGGCTGAACGACTGAGGCCGCAATGATCCGTAAAGGATCAAGATGCGTAGTGGATGACTCGAACCCGTCGGCAACGAGAGCTTCTCCGCACTGGGACTATCGAGCAGTTCAGCGGTCACGTGTGGCAGATCGGGGAGAGACATAGAGCAGCCTGAGTCCAGTTGCATCGCTTCGATGATTCTATCATTATGGAAATATCGAATAGCAACCCCGACAGCCCATCCTCGGACCCATGGCCTCATGCATCCTTGTCGCGTTCTCTTCATCTGTACGGGCAACTCCGCCCGCAGCATCCTCTCGGAAGCCACCCTCAATCATCTCGGTAAAGGGCGGTTTGAGGCCTTCAGCGCGGGTAGTCAGCCCACGGGGCGCGTCAATCCCTATGCCCTGGAAGAACTCGCCAGCGCGGGTATCTCCACGGAAAACCTATCGAGCAAATCCTGGGATCGATTCGTCGATGATGGGGCGCCGCCTCTCGATATCGTGATCACGGTATGCGACAGCGCCGCGAAAGAGCCATGTCCTGTCCTCTTCGGGGATTTCGTGCGCTCGCACTGGGGCCTCTCCGATCCCGCATCGGTCCATGGCAATGCCGTCGTCATCAGCCAAGCGTTTCAGCACGCGCATACGATCATTACCTATCGCTTGATGGCGTTGCTGAACTTGCCAGTCGAATCCATGACGCGCGACGAACTGCAGCATGCGCTGGATCACATCGGCACGATTGGTGACGATGAGGACGACCTCACATGAGTACGGTGGCCACCGAGACGGCTCCGTCCCCACCGTCAAAACCAGCAAAAATCCGTTTCTTTGAGCACTATCTCACCCTATGGGTGCTGTTGTGCATCGTGGCCGGGACGTTGCTTGGTCACCTATTGCCCGGCACTTTCGAAACCATCGGTCACATGCAGGTCGCCCAGGTCAATCTGCCCGTTGCCGTGCTGATCTGGCTCATGATCATTCCCATGCTGTTGAAGATCGACTTTGCTGCGATGGGAAACGTGCGCCGCCAATGGAAGGGCATCGGCGTAACGCTATTTATCAATTGGGCGGTGAAGCCATTTTCGATGGCTCTATTGGGCTGGATTTTCATTCGACATGTTTTTGCCGATTACCTGCCAACCGTTCAACTTGATTCGTATGTCGCCGGGCTGATTCTGTTGGCCGCTGCACCATGCACGGCGATGGTTTTCGTCTGGAGCAATCTATGCAACGGCGAGCCCAACTTCACCCTGAGCCAAGTGGCGGTCAATGACGCGATCATGGTTGTCGCCTTTGCGCCTCTAGTTGGCTTGCTGCTAGGCATCTCCGCCATCGTCGTGCCGTGGAATACGCTGATTTTATCTGTCGTGCTCTATATCGTCGTGCCCGTGCTGATCAGCGTGGGGTTGCGTCAAATGGTCATGTCGCGTGGCGGTCAACAGGCGCTTCAATACCTTTTGAGTCGCCTTGGTCCCATCTCTCTGACAGCATTGCTGTTGACACTAGTGGTGCTCTTTGGTTTTCAAGGTCAGCAGATCCTTGCTCAACCACTCGTGATCGCGATATTGGCCGTACCGATCCTGATCCAGGTGTATTTCAATGCTGGTCTGGCGTATGTGCTCAATTGGATGTTGCGGGTGCCGCACTGCGTAGCGGCCCCTTCGGCGCTGATTGGTGCAAGCAACTTCTTTGAATTGGCCGTCGCTACCGCCGTCGGGTTATTCGGCGTGCATTCCGGTGCCGCATTGGCAACCGTCGTAGGCGTCCTGATTGAAGTGCCCGTGATGCTTTCGGTGGTCCGCATCGTCACAGCCACTAAGGGCTGGTACGAAACACGAGCGGCCTGAGTGGAGTGTGCGATGAAAGGTCAGTACAACGTGTTGTTCGTCTGTACGGGAAATTCAGCACGCAGCATTCTCGCTGAGGCGATCACGAATCACTTTGGCCGAGATCGTTTTCGAGGCTATAGCGCAGGGAGCGCAGCGAAGGGTTTCATTTATCCGCAGACGCTGCAGGTGCTGAAAGCTGTTGACCTTCCCGTCGAAGGGTTGCGCAGCAAGAGTTGGGGGGAGTTCATCACACCTGATGCTCCCGTCATGGACTTTGTGATTACTGTCTGCGATCAGGCGGCCGGTGAGGCATGCCCGGCGTGGCCGGGCGCGCCGGTGACCGCGCACTGGAGTATTCCCGACCCGGCGAAGGCCGAAGGCGACGAAGCGAAGGTCTATAAGGCGTTTCTGTTGGCTCGCAATCTTTTGCAACAGCGCATCAGCTTGCTGCTTAACCTGAATGTCACTGCCCTGGACCGGCTTGCGCTGTCGAGTCAGCTGGCAGCGATCGGCAAAACACCGGGTGGCAATCCGTCAGATTGATCCACCTTCAAAACAAGCTACTACACTGCACTCACGCTTCCCCAAATTTTCATCCAAACAGTCCAATCGGCATCATGCAGACCAAACAAGCCATTACGATCCTTTCAGCGCTCGCGCAAGAGTCGCGATTGGCGGTGTACCGGTTGTTGATCGAACATGCGCCTGAGGGTTTGGCGGCTAGCGTAATCGCGGAAAAGTTAGGGCTTGCCAATGCGACGCTCTCGTTTCACCTTAAAGAGCTATCTCATGCAGGCCTCGTGACCAGTCAGCAGGATGGTCGCTTTATCTACTACACACCCGTGATTGAAGCGATGAACGAGCTCGTGGGTTATTTGACCGATCATTGCTGTAGTCAAAGCCAAACGCGCTGTGTTGTTGGGTCGACTTCGTGCAAGCCGGCCAAGGTCGCCGCCAAACCACGGCGAAAAGCGTCAACCACTTAATCGATTTATGAAGGTGCAGCTATAGCGCACCCCAACCCTTGTTTTGGACTTTATGTGGCAACGTCCTCCGCCGCGCGTGTTGCGCCATCATGCAGGCGCGTACGTCAACCTGATCATGTCCTCGCCAATTAAATCGCTGGCCACAAGACGAAGCGGCGGCCGAGGGCCCGCGAAGTATGGTGTGCCGCGGCCAAGCACGATAGGGCGGAGGTAGAGTCGATACTCATCGATGAGGCCAAGTTCGGCCAGGCTTTGCGCCAGGTCCGGGCCGGCGACATCGATCTCCCCGGAGTGCTCGGCCTTCAGTCTCCGTATCGCCGCCTCGATGTCATTGGCGATAAGGGTGGCGTTCGGACCGACTGACTTCAGCGAGCGCGACACGACCCACTTCGGTTGGCTGCGCCACGCCGCCGCAAAGTCGTGATCAATCGTGTCCCAATTAGGCTGGTCCTCATCCCAATAACGCATGATTTCGTACGTGCGGCGCCCGTACACCAGGCCCGTCAGCTCTCGCACGTGCTCTATGAAGTGGCGAAAGCTCGACGGAGCAGGAGGCCCCAATTCCTGGTGGTCGACATAGCCATCCAGGGACTGCATCAATCCGAACACAAGCTTTGCCATGGGAAATCTCCGTTCGGGAGGCTTCAGGATGTTAGTGGTGTGAATGCAGTAGCCGCGGTCTGTTCATTACGGCGACGAGTGGCGAATGCGGAACTCGACAGGTTGCTCAGAAAATTTTTTGTTTTTTTGTATCAAGCCATGTGCTCAGTAGTGAGACGCGACTGTCTGCGCGAGTGAAAATGCGCACGAATCCGTAAGACCGGCCGTTGCCATCCATGCATATCGCGACTGTGCAAACGCCAGCGAGATCTTCCTGCTCGCCTTCTGTCAGCACGCAAGCGACTTCGAAAGCGCGTCGCCACGCTTCATCCGCATGCGGTAGCGCGCCTTCCTGCAACCAGAACGCGATGATTTGCTGCCTCAGTGCATCGCCGACACATCCGAATAACCAACGAACTTGGAAGCGATCGATGTTTTCCGTCGCGTCGACGTGCATGCAACACCTCGTCCCCAGAAGGTTTTGCCCTGTCCCATTATGGGCGAAAAGAGCAAGACATCAGGTGAGCGTGGACGACGGGTGCCGAGGCTCACAACAACTCCTTCCGACGCGTGTTCGCGCAGGCCATGTGCGCCGTAAAGCCCGCGTTCGACATCGCATGGCCGTACATCGATCACTACCCTTTCTTGAACAGGTCCTGGAAGACCAGCGGTCCCCAGATCCCATTCCGCGCCTGCACGAGTTGGCCGCCTTCCGCGATCTTGCCGAGATTGACCGGCGCATAGCCGAGCTGCTCGACCAAGGCGGCGACCGTTGCGGTCGCGCCTTCATCGTCGCTCGACAGGAATACAACGCGCCGTCCACCGTTGATGGCCGGGTCTTCCGCGAGAACGCGGGCGGGCAGGTGGTTGAACGCTTTGACCAATCGGGCGCCGGGTAGCGATCGGGCTATGACCGAAGAGGACGGCACGCCGCCCAAATCGTCGAGCGTGTTCGTCACGTCGATCACGATCTTGCCCTCCCAGCTTGCCCGCGCCTTCGCGACCTCTCGGTGCTGGTCGTACAGCACAGCCAGCATCACGATGTCGGCCTCCAGCGCATCCTTCAAGGTCTTGGGAACGATCGTCGGGCCGATCGCATTTGCCTGCGGCGCGAGTTCTTCAGGCGGGTGCCTGCTTGCTACAGCCACTTCGATGCCCTTGCGGGCGAACATGCGGGCCAGTGCCTGGCCGACCGCGCCGAAACCTACGATTGCGTAACTCATGTTGTCGTTCCAATGAGTGTTGAAGTGGGTTGCCGGAGTGGCGGCAACCACACGTTTTTTTGGAGAGACTTCAGATGGCCGAGAAGCCGCCGTCGACAGATAAATCCACGCCATTGACGAAGCTCGAATCATCCGAAGCAAGAAACAGCGCGGCCGTCGCGATTTCCTCAGGACGCCCCATCTTTCCCCGCGGGATCAAGGATTCGAACATCTGCTTCGCCTCCTCGGTGAGAACCTGGTCCTGCATCGGCGTGGCGATCGGCCCCGGGCTCAGCACGTTCACTCGAATATTTCTGCCCTTCAGTTCGTTGAGCCACGTGCGTGCGAAGGAGCGCAACGCCGCCTTGCTCGCCGCATACACGCCGTAACCGGGAAAACCTTTCACCGAAGCAACGGAGCCGGTCATGAAGATCGATCCGCCGTCGTTGAACAGCGGCAACGCCTTCTGAACCGTAAACAATGTGCCGCGCGTATTCAGATCGAACGTCGCATCGAAATGCTGCTCGGTAATCTCGCCCAGTGGGACGGCTTCGCCGCTGCCGGCGCTCGCGTACAGGACGTCGATCTTGCCCTTTTCCCGCTTGACCGTATCGAACAGGCGGTCGAGGTCGTCGAGATTGGCCGCGTCGCCACGCACGCCGGTCACGTTCCGGCCGATCAGCTTGACGGCCTCATCGAGCGCCTCCTGCCTCCGGCCCGTGATGAAAACGTAGGCGCCTTCTTCGACGAACCGCTTGGCGCTCGCCAGCGCCATGCCGCTCGTTCCGCCCGTAATAACTGCAACCTTACCTTCAAGCTTTCCCATGACTTTTCACCTTTTGTCGCGTCGGACAGCGGCTCTGTTCCCATGGGGGCAAGGGCGCTGTATATTTGGATCACCGATCCATATTCTGATTCGTTGCATCTGGATCACTGATCCAAATATATGGATCAGTGATCCATTTGTCAAGGCAACCCATGCGCGCCGACGCCAGAAAAAATTACAGCCATCTACTTGCCGTCGCGCGTGACGTCGTCAGCGAGGATGGTGTCGATGCGTCCATGCGAGACATCGCCCGCCGCGCCGAGGTCGGGTTGGCCACGTTGCTTCGTCATTTCCCGACGCGAGAAGCGTTGTTCGAAGCGTTGTTGTGTACGAATCTGGACGCATTGGCGCAGAAAGCAGACGTACTCGAAACGTCGAAGCCACCTGGCGAAGCACTCGTGTCCTGGTTTCGCGAAGGGGTGGCATTCGTCCATAGCTATCGCGGCGTTGCCGACTTGATGGCGAGCGCCCACGCGGACCCGGACTCCGCGCTTTACGTTTCATGCGCAACGGTGCACGCAGTGGGCGCGCGACTACTGGCCCGCGCTCAGGCTGAGGGAACGGCGCGCGCTGATATGAATGGGGACGACCTGTTCGCACTGATGTCGGCCCTCGGCTGGCTCGACGGCCAACCCGCGTTCGCGCCGCGGTCCGATCATCTCTTCAACGTTATCGCGAGCGCCATCCTGACCAATCCATCGAACAGCGATGACAAGAAGGCAGCGTGACGACTGATGAGTTCGCACTAGCCAGATTCGGACACGGGGGTCGGCAAGTAATCGCCTGATTTGAACACTCTGCGCATTCGCTGCGTGGCGAAATCGACAAAGGCGCGAAGTTTCGGCAGTGACTGACTTCGGCTTGGATAGTAAAGAGAAAGACCGGGAACCTCTTCGCAATAAGGTTCGAGTACGGTCTGCAGATCTCCGCTTTCAAGATGCGACATCACGAGCGAATGCGGCAATTGGAAAAGCCCGACCCCTCTCAGTGCCGAGTGAATGCAGGCCTCGATGTCGTTGATCACGAGAGGCCCGTCGACGCCCACCGTGATGCGCTGACCGTCGACGACAAATTGCCAATGATCGAGGGCTCGCACGGACTGACGTAGCAGGATGCAACGGAAGTCCTGCAGATCGTGCGGAGACACGGGTCGGCCATGCTTCCGAAACAACGCCGGCGCGCCAACGACGACAAAGCGCTCGGGTGGCGTCAACCACACCGCGACCATGTCGATCTGGACGAAATTTCCCAGGCGTATCCCCGCATCGAAACCTTCTTCGACGATGTCGATCGGACGATCCTCGCCCATCAGTTCGAGTTCCACGTTTGGGTGAGCGTCGAGAAAGTCGGGCAGCAAACGATTCACCAGCAGCGGCAAAATCGGCCTGGGCACATTGATGCGCAGTCGGCCGGTAATCTCGTCGCCCAAACCACTTGCAGCATCCAGTCCCGCCGTGAGCATGTCGACGGCCGGACGCGCATGAGCAAGCAGGCGTTCGCCCGCTTCGGTCAGCCTGACGCTTCGTGTCGTACGGGAGAAAAGGGGCGCGCCAACCCGCTCCTCCAGGCTGCGTATCGCCTGGCTGACCGCGGACGGCGTGATTCCGAGCTGCCGTGCCGCGGCACGGAAGCCGCGGTACTCCGCCACGGTTAAAAACATGACCAGCCCATCCAGATGCGTTCGAGCAATTGTTAAGTTCATCTACACGGCCCGTTCCGAATGCGCCTCGTATTCGAATAATAACTCACGAGGTACCGTGAGCCATCGAACTCATGAAGGAGAAGGCACGTGTTTTTAGTGATGGGAATTACGGGAAAAGTCGGTGGCGCCACGGCAACGCATTTGCTGGCGCAAGGCAAGAAGGTGCGTGCGATGGTTCGGGACCGCGCGAAGGCGGCAAGCTGGACTGACCAAGGCGTGGAACTGGTTGACGGTGACTGGAACGACGCGGCCTCCATCGAGCAGGCGCTCAGGGACGTCGATGGCGCGTTTGTCATGTTGCCGCCGATCTGGACCCCCTCGCCGGATTTCAGGGAAGCCAAGGGCGTCATCGCGAACTATGTCCAGGCGCTCACCAAAGCGCCGGTGCCACGGGTCGTCGCGCTTTCGTCGATGGGCGCGAACAGGCCCAGCGGGATGGGGCTGATTACGGCTCTGTCGCTTATGGAGCGGGGTTTTCGCGACCTGACATTGCCGACCGCATATGTGCGAGCCGGCGGGTTTTTCGAAAACTTCCTTTACGGCTTGCACGTCGCTCAGGGCGGCACGCTGCCCGTCTTCTACAACCCGACAAATCGGAAATCGACCATGGTCGCGACCGATGACATCGGCGCCGAGATCGCAGCGCTGCTGAGCGGACCGGCTTGGTCGGGGCATCGGATCATCGAACTCGGTTCAATGGTGAGCGCCGATGAAGTCGCGGCGCAATTAGGCGAAGTGATGAAGCTCGACGTTAAAGCCGTTGCCGTCCCGCGGGCCGGTTGGCCGGATGTATTCGAGCAATTCGGCATTCCGAAGGGTCAGTCGGATCCCGCCGAGACCATGTATGAGGCCGTCAACGCTGGAGGAATGGATCTCGGGGTTCAAGGTACGGAACACGTCGCGGGCGCGACGTCCGCGCGCGATGTTTTTGCGGCGGCCCAGAACACTGCTGCCGCGTAGGTCTGCAGATTCGCCGTCAATGCGATTTTCGAAATCGGCTCCGAAAGTCGCATTCCGCTGACATCAAACTCATCATCTATGGTCAGACAAATGTCCAAAATCTCCTGGCGCCAAGTCTTGCCTTTAGCTCTTGCTGCTTTCTTCGTCGTGGGTTCACTCAGCAACATCTTTGCTCCGGGATCCATCTACGAGGAATACCTGAAATGGGGGTATCCGCGCTGGTTCCATTTTGTAACCGGATCGCTGGAACTCACCGCGGCCATGCTGCTTTTCCGGATACCGACTCGCCTGTTGGGTTCGGCGCTGGGTTGCGCTGTCATGCTTGCCGCTCTCGCGACTGTCATCATCCACGGCGAGTACGTACACGCTGTGCCGCCACTTCTCGCGGCGGCATTGTCACTTGCGGTCGGCTGGATAAGCTGGCGCAAGCGGATGGCGTCAACAGCTATTGATCAGTACAAGCGGCACACGGGCATATAGATCACCGTGGCCTTAAGCGGGACTGCCCGAGACATCACGCCTTCTATCCAAAGCTTATCGGGACGGCGGCCGCTCAACACGGCGTTCGGCCTCGTAGGGCGCCGCTTTGAAACATCGTTGATCCACTTCGGATCATTTCAGTAGAGCGAACGAGGCAGGGCGAATACGGTGTTCCCTTATGCCGCGCCAGGCGAAAGGAAGAACACATGTCTGCATTATCCAAGTACGCAAGCCGGGCAACGGGATTCTATTGGCAACGAAACTCGCTATTTTTTGCCGCCATCGTCGGGCTCTCGCAGCCGATCCTTGCATTTGAACAAACCGACATCCCCATGACGCCGGCAAAATGGCTAGCGAAGGGGGATGTGTCGTTTCAACATGATCAGGCCAAGCAGCCCATCCTTGTCGTCAACAAGGGCTATGCAGAGCTGAAGAATACTGACTTCAGCAATGGCACGATCGAGTTCGACACAAAATTTGTGGGAGAACGAATTACCGGCATCACCTTTCGTCAACACGATGACGCAGCAGATGCATTGTATTTTCGGCCAAGCGCGGACTGTGCTGTCTCGGAGGAATGCATCCAGTACATGCCCACGGCGCATCATTTGTTCGAATGGGACTTGTATGGGCAGTATCAAACGCGCGCGCCCATCAACACCGATGGTTGGAATCACATAAAGCTGGTGCTCTCCGGCGCACGCATGAATGTTTTCGTCAACGGTGCGCACGTGCCAACGCTGGCCGTCGGAACATTGGTTGGCGGCTTCCCTGATGGCTCGATCAGATTGCACGGACCTGCATCCTATGCACACCTGAGCATCGCTCCCAATGTCGTTGATGGTCTGCCTGCGATGGCGTCCAGCGACGCAGCAAAGGACGATCCCCGATATGTGCGCCATTGGCTTGCTTCGAAGCCGTTCGTCATGCCCAGCCGCATGGATGCCACGCTTCAGGAAAATACCGGCATCGATCCCATTTATTCGTCTCTGCCAAAACAGACGGCGTCGTGGAAACCCGTCGCGCTCGACCCGGGTGGCTTGGTCAATTTAACGCGATGGTACGGCGATGCGCAGATCGGGCAGGCCATCACCGGCATTTGGTTGAAGACCACGATCAACGCCGACCGCGACCAGATAAAGCACGTAGAGATTGGATGGACGAGAGAAGTCTGGGTTTTCGTGAACGGCAAGCTGGCGTTCCAGAGCAAGAATCTCTATGGCATCAAGGGCGCGAGCAAAGAGCCGGGCGGACGCCTGTCCCTTACCAATGGATCGTTCGACTTGCCACTGCAAAAGGGTGCAAATCAAGTTGTCGTGGCTATCGACGATAACTTCGCCGGTGGCCAGCAGCATTGGGGATGGGGTGTGGAAATGCGGTTGGCAGATACCGATGGCATTCGTCAAAGTGGCGGTGCTGTCGCGAAAGCAAACGCTCCGAATGCATTTTGAAATTGTAAGAAGCTAATGTTTTCACGATGCCTGTGCGATGGGTCTGCGATGCCGGAGTCGTCGCGGTTCGATCAGGCATCTGGACGCAGCAACAATTTCTCGACCAGTGGAGTGAGAAGGCTGCTCATTTCGATCGCCGCCCTGGAAAAACTTGGCGCGATCTTCAAGATACGGCAACGATGGCGCCGATCCTCTGGGCATCCGACAGCTCCGCTTACGAAAGCTGGCGGCTACGATTTTTACGGTGAAGGTGCGCTGATCTGGCTGGAAGTCGACACCACGATTCGCAGCGGAACGGGAGGTAAGAAATCTCTCGATGACTTCTTGGCTCTTTTCTACGGGAACGGCACTGACACTGGCCCCGATACGCTTCCTTTCACCTTCGAGAACCTCGTCAACGCGCTGAACACGGTTTATCCGCACGACTGGGCATCCTTTTTCAAAGAACGTCTCCACGAACTCACTCCGGCGGCTCCCTTGGGAGGCTTTACGCAAGGTGGGTATCGTTTGGTCTACCGAGACACACCGAATGCGTGGACGGCGCCTGCGGGCAAAAAAGATTTCGAATATTCGATCGCTATGAAAGTGCGGCCGGACGGCGTCATCACCGAAGTGCTTATCGGCGGTATCGCAGATAAGGCGGGCTTTGCGTCAGGCATGAAACTTCTTCCCGTCAACGGAAAACCCTTTTCGATCGATCAGCTACAACGAGCCATCCGCAGTGCCAAAGGAGCGACGGCCCCCATCGAGTGCGCCGTTGAGAATAACGGTGTCGCCACGACACTCACCCTTGCACATCACGGTGGAGAACAGTATTCGGCCTTGGAACGGGATGCCGGGACAACGGATCGTCTCCTTGAAATAGCCACGCCTCGCTAGTGGCTCGGCGCTCGTGAGTGATCCGTTTACAAGCATGACTACGAGGAATGCATCAATGAAAAAGTCCAAGGCCGCGATCGGGCAACGCTGCGTTATGGCTGTCGGTTGTCTATTTTGCACGGCGCAGATTAAAACATCGTCCGCCCAGGCCGTTGATGCGCCCACCTATGTAAGAAAGGTGCTCTATTCCAACGATGAGTTGCTGCTTACCGCTATTCATCGCGGCGATCGAAATACCTGGGCTCGACTTACCACATCTGATTTCATGTACGTCGAGGAAGGCGAAGTCTCACGTCGCGATCAGTTTTTGAACCAACTTGCAGATGACGGATTAATGCCACTCATCATTCGAAACTATGAAGTGAAAGTCATTGGCGACACGGCACAGGTTTTTCATCAAGACGACGTTCCGCAGCGCCCTGGTGGCGTGGACGAAAGAAATTCCCATCTTCTTATGACCGAGACCTGGCAGCGTGTTCATGGTGAATGGCGACTGCGAATAGTGCATACCGATCGCATCAGGATTAACCCTCCTCCCGTCGTACTGACATCTCAGCAAATCGATGACCTGGTCGGCACCTATCGCAATGCCGATGCTACTTACATTATTAAGCGAGATGGCAATCGTATTGTCGGAGGAAGAGCGGGAGAGCCTCTTACTGAACTGATGGCTGAAACGCGCGATGTGCTTTTTCAATCGGATAACGTGTATCTGCGTCGTGTCTTTCAGCGCGACGCGAATGGCCGCGTCACGGGCTTCATCGATAGACGCGAAACGGATGGCCGCTCCTGGGCTCGTGTGAAATCCGACTAGCTCGAGTCTGTGTTGCTGACGATGTCGTTCCGGCGCACTTGAATTAAACCTCGAGTGCGAGACTGCAGCCTCAGGCTTTGCTTTTTCTGAGCCGTGATGAGATGTCGTGGTGTGGTAACGGTTACGCGGCGTCATCCGAGGTGCATAGAGCGACGAACAATTTGCTAGTACACAAATGCTTGTCGGGAGCTGGTACTAGCTCAGCATCTCAACCTTATGCCGGAAGATGTGTTTTCCGAAGTTCATCCATAAATGCTGCACGCATGTCAGGCCCGCCTTCTTTCAAGGTGCGAGCCAGACCGCATAACTCAGACTCGGGCAAATACTCGTCCCCCCATGCGGCCATTTCCAACAGAAGAGGAACCAGCGCGATGCCTTTCTCCGTAAGGCTATAAATCGCTTTCTGTTTATGGGTCGGGTCATCGGACTTGGTAATGATCCCTTGTTCGACAAGCTTTCGAAGTCGGTCGGCAAGGATATTCGATGCGATTCCCTCCAAAGATTTGGTCAGGAGTTCGCGGAAATGCCTTCGATCAACGAAAACGATGTCGCGGATGACGAGCAAAGTCCATTGATCGCCAAGCACTTCGAGCGTTTGGTTGATGACGCATTCGGATCGATGACTCGTGCGCACGCTGCTTCCCACTTGAATGGCCATTCCAGCCCCATTCTACGACTTTAAAACCAGTTGCATAATCTAACCAGTTGTATCAATGTACCAGTTGTTATGCGCGAGATCCGTCCAACGGGCGCTCGCGTGTAACGGCTGCGTTGTCAGGAACCTGGGGGCTGGGACTGAAACTTCGTGGGAGGCAAAAATATGAACATGTTCAAGCAGCTGCGCAATCTCTGGATACCGTGCGCTTCGATGTTTGCTCTGACTTGCTTTGGCAATGCCTTCGCTCAGGTGAGCTACCAAGTGACCGATCTGGGCGTTCCGAAGAACGACAATTATTCGATGATCATGTCCGTCAACGACGAGGGCTGGTCGGAGATCATGGCTGGCAACTTTCTACCCGGGCAGGGGGATTCGCTATCCGGGGTACCTTTAAACGGACGCGCACTGATAAACGTCGACGGATACTACGTCGATCTCGGCACGCTCGGCGGACCGAACAGTTGGATGAACTTTGGCGAGATCAACGACTTCGCGCAGGTAGTGGGTGATTCCGAAACGGCTGTCCCGGACCCGAACGGCGAAGACATTTGCGGATTCGGCACTCACCTTACGTGTCTTCCGTTTCTGTGGCAGCCCTTCCATATGAGCGCCCTCCCAACCCTAGGCGGAAATAACGGGGAGGCGAGCGCGATCAATAACCTTGGACAAATCGTTGGCATGGCAGAAAACGGTGCCGTGGACCCCTCATGTCAGGCGGGCACCGTCAATAATCGGGTTCAATTGCCGGTGTTGTGGGAAAACGGCAACGCCCACGCTCTCCCTACGGTAGATCATGATCCAGACGGGTTCGCATTTTGGATCAACAATCGTGGTCAGGCCGTCGGCTACTCGGGAAACTGCAGCGGACCCATTCACGGCATAGTGTGGGAAAACCGCACGGCGTCTGCGCTTGCGGACCTCGGAACCGGCGGCTTCGCCGAGAACATCAACGACGAAGGCCAAATTGTTGGAACAGTCGGTAGTGCTGACGGAACGACCCAAACTGGCGCGATTTGGCAGATTGTCAAAGGCACAGGCACCACCCAACTCACCACCGTGCTCGGACTGCTGCCGGGGGATGCCGCGGGCCTAGCTTTCGGCAACAACAACCAGGGCCAGGTAGTCGGGGGCGAGTGGAACGCCAACTTCTACTGGTCGCATGCCTTCATCTGGCAGAACGGCGTGATGACCGATCTCAACACGTTGTTCCCTGCCAGTTCCAGCCTGTTCGCGACCTTCGCCGCCAAGATCAACAACCGCGGACAAATCGGAGGCATGGCCATCGTATGCAGCGGGCCGCACCAGGGCGAGATGCACGCCTTTCTAGCAACCCCTGTGAAGCAAATCGCGGGCGAATCGATTGCACAGGCCGCGCCAAATTGCCTGGAATCCAATTTCCCCGCAGCCGATGCCGTCAATCGACTTTTGAAGAAATCCGGACCCGGCGGCCAATTCGTGCGAGCGTTTTCGAAGCGTCATTGAGCCGCGCTCAAACAAACGTAGACGCATGCAGTCAGCGCGAGAGGTGGCGCTGACTGCATGCGTGAGCTGGAGCTCATAGTTTCGGCAAGCTTTGTATGAAGTCGTCAGTCATGCGATTGGTCGTCACTGGGTCATCAAGAAACAGTGCGTGCCCGTGCGACATTCTTCAATTCGGGCATGCGATACAGGCTATGGAGTTCCGCCCAAAATGGACAGATCTCCAAAGTCTGTACGTTTTAGCGCCTCATAGTTTGTGCATTTAACCCCCTGCCGACACAGACTATGGCGTCTATTAAGACGCATAGTCTGTACGTGTTCTTTTGGCTCAATGAGTTACGCATTGAGCAAATTTGCAAAAGTGACTCGATATAACCCCATAGTGTGTGCAATGGAACGACACTAAAGCCGGTCTAGTGGGCTGGTCGTATCACGGACGGACTGCTCAACATGGGTATAGATCATCGTGGTCTTCAGGCTCCGATGACCTAGTAGCAGCTGGATGGTCCGTATATCCGTTCCATCGGCCAGCAGGTGGGTCGCAAACGAATGCCGAAGGGTGTGTACGCTCGCGTGCTTGCGGACCTCAGCAAGGCCCAGTGCGGTTCGGAAGGCACGCTGAACCATGGTCTCGGACGCATGCCAACGAAGTTGCCTTGCCGTTTCGGGGCAGGTACGGATTACCTTCGAGGGAAAGACGAACTGCCATGCTGGGCTACGAGAAGCTCGTGGGTATTTGCGATGGAGCGCGCCCGGCAGAGGCGCGTAACCGCGCCCCTGTAAGCAGTCTTGCTTGTGGAGCGCCAGGATCCGGAGCACGTGCCTCTGCAGGGGCTCCCGAAGCTTGCAGGGCAGTAACGTTGTGCGATCCTTGCCGCCTTTGCCCGCGCGAACGGTGATCGTACGTGCTCCAAAATCTATGTCCTTAATACGCAGTGTCATGGCCTCCGTAACCCGCAAGCCTGTTCCGTAAAGTAGCTCTGCAATAAGACGCGGGGTTCCAACCATGTGCAGAAGGATGGAACGCACCTCATCCATGCTCAAGACGACCGGTAACCGCTGCATCCGTTGGATGCGGCGCAAGCCGACTAATGACCCAATCGGTATGTCGAGTACGTCCCGATACAGAAAAAGCAAAGCATTGAACGCTTGGGATTGAGTGGACGCAGCTACTTGTTGCCGAGCCGCGAGATCATTGACGAAAGCGACGATGCCCGTCGGACCAACGTCAGAAGGATGTCTCTTCGCGTGAAAATAAATGTATCGGCGTATCCAGAACCGGTAAGCCTCTTCAGTACGGCGACTCAGATGTCGCCGCCGACAGACAATGGATACCTGGTCCATCAGGCGAGGGGCGTTGGCGGATTCGGACACTAGTCCCCATGACGGTCGCTCCAGTGGGGTCAAAGACCTAGACACTAGC
Organism: Dyella dinghuensis; assembly: GCF_003977615.1. GTDB lineage: Bacteria > Pseudomonadota > Gammaproteobacteria > Xanthomonadales > Rhodanobacteraceae > Dyella_B > Dyella_B dinghuensis. Next base: position 19,652 of record NZ_RYZR01000007.1, read on the forward strand.
TGGAAAGCAGTCGTGGCCACGCCGTCTTTGCGGCGGATTGTTAGCCGGACGTCAAGTCGATAGAGTTGTGCGGAATCAGTCGTTTATCGGCCGCGTTCAGAAAGGCGGCAAGGATGTATAACCGGACGTCGTCGTCCGCCTATTAGGTAGTTAGGTGCCACTCATGACGCGTCGGTTACCAATAGTTCTGCTTGGGCTCACTATCGCGGCAGGCGCGTCTGCGCAGACTGATGCGCCACCTTTCGTCATAAAGCTCATCGCGCAATACAAATCTGCCTCCCCCGGAAGCTCGCCCGACTCCGTTTGGAAATATCGCTACAGAGATGCAATGGTGTTTTACGTTCCGCGACTTGCGTGCTGCGACATCATGAGTAAGCTCTACGACGTCAATGGCAATATTATTTGTCACCCTGACGGTGGTATCGCCGGTAGCGGTGACGGCAAGTGCCCCGGCTTTGTCAAAGAGCGCGATGGCGGGGTCCTGCTGTGGAGGCGCCGTGGCGCCTAACTACTCATTCAAGGCGGACGCCTCCGGCGCCGCTTAACTCAGGCGTTAGATTGTGCTCACATTCGCTCGAAAATTGATTGGAGCCGCACAATGATTGGTCCTGCTGGTGTTGCCATAAAGCAAGTCGAGCAACAGCTTGCTGCGTTGGGGCTTGTACTAATCGAAAATCGAGACTACGGTGCCACTTTTTCAAGCGCCACTCATACGCTGCGGGTTACAAGCGAACCTCACTATGCTGGTTTATCTATATCGCTCCGGAATGCATACGGCGAAACATTTGAGCTTGGCTTGCTAGCTCACATGCTCGCACCGGAGTATCAAGCCCAAGCGCATGCGTCCCATACAACAAATGGTCAAGAAATGTACGACCTGACCAGCATGGTGCGTTTTCTCCATGACAACAAAGCATTAGTTTTTGAGCAACCTGCTTCCTATTTCGCTGCATACCAAGAAGCGTCCAAATTGCGTTTGGCAAAGATTGGCTTGTAAGGGGTAATCTAACTAATCGTCCAAGCGGACGCGCGTACCGCGCGCCACTTAACTCAGGCGTTAGACCGCTATGACTTCCTCTGTATACGAGTGCATTCCAAAGCAAGAGCTCGCCCGTTCTCAGCTTGAGGTTGCTCTGCGTTTTTACATGCAGGGTCAAGAGTACCCGGCCGTCATCACGTTAGCTGGCGCTGCTGAAGAGTTGCTTGGCAAGATCGCTGAGGAAAAAGGTCTAGAGCCCTCACTCAAGCGGACGCTCCGTGAGCTCCTTGACACCTTCAAGGTGGTCTGGGGTCACGACGCTAAAGAAAGTGACTTTGCACAGCTCCGCAATCGCGCCAAGAATGAACTGAAGCACATATGCTCGGGCCAAGATCTACACATTGATTTCGAGCATGAGGCAGCCGCTATGCTCACCCGCGCTCTTGAAAACTTTTTACTTTGTACCGGCACACCGCATCCTGGACAGTACGCATTCACAAGCAGAAAGATCGCGAATTGGCGCGCTAAACAGGCGGTAGTCTAACAATTCGTCCAAGGCGGACGGCTTCGCCGCCGCTTAACTCAGGCGTTAGGCGTCATGAACAGCTACTCACACATTGATGCTTGGCGTGATTATCGGAGGCGAGTACGGCTGTTCTATGTCGTGTGGCTCGGGGGCTTTGTGATCGCTGCTTCACTGGCTTACGCGATATCTCTTACATCCGCTCCGAGTTGGCTTTTTCTAGCTATTGGGCTCTGCTGGATTTTCGGGTTTATTTGCGCATCTGGGCATTTGCAGTTTTTCCGCTGCCCACGCTGTCACAATCAATTCTTCAAGACTTTTTGGTACTACTGGCCGTTCGCGCGCAGTTGCGTTCATTGCGGCTTGCCAAAGTGGCAGGAGTGATTGAGGTCGTGCTACTTATGCCTAACAACTCATTCAAGGCGGACGCCTCTGGCGCCGCTTAACTCACGCGTTAGGCGTCATAACAAGGGAACCGTGTATGGCCGTCTGTCTATCGGGGATCGGCATAATTTTTGTGCTCATTGGTGCGTGGCTCGTGGCCTATGAGGTAGTTGCAAAGTTTCATGGCGAGACACACGGAGTTAGCGTTCCGTACGGTGGTGGCGGAAAAGTCCATAAGCTTGGCACTTTCATAGCTTGGGAAAGAAAGCGAAACGCTGCGATGTGGCTCGGCTTAGGCTTCATCACGCTTGGTTCTCTTCTGCAACTTGCAGGGCTACTTGTCCAAAGTTGTCGGTAGCCTAACAATTCATTCCAGCGGACGGCGTTCCGCCGCCGCTAAATTCAGGCGTTAGGCAACAGGGGATGTTGGGCATGATCAATTACGAAAGGCTCGCAATATTGCTGGTGCGAGTCATCGCTACCTTCTGGCTTGTTCTTATTACATTTTCTTGGTCTGCGTACGGCATAGAACTGGCTGTCGGCGTTAGTGTTCAGCACTACCCAATGCACACAATTATTGGCAATGTCGGCTACATCGTCATTTGCCTGCTTGTTCTCATCTTTTCGCGGCCTCTTGGGCGCTTGCTCGCCAGCGGTCTCGGCGAGCAGGCCTAACTACTCATCCAAGCGGACGCGCGTACCGCGCGCCGCTTAACTCAGGCGTTAGGCCTCAATGAAGATACTCATCCACATCATCGTATCTCTCGTTCTGAGTATCTTTTTGTTTCTTGTGTCCGCGTGGCTTTTAGATGTCTCGGGCTTTATGCCTGCCTGGGGCTTTTGGCACGGTGGCTGGCTAATTGCGGCTCCCGTGTGTTTTGCATTGTCATTCGGTACCCTGTTTGCCATTCCTTGGTTTAGGCGCGCGTGGCCGGAGTAGCGTTCCAAAACGCTACCGCAATACGAGGCCTAACAATTCGTCCAAGCGGACGCGCGTACCGCGCGCCTCCTAACTCAGGCGTTAGGGTGTATGAACCATCGTCGCGAACAATTGGAAGAACTGAATGTTCGTCTTGGCGAGCTACTGCTAGTGCTCACTCAAGACCCGCTATGCCAATGGCACAAGCACTTCGCAAAATGCCAACAGCGGGCAGCGTTTCTGCTCAGCCAAGGTTTTACTCAAAGCGATCTAAACGAGCTTTCTGGTTCAGTCAAACACGTCTATGGCGGTGCTGGCAGCTTTAATGACTACGCTCCAGTCCGAGCAAATGCCGATGGTTCTTTCGGCATCATCGCAGGCATGGATCACCTCAGTGAGCTTTCCAGCAAAGTCTACGACTCTGCTCTTGCAATTAGGGTTATCAGCCATGCACCCTAACTACTCGTCCAAGCGGACGCGCTATCCGCGCGCCGCTTAACTCAGGCGTTAGAACTCAATGCACTACACGGACGGCAATGAGGCAATCGGGGGTGTACCAATGAGTTACTCCCTGCCTGGCATCGACGCCAATGCCCACAGTGACTCCATAGTCTGTACATGGTTGTTTCCGCGACGACCGTAGGCGTCTCTGCGGAGAGAGCCTCAGCAATTAGGCCTTGACGTAACGTTCACGCTTCAGAGGGCGGAATCAGGGTGGTTTAAGGGGATATCTAGACATCTAAGGGAAAGACATTGGATCGCAGAGGGAACGCGAGGTCATGGCCTGCGGGCCGGCTCGCAATAAGGGTCGTTTACCCTCTATGAGTGTGGTGACGGTCAAAGCCCCACCCCTTTAGCCCCCAGGTCGGCGCAATATCCCGCTATCGGCATAAAGGTTGCTTAAAAATTCCTCAGTCCATTTAGGTGCGGAGGGCAGGATGCCGAACTTTTTCACCCAGCAAAGGGGCAGGCTCAATCTGGCCGCCCAGGAATCAACGCCAAATCAGGGGTTTCGGGCGGGCCAACTTGGGGCTTTGCATGCGGTACTAGCGCATCTCTCCGTGTCGAACGAACCGGCCATCGTCTGTTTACCCACGGGCTATGGCAAAACTTCGGTGATGATGGCATTGCCGTTATTGATGGCGCCGAATCGTGTCCTGGTAGTCGAACCTTCAGACGCACTGAGAAGGCAAGTCTCATCCCACTTCCAGGAGCTATCGACGTTACGGCGTATCGGAGCGATTCCACAAGCAATCCCGAATCCAACGGTCCTTAGGCATGAAGGCCGTCCAGTGACAGCGGCGGACTGGGATGCGTTAGCCGAAAATGATGTTGTGGTTTCGACACCAGGAAGTTCGTCGCCATCGGTCGCTCCTGGTTCCCCAAGTAGCTTGTTCGACCTGATCATCTTTGACGAGGCACACCACGCCCCTGCAGAAACTTGGGCAGCGTTCCTCGAGCATTACAAGAAAGCTCGGTTCATCTTTCTCACAGCGACGCCATTTCGGCGAGATGGCCGCGTCATTCCAGGCAAGTTGATCTATCGCTACCCGGTTATGCGGGCGGTAGACGAGGGAGCGTTCCAGCCCGTGGCTTTTCACGCGGCGCCTGTCCAAAACACCCTGGATAACGACCATGTGGACCGAGTAATCGCAGAGACGGCGGTAGCGCAGCTTCGCGCCGACACTCAAGCAGGCTATGACCATCGGCTCTTCGTACGAGCGTCGAGCATCAACGCGGCGCGATTGCTAGTGCCGGTTTATCGTAGCCTTGGCGTAGAGGTCGAAGCCGTTGACAGCAAACTTAGTAAGAGAAGACAGGAAGATTGCGAGCGCCGCCTTATCAGTGGTGAATTGCAAGGAATTGTCTGTGTCGACATGTTCGGGGAAGGTTACGACTTTCCAAAGCTAAAAGTAGCTGCCCTGCATGCGCCGCATCGCTCGTTAGTGCCAACCATTCAATTTATCGGGCGTTTCGCCAGAGTTGACGCAACGACTGGTCAAGCCACTCTCATTGCACCGATGTCGAGAGTTCAAGACGCTAACAGTTCACTGCTTCGGGAAGGTGTGAACATAGCGCGCATGATTGATGAGGCCGCTCTGGAGGAGTTGGCCGGCGATGCAGACGAGCAAGCGGTTCTAGAGCGCCTCCCTGTGAAGCAGGTAGCTGAATCGGATTATGAAGCTGTCTCACCGCTTGCACTACAGTTATACGCGCACGTACGAGTTTTCCATTGTTCAGAGGTACCGGACTTCGCACTGATTGGCGAAACAGTCGGACGGCAGCTGCGAATCGTAAAGCAATGGTCTTCTGAAGATGGAGCCGTCAGTCTCGTGCTGACCACCGACGAGAACCCGCCCAACTGGGCGACCTCCAACGTTCTTGTCAATCTTCGCCACGATGCCTTCTTGCTTGTCTATTTTCCTAGTTCGCGGCACTGCTACATTGGCTCGACGCGCAGGACGGAGAAGATCTATCTCGGGCTAATGGATAAGGTGTGCGAAAAGAAATACAGAGCATTGAGCTATGAGGAAACGAGCCGTGCCCGCGCAGGGCTCCAATCGGTTCGCTTCTACAACGTTGGCTTGAAGAATACGACCCTTAATTCGCAAGCTGAGACATATCGCACCCTGACTGGCCCGGCAGCAGAACGGGCCGTCACAGCTGGAGACGGGCGTGCATACTCTCAAGGTCATTTCTTCGGCAGTGGCATGATCGGCAATGATAAGGAAACCATTGGAGCAAGCAGCAGCTCTCGGATATGGAGCAATCAACGGTTGACAGTCGCCGAGTTCCTCGACTGGGTAGAACGAATCAATACGCGGCTTGTTGGTACCACTCCATTCGCGGAGACACAGCTCGACATCGTTCGAGCAGCAACGACGCTGCGGCAGGTGCCGGATCTTGTCATTGCTGCCACCTGGTCAAGGGTGGCGTTCAAGTTGAACCCCAAAGTGCGATACCGCAAGGCGCCAGGAGCACAATTTTTCTATCGACGATTGACGGATATGGAGCTAACCGACTTCAAAACCAGTCCTAACAAGCTGGAGCTTCTCTTCAAGATAGTTTCGGACAATGCAGATTTGGAGATGCGCTTTGCCATCGGGCAAGGGCGCATGACTACATTGTTGAATGGAGGGTTCGATGTCGAGCTGGAGTCGGCAACCGATTCGTGGATGCTATTTTCTGATTGGCTGTGTGAGCACCCGCCGCTGTTCTACTCGGCCGACAAATCATCATTTGAAGGTATGAATTTGATGTCGGCGCCGCGGCTGCAAGCTGTCGCCTTAGGTCCCGATGACATGAAGGCGCTTATATGGACCGGATGCGACGTCACAGTAGAGTTTGTGCCGAACAATGGATCTCAAGCGGCTCTCCGGCAACGACAGAAGCTCGCCGGTCAGCTAACAGTTCAAGAATACTTAGAACAACACCTACTAACCCTTCCGAATCTAGTTGCCCTTTTCTACGACCACCGTACTGGGGAGGCGGCAGACTACATCGCCGTGATTTCTACGCCGACCGGAGAGGTAGAGGTCGCGCTTTACCACTGCAAAGCTGCAGGAGGGCAGCCGAGCGGGGGGCGTGTGGGCGATGTGTACGAGGTCGCAGGCCAACTGGTGAAATCAGTCTCCTATTGCGACGTAGCAACACTGCTTGATCACATAGAGGATCGCATGGATCACCGACATGCATCGCCTTCTAGATTCGTGCGTGGCGATCTACCGATGCTGCGCACGCTGCTAACGAGCACGAGCACGACCAAACTGGGATTTGCTGTCATTGGCGTCCAGCCCGGCATCCGGCAATCGTTGGTTGGGCCTCACCTTGCCGATCTCATGGCATTTGGCATCAACTACGCCCGGCAAGGTGGTGCGACAAGAGCCTATTGGTTGATAAGCCCGTAGTGGAATCCCTTCGCCATGGCGATTTTTCAGCAATAGTTTTATCCGCGCACGTATGAAGCTTCCGCTGAAAATCACAGGCGAATGTGACATTCGGCTATGGCGATACGGGGATTTCCCATCGAGTTCCTTTATTCAACACGCAGTTTTCCACGAGACAAGTCGCATGATTCAATTTATACGCCTCAACGATCAGGAGATATCGCTTGTTCCGCAGGAGGTTATTGCTGACCCAACACTTAACCTATTTGCCGCAGATTCGATGACGTTAATTGTCGGGCCGAATGGGGCAGGCAAGACACACCTAATGACAAGGATTGGTGAAGCCATAAAAGATCGTGACCCAAAGGTCATCGCGAGCGATGGACCACTAAGCAAAGTCTCAGCGATCTACCTGACCCTCTCACATTTCGGAAAGCATGCTCTGAATGGGCACGGTCTGAGTCTGCAAACGCTTAATCGTCGCCGAGAAAACCCCAAAGTCACACTCAAACAAATGAGGCATGTTGATGAATACTTTGGAGGGAGAGCTCCAGTTGTCCTAAGGCTAACGGTGCAACCAAAGATCGGTTTCGACCGGCTTGTTGGTGCGATGAGGCGATCGCCCGAAATAATTGAAGCGAATGCTAGTTTGAAGTCCGTCATGAGGCGAGTCGAAACGGCCCGAAAAGAGCTCGAATCTGCGCAAAGCAGTACGCCTGTTTTGTCGATAAATCGTAATTTCTCCGAACTTATGAATAAGCTCATAAAGATGGAGGAGGTTCTCACGGAGCGAATTCTGGACCGGCTGCGAAGCCGACTGGACGCGGGTTACACTCAAAATTTCTTTTTACCAAACAACAATAATTTGCTGCGAGCAATTCATTCGCTCGATGGTGAGCTTGTATCGAATGGATATGCACTGACTTTGCTTCAGTGTTTGTACGGCACCAAGCAGTCGCATGAAACGTCGGATAAGATATTTATGCAGCTAAGCTACGCTCTGGGGCGCCTAGCAGAGCTGGGCGTGGCCGTGGACGATATAGAGCTTCATTCGGACCGTTACCAACTCACTGGATCTATAAATCAGCAACTCGCCGAAGAGACGATCGATGGTCTGGCTTCATTGGAGCTTGGCGGCGTGAGTTCTGGCCTCGCCGCGTTGGCGCTTCAGTACTCGCTTCTCGAAAGGGCCGTCCAAAGACTGAATCGTGCCGGGCGCCCAAGTAATCGATCGCTACTAATCATGATCGATGAGGGTGACGTCTTCCTACATCCGGCGTGGCAACAGAGATATGTCGACTTCGTTGATCATTTCGTCGCCACAATCAAGCCGTATTTTGCTTCGGTCCAGGTCATACTCACCACGCACTCTCCTATTCTAGTATCCGATTTTCCACGTGATTGTATTTACCGGCTGGGGCGTGAGCGACTTGATGAGGTGCTCGACGAAGATGAGGTGTCCACGCCACACGAGCCATTGGTATCGTTTGGCGCTCCTTTGGAGGCAGTGGTTCGTCATACGAGCGATGCTGGTGCGCTAGGAACATTCGCTCAGCGTCAGCTTCGAAAATGGGCTGAACTAGCGGCCTCAGGGCAACCGATCTCTCAATATCATTTGGGCCTGATCGACGACCCAGTGATCCGTCGCATGATCAAAGTATCGCGAGGGCGTGGGAGCGTGAGTCAATGATTATTTCGATGAAGGATGTTTGGGACGCTGCCAAAAAAAAGCATCGAGCGTATGTCCTCGAAAAAATCGCAATGGCCGAACAACTGGTCGGTAAGAGCGCTTTAACTAGCCAGACGCTAAAAGATCTACTTAAGCAACATGCCAAAGACCTTGCAACGGGCTCGCCCGCCACTCTTAGAGGCTTGATTAATAAAGTTGAAGCTGCGGCACTGAGCGGGGATGGCCTAAAAACCTTCCATAAGGAAGCGTCGCGCGTATTCAACTATGATGCCTTTACGAACAAGGACGCAATAGGTTGGAATGCCTACGATCTTTGCAAGCTGGCAAATCAAACGCTTTGCCCGTATTGCCATCAATCCTTTGCATTCACAATCCAGAGAGGCCACAGAGGAAGGGGCTTCCGTCCAACGATCGATCACTTCTATCCGAAAGCAGAGTATCCATATCTGTCGCTTTCATTGTTCAACTTGGTTCCTTCTTGCTATACGTGTAACGCATCGTTGAAAGGCTCGATAAACTTCCATACGAATCCACATCTTCATCCGTTCGAGGATGAGGAGGTTATAGATTTCGTTTTTGATCTGGATGCCTACCTTGCTTGGAGATCGGCGCCAACGGCTGACTTGGAGATCAAAGTTAGGCACATTGGAGGCGCCTCTACAGCGGGTAAGGCCGACAACTCGATTCGAACTTTCATGCTTGACGAGCGTTATGTCCCGCACATGGGCCATTTTTCCCGATTCGCGGAATGCGTATACCACTGGTCCCCAGACTTGCTCGCCATTTGGAAAGAGACACTAAAGATCGACGTAAGTGAAGCCGTTCTTCTGAATTTTGATCGTGAGGGCTACCGCGACGAAATGTTGGGAGCCGTAAAACGGGCGATCTATGATTCGCTGCGCAATGGATCGGCATGAGCCTACCTCGAGCGAAAGGGGCGATTCGAAGATTGGCCCGATGCGGACGGCTCGCTCTGTTATCCAACCGCCACCTGGCTGGGACATTAGGCCTCTCGAATCTGTCAATCTGATCTGTCAAAAAGAAAAGGGGATGTCAGCAATGCCGGCGGCACTTGATGGACAATCGGTAGGCTATTACTTCGCCAAGATTCTTGAGCGCTACAGCTACGCCCGCCACAATCTTGAGTTTGGCGGTAAGCACGAAATCTACAACTACTTCGATGGATTGAAGAAGGGACTAGAAGCCAGTGCAGCCGTGAAGACCAGGCCGGCTGTTCGAGTAGTCGCTAGCTACGGTAAGGGAAACTGGGCCACCATACCGTGGGTATCGTTTCTAGACTCGCGAGAAACTACCAGTACGCAACGCGGTACATATGTGGTCTACCTGTTTCGAGAAGATGGCGAAGGCTTCTATATCAAGCTTGCCCAAGGTGTCACTGATACAGAGCATGAATTCGGTGCTAAAGCATTCGACGTTCTTGCGAAGCGAGCCGAGGAGCTTCGCTCGGCAATCCCTGAGCTAGCAGAAAAAGGATTCGATCTATCGGGAAGGTCCGACCTAGGGGCCAGCCATAGGAAGGCACGGATGTATGAGGCCTCGACGATTGCTGCCAAGTACTATCCTGCCAATGCAATTCCGCAGGATGCCACTTTATTCGCGGACTTGGAGCACATGCTGGCTGCATATGAACACCTTGTGACTTCGGGGTTGACTCTGCAGCCAGAACCAGATGAGCCCCTGGCACTTGTAGGTACTTGGCGGACTATTAAAACGGACATTGACCCCGCTGCCGAGCAAATCAAAGAGAAAGGGGCGTGGGCAAGCGCATGGAGTTTCCGGCTGAAGGAAGAAGCTCAGAAACACTTGAAGATACCTTTCACTCTGTACATAAACGGAGGCGGAGGCCAAATCGTCGCGCGTGCGCGCGTGTCGGCATTTGCTTGCGCAGAAGATGCGAATGGAATGAAGACACCATGGCCGGATATCACTGAGCCCGCATTGCATGACATCACGCGATTCGGCCCTGGGGTGCACGAGGGCATTAAAACGTGGCTGAAAATTTCCTCGATCGAGTTGATTAGCCCTTTTCGGGCTAATGAGCTTCCGATTGCAACCGATCTTTCAACGCCAGCGAATCTACTGAATCAGAATGCCTTTGGATATGTCTACGAAAAACTCGATGTTGTGCCTCAGGCATATGAGATCTCACCGACCGTAAAGCACGAAGTGATGGAACCTGAGGCAGAAGAGGAGCCGCTCGAGTTTCAATGGTTAGTGGAAGAAACGTTACTACCTGCAAGTTTGCTTGAGAAAATGGTGGCAACGCTCAGCGGACCATCTCCACAAATCCTTCTGGCAGGTCCACCGGGAACGAGCAAAACGTGGGTCGCCCAGAGGTTGGCCCTCTATATGGCAGGTGGCCGCAAGAGTGCTATCCGCACCGTGCAGTTTCACCCGAGCTATACCTATGAATCTTTCATCGAGGGGTTGCGACCGAAAGCAACATCAACGGGTGTCCAATTTGAGCTGACGCCAGGCATTGTGCTCGAGGTTGTTAATTCGATGGCTGCAGCGGGCCACTTGAATGATCCAAAGTGTCCATACGTCATCATTCTCGACGAAGCAAACCGAGCCAATCTACCCAAAGTTCTTGGCGAACTACTTTTCCTATTTGAATACCGAAACGAGGCAATTCGTCTCCAGTACACCAAGGAGTTCAAGTTGCCTTCCAATCTTCTGTTCATTGGTACGATGAATACCGCTGACAGAAGTATCCGTTCCATAGACGCTGCACTGCGTCGCCGCTTTGACGTGTTTGAACTTACACCTAACAGTGAAGCCTTGACGAATTACTACTCAAAGACTGGACAGGACAGCAGGGCAGTCGCAGATGGCCTAATTTCGCTCAATGCTGCCTTGGCAGGTGACATTGACCGTCACCATACAATTGGCCATTCCTTCTTCATGAAGAGAGATATGTCCCAGGACATTTTGAGGGACATCTGGGAGCGGCAACTCTTTCCACTAATTGAGGAGTATTTCTTCGATCAGCCGGATTTGGCAGGTGACTACACAATCGAGAGATTCTGGCCTCGGAATGTTAGTTGAGTTAACTGCAACCGAATCGTCTCCAATTGAGCTGCAGCTAAACATAGAGCAGCTTTCTTTGCTTCGTGCGCTTGGTAGAGAGCTGGCAGCAAATTCGATGTGGTGGAGAGAGGAACGGCCAGCTCCCGAAAAATCCGTGGTAGAGATTCGTCTTCTTGGAGACGATAAGTACGCCATAAAATTTCGTGATGTTATTGGAGTCGTAAGGCTTGGTGACCTGCAGGTTCGAGTAAGGCCAAAGATCCCGGAATCACATTTCTCCCATATCATTCGACGCAGTGATATCGCTCCTCGTACCGCATCATCTGTGGCTAACGTGGATGCGGGCGCCGACTACTCACAGCTGCTTGCTCTATGGTGTGTCACTGAGTCGGAGGCTTTGCTCCGGCGCGGACTCCGTTGGGACTACAGTGAGTACGTCGAAGAGTTGCATGAGGTCAGGGGGCGACTGGATACTCTGTCTACTGCGATGGCTAATCATCTTGGCCGACCCGTTGCAGCTTGTGCGTTTGAGGAGCTTGGTGAGGACACTTCGCTGAATCGAGTACTCAAAGCAGCATGTCAATCAATTGCAACGCGGTCCAAGTTTGAGCCACCCATTCGACGAGCAGCGAATCGTGTTGTCAATCGTATGGAATCTGTGAGCCAACTGAAGGCCGCGGATCGACATGTACGCCTCTCAAGACTAACTTCCAGCTACCGTCGAGCTCTCCCGCTAGCAAAGCTAGTTTTAGAAAGTAGCGGTATCTCCGCAAATGTAGGACATTATGCGGGCAGCGCCTTTCTTATTCGTACGCCAGAACTCATAGAAAATGGATTGCGAAACATCATCTCTGATGGCCTTCATGGAGCCAACGTGAGAAAGCAGCGATTACTCTTAGGTGAGACGGGTATTAGCATCAACCCCGACCTTGTGTTTGGAGGCGGAATGGCGATCGGTGATATCAAATACCGGCATCTCGGCCCGGACTGGGATAGGAACAGCCTGTATCAGGCAGTTGCTTTCGCTACGGGGTTTCATGCAAATCACTGCGGCATCTTTGGCTTCTCTGCTGGAATTGACGCGAAGGTTCCCAAGAAAGTTCCAGTAGGACACGTCTTGGCACGTTCATTTGCGTGGCGTGCAGCGCAGGACCTTCCTCCGCATGAGAGCGAAAAGCTGCTGCTTCGAGAAGTAAACCACTGGCTTTCGGAAGTCAGGTAAGACTAAAAGGCCATGCTTTTAGTGCGCGATTCGCTAAGTGAGCCTACCTGTTCGTCCAGGCGCTGGCCCATGGCGCCGCTTAACTCGGCTGTTAACTGTTATGAATGGTGATGTCGTACAACGAGGGGAGGATTCCTCGGATGGAATCTGGCCCCCATATCAGGCCTTCTACATCCAAAGTATGCTTTTCAGTACGCGGTCTGCATTTCAGTCTGCCAAAGCCCTTCATTCTTTGGTCAATCAGATATCGCAAAAGGCCGGCCAGGGCGAGGCCTTGAGTTTTGACTGTTCCGCTGCCCTAGATCATGTTCAAAACATCGTTCTTCGCGCGGCCGCTATATCAAGATTCCTCTGGCCGGTGCGAAAGGGGCATGACAGAAGGGCGACTCATTTGAAAGTAGCCCTGGAGATTTCAGAGGACTCACCTCTTCACAATCGAGATTTGCGCAACAGCGTTGAGCATCTAGATGAAAGGCTCGATTCTTACCTGAAGAATGGCATTGTTGGCCGAATATTTCCGGAATGGTTCGGGCCAACTCGTGATTCAAAAGGTGTTCCAACACACTACTTTCGCGCATTCTTTATAGACACAGGCACATTCAAAATCCTGGATACTTCGTTTGTGTTGCAACCTGTGGTTGATGAGCTCATGCGAATTCACTATGCACTTGAAGAATTTGACGAAAAAGGCGGAGTTTTCCCGCAATCTACCTAACACTTCATTTGAGTGGATGCGCGCTGAGCGGTACTCGACGTGAGAGCTACGCGCCAAGCAAACATTCCAGGGAAATGTGTCATGAGTGATCGGGTGGCTTTATTTAGGACGATCGATGGAATTTGAACTCGCCCGGAATACGGTCCGCTACGCGGAGCAATTGGTAATCAAGACTCGGAGGCCAAGAGAGGGTAATGACAGCGTTGCCGTTTATCTCGATACCCTTCTGGTCGGGCCTTGGTTGGTTATGGCTGGTATCGATATGTTGGGACGACGCTTTCGCCTAGTGCTGTTCGTTGCGACGGTACTCCTCCTCTTCTTCTGGATCGTAGCGCGAGGCATTTCATGGCAACCCGTTGCGCCTGCTTTGGGAATGGCCGTGGGTATTGTCTATTTTGGGTTGCCAAGCAGAACAGTGACAGCTGGGGTAACAGAGGAGAACATCCGCTCATTGTGTAGCTACATTTTAGACGCTGCGCCAAATGTTACCCGGTTGGAACGACTTCAGGCAGGAACATCTCTATTGCGTTCTCAAATCACCGACCGACTAGGGCGCATCAATGTCGTGATCGGGATTTGCTGGGCGGCGCTCTTTGGCTATGCCAGCGCCCACGTGTTGGCTCCTGGTTTGGCGCCATCCATCTTGGGAAACGGCATTCTCTTCACGGGTATAGCTGGGATTTTTTTTGCCGGCTTACTCGGAATCGCTATTTCGCACACAACAGCGGTCCGAGCGGTCTACCTTACGCTGGACTTCGCTCTGCTGGAAGCCAAGGCAGCTATCTTCAATAGCCAACAATTCATCGAAACGAGCGCAGGTACGCGCAACGCTTAAATGGGGTTTAGGGCTGCTCATGAACATTTATATACCGCTGCTTCAGCTTTGGTTGGTGCGCTGATTGGCGCGGTCGCCTCTGTCATTACGGTCACCTCACATACCGGAGAGCGGCGGGAGCGGCGGGAATGGCGACAATGGCTTCGGTAAACCGTTACGCAGCCCAGATGCCCTGAAGATTGCTTTGATCACTCACCTATAGTTAGTGCTAAAGAATCTCGACGAGTTGCCGATATGCAACTCGACGATTGAGCAGATATCGCACTGGCAATGGTGATGGAGCGTCATTGATGAGAGCTTTCTTGTTGAATCTGGTATACGCACTTTTGTTGATCATGCCAACGATTGTTCTGGCTTGCTTACCGGGCGAATTGCTGGATACAGGGCAAGGTGGGGAGATCCTGAGCAACGTCCGTTCCGTGCGATCGGTGGCGTTTCTTGCTTTCATCGCATTTCCTTATCTCTTCGCCATGTTCTCAGCAGCGGCGCGCCTTTCTTTCTCAGCTTGGAATAAGTTGCCATTCCAGGAAGGCTGCTTGAACCTCGCAAATTTTCGGCCGCGCGGAAGGCTTATGGTGACTTGCCTCGCCGGATTCACGGCGACGTTAGTTGCTCTGTCGCCCCTGTATACGTTCAAGAGAGATGACACCTTATCGTCAATTGTTTACAACGGGTTTGTCGTCAGATGGTTTTACGAGCTAGGCGTGCTGTTTCTTGTTTTGATAGGTGTTGGTTTGTTCGCGCAATGGCGAACAAATACAGGATCGAAGAACTTGCTTCGCAAGTACATCGTTAGTGCGAAGAGCGCTTACATTGTGCCGGTGCTTATTGCTTACACAGAATTTTGTTATCTTGATCCCATAAACAAATATCATCGCAACAGCGCCGACTTGGAAGCAGTGGCGTTTATCTTCGTGTCGCTTGTGGTGACGTGCGTTCTTCCCTCCGCATCGAACAAATCGAGCGCTACAGGTCGGCAAGCCGAAGCTGAAGCGATGAAGAGATGGTCGAGCGAATGGCCGGCAATTGTATTAGCTCTAGTTATCCTTATTTCGTTTGCTGCATTCCCTTCGTGGGTTGGATTATTACTGGGTTCGCTTCTTGTTTTTATCGCTGGTATAGGAGCATGGGTTGTTGTTACTTCCGCAATCTGGTCGACATTACTTTCGGTGCCACATCGCATACCTCAAATTGCTGCTGCTGCCGCGCTGACTGGGTCGTTAGCATTTTGTACCGGTCGTGCTTTGGTGGCAGGTCGAGTAAACACGGTAAGTGGCACGCTAGCGAGCACGCCCAGTGATACTAGAGATGTGAGCATCGGGGACGATTACGACGCTTGGAATAAGGGAAGCTCAAGTTCGCCAGAACCCACGATTATTGTACTAGGCGAGGGTGGTGGGATTCGCGCCTCTTACTGGACGGTGTCAGGCTTGGAAGTTCTCAGCTTGCCATCTGTAGATCTAATCTCCAGAACCTACGCCATTGTGGGTGTTTCGGGAGGCGCATTAGGTGCCGCTGCTTTCATGGCAAATTACGTTGCCGCCAACGATGCGAGGAAAGCAAATCCCGGCATCTTTCAATCGCCGTTTGTACCGCCGGCGCTTGCTGGAAATATGTCCAAGGAAGAGCTCTCGACGGACTTTCTGGGGCCATGGTTGGCTCGCATGATGTCTACCGAAGGATTTCAGAAACTAGTTCCTTTGCGGCTTGCTCCCTCCAAGGACGAAACTCTACAGAGCGCTTGGTACTCGTCGTTGGCATGCCACACCGGCACGGGGTGGTACACACCACCGACCGCTGAGAAAACATGTGAGCTCGTTGGACCAATATTGAATGGGCCTCTCGCAGATTTTCCAAAGAGCTTGGATGGCCGTCAATTACCACGATTAATTTTCGTTGCAACGCACGTTGAGACCGGTAAGCGCGTTCTTTTTTCGTCCGTGACCTTTCGGCCGGAGGATTTCCCAGACGCGATGCTTATGGAGACACTAGCTCCCCAAAGCGTGGATTTGCTGTCAGCGGCTCATGCAAGTGCTAGGTTTCCGCTTGTAAGTTCACCGGGCTTGATCACCAATTCGAACGGAAGCACCGCTGGCCATGTCGTTGACGGTGGATATGACGATGTCTCTGGGGCACAAACAGCGTTGGAGCTGGTGCGGTTGATATCAGCTCACAAGAAAGAGGACTTTCATCCGATCATCGTTGATCTCAACAACGATCCCGATGATGGAGCGGACGCCAATGACAAACACCGTATGGGTGAGTTGGAAACTATAGGTTCGACTCTTGAAAGTTCGAGAAGGGACCAGAGCACTTTCATAAAGCGGCAACTGCTTGCGCAAGTTTGTCTACTTGACGGCGGCTATGTGTCGCTGAAGGTGTATAAGCACCGAGATGGCCCGATTGGCCTCGGATGGACACTATCGCAAGACGCCGCGACCTCGTTGCAAACCGCTATGAACAAAGAAAGCAAATTCTTCTTCTCAGCTACACCTGACATGCCAACGCCACAGCTAGCAATGTCACAATTGGTTAAGAAAGCAACGGACAACTGCAAGTCTAAAGCGATAGCCTTTTAATTCGGCCTCATTCCCAATTCGGGTTTGTTACGTGTGGCGAGGTCATGTACTCATCGAGATCTATTTCGCCATTCACATAGCGCATAGCTCGCTCTTTTTCTTCCGGCGGAATCTTAAAGCCCTCAAGTCCAACTGATGCCCAGGCGTGCTTGACCGCGTCGAGGCGACGGCTTCGTTCCCCGGAAGAAATAAGTTTCCGCCTCGTTCCCATAAGCTTTTTCCTTGCAGAGCGGTTCCCCGTTGATCTGAGGAGTGTTCCATTTTACTCGCATATCTGAGGCGGGCGACGTATGAGGAACAGGTAAGTTTAAGCCTATGGCCTGAGGGTGGTGCATGCGTAGCATTCGGCTAGCATCCGCATCATTTGCTGAGTAAAAAAGCGATTAACTGCGCAGCTAGCGTGGTTTAGATGACGCAGGTTCGTATCATGAATCGTGAGCCGGAAGTCGAGTCGCGTTGGACCGTTTTACCGCCGCTTCCCCTGCGTGGCCTGGGAACTTCTGCGGTTGAATCTCTTAGTCACTATTTACGCCGACTCGCGTGGGTATCAGGGTCTACGGTAAGCCGCTTAATGGCCTACTCGAACTCTGAGTTAGTCAAAGATCAATCGAATATCGCGCAAGAACGATATGACCTGACGCTGGGTCGACCCGAGCATCGGATTTTTAGTTTTGAACGGCTCGTCGGCTTATCGCACCTACGATATGGCACCTTTTGGGTGTTAAAGAATGTTGCAGGCCCGCATTTCCTCGGAGGAGCTTTAACACACCGGCGCTGGTGCTCTACATGCTATGCCGAGTGGGATGTTGAGACATCGTATGAGCCCCTAATGTGGAGTGTGCGTCTCGCTTCGGCGTGCCCGAGACATGGACGCCGATTATCCGAGCAATGTTCGGTATGCGAGGCATCGCAATTCACTATGACGAGTTTGGATCGACGGTACCATTGCCAAGAATGCGGGAGCCCTTTGGCCGACTCAATCAATACAGCCACACTGTCTGATACCGAGCGATGGACGGATCTTCAAATAGGCAAGCTTATTGAAATGTGCTCAACGATGGGGGAAGAGCCCTTATTGGAGGAGCCTTATCAGACCTTTCTTGATGGCATCAATACCAGACTAACGTACAGCGACGATACGCCCGCTTGCCTCACGTCAGCCCGGCGAATACAAAATCAGGCTTGTACACCGCGTAAGCCGTCATTGCGAACGTTGTTACAGATATGCGCACTACAAAGCGTATCGATATGTGACCTTTTACAAGCGCCGCGAGCAGCGGCTACGGATTTATTGTTCGACACATGGCACGACGGAGAAGCGCGGAATCTTCGACATGTAATGCCGAACACTCGCATTGCAAAAGCTCACGCACTTGTTAAGCGGCTCTTCCATCGGTGCGCGAGCAGTTATCTTCCACCCATCGATGTTGTCGTACACGAGTTCGGAACGAATCGCACACTGATGCGCGACGTAGACGCGGATTTATATGAACGATATGAGCGACAGTTTCGAGCCCAAGCGAGCTATGTGCTTCGGCTGCGACTTAGCGATGCTTTTATCTATGCGATAAGAAGTCTCGCCGACATGCCGACGTCCAGGCTGCGTCGCCGACTGTTGTGGAATGACCCAGCGGCCATCGCGAAATCGACTCATATGAGTCAACAAGAGGCTGAATACGTTTTCTTCTCCGCGCTGATCTATACGCGTTTACGTCGCCGCTTACTCCACCGGCGCAGCGATTCCGCTTAAAAACAAATTTTTTAACACGGATGTGCATCGCTGTCGGGCGAATAGTGACAGCAATCCTCAACAAAAACAGACGTTTCTCGAATGCGCTTCTCGCTGCGAAAGCGTATTGGACTGATACATTTATATCAAAATAAACCATATATATCAATGTGTTACGTTTGACCTTCGCGTAAAGGGGTGGCAGGATCGCCCTAGACACGGCAAAGGACACCCAAATGCCTGTAGACCGCCCCGGTCTTGAGTATCGATCACACATAGTCGGGTATGGCGACCAAGCGCGACGAAGCACGACTAAGCAGGACTATGCGCGACGTGGAGCAACATATGAGATCGACGATCGATGCGACCTTGGGAAATCTGGACGCTTATTTACCTCGCACGCCATTGCTAAGCGCATCCGAGACGGCTCGTTTACTGGGATATCCATCCACCGCAGCGCTGGCGAAAGCGCGGCAAACCGGTCGCCTTCCCATTCCCATGTTTCAAGTTCCAGGGCGGCGAGGGTGGTTCGCGACGACGCATACCGTCAAAGCGTGGCTGGAATCGCTAATCCCACAAACCATCGAGAAGCCCGCACGGCCTGGAAAAACTCACGAGTCGGGAAAGGCAAAATCCACGAGGGCCAAGGCTTAAAGGGCCTGCGGCCCAGCGCGCATCATTTAGGGGGCTCGCCCAGCTTAACGACGATAAGGAGCACGCCATGATCTAGGCCATTCAAAACAATACGTAATTTGTCCGGCCTGGAAAGGAAAAACCCCCATCGCTCGAACGAAAGGGGTTTTTTAGAATTGGCGACGTTTGCAGTGTCGCTGCCAGTTACTTTCCCTCGCGCCGACCCAGTTGTCAAGTCTGCTTTAGACCTGGCACGGGCGCGTTTTCCATCTCGCCGCAAAAACCTATCGTGAGATGAAAGTCGAACGCGTCCGCCGCCACTCAGCGGAGGATGTGCGATGTCTTTAGATCAACAAGTGGATGGTCCATCACGGGACGAGCGTGACCTTGTTTACGCGAACGCTGGCATGAGTGAAAAAGCAATACGTCATGCTGAAAACATGGTGTGCGGAAGTGCGGGTCGCAAGGTTGGCAAGGGTGCACTCACCAATGTGGTCACGCGCCTGGATTCTCTTAAGAATCGAGGGCCACGCATGATGGAGAGTCACACGTGTGAATTGGTGAAAGCATATGAGTTAGAACACGACCCAGATGTGATTGGGTACTACACCCAAGTCCCCTGTCAGCGTATAGAGCGGTTGATCGGAAATTATCGGCGTCATGTGACGTCAGCACACCTCGACTTCATGGTATTTCATAAAGACAGAGTCGAACTGGTGGAGTGCAAGCCCGATTCGTGGCTCACACGTAAAATTACCGAAGAGCAAGCTGACTGGCAAAAGGTGGACGGCGTTTGGCAGCACGGCCCCTATCAAAATTTCGCTACGGCGCATGAATTGAGTTTTTCTGTTTGGACACCACCCGATCCACCGGGTGTGTACTTGCAAAATCTCGAAGCCATGTATGGCGTCAAATGCTGCTCCGCACACAGTGGTGAAACGTACGACGTTAATGCTGTCATGAGGGCCATACAAAAGCGCCCCTACTCAATCAATGAATTGATGGACGAATTTGAAGGCTTTACGGCGAGGACGGCGCTGTGGATTCTGAGTATGGGTCTAGTGCATGGGCCGATAAAAAGCACGCCGATACTGATGACCGATCGATTCATCCTTTATAGCGATCTTGCGCAAGCCGCGATTGTTGACATGCGGACGCTTGATCAGGTCGGTAAATTTTTCTCTAAGCCAGAGATCATCGATCCCATTCTTAGAGCGACATCGACGGACGTTCAATACGCACATAAGCGTTATGCGCTCATCGAGCAATCGCTGCAGCAAGATGTGCCTTTGTCGGTACGGAGGAAGAAACTGGCAAAAGACATTGAGCGCGCGGTCGAAGAAGGTATGTCTCCGTTGTCAGCGTGTTTGACGAACTATGGAAAGTGCGGAAACCGCATCTCGCGCATAGGGGACGAGCGAGAAGAGCTGATCGAGGATCTCGTAATTCGCCTGTGGAACACGGGTGTGATTAAAGCGCTCAAGAAACTCTACGGGGCATTCAAAGACGAGTGCGGTAGGCGAGGGATTGAAGCGTGCGGCCGAACAGCATTCGACAAGCGGGTACATCGGCATAGTCCCTTGGCTCACGCGCTCGCGACAGGTGGTTTTAGGGGTTACCAAGCAGCTCGTCCAGCTACCGACCCAAGTAAACGCTCACTTATACCGATTGCGTACGGGCACACGCTTCATATTGATTCGTCGGATCTAGACAATCGCAGCGCGCCAGACATCGCCAAGCTTATGCCTGCAGGCAAGGGGAAGTTTTATGTCGGCGTCGATGGGTGTTCGACCGAAGTCATGGCACACGCTTTCATCTTTGGCCCTGCGCGTACGGATGGCTTGGCTATTCTGTTGAGAGATTACGTGCGCCGACATGGGCGACTTCCACACCTCATTCATGTAGATCGAGGCCCCGAAAACCGCTCGCTTTGGATTGAAGTGTTTGCTGACGGTTACATGTCTCTGCGCTGGTCACCTTCGGCGGGAAGTGCATGGAACGGCATTGCTGAGAACGTGATCAAACAGGTAAATCACCAGGTTGCACACGCGATGATTGGAAGCACCGAGCCCGACCAAAAAGGCCGGCATGTGGATGGTCGCTTTAAGAGCTATAAAAACGCAAAAACATCGTTTGAGACACTGCGAGAGCAGTTTCTCGTGTTTCTCTATGAAGATTTTCCGAATTCGCCTAGGGGCGATGGCATGACGCCGCTTGAAGCCAAGGCCGAAGCTATCGCGGCACTAGGCGTTTTTGGAGTGCCTTGCGATTTAAACGACGATTTCCTTATACGCACAGCCGTTCCGGTTGAATTGAAGAAGAGGCTAAGTACGAAGCGTGGACTTCGCACCGAAGACGGATGGTTCACAAGCGATGCGCTTATTCGAGGCCTTCGTTCCCATGACATCGTCGAGCTGAGAAGCGACTGCGAAGATCCCACGATCCTTTACGCCAAATTAGGGGGCGAGTGGATCAAGGCGTTCCACAGTAAGGCGCAAAGCCTAGCTCTCATGACACCATCAGAAAAACTATTCGAATCAATGTACGCACCCATACGTCGCGCAGAAGCGCGGCGGCGCTTAGATGAGATCGGCCGCAAACGCAACACCCGTATCGAATTAGCGAATTACGCAACGACTTTGGCGCAACCCGCTGCGTCCAACAACCTTCCCATTAAGGCGCAAGAACCTGACATCGTGGACGAATCCGCGACATCAGAACCATCCACGGACGTTGTATGGGCTCAATTGGAGGCTTGTGTCGAACGAGGAGGTCGCTCATGAACATCATTGAGCATCATGAATTCCTTACGACGAAAACCCAGCTCCTTATGGAGATGGGTCATTTTAGGCCGGGACATATGATTTTTCTCATGGGCCCGTCAGGAGTAGGAAAGACGACGTTACGCCATGCTGCGATGCAAGCGACCTTCGGAAATCCGCTGCTTTGGGGGCGGGGAAAGACTCCAGCCATCGAATGCTTTGTCGTGTTACCACAGATCGGCTTTTTCAGCTCGGCATTCCTGGCGGATGAGATGATAGATCAACTCAACGCCCCATCGCTGAATTGGCTATTTGAGAATAGTGACATTCCGCTAAATGTAGAAGGAGAAATAACCGCTAATGTTGACGAAGCCGCCAAGATTTGGCCGCTCCTCAAGCGAAGCGGCATGTCAGAGAGAGACCTATGGAAGACGTTCAAACGCACTGTGAAAGAAAGAGGGTGCAAATATGTGTCACTTGACCAGGTGACCGGACTATTAGTCAATCGGAAAAACAAGAAGCCGTCCGATCACATCGAACATCTGATGTCACTGGGTGAAGCATGCGGCATCATGTTTATTATGACAGGGGTTGCTCGAGCATCCGAACTTTGGTCTATTCATTCGGAACTTCGGCGACGAGTGATTCCGGTCTGGATGTCACCGTATAGCGAGCATAACAAGGGGGATCTCGTACATTACCTTCAACTCTTGAAGACGCTAAGCGGAAAATATCCGCTTTCGAAAAATGATCTGCTTTACACCATGGCCACCGACATCTACGCCATGACGGGCGGAACGATTGGTGAGATCGTAAAACTGATGCAGCGAGCGGCCGTTTTGGCGGCAATGAACGGCGACACTAAGTTAAAAAAAGAACATATCCAGAGGGCGAGTTACAACGAAAAAGATCTCCGAAATTTATGGGGTGATATCAAGGAGTTTGAAATCGTCAAAGCAACCGCGGACAGTTCATTGCGATCAGAGGAAGTCGCTGCACGCTGGAGTCTAAATAAGAAAGCCACTGCAAAAGTTGCGTGATGACTGAAAAGGGAGCTTCCATTTCGGCTCCATTTTGGAGCGTGTTGCCGCCCATCCCGCTTCGTGGGGTGGGCACCCCTTTGGTGGAGTCCGTCGAACACTATGTGACCCGATTAGCGTGGATGACGGGAACGGCGGTCCACCGGATTCTTGCACTTGGTCGACCATTTAAAGAGCCTGGCAGGCATCGTTCGGCAATGACGGCCGCATTCTGTGGGCCCAGTATTTCTTACAAGCCGCGCATTGCGAATCTAGAGGCCCTCACTGGCATCGATACGATTCGATATGGTTCGTTTTATTTATTAGATAATCTTTTGGCGCCAGGCGCGATTGGAAGGAATTCAACCTACCATCGGTGGTGTCCTCAGTGCTTTGAGGGGTGGGACGAAGAGACGTCATGGGAGCCTTTCCAGTGGTCTATCGGTCTTCGGGTCACATGTCCTATTCATGGTTGTGACCTCGAGGATCGATGCAGGCACTGCGGGGCCGCTCAAAAGCTCTCGGTTACATACATGTCACGTCGAACCTGCGGCGCATGTAGGGGACGTCTAGGCGGTGAAGGGAAAGTGACGCCCAAGAGTCAGTACGTGCATTGGGCCGAGAGCCAAATTTCAAAACTTGTGGGGCTTTGCGCCACGCCGGGGCGCGAGCCCATTTCCGGGGACGCATTCGAATTGTTTGCTAAAGAGGTTTTGCGGTTGGCTCCTTCGAAGTCTCTTTTAACCAACGCGGGTATGAGTGCACTCGCCCGTTTAGTTCGAGTCGATCGCAAGCCGTGTAACAGGGTTAAAAACGTGCGTGTCAATTTAATTACACTAATAAATGCGTGCGCATTTCAAGGAATTAGCATCGATGAAATGCTTCTCAATCCAATGGAGGCAGCATCCCTTCCCCTAGTGGAACGATGGGGCGACTACAAATCGCTAGAACTTTCCCCTGTCAAGTCAGGCGACAATTCGGCTGCTCTCGCTCATTGCCTAGAAGATCTCCTCAGCCACCCGCAGCTGAGCTACTTGCCTAGCCCGAATTACGCGTTAGATGAATTGAGTGCCAATCGGAGCGCTGCATCTCTTAGGAGGCGCGAAATATGGAGGCGCTATACACAGCGTTATCAAGCGCAAGGCACATCTGGAGTACTGCGGAAGAATGACAAGGTATTTCTAGCTTCACTCGAATGCTTGAAAACGATCAAGGCCAATCCATTTGCAACGCCGGATTTTAGACGGGCGCAACGGTTGATCGCCGCGACGATGTGTATCGCCCGGGAGGAGGCGCTTTGCATGGCCAAATGTGCGAGCCATTGGAGACGAACGGTCGAGCTATCGAAAGCAAAGGCCCTAAGACTTACTGGTCACGAGCTTAAAGCTTATAAAAAGCTCGGCGGGATAGTGGAGATGGGCTGGTAGGGTCAGTGGTGGCGGATTGCGTATCAGTGTTGCTTTTATGCAGGGCGAGAAAGATCGAAATCGATCGGAGCAATCTCTAAGGATTTAATCCGCGAAGTTTCGATTTAATTCGCCGAAGGCACGGCAGAGATCGAGGCTAGTTTGCGACGCAATGCTGCAATCCGCAGCTTTAATGCGTGGCCATCAGTGGGGTGCAGTTGAGTTAAGCGTCCGACGCGACCTGCAACGCTGTCGATCTTCGCTTTGATCTCCTTCGGATCACATCCTCGCATCTCTTCACGCTCGAGCTGATACACGGCAGAACGAATGCCTTGACGCTCCTGGACTAGTAATGCAGGCCGTCTGTTTACCATTAGCTTCGTAGCGATCATTGGAGCGTGTGCCCTGCGAATCTCCTGCTTTGTTCTCTTCGGCCTGAATCCCTGGGCAGCCATGAAGCTATATACATTGCTGATACATCTCGTGAGCTGAGGCTTATCGAGACTTTCTCGCGAAGAAAGCGTTACGTCATCAACATATCGAGAGTAGGTGATGCCCGCTGCTCGAAAATTTGCAACAAGCTTCCATTCCTGTTCCCAAAAGGCCAAATTTGCCAAGTAAGAGCTGGGAATGGCACCTTGCGGTAGCATGCCGTCTTTCGTGCAGAGGAGGGTGAGCAGCTGCGCGACATTCCCTTCAAATCGGAAAAATCCTGCCCAAATCGAGTAAACAATGTTGGCGGTTACGCTTGGGAAAAAGTTTTTGATGTCCTCCGTTACGACAATCTTCGCGCCCGTATGCAGCGCAGCGTTCCATCGAGCATCTTTACCCTTGAGGCTGCCCGTTAAGTAGTCCGGAAACCTTACATTATCGAAAATCCGCTTTTGAAGTCGTCGATGTATCGCCTTTAGTGGGGGCTGCGCATCAAACGGCTGGCGAATTGTTCCATCTGGCTTAACGATAGCTTTAGCTAAGCGATATGAGTCGTCTGCTCTAGAGGCAAGCCGATTCAAGGTTTCTAGCGATACGCCTAAAGCCCGGCTAAGGCTGTCGAGGGAGCGAATTGGGCTACATCTGTAGCTAGGCTTGCTTGCGTCCGGGGTCATTTAGCAGATCCAATGCAGTCATGGCCAAGCGGCCGGCGAGATCCTGATCGATATGTGAGAGCTCACCGCGCTCAGCACCGAGAAAGAACAGGATTTCAACGGGGACCCGTAAACCTTCGGCAATTTTTTGGACCGTAGATAAAGTTGGATCTCTCTTCGAGTTTTCTAGCATCGAAAGGTAGGACACAGAGCAGCCAGCTAGCTTGGCCAAGTCGGCCTGGCTGAGCTGGCGCCTGGTACGGCACATTTGGATAGCGCCGCCAAGATTCATAAGATCTCTCCAAACATGAAAGGCTTGTTGCGTCTTATCGTCTCCATCCCAGTCAGCTCATTAGATCGGTAATGTTCGTGACAATCCGAATTACCTTGCCAACTAGCTCCAGCACACGATCTCCCCAGTTGAACGCGGTGAGATAGTTCGAACTAGTTTCCTCTTGCTCTAGTGCTGTAACTACTGTCTGAATTTCATCGATGACGCTAGTGTCGAGTTGGCCTCGATAAGCATCACGCAGCTCTTTAAGCAGACGGATGCTGCTTTCTTTGGTGTGGCTATCCATTTGGATAACTCCTTCAACGGGCATCATTACCCGCCGTCAGTAGCAACGAGCCGGAAGGAGCCAACCCGACACAACAAGCCAATCACCATTTCTGACGCTTCAGAACCTCGCCGTCACCAATTACGGTACGACCAGATTCATAGGACGTAGGAGCTGAGCACCTATGCCTGCGACGTAGCCTCACCAATGGATCGTGAAGCGTCCCATTCAATGGGACCGATTAGCTAGCTCTTTGCTATCGAAAAAGAAGTAGAACCATTCCCAAAGTCAGCACGACCGAGCGGTAACACTCGGCCTTGAGCTAAAGATAATCGTGTCGACCGCGCTTGTCAATAAATTTCACTGTCAGTGAATACGAGCCGGCATTCGGACTGGCGGGCCGAACTAGAGGCCTTTACGAGCAATTGTTTCCTTTTGGAGCGTCGCCACGCAGTGACCGTTGCGCTCCCAAACTCCAATGTTTGTAATCAGGCCGTTCTCCAATGTTTGTAATCCGCATACAAACATTGGAGTTCTGTCCAAAAAATTTCGCGTCAATTCACCAGGCTGAGCACTGCCATTTGCACCAAACCAGCGCATTGCCCATTATGGTGCAATGAGAGAGAGCTCCCGCGAATGGGCTGAGCAGATGTCGACCGGGCTGGCACTGGTCGATGGTCAGCTGCGCGTTCAGTGGATCAATCCGGCGCTGGCGGAATTGCTGGGGCTGGGTTTGCGCCATGCGCAGGGGCAGCATCTCACCGGACTTTTGCCGGACGCCGACGTGGTGGAACAGGCTGCGCGATGTCTGGTGGAGCAGCGTTCGGTGCAGTGTCGGGGTGTGGCGCTATCGGGTATGCAGAGCGACGGATTGCGCGCGGACGTGTCGCTGCAGCCATTGAATGCCGAAAGCGTGCTGGTGGAAGTGCACGCATTGGCGGAGTCGGCACCGACGGTTTCGCCGCTGTCGGCCACGCTGCGCGGGTTTGCGCATGAAGTGAAAAATCCGCTGGCCGGTTTGCGTGGCGCGGCGCAATTGCTGCAGCGTCGTCTGGACGACGCAGACATGCAGGCGCTGGCGGCCTTGGTGATTGCGGAAGCGGATCGCTTGACAGCCTTGGCCAATCGTTTGCTGCATCACGATGGCGCGCCGCAACTGGGTGCGGTGAATCTGCATCAGCTGCTTGAACGTCTGAGCGATTTGATTCAGGCCGAACCGTCGCCGCCGCATCTTCGCCATGACTACGATCCAAGTTTGCCGGATGTACATGGCGATGCGGATCGCCTGCTGCAGGTGATGCTCAACCTCGCGCGCAACGCCATTGAAGCAGGCGCCAGGACACTGACGTTGCGCAGTCGCGTCGAGCACGGTGTGCGGGTGGGCGATCGCATGTTGCGCAGCGCGCTTCGGCTCGACGTTCTCGACGATGGTCCCGGTGTGCCGCCGGTGTTGCGCGATACGTTGTTCGAACCGCTGGTTTCCGGCCGCGCGGACGGTACCGGTTTGGGTCTGGCTATCTCGCGTGAAATTGCACACGAGCACGGTGGCGAATTGCGTTACGTCAGCCGTCCGGGCGAAACCGTGTTCTCGCTATATCTCCCGTTGCCGCCGCGCGTCAGCGCCGCGTCTGGAAAAAATGATGGCTAATCGCTCCGATACGTCGGATATCTGGATCGTCGATGACGATCGCGGCGTGCGCTTCGTGCTCGCCGAAGCCTTGCGCGATGCCGGTTTGTCGGTGCGTGAATTCGAAGACACAGCAAGCGTGCGCGGAGCCTTGCGCGATGCAACGCCAGCGCTATTGATCACGGATGTGCGCATGCCCGGCGAGGGCGGATTGGCGCTGGTGGACGAATTGCATACACGACAGATCGGTCCGGTGATCGTCATGAGTGCGTACACGGATGTCGCGACGACTGCTGCCGCATATCGTGCCGGCGCAGTCGATTATCTGGCGAAACCATTCGATCTCGATCAGGCCATCGCCGCAGTGCAGCGCGCACTGGCCGACAAGCCGCATGCCCATGCGCCGGTGCCGGCGCCATCCGCGCCATCGCATGCGTTGCTCGGCGAAAGTGCGCCGATGCGCGAGGTGTTTCGATTGATCGGGCGCGTTGCCGCCAGCGACTTGAACGTGTTGATCACGGGCGAAACCGGCACCGGCAAGGAATTGGTGGCGCGTGCGTTGCACGAAGAAAGCGCGCGCCGAGGCAAGCCGTTCGTGGCGTTGAACACCGCGGCTATTCCGAGCGAGTTGCTGGAAAGCGAATTGTTCGGCCATGAAGCAGGCGCATTTACCGGTGCGACGCGCCGTGTGGCGGGGCGCTTTGAGCAGGCCGAGGGTGGCACGCTTTTCCTCGACGAAATCGGCGACATGCCGTTGATTCTGCAAACGCGATTGTTGCGTGTGCTTGCAGGCGGCGAGTTCTACCGGGTGGGTGGCCGCGAATTGATTCGCTGCAATGTACGCATCG
Source organism: Dyella dinghuensis (assembly GCF_003977615.1). Lineage (GTDB taxonomy): Bacteria > Pseudomonadota > Gammaproteobacteria > Xanthomonadales > Rhodanobacteraceae > Dyella_B > Dyella_B dinghuensis. The sequence goes on from NZ_RYZR01000007.1 coordinate 48,102, forward strand.
TCGCGGCGACGCATCAGGATCTGGATGCGCGCGTTGCGGCGGGACTGTTTCGCGCCGATCTGAAGCATCGTCTGGATGTCGTTCGCATCGAATTGCCGGCGCTGCGTCAGCGGCGTAGCGACATTGCCTTGCTCGCGCAGCATTTTCTGGCCAGTGCAGCACAAGAACTCAAGTTGCCGCCGAAACGTTTTTCAAAATCCGCGTTAAAAGCATTGGCGCAGCGCGATTTTCCCGGCAACGTGCGTGAGCTGGAAAATCTGTGCCGGCGTCTTGCGGTGATTGCATCAGGCACCGAAATCTTGCCTGCCGATCTTGGCAAATCCGTTGAAGGTCCGAGTGGCGATTGGACGGATGCGTTGCGGGATTGGGCCGATCGTGCCTTGATGCAGGGCGAGGCGGATATCCACACGCGTGCGCGCGAAGCGCTGGACCGCGTGCTGCTTGAAGCCGCCTTGGCCGCGCACAACGATCATCGTCAGCATGCGGCGGCGGCGCTTGGTGTCGGCCGCAATACGCTAACGCGTAAATTGGGTGCGTCGCGTACGCGGCGCAAATCATAATTAGTTTTTGGAGTGCGCAACGTGACTACAGTGACGATCCGTCACGCAGAACGCCGTGATATTGCCCATATTGCCGAGTGGAATGCGGCGATGGCGTGGGAAACCGAACAGAAGCGTCTTGATATTCATCTGCTGACACGCGGCGTGACGGCTGTTTTCGATGAGTCGCGCCGCGGCTTCTATTTGATTGCGGAGCACGATGGGCAACCTGCGGGTTGTTTGTTGGTGACCTATGAGTGGAGCGACTGGCGCAACGGCGACTTCTGGTGGATTCAGAGCGTATACGTGGCGCCGGAGGCGCGGCGTAGCGGTGTGTTTCGCGCGCTGCACACCGCGGTTGCGCAGCGCGCGGCGAATGCCGGTGCGGTCGGCTTGCGACTCTACGTGGAGACGGAGAACAAGCGTGCGCAAGATACGTATCACAAGCTCGGCATGGATCAATGCCATTACTTGATGTATGAGCAGATGATTTGATGCGTGTCGAAGATGCGGGCTTTTTTGCTCGTCATCCCAGCGAAGGCTGGGATCCAGTGACGTTGACGTACTGAGGACACTGGATGATTCGCTCCGCTTACCCCTTCGGGGCCGTCCTTCGGACGTTCTGCGCGCTTCGCGCTTGTCCAGCCTTCGCTGGAATGACGTTGAGGGCGAGTGACGTTGAGGTTATTAGTAACGCTCTAGTTAGCTTGGGCGTTCTTCCAAATGTGGTGAACGTTTGAGTGGAAGGTTGGGGGCCAGATCACTGCTGTGGTCCCGTCACGCAACCTGTTCCACAAGTCGCTGATGTAATGCATCGGCACTCATGGGCGCACCAAAAAGGAAGCCCTGCATCTGTGAACACCCGGCTTCGCGCAGGAACGTGCTCTGCAGTTCCGTTTCAACGCCTTCGGCAATCACATCCTTGTTGAGGCTGCGTGCCATCGCAATGATCGCGCTGGTGATGGCGGCCGTTTCCGGATCTTGTGTGATATCGCGTACGAAGGCGCGGTCGATCTTTAGCGCATCGACTGGGAAGTGTTTCAGATAGGAAAGACTGCTGTAGCCGGTGCCGAAATCATCCAGCGACAAACGCACGCCACGCTGGCGTATGCGGCGAAGCAGACGAATGGTGCCGTCACCACCGCTCATCACCGTGCGTTCGGTGAGTTCCAATTCAAGCAGTGCAGGATCCAGTCCGGTCTCGCAAAGAATGCTGTCGAGGCGCTCGTAGAAGCCTGCATATTGAATCTGCAGCGGCGATACGTTGACGGAGATGGGAATGGGTCGCCCCTCCCGCTGCCAGTGCCGCGCCTGCACGCAGGCTTCGCGCAGTGCCCATGTACCGATGGAAACGATAAGGCCGGTGTCTTCGGCTACTGGGATGAACTGATCGGGCAGGAATGCGTCTTTGCCTTCCACTTGTAGGCGCAGCAATGCCTCGGCACCCACGATATGACCCAGTGCCGCGTCGACTTTGGGTTGGTATTGCAACGATAGTTCGCCGTGTGCGAGCGCATGGCGCAGAACATTTTCAATGCGCTGGCTTGCCACCGAGCGTTGGCTCATTTCCGGCGAATAGAAACAATAGCCGTGGCGTCCCTGCGTTTTGACTTCGTACATGGCGGAGTCGGCGTTGCGCACAAGCGCATCCGGCTCGATCGCATCGCGAGGGAAAAGGCTGATGCCTATGCTCGCCCGTATGTCGAGCGGCGGAAGATGCGAAACCTTGGTTTGTGCGCACGCGTCGAGAAGCTTTTGCGCAAAACTGGCCGCTTCGTCGGCATCGTCCACGCGCGGCAGCAGTACAACGAATTCGTCGCCCGTGTAACGGAAAGCCAAGTCTTCACTTTCGCGCAGTGTGCCGCGTATCTGCTGCGCGACCGCCTGCAGTACTTGATCGCCGACACCATGGCCGAGCGTGTCGTTGATGCGGCGGAAGTGATCGAGGTCGATATAAAGCAGCGCGCATTGACGATGACGCTGCATCGCCATGCTTGTCGCCTGTTCGATACGCGCGTAGAGCAGGCTGCGATTGGGCAAGCCGGTGAGCGTGTCGTGTTGGGCCAGCTGGATCAGCTTCAAGGCTAGCGTGCGGTTTTCGCTGATGTCGTGACAGACCAGCACGCCGCCGGTGATGTTGCCGGAATGATCGTGAATCAATGCGGCCGAGTTCTCGATCGGCGTTTCGAAACCATTGCGATGCAGAAGTATCGCCTTGCCGCTGAAGTCGACGACCGCATTGCGCCGCATGGCTTGACGCAAGGGATTGTCCAAGGGTTGCCGCGTATTGATATCGCGCAGGCGGAAAACATCGTCGAGCGGACTGCCTTTGGCTTCGGTGCTGGTCCAGCCCGTCATGGCTTCGGCGATCGGATTGAGCGACGTGACATTCAGTGCGATGTCGGTAGTGATTACCGCATCGCCGATGGAGTTGAGCGTGACTTCAGCGAGTTGCCGTTCGCGGAACAACGCATCTTCGTATTGCTTGCGTTTGGAGATGTCCTGGACCTGGCTCACTAGGTAATTGAGCTGGCCCGATTCGCTGCGCACCTGCGACACGCTGAGCAACACGTTGACGATATGTCCGTCGCGATGAATGTAGCGCTTCTCCGTCTGAAACGCTTCGCGCCGGCCATTGGTGATTTGCGCGGCGAGTGCTTCGCTGAGCGGCAGGTCGTCGGGATGCGTGATGTCGCGCCAAGCCATCGCGCGCATTTCGGTTTCGGTATAGCCGAGCATGTCGCACAACGATGCATTGACGCGCTGATAGCGGCCGTCGGGAAGAACCAGTGCCATGCCGACCGCGGCATGCTGGAAAGCGAGCGAGAAGCGTTGCTCGCTTTCGCGCAGCTGCTCTTCCAGTGCGTGGCGTTCGGTGACATCGGTAAAGACGGTGAAGACGCCGCAGACGTTGCCCTGTGCATCGAAATCCGGCGTAAAGCTGCCATGCACGTAGCGGCGCCCGGGGCCGCTGAAAAGTTCGCCTTCGTAGCTGGACGCCTGACCACTCAGGGCCTGTATCAGCGCTGCGCGGGCACGCAGATAGCTTTCCGGATCCAGCGCTTCGCTGACCAGACGGCCCATGATTTTTTCAGGATCGATATCGAACCAGAGCCGGTGTGCTTCGTTGGCGAAGATGAAGCGCTCGTCCGTATCGATATAGGTGATGAGCGCCGGAACGCTCTGTACGACATGCACAAGCAGATCCGTCCCCGCCGGGGGGGCGGAGGTGATGCCTTCGACGGGCTGCGTCACCTTTGACATGTCGGATCCCCGGAGCCACCGATCAGGGTGTTTATCTGGGCGCTCGTTGCCACATCATGCGCCGGACCGGAGGCCGTTGCACCTAGTGAAGCGAGGGGGACGGTGCGCTGAGTCGGCCGTTTTCGTCGAGTTCGATGTGGCCCAGGGCGTGAAGATCGCTCGCTGAATCGAAATGATCGGCCAGGGTCGCCAGCAAAGGGCCCAATGCACTGGGTTGTAGGGGATACGCGTGCGCCAGCACCCGCGCACGGCCGGCGGGGCCTGGCTGCGCCACGGTGATGGCCACGACGCCCAGACCGGGTGCCTCATGCGCGAAAAGTGATGGTGCGCCGTAGGACATGTCGGGTGACGCGACGATGTCGATCAATGCGCCGTTGTCATATTCGACAGCGGCGCCATCCAGTTGCATCGGTATGCCATGTGCATGCAATAACGCACCGTACTGCCGCAATTCGAACATCACACCGGCAAACGCGTGACGGCGATCGGCGGCATCGCCGCCTTGATGCGCCAGCCATTGCGCGGGCGACTGCGCCCACACTTTGCCATCCGCATAACGCAATGACAGTCCGCGCGCGCTCAACGTCGTTTCTTCGCGATAGGGCGTCAGCAAGGCCGCTTCCAGCAATTGCCACAGCGGTGCCAGGTTGACGTGTTCGTATTGCACGCAAGTAAGTGCAAGCAGGTCGTTGCGGCTCAAAAAGCGCGCATGTTCCAGCCGGATGCCGAAACTCCGCATCAACCAGTCGGAGGTACGCGTCCCCGCTTCACCGCGGCCGACGAGTTCGACTTCCAATCGATCGGAAAGCTCACTGGCCAATGCGTCCGGCGCCAGCAGGCTGAGCGGCAAAAGGCGCATGGGACCGCCGGCGTAGCGCGGATCGGGTTCGAGCGGCTGTGCAGGCATGTGGCCGTCGTGGCTGCCGAACGCCACGACGTTCTCCAACTGACCGCGCGGAACGCGCCGCGCCAATTCGTCCAGCGTTGCCCAGACGGGAAAACCGGGGCGCAGCAATTCCACCGCATCGAACAGCGAGCCGGCCAAGGCCAGCCGCGCCTGCGCCACCTGCGGAACCAGTGCGTGCAGATCGTCGGCCACCAGTGCGGCCAGTTCGGCGGCCTCATCACGGCCCAGCGTCAGTTGCCGGGGTTGTTCGTCCGGGGACAATTCCAGCGCCAGAACGATGGGGAGCGCTTGCAAAAGACCAGCTTCCACGCAGGGATATCCGTGTGCCAAAGGGTTACAAGTCTAACATTCGCGCTTTCGGGCTTTCGCCCAGGCACAGAGCGGGTTAGCCTTGCCGGATCAGGTGTATCTGGATAAGTCAGGCTATGGAAAACACGCAGCAGCGCGTCGGCATTATCGGCGGTGTGCGCATCCCGTTCTGTCGCAACAACACTGCGTATGCGGATGTGGGCAACTTCGGGATGTCGGTGAAGGTGCTGGGTGCGCTGGTCGAGCGCTTCGGCCTGCACGGCGTGGAGCTGGGCGAAGTGGCGATGGGGGCGGTGATCAAGCACTCCTCCGACTGGAATTTGGCCCGCGAAGCCCTGCTGAGCTCCGGTCTGGCGCCGACCACCCCCGGCATCACCACCGCGCGTGCCTGCGGTACGTCGCTGGACAACACCATCATCATCGCCAACAAGATCGCCGCGGGTCAGATCCAGGCTGGCATTGCCGGCGGTTCGGACACCACCAGCGATGTGCCGATCGTTTTCACGCCGCGTCTACGCAAGCGCCTGCTGGCGATGAATCGCGCGAAGACGCCGATGGACAAATTGAAAACCGCGCTGCGCGGATTTTCGCTGAGCGAATTGAAACCGTCGTTTCCCGGCGTGGCCGAGCCGCGTACGGGCATGTCGATGGGCGACCACTGCGAAAAGATGGCGCGCGAGTGGCATATCGGCCGGGTGGATCAGGATCGCGTCGCACTGGAAAGTCACCGCAAGCTGGCGGCTGCTTACGAGGCGGGTTTCTTTGAAGATCTGGTCGTGCCATTCCGTGCGTTGAAGCGCGACGGTTTTCTGCGCCCCGATACCACGATGGAAAAACTCGCGACGCTTAAGCCGGCGTTCGACAAGACATCCGGGTTTGGCACACTCACTGCCGGCAACTCCACCGGCTTGTCCGACGGCGCTGCGGCGGTGTTGTTGGGCAGCGATGCGTGGGCGGCCCAGCGCGGCCTGAAAATTCAGGCGTATCTGCGCGACGCCGAAGTGGCCGCGGTCGATTTCGTGCACGGCGAAGGGTTGCTGATGGCACCCACCATTGCGGTGCCGCGCATGCTCGCGCGGCATGGACTTACGCTGCAGGACTTCGACTTCTACGAAATCCATGAAGCGTTTGCGGCGCAGGTGCTCTGCACGCTGCGTGCGTGGGAATCGGCCGATTACTGCAAGAATCGATTGGGGCTGGATGCGCCCTTCGGTTCGATCGATCCGGCCAAGCTCAACGTGCACGGCTCCAGTCTTGCCGTGGGACATCCCTTTGCCGCCACCGGCGCACGCATTGTCGCCACGCTGGCCAAATTGCTGGAGCAGAAGGGTTCCGGTCGCGGGCTGATTTCCATCTGCACCGCAGGCGGCATGGGTGTCACGGCGATTCTGGAACGCCCCTAAGCCCTTAGAGAACGCCTTGCACGCCCGCACCGAACGCGGTGATGAAACGCGTGTAGATCAACTTGGGTGAAATATCGACGTCCGGAAAATCGCCGGCTGGCGCGTAGCAGTTCTCGAAATTCGGATCGGTGGGCAATAGCGGTGCGCAGCCCGGTTTGATGTCGTAACTGGTTGCGTAGCGGAACGGCCAGATGTCGAAAAACGGAAGCTTGGCCGAGACGTTGCTGATCGCCAGACTGATGTTGCCAAGCACCGGAATCACGGGCTTGCGCTCGGCAATCACCCAAGCATTTTCCGGCAAGGTGGATTGCATGATCGACTCGCGCAGCTGACTTGCAAAACGCTGGTCGTAGATGATGACGCCCGCTTCGGTGTTGTAGTGATCGGAGCGTGGATCGAAGTTGTGTGTGCCGACCATTGCCAGATCGTTATCCACCACGATGGACTTGGCGTGCAGACCAAAGCGGCGGCCGGCGCTTATCAGTGGCGCGGGACGATTGCGTCGGCCGTTACTGCCGAAAAGACCGGGCCGTCGTTCCGTGCCTGGCGCGCGCTTGTGTTTCAAGCCGGGCGTTGCGGGTTCCGAGGTCGCGTCGTCATCGTCTTCTTCATCGTAGACGTTTGCCTGCTCGTAGGCAGCGTTCGCGATCTCTGCGTGCGGCTTCATTTCATAGATGTCGAAGCCGTATTTCGTAAGATAGGTGCGGCGACGCTTGTACGACACCGCATAAACCGCAAAGGCATCGGTCGACGCCAGCGAGTTGGTGGAGACGATGATCTTCGGCGGTGGTGCTTCGTTGTGCAGCTTCTTGAAAAGGCGCCGCGCACGGCTACTCATCACCAGATAAGGCGTTTGCAGCACGACTTCTTGCTTTGCGTCGGTGACAAGGCGCATCAGGCGCATGGTGAATTCGCGCGCGTCGCGTTTGTCGGGATTTTCCGTCTTGCCAGGACGATCACTGAAGTATTCCACCTTGCTGATGACCAGACTCGGTTCGATCAAGTGCTCGGTGAGCCACTCGGAATCCTCCGCTTCGGCCTGTGCGCTGGCGACGCGCGATGGATTGGCGTAGTGCGGTGCCGGCCATGGCGGCGGATTCGGGTCGCGAAGAATCAGGCGATTCACGTCGCGAAGATGCGTTAGTGGCACGGAACGTTTGTGGTTCCAGAAAAGTTCGAAGCTGCTCGCCATCGCCTGCGCAGCGGGGCCGCCGACCATCACGTCGCGATCGACATAGTCGTAATCGTTATCCCAGTTGAAATAACGATCCTGATAATTGCGGCCGCCCGTGATGCCGATGGCATCATCCACCAACAGCAGTTTGTTGTGCATGCGCTGGTTGAACTTTATGAAACAGCAAACCAGTCCGGCGGCAAATTCCAATGGCGGCGTACGCGAATTCTGGAAGGTGGGGTTGTAGATGCGCACCTGAAGATTCGGGCTGGCGCGCGAAAGTTTTTCGAGCACCACGGGGTCTTCGAACGAAAAAAGTTGATCCGCGACAATACGCACGTTGATGCCGCGACGGGCAGCGGCGATCAATTCGTTGAGAACCAGCTCGCCGGTGTCGTCTTCGTCCCAGATATACGTTTGCACGTCGATCGATTGGCGTGCCGCGCGAATCAGATTGATGCGTGCGACCAATGCGGCCTCGCTGTCGTCGAGCAGCGTGACGATATGTTCGGGTTTGTCCGGCGTGGAATGGGCGAGTGCCTGATCGGCCGCATCGAGCAAGGGCGAGGGCGTTGCGCAGTGATCGGGGCTGTGACAGGTGAGTTGCTGATCCACGCTGGCGGCGACGATCGTATCGGCTTTCTGGATGCGCGCGCGCGTCAGCGTGCAGCCTTGCAGCAGCACGGCCAGCAGCACAATGACGAATAGACCGCAGCGCAGACGCATGCGCCGATGATAACCGTGGCTCAGCGACTTTCGCGTTGCAGCGTGATACTCAGATTCAGGTCGACGCTGTCCGATAGCGCCAGGTGATCTGCAGTCATGCCGAATACGCTTCGCCGCAGATTACCGTGCAGCATGATCTTGCAGGGGGTCGGCGATATTTCTTCACAGTGCACCGGTTCCACCGCAAATTGAATCGGCGCGGTAATGCCGCGCATGGTGAGGTAGCCGGTGAGCGTGCCACCCCGGTCTAAGTCGGCCTGTGAAATCGGGTTGGAAATGAAGTGAATCAGCGGATGATGGCCGGCGTCGAAAAAGGCCGGCGCCATGACCCACTGGCGCATGCGCGAGGTAGGCATCGCGACGCTGTCTACCGAAATCGATGCATCGACGACCCAGCTATCGGGACTGGGTCCGGGCACGACATCACCCGCGACTTGCGTGAAATGACCGTCGACGTGCTCCAGCCACAGCACGCGCACTTCGAAGGTTGCCTGCGAGGCAAGCGGATCGATGCGGTAATCCGTTTCGCTGGCCGCTGCCGAGGCCGCAAGAAAAAGCAGCGGCAGCAGCCAGAGCCGCCTCACGGCGACCAGAACGCATCCAGTCGTGCGCTGCCCGGTTCCAGCGGGCCATCCAGATGGAGCACGGCCAATCCGGCCGGCGGCATGCCACGAAATTCGTCGGAGCGACCTTCCACGAGTAATGCCACCAGCCGTTCGATGCCCGGATTGTGGCCTACCAACATGACGGTATTAACGTCGTCGTGTTGATCGAGCAGGGCCAGCAGTTCGCCTGGCGTGGCGTTGTAAATCTCGGTCGCTTCCTGCATCGCCGGCGCACGTTCGAGTGCCGCCAGCGCAAGTGTTGCCGTGGCGCAGGTGCGTTCGGAAGGTGAGCACAGCACGCGGTCGGGACGAATGCCGTGCGACTTGAGCCAAGCGCCTGCTGCGCGCGCCTCCTGTTCGCCCCGTCCGCTGAGGCGGCGCACATTGTCGTCGGCACCCGCTGAGGCGGGCTGTGCTTCGGCGTGCCGTAGCAGGATCAATTCATGCATAAAAATTCCTTAGTGCTTTCGCTTGATCCAGCGTAACAAAGGTGCCCAGTCCTGTTGGTGCCCGCGAACCTGTTCGGAGTTGTAATCGAAGATACCCTTGCCCAACGAGGTCAGTAACACATATGCCTGCGTGTCGCGCAATTGTGCGATGACCGGGAAGGGCGCCTGTTCGGCGAGCTGTTCCATCGCTTCCTGACTGGCGTGGGTCCATGGCTTGAGCCGGTTGCCGACCAGTGCGACGGGCAATTTGCCGCGTTTGATGCGGCTGATCGTGCGCAAGTGCTGGAGAAAATGGAGCGTGGCGTGCATGTCGAACGACGATGGCAGCACGGGCACCACCAGCATGTCGGCCTTTTCCAGATACGGCTCGAGTTCGCGTTCGTGCGAACCGGCGGGGGTATCGATCAACAGGCGATCGGTGTCTTCGGGCACTTTGTCGAGCGACTTGCGGCCGCCTTCCATCGCCAGGACGCCGGGCACATTTTCAGGACGCAGACTGGCCCAGCGGAAACTGGAGCCTTGCGGGTCGCTATCGATGATGGCGGTGCGTTTGCCGTCCTGCGCCCAATGCGAAGCCAGCTGGGTTACCAGCGTGCTCTTGCCACAACCACCCTTGCTGCTTGCTACCAGCACCGTAAGCATTACATGCCCCTGCGTCGTGGAGTGGGCTCAAGGGTAGCGGGGGAGAGGGGAGCAAGGGAACAGGCAACGATAGCGCACTGCAACGAAGTTGGCGCGGTTGCTGTTCCCTTCTTGGCTCAGTTGGCCTTGGCCGCCGGGGCGTCGGTGGGAATGCCGTCGTCGTGCAGTGCGGCCAGTATCAGGCTCATCTGGGTACCGCCAGTGCGCGCCAGGGCCAGCAGATGCTGCGATTGGGCTTTATCGTTCCGCGCGCGGGCGGAGAGCTCGGCGAAGTTCTGTACCTGCCACACCAGGTTGTGCCGCGCATTCTGGGCGTCCTGCTGCTGGGCCGGATCGCCACTGAGTACTTCACGCAGGTGCAAGCCGAGCGAGCGGCCCAGCGGGCTGGAACCCCATTCCAGAATCTTGCCGAGTTTCAGGCAATCGTCCTTCACGGTCGGATCCTTCGGCGCTTTGTCTTCGCAGTAGGTCGCGGTGTCGTGCAGTGCCGGCTGCGGAATGCCGGACGCGCTGCTGAAGGCAATCAGCATCTGAACGCCGTTCGGGCCCGCACTGGAATTGGGGTCCATGGTGGCGGGCGGCGGTGGCAGGGTGCTGACGGTGGCGGCCAAGGCTTTCAGGCCGACGCCGGAATAGTCGTCATAGATCTTGGCGTTGGCGGCATTCGTCAGGTCCTGACGTGCGTCTTGCGCCTTCATCGTATTGACGTCCTGGCTGAGCTTCACCAGCCAGGCCGCCGCGTTGTCCGGTGCCTGCTGGACCAGTTGGGCGAGCGCATCGGCGTTCGGGCATTCCTTGGCCTTGGCGTCGCAATCGGCCAGGCGAACCCAGTTTTCCGCAGGGCCGGCGTCGTCCGCGTGGGCGGCACGTTCGATCAGTGCATGGAAGGAACTGATTTTGTTCTGATTGGGCAGCGGACGGGCCAGCAGCGCGGCGGCGAGCAGCCGGTCGGCGGAGGCGCTTGGCGCCAGCACGCTGACCAGATCGCTTTGGAAGGCGAGCAACGCATTGACGCGCGCTTCGTCGGCTTTCGAGGGAGTGGGCCCGGGGCCGGGACTGTCTTGCGGGCTTGCCATAGCAGCCGACGAGGCGCCAAGCGTGCAGAGAAGGGTAAGGACCAGGGGGCGCCATCCGCGCATCAGAGATGCTCCGTCGTTCATAAAGGCGGGCAGCATACCCCGCGCGGACTAAGGCGGTTCTGAACGGCTGGATTCAGATGCCCCGGCCCGCGGCCGCACTTGTTAGCATGGCCGCTTGCCATCGCGGTACATGGGAGAAAGATGTGGATTCGTTTTTGACGCTGGCGCAGGGGACCGTCCCATGGTTTGCAGGATGGGGCACGCTCGCCTTGATCAATGCCGGTCTGGCGCAGGGCAAGAACCGCAGCGGACTGTGGTGGTTCTTGTTGTCGCTGGTATTTGGCCCCGTTGCGACCCTGGTACTGGTGCTATTGCCCAAGGTACGCAGCCGGTTGTTCTGATGCCCGCGGTAGGTGCGGGCACGCCGATCGTTCGCTGAAATTATTCGCCCAACGCTTCGCGCATGAACTCGGGCGTCGCCAGCGCGCCTTTGTGCACGTCGGCGTTGTAGTAGCGCGTCGGGAAATTCTTGCTGATGGCGCCGCGTTCGCGGAAACCGGCAAGATCGCCGCCTTTGCGCGCCATCGTGCAGCTCCACCAGCCGGTCGGGTAGCACGGTTGCGGGAAGGGCAGCGTACGCACGGCACTGAAACCGGCGGTGCGCATCGCAGCGCGCATCGACTTGATCAGTTCCAGATGCGCAATCGGCGATTCGCTCTGTTGCACCAGAATGCCGCCATGACGCAGTGCCTTGAAGCAGCTCGAATAGAACGCGGCGTTGAACAGCCCTTCGGCCGGACCGACCGGATCGGTCGAATCCACGATGATCAGATCCAGCGATTCCGGCTCGGCGTCCGCCATGTATTTGATGCCGTCGATAAACAGCAGCTCCGCGCGCGGATCGTTGTTCGACTCGCACAGCTCCGGAAAATACTGCTCGGCCAGACGCGTCACGCGCTCGTCGATTTCCACCTGCACGGCATGCTCGACTTCTTCGTGCTTGAGCACTTCGCGCAACGTGCCGCAGTCGCCGCCGCCGATGATCACCACGCGTTTGGCGCGCGCATGGGTGAACAGCGCCGGGTGGGTCATCATCTCGTGGTAGAGGAAGTTGTCGCGGCTGGTCAGCATCACGCAGCCGTCGATCACCATCAGGTTGCCCCAGTCGGTGGTCTGGTAGATCTCGATCGTCTGGAACGGGGTTTTCTCGGCATGAAGCGGTTTTTCCACGCGATAACCGATGGAGGAACCGGAAGCCTGATGCGCTTCGGTGAACCAGCTGGGCTGCGACATGACGGGAAGATCCTGAGAAGCAAGGTTAAAGAGACGCAATTGTACCGAGAACGGTGCCGATGCGGTTGACCTCAAATTGTCGCGCCGGGCCTATTACAATACGTATTCGGGTCGCGCCCACCCCATGCGGACGTGACCCGCCAAGCCCTTCCGGCCCCGCGGCGTGCGAGGCTTCCGGCCGGTGGGCTTCGCGTTCGTCAAGGCTCGCCGCTGCGACGATGTCGTCTTTAGGGTCAATCGAACGGCCCGCATAAGGAGATACCGTCCATGGCGAATTCCTGGAACACCGAGACCGCACGTCACACCTATGCCGTGCCCTACTGGGGCGACGGCTACGTCGATGTGAACGATGCCGGTCACATCGTGATCCGGCCACATGGCTCGAAAGGGCCGGCTCTTTCGCTTCCCGAGATCGTCGAGCGTGCACGCGCCGAAGGCTTGCGTCTGCCGTTGCTGGTGCGCTTTCCGGACATCCTCGCCGACCGCCTTTCCCGTCTGCAGGGCGCGTTCGCCAAAGCGATCGGCGAATGGAATTACGCGGGCGGCTATACGGCCGTCTATCCGATCAAGGTGAATCAGCAGCGTGGCGTGGTGGCGGAACTGGTCGCTGCCGGCGAGCAGGGTTTTGGCCTCGAAGCCGGATCCAAGCCGGAATTGATGGCCGTGCTGGCGATGGCGCGTCCGGGTTCCATCGTGATCTGCAATGGCTACAAGGATCGCGAATACATTCGTCTTGCGCTGATCGGCCGAAAGCTTGGCTTGCGGATTCATATCGTCATCGAAAAGCCGTCCGAACTGGAAAACGTCATTGCCGAAGCGAAGGCGTTGAATGTCGAGCCGCTGCTTGGCGTGCGCGTTCGCCTTGCATCGATCGGTGCGGGTAAGTGGCAGAACACGGGTGGCGACAAAGGCAAGTTCGGTTTGTCGCCAGCGCAGGTGCTGAGCCTGGTCGAACGCCTCGATCAAGCGGGCTTGAAGCACACGTTGAAGCTGCAGCACTTTCATATGGGCTCGCAGATTTCCAACGTGCGCGACATCGCCAACGGCATGCGCGAAGCGACGCGCTATTTCGTCGAGCTCACGCGCCTTGGCGTTCCGCTGGAGATCGTCGATGTCGGCGGTGGCCTTGGCGTGGATTACGAAGGCTCACGTTCGCGCAGCCACAACTCCATCAATTACTCGCTGGAACAGTACGCGACGACCATCGTTCAATCGCTCGCCGAAGCCGTTGAAGCGGAAGGTTTGAAGGCGCCGCACATCATCACCGAAGCCGGTCGTGCGATGACTGCACATCATGCCGTGATGGTGATCAACGTGAGCGAAGTGGAAGCCGTACCAGCAGGCAGTTTGCCACCTGCTGAAAAAGACGAGCCGTCGGTGTTGCGTCATCTGCGTGAAGTGCACGAAGAACTCGATGTGCGCCCGTCGCTGGAGCTGTTTCACGAAGCGCAACATCACTTGCAGGAAGGTCAGACTCTTTACGCGCTCGGTCAGTTGTCATTGGCCGATCGCGCGCGGCTGGATGAGTTGTATTACGCCATTGCCAATGCCGTGCGCGCGCGCCTGCTGCCTGCCGAACGCGCACATCGTCAGGCGCTGGACGATCTGGACGAAAAGCTCGTCGACAAATACTTCGTCAACTTCTCCGTGTTCGAATCGGTGCCGGATGTGTGGGCAATCGACCAGATTTTTCCGATTGCGCCGATCGCGCGCCTGCACGAACAACCGACGCGCCGTGGCGTGCTGGTCGATCTCACCTGCGACTCGGATGGCCGCATCGATCATTACGTCGATGCAGAAGGTGTCGACGTCAGCATTCCGCTGCACGAACTGAAAAACGGCGAGCCGTATCGCCTGGGCATTTTCATGGTCGGCGCGTATCAGGAAACGCTGGGCGACATCCACAATCTGTTCGGCGATACCGATGCGGTGAACGTGCGCGCGGACGGCAACAGCTATGTCTTCGCCCACAAGCGCCGCGGCGACACGACGGATCTGATGCTCGACTACGTGGGATATGACCTCGAGGCATTACGCACCAGTTACCGCGAACGGATCGCCGCCGCCGGTGTCACCGGCGAGCAGGCCGAGAAGCTGTTTGTAACATTGAATGAAGGTTTGACCGGCTATACCTACCTATCCGAAGGCGTGCGCTGATGTAGCAGGATCGCGGCGTCTCGCAAGTACGCGAGGCGCCCTGAACCGGATGGATGTGCCGCCGATAATCCTTTCCCCATCCCCCATCCGAAGGAGTGGCATATGGCAAGTCTCGACGGCAAAGTTGCATTGATCACCGGCGCTGCAAGCGGCATTGGCAAGGCGATCGCAGAGCTTTACGCAAAGAACGGCGCAGCCGTGGCGATTGCGGACATCAATCAGCAAGCAGCGGACGCTGCAGCAGCAGAGATCAAGGCAGCAGGCGGCAAAGCTGTCGGCATCGAAATGGATGTCACCAACGAAGACGCCGTGAACGCGGGTACCGAGAAGACGGTCGCCACCTTCGGCCATCTGGACATTCTCATTTCCAACGCGGGCGTGCAGATCATCAACCCGATCGATCAGTTCTCTTACGCCGATTGGAAGAAAATGCTGGCGATCCATCTCGACGGCGGCTTTCTTACGACCAAGGCCGCGCTCAAGCACATGTATAAAGACAACCGCGGCGGCACGGTGATCTACATGGGCTCCGTGCATTCGCATGAAGCGTCGAAGCTGAAGTCGGCGTATGTCACGGCGAAGCATGGCTTGCTTGGTCTGTCGCGCACGCTTGCCAAAGAAGGCGCGGCGCACAACGTTCGTTCGCATGTGATCTGCCCGGGCTTCGTGCGCACGCCGCTCGTTGAAAAACAGATTCCGGAGCAGGCGAAAGAGTTGGGCATCAGCGAAGCAGATGTGATCAAGAACGTGATGTTGAAAGACACGGTGGACGGTGTGTTCACCACGGTGGAAGACATTGCTGAAACGGCTCTGTTCCTGGCGGCATTCCCGAGCGCGGCGCTGACTGGCCAGAGTTTTGTGGTGAGCCACGGCTGGTACATGCAGTAATCGCCGACGCCGCTCCCTCCCCTGCTTGCAGGGGAGGGTTGGGGAGGGGTTGCACGAGCTTGCCGCAAGGCCGATCGGCTTCACCCCACCCCAACCCTCCCCTACTGCACGTAGGGGAGGGGGTAGGTAGTGGTGAGTTGAAGTTGGATGCCACGCAAAACCTTCACTAGGAAGCGCTCATGAAAATCGCCGACGTCAAAGCCAACGCATTCGCTATGCCGCTGACAAGCCCGGCGTTCCCGCCCGGCCCGTATCGTTTCGTCAATCGCGAATTCCTCGTCATCACCTATCGCACGGACATGGACGCGCTGCGTGCTGTTGTGCCGGAACCGCTCGAAGTCACCGAGCCGCTGGTGAAATACGAATTCATTCGCATGCCCGATTCCACCGGTTTCGGTGACTACACCGAATCGGGACAGGTGATTCCCGTAACCTTCAACGGCCAACGTGGCGGTTACGTTCACTCCATGTATCTCAACGATCATCCGCCGATTGCCGGTGGCCGCGAGCTGTGGGGTTTTCCGAAGAAACTCGCCAGCCCCGTGCTGGATACCGAAATCGATACGCTGGTTGGCACGCTCGATTACGGCAAGGTGCGCGTGGCCAAGGCGACGATGGGATTCAAGCATCGTCCTGCGGATCAGGCTGCGATTCTTGCCGGTCTCGCTGCGCCGAACTATTTGCTCAAAATCATTCCGCATGTCGACGGCACACCACGCATCTGCGAGCTGGTGCGTTACTACACCAGCAACGTCACGCTGAAAGGTGCGTGGACGGGTCCCGCTTCGCTGGAGCTTCATCCGCACGCATTGGCACCGGTTGCTGATCTGCCCGTGCTTAAGATCGAATCGGCGCTGCATTACATCACTGATCTCACGCTCGATCTGGGCACAGTGGTTCACGATTATCTCGCTGCATAGAGGCGTTCCATGACTGAGCAAAAGGCGTCGACGCCAAAAGTCGCTGCGCACCATCCCGCGCAGGATGCTTACAAAGTCACGGCCCTGGTTCTCCAGGGCGGTGGCGCGCTGGGTGCGTATCAGGCGGGTGTGTATCAGGCGCTCAGCGAAGCGGGGTTGCATCCGAACTGGATTGCAGGCATTTCCATCGGTGCGTTGAACGCCGCCATCATCGCGGGCAACGCGCCCGAAGATCGCGTCGAAAAACTGACCGAGTTTTGGGAAACGATCTGCAAGTCCGCGTTCTGGCCCAATCGCCCGGCGTTGCCGTGGCCGGAAACGATGACGTGGCCGCAGATATTCCGCGATGGCGTCAACACACTCGCGGCGTGGCGCGCGCTGACCGAAGGGCAGTCAGGGTTCTTCCAGCCACGCATGCCGCCGCCGGTGCTGCAGTTGCACGGCACGCCAGCGACCGCAAGCTGGTATGACACCGCACCGCTACGCGAAACACTGGAACGACTGGCGGATTTCGACCGCATCAACGATCAGCGCTCGATGCGTGTGTCGGTGGGTGCAGTGAATGTGCGCACGGGCAATTTCGCGTATTTCGAAAATCGCCATCACAAACTGCGGCCGGAACACTTCATGGCGTCGGGCGCATTGCCACCCGGGTTTCCCGCGGTCGAAATCGACGGGGAGTATTACTGGGATGGCGGCATGGTCTCCAATACGCCACTCTACAAGGTGCTGTCCGACCAGCCGCATCGCGATGCGCTGATCTTCCAGGTCGATCTATGGAGTGCCTGCGGAGCATTGCCGCGCGATATGAGCATGGTTGCCGAGCGCAGCAAGGACATCCAGTTCTCCAGCCGCACGCGTCTGGTCACCGAATACATGCGCCTGACCCGGGAGCAACAGCGTTTCCTGCATGACGTGATGAAGCTGGTGCCGGAAGACAAGCGCAACGATCCAGCCTATCGCCGGGCCGAGCAACAAGCCAACGGCGCACTGACCAATCTCATCCACCTGATTTATCGTGACAAGCCCTACGAAGGGCATTACAAGGATTACGAGTTCAGTGTCACGACGATGCATGAGCACTGGCAGAGCGGTTTGACCGATATGCGGCACACGCTTTCGCGGCCGCACTGGCTTGAGCCACCGAAACCCGAAGACCCGTTCGTGACGCACGATGTGCATCGTGCGTTGAACAACGACTGAGAACGTGAAGGACAACGCATGACTTTGAAGGCTGCTTTTATCGGTTTGGGCGCGATGGGCGCACCGATGGCCGGACATCTGAAGCAACATGGCCTGTTGTATGCGGTGGCCAATCGCACGCAAGCGAAAGCCGAGCAGTTGGCGCGCGAACTGGGCGTCACTGCGCCGGCAACCTTGGCGGAGCTGGCGCCGCAATGTGACGTGATCGCGCTATGCGTGACGGCGGATGCCGATGTGCTCAACACCGTTGAGGCGCTCGCGCCGCATGTGCGTCCCGGGACGATCGTGATCGATCACTCCACCGTCGATCCTGAGACGGCGAAGAAAGCAGCTGCACGCCTGAAAGAAGTCGGTGCGCACTTTCTTGATGCGCCGGTTTCCGGCGGCGTTGAAGGTGCGAAGAACGGCAAGTTGTCGGTGATGGTTGGTGGCGATGCGAACGTGCTGGAGCGTGCGCGACCGGTGCTTGAGTCGTATGCGTTGCGCGTCACGCATCTCGGCGACGTGGGTGCTGGCCAGGCGACCAAGGCGGTGAATCAGGTGTTGGTTGCCGGCATCGCGCAAGCCGTTTGCGAAGGCCTGGCGCTGGGTGAGGCATTAGGTCTCGATCCGGAACGTCTCATCCCCACCTTGGGTGCGGGTGCCGCTGGCAACTGGTTCCTCGAAAAGCGCGGCGCGACGATGTTGAAGAACGAATTCAGCGTCGGGTTCAAGCTGTCGCTGTTGCACAAGGATCTTGGCATCGTGCGTGGTATCGCTGAAAAAGCGGGTACATCGCGCAGCGTTGTCGAGCGTTCGTTGGCGGACTATGCCGAACTGATGAAGCAAGGTCACGGCGATGACGATATTTCTGGCCTGATACGGCTGAAACGAGCTCACTGAAACATCGGGCAGCTTCGCTTTAGGTCGAACATAAAAAAGGCCACGCTTTGCGTGGCCTTTTGCATAACAAGCGCGAGGATTACTTGCCTTCTTTCAACGCAATGGCAGGAATGCCCGCGGCGGAGAGACGCTGCTTGGTCGATTCAAGATCGGTTGCCGAATGGAACGGTCCCAGGCGCACGCGATGATAAGTCTGACCGCCGACGTTGACCGACTGCACATTGGCGACGAAGCCCTGCAGCGCAAGTTTGGCTTTCAGTGTCTCCGCATCGGCAGCGCTTGGGAACGCGCCAACCTGGAGCAGATAGCCACTCGTTGCAGGGCTGGCCGCTGGCGCTGCTACGGCGGAAGCGGGGGCTGCCGTGATGTTCTGCGTAACAGCCTTTGGCGCGTTCGGTGGCAGTTGCTGCGCCGGTGCCGGCGTGGTGGCTTGCTGTTGCGCGGCCTGTTGTTGCTGCTCGGCTTTCGCCTGCGCACTGATTTCCGAATCCGGAATGCGCACTTCTTTCTCCGACAGGACGGAGTAGAAGTCGTATTGCGGTTTCTTCGGCGCCGTCGTGCTGGTCGTCGGCTGCAGACCTTCGTCGCTACCCGGCTGTGCGGTCGCTTCCGGATTCGGCTGCGGACCTTTCGGCGCCATCGGCACCATGGAATGACGCATCAGCACGACCACGACGAGGGCGCCGATCAGCACGCCGATAAGTATTCCCGCCCAAGCCGGAAATCCGCCGCCGCTGTTGCGAACAGCCTGCCGGCCTTTGCCCTTGCGTGTTGCCATTACATGCTCTCCGGGGCGCTGAGGCCCAACAAATCCAAACCATTCTTCAGAACTTGCCGCGTGGCAATCACCAAGGCCAAGCGCGCGTCGCGCACATCCTTATCATCGACCAGGAACTGATGCGAGTTGTAGTAGGTGTGGAACGCATTCGCCAGTTCGCGCAACCAGGCTGCGAGAAGTTGCGGTTCCAGATTGGCAGCGGCGTTCTCGACCATTTCCGGATACTTGGACAGTTCCGTCAGCAGAATCTGCTCATGCTCGTTATCAAGACGCGACAGATGCGCCTGACCGTTCACCAAGTCGACAGCAAAACCTTTCTCGGCTGCCTGACGTAACACGCTGCACACGCGTGCGTGCGCGTACTGGATGTAATACACCGGATTGTCGTTACTCTGCGAGCGCGCGAGGTCGATGTCGAAAACCAGCTGCGAATCGCCCTTGCGCGAGATCAGGAAATAACGTGTGGCGTCGCGACCGGCTTCGTCGATCAGATCGCGCAGCGTGAGATAGCTGCCTGCGCGCTTGGAAATTTTCACTTCCTCGCCGCCGCGCATCACGGTGATCATCTGGTACAGCACGTAGTGCGGCCAATCCTTGGGAATGCCGACGTCCAGTGCCTGCAAGCCTGCTTTCACGCGCGCCAAGGTGCCGTGATGATCGGCGCCTAGCACCGTAACGGCATTTTCGTAACCGCGTTGCCACTTGCTCATGTGATAGGCGACATCCGGCACGAAATACGTGTAGGTGCCGTCGGATTTGCGCATCACGCGATCTTTGTCGTCGCCGAAGTCGGTAGTGCGCAGCCATAGGGCGCCGCCTTCTTCGTAGGTGTGGCCGTGCGCGAGCAATTCGCGCACCGTTTCCTCGACCTTGCCGTCGGTGTAGAGCGACGACTCCAGGAAATACACATCGAAATCGACACCGAACGCTTTCAGGTCGAGGTCTTGTTCGTGACGCAGCGCCGCCACGGCGAAGCGGCGGATGGCGTCGAGGTCGTCGGGATTTTTTGCGCCAGTGACCGTGTGGCCGTCGGCCGTTACGGATTCGCCAGCCAGATACGCCTTGGCGACATCGGCGATGTAATCGCCGCGATAGCCGTCTTCCGGCCAGCCCGCATCGCCCGGCGCAATGCCGCGCGCGCGCGCCTGCACCGAAATGGCCAGGTTCTGAATCTGCACGCCGGCGTCGTTGTAGTAGAACTCGCGCTTGACGTTCCAGCCGGTGGCGTCGAACAGACGGCTGAGGCAATCGCCGATCACGGCGTTGCGGCCATGACCAACGTGCAGCGGACCGGTCGGATTGGCCGAAACGAATTCCACGCCGACCGTTTTCCCAGCGCCGCTATGGCTGCGTCCGTAGGCGTCGCCGTCGGCGAGGATGCGGCGCACCTCGGCGTGATAGGCGTCCTGCGCCAGAAAGAAGTTGATGAAACCCGGGCCTGCGATCTCCACTTTGCCGATCAACGTATTGGCAGGCAGCGCAGCGACCAGCTTTTCGGCCAGATCGCGCGGTTTCGCGCGTGCCGGCTTGGCCATCAGCATGGCGGCGTTCGTGGCGAAATCGCCGTGTTCGCGGCTTCGGGTGCGCTCGATCACGAAATGGGGCGGCTCGACGCCCTCAGGCAGGGTGCCATCGCTCTGAAGGTTCTGGATGGCCTTGAAGACCAGTTCGTGCAGCGCGTCTTTCACGGGTCGAGATCGTCAGGGATGGGACCGCGCATCCTATCAGACCAAGCGCGTCGGGCCCTCGTTTCAGCGCTATTTCAGACGGTTCCCGTAGCGGGAGGGGTTCCTGCTGCAACGCGGCGGGTCGAGCTGTGGATAAGTCTGTGGGGAAAGTTGAGGCGCTGTAGAGGCTGCCCCGGAAAAGTCCAGCGGAAATGAAGCTGTCATTCAATTAATTGTTCTACATCAATAGTTTAAATAACTAAGTTGATGTGATCTTCAGTAATATGCCTGTAAGTGGCGCTGCGGCGTCAATGTGCATAAGTCTTGCCACCTCGCTCAAGCGAACCTGCATACCGCATGTCACAACCCAGTCATGACGCGCCGCGACAATGCGCGGGTATCACTGGCGTCTCCCCCGCCGGATCGATACGGGACTGCCGCATCCCGCTATACCCTCCCCTCATGCGGCCGCCGGCGCGAACCTCTCGGTCGCGCCGTTTTTTTTTGCCCCGGAAACGGGAATCTAGAGCAAACCGCGCGCTGCCATCGAGACGGGTTGGGCGTGCCCGATGACCAGATGGTCCAGCACCCGGACCCCGACCAGCCGCAACGCCTGTCCCAATTCGCGGGTGATGGCCTGATCCGCCGCGCTCGGTTCGGCAACGCCGCTGGGGTGGTTATGGGCGAAGATCACTGCCGCCGCGTTGTGCCGAAGGCACGCGCGGACCACTTCCCGCGGGTGCACGCTCGCACCGTCAATCGTGCCCCGGAACAATTCTTCAAAGGCCAGCACGCGATGCCGGTTGTCGAGATAAAGGCAGCCGAAAACTTCATAAGGCAGATGACGCAGGCGGGCGGTGAGGTAATCGCCGCTGTCGCTGGGACTGGCCAGGGCGGGGCGTTCGGTCAGCTGTTCGGCGAGACTGCGGCGAGCCAGTTCGAGTGCCGCGGCAATCCGCGCGCGCTTTGCTGGTCCCAGGCCGTTGGCTCGAATGTCCTGATCGGGCCGGCCCAGCAGCGCGCCAAGACTGCCGGCGCGCGTCAGCAATTCCCGTCCTAGTGCGATGGCGTCCTTGCCGCGCACACCGCTACCCAGCAGAACGGCGAGCAGCTCCGCGTCGGACAAGGCGGCGCTGCCATGGCTCAGCAATTTTTCGCGGGGACGTTCGCCTTCGGGCCAGTCTCGAATACTCATGCTGTCAGCTTGAAGCTGCCGATGCGATCGGGGCAGCAGTTGCCGTACATGAATCCGGTAAGCTAGCCGTCTAGCTGAAAGTCAGGCCCTGCTTACACCATGAGTCTTGCCCAACGCCGCATATTGCTAGGGGTGTCAGGTGGCATCGCCGCCTACAAATCCTGCGAACTCGTCCGCCGCTTGCGCGATCTGGGCGCGCACGTGCGTGTCGTGATGACGGAAAACGCGACCCGCTTCGTGACCCCGACCACCTTTCAGGCGCTCTCCGGCGAAGCCGTGCGTACGAGCTTGTGGGATGAGTCGGCCGAAGCGGCGATGGGTCATATCGAGTTGGCGCGCTGGGCTGAGCGCGTGCTCATCGCACCGGCCAGTGCCGACCTGATGGCCCGTCTTGCGCACGGTCACGCCAACGATTTGCTGACGACGCTGTGCCTCGCTACCGCTGCGCCGGTCTATCTGGCGCCAGCCATGAATCAGCAGATGTGGGCGCACGCCGCGACACAGGCCAATCTCGCCACGTTGCGCTCGCGCGGGGTGCATATCCTCGGTCCTGCTGCGGGCGATCAAGCCTGTGGCGAAGTGGGCTCCGGGCGCATGCTTGAACCGCACGAGCTGCGTGAAGCCATCGTCGCGTCGTTTGGCGATCGCGTGCTGCAGGGAAAGAAAGTCGTCGTCAGCGCCGGTCCGACGTATGAGGACATCGATCCCGTGCGTTTCATCGGCAATCGCAGTTCCGGGCGCATGGGTTTCGCCGTTGCCGAAGCGGCTGCACAAGCCGGTGCGCAGGTGACGCTGGTGGCCGGTCCCGTGACGCTGGCAACGCCGCACGGCGTCGCCGAACGCATCGACGTGCGTAGTGCCGCGCAAATGCATGCGGCGGTGACGAAAGCGGCGGCCGATGCAGATATCTATATCGGTGCGGCCGCCGTAGGCGACTACCGCCCCAACGCGGTATCCGAACACAAATTGAAGAAGCAGTCGGGCTCGGACCTGACGCTGCAACTCGCGGAAAACCCGGACATCCTCGCCAGCCTGTCGGCGCAGCGCGTGCATCCGTTCCTGGTTGGATTCGCTGCTGAAACGCAAAACGTAGAGAGCTATGCGCGCGACAAACTGCAACGCAAGGGATTGGACATGATCGCCGCCAATCAAGTTGGTCATGGGCTGGGATTTGAAACCGCCGACAATGCGATCACGCTGTATTGGCCCGACGGGTCGGCCGAATTGCCGCGTGCCGACAAAGCATCGCTCGCGCATCAGCTGATCGAGCGCATCGCCACCCGTTACAAGGCGGTGCGAGGATGATCGATGTCGAACTGAAGATTCTCGACCCCCGCCTGGGCGACAGCATTCCTCTACCGCAAGCCGCTACAGCGGGCAGTGCGGGCATGGATTTACGAGCCGCGCTGGAACAACCGTTGACGTTATCCCCAGGCGAAAGCGCACTCGTTCCCAGTGGCATGGCGATTCATATCGGCGATCCAGGCTGGTGTGCCTTGATCGTTCCGCGATCGGGACTCGGTCACAAACACGGTTTGGTGATGGGCAATCTGGTAGGTGTCATCGATGCCGACTATCAGGGCCCGCTCATGATTTCGTGCTGGAACCGCGGTACGCAGCCGTACACCATCGGCGTTGGCGAGCGTGTTGCGCAGTTGTTGCTCGTGCCGGTTGCAGAGGCGCGATTGAAAATCGTTGACGAATTTGTGCCGTCGCAGAGGGGCGACGGCGGATTCGGATCCACCGGGAAACATTGAGACACGTGGGGAATGGGGCATGGCGATGAGCGGCGCACAATTGCGTTTGCCGAATGTGCAGGTGCGATGGGACAGATTGCTGATGCTCGCTGGCGGCACCTTGCTGCTGGCCTTTGCCGTGTTTTGTGTCTGGCAAACATGGTTGATCGGCAATCAAGGCGGTGCCATACGACAAATCCATGCCGCGCAGGATGATGCCGTGCGCGTGCTTGGCGAAGAAATTTCCACGCTGCACGATCAGGCGAATTGGGCCGTTTCCGCTGCGGATACGAGCGGTCTTCCGGGAACTTCGGATGCGGTGCTTGCAGCGCTCAAGCAGCGATTGCCACAAGCCAGCAACGTGGAGCTTTACAGCGGCGGCCTGGACGAAGTGCTGCACGCGAACTACCACGACTTTGGCTATGCGAAAGCCGCGCAACTGATGGCCGCGCCTGACGCGGAAGGTGCGCCGCCAGTTCAATCGCAGACCAACAAGGGCGTGCGCCGCCTCACCATGGTGTTGCCGCTGGGCTCGCAACAAAAGCCGCTTGCATGGGCGTGGATCGAATTTCCTTTCGCGCCGCTGGCTGATCGATTCAACAACCTCGCCACGGGTGGTGGGCGGCTTGAGCTGCATCAGAGCAGCGATCGCGGTGAGAATCTGCAACTGCTGGCGCATGGCAGTTCGGCCGCCATCGACGCCGAGCCGGACGGCAAGCCCGTCCCGGGCAGCAGCTTTAACGTGGTGGCTGTTTTGCCCGGCGCCTACATCGTGTTGCCGCAGTCGGTGCCTATTGCGATGGTTTTGAGCCTGCTTGGCCTGGCGGCTGCCGTGGGTCTGTTTTGGTTGTACGCGCGCACATCGCCGACGCGTCGACGTGTTGTCGCTTCTGTTGAGGAAGAAAGTTTGTCAGACGTTATTGCTAAACAACCTGCGCCCGAACCTGCCGTGCCAGTCGTTCGTCCTGCCGCGCCGCGGCCGATCGCCAAGCCGCCTGCAGCCGCTCCGGTTACGGTGGACCCCACCATTTTCCGCGCCTATGACATTCGCGGTGTCGTGGGCAAAAGTTTGACGGCGCCTGTCGCCAAGCTTCTTGGTCAGTCGATCGGCACCGTCATGCGCGAAAAAGGTTTGCGCGAAATGGTGGTGGGGCGCGATGGTCGTCTTTCCGGTCCGGAACTTGCGGGCGCGTTGTCCGATGGTCTGCGTGCAGCGGGCATCGATGTCATCGACATCGGCGCAGTGCCGACGCCAGTGGTGTATTACGCGGCCTTTCGCTTCAATACCGGTTGCGGTGTTGCGGTAACGGGCAGTCACAACCCGCCCGACTACAACGGCTTCAAGATTG
Source organism: Dyella dinghuensis (assembly GCF_003977615.1). Lineage (GTDB taxonomy): Bacteria > Pseudomonadota > Gammaproteobacteria > Xanthomonadales > Rhodanobacteraceae > Dyella_B > Dyella_B dinghuensis. Next base: position 73,267 of record NZ_RYZR01000007.1, read on the forward strand.
TGGTGGGCGGAGAGACGCTTTCGGAAGATGCGATCCAGGATCTCTACCAGCGAATCGTCACGAATGCGCTGGAAAGCGATGACAAAGGCAACCTGCGCCATGTAGACGTGGTGCCCGACTACATCGAGCGCATCACATCGGACGTTCAGACCGAGCGCAGGCTTAAACTCGTCGTCGATTGCGGCAACGGCATTGCTGGCGCTATCGCGCCGCAGGTGCTCGAAGGCATCGGTTGCGACGTGATTCCGTTGTATTGCGAAGTGGATGGAAACTTCCCCAATCATCATCCCGATCCATCCGATCCGCACAATCTTGAGGACCTGATCCTCTCGGTAAAACAGACGGGTGCGGATCTTGGCATCGCCTTCGATGGTGATGGCGATCGCCTGGGCGTGGTCACGCGCGCCGGCGAAATCATCTTCCCGGACCGCATGCTGATGCTGTTCGCGCGCGATGTGCTGTCGCGCCAGCCGGGTGCCACAATCATCTATGACGTGAAGTGCACCGGGCATCTGAAGGGCCAGATCCTCGATGCCGGCGGCAGCCCGCTGATGTGGCGCACGGGACATTCGCTGATCAAGGCGAAAATGCGCGAAACGGGCGCAGAGCTGGCCGGCGAAATGAGCGGCCACTTCTTCTTCAAGGAACGCTGGTACGGCTTCGACGACGGCATCTATTCCGGCGCGCGTCTGCTGGAAATTCTCGCTGGCGACCTCGAAGGCCGCACGCCCGAGCAGATCTTCGCCACCTGTCCGAAAGGTGTTTCCACACCGGAGCTCAAGGTCGAGATGGCCGAGGGTGAGCACTATCGCTTCATGGAGAAATTCCGTGAAAAGGCGAGCTTCGGCGACGCGACGCTGGTGACCATCGATGGTGTACGCGCCGATTGGCCGGATGGGTGGGGATTGGTACGTCCGTCCAATACGACGCCGATCCTGGTCTTGCGCTTTGATGCCGACAATGCCGAAGCGCTCAAGCGCATCCAGGATCTGTTCCGCTCACAGATGCTGGCGGTCGATCCGACGCTGAAGTTGCCGTTCTGAAACCAGTGCAGCGGGTGACGTTGCGTCGCCCGCTCTGCCATCAGTAACCGCGCTCGTCCTTTTCCTTAGCCCTGAGGTCGCGATAGTGCTGCAGGTCTTGCGCCTGCTGTTGCACGACGGTCTCACGATTGGCCTGTTGACGATGCAGTAGCTCGCGTTCGTTGGCGACAACGTTGCGCTGTGCGGCGATCTGATCGGCAAGCGATTTCGGTATGGCTTGCTTCGCACGTTCATTGTCAGCGGCACGATTGAGCAGATCCGTCAGTGCGGCATCCTGCGTATGCAGATTGACGCGCGTCGTGGACATCTGCTCGTCGAGACTTTCCAGGACTTCCTGCTGCTGTTGCTTCAGCGCATCCTCGTCGGGATAGGTGTTCAGCAGATTCAGATCTTCGCGCTTGCGTGCCTCGATGGCGCTTTGCTGGGCCGCTTGCGCAGCTGCTTGTTTTTGCGCGGCGGCGCGTTCGGCCGGAGTCATGACGCGTGAAACGTGGGTCACGACCTGGCCGTCGTTGTTGATCACGTCGTAGCCGAACCGCACGGCATCATCCGTGAGGCTGTCGCTGAAATGCGTCTGGCCACCGGTGTCTACCCAGCGGTAATGAACCTTGGCCGTCGCCTGTGCAAAGGCCACCCCGACGAGACCGAGCGAAAAGACAACGGACGTGATGAACACGAATCGACGCATGACTCCCTCCTCGTCCCAGTATAGCCGCGGGTTTTGACAAGATGGACGGCAGGTATGCGCCAACGTGACTGAATTCACTGCAACGGGTGGTTCATTCCTTCACGCCATAACGTTCGCGGTAGGCGAGCAGGCGCTCGTGCTCGGCCGCAAGATCCGGCCGTTCGCCAGCGTAAGCAAGTACGTCGCTGAATCCCGTGATGGCCACCACCGGGATACCGTAATCGCGCTGCACTTCCTGCGCGGCGGACAGATCGCCCTGGCCCCGTTCCTGACGATCCAGTGCGATCAGCACGCCGGCAGGCGTAGCGCCTTGCGCACGAATCAGCGACAGGGATTCACGCACGGCCGTACCGGCCGTCATCACATCGTCGACGATCAGCACGCGACCCTTCAGTGGTGCACCCACCAGCACGCCGCCTTCGCCATGGTCCTTCGCTTCCTTGCGGTTATAGGCCCAGGGCAGGTCGCGGCCATGTTCGTCGGCGAGTGCCATCGCCGTTGCGGCGGCAAGGGCGATACCTTTGTAGGCGGGGCCGAACAGCATATCGATCGCCAATCCGGAATTGACCACCGCGGCGGCATAGGCGCGGCCAAGCCGGGCCAACGCCGCGCCCGAATCGATGCGTCCCATGTTGAAGAAATACGGACTCTGACGGCCGGATTTGAGCGTGAACTCGCCAAAACGCAGCACATCGCGCTGCAGGGTCAGTTCGATGAAGTCGCGCTGATAGTCGTGCACGGGGATTTTCTCTTGGGGTCGTCGAAGTTCAGGGCAGCTCTCGCCACAGCAAGTGTTGCGGCCCGGCTCGCCCGCCATGGTACAGCTGTCCGGTATCGATGAAGCGGGCGCGCAGATACAGGCGCAGCGCGGCGAGGTTACGACAGTTCACCAGCAGCACCAACAATTGCGCGTGCGGGTGGCGCGTGGAGAGATCGTCGATAGCGGCCGCAAGTGCTCGCGACGCGAGTCCTTGTCCCTGCCATCGGTGATCGATGAAAAAGGAACGCAGGCCCACCGCAGGGCGGTCGTATTCGCGCTCGGCGATGCTCGCGGCGTGCATTTCAATCCGGTAATAGCCGATAGGTTCATCGTTCCGAAGAATGACCATGGGCGTGCTGCCGGGACAGCGTTCGGCGTCGTCCAGCGAAGGTGCGATGTCGCTGACGAAATCCCGCTGCGGTGCGGTGACGCGCAGTTGCAGCAGGGCCGGCCGCCAATCGGGCGTGACCTGCATAACACGGATGGCGGCTGACTTCTCCATGATTGCTATGATGGCGCATCACACGAGCAACGCCCAACAGGAACGCCCATGCGCATCGTCAGCCTGAACGCCAATGGCATCCGCTCCGCCGCGAACAAAGGTGTGTTCGAATGGCTGCGAAAACAGCGCGCAGATGTCGTCTGCCTGCAGGAAACCAAAGCGCAGGAAGACCAGTTGACCGATCCCATGTTTCGTCCCGACGGGCATCACTGCTTTTATCGCGACGCCAGCAGCAAGAAGGGTTACAGCGGTGTCGCCATCTACGCCAAGCGCGAGCCCGACAAGGTCATCACCGAACTGGGCTGGGATGCATTCGATAACGAAGGTCGTTACGTCGAAGCGCGCTTTGGCAATCTGAGCGTGGTGTCGCTGTACGTGCCCTCCGGATCGTCGGGCGACGAACGCCAGCAGTTCAAGTTCAAGGTGATGGAGTGGATCACGCCGATCTTTGACAAATGGCTCAAGAGCAAACGCGACTACGTCATTTGTGGCGACTGGAACATCGTGCATACCAAGGACGACATCAAGAACTGGAGCTCCAATCAGAAAAATTCCGGTTGCTTGCCGGAAGAGCGCGCGTGGCTGGATATGCTGTTCCACAAGCGGGGATGGGTCGACAGTTTCCGCGCACTCAAGCCGGATGCGGTGGAATACACGTGGTGGTCCAATCGCGGCCGTGCGCGCGAAAACAACGTGGGATGGCGTATCGACTATCAGGTTGTGACGCCGTCACTGCGTGATCGCCTCAAGCATTGTTCCATCTACCGCGACGAACGCTTCTCCGATCACGCGCCTTACATCGTCGACTATGCCGACTGAGTCCGTGGCTTCACCGGCGGCCAAGCCATCCATATGGCGCTCGTTTTCGCAGCCCGCTGCGTGGACGCTGTGCCTGTTGGGGTTCTCTTCTGGATTGCCGTTTTTGCTTGTCGCGGGAACGGCTGCGTTTTGGTTGAAAGAAAACGGCATCGTGCTGGCCGATATTACGATGATTGCCAGTGCGGGCATGACGTATGCGTTCAAATTTCTCTGGGCGCCGTTGCTCGATCATTCGCGGCTGCCATTTTTCGGTCGGCTGGGTCAACGCCGAGGCTGGCTGTTGTTCGCGCAGTTAGGCGTGCTCATCGGATTGATGGGTATGGCGGTATTAACGCCGCATCAACTTCCGCTGTTCGTCGTTGCGACTTTGCTCGTGGCTTTTATGGGTGCCACGCAAGACATCGCGATCGATGCCTATCGTATTGAGATTGCACCCGCGTCGGCGCAAGGCGCGCTGGTGGCGACCTATTCACTGGGGTATCGAATCGGGTTGTTGATGGCCGGTGCAGTGGCGGTGATCCTTGCCGATCACATCGCATGGACGTTGGTCTACGTGTTCATGGCGGCGTTGATGGTGGTTCCGATCATCACCACGCTCGTGATGCGCGAGCCGGATGTGCGCCATCCGACACCCCACTCATGGCGTGGCGCCATGCAGGAAGGTGTGATCGATCCTTTCGCGGATTTCTTTCGTCGCTACAGCTGGAAGCTTGCGCTCCTGCTTCTGCTCTTCATTTTACTGTTCAAGGTTCCTGAGCAAGCCATCGTAGGCGGCGTGATGAGCCCGTTCTATCGCGACATGGGTTTTTCCAAAACCGAAATTGGAGCGGTGACGAAGATCTATGGTGTCTGGATTGGTATTGCCGGTGCATTCGTGGGTGGTGCGGCCGTCGCGCGCTGGGGCGCATGGCGTACGCTTGGCGTGGCGATCGTGTTGGAAAGCTGCAGCAACTTGCTTTACACGTTACTGCTCACGCGACACGGTGAGCTATCCATCCTTACTCTCGCGATTTCCGGTCAGAATTTCGCGGAAGGTTTGCTGGGGCCGCCGACGGTGGCGTTTCTGTCGTTGCTCGTGAATCGCCGGCATACAGCGACGCAATACGCGTTGCTGAGTTCGCTGGTGAATCTGCCTGGAAAAGTGCTCGGCTTCTTCGCGGGCGGCATTGTGACGGCGCTCGGATACGGAAGTTATTTCCTGATCACGGTGCTTTCCATACTGCCCGCCATGCTGCTTTTTGGCTTGCTGTGGCCACGTTTTCGTCGTGAGCAACCCGACGCAAACAGTTAACTAAACGCCTTTAGCGACGCATTCACATCGCAATTGCCAACTGGCCCACGAATCGCCGCCATGGTGATTGCTCACGGACGCAGCGTTGGCGACCATCCAGTCACAGGGGCTACGTGGCACGGAGTGGAGCCATATGCCGGATATCATGATTCGACACATCGACCGCCTTATGGTCGAGCGCATAAAGATGCTGGCGAAAGAACGTCAGTTGGCAGTCAACGACGTTGTGCTGCAGGCGCTTCGCCACGGTTTGGGTGTTTCCGAGAGTGCAGGCCTGCTTGCAGAAAGTTCGCGCGAGTCGAAAGAGCTCGCTGCGCCCGCCAACGAGTGGGACGCAAGCGAGCAGGCAGCCTTCAAGGAAGCGATGCAGGCACTCTCCGTGGCGCGCCCCGAGCAGCTTGCGACGGGACGTCGCTGATCTCTCGTCGATCGATGGATCAGCGGAGTGCGCGGGGTGCTGCGTAGATCGCGCCCAATATCCGCAATCCGCTTGCGCCGGTCACGGCAGGCAAGTTACCCGGCAATCCGAGCAGGCGCTGCCGGGCAAGCCACGCAAAAGCCGTGGCTTCCAGATAATCCGGATCGACGCCTTCATCCGCGGTGCTACGCAGCGCGCGCGGTTGCAACAATGCGCCAAGCCGCTGGACCAGAACGTTGTTGTGTACGCCACCGCCGCACATCAGCACATCGGAGGCGTCAGATGCATGTTGCACAATCGCATTCACAACACTTCGCGCGGTGAGTTCGAGCAGCGTTGCTTGAACATCGGCGGCCGATCGACTTATCGATTCCAGTTGCGCATCCAGCCACGCAAGATGAAAGTGTTCACGCCCCGTGCTTTTCGGCGGTGGCAACGCGAAATAGGGATCCTGCAGAAGCGTGGCGAGAAGTGTTTCATCGACGCGACCGCTCGCCGCGAAAGCACCATCCCGATCGAACGCTTCGCCGCGATGTCGCAAGCACCACGCATCGAGCAGCCCGTTCGCCGGCCCCGTGTCAAAGCCGAGCACGTCACCGTTCGCCGAAAGCACAGTGATGTTGGCGATGCCGCCAAGATTGAGCACCACACGCGTATGACCAGGTTTAGCCAACAGCATGGCATGGACGGCAGGTAATAGCGGTGCACCCTGTCCGCCGGCTGCGACGTCGGCACGACGAAAATCCGCCACGACATCTATATTGCTGCGTTCGGCGATCACGCTCGCATCGCCAATTTGCAGCGTGAAAGGGAAATCGCCTGTTGGCCGATGACGGATGGTCTGGCCGTGCGAGCCAACAGCACGCACCGACGCCGATGACGTCCCGCTCTGCTCAAGAAGTTCCTGCACGCTATCGGCAAAAACGCGTCCGATCGCCACGTCGAGGCGACAGTAATCATCCAGGTCGAGTTTTGCTTCGCCCTGCGCGACACGCAGAATCTGCGTGCGCAACGCATCCGGCCACGGATGCGTGAGCGCATGCACAAGCTTGGGTGTGTTCTGCTCGAATCGCACCAGCGCGGCATCGATGCCGTCGGCGCTGGTGCCGGAAATCAGACCGATGTAAAGCGCCGAAGCGTCATCCACGTGATGGCTCAGTCGTCGCTGCGCTTGGTGGAATCAGCGCGCGCAAGCTTGTAGTTGTTGTCGATTTCCATCAAGCGTGCAAGCTGCGGCTTCACCGCGTTGCTCTGGAACATCGCCATTTGCGCGCCGGCCAGTGGCTCCGGCTTGGGCAGCGTCACCGTTTGCGGATTGCGCTGTACGTTGTCAACGCGGAATTCGTAGTGCAGATGGGGGCCGGTCGCCAAGCCCGTCATGCCGACGAAACCGATGATGTCGCCTTGGTGCACGTGTTGACCGATGTGTTCTGTCGCAAAGCGAGACATGTGCCCATACGCCGTGCTGATGTGCGAATCGTGCTGGATGATCACAAAGTTGCCGTAGCCATTCATCCATCCGCGGAACTTAATCACGCCATCGCCAGCAGCGTGAATCGGTGTGCCCGTTGGTGCGGCGTAATCGACACCTTTGTGCGCGCGCATCAAACCAAGAATGGGATGCATACGCGCCGCGCTGAAGGGCGAGGAAATACGCGTGAAATCCACCGGAATGCGCAGGAAGGATTTCTGGATCGGGCGACCGTCTTCGCTGAACCAACCGATGCTTCCATCGGCGCGCTTGAAGCGATACGCCGTATAACGATGGCCTTGGTTGACGAACTCGGCTGCCACGATATCGCCTTCGTGCAGATACGCACCGTCGCGATACACGGTGTCGTAAACCACGGTGAAGCTGTCGCCCACGCGCAAGTCCTGCACGAAGTCGACGTCGTACTTGAACAGGTCGGCGAGCTTGATCACCATCGCGTTGCTCAGGCCTGCTTTCGCAGCCGCCGCAAAGAGCGAATCGTCGATCACGCCGTGTGCAACCTGCTCACGCGCTTCGACGGTGCGTGCGACGATGGTTTCGGCAGGCGTGGCACCGTCGAGGCGGATCACAGCACGTGTGGCTTCGTCCTTGTCAAAACGAATGCCTTCAAGGCCACCGTTGCGACCGATCAGGAAATCGAATTCCTGACCCGGCTGAATATGATGCAGCGCAGATTTTGCATCGCCTGCGCTGTCTACAACGTGTTGCAGATCCGTCAGGCTCAAACCCTGGCTCTGGAAAATATCGGAAAGCGTTTGACCGGGACGAACCTGCACTACGCGCCAATCTTCCACTGCAGGTGCCTTGAGCGTGGGGGCTTCGATCTTCGGCAGAGCGAGCGGGAGCAGTGTGTGTTCAACGGGCTCGATCGCGGTGGGCTTCATCGCGGTTGCCCACGCAGGAATCAGGAAGCCGGAAAGCAACGTGATCAACAGCGCGGTTGCCGCGAGCATCCAGCGTTCGCGATACCAATGAATAGGCGTGCCTTCACTCTGGCGGTTGAACGACCAGTGCGAGCAGTGCTGGTAGAAGTGTGAGTGGCGGCGTTGGGCCTTGCGGCGGATGGCCTGTTTGCGCGCGGCGCGCGCGTCGAGCTTGCCTTCAGCCATCGCTAGCGGACCTTATTCTTATTATTCATCGTGCGACCGCCCCCGCGGTACAAAGTATCAATTGCCGCGTACCATAACGACCTTGTGCAAAGGGCGTCAATGCCTTTTCCATCAATGGTTTGCATGATGTTTCCGGTTAACGCACAATTAACGGTATTGACGGTGGCCATCACCTATTTGGCTGCCTAAGCAACTAAATCACGAGGAATACATGAACGAGCTTGACCAGGCCCTTGCCACCATTGCGCGAGGCGCCGACGAGATCATCAAAAAGGAAGAGTTGGTCGAGCGACTCAAGCTTGGGCGTCCACTTCGCATCAAGGCGGGCTTCGATCCGACCGCGCCGGATTTGCACCTAGGCCACACCGTGCTGCTCAACAAAATGCGGCAATTCCAGGATCTCGGGCACCAGGTGATTTTTCTGATCGGCGATTTCACCGGCATGATCGGCGATCCAACCGGCAAGAACGTTACCCGCAAACCGCTCACCCGCGAGGATGTGCTGGCGAATGCGGAAACGTATGCGGAGCAGGTTTTTAAGGTATTGGATCGCGAAAAAACCGAGCTGCGCTTCAATTCCGAATGGTTCGGTCAGATGACCGCGACGGATATGATCAAGCTCGCCGCGCAGCACACCGTGGCGCGTATGCTCGAGCGCGACGATTTCGCCAAGCGCTTCGCCTCGCAGCAGCCTATTGCGATTCACGAATTCCTGTATCCGCTCACGCAGGGGTACGACTCGGTCGCGCTCAAGTGCGACGTCGAGCTTGGCGGCACGGATCAGAAATTCAACCTGCTGATGGGACGCGCGCTGCAGGAGCATCACGGTCAGCCCCCGCAAATCGTGTTGACGATGCCGCTGCTCGAAGGCCTCGATGGCGTCAACAAGATGTCCAAATCATTGGGCAACTACATTGGCATCAACGAGCCGGCGATCGATATCGTCACCAAGACGTTGAAGATCGGCGACGATCTGATGTGGCGTTGGTTCGAGCTGCTGAGCTTTGACGTGTCGCTCGATGAGCTTGCGCAGATGAAGCGTGACGTAGCGAGCGGCGCACTCAATCCGCGCGATGCAAAGCTGCGTTTAGCACGCGAACTTGCCGCGCGTTTCCATGGTGCGGCCGCGGCGGAACAGGCTATTGCAGGCTGGCATGCGGTCGTGCGCGGCGAAGGCGATACCAGCCTTTTGCCACTCACCGAAATTGCCGTGCCGGTAGAAGGCTTGCGTTTGCCAGCATTGCTCACAGCCGCAGGCCTTACGCCGAGTAACGCAGAGGCAAATCGCAAGCTCAAGGAGCGTGCGGTGCGCATCGATGCGGAAGTTGTCGAAGATGCGCAGCGGATGTTCACGCCGGGATTCGAAGGTGTTCTGCAGATCGGCAAGCGTAATTTCGCGCGCGTATTGCTGACACAGGCGTAGCGAGCTTGAGTGCGACGATGCAGATCGTCGCGCCGGATATGTCACGCATCGACGAAAGCGATCGTCATCGCACTACGCGAAAAAATTTTTTCGCGCAATCGCTTGCCAAACGTGCAATCGCTCCCTAGTATTCGCCACCCCGCCGTTGCACCTCTTCCGCTCGGCAATCTCCTCAGCAAAAAAGCATCGCTGAGGGTGTTGACGGAAGTCGGAAGAGATGTAGAATGGGCGGCTCACCCCGGACGAAACGTCCCCATGGGGCGGCCTCGTAAGAGGTTGGTAGAGACGATCTTTGACAGTGTGCGCAGGTGACTTGTGTGGGCGTCTTGCGATGGAAGGGAAACCTGTCCAATAAATGCAAGCGTCTAACCTAAGAGTCAATTCAAAAAGCTGACGTTTTACGGTTAGGACAACGCTTCAGAAAGATAGAGTGTCTTCGGACATTCGAAAACTTAAGTGAAGAGTTTGATCCTGGCTCAGATTGAACGCTGGCGGCATGCCTAACACATGCAAGTCGAACGGCAGCACAGTCGTAGCAATACGATGGGTGGCGAGTGGCGGACGGGTGAGGAATACATCGGGACCTGCCCAGACGTGGGGGATAACGTAGGGAAACTTACGCTAATACCGCATACGTCCTACGGGAGAAAGCGGGGGATCAGCAATGACCTCGCGCGGTTGGATGGACCGATGTTCGATTAGCTAGTTGGTGAGGTAATGGCTCACCAAGGCGACGATCGATAGCTGGTCTGAGAGGATGATCAGCCACACTGGGACTGAGACACGGCCCAGACTCCTACGGGAGGCAGCAGTGGGGAATATTGGACAATGGGCGCAAGCCTGATCCAGCAATGCCGCGTGTGTGAAGAAGGCCTTCGGGTTGTAAAGCACTTTTATCAGGAGCGAAATACCATCGGCTAATACCCGGTGGGGCTGACGGTACCTGAGGAATAAGCACCGGCTAACTTCGTGCCAGCAGCCGCGGTAATACGAAGGGTGCAAGCGTTAATCGGAATTACTGGGCGTAAAGCGTGCGTAGGCGGTTTTTTAAGTCTGCTGTGAAATCCCCGGGCTCAACCTGGGAATGGCAGTGGATACTGGAAAGCTAGAGTGTGATAGAGGATGGTGGAATTCCCGGTGTAGCGGTGAAATGCGTAGAGATCGGGAGGAACATCAGTGGCGAAGGCGGCCATCTGGATCAACACTGACGCTGAGGCACGAAAGCGTGGGGAGCAAACAGGATTAGATACCCTGGTAGTCCACGCCCTAAACGATGCGAACTGGATGTTGGTCTCAACTCGGAGATCAGTGTCGAAGCTAACGCGTTAAGTTCGCCGCCTGGGGAGTACGGTCGCAAGACTGAAACTCAAAGGAATTGACGGGGGCCCGCACAAGCGGTGGAGTATGTGGTTTAATTCGATGCAACGCGAAGAACCTTACCTGGCCTTGACATGTCTGGAATTCTGCAGAGATGCGGAAGTGCCTTCGGGAACCAGAACACAGGTGCTGCATGGCTGTCGTCAGCTCGTGTCGTGAGATGTTGGGTTAAGTCCCGCAACGAGCGCAACCCTTGTCCTTAGTTGCCAGCACGTAATGGTGGGAACTCTAAGGAGACTGCCGGTGACAAACCGGAGGAAGGTGGGGATGACGTCAAGTCATCATGGCCCTTACGGCCAGGGCTACACACGTACTACAATGGTCGGTACAGAGGGTTGCAATACCGCGAGGTGGAGCCAATCCCAGAAAGCCGATCCCAGTCCGGATCGTAGTCTGCAACTCGACTACGTGAAGTCGGAATCGCTAGTAATCGCAGATCAGCTATGCTGCGGTGAATACGTTCCCGGGCCTTGTACACACCGCCCGTCACACCATGGGAGTGAGTTGCTCCAGAAGCCGTTAGCCTAACCGCAAGGAGGGCGACGACCACGGAGTGGTTCATGACTGGGGTGAAGTCGTAACAAGGTAGCCGTATCGGAAGGTGCGGCTGGATCACCTCCTTTCGAGAACGACAGATCCTCTGTCGTAAGACGTCCACACAAGACACCTGCACATCCGCACGCCGACGGCGTGAAAGGCTCCATCCCGCAAGGGAGGGGGTCTTTATAGCTTTATGGGTCTGTAGCTCAGGTGGTTAGAGCGCACCCCTGATAAGGGTGAGGCCGGTGGTTCGAGTCCACCTAGACCCACCATTACTAGGGTGTCGATCCATCGACAAGAACCCGGCCATCCATGGCCGGACTCTTCAAGCACAGCCGCTTTGAAAGAAGCGAGATGCAAGCTTGGAGATCCCATGTATGGGGCCATAGCTCAGCTGGGAGAGCACCTGCTTTGCAAGCAGGGGGTCGTCGGTTCGATCCCGACTGGCTCCACCAGTTTTATCGGTAAGCGGATGTGTAGCGCACACAAAAGATTTTGAAACGAGGCGGCGTTGAGGCCGTGCTTGTGATCTTTGAAAATGTAAACGAGTTGACAAGCGTCTTGGTTTGAAACCAAACCGAGATGTGTCGTTGAGGCAACGACGAATGCGTTGTTTGGCACTCCCTATAATTCCTGAGGAGGAATGGGAGTAACCCTGAGGCGACTTGGGGTTATATGGTCAAGCGACTAAGCGTATACGGTGGATGCCTTGGCAGTCAGAGGCGATGAAGGACGTGGCAGCCTGCGAAAAGTGTCGGGGAGCTGGCAACAAGCTTTGATCCGGCAATGTCCGAATGGGGAAACCCACTGCGTAAGCAGTATCCAGCACTGAATTCATAGGTGTTGGAAGCGAACCCGGGGAACTGAAATATCTAAGTACCCGGAGGAAAAGAAATCAACCGAGATTCCCTGAGTAGCGACGAGCGAACGGGGAGCAGCCCAAAAGTGTCGTATGTGTTAGTCGAACAGTCTGGAAAGGCTGGCCGTAGCGGGTGATAGCCCCGTAGACGAAAGCGCACATGGCATGAAATTGAGTAAGGCGAGGCACGAGAAACCTTGTCTGAACATGGGGGGACCATCCTCCAAGGCTAAATACTCCTGACTGACCGATAGCGAACAAGTACCGTGAGGGAAAGGCGAAAAGAACCCCGGAGAGGGGAGTGAAATAGACCCTGAAACCGTATACGTACAAGCAGTGGAAGCCCGTAAGGGTGACTGCGTACCTTTTGTATAATGGGTCAGCGACTTACTGTCAGTGGCGAGCTTAACCGTCTAGGGGAGGCGAAGGGAAACCGAGTCTGAATAGGGCGCATAGTCTCTGGCAGTAGACCCGAAACCACGTGATCTATCCATGGCCAGGTTGAAGGTGCGGTAACACGCACTGGAGGACCGAACCCACATCTGTTGCAATAGATGGGGATGAGCTGTGGATAGGAGTGAAAGGCTAAACAAACGTGGAGATAGCTGGTTCTCCTCGAAAGCTATTTAGGTAGCGCCTCGGACGAATCTTCCTGGGGGTAGAGCACTGTTATGGCTAGCGGGTCATCGCGACTTAGCAAACCATGGCAAACTCCGAATACCAGGACAGACTATCCGGGAGACACACGGCGGGTGCTAACGTCCGTCGTGAAAAGGGAAACAACCCAGACCCGCAGCTAAGGTCCCCAAGTTATCGCTAAGTGGAAAACGATGTGGAAAGGCATAGACAGCCAGGAGGTTGGCTTAGAAGCAGCCACCCTTTAAAGAAAGCGTAATAGCTCACTGGTCGAGTCGGTCTGCGCGGAAGATTTAACGGGGCTAAGCGATACACCGAAGCTCGGGGTGCACACGCAAGTGTGCGCGGTAGAGGAGCGTTCCGTAAGCCTGTGAAGGTGCGTTGAGAAGCGTGCTGGAGGTATCGGAAGTGCGAATGCTGACATGAGTAACGATAATGCGGGTGAAAAGCCCGCACGCCGAAAGCCCAAGGTTTCCTCGCGCAACGTTCATCGGCGCAGGGTGAGTCGGCCCCTAAGGCGAGGCAGAAATGCGTAGTCGATGGGAAGCTGGTTAATATTCCAGCACTTGACTGTAGTGCGATGTGGGGACGGAGAAGGTTAGGTCTACCGGGCGTTGGTTGTCCCGGGGAAAGGAGGTAGGCGGTGATCTTAGGCAAATCCGGGATCACATACGCCGAGCACCGAGACGAGCCCTTTTGGGCGAAGTGACTGAGACCACGCTTCCAGGAAAAGCCACTAAGCTTCAGCTACAGCAAACCGTACCGTAAACCGACACTGGTAGGCAGGGTGAGAATCCCAAGGCGCTTGAGAGAACTCGGGTGAAGGAACTAGGCAAAATGGCACCGTAACTTCGGGAGAAGGTGCGCCCGCCGGTGTGGTCACATGCGTGACTGAGCACTAGCGGGTCGCAGTAACCTGGCCGCTGCGACTGTTTATCAAAAACACAGCACTCTGCAAACACGAAAGTGGACGTATAGGGTGTGACGCCTGCCCGGTGCTGGAAGGTTAATTGATGGGGTCAGCCGCAAGGCGAAGCTCTTGATCGAAGCCCCAGTAAACGGCGGCCGTAACTATAACGGTCCTAAGGTAGCGAAATTCCTTGTCGGGTAAGTTCCGACCTGCACGAATGGCGTAACGACAGCGGCGCTGTCTCCACCCGAGACTCAGTGAAATTGAAATCGCTGTGAAGATGCAGCGTTCCCGCGGCAAGACGGAAAGACCCCGTGAACCTTTACTATAGCTTTACACTGAACGTTGAGTTCTTCTGTGTAGGATAGGTGGGAGGCTATGAAACCGAGACGCTAGTTTCGGTGGAGCCAACCTTGAAATACCACCCTGAAGTGCTTGACGTTCTAACCTAGGTCCGTAATCCGGATCGGGGACCGTGTATGGTGGGTAGTTTGACTGGGGCGGTCTCCTCCCAAAGAGTAACGGAGGAGCACGAAGGTACGCTCAGCGCGGTCGGACATCGCGCACTGTGTGCAAAGGCATAAGCGTGCTTGACTGCGAGATCGACGGATCAAGCAGGTACGAAAGTAGGTCTTAGTGATCCGGTGGTTCTGTATGGAAGGGCCATCGCTCAACGGATAAAAGGTACTCCGGGGATAACAGGCTGATACCGCCCAAGAGTTCATATCGACGGCGGTGTTTGGCACCTCGATGTCGGCTCATCACATCCTGGGGCTGTAGCCGGTCCCAAGGGTATGGCTGTTCGCCATTTAAAGTGGTACGCGAGCTGGGTTCAGAACGTCGTGAGACAGTTCGGTCCCTATCTGTCGTGGGCGTTGGAGATTTGAGGGGGGCTGCTCCTAGTACGAGAGGACCGGAGTGGACGTTCCGCTGGTGTTCGGGTTGTCATGCCAATGGCATTGCCCGGTAGCTATGAACGGAAGTGATAACCGCTGAAAGCATCTAAGCGGGAAGCACGCCCCAAGATGAGATCTCCCGAGAGTTCGACTCTCCTTAAGGCCCCATCTAGACTAGGTGGTTGATAGGTGCGGTGTGGACGTGCAGCAATGCATTGAGCTAACGCATACTAATGAGCCGTGCGGCTTGACCATATAACCCCAAGACGCTTCGTGGCATTGACTAACGAAACATCCCGGAACTTCACCAGACGCTTGTCAACTCGTTTACCCCTTATCCAACGCGAGATATCTATCTCGCGGAAGAGCAAAACCAGCCATCCATGGCTGGACTCTTCAAAGTTTGAAGCCGGCGCACCCGTGCGCTGCTTCAACCCTTTCCCTGGCGGCTATAGCGCTGTGGCCCCACCCGATCCCATCCCGAACTCGGAAGTGAAACGCAGCTGCGCCGATGGTAGTGTGGCATTGCCCATGCAAGAGTAGGTCACCGCCAGGGGCTTTATCCTAAAAACGCCTTCCCTCACCGGGAAGGCGTTTTGCTTTATGCGCATGGGCGAACCCGCAACGACTTACCGTCAAGAGTCATCGGCCAAACGGCTTCCGTTACAGGAAGCCGTTTTGTTTTTTAGCGTCCAAACTTTTGCGAAAACGCCATGGCCGCATCAGGCTGAGACATGAACAGGTCTCGTTGAATTCAACGAGGGTCATCTTTGTGCGGCAGCATCGAGCGTCGCCATGTCTCGCACACTGATGGATTTGATGGATTTGATGGATTAACTCGAAAAAGATTTATCGAGCCATGCCGGCACAGGAATGCCCTTTTCGCGGAGAAAAGCAGGATTGAATAGCTTCGCTTGATAGCGTGTTCCCGCATCGCTCAAAACGGTCACCACGGTGTGCCCTGGGCCCAATGCACGGGCTAACCGAATGGCTCCCGCGATGTTCACGCCGCTGGAGCCGCCGACGCACCAGCCCTCTTCATTCAGGAGCTGATGTAACAAAGGCACCGACTCCTGATCAGGAATCGACCAAGCCAAATCGATCGACGCATCCTGAAAATTCGCTGTAACTCGGCTGGATCCAATGCCTTCACTGATGGAGCTACCTTCAGCGACGAGCTCACCGCAATTGACGTAGTTCGCCAACGCGGAGCCCGTGGGATCGGAAAGGGCGATTTTGACGCCAGGGTTGCGAGATTTCAGCGCGCGGCCGACGCCAGCGAGTGTCCCGCCCGTGCCCGCCGAACAGACGAAGCCATCGATCTTTCCATCCGTCTGCTCCCAGATTTCAACGCCTGTAGTGGCCTCATGCCAATCACGATTGGCGGTGTTGTCGAACTGATTGCCGAACCACGCGCGACCTGGTGCAGCATCGTTCAAGCTTTCGCAGTAGGCGCGGGCGATATGGACGTAATGACGTGGATCCTTGAACGGAACCGCTGGCACCAGACGTACCTCAGCACCCGCGACTCGGAGCGCGTCGATCTTTTCCCTGCTCTGTGTGTCGGGCATGAAGATGACAGATCGATAGCCGCGACTGGCCCCAATTAGCGCCAGCCCAATACCTGTGTTGCCGGCGGTACCCTCGACGATCGTGCCCCCTGGACGAAGCAGACCACGCCGTTCGGCATCCAGCACCAGACCAAGCGCGGTGCGGTCCTTGATCGAGCCCCCCGGGTTGAGGAATTCGGCCTTCCCAAACACCTCGCACCCTGTCAGCGCCGACGCGCTGCGAAGGCGTAGCAGGGGGGTGTGGCCGACGGCAGCGGAAAGATCGGGAATCACGCTCATAAGGACGAGTTTTGAGGTTTTGGGTGAAATTGGCGTGAGAGTACTGCCGGGCCAAATAGCCTGCCACTTAATGACTGGGCACGGGGTCGCGGAGATATGGTTATTTCACATAAGTAGCGAATTTAAGGTTCTTTCTGGTCGTTTTTACGTTTAGACGTCTAAACGTCCATTGACGATAAAACCATGCATGGTTATAGTCTTTTCCACTCATCGAGACCGGCTGAGGGACAGGCCCTTTGAAGCCGGGGCAACCTGCAGGATCAAACCTGCAACGGTGCCAACTCCTGCGGGGCGGCGACTAGCGCCGACCGGTAGATGGGATGTCGTTAGACCATGACGCATCATGGCTAATCTGGCGACAGCTCTTCGCTGGTTCTCCGTAGGACGATGTAAACGGAGAACCGCCATGCCACAGCTTGCCAATTCAGCCTCTGACGATCGCCATACTGCCGTGATCGTTCCCTTGCACCCACGTTATGCGCTTACGGAACAGCGCAGCACCCGGCGTATCACGCTGAGTCCCAAGTACGGCAATGGTGTCAGTACCGTTGACGTGCGTTATCAGTGGGTCGGTGCGCCCGATGCTCCTACGGTGATTGTGCAAGGTGGCATTTCCGCAGATCGCTACGTGACCGAGACGGAAAAGGGCGAGGCGGGTTGGTGGTCCGAGCTGGTAGGCCAAGACAAGGCCATCGACGTCACGCAATACCGTGTGCTGAGCATCGATTGGCTAACACCTTCTGACTTTGCGGAAAACCTGCAGGCTATTTCCAGCGAAGATCAGGCTGACGCATTGGCGGCGTTGGTTGAAACGTTGGGCATCGGCCGTGTGGCGGCATTTGTCGGCTCCTCTTACGGGGCCATGACGGCACTCGCTTTTGCTGCTCGCCATCCCGAGAAAGTCGAAAAGCTAATCCTGCTCGCAGGCGCGCATCGCGCACATCCGCTGTCGACGGCGCAGCGAGCTATCCAGCGACAGATTCTTCGCCTCGGCCAAGCGTCGGGACAGGTGACACAAGCGCTGTCTCTCGCGCGTCAGTTAGCGATGACGACGTATCGCGGCAGCGAAGAATTCGCGCAGCGTTTTTCGGGTTCGCCGGATTATCGCGATGGCCGTTTCCACTTTCCTGTTGAAGATTATCTGGAACACGCCGGTCGTCGCTTTGTGGAGCGCTTTGATCTGGAGCGTTTCCTCGCACTATCCGAATCGATCGATCTCCATGACGTTTCTCCGGAAGCGATCAGCGTGCCAACTACGCTCATCGGCTTTCCATCCGATCGCCTCGTACCACTCGCTGATTTGTGCGAGCTGCAACGCCGTCTTCGTGGCGCTGCAACGCTTGAAGTGATCGATTCGCCCTACGGTCACGATGCGTTCCTGAAAGAAACCCGTCAACTGGCGCCGCTGTTGCGTCAGGTTATTTCCAGTCGTTGTGGAGCTTGAGCTATGTGCGCCGATATCGTGAATGAAACGTCTGCCAGCACCCGCGCGGTGCGTGCCGGTATTGAATCGGACACACAGCACGGCGCAGTCGTTCCTCCGCTGCATCTTTCCACCAATTACAGCTTCACCGGATTGGGCGGCAAGCGCGCGTACGACTACTCGCGCAGCGGCAATCCCACGCGTGATTTGCTCGGCAACGCTCTGGCTGAATTGGAGCAGGGCGCCGGAGCGGTGATCACGGCAAGCGGTATGGCCGCTGTCGCCAATGCATTGGAGCTCGTTCCTGCGGGTTCGACGGTACTTGCTGCGCACGACTGCTACGGCGGCACGTGGCGGCTACTGGATGCGTGGGCGAAGAAGGGGCGCTTCAACGTCCGCTTTGCGGACCTCACCGACAATAAAGTGCTTGCGGAAGCGCTTGCCGAAAAGCCTTCGCTCGTATGGGTGGAAACACCTTCCAATCCGCTGCTTCGTATCACAGATATCCGTCATGTATCGCAGGCGGCGCATGCAGTGGGTGCGCTGGTCGTCGTCGATAACACGTTCCTTTCGCCTGCACTGCAGCAGCCGCTCACGCTAGGTGCTGACGTGGTTGTTCATTCGACCACGAAGTACATCAACGGCCATAGCGATGTTGTCGGCGGGGCTGTCGTTGCGCGCGATGCTGCAGTTGCCGAGCAATTGAAGTGGTGGGCAAATTGCAACGGTCTCACCGGCGCACCGTTCGACAGCTTCCTTACCTTGCGCGGTCTGCGCACGCTGGGTGTTCGCTTGCGCCAGCATCAGGAAAATGCAGAACGCGTTGCGGCACAGATTCGCGAACATGCCGCTGTGCGGAAGGTTTACTACCCGGGACTGGAAGATCATGTAGGCCATGCACTTGCTGCGCGTCAGCAGCAAGGCTTCGGCGCCATGCTGAGTTTTGAGTTGCACGGTGATGTCGCGCAGATCGAAGCTTTCGTGGATGGTCTGCAATATTTTTCGCTGGCTGAGTCATTGGGTGGCGTGGAGAGCTTGGTTGCGCATCCCGCGTCGATGACCCATGCAGCCATGGCACCTGAGGCGCGCCGAGCAGCGGGCATCGCCGACACACTGCTGCGTTTGTCGATCGGCATTGAAGACGGAGATGACTTGCTGCGTGACCTGGATGCCGCCTTGACGCGCGCACAGTCGGTCAGCGATGCATTGAAACGCCGGGTGACGGCATGAGCGCGGTGCTTGTAGAAGCACCCTTCACGCCGATTGCGCCGGCCGCCAAGGCCGAGGTTGCTCTCGTGCTTCTCGGTACGGGTGTGGTGGGCGGAGCGTTCCTCAAGTTACTGTGCACGCCTGCGGGAAGTCGATTGCATCTGGTCGGCGCAGCCAACTCACGCAAGCAGCAGACGGATTCCACACAGCTGGCCGCGCGCGATTTGCGCGAACGCCTCAAGCGCGAAGGTGCGGCACGTGGTGATGATGCGCTACTCGCGTCGCTCGACGCGCATCGCGCGACAGTGAAAGTGATCGTCGACGCAACGGCTTCGTCGGAGCTTGCGTCGCGTCACGCGGATTGGCTGGCCCGAGGCTATCACGTGGTCACAGCGAACAAATCGCTAGCCGGCGGTCAGCTATCCGGTTGGCGCGCACTGCAAGCCGCGCGCGCCGCAGGCGGACGTTATGGCGATTCGGCAACCGTTGGTGCTGGATTGCCGGTGCTTTCAACGTTGCGCCGACTCTGCGATTGTGGCGATGCCCTGCTCACGCTCGAAGGCGTGTTCTCAGGTTCGCTGTCTTATCTGTTCAATCAGTACGACGGAACGCGGCCGTTTTCCGCGTTGCTGCGCGAAGCACGCAAGCACGGTTACACCGAACCGGATCCGCGCGCGGACCTTTCCGGAGAAGACGTGGCGCGCAAGTTGCTGATACTCGCGCGCAACGCAGGTTTTGCGCTGGGCAAGGACGAAGTCGTCGTGGAAAGCCTGGTGCCGGAGAGTTTGCGGGACGTCTCCACCGAGGTATTCCTTGAGCGTCTCGAAGAACTGGATGAGCCACTCGCCGCGTTGCATGAAGCCGCGCGTGAGCGTGGTCAGGTATTGCGTTTCCTCGCACGCATCAACCAGCGCGGACGGGCTCGCGTGGGCCTCACCGAAGTTCCGCTCACGCATCCCGCCGCACGCTTGTACGGTACCGACAATCAGTTTGCGCTGACGACGACGCGTTACCACACGCAACCGTTAGTCATCCAAGGTCCGGGCGCAGGGCCCGAGGTGACGGCACAAGCGTTGCTGGGCGATATTCTCGCGCTTGGTTGACGCCTGCAACGCGTCAACCGCACGACTATCAACTGCGAACGGAGGTGTTCTCATCCGGCGACACGTGCGCCAAGTCCGGATGAGTATGTGCCGTGTCACAGGCAGCCTCCACGGCCGGTGTGCGCCAACCCGACTTCACGCCCCACACGTAAAACACCAATCCGATCACGGCGACCACAGCGAGGTCGATGCCATAGGGTAGATAGCCCTGGCCACCGAAGGTGGTGCTTCCTGCCCAAGACACAAACGCGATGACGGGCAGGTACACGATCAACCAATAGGCGCCTTTCAACTGACGTCCAAAATCGTGCCAGTGGGATTTCGCCTGGTAGTAGAGATACACCGGCAACGCCACGACCATCAGCAAGATGATTTCGCCGGTGAGCGGCCACTTAGCCCAGTACAGCAGTTCCGTCGCCATGATGAAGGCGACGCCAGCGAGCACGGGTAGTCCAGCGATGCGTAAAGGGCGATGTAGTTCTGTGGCGGTTCGGCGCAGCGTCATCACACTCACGGGACCCGTGAGGTAGGAAATGATCGTCGCCACCGAGATCACCGCAGCGAGCGTGCCCCAGCCGCGGAAGAAGAACAGAAACAGGAACGACACGATCAGGTTGAACCACATGGCCGGACGCGGCACGCCCCACTTCGGATGTATCCGGCCGAAGATTTTTGGCAACGTACCGTTACGTTCCATGCCGTAAATCATGCGTGCCGTTGTGGCGGTATACGTCATGCCCGTGCCGCTGGGGCTGATGAAAGCGTCAACGTAAAGCAACATTGCCAGCCATTGCAGGTTGACGATGATGGCCAGCTCGGCGAACGGCGAACGGAAATCGATGCCATGCCAACCTGCTTTGGCCAGCATGTCATGCGGTACGGCACCGAGGTAAGCAATTTGCAGAATCACGTAGATCACGGTGGCCAGCAAGATCGAACCCACCACTGCCAACGGAATGCTTCGTCCCGGATTGCGTGCTTCGCCCGCGAGATTTACCGGACTTTGGAAACCGTTAAAGCTGAAGACGATGCCGGCTGTCGCCACGGCCGTCAGCACCGCGGCAAAGTCGATGGCGTGATGATCGCCGTGGATGCCCACGGAGAAATTCTCGGAATGGAAACCGCTAGCGATCAGCGCCAAACCCGTGGCCGCCGGTACGATCAACTTGAAGACGGTGATCGCCGTGTTGGAGCGGGCAAACAACTTCACGCTCCAGAAATTGAGCAGGAAGTAGATAACCACCAGCACCGCCGCAATGCCCAAGCCGGTGTGGCTCAGCTCACCGACGCCGCCGGTTACGTGATAGAGATCCTGCGCCCATTGCCACGGCCACGATGCCATGTATTGCACGGAGGCTTCGGCTTCGACAGGGGTCGTCGATGCGATCGCAATCCAGTTCGCCCACCCCGCAATGAAGCCGACCAGCGAGCCATGCGAATAATGGCCGTAACGCACCATGCCGCCGGATTCCGGAAACATCGCGCCAAGCTCGGCATACGTGAGTGCGACGGTCATGATGATCGCGGCGCCCAGCACCCATGCCCAGATCGCACCGGGGCCGGCCAATCCCGCCGCTCTCCATGCGCCGAACAGCCAGCCGGAGCCAATGATGGAGCCCAAGCCGGTAAGCATGAGGGCAAAGGGCCCGACATCGCGGCGGATCGCATTGGAAGAAGACATCAAACACTCCCTGAAGCTAAACGGATGGCCGCCCGGGCGACGCAATCCCACGATGATGACAGACGGGCGCCGGAGGTGTCAGCCCGCCCGGGTCTCGGAGAGACGTTGCGGGCGCCCAATTTCGCCGAAAACCTACGCGTGGGACGGACATATATCTTTTCATCCCGAACAAGAGATATATACTTGTCCAATCGTTGCCAAGGACCCTCGCGATGCCGGCGCTCAGCTTTGAGTTTTTCCCGCCCAAAACCGATGAACAGCGCGCACAGCTCGACCGCACGGCCAAAGAGCTGAAAAGCCTCAACCCCGAATACGTCTCGGTGACGTTCGGCGCGGGCGGCTCCACGCTCAGTTACACCAGCGATACCGTTGCGCGTTTGCATCAGCAGCACGGGCTCGACGTGGCGCCGCATATTTCATGCATGGGCGGTACGCGCGCTGAAATTGCAGCGTTGCTCGATAGCTATCGCGAAGCGGGTTATCGCCGCATCGTAGCGTTGCGTGGCGATCTGCCATCGGGCATGGCGAGCCCTGGCGATTTCCGTTACGCATCCGAACTGGTGCGTTTTATTCGCGAGCACAGCGGCGATCATTTTCATATTGAAGTGGCCGCGTATCCGGAAATGCATCCGCAAGCCGAAGACGTTCATGCGGATCTGCGTCACTTCAAGACCAAGATCGATGCGGGTGCGGATGGTGCCATCACGCAGTACTTCTTCAACGCCGATGCGTATTTTCGTTTTGTCGAGGATGCGCGCCGTCTTGGTGTAAAAGTGCCGATCGTGCCGGGCATCATGCCGATCTCCCAATACGCTCAGCTCAAGCGTTTTTCCGACGCCTGCGGCGCGGAGATTCCACGCTGGATGTCCCGGCGTATGCAGGGGTATTACGACGACGTGGAATCCATTCGCTCGATGGGTGCCGAAGTCGTTGCGCAGCTTTGCCGCCGCTTGCTGGAAGGCGGCGCGCCGGGATTGCACTTCTATACGCTGAACCGGGTGAAAGCGACGCGTGCGGTTCTTGATCAGCTGAGCTGAAGCCGTCGACGCATCGGGCTATGCTCGCGCGATGCGTCTACTCGCGATCCTTCTCCTGCTGTTGTTGCCGTTCGGCATGGCCCGGGCGCAGAGCGATATTCATCGCTGCGTTGGTGCGAGTGGTGGTGTCATCTTCACCGATCGTGCCTGTTCGGATCTCAACGCTTCGCCGGCGGTGCCTGCGCCGACGGTGAGTGCAAGCGCTAGCGACGCGCCGACAAGCATCGCGCAACCGCCGCCTGTTCTATGCGCGTCGGATATGACACAGCTCAAGCAGGCTGTGGTCGATGCGTTTGCCGATCGCAATCCCAATCGCCTCGCCGGCCTCATGCTGTGGGAGGGCTCCGGTCGCGAAGCGGTAGTGGCAAACATTCGGGAATTCACCCGCATGATGGCCCATCCACTCGTAGGGGTGAGGGCGAGCGAATACACCTCGACCGCACCACCATCGTCCTCAACGTCCACGGGCACCGATCCATCGGTGCTGTCGATGTCGGCGACGCCCAGTCCCTCGCCGCCCCAAGGGGATTCCCTGTCCGTGGAGACCGAGTCGGATGACGGCAGCGGCGCTACGCAAGAGACCCATTTCGGCGTGGTGCGCCATGACGGATGCCTCTGGCTCGAACCGCCATATTGAGGATTTTCAGGGCGTTTGAAGCCTTCAGGCGGTATCATGGGCGGTCCCCAACGGAGAACTCCCCATGGCCCAGCAGTACCCCGAATGGATCTGGCAGAACGGCGAAATCAAGCCGTGGAAGGACGCCACCGCGCACGTGATGTCGCACGCGCTGCATTACGGTTCGTCCGTCTTCGAGGGTATTCGCAGTTACGCCACCCCGGAAGGCGCCGCGATTTTCCGTCTGACTGACCACCTCAAGCGCCTGTACCTGTCGGCAAAGATTTACGACATGGTGCTGCCTTATTCGCAAGACGAGATGGCCAATGCGTGCCGCGAGATCGTCCGCAAGAACGGCTACAGCGCGGCGTATCTGCGCCCGGTGGCGTATCGCGGTCTGGGTGGATTCGGTCTGTCGGCGGAAACGCCGATCGATGTCGCCGTGGCAACGTGGCCGATGGGTCCGTACCTCGGGCCGGAAGCGCTGGAAGTGGGCATCACAGCGTGTGTGTCGAGCTGGCAGCGTTTTGCGCCGAACACGATTCCTGCCGGTGCAAAGGCGGGTGGCAACTATCTTTCCGGCCAGCTGATTGCGCGCGAAGCACGCCGCCTCGGTTTCGGCGAAGGCATTGCGCTCGCCGCCAGTGGCTTGTTGAGCGAAGGCGCAGGTGAAAACCTGTTCCTGGTGTTCGATGGTGTGTTGCACACCACACCGGCCAGCGCATCGATTCTTGCCGGTATTACGCGTGACACGCTCAAAGTGCTCGCACGTGAAGACGGCATTGAAGTCGTCGAGCGCGATATTCCGCGCGAGTACCTCTACCTCGCCGACGAAATCCTGATGTGCGGTACGGCGGCGGAAATCACGCCGATCCGCGAGGTGGATGGCAAGCAGATCGGTAGCGGTAAAGCAGGACGCGTTACTCGCCGCCTGCAGGAACTCTACTTCGGTTTGTTCAATGGCAAGACGCAGGACAAGTGGGGCTGGCTGGAGCCGGTCTGAATCATCGGATGCGATGCAAAGAAAAGGGCGCTAAAAGCGCCCTTTTCTTTTGCCTTTCACCTTCTCCCCTTCGGGGAGAAGGCCGGGATGAGGGGTGATCTTGCGAACGCGCTGAAACAAAAGCTCGCTTTGAACGAGAGTCCAACGCGAGCGTGACCCCTCACCCCAACCCTCTCCCCAAAGGGGAGAGGGGGAAAGGCCTATCAGTAACGGTAATGATCCGGCTTGTACGGACCTTCCACCGGCACGCCGATGTACGCAGCCTGGTCCGGCGTCAGCTTGGTCAGCTTCACACCGATCTGTTCCAGATGCAGACGGGCCACTTCTTCGTCCAGCTTTTTCGGCAGGCGATAGACCGTCTTTTCATACGTGTCTTTGTTCGCCCACAAGTCGAGCTGCGCCAGCGTCTGGTTGGAGAAGCTGTTGGACATCACGAAGCTCGGATGGCCGTGCGCGCAACCGAGGTTCACCAGACGGCCTTCCGCCAGCATGTAGATGCTGTTGCCGGCCTTGCTGAAGGTGTAACGATCCACCTGCGGCTTGATCGTCTCGCGGCTCACATCCTTCGCAGCGTTCAGACGGTCGATCTGGATTTCGTTGTCGAAGTGGCCGATGTTGCAGACCAGCGCGTTGTTCTTCATCGCCGCCATGTGTTCCAGCGTGATGATGTCCTTGTTGCCGGTGGTGGTGACGTAGATGTCGCCGGTGCCGAGCGTTTCTTCGATCGTGGTGACCTGGAAACCTTCCATCGCGGCCTGCAGGGCGTTGATCGGATCGATCTCGGTGACGATCACGCGCGCGCCGAAGCCCTTGAGCGAATGCGCGCAACCCTTGCCCACGTCGCCGTAACCGCATACCACGGCAACCTTGCCGGCGACCATCAGATCGGTCGCGCGCTTGATGCCGTCAGCCAGCGATTCGCGGCAGCCGTAGAGGTTGTCGAACTTGCTCTTGGTGACCGAGTCGTTGACGTTGATGGCCGGCACCAGCAGCTTGCCCGCTTCCATCATCTGATACAGGCGATGCACGCCGGTGGTGGTCTCTTCGGAGACGCCCTTCCAATCGGCAGCGACTTTCTTCCAGAAACCGGGACGCTCCTTCGCGGTGCGCTTGAGCAGATCCTTGATGACCTGTTCTTCGTGGTTGCCGCTGGGCGTATTGACCCAGTTGTCGCCATTTTCCATGTCGACGCCCTTGTGGATCAGCAGCGTGGCATCGCCGCCGTCGTCGACGATCAGTTCCGGACCCTTCATGCCCGGGTGCGTCAGCATGTCGAGCGTGCAATCCCAATATTCTTCGAGCGTTTCGCCTTTCCATGCGAACACCGGAATGCCGGCGGCGGCGATAGCAGCGGCGCAATCATCCTGCGTCGAGAAAATGTTGCATGATGCCCAACGCACCGATGCGCCGAGCGTGCTCAGCGTCTCGATCAGCACGGCGGTCTCTTTCGTCATGTGCAGCGAACCGGAAAGGCGCACGCCCTTCAGCGGCTGACTTTGTGCGTAACGCGCGCGAATCTGCATCAGGCCGGGCATTTCTTCTTCGGCCATGCGGATACGGCGGCGGCCCAGCTCGGCCAGCGACATGTCGCGGACCTTGTAATCGTGCGTAGCGGAATCTTGAGTGACAGCGTTCATCAAGGATGTCTCCGAGTCTCATTGGGGAAATCCGGCTGGGTGAGCCGGATCGACGCGAGTACTTCGCGTCATGAGCGCCGTTCTAGTCGAAGCATCCACCGAGCCTGGCCGTCAGCATTCACGGTCGCAGCGCCCCTCGGCGGGAAGGCTCCCATTTTAACCGCACTCACGCCCTTATGACGACTTGGAACGGGCAGCTTCACGCAAATTCTGTAGGCTAGGCCGTTCATACCCGGAGGATCCATGGAAGCCAGTCGCGACCCTGAATTTCTGCCCCATGACGGGCCGCTGAGAGAAGACGTGCATCGGCTCGGGGCGATGGTTGGCCGCATGCTGGCTGAACAGGGGGGCGAGGCGTTTTTTCAGCGCGTGGAGCATGTACGCACGGCTTCCATCGCGCGCCGCCGCGACGGGCACGCTGTCGACGATCTCGCCGATTCCCTGGCAGGACTCGATGCACACGCGGCCGAATCGCTGGCGCGTGCGTTCGCGGCGTACTTTCAGGCAGTGAACACGGCCGAGCGCGTTCATCGCATTCGCCGTCGCCGCGACTATCAACGCGAAGGCAGTGCGCCGCAGCCCGAATCGCTGCTCGATGTGCTACAGCGATTGAAAGAGCAGGGCGTGGGCGCCGATGAGTTGCTTGAGTGGCTGTACAAGTTGAAAGTCGAGCCGGTCTTCACCGCGCATCCGACAGAAGCAATTCGCCGGTCGTTGCTCGAGAAGGAACAGGCCATCGTGCGCGCGCTGGTCGATAACTTCGATCCCACGCGCACGCCACAAGAGCGCAAGGAAGATGACGATCGTATCTTCATGGCGTTGTCGTCCGGCTGGCAAACGGCAGAAGCGTCGCCGATTCGTCCCACGGTCCAGGACGAACATCATCACGTTGGTTTTTATCTCGCCAATCCGATTTATCGCATCATTCCGGCGTTCTACGAAGTACTCGCCGATGCGTTGCAAACCGTCTACAACGTCGCCGTGCCACTGCCGCGATTCTTGAGCTTTGCAACATGGGTCGGCGGCGACATGGATGGCAACCCCAATGTCGGCGCAGAAACGATTGCAAACAGTCTGGCGACACAACGCGCGCATGTGCTCGAGCATTACATCGCCGACGTGGATGGCCTCGCACGATTGCTCAGTCAGACGGATGATCGTGTCGATTTCGAGCCTGCATTGCTGCAACGTCTCGAAACCTATCGCGAACAGTTTCCGCGCGCGGCCGCAAAAATCCGCCCACGTCATGCGGATATGCCGTATCGATGCTTTCTGACCTTGATCCGCGCGCGCCTGGAGGCGACGCTCGAAGAAGGTCACGCAGAGGGTTATGCCTCGGCAGAGGAGTTACTCGACGATCTTCTGTTGATCGTGCACGGGCTTATCGATCATCGCGGATTGAATGCGGGTGCTTATGCAGTCCGCCGTTTGATCTGGCGTGTACGTACCTTCGGTTTTCATCTGGCACGCCTGGATGTGCGCCAGGATTCGCGTGTGCATGACGATGCGCTGGCTGCGCTGCTTGGCGATGAAACATGGTCGCAGCGAGCGCCATCCGAACGTGTCGAGGCGCTGCGCCTGTATGCGAGCGGCGAAAAAGCGCTGGCAAAGAGCGACGATGCGCAGGCGGAATCCCTGCGCGCCGTCTTCGCCACGCTCAACGAATCCCGCGGCCGCTACGGCAAAGATGCGATCGGCCTCTACATCATCAGCATGGCGCGCTCCGCCGCCGACGTGTTGGCGGTGCTGGCGCTGGCGCGCTACGGTGGTTTTACGATCACTCCCTCTCCCCTTTGGGGAGAGGGGCGGGGTGAGGGGACAATCTCGCGGGAAGATTCCGCTCCGCACAGCCCCTCACCCAACCCTCTCCCCAGAGGGGAGAGGGCTGACAGCGTGCCGCTGGACATCGCACCGCTGTTCGAAACTGTCGACGATCTGAAGAACGCGCCCGATACCTTGCGCGCGCTGCTGGATGATCCAGTTTATCGCGCGCATTTGCTGGCACGCGACGATCGCCAATGGGTGATGCTTGGCTATTCGGATAGCGGCAAGGATGGCGGCACGCTCGCCTCGCGGTGGGGTTTGCAGCGCGCGCAGGTTGAGTTACTGGAAGTCGCAAAACAAGCCGGTATTCGTCTTGCGTTCTTTCATGGGCGGGGCGGTTCCGCCAGCCGCGGCGGCGCGCGCATCACGCCTGCGCTGATGTCTTCGCCGCGTGGCTCAGTGGGCGGTGTCTTGCGCGTGACGGAGCAGGGCGAGGTGATTCACCGCAAGTACGGCATTCGTGCACTCGCGCTGCGCAATCTGGAGCAGACGGTGGGTGCGGTGCTGCGCGCGAGTCTGCGTCCGCGCGAAGACGAGCCGCGCGAGCAGGAGTGGCGCGAATACATGAACGCGCTGGCGGCGGATAGTCGCCGTGCGTATCGCGAACTTGTCGATCATGAGGGATTCGTCGATTACTTTCGTGCCGCGACGCCCATCGACGTCATCGAACAGATGGCGCTAGGTTCGCGTCCGTCGCGTCGCCGCAGCATGCGCGGCGTCGAAGATCTGCGCGCCATTCCGTGGGTTTTCGCGTGGACGCAGTGCCGTTCCATCATCACCGGCTGGTACGGCCTGGGCACGGCGCTTGAACAGGCAGCCGCCAAACACGGCGAGAAGGCGTTGGAGGACATGGCGCAGCATTGGCCGTTCTTCGTCAACGTTCTGGACGACGTCGAAATGGTGCTCGCCAAGTGCGATCTCGATATCGCCGAAGCATTTTCTAAGTTGGCGGGTCCATTGCACGACACGTTTTTCGCGATGATTAAGTCGGAATTCGAACGCACGCGCCATTGGCTATTGCGGTTGAAGAACAGCGAAGAACTGCTTCGCGACGATCCGCGCTTGTCTCTGTCGATTCGACTGCGCAATCCATATGTCGATCCGATGAGCTTGCTGCAGGTGGACCTGCTCCAACGCTGGCGCGAAAGTGATCGCAGCGATGATCGATTGCTGCACGCGCTCGTCGCGAGCGTCAACGGCGTCGCTCAGGGTCTGCAAAATACGGGTTGATGCTGGTTTTAGAGCAGATCACAGGAGCTGGCCAAGAATCGCGGCCCCGCTTTTTGCCCGTCATTCCGGCGAAGGCCGGAATCCAGTGTCGATAAGCCTCAACAATACTTATACACATCAGACTCTATCGCTACTGGATTCCGGCCTCCGCCGGAATGACGGTGTAGATTTGATAGTCGCGCGACGTTTTGTTGGCGGCTCTTAACTATCCAGTTCCGTCCAGCGCGCGTAGGCCGCATCAAGCTCGCTTTGCAGCTTCGCCAGCGCATCGTTCGCCTTGATGATGGCTGCACTGTCCTGCTGGAAGAACGCAGGTTCGTTCATGGCTTCGCTGCGTGCCGCGATATCGGTCTCGAGCGTTTCGATGCGCTTTGGAAGCTCTTCCAGCTCGCGTGTTTCTTTGTAGTTGAGCTTGCGCTTTGCGATGGTCGGTGACGGCGTATTGAGTGCATGGGAGGTGGTTGCGGCATCGCGCTTTGGCTCGGCGGATGTTTCCGTCGCCGTGCCGCGCCCTGTGGGTCTCTGTCGCAGCCAATCGCTGTAACCGCCGATGTATTCGCCAACCTGGCCGCCGCCTTCCAGCACCAGTGTGCTCGACACGACGTTGTCGAGAAACTCGCGGTCATGCGAGACAAGGAGCAAGGTGCCCTTGTAGTCGGTCAGCAATTCTTCCAGCAGTTCGAGCGTTTCCACATCCAGGTCGTTGGTGGGTTCGTCCATCACCAAGAGGTTGGAGGGTTGCGCAAAGAGCTTGGCAAGCAGCAATCGATTGCGCTCACCGCCGGAAAGACGCGTGATCGGCGCGCGTGCACGTTCCGGCGAGAACAGGAAGTCCTGCAGATAACCGATGATGTGTTTGCGTTGACCGTTGAGCTCGATGTATTCGCGGCCTTCGGCAACGTTATCCAGTGCGTTCAAGGCATCGTTGAGCTGCGTGCGATGCTGATCGAAATAGGCGATCTGCAAGCTGGTACCCAGCGTGACGTCACCACGTTGCGGTGTCAGCTCGCCCAGCAAAATCTTGAGCAACGTGCTTTTGCCGGCACCATTGGGGCCCACAATGCCGACACGATCGCCGCGCATGATGGTGGTGTTGAGATCATCGATCAGCACCCGGCCATCGTAGGCTTGATGCACATTCTCAAGCTCGATGACTTTCTTGCCGGACGCCTGCGCATTGGCCAGCGACATCTTCGCATTGCCGCCAAGCTCGCGACGTTCGGAGCGCTCCCGGCGTAGTGCTTTCAAGGCGCGCACGCGACCCTCGTTGCGTGTGCGGCGTGCCTTGATGCCCTGGCGAATCCAGACTTCTTCCTGCGCGAGCTTTTTATCGAACAGCGCATTTGCCTGCGCTTGCGCGTGAAGGCGTTCTTCGCGGCGGCGCAGATAATTGTCGTAGTCCCCAGGCCAACTCGTGACTTGACCGCGATCGATTTCCACAATGCGCGTTGCCAGCGCGCGCAGGAAGCTTCGATCGTGCGTGACGAAAATAATGCTGCCTTCAAATTGCTTGAGAAACTTTTCAAGCCAACCGATGGCTTCGATGTCCAGATGGTTGGTGGGTTCGTCGAGCAGCAACACATCCGGTTTGCGCACGAGCGCCTGCGCAAGCAGCACGCGACGTTTCATGCCGCCCGATAGCGCAGCGAAGTCGGTGTCGCCCGGCAGTTCGAGTTTCTCGAGAACGTCCGTGACGCGACGATCCAGATCCCAGCCGTGTTGCGCTTCGATCTGGTCTTGCACATCGCCCAGCGCATCCATATCGCCTTCGGCAAGCAGATGGTGATAACGCGCAAGCAGGTGACCGAGATCGCCAAGGCCATCGGCCACGACATCGAACACGCTGCCGGACGTTGCCTGCGGTACTTCCTGCGCCATGCGCGCGACGATCACGCCGTTTTGCACGCGCACTTCGCCGTCATCGGCGCGCAATTCGCCCGCGATGAGCTTCATGAGGGTGGATTTGCCCTCGCCGTTTCGACCCACGATACAGACCCTTTCTTGGGCCTCGATCGACAGATCGACGTGTTCGAGCAGGAGGGGACCGCCGATGCTGAAATCGACTCGTTGCAGTTGGATCAAGGACATGTTTCTATTCTACCTGTTGGCTTGAAACATGCTTAAGAAAACATGCTTTAAAAAAAGGCTCTGGCGCGGCTGAGGGCTTCTCAAGTACTACCGGTAGATGGTCGAAAAGCTACCGGTAGGGCGGCGGAAACCCTCCGAAAAACAAAAACAGCGTCTCGAAGCGGCTGCTACTTATATAGAACATGTACTTAGCGTCGCTTGTTGAAGTTTTTCCTCTGGAAATTGTCGTAGCTTTGCATTAACGTTCGCGACGGCGGCATCCAGCCGGCGTCTGCGGGCAGGGAGTCTTTTGTGATTGTTCAAACCATCAAGCCAACTAAGTTGCGGGGCCGCCTCCGGCATACGTCCGTGGCATGGGTCCTGGCCGGCTTTTGCGGCTTTTTGGGCGTCGCCCATGCGCAGACCAACACCACTGCCGCCATCGTCATCGATGGCACCAACGGCCAGGTGGTCAACGCGGTGAACGCCGACCAGGCAGCCTATCCGGCTTCGCTGGCCAAAATGATGACGCTTTACCTCACTTTTCAGGCGCTGGACACCGGCAAGCTGAAGATCGACCAGGAACTGCCTGTGTCCGACTACGCCGCGTCCCAGGCACCGACCAAGCTCGACCTGCGGCCCGGTCAGACCATTTCGGTCGAAGACTGCATCCTCGGCATGGTCACCAAGTCGGCGAACGACGCCGCTGAGGTGGCCGCCGAAGGCGTTGCCGGTTCCGAGAGCGACTTCACCAGCATGATGAACGCCCAGGCGATCCTGCTGGGCATGTCCAACAGCCACTTCGACAATGCCAATGGCTTGCCGGACCCGGACAACATCACCACGGCACGCGACATGGCCAAGCTGGGGATGGCGCTGTACCGCGATTTCCCGCAGTACTCGCACTACTTCGCGACCAAGGACTTTGTATTCCGTGGTCAGCTGATCCGCGGTCACAACAATCTGATGGACCGCTATCCGGGCATGGACGGTTTGAAGACCGGCTTCACCGATGCCTCGGGTTTCAACCTCGCATCGACTGCGGTCCAGAATGGTCACCGTCTGTTCGCCGTGGTTCTGGGTGGCCGCACCGCGTCAGCTCGCGACAATTTGATGGCACGCCTGCTCGATGATGGATTCGGCGGCCGCCAGACACCGTCGGATCTCGTGGCCGAGGTAGGCCTGCCTGCACGGCCGAGCGCCGCACGCCGCATGTTGGCCGCGCTCTCGCCGATCGGTACGGCGGAAGCCGAGACCGTGGCATTGCCGCCGCGCGCGCCTCGCCATAAGGGCCCGGTCGCTTCACGCAAGACCTGCACGGTGCGCCGCGGTGTTGTATGCCCGCGTACCACCGCGCAGGCACGCGCTCCTGCGCATGGCACGACCAAGCTCGCGCATCGCAAGACGACCAAGAAGCCGGTGATGCTGGCGTCGCGGAATCAGAAGCAGGAATAACGTTCGCGCGATCTCATCGTCGTCAAACAAAACCCCGCTTTCGCGGGGTTTTTGATGTCTGAAGCCGTGTCTTGGTGAATAGCTGTACTAACAAAAAGCCCCGCGGGTTCGCCGCGGGGCTTTTTGTTGTGCGAGGTAAGCAGATCGCTTACTTGAGCTTGGCGTCGGCGCGCAGGGCGTCGGCCTTGTCCGTCTTCTCCCAGGAGAAGGCGGTGAAGGTCTTGCCGTCCGCACCCTTCACTTCGTACGGCGTGCGGCCGAAGTGGCCGTAGCTGGCGGTCTGCTGATACATCGGGTGGATCAGGTCGAGCATCTTGATGATGCCGTATGGACGCAGATCGAAGTGCTTGCGAATCAGCTTCTCGATCTTGTCGTCGCTGATCTTGCCGGTGCCGAACGTGGTGACCGAGATCGAGGTCGGCTCGGCCACACCGATGGCGTAGCTCACCTGCACTTCGCAGCGGTCGGCGATGCCGGCGGCGACAATGTTCTTGGCCACGTAGCGCGCAGCGTAAGCGGCCGAACGATCCACTTTCGACGGATCCTTGCCCGAGAACGCACCGCCACCGTGACGGGCCCAGCCGCCGTAGGTGTCGACGATGATCTTGCGGCCGGTCAGACCGCAATCGCCCACCGGACCGCCAATCACGAACTTGCCGGTCGGGTTGATGTGGAACTTGGTGCCCTTGTGCAACAGCTTGGACGGCAGCACGGGCTTGAGGATGTGCTCGCGCACGGCTTCGACCAGGTCTTTCTGCTTCACGTCCGGATCGTGCTGGGTGGAAAGCACCACGGCATCGATCGCGGTCGCCACGCCGTTTTCATAGCGCAGGGTGACCTGGCTCTTCGCGTCCGGGCGCAGCCACGGCAGCGGCGAGTTCTTCTTCTTGCGGATCTTGGCCTGCTGCTCGACCAGGCGGTGCGAGTAGTAGATCGCCGCCGGCATGAAATCCTTGGTTTCGTTCGTGGCGTAGCCGAACATCAGGCCCTGGTCGCCAGCGCCCTGTTCTTCGGGCTTCTTGCGGTCCACGCCCTGGTTGATGTCCGGCGACTGCTTGCCGATCAGGTTCAGCACGCCGCAGGTCTCGCCGTCGAAGCCGACGTCGGACGAGTCGTAGCCGATGTCGACGATCACCTTACGGGTCAGGCCTTCCAGGTCGATCCAGGCGCTGGTGGTGACTTCGCCGGCGACAATCGCCACGCCGGTCTTCACCATGGTTTCGCACGCCACACGTGCACGCGGATCCTGCGCAAGGATCGCGTCGAGGACGGCGTCGGAAATCTGGTCGGCGACTTTGTCCGGATGGCCTTCGGAGACCGATTCGGAGGTGAAGAGGTAATTGCTCATCGTGGCTTATATCCTTCTTTACGGATAAAGAGATGGAAAGGGGAAACGGGCATTCTACACGCCTCGGCCCCGGGAATCACCGCCAAGTCTGGCATATCCGGATGACAGTAGGGCCGTATTCAGCGGGGTCAATCCGTGCATAAAGCCTGCAAGATGCCCCCGTGGCGATTCAACTAGTTGGGGTCGGATGCGCTGCCCTCAATGTGTCTCCAGGCGGTCATTCTGGCGACCCGATCGCGGCGGCAAGGGATGCGAAACTGAAGACATCACGACTCAGGGGAAGCTCGACGATGTGGATCAGGCGTTTTGTCGCAGGGATGCTGTTGTGTTCGCCGCTCATGGCTTGTGCGGCGGGCTTCGATTGCAAGCAGGCGGCTAACTCAGCCGAACACACCATCTGCGACGATCCCGCTCTTTCCTCATTGGATGGTCAGATGATGGCGGCCTATACGCAGGCACTTCATCGCGCCGGCAGCAACCAGGACAGGCTGATGCGCGATCAGCGCAATTGGCTGGCCGAACGCAACGAGATGGCCTCGCTTTACTTTGACCACGAAAGTGTCCGGCAGGAGAACACGAAGGGCATTGAACGCTTCTATCAGCAACGTATCGATTTTCTCAACCATCTGTTTGTCACTGCGGACCAAACTTCGCCACTGCTCAAGGCTGTCGCGCTGAAGCTTTCGACGTCCGCTGCGCCAGGCGATTACGACTACAAAATCGGTTGGAAGGCGCTGGGTGGAGATGGGTCGGTATTCGATATGCCCGAGGAGCATGCTTACACCGTAGGTGAGGTAGGCAAATATATTCCCGTTGAAAATCAGGCCGGCCTTTCGGAAGTCATCGGATCGTTGCCGTCCGCATCGAACGACGATCGGGTGACGCTGGCATTGCTGCCTTCGGCAAAATTTGGAGGCCTCTACCAGGTTGGCGGAACACTCGAATGCGTAAGCTGGTCGCTGTTTACATGGCAGCGGCAAGCTATCGCCCCGATCAAGACACCAGAAATCCTCGACCAAAATTGCTGGACGGCGACTGGTGTATTTGCAGGCTTCCAGGGACAGCTCTATGCGATCTCGGACAGCGTCAAGCTCACTTCATCAGACATTAGCGTGCAGCTTTTGACTGGAAGCGATTGGGGTGCGCAAAGTCGATTGTTGGTGCGCTACGACTACAGGCTGTCCAAACCCATCGCTTACTGCGATAGCTCCAGCAAGGATTGCGATGCGCTGACCGCATTGGCTGACGCTTACGCCAGGCGGTATAGCAGGAGCCGTGTTGTCGAGATATTGAATTCGCCTCTATCCGCCGAGGAACAAAAGAGTTTCGATGCCATGCTTAAGGCAGCGCCGGATGAGAGGACGCAGGTTGAGCTACCAACGTTTGGTGCGACGGTAGTGGGCTATACAAATTTTGCCGACGGTAGCGTCTGGTTTCCGGCGCGAATGCATGGCGAATTGATGTTGGGCCGGATCGGCCACGGTGGCCTTGGGTGGCGCAGCAATGACAACTGGTACGTTGGGTTTTGGCACTGGGATGGAAAATCGCTTAGCCCGGTCATAGGCGTGATTATTCCCGTTCAGCGGGGCGATTTTCTTCTGTCCGCCGATGTGCGTCCTATCCGCGAGATATTGGGCACTAATGTGCAGTGACGGCGCCTGCAGACTTGTGCGTTCGAATGAATTGCAAAGTGTCTTCAAGCGTAGGAGCGTCATTCTTCAAGGGGCGAGAGAATGCAAAGACCATGGCGATGTGACCGACGCCCGGATAAAGCTTCAGCGTCACCGGCACGTGGTGCGCTTGCAGTACATGTGTCAGCGACATGGCGTTTGACGGGTCGACTTCTTTGTCGGCCGTGCCTTGCAGCAGCAACATCGGCGGTTCGTTTCCGCTCACGAAGCGCACAGGCTGCGCGCGCGCCTGCGATGCTTCGTCATGGCCGAACATGCCGAGCATGTCTTTCTCGTCGGCCGGAATTGGCATGAAGTCGTAGCAGCCGGCCAGTCCGATGAAGCCGGCGAAATCTGTCGGATGTAAGTCGTACGGTGCAAGCCACGATGGATCGGTCATCAGTAGCGCGCCGATCTGGCCACCCGCGGAGTGACCCATTACGAAAATATCGTTCGGCGCACCGCCAAATTCCTGCGCGTGCTGATGCGTCCATGCGACAGCTCTCGCGGCGTCCTGCATGAAGCCATCCATTTTCACTTGCGGGTATTTGCGATAGTCGGGAATAACGGCGATCACGCCGTGCGATGCGAGTGTGGTGCCGACGAAGCGATACCACGCACGTTCGCCGTGCGTCCAGCTTCCACCGTAGAAAAAGACCACGACGGGTGCGTGCTCGGCGTTGGCCGGGCGATAGACATCGAGTTTGAGCTGATGCTGTGTATCGAACACGATGCCGGATGTTGTTTCGATGCCGGCGTGTCGATCGGTGGTGTTGAGTCCCGCGAAAAGCGTGGCTCTGCAACCACCAAGCACCACCACCATTGCCAGCAATGCGGCGCGTAAAAACAACGATAGCGGGGATCGGTGAGGTGGAAAGATCATCGGTACATACGCAAGCACGAAAATCCGATGATGCCTGCAATCGCTCCGCAAAGGTTTGCGCCGGTCAGGCGGCAAGACTGCAGTTGTCCTGCAATACATCGAAATAATCGCGGGTCAGGCGCAACTGGTCGCTGGCGCTCTCGGCGCGATTGACGACATCACGAAACGCAATGTTTTCCGGCCGATCTTTCGCGTACCAGCCCAGATGCTTGCGTGCGATTCGCACGCCAGCCTGTTCGCCGTAAAACGCGTAAAGGTGTTCGAGATGGCCGAGCAGAATGGTCGAAATGTCGGAGGGCGACGGCTGATGCAGCAACTGTCCGGTGGCGAGGTAGTGTGATATCTCGCGGAAGATCCACGGGCGGCCCTGCGCGCCGCGACCGATCATCACGGCGTCCGCGCCAGTCACATCGAGTACGTGTTTCGCTTGTTGCGGCGTGGTGATATCGCCGTTCGCCAACACCGGAATGCGCACCGCCGATTTCACCGCTGCAATGGTGTCGTATTCCGCTTCGCCCTCGTATTTGTCGGCGCGCGTGCGGCCATGCACGGCGAGTGCCGCGATGCCGTTGTCTTCAGCGATACGCGCAATGGTCAATGCGTTCTTGTGCTGACGATCCCATCCCGTGCGGATTTTCAGCGTCACCGGTACATCCACCGCATCCACGACCGCTTTCACAATGCGTGCGACGAGCGGTTCGTCCTGCAACAGCGCAGAGCCCGACCACACGTTGCACACCTTCTTGGCGGGGCAGCCCATATTGATATCGATGATCTGCGCACCGTTCGCGACGTTAAAGCGTGCTGCTTCGGCGAGCATCGTCGGATCGTAGCCCGCGATCTGCACGCTGACCGGCTCGGGCTCGCCCTTGTGATCCATGCGCTTGAGCGACTTGCGCGTCCGCCACAGGCGCGGATCGGCCGTCGTCATTTCGGACACAGCAAGGCCCGCCCCCAGCCGTTTGCAGAGCAACCGGAAAGGCTTGTCGGTGACGCCGGCCATGGGGGCCAGCACCACCGGCGGGTCAATGCGGTAAGGGCCGATTTGCATCCGGCTATTGTAGCCGGTGCGGCGGGATGGGTTCCCCGCCACACGAAAAGCCCCGGAAAACGTTCAGTGAACGGGTAAATCTGCCAGCGCTTCGGGGCGGTGTTTGTGCTGAAACAGCACCATGAAGAGCACCGCGACGATTAGAGAATACGCCGCAAACGTCATCCAGATACCGTGCCATTCCAGGCTGTGGTCGGGGCGTGTGAAATAGCGATCGATGATCAAGCCGCTGAGCGAGCTGCCGAGCACCGCGCCCACGCCATTGGTCATCAGCATGAACAGGCCTTGCGCGCTGGCGCGAATCGCCGGGTCGCTTTCGCCTTCCACAAACAGCGAGCCGGAGATATTGAAGAAGTCGAAGGCCATGCCATAGACGATGCACGACAGCACGATCATCCACAGACCATCGCCGGGATTGCCGAAGGCGAACAAACCGAAGCGCAGCGTCCACGCCACCATGCTGATCAGCATCACGGCCTTGATACCGAAGCGTTTGAGGAAGAACGGGATCGCCAGGATGAATAACGTTTCGGACACCTGCGAAATCGACATGATGATCGCGGGATAGCGCACCGCGATCAGATCTTTGTAGGTGTCGACACGTGAGAAATCGTGCAGGAACGTATCGCCGTAAGCATTGGTCAATTGCAAGGCGGCACCAAGCAGCATGGCAAATACGAAGAAGATGGTCATCTTGCGCTGCTTAAGAAGATGCAGTGCTGGGCCAGACATGACCATAACAAAGAAGGTGGCAATTCTGCCGCCCGTAAACGGGATGCCTGACATACGCGATATATCCGCCAAACGATCTTGCGAAATCCCACGCAGGCGCGGAGGACAAGCGGGCAACGTAAAGGCGTACAGGCCCAGCACCAACGCCGCACCAGCGGCTACGTAGAACTGACCGGTCGTCGTTTCCAGATGCAGGAGACTGACAGTCCACATCGCGACGATAAAGCCCACCGTGCCCCACACGCGGATCGGCGGATACACACGCACCACGTCCACGCCATCCTGTTTCAATGCGTTGTACGCCACCGTAATCGCCAGCGCGATGGTGGGCATGTAGCACATCATGTTGAGCAGCATTACCCAGAACAGCGTGCCCGGATCGTTGATCGCCGGCACGATGCACAGCACGACCGCACCCAACAGATGCAGACAGCCATACAGGCGTTCGGCGCGAATCCATTTGTCCGCAATCACGCCGGTGATCGAAGGCATGAAGAGCGAGGCGATGCCCATCGTCGAGAAGATGGCGCCGAACTGCGTGCCTGACCAATGGCGATTCTGGAACCAGTACGCGCCGATGGTGATCAGCCAGGCCCCCCACACGAAGAACTGGAGAAAGTTCATCGCAATGAGTCGCAGCTTAAGGCTCATGGGCACATCTCCGGCATGGTCTTTCCCCCTGAAAAAGGCCGGGGAAAATCCCTGGGCCACAAAGCGCTGGCAGCGTAGAGGAAGGCGTGCCCGGCGGGCAAGGCGCAACGCGGCGCGATGTCTTGTGCCGGGTCTGCCGTTAAACTGTCGGCGCATCCCCCGGAGTGCCTCCCCATGAGCCTGTTCATCACGATCGCGATCATCCAGATCATCGCCTTGGCCATCCCAGGGCCGGATTTCTTTTTCGTCTCGCAGACTGCCATCAGTCGTTCTCGTTACGAAGCAATGGCGGGCGTCGTCGGCATCGCACTAGGTGTGGCGGTGTGGGCTGCGCTGGCGCTGCTCGGTCTGCAATTGCTGTTGCAGAAGCTGATCTGGTTGCAGCGTTTGATCGCCATCGGCGGTGGCCTTTATCTGTGCTGGATGGGCGTGCAGATGTTGCGCGCCGGTTTCGCCAAGCCGGATAACGGCGCGGCGGAATCGCAGGCGGTGCAGACCACGACGGGCGCGTGGCGTTCGTTGACGCGCGGACTGTTCACCAATCTCGCCAATCCCAAGGCGGTGATCTATTTCGCCAGCATCTTCTCGGGTTTTGTCGGTGCAGGCGTCAGTCCCGCGGCGCGCTGGGGCCTATGGACGATGGTGGTGATCGAAACGCTGCTGTGGTTTTCGTTCGTCGCGGTGTGTTTCGCGTTGCCGGTGATGCGCCGCGGCTATCTGCGCATTCGACGCTGGATCGATGGCTGCGCGGGCGCCGTGTTCATGCTCTTCGGCTTGCATCTGATCTTTTCTCAGCGCAGCACTTGAGCGACCTCGTCGCGCAAGACGGGTAGCAGTTCCTGCTCGAACCACGGATTGCGTTTGAGCCATGCCTGATTGCGCGGACTGGGATGCGGAAGTGGCAACACGCCGTTTGCGAGATGCGTGCGCCACGCTTGTACGGTGTCGGTGAGCGAGCGTCCGCGACGTTCGCGAAGCAGCCCGGCTTGCGCGTACTGGCCGATGGCTAGCGTCAGCTGCACCTGCTTGAGTCGCGGCAGCAGACGCGGATGCCACGTCGGCGCGCACTCGGGTCGCGGCGGTAAATCGGCGCCTCGGCTGCTGCCGGGAAAACAGAAACCCATGCCTACGATGGCGACGCGTTCGGCGTCGTAAAACGTCGTGCGATCGATAGCGAGCCAGCCGCGCAGGCGATCGCCGCTGACGTCGTCGAACGGAATGCCGCTCGCATGCACTTTGCGGCCGGGCGCCTGGCCTACGATCAACAAGCGTGATGACGTCGATGCCTGTACAACGGGACGCGGCCCGTCGGGTAAGTAGGGCGCGCACAAACGGCACGCGCGAATCTCCGCGAGCAAAGGTGCCAGCGAATTGCGACGGCTCACGGCAAGAGCTTGCCCGGATTGAGGATGCCATCCGGATCGAATGCCGCTTTCACGTTATGCATGAGGTTGAGCGTGCTTGGCTGCAACGCGAGCGGCATGAATTCGCGCTTTACCAGGCCGATGCCGTGTTCGCCGGACAACGTGCCGTGCAGTGAAATCACTAACGCAAAAACCTCAGCGAGACAGACGTGCGCACGTTCGCGTTCGGCCTCGTCGCGAGGGAGAAGATTGACATGAAGGTTGCCATTGCCGGCATGACCGAATGTCACGATCAACACGTCGTGCTTTTTCGACAGCAAACGAATGCCGTCGACCAGTTCGGGCAAGCGACTCACCGGCACAACAACGTCTTCGTTAATCTTGTTCGGCGATATCGTGCGCTGCGCAGGCGACAGCGCTTTGCGCGCCGACCATAACGCCTGTGTTTCTTCCGCCGTTTGTGCAACGCGCAGTTCGTCCAGTCCATCGCCGCGCGCAGCGCGGGAAACGGCTTCGACGGCCGACGGCAAGGTTTCAGGCTCACCATCGACCTCGATCATCAGCATCGCCCCTGCAACCGGCACGCTGTCGCCGCCATGGTCGCGAGCGAGCTTGAGCGCTACGTCATCGATAAATTCCAGCGCGCATGGCGTTACAGGCTGCGCCATGATGCGCGCAACGGCATGCGCTGCACTGCTTACATCGCGGTACGTTGCGCGCAGCGTGCGCAAACCGGTCGGCTTGGGCGTGAGTTTGAGCGTGGCTTCTGTGATCAGCGCCAGCGTGCCCTCTGAGCCGATCAGCAGGCGCGTGAGGTCGTAGCCGGTTGCGCCTTTGCTTGTATACGTGCCGCAGCGAAATCCTTCTCCCGTACCCGCCACGGCGCGCAATCCGAGCGTGTTTTCGCGCGGGCTGCCATATTTCACCGTGCGTGGACCCGCGGAGTTGCATGCGAGATTGCCGCCGATGCTGCACCATGGTGAAGACGTTGGATCTGGCGGCCAGAAAAAACCGTGCGGTCTGAGCGCGATTTGCAAGTCACCGTTCAATACGCCAGGTTCGACAATCGCGTACCGGTTTTCCGGATCGATCCGCACGATACGATTCATCCGTTCGAAACTCACTACCACACCACCGTCTACCGGGACGGTAGCGCCTGTGGTGTTCGTGCCGCGCCCACGCGCGACGACGGGTACGCGATGCTCGCGGCAAACGCGAACCAGGCTTTCTATCTGCGGATGTTCCTGCGCAAACACCACCGCATCGGGCAGCGCGTTGCGGCGCGAGTTGTCGTAGGCGTATGCCAGCCGCTTCGCTTCATTCGTGGAGCAACCCTCTTTACCGAAAACGGCATGCAGTGTGTCGACCAGGGAATCGGGTAGTTTCATGCGTGGAAGTATCCCACCATGGCGTTCTTCGTGCGTCAGGAAGCGTCAAAAGCGCCTTGCAGCCAGTTCATGGTTGCGTGGTCAGCCGGTCCGTCGTAACTGACGACATCGAAGCGGCAGGCGCGATGTGCGTGCTTTGGATGCGCGGCGAGCCAGAGTTGTGCCGTTTGAACCAGGCGCGCCTGCTTCGTTGCAGTGATGGAAGCGAGCGCATCACCGTGTCCGGCGCGCAGTCGATGACGTACTTCGACGAACACCACGACATCGCCGTGGCGCATCACCAGATCAAGCTCGCCGTAACGCGTGGTGTAGTTGCGAGCCAGCACGTTGAGTCCGGCCCGTTCCAGTTCCTTGCACGCGCGCTCCTCGAACGCGGCACCTGCCGCGCGCATCAGCCGTTTGCAGGTTGTGCGGGTTGCACTGGCGGTGCGGAGGCGGGTGCCGGTGCGGTGCCCGCTGGCGCGGGGCCGCCAGGTGCATTGTCCATTTGCAACGTGCCATTCATCGGGCGCGCCACGCCATCCTGGAACTTCAACCACGTCAGCACGCGATTGATATGGCCGAACGTATCGCCCGCCAGCTGGCCCGTCGCGCCGGGCAGATAACTGCCTGGATGATTGCGCAGCCAGTCGACATAGGGCACCAGATTCCATGCATCCATGCCGAACGCAAACAGCTGTGCCGTGGCACCGCGCGCGGCAGGCAATTGCGCCGAGACTTCCTGATAACTCGGAAGGCCTGTTTGCGCGTCGAACAACCACGGCGCGTCGCAGAATTCCACGCCTTCCAGGTCACGGTCGGCGATCGCGTTGTCGCTGCCGCCATAAATATGCGACGTGGCAAAAACCGGCAGATTGATACGCGCCACACGCAACTGCGGCAACAACAAGCGTGCCTGATCGACGCGCATGCTGATGAAGATACCTGCATCGCTTCCCGCGTTGCCTGCATTCAAGCCGTTGATGGCGTCGCCATAGTTGACGTTGCCGGAGGCGATTTGCGCGTTGCCCGCCAATTGCCCACCCTTAGCCTGCCACTCCGTTTTGAAGGCGACGGCGGAACGCTTTGCAAAGTCGTCGTTCGACGTCACCACGTACGCGGTGTGAATGCCGCGGTCGATCATATGATCGGCTACCTGCGCGCCTTCGTCTTCCGGCAGCAACGCGAATTGGCTCGCATTGCCGGCGGGAACGGTCTTGTTGTCCGAACGATTGAGCGCGAGCACCGGGACCGGCAGCGATGGCTGGCTCAGCACGCCCAATACTTCCGGCCGTGTCAGCGGACCGACAACCAGCTGAGCGCCATCGGTCACAGCCTGGTTATAGGCCTTGATCGCGCTGGCTGCATTGCCGCCACTGTCGTACACACGCACCATCGCGCGCGGTGCGTGTGTATCGGATGACTGGAAATACGCGGCGAAAAAGCCTTCGCGAATCGCGGCGGAGATCGAAACCAGGCCATCGTTGTTGGGCAGCAACAACGCAATCTGCGCGGGCATTTTGTAACCCTCGCGCACGCTCGCATTGCTACCGGGAACCAGTGTGCCGACGGGCTGTTCCAGACTGGGTTGCGGAGCGGCGACTGTCACACCCAGGCGTCCCAGTGCTTCACTGACCCACGGGAACATCGGATCGCCCGCCTGCATCGCTGCAGCACGCGCTTTAAGTGCGGTGACACCAAGTCGAGCGAGCAACGAAATGGCTGCATCGCGATTCTGCGTGCGATCGAGGCCCTGCAATTGGTGGTCGAGTTCGACGCGTGTTTGCGCAGCACCCCAAAAATCGCTGGTGCCTGCCAGTGCGTCGGCACGCAACGTCAA
Organism: Dyella dinghuensis; assembly: GCF_003977615.1. Lineage (GTDB taxonomy): Bacteria > Pseudomonadota > Gammaproteobacteria > Xanthomonadales > Rhodanobacteraceae > Dyella_B > Dyella_B dinghuensis. The sequence continues at coordinate 117,071 of NZ_RYZR01000007.1, forward strand.
CAGGCGAGGACGCAGGTTCGGCGGCACGCTGAGATCCGGCTGCGTTGTCAGCTGCAATGCAGCGGCTGGATTGTTTTGATGCAATGCGATTTCCGCGCGCAACAGATCCAGGCGCAGGGGTTCGTCGTCGGTCAATTCCTTGCGCTGGATGCCCGCGACAATCGGCCCCGCGCGATCCAGCGCGTTTTCCTGACGATAGGCTTCGGCCGCGAGCAGGTTGTAGTGGTCGGAGCGGCCAGGGTTTTGCTGGGCAAGCATCACGTACGCCTGCGCGGCGCGGTCGAACTGTCCCTGGTTGGCCAGATCGGCTGCGTTTTGAGCCGCAGCAATTTCAGCGGGCGAGCGCGGCACGAGGGACGGCACGCAGGCGCTCAGTACCAGTGAAATCAGCAATCCCGATGCTGCAAGCCGACACAGGCGCATGAAAATTCCTCGATTCTTCTCGACAGGGGTGGCGATTGCGCGATCATAGCCGATCACATCGACGCGCCGTGGCGGACGGATTCCCAAAATGACAGCACATCAGACCGGTTGCCTGTGGGTCGTGGCCACGCCGATTGGCCATCGCGACGACATCTCCGCGCGCGCCATCGAGACACTGCGTAACGTTTCGGTCATCGCCGCGGAGGACACCCGGCACAGCCGCCCGCTGATGCTTCAGCTCAACATTTCCACGCCCTTGATTGCGTTACATGAACACAACGAGCGTGAAGCGGTCGCAGCGATCGTCAGGCGTTTGCAGGACGGGGAATCGGTCGCGTTGATTTCCGATGCCGGGACGCCGCTGGTCAGCGATCCGGGTTTCCGGCTGGTGCGGGCGGCGCGTGAGGCGGGTATTCGCTGTGCGCCGGTGCCGGGGGCGTGTGCGGCGATTGCTGCGCTGTCGGTGGCCGGTCTGCCGAGCGACCGCTTCGTATTCGAAGGTTTTTTGCCGCCCAAATCCGCCGCACGCCGCTCGCGCTTGCAGGAACTTGCGGGCGATGCGCGTACGCTGATTTTCTACGAATCGTCGCATCGCGTGGTGGAAAGCCTCACGGATATGCGCGACGTGTTCGGTGGCGAGAGACCGGGCGTTGTTGCACGCGAACTCACCAAGATGTTCGAGACAGTCCTGGGAGAGCCGCTTGCCGAGCTGGTCGAGCGCGTGACGTCCGATCCGAATCAGCAGCGCGGCGAGTTCGTCATTCTCGTCGCCGGTCGAGGCGAGCACGAAGATGATCAGCTCGCCGAGGGCCGTCGCGTGTTTACGATATTGCGGCAAGAGTTGCCGGCGGCGAAGGCCGCCAAACTGGCCGCTGCCATCACTGGCGCGCCGCGCAAGGCGCTTTACGAAGGCTAATCGCTCTGCAAAGCGAGCGTTTACGGCCACGCATGCGGTTTCGTTTGCAACGCGTGCACCGCATCCCACGGCAATGTAAAACCTTCGCCACGGCAACTGCGCGCCACTTCCGGATAATTGTTGAATGCAACGAACAGGCCGTTCTTGCGCGGTGAAAAGCTGATGGCGTCTTTCCAATTGCCGTCGTGACCGTAGTTGGAGCAGGTGTTGCCGTCGCAGCTGTAGCTCTCGAACACGGTTTGTGCACAATCGCCGTCATTGCGCTTGGATGCTTCATGGCGCAATGCCAGCGACACGATATCCTTGCCGGTAGTGAAGTCGAAATGATCGGTCGAGGCATCGGGAAAACGCAGCCATTGCGTCCAATCGATCGGATTGCCGGTGGCGAGATCGTACGTCACAGTTTCCCAGCTGCTGCTCGGGTGTGCGGCACCGGGTGTATCCCATTCGCATGTGCTGTCGACAACGAAGATGCGCACGTCGGCGAACGGAATGCTGTAACTGCATGATGCTTCGCCATCAGGTTTGGACGACAGTGCAGCATCGATGTCCTGAGCGAATTGATGCTTGAGATCGTCGTTGATCTTGCGCATGCCGTCGCTAGCTGATGCTTTCACCAATTGCGGAATCGTTGCGCCACTGCGTTTTTCCTGCATGAATTGCCACGTTACTGCGCCATCGTCGGATGACGCTTGTTTCGGCAACATTTGCGTAGGGCCTTCTGCGCGCAGTTGCGCATACGCTTTTTCGATAGCATCGGAAGGATCGCTCGCTTTCGCGCAACCGTTGCATTCACGCGCTAGCGTCACCGTTAGCGCATCGGTTGCTTGCAGCGTTTTGCGCCACGTTCCGTTCGCGTTGTCGCCTTGAATCGAAAGCGTCCAATAACCCGTCGGTTTATTGCAGACGTCCGGTTCGTTGTTGCCGCCGCCGAGCGGACACTCGATGTATTCCCCATTCTTGCCGCTGGCAATCAAGCCGATATCGATGCCCTTGGCGCGATAGAAATAGCGTCCGACTTTCTTGCTGTCGTTCGTATAGAGGCGCAGCACGATCGGGGATTTGCCAAGCATGCCCACGAAGGGTCCCTGATCGTCGTCGGCATGTGCGATGCCGACGCTGGATGCAACGAAAATCATTAGGCCGACCATGACGAATGCGTGGCGCATGACGACGGAATCCTTCCCAATAATGTCGATTTCGCTGAATTTAGCGGCGATTGCCGCTTTTTTGCCATGACTGCCTGATGGCCGAACGGTTACAATGCGTGGCGGAGTCGGCCGGACAGTCGCGTCGCGCGCAAGCGCATCGAGGAAAGTCCGGGCTCCATAGGGCAGGGTGCCAGGTAACGCCTGGGCAGCGCGAGCTGACGGCCAGTGCAACAGAAAGCAAACCGCCGATGGCCGGGCATTTCTTCGGAATGTCGGGCACAGGTAAGGGTGAAACGGTGCGGTAAGAGCGCACCGCGCGCGGGGACAACGTCGCGTGGCACGGTAAACCCCACCCGGAGCAAGACCGAATAGGGGAACGATAACGCGGCCCGCGTTGTTCCCGGGTAGGTTGCTGGAGCCAGACGGTGACGTCTGGCCGAGAGGAATGACTGTCGCGCCGCAAGGCGTACAGAACCCGGCTTACAGGCCGACTCCGCCTCTTTTCCCATCGACGCCTCGCCATCCGGTTCGTAAGGATGTGCGTGGTGGTCGAGTGGGTTTTTGGGATGAACGGGTGGTTCAGAAGAGCCCTCGCCCAGGATGTGATCGAGTAGGCATTTGCCAGGTGTGTCTGAACAAAAAAACCACAGCGATCAAGCACCTCGGAGAGGTTCCTCGAAATCGCTGGAAATATGGCCACACTGTTGCCTTTCTCATTGATTCACAAGCAAAAATCCCTTGACAGTCTCAGGGGCTGAGACTATCGTGGATTCCTGTGTGAAATCGTGGGATTTCGTGGGAGTTCATGGGTCGTGTTCCAGGGCGAAACCGCCATCACCGTCGATGACAAGGGCCGGCTGGCCATCCCGACTGCGTATCGGGAGCTGGTCACGAGCGCTTGCGCCAATCGGCTGGTGATCACCTACAACCCTTTCGAGCAGGGCAGCCTCTGGCTGTTTCCGCATGCGGAGTGGGAGCGGGTGCGCGACCAGGTGAATGCGTTGCCCAGCGTCAAGGCGGTGCATCGCGCATTGCAGATGAAGCTGGTCGGCGCAGCCGCTGAAGTGGAGCCGGACAGTGCAGTGCGCATCTTGCTGCCTGCCAGCCAACGCGCCGCGGCGGGGATCGAGAAAAAGGCGGTTCTGCTGGGCATGGGCAACAAGTTCGAGCTTTGGAGCGAACAGGCCCACCTGGCCAAGATCCGCCAGACCATCGGCGAAGACGAGATCAGCGACGACATGACGGACTTGCGGCTCTGACCGGTGACGGTCAGGTGCGAGGTGATTGCGGACATAGAGAGCGGGAGTGCGGCATGGCCGAGCAAGTTTTGCGGCACATCCCGGTGATGCTGGATGAAGCGGTGGAGGGTCTCGCCGTGCGGGAAGGCGGGCGTTATCTCGATGGCACCTTCGGACGCGGCGGTCACGCCCGCGCCGTGCTGTCGCGCCTCGGGCCCGACGGCCGTCTGCTGCTGATGGATCGCGATCCGCAAGCCATCGCCGCTGCGCAAAAAGAATTCGCTGCCGATCCGCGCGTGTCGATCCGTCACGCCAACTTTTCCACGCTCGGCGAATGGGAAGAAACCGCCGTCGGTCTCGATGGCGTGCTGCTCGATCTGGGTGTGTCCTCACCGCAACTCGATGAAGCCGCGCGCGGCTTCAGCTTCATGGCCGATGCGCCGCTCGATATGCGCATGGACACGACACAAGGCGAAAGCGCGGCGGATTTCCTCGCGCACGCCGATGAACGCGAGATTGCCGATGTGCTGTGGACGTTCGGCGAAGAACGCTTCAGCCGCAAGATTGCCCGTGCGATTGTTGAACACCGCGCCGAATCGCCGATCACTCGCACCGGCGAACTGGCGGCATTGATCGAACGTGTTGTCGGTCGCCGCGAGCCTGGCAAGCATCCGGCCACGCGCAGTTTTCAGGCGCTGCGCATTCGCGTGAACGGCGAGCTGGATGCGTTGCAGCGTGGCCTCAATGCAGCGCTTGAGCGGCTCAACGTCGGTGGCCGTCTATCTGTCATCAGCTTCCACTCGCTGGAAGATCGCGCGGTGAAGCTGTTCATTCGCGATCATTCCGGTCGCGTGCAAGGCAGCCGTCGTGGTCCACCGGTTACCGCGCCGCCGGCACGCCTCGCTGCCGTTGGTAAAGCGCAATTCCCGTCTGACGCCGAGCAGGCCGCGAATCCGCGTTCGCGCTCGGCTGTGTTGCGCGTGGCGGAAAAACTATCCGGCGAGGCGCAGACATGAAGGCGGTCGGCGTCTTTGGTCTGCTCATTCTGCTCAGTGCCGTGATGGTCAGTGCCATCGCCGTGGTGTGGACGCGTCATCAGAGTCGCGTGCTGTTCGTCCAGCTCACGCAGCTGCAAAGTCAGCGCGACGATCTCAATATCGAGTACGGCAAGCTAGAACTCGAACAAGCCACCTGGGGCGAGCCGCGCCGCATCGACAGCGAAGCGCGCAACAAGCTCGGCATGGCCATGCCGACGCCGCAAAACATCAAGCTGGTGCAGGAATGAACCCGCGCCCGCACCTCAGCGCGAAACCCGCCGCACGCCGACAAGGCGCGGGCCCGAGCGCGCGCCGTCGCATGTTGCTGGTGATCGGCGTGCTGGGTGCTGCATCCGTGGGGCTGGTCGCGCGCGCGTTCGATCTGCAGGTCGTGCGCAAGCAGTTCTATCAGGATCAGGGCGACGCGCGCTTCCTGCGCGAAGTCGATATTCCGGTCTCGCGCGGCACCATCTTCGATCGCAATGGCGAACCGCTGGCGGTGTCCACGCCGATGGTGTCGATTACCGCGGTTCCGTCCGAAGTACTCGACAACGCCGATCGCATCCCGGCATTGGCCCAAGCGTTGGGTATCAATCCGGACGATCTGAAGTCGTATCTCGAGCAGCGCTCCGACCGCGATTTTGCGTACTTGCGCCGCCAGATGAGTCCGGATGCCGCGCAGGCTGTGATTGATCTGGCCGTGCCTGGTGTGAACGGTCAGCGCGAGTACAAGCGCTATTACCCGTCGGGCGAAGTGACCGCGCATGTGCTCGGTTTCACCAACATCGACGATCACGGTCAGGAAGGCCTGGAGCTCGCGTTCGATAGCTGGCTGGCGGGCAAGAAGGGCGCAAAGCGTGTCATTCGCGATCGCATGGGCCATGTCGTGGAAGATGTGGAGCAGGTGCGTGCGCCGCAGCCGGGCCAGAACCTCACGCTCAGCCTCGACCGCCGCATCCAGTTCCTTGCCTATAGCGAACTGAAAAAGCAGCTCGACGACGTGGATGCCGATTCGGGCGAGATGGTCGTGCTCGACGTTCGCACGGGCGAAATCCTGGCGATGGTGAGCTTGCCGACGTACAACCCGAATGCCGTCACGGGCACCAACGGCTCGCAACGCCGCAATCGCGCCGTGACAGACGTGGTCGAACCGGGTTCGACGATGAAGCCGTTCACCATGGCGGCTGCTTTATCGAGCGGCAAGTTCACGCCGACTACGCCGCAGATCGACACCGGCAACGGCCATTTCATGTACTACGGCCATGACATTCATGACGACAGCGCGAACGGTGTGTTGACGCCAACCGGCGTGCTCACGAAGTCGAGCAATGTCGGCGCGGCAAAAATTGCTATCCAGCTCGACACGCAATTTCTCTACAACTCCTATCGCGCCTTCGGTTTCGGCGACAGCACAGGCAGCGGTTTTCCCGGTGAATCTTCGGGCCTGTTGAAAGTGGGACACACGTGGCGGCCGCTTGAAAAGGCGACGATCGCCTACGGTTACGGCATGAATTTGACGCCGCTGCAGTTGGCCAACGCGTATGCCACGCTGGCCGATGATGGCGTCATGCATCCGCCGACCTTCATCAAGGATGGCGACAATCCGGGCAAGCAGATCGTCACACCGCAAATTGCACATGAACTGGTGACGATGCTTGAAACCGTCACCGCGCCCGGCGGCACCGCAACGCGCGCGCAAATCGCCAACTACAGCGTCGCCGGCAAAACCGGTACCGCGCATTTGGCGGCGGTCGGCGGTTACGCGAAGAACAACTACAACTCGCTGTTCGCAGGGATCGTGCCTGCCACTGATCCACGCCTTGTCGGTGTCATCGTGATCAACAATCCGAAGAAAGGTTACTTCGGCGGCGACGTCTCGGCGCCGGTGTTCCAGCGTGTGATGGACGGTGCGCTGCGCTTGCTGGATGTGCCGCCCGACAACATCGGACGATGGTACGTCGGCGGCCCCATGCAGGCGGGTGGCGGACTGGCGGGCAATGCCCCGCCGCAATCGTCTCAGGGCGACTCCTCCGCGCAGGAGGTGGTCGAGCCATGAGCGGCCAGCGTCTCGATCATCTGTTGCAGGGCATCGCTGAGACGACGGTCGCAGGGCCGATTGTCGTATCTGGGCTCGCGCTCGATTCGCGTCACGTACGCACGGGCGATGCGTTCTTCGCGCTGCATGGCACGCGCGGACATGGCATCGAATTCGTTGCGGGTGCCGTGCAGCGCGGTGCGAGCGTCGTGCTGGCCGAAGCGCCGCCGCGCGCGGTGAAAGATCCGGGCGTGCCGGTGGTGTGGATCGACGGGTTACACACCTTTGTCGGTGAAATTGCGTCGCGCTTCTTTGGACGTCCATCCGAATCGATGCGCGTGATCGGCGTGACGGGTACCAACGGCAAAACGTCCACGGTGCAGTTGCTGGCGCAAGCGCTGGAAAGCCTGGGTCATCGCACGGCGACCATCGGCACGCTGGGTGCCGGCCTGCACGGGCAGTTGCGTGAAGGCGAGCGCACCACGCCCGATGCCATCGCCGTGCAACAGCTCATGGCACAGTTCCGTGGCGACGGCGCCACGCACGTCGCGATGGAAGTGTCCTCGCACGCGCTCGAGCAGGGGCGTGTCGCGGCCGTCGATTTCGATGTCGCCGCGTTCACCAATCTCACGCGCGATCATCTTGATTATCACGGCAGCATGGAAGCCTACGGTGCGGCAAAAGCCAAATTGTTCGCATGGCCCGATCTTGAAACGGCGGTGATCAACACGGACGACGAATTCGGCCGCAAGCTGGTGAACAAGCTCGCGCCCGATGTGAAAGCCTTGCGGTTGAGCAGCGCGGGCGATGCATCCGCCGACATCGCAGCAACGGATATCGTGACGTCGGCCGAAGGTGTCGCGTTCCACCTGCGCACGCCGTGGGGTGCGCGCGTGCTTCGTAGTCGTTTGCTTGGCCGATTCAATGTTGCCAACCTGCTGACTGTCATCGCTTGCCTTGGTGCGATTGGCGAATCGTTTGATCGAATTGTCGGCGCTATTGAAGCATTGGAGCCCGTCAATGGCCGCATGAATCGCATTGGCGGTATCGAAGGCTTGCCGCTGGTCGTCGTCGACTATGCGCACACACCGGATGCGCTGGAGCAGGCGATCACGGCATTGCGCGCGCATTGCGCAGCGAAATTGATCTGCGTCTTCGGTTGCGGTGGTGAGCGCGATGCCGGCAAGCGCCCGCAAATGGGCGATATCGCGGAGCGTCTTGCCGATGTCGCCATCGTCACCGACGACAATCCGCGCGGCGAAGATGGCGACGCTATCGTGGCGCAGATTCTCGCCGGCATGAAACAACCGCAATACGCCACGGTGTTGCGCGATCGCGAAGCTGCCATTCGTGCGGCCCTGCGCATGGCGCGTCCTGGCGATGTCGTGCTGATTGCCGGAAAAGGTCACGAGACCTATCAGGAAGGTGCCGCTGGCAAGCGTGCTTTCGATGATATGGCTGTGGCGCGTGCGGCGCTGGAGGGGCAGGCATGATGCAGCTGAGCGCCATCGCGCTATGGACCCACGGACGCATGCACGGCGCCGACGCCCAGATCAATGGCGTCGCGATCGATTCGCGCAAGATCAAGGCGGGCGATCTGTTCGTTGCATTCAAGGGCGAGCGAGTCGACGGTCACGACTACCTGGCCGATGCCAGGGCGCGCGGCGCATCAGCGGCGCTGGTGGAGCACCGTGTCGACATCGATCTACCGCAGGTGGAAGTCGAAAACGTGGAGCTCGCGCTGGGCGATCTGGCGAGTGCAGTTCGCGCACAACATAATGCGCGCGTCATCGGCATCACCGGTTCCAACGGCAAGACCACGGTGAAGACACTCACGGCTTCGATTCTGTCGCTGCATGGCCGTACACACGTCAACACCGGCAGCTTCAATAATGAAATCGGTCTGCCGCTGACGCTGCTCTGGATGCCGGAAGACACCGAATATGCGGTGCTCGAGATGGGTGCAGGCAAGCCGGGCGATATCGACTATCTCGCTGCCATTGCACGGCCCGATATCGGCCTCGTGAATCTCATCGCGCCGGCGCATCTTGAGCGCATGGGTACGATTGAAATGGTGGCCGAGACCAAAGGCGCGCTTTATCGCGCCTTGCCGGCAGACGGTGTGGCCGTGATCAACGCCGACGACGCGTTTGCGAGTTTCTTCAACGGCCTCGCTGGCGGCCGCAAAGTGCTGCGCTTTGGTTTGGATCACAAGGCAGACGTCGGCGCGGACATTCTGGAGCAGCGCGCGGACGGATCGCGCTTCATCCTCAGCACGCCGCATGGCGATGCCGAGGTGTCGCTACCGTTGCCAGGCCGTCACAACATTGCCAACGCGCTTGCGGCCAGCGCGATTGCACTGGCGCTGGATGTGCCTGTCGACACCATTGTGGAAGGGTTGGAAAAGGCGTCTTCGGTGGAAGGTCGTCTCAAGCGCATCGCCATGCCGAATGGCTGGACGCTGATCGACGACAGTTACAACGCCAATCCCAGTTCGATGCATGCGGCGATCGACACGCTTGCGCTCGCGGAAGGGGAGCGCTGGCTGGTGCTGGGCGATATGGCCGAACTCGGCGCCGATGCGCGTGCGTTACACGCGGGTGTGGGTAGCCATGCGCGCGAGCGCGGCATTCAAAAATTGTTTGCTGTAGGTCCGTTGAATGTGGCGGCGGTCGAGGCATTTGGGGCAGGTGGCGCGCATTACGCCGACAAAGCGGCGCTTATCGATGCGCTTCGCGCACAGGTGCATGCGGGTGTCACGTGTTTGGTGAAGGGCTCGCATTCAGCGGGTATGGAACAGGTTGTCGCCGCCTTGAAGAGCGGACAACCGAAAGAGGGGGCGCACCATGCTGCTTGAACTTTCCGATTGGTGGGCACGTCACTTCAGCGCGTTGCATCTTTTCCAGTACATCACCTTCCGCACGATCATGGCCGCGCTCACCGCGATGGCGATGTCGTTGTTGTGTGGTCCCGCATTGATTCGCAAGCTCGCGGCGCTCAAGGCCGGTCAGGTGGTGCGCAAGGATGGTCCGCAATCGCATCTGTCGAAAGCGGGCACGCCGACGATGGGCGGTGTGATGATTCTTATCGCCGTTGTCGTGGCGACCTTGCTGTGGGCGGATCTCGCCAATCGCTACGTGTGGCTGGTGCTGGCCGTGCTGCTTTGTTACGGCGCGATCGGTTTCTACGACGATTACCGCAAGCTCGTGCTGAAAGACAGTCGCGGTCTCGCATCGCGCTGGAAATATTTCTGGCAGTCGGTGTTCGGTATCGGTGCGGCCTGGTTTCTGTATCACACCGCTGTACTTCCGGCTGAAACGGCACTGTTCGTGCCGCTGTTCAAGCATGTGGCGATACCGCTTGGCATTTTCTACATCGTCATCGCGTATTTCATGATCGTGGGTTTCTCCAACGCCGTGAATCTCACGGATGGTCTGGATGGTCTTGCGATCATGCCCACGGTGCTGGTTTCCGGCGCGCTCGGCATATTCGCCTACCTCGCGGGTAACAAGGTCTTTTCCGAATACCTCGGCATCCCGGCGATTCCGGGCGCGGGTGAGCTCTCCGTGCTTTGCGGTGCACTGTCCGGTGCGGGCCTCGGTTTCCTGTGGTTCAACACGTATCCCGCGCAAGTGTTCATGGGTGACGTCGGTGCGCTCGCGATTGGCGCAGCGCTGGCCGCGATTGCCGTGATCGTCCGCCAGGAAATCGTGCTGCTGATCATGGGTGGTGTGTTCGTGATGGAAACGGCCTCGGTGATGCTGCAGGTCGCCAGCTTCAAGATGACCGGCAAGCGCATCTTCCGCATGGCGCCGATCCATCACCACTTCGAATTGAAAGGCTGGCCCGAGCCTAGGGTGATTGTTCGTTTCTGGATCATCAGCGTCGTGCTGGTGCTTATCGGTTTGGCAACGTTGAAGGTGCGCTGAGAGATGTTTGGTTTCGGTACATCCCAGGCAAAGCGCCGGCAGGGTCCGCGCGGCAAGTTCGACTTGCCGTTGCTGGTCGCCCTGGTTGGTCTTGCGTGCATGGGTGTGGTGATGGTCGCTTCCAGCTCCATTGCCGTAGCCGATAGCCAGCACATGGGTCAGTTCTATTTCCTCAAACATCACTTGATGTATCTGACGCTCGGCGTGTTCGCTGCGGGTGTGGCGATGCGCACGGAACTGAAGGACATCGAGAAGCATGCATTCTTCCTGATGCTTGTCGCGTTCATCATGCTGCTTGCGGTATTCGTTCCGCATTTCGGTATGAGGCTCAACGGCGCACGCCGTTGGCTCAATCTGGGTATTACCAGCTTCCAGCCGGTCGAAGCGGTGAAGCTGATTCTTGTGGTGTATATGGCCAGCTATCTGGTGCGTCACCGCGAGAGTATCGAGACGCGTTTCATCGGGCTGCTCAAGCCGCTTGGTGTTTCGGGCGTGATGGTGCTGCTACTGCTGGCGCAGCCGGACTTCGGTTCGGCAACGCTGGTGATTGCTGTGACGATAGCGATGGTGTGGCTGGGCGGTGCGCGACCGATTTTCCTATGCCTGATGGGTTTGCCCTTGATGCCGCTGCTGGCGATCGCGGCAACCAGCGAAAACTATCGCATGAAGCGCCTGACCACCTTCCTGCATCCATGGGATCACCCGTTCGACGACGGCTTCCAGCTGACGCAATCGCTGATGGCGATCGGGCGCGGTGAATGGATGGGTGTGGGTTTGGGTTCGAGCGTGCTGAAACTGTCGTATCTGCCGGAAGCGCACACCGACTTTATCTTCGCCGTGATTGGCGAAGAGCTTGGTTTGTTCGGTGTGATCACTGTCATGGCGCTGTTTGCTCTTGTCCTATGGCGCGGATTGCATGTCGGACTCAAAGGTGTAGAGGTGGGGCAGCGTTTCGCTGGCTATATCGCCTTCGGCATCTCGCTGATGATCGGCCTGCAGACGCTTGTTTCGATAGGCGTGAATCTTGGCGCGTTGCCGACCAAAGGCCTCACGCTGCCGCTGATCAGCTACGGCGGCTCGTCGATTGTGTTGACGTGTGCGATGGCTGGCGTGCTGTTGCGCGCGACGTATGAAATCAACCGCGCGCTCGATGCGCGGCATATGGCAACGCGCATGCCCGCGACGGCAGTGCCCGATGCCAACACAGCGACAGCGCGTGATCGCGAAGCGGTGGCCGCATGACCGCGCAATCGCCTGTCCTGATCATGGCCGGTGGCACGGGTGGACATATCTTCCCGGGTCTGGCCGTGGCCGAAACGCTGCGCGCGCAAGGCGTGCCGGTGGTTTGGCTGGGTGCTGCAGGCGGCATGGAAACCAAAGTCGTGCCTGCGCATGGCATTGAATTGCATACCGTGGCTGTTGGCGGTTTGCGCGGCAAGGGAATGAAGACGCGTCTGATGGCGCCCTTCATGCTGGCGCGCGCGCTGTTGTCGTCGCTGGCTGTCTTGCGTCGACTGAAGCCGCGCAGTGTGCTGTCCATGGGCGGTTACGTGGCGGGTCCCGGCGGCATCGCCGCACGTCTGCTGCATCGTCCATTGCTGGTACACGAACAGAATCGCGTGGCGGGATTCACCAATCGCAAGCTCGCCACGCATGCGCAGCGCGTCATGGCGGGTTTCGCCGATGCGTTGCCGAACGCGGAGTGGGTAGGTAATCCCGTGCGCGGCGCCATTGCATCGCTGCCTTCGCCGGCACAACGCATGGCTGGACGTACGGGCAAACCGCGCCTGCTGGTATTGGGCGGAAGCCTCGGTGCGCGCGCGTTGAATGTTTCGGTGCCGCAGGCGTTGGCCGCCATGCCGGTCGATCAACGCCCCGAGGTGCTGCATCAGTGCGGCAATCGCGGCATCGATGAAGCACGCAAGGCATATGCCGATGCAGGCGTCGATGCGCAGATCGTGCCGTTTATCGAGGACATGGCTGGCACGTACGCATGGGCCGATCTGGCGGTGTGTCGTGCAGGCGCGCTGACGCTAGCCGAGCTGACCGCGTGCGGTCTGGGCGCGGTGCTCGTGCCATTTCCGCATGCGGTGGACGACCACCAAACCCGCAACGCCGAAGCGCTCGTCGCTGCCGGTGCGGCTGAATTGATCCAGGAGCGAGATCTGAATACGCAAGACCTGGCGCAGCGATTGAGCGCGCTATTGAACGATCGCACCAAGTTGTTGGCGATGGCCGAAGCAGCGCGAACGCTCGCGAAACCCAATGCTGCGGCCGATATCGCACGCGCTTGCGTGGAGGTGGCCGCATGACGCCGCGTCGCCTGCTTGCGCACGAAGATTTGATGAGCACGTTCCGCCGTGTGCACTTCATCGGCATTGGCGGCGTCGGCATGAGCGGTATTGCCGAAGTGCTGCACAATCTCGGTTACGCGGTGTCGGGCTCGGATCGCAGCGAATCGGCGACCGCGCAACGTTTGCGTCAGCTCGGTATCGATGTGCACATCGGTCACGCCTCGGCACACATCGGTGATGCGGACGTGGTCGTCACATCCAGTGCGATCAAGAACGACAACCCGGAACTGGTCGCCGCGCGCGAAGCACGTATTCCGGTGATTCCGCGCGCCGAAATGCTGGGCGAGCTGATGCGTTTTCGTCGCGGCATCGCGATTGCCGGTACGCATGGCAAGACTACGACAACAAGCCTTGTCGCCAGCGTGCTCGCCGAAGCTAACTACGATCCGACGTTTGTGATTGGTGGCCAGCTCAACGCCGCAGGCGCGAACGCGCGCTTGGGTACCGGCCAATACCTGGTGGCCGAAGCGGATGAATCGGATGGTTCGTTCCTGCTGCTTTCGCCGGTGATTGCGGTAGTGACGAATATCGACGCCGATCACCTTGAAAACTATCAGGGTGATTTCGCGCTGGTGCGCAAGGCGTTTTCCGACTTCCTGCATCGCTTGCCGTTCTACGGTCTGGCCGTGTTGTGCGTGGACGATCCGGAAGTGGTCGACCTCGCGAAGATCACCGCGCGTCGCGTGATGACGTACGGCATCGATACGAAAGATGCTGACGTGCGTGCGGCGAACATTGTGCAGAAAGGGTTCGAGATGCATTTCGACCTGATCTTGCCGGGCGTCAAGAACCCGATGCCGGTGAAACTCAATCTGCCCGGCCGCCACAATGTGCTCAATGCGCTTGCCGCCGCGACGATCGGCTGGCAGCTCGGTGTCGAGGCCGAGGCGATTGCGCATGCGTTTGCGCACTTCGAGGGTGTCGGTCGTCGCTTCCACCGTCGCGGCGAGATTGCGCTCGATAAAGGAACGGCGATGTTGGTCGATGACTACGGCCATCACCCGCGCGAACTCGCTGCCGTGTTTGCAGCGGCGCGTGGCGGTTGGCCGGAGCGTCGCCTTGTTGTCGGATTTCAGCCGCATCGTTACAGCCGCACGCGCGATTTGCTCGACGACTTCGCGAACGTGCTGGCCGAAGCCGACGTGCTTGTTTTGACGGATGTGTATCCCGCCGGCGAAGCGCCGATTGCTGGTGCCGATGGACGCGCGCTGGCGCGTGCCGTGCGCGCGCGCGGCAAGGTTGATCCGGTGTTGGTGGGACATCCGCGTGAATTGAAAGACGCGCTGCCTGCGTTGTTGCGCGACGGCGATCTCCTGTTGCTGCTGGGCGCAGGCGATATCGGCGCTGCAGCCGTCGAGTTGGCTCAACTGGGACATTTGAGGACGAGTGAGTGATGAAGATCCAGGACCCCGCACAATTTGGTCGCGTCGCCGTGGTGATGGGCGGTAGCTCGGCCGAGCGCGAGGTATCGCTCGACTCCGGTCGCAACGTGCTCGCGGCGCTGAAGGCGCGCGGCGTGGATGCGCACGCCATCGACGGTATTCCGGCATTGCTCGATGCGCTGCGCGCTGGCCACTTCGCACGCGTGTTCAACATTCTTCACGGCCAGCATGGCGGTGGTGAGGACGGTGTGCTGCAAGGTGCGCTGGAATCGCTCAACGTGCCGTACACAGGTTCGGGCGTGCTTGGATCTGCGTTGTCGATGGACAAGACGCGTTCGAAGCGCGTGTGGCAGTCGCTTGGTTTGCCGACGCCGAAGTTCGTCCCGCTACCGCGTGGCACCGATGTGCATGCTGCCGCGAAAGAGATTGGTTTCCCATTGATCGTGAAGCCTGCCAGCGAAGGTTCGAGCGTTGGCGTGACGCGCGTCTTCGAAGAGAAAGATCTCGATGCAGCCGTGGCGTTGGCAGAGAAATATCCCGGCGATCTGTTGATGGAAACGCTGATCGAAGGCGATGAGCTCACCGTGGGCATTCTTGGCCGCCAAGTGTTGCCGAGCATCCATATCGTGCCGAAGGGCGCGTTCTACGATTACAACGCCAAGTACGTGGCCGAAGACACGCAGTACATCTGCCCGGGTTTGCAGGGCGACGCCGAGCCGTCGTTGCGAGCACTGTCGCTCGAAGCATTCGACGCGCTGGGTTGCTACGGCTGGGGACGCGTCGATGTGATGCGCGATCGCCAAGGCCGCAACTGGTTGCTTGAAGTGAACACCGCGCCCGGCATGACGTCGCATTCGCTCGTACCGAAAGCAGCTGCCGTAGCTGGCATCGATTATCAGCAGCTGTGCTGGCGCGTGCTCGAAACCAGTTTCAGGGAGGATGCATGAGGGGAAGCATCCGCCTCGTCGCCTGGTGTCTGGCCATCGCCCTGGTGGTCCTGCCGATCGTCGGTGTGTTGTGCGGCTGGTTTGCCGCCGACCGCTGGCCGGTGACTCAGTTGACGGTGCAGGCCGAGTTCAAGCACGTGAGCGCGGAGCAGATTCGCGCCACCGTGAAACCGCGCCTGGGGAAGGGCTTCTTCGCATTGAATCTGGATGCCGTGCAAAGCGCCGTGGCTGCGCTGCCGTGGGTGGAATCGGTGGAAGCGAGCAAGCGTTGGCCGGATACGTTGTTGTTGCGCATTTACGAGCGTCAGCCCTTCGCGCGCTGGAATTCGAATCAATTGATCAGTGGCGAAGGCAAGGTGTTCAGCGTGCCCGACGCCGCCGATTACAACCAGTTGCCTGACTTGCATGGTCCGGACGATCACCTGGCCGAAGTCATCAGCTTCTTCGCCGATGTGCAGAAAGCCTTTATCGGGACGCATTTGAAGATCACCGGCGTGACGCTTACCGAGCGCGGCAGTTGGAGTGTCACCACGGATTCAGGCGCACAGATCGTGATCGGCGATCGCAATCAGGCCGGTCATCGTCTGCGCCGCTTCCTCGATGTGTATGCGCAGGTGATGTCTGGCCACGATCAAGGTTTTGAGTACGCCGATCTTCGTTACACCAACGGTTTCGCCGTGAAATGGCCGCAAGCGCCGGCCGCCCCGACCGCTCCTACTGCCGGAGGCACGCCCCGCACATGAAAGGCAAGAACGAAAAGCAGTTGGTAGTCGGCCTGGATATCGGCACCTCCAAGGTGGTGGCGATTGTGGGCGAGTACGAACCGGGCGAACCGATCGAAGTGATCGGCATCGGCTCGCACGTCTCGCGCGGCATGAAGCGCGGGTCGGTGGTAGATATCGAATCCACGGTGCACTCGATCCAGCGTGCGGTGGAAGAAGCCGAGCTGATGGCGGGCTGCGATATCCGCTCGGTCTATGCCTCCATTTCCGGCAGCCATCTGGAGACGCGCAACTCGCACGGCACAGCGGCCATTCGGGATCGCGAAGTGGCGCCCGGCGATCTGGATCAGGTGCTGGAAGCGGCCAGCGCGGTGGCGATCCCGGCTGACCGGAAGGTCTTATATAAGGAGTCGCAGGAATACCGCATCGACGGCCAGGACGGCATTCGCTCGCCGGTCGGCATGAGTGGCGTGCGCCTGGAAGCCTCGGTGCATCTGGTGACGGGTGCGGCGGCGGCGGTCCAGAACATCAGCAAGTGCATCCAGCGTTGCGGTTTGTCGGTCGATGAGCTGGTGCCGTCGGCGGTGGCCAGTGCGAAATCGGTGCTCACCGATGACGAGCGCGAGCTCGGCGTGTGTCTCGTCGATATCGGCGCCGGCACGACAGACATCGCGATCTACACGCAGGGCGCCATTCGTTACACCAAATCGTTGCCGGTCGGCGGCGACCAGGTCACCAACGATATCGCTTATGGCGTGCATACGCCGACCGCGCACGCGGAAGAAATCAAGATCAAATACGCCTGCGCGCTGGCGCAGTTGGCACACGCGGAAGAAACGATCCAGGTGCCGAGCGTGGGCGATCGTCCGCCGCGCCGTCTGGCGCGTCAGTCGCTCGCGCAGAGCGTGCAGGCGCGTTACGAAGAAATCTTCGAGATGGTGCAGGACGAGTTGCGCCGTTCCGGTTACGACAGTCTGGTCGCGGCGGGCGTCGTGCTGACTGGTGGCGCTTCGCGCATGGAAGGTGCGCTCGAGCTCGCCGAGGAGATCTTCCACAAGATGGTACGCATCGGCGTGCCGCAACACGTCAACGGCTTCGGCGAAGTGATCGCCAATCCGCTGCATTCCACCGGCGTCGGTTTGCTGCTGCACGGCGCGCGTTCGGGCGGCATGCGCGTAGCCGGTCCGGCGGGCGGCAGCGTGGGCGGCTTGGTCGATAAATTGCGCGGTTGGATAACCAAGAATTTCTAAGTTTTAGCGGCGCACGGAGGCGCAGCACGGGCGAATGGAGGTTCGCTCACCACCAAAGAGACAACACGGAGTTGTCTTGCGGTTACAACGACAACGAGAGTTCTACGGAGGACGGGAAATGTTCGAACTGGTCGAAAAACTTGCACCGAATGCGGTGATCAAAGTCATTGGCGTGGGTGGCGGTGGCGGTAATGCCGTGGCACACATGCTCAACTCCAACATCGAAGGCGTCGACTTCGTCGTCGCCAACACCGACGCGCAGGCCATGAAGGGCTGCGGTGGTCGTATGCATTTGCAACTGGGCGCCAATGTCACCAAGGGCCTGGGCGCGGGTGCGAATCCGGAAGTCGGTCGTCAGGCCGCGCTGGAAGATCGCGAGCGCATCGAGGAAATGCTCGAAGGCGCAGACATGGTGTTCATCACCTGCGGCATGGGTGGTGGCACGGGCACGGGCGCGGCACCGGTTGTCGCGCAGTTGGCCAAAGAGAAGGGCATTCTGACGGTAGCGGTGGTGACCAAGCCGTTCCCGTTCGAGGGCCGCCGTCGCATGCAGGTTGCGCTGAAGGGTATCGAAGACCTCTCGCAGCACGTCGACTCGCTGATCACGGTGCCGAACGAGAAGCTGCTGTCGGTGCTCGGCCGCGAAGTGACGCTGCTCAATGCGTTCAAGGCCGCCAACGATGTGCTGCAGGGTGCGGTGCAAGGTATTGCGGATCTCATTACCAGCCCAGGCCTGATCAACGTCGACTTTGCCGACGTGCGTACGGTCATGAGCGAGATGGGCCTGTCGATGATGGGTTCGGGTACCGCTCGCGGCGATGACCGCGCGCAGGCTGCCGCCGAAGCGGCCATCAACAATCCGCTGCTGGAAGACGTCAACCTCAATGGTGCGTGCGGCATCCTGGTCAACGTGACCGCGGGTCCGAACCTCACCATGCGCGAGTTCGACGAGATCGGCCGCATCATCCACGACTTCGCCAGCGAAGACGCCACGGTGGTGATCGGTACCTCGCTCGATCCGGAAATGCAGGACGACGTCCGCGTGACCGTGGTGGCCACCGGCCTTAACCGCGTCGCCGCTCGCCAGCCGATCCGTCCGGTCGCGACCCAGGTGGAGATGCGTCAGCGTCCCCGTCCGATGGTTCTGCGTACCGGCACCGGCAACGAAGTGGTCGATTACGCCCAGCCGGAGGTGGTGGCCAGCAACCCGCGGGGTGGCGATGGCTCGGCCAAGAGCGCCGATCCGAGCTTCGACTACCTGGACATCCCCGCTTTCTTGCGTCGACAGGCGGATTAATTACGTAAAGATATGTGAATGTTATGAACTAACGACGTATTAACTTGTCAGTGATGCCGTGCCGGACGAAAGGGGAATGCTCCCGTCCGCCGCTTGGTCGCCGCCTGAAGGGGTCGTGGTCGAGGGCATCGCTGATGTCAGCTGACGTCGTATTCGTGCGTTGAATGCGAAAGACAGTGCGACCAGGATGGTGCACGGTTGGCCAGAGTGGTGTGTGGACTTGCCGCCCTGCCAGTCCAAAATCCCGTTGCCGGACCTCCCGTCCCTGGCAACGGGATCTTTTGTCGAATCGCAAGTGCTTGATCTATTGGGTGCTTGCATCAACCGAGTGCGAACGAATCGCATTTGTGGATGATGAAAGGAAAATGAAGGCTTGGCCGGACTGTACGGTACGGTTTGTTTTCCCACAGGTTAAGACTGTGTTAGCATCCCAGCTCGAATTGGCTGCTGCCCCTTATAGGTACCCAATAAATGATCAAGCAGCGTACGCTTAAAAACATCATCCGTGCGACTGGCGTCGGCCTGCATACCGGCGACAAGGTGTATATGACGTTGCGTCCCGCAGCGCCAAACACTGGCATTGTGTTCCGTCGCACCGACCTTAATCCGCCGGTCGATATTCATGCACGTCCGGATCACGTCGGTGACACGCGTTTGTCCACCACGCTGGTCAATGGTGACGTTCGTGTTTCCACCGTCGAACATCTGCTGTCGGCGATGGCCGGTCTGGGCATCGACAATGCTTACGTCGATCTTTCCGCACCGGAAGTTCCGATCATGGACGGCAGTGCCGGTCCGTTCGTCTTCCTTCTGCAATCGGCAGGCATTGAAGAGCAGGCTGTGGCCAAGCGCTTCATTCGCATCAAGAAGCCGATCAAAGTGCAGGAAGGCGATAAATGGGCCAGTTTTGAGCCTTTTGAAGGCTTCAAGGTCGGTTTCTCGATCGAGTTCAATCACCCGATCATCTCCAAGCGCACCTCGCGCGCCGAGATTGACTTCTCCACGACGTCCTTCGTCAAGGAAGTCAGCCGCGCACGCACCTTCGGTTTCATGCGCGACATCGAAATGCTGCGCGAACATAACCTCGCGCTTGGCGGTTCGATGGACAACGCCGTGGTGCTCGACGACTACCGCGTGCTGAACGAAGACGGTCTTCGTTACGAAGACGAATTCGTCAAACATAAGATTCTCGATGCGATCGGCGATCTGTATCTGCTCGGTCACAGTTTGATCGGTGCGTACTACGCGCATAAGTCCGGTCACGAGTTGAACAACAAACTTCTTCGCGCACTGATGGCCGACGCTTCCGCATGGGAAGAAGTGAGCTATCAGGACGATCCGGCCACTGCGCCGATCTCCTACGCGCATCCCGCCCAGGCGATCTAAAAGCTGCGCAAAATCTGACCAGGCCGGCCCCTCAAAGGGTCGGCTTGTTCGTTTTGTGACGTAGATCACACTTTTGTCGGCTTTCCATTCACGCTATCGAGACGCGTCCTAGAGACCCGCCTAGGGTACGGCGTGGTATAAAACCGACTCCCGCGCCGGGGTCAGGCCGCTTCATGCCTGTCACCGGGTGACGCTTCAGCTCAGGGTGTCTGGCGGGGCTTGGAATTCGTAACTTCGGCGATGGACGCCAACTCCAGGAACAGCGCCTTTAATTCGGTGTCTGCGACTGAATTTGCGGCAGCCTTCAGATGAAGTGCTGCGGCAAGGGAAAGCGGTTTTGATTGCTCCGGCTGGGGATCAGGCGGAGGAAGGGGGGCCACTTTCACAATGACTGAGCCTGCATGAGCGCCTATGGCGCGCGCGGCGGCGAGGATTTGCGCCTGTTGCAAGCGCAGCCTGGACGCCCATGCGGGAGAGGATGCAAGAAAAACGAGGCTGTCACCGCGCCAATTGGCGAACCTGACCTGTTCACGCAGGGGTGATGACAACGTTTGACGGAGTGCGCGGTCCAAGGCTTCGAGCTTGACGGCTTTTTTGGCTAGTGCAGCAACAGGACTGATCTGAGCAATGGATTGCGGTCCATGCCCGATGTGGTTTTTAGCGGCGGATTCGTCGCGCTGCATCAGTAAAAAAACTTCAAATTTGGTAACGACATGCAAATCATACTCGTCTCACGCGCAGGGAAGGTGCCCAAAACACTGGACCTTACAAACCAGCGATTGCGCTGGCGTGTCTTGGGTATTGGAGCAACCGCCGTGCTGGCATTGGCCACTATCGGCGCCGGACTTGCGCTAGCGGTCGCCAGCCCTCGCGGTCGTGCGGTCGCCGAAATCGATGCGCTCCACCAGCGCGTGCAGGATCAGGACAAACAACTGGGCGACCTCAAAGTGGACGCTCACCGGCAGCTCGACGCGCTGGCGATCAAGCTCGGTCAGCTGCAAGCCCAGGCCACACGCCTCAATGCATTGGGTGAGCGTCTGGCGCAGGTGGGCAAGCTCGACAACGGTGAATTCAATTTCGATCAGCCGCCGCCGGTGGGCGGTGTCGAAGTTAGCTCCGGTAGCAGCGCCTATGCGCTCCCGCAGACGCTGGATGCCAGCATCGATCAGCTCGCGACGCAGTTCGACACGCAAGAAGCACAGCTCAGTGCGATGCAGAGCCTCTTGATGAATGCGCGCATCGATTCCGATCTGAAGCCGACCGGCATGCCGGCAGACGGATACATCTCTTCTTACTTTGGTGTGCGCGCCGATCCGTTCGATGGCAGCGCCGCCCGGCACACCGGTCTGGATATCGCAGTTCCTTACGGCACGCCGGTGCATACCGTTGCCGAAGGCATGGTGACCTATGCCGGCGTGCGCAGCGGATACGGCAATGTGGTGGAGATCGACCACGGCAACGGCTACATGACCCGCTATGCGCACAACAGCAGATTGCTGGTGCGTCCCGGTCAGCATGTGCGCGTTGGCGATGAAATCGCCGAAGCGGGTTCCACCGGCCGGTCCACCGGTTCGCACGTTCATTTCGAAGTCTGGTACGACGGCCGCGTCGTGAATCCGCTGGCCTTCGTCAAGAACCACCGCTGAGCGGCATCTGCCGGCACCCTTGAAAGGGTGCTGCCCTACCGCCACCCCTAGTCACAGCGTCCGGTGAGCCGGGTGTACCACCGGCCCGAGGCGTTTGGGATACCCGGCGGACCCTAGTATCATCGTGGCTTTGCCCATCCGGAATCGTTCCGGATGGCTCCCCATGTTTTCAGATCCGGAAGATCGATGCTTAACCGTGCACTGACGAGCCTTTTTGGCAGCCGTAACGAACGAGTATTGCGCCAGCTGTCCAAGAGCGTGGGGCGTATCAACGCGTTCGAGCCTGAGTTCGAAAAACTCAGCGACGAAGGCTTGCGCGCCAAGACGACCGAGTTCAAGCAGCGCATCGCCGACGGAGAGTCGCTCGACAAGCTGTTGCCCGAAGCCTTCGCTGTCGTGCGCGAAGGCGCCAAGCGTGTGCTCGGCATGCGTCATTACGACGTGCAGCTCGTCGGCGGCATGGTGCTGCACATGGGCAAGATCGCCGAAATGCGCACGGGTGAAGGCAAGACGCTCGTCGCCACCGCGCCGGTGTATCTCAATGCGCTGGAAGGCAAGGGCACCCATGTCGTGACGGTCAACGACTATCTGGCCAAGCGCGACGCGGCGCAGATGGGCAAGCTCTACAACTTCCTCGGTCTGACCGTGGGTGTCGTGTGGCCGGGCATGGAGCACGCCGACAAGTTCGCAGCGTACGCCGCGGACATCACCTACGGTACGAACAACGAATTCGGTTTCGATTACCTGCGCGACAACATGGCGTTGTCCAAAGAGCAGCGCGTACAGCGCGCACTGAATTACGCCATCGTCGACGAAGTGGACTCGATCCTGATCGACGAAGCGCGTACGCCGTTGATCATTTCCGGTCCGGCGGAAGAGTCACAGGATCTGTACATCGCCGTGAACAAGATCGTGCCGCGCATGACGCGTCAGGCGGTCGAAGACGGCTCCGGTGACTACTGGGTCGACGAAAAGCAGAAGCAGGTGCATCTGTCGGAAGAGGGCATGCAGCATGCGGAAGAATTGCTGCTGCAGGTCAAAGTCATCGACGAAGACAGCAGTCTTTACGACGCGCGCAATCTGGCGATCGTGCATCACCTCAATGCCGCGCTGCGCGCCAATGCGATCTATCAGCGCGATGTCGATTACATCGTGCGCGATGGCGAAGTAATCATCGTCGACGAATTTACCGGTCGTACGCTGGCAGGCCGCCGCTGGTCCGACGGTCTGCATCAGGCCGTGGAAGCGAAAGAAGGCGTGCCCATTCAACGCGAGAACCAGACCCTGGCGACGGTGACGTTCCAGAACCTGTTCCGCATGTACAAGAAGCTGGCCGGCATGACCGGTACGGCCGACACTGAAGCCTACGAATTCCAGCAGATCTACGGCCTTGAGGTGGTGGTGATCCCCACGCACAAGCCGATGATCCGTCTGGACAACGCCGACATGGTCTTCCTCAGCCAGGAAGTGAAGTACAAGGCTGTGATCGAAGACATTCGCGATTGCCACAAGCGTGGCCAGCCGGTGCTGGTCGGTACGGCGTCGATCGACGTGTCTGAGCTATTGGCGAATCTGCTGAGCAAAGAAAAGATTCCGCACGAAGTGCTCAATGCCAAGCAGCATGAGCGCGAAGCGCACATCGTCGCCCAGGCGGGTATGCCGGGTGCGGTTACGATTGCGACGAACATGGCTGGTCGCGGTACCGACATCGTGCTGGGCGGTAGCCTGGAAGCCGCGCTGGCCGCGCTTCCGGAAGACGCCAGCGAGACCGATCGCGCCCGCGTGAAGTCCGAATGGAAAAAGCGCCATGAGCAGGTCATCGCCGCTGGCGGTCTGCACATTGTTGGCACCGAGCGTCACGAATCCCGTCGTATCGACAACCAGCTGCGCGGTCGTTCCGGCCGTCAGGGCGACCCGGGTTCCTCGCGCTTCTATCTGTCGCTGCAGGACAACCTGCTGCGCATCTTCGGCGGCGAAGGTCTCGTGCGCTGGATGAAGCGCTTCGGCATGAAGGAAGACGAGGCGCTGGAAGATCGCATGATCAGCCGCCAGATCGAAAAGGCGCAGCGCAAGGTCGAACAGCACAACTTCGATATCCGTAAAAATCTGTTGGAATACGACGACGTCGCCAACGATCAGCGCAAGGTGATCTATCGCCAGCGCGACGAGCTGCTGGAGGGCGATGACGTCTCCGCCACCGTGACTGATATTCGCGACGATGTCGTTGACGGTGTGGTTCGCCGTTACGTTCCCGCCGACAGCATCGACGAGCAGTGGGATATCACCGGTCTTGAGCGCGAGCTCGAGAGCGAGTTCGGCATGTCCGCGTCGATCAAGCCGTGGCTGGAGCAGCAGCACGAAGCCGATGCTAATACCGTGATGGATCACGTACGCTCGTTGTTCAACGATTTGTTCCAGGCCAAGGAAAAGCAGGTCGGTCCGGAAACCATGCGTCAGCTCGAGAAGCACATCATGCTGAGCGTGGTGGACAACGCATGGAAGGAACACCTTGCGAGCATGGATTACATGCGTCAGGGCATCTATCTGCGCGGTTATGCGCAGCAGGATCCCAAGCAGGCGTTCAAGCGCGAATCGTTCACGCTGTTCCAGCAGATGCTGGGCCGTATCAAGTCGGAAGTCACCCAGATGCTGGCGCGCATCCGCATTCGCAGCGAAGAAGAAGTGGCAGCGATGGAAGCCGAACAGCAGCGCATGGCGGAGCGTCTGCAGCGCCAGATGCAGGCCAGCGGCGGCGGTGCGCCAGCGGGTGGCGTGCTCGGTCTGGAAGCGGTCGAGCAGGTTGCGATTACCCAGGAACCGGCGTCGACGGGTCCCAAGGTGGGCCGCAACGATCCGTGCCCGTGCGGTTCCGGCAAGAAATACAAGCATTGCCACGGGCAGCTGGCCTGATCCGGCACGCGCTCTTTTAAGGCATGACAACGTCACGCCCTCTGCTTTCCGCAGAGGGCGTTTGTTTTTTAGTGACGCAGGATTTTATGTAAGCAGCGGTTGCGGATGGATCAATCGCCGCCGCCGGGCGGCCGCTTGCGATGCGGCTCCGCATTCACGGCAATGTACTGCGGTTCTTCCTGATCCAGGCGCAGCGCCGTGAGCTTGCCGCCCCATACGCAACCTGTGTCGATGCCGTAGACGTCCAGGCCGGCAAAACGCCCGAGCGCGGACCAGTGGCCGCAGACAATGCGTGTCTCGCGACGACGCAAACCAGGCACTTCGAACCACGGGTACATGCCGGGTTTTTGCGTGCCCGGCGCACCCTTGCTTTCGAAGTCGATGCGGCCGTTGACGTCGCAGAAGCGCATCCGCGTCATGGTATTGATCGATGCGCGCATGCGATCGATACCCTGCAAGCGACTCGACCACGCAGCAGGGCGATTGCCGAACAGATTTTTCAGCAGGCGCGCATGCCGCGGGCTTGAAAGCTCACGCTCCACTTCGGCGGCAGAGCGCTGCGCTTGCTTGAGCGTCCAACTGGGAGCGAGCCCCGCGTGCACCATGGTCCAACCCAGTGTTTCATCGTGATGCAACAGCTTCTGGCTGCGCAGCCATTCGAACAGTGTTGGCGCATCTTCTGCGAAGAGCACCTCGCGAAGTTCTGGATTCACGCGTGACTGAGCGTCCTGCTTGCGCAGGGCAATGGCGAGCAAACTCAGATCATGATTGCCGAGCGTCAGGGTGGTGCTGTCGCGCAGCGAATGCACCAGGCGCAATGTCGCGAGCGATTCGCCGCCACGATTGACCAGGTCGCCGCAAAACCAGAGCCGATCCTGCGCAGGGTCGAAGCGCAACTTCTCCAGCAATCGCTGCAGCTCCGGATAACAACCTTGGACGTCGCCGATCGCGTAAGTGGCCATCAGCGCATTGCCATGTGCGCGTGCTGCGCATGCATCATCAGCAGGGCCTCAATGCAGTGTGCGCGGAATGGAAAGTGTGAACGCAGGTATTGGTGCCTCGAATCGGGTGCCGTCGTCCGCAACCATCTGGTAGCTGCCATGCATGGTCCCTACCGCGGTTTCCAATACCGCGCCGGAGGTGTATTCGAAATCGTCGCCTGGACGCATCCACGGTTGTTCGCCAACCACACCCTCGCCATTGACCTCCTCGATCTTGCCATTGGCATCCGTGATCACCCAGTGACGGGTGAGCAGACGAGCGGGAATCATCCCGTCGTTGTGCAGCGTGATGGTGTAGGCGAACACGTAGCGGTTCTCCCCGGGAACGGACTGGTCGGGGATGAAGCGGGTTTGCACCTGCACATTAATGGTGTAGGGGGATTTCTCGTTCATGCGCCGATTGTAAGGGTTAAGGCCGCCCAAAGGCACCGCGCGCCGGTCTCGCGACGAGCGGCGTGTCATAAATGCTGGTCGACGTTCACTTTGGCCAGACGCACGAAATCTTCCGGCGCAAGTGTTTCAGCGCGGGCCTTAGGATCGACATCGGCGCGTCGAATGGCGTCGGCGTCCATCAACTGACGCAGCGCGTTGCCGAGCGTCTTGCGACGTTGTGCGAACGCTGCTTTGACCACGGCATGCACGCGCTCCGGGCTGGCATCGTGACGCTCGTGCGCCGCAAGCGGCACCAGGCGCACGACGGACGAATCCACTTTCGGCGGCGGACGGAATGCGCCAGGAGGAACGTCAAAGAGCGGAACGACGCGGCAGGCGAGCTGCAGCATCACGGACAAACGTCCGTACACTTTGCTGCCCGGTTCTGCCGCCATGCGATCGACGACTTCTTTCTGCAACATGAAATGCATGTCGGTAATCGCCGCTGCGTGATCGACGCAGTGGAACAGGATCGGGCTGGAGATGTAATACGGCAGGTTTCCCGCGATGCGAAGCTGCGACACCCCGTGGCGATGCGCCATCGCGGTGAAGTCCACTTTCAGCACATCGGCATGCACGATCGACAATTCGCCAATAGCGGCAGCGTTCGCCTGCAGGCTGGGAATCAGATCGGTGTCCAATTCGATGGCCGTGAGCTTTCCGGCCGCCGCGAGCAACGGAAACGTCAACGCGCCTTCGCCAGGGCCGATTTCGACAATGAAGTCATCGGGGCGTGGCGAAATGGCACTGACGATGCGTTCGATGTAACGACGCTCGTGCAGGAAGTGCTGGCCGAAACTCTTTTTGGGACGGGCGCTCATGAATGTCCCTGCGAAGATGACATCGCACGACGTGCGACCAGATCGAGCGCCATATGAGCTGCGGCGATCAGACTGGATGGATCGGCTTTGCCGCTGCCCGCAAGATCCAGCGCCGTGCCGTGATCGACCGAGGTGCGAATAAAAGGAAGGCCCAGCGTGAGGTTGACCGTGCGATCAAACGCTTCGCTCTTGAGTACCGGCAATGCCTGATCGTGATACATCGCCAGCACTGCATCGTAGTGCTGGCGTTGTGCCGGCACGAACGCGGTATCGGCAGGCAGCGGTCCGCTCAATCGCATGCCTTGTGCGCGCAGCTTTTCCAAGACGGGAATGATCGTATCGATTTCCTCACGCCCGAGATGACCGTTTTCACCCGCGTGCGGATTGAGACCCAGCACGGCAATACGCGGTTCGGCGAAACCGAACTTCGCGCGTAGTTCGTCGTGCACGATGCGTAATGTCCGTTCCAGCGAAGCAGGAGTGATTGCGGCCGAGACGTTTATCAGCGGCAAATGAGTGGTCGCCAATGCCACACGCAATTCAGGGCTCGCCAGCATCATCACGACATCCGCATGACTCTGTGCCGCGAAGAACTCGGTGTGCCCGCTAAAGGGAATGCCAGCATCGTTGATGGAGGACTTTTGCAGTGGCGCGGTGACAACCGCAGCGTAGCGGCGGCCCCGACAGCCCTCCGCTGCTTCAGTCAGCGTGGCGAGCACATGCCTGGCGTTGTGTGGATCGGGACGTCCCGGAATTTCCTCGACGGCCAGCGGTATATGGCGAACGCGCATGGACCCTGGTGCGCGTGTATCGATCTGACCGCCATCGTCGTCGATCAGGTCGAGCTTCACGCTGCAACGCGCGGCAGCGCGTTGCAGTAGATCACGATCGGCAATCGCAACGAAATTGGCCGCCAACGGTGTGGCGGCCAATCGGACAAGCAGCTCAGGACCGATTCCCGCCGGCTCCCCTGCAGTCAGGGCGAGCCGTGGTAGCAACGCGGGACTGTTCACGATCGAGTCGCGCGCGATGGCATCGTCAGGACGACGACTTGTCGTCCGAAGGGGATGCGGGGGCGTTGGGGTCCATCAACTCCGGCACGAGGATCTTCACGTACGAGCTGGAACGCATTTCACGCAGGTAGTCGTCGTAGGCCTGATCCGCCTTGCGGTTGCCGATGGCCTGGCGGGCCTGGTCACGCGCTACTTGCGTGGTCAAGTCTGTGGTACGCGTGCCCAGGCGCTGGATGATATGCCAGCCGGCTTCGCTCTGGAACGGCTGGGAGATCTCACCGTCCTTCAGCTCATCCACCTTCTGGCCAATCAGCGTGCCCCAGTCGCCCTGCTGGAACCAGCCCATGTCGCCGCCGTTGTTCGCCGTCGTGTCGTCACTGGAGTCTTCCTTCGCCAGCTTGGCGAAGTCCTCGTGCTTCTTGACGATGCGGTTGTAGATGTCTTGGGCCTTTTGCTGCGCCTGCGCCGCGGAGACCAGTTCGCTCGGGCGAATCATGATCTGACGGACGTGGTACTCGGTCACCATGTCCTTGGACTGCGAGCGCTGGCCCATCAGCTGGATGATGTGAAAACCGGTGGGACCGTGCAGGATCCCGCTGACTTCGCCGCTCTTCATGCTGTTGATCGTGTCGACGAACGCCGGGGGCACTTCGTCCATGCGGCGCCAGCCAAGATCGCCGCCGTCCAGCGCATCGGGCGCGTCGGAGAAACGGATCGCCGCTGCCTTGAAGTCCATACCGCCCTTGATGGCCGCAAGCGCCTGTTCGGCCTTCGTCTGCGCACTCTGGATGTCGGCCGGGCCCGCACCGCTGGGAATGCTGATCTGGATGTGCGACAGATGCACTTCGCCAGCCTTGTAGCTGGGACTATTGAGCAGGTTGTTGATTTCGCTATCCGTGACGCTGACGGAGTCGCGCACGACGCTCTGATGCAGCTTCTGGACGACCAGCTGATCGTGCAGTTGCTGACGGAAGGCGTTGTAGCTCAGGCCGCTCTGTTCCACCGCGGCATGCAATTGATCGGGGGTCATCTTGTTCTGGGTGGCCACGTTCTGGACGGCCTGATCGACATCGGCGTCGGACACACGAACGCCCTGATCGTCCGCACGCTGCAGCTGGAGCTTCATCAGCACCAGCCGATCGAGCACCTGCCGGCGCAATACATCGATCGGCGGCAGCTGACCCGGCTGGCTGGCGTACTGCTGCTGGATGGCGGCGACGGCGTCGTTCAGCTCACTTTGCAGGATTACATCGTCCTCGACGACCGCGACGATACGGTCGATCGGCTGCTGGCCGGTCGAGCTGGCATCCTGGGGCGACAGGAGCTGGGCCTGGGCCAGAGAGGGGGCCGCTGCGACGATCGTCAGCAGGAACAAGGCAAAAATCTGCTTCATCAGTGAACAGCCTTCTATCGCCCGCGGCGAAGGAATGAGTAATGTTGATCTTGTAAAACGGCCTTTCAGGCTGTTTCGTTCAGGCGCCCAAACCCAGCCTGGGCGCGCTTATTGATACCCAAGGATATCACGCCGCAACAGGCTGTCCGTCTGCCCGCTGGTGTTGCCCATGCCCTTGAATTCGATCTCGAACATGACGGCCGTATCGCTGCCCGGAAGGGGCTGGTTCGGCAGCGTGTAGACAACGCCGTCATAGCCCGTCACGTAGTGGCGGGCCACGACGCTGACCTTCACACAGCATCCCTCGTACTGGACGCCCGCAACGGCTTCCACCACCCGCCTATCCAGGACTGAATAGGTGTAGTCGCCGATCAGGCGCCAACGATCCGTAAGCGGATAGACCGCCGAAATATCGTATTGTTCCACCGATTTCTCGTACGCCTCCTGGGGGCTAAAAATGCTCAGTAGAGTGAGATTTTGGCGGAAGCGGTAGGAGAAATTGAGCACGCCATCGAATCCGAGGCGCCGCTGGAGTGTAAACGTGCCTAGCTCCGTCTTTTTGGTCGCTGGATTCCAAAGGTATTCCGTGTTCATTGTCCACTGATCGTTCAACTGAGTTCCCAATTCGGCAACATAGTCCGAACCAGACCAGTACGTTGGTGGCGTAAAGGCATCCTGCACTAACTGCGGCGTGAAATAACGGATCTGGCCAAACGTTGCCGTCAAACGCTCCACGCCACCATCGTCGAGGAAGCGGGTCGTGACCGCGGCAGTAAGATTGTTCGCATTCATCTGACGGTCGGCGCCCGAAAACTGGTTCGGCGTAAACAACATCCAGTCGTCAAAGTTCATCAGATTCGTATCGAACAGCGGAAGGTTGTTCTGGTTGCGATAGGGCACATACAGGTAGTACAGGCGCGGTTCCAGCGTCTGTGTATAGTCCGTGCCGAATAGTGACGTGCTGCGATCGAAGATCAAGCCTTGGTCCAGACTTATGATCGGCAAAGATCGAGTCGGGTCGGCATTATTGAAATGATAGAGCGTCGTTTCCGTTGGAGTGGTAACGGCGGTTTCGTAGTTCTGATATCCCGCCGCAAGCGAATAGGTTGTATAGCGATAGGCGATTTTTGGCCTGATGAACCACCAAGGGCCTTGGTAGTCCGCGTCTACATATGGGTAGAGATCCAGACGGCTGCCTTCCACACTGTTAGATTTGTGGAACGATACAGCTTCGCTGTTCATGCCGAAGTCGTACCAGCGTGCGAACGGAATATCCATATTGAACGTCGCGCGAGGCAGACGTTTATAGGGCTCGGCAACATTGTTGGGCTCGGACGGGTTTACGTTCTGCCACATATCTCCGCCGATCGATGCGCTCCACCAGTTTCCCGAGCCGTTGAGATAGATCATTGAAGGAAGGAGCGTCGTGGAAACGCTGTATAAGTCATCGCCAAAGTCATGCAAGTAATTCTGATCGGACGCACGATTAATGATCGTGCCCAGCGACCATCCTGGCGCGATGAGAAAGCCATTGACGAACTTGAACGAGTAACGCTCCTTTCCTTGTGTGTCTTCCGCCGTCGATGTGATCTTTTGGTCGTTATAGTTATCGCTAGGCAGAAAATCGAACTCGAATATGCCTCCGGTGCGCGGGAACATATAACGGACTTCACCGCTGAGCATCGCTCCACGCAAGGTGTAGTAACGCGGATCGAGCGTAGCGTCGTAATTGGGTGCCAAATTGAAGTAATACGGAATACGGAACTGATAACCGGCTTCACCCGTATGTTCGAAGTACGGGTAGAGGAACCCGCTCTGGCGTTCATCGTTCAACGGAAACGTCATGTAAGG
The DNA here is from genome assembly GCF_003977615.1 of Dyella dinghuensis. Classification (GTDB taxonomy): domain Bacteria; phylum Pseudomonadota; class Gammaproteobacteria; order Xanthomonadales; family Rhodanobacteraceae; genus Dyella_B; species Dyella_B dinghuensis. The sequence goes on from NZ_RYZR01000007.1 coordinate 148,205, forward strand.
CGTGTAGAAGAACGGCACACCAAACGCCGTCATGGTGGCGCCGCGCGCGACACCGCGGCCGGTGTTCTCGTCGGTATCGATCTTCTTCGCGCGAATTTCCCAGATATGACGGCCGATGTCGCAGGTCGAATAGGTGGCGATGCTGTAGCTGTTCCGATTGGCATCCAGCATCTGCCCGCGTACGGCAGTGCCGTTGCCATGCGAATCGAGCATCTGGAAGCGCACGTTGCCGGTGGCGACACCGGTGCTGTTGCTGGTGTTGCCGACAATATGATCGGCCGATATCAGGTGTTCGGATTCCTGATAATGCACACCGCCGCGCGCGTCGTAATCGGTGGTGTCGCTGTTGTAGTCGGCGGCGTTGGCCTGCAATTCCTGGTCCGCACGAATGGCCTTCACGTGACCGGTGAGGTGATAAATCGTCTGGTCCGGGCTTTGAACGTAGTCAGAGCTGACATAGGTCTTGGCCGATTCGCGTTGCGAGGAGTCCTTGGTCAGGAACGGATCGTAGAACTCCAGGAACCCGTTGGGCCGGCATAGCGCGAAATTGTCCGGGCGAGGCGGGCAAATAAACGTGCCCAGGGGGCAGACGACCTGCGAGCCGTCCAGCGTTGACTTGGGATGCTTGGTCTGGGACGAGGCATGAACGCACTGGCTGCTCATCAAAGCAGTGGCGGCTGCGATTGCCAGCAGGCGGCGTGGAGGCAGAGAACGCAAGGACGGCGTAGGCTTCACGGGGTGGCAATCAATCGGCTACGAAGGGACGTTAAGCTATCAGAAAGCCCATCGGGACCGCACGTTATCTGTAGGGGGAACAGGCATGGCACAGCACAAACCCGTTAAGACTGACGAGCAATGGCGCGAAAGCCTGAGCCCGGAGCAGTACGCGGTGTGCCGTTGTTCGGCCACGGAACCCCCTTTCAGCGGCAAGTGGTATCGCCACAAAGAACCGGGAACGTACGTTTGTGTGGCGTGCCGTGCCCCGTTATTTGCCTCCGAAGCAAAATACGATTCGGGGTCGGGCTGGCCGAGTTTCTTCCAGCCGATGACGCGCATCGCGATCAGTCTGCGGCAGGACGATAGTCGTGGCATGCGCCGTACGGAAGTGCTTTGCGCGACGTGCGAATCGCATCTGGGGCACCTGTTTCCGGATGGTCCGAAACCCACCGGCCTGCGTTATTGCATCAATTCGCTGGCGCTGGATTTTGAACGGCTGAAGTGACGCCTTATTCTTCCAGCAGGGCTGCTACGTGTGCGCTGGCGCTGGCTGCCAGTGCTGTCAGGTCATAACCACCTTCCAGCGTGGAGACGACGCGCCCGTCGGCGTGCGTCCTTGCGACGTCCACCAGGCGTTCGGTAATCCACGCGTAGTCTTCGGTCTGCAAACGAATGTCGGCCAGCGGATCGTTGCGATGAGCATCGAAGCCGGCGGAGATCAACAGTAGCTGCGGTTTGAACGCATGGAGTCGCGGCAGCAGGACACCATCCCACAGCTCGCGAAATTCGTAAGAACCATCGCCCGGCGACAGCGGCGCATTGATGACGTTGCCGACCCCTTTTTCCTCCGCACTGCCCGTGCCGGGATAAAGCGGAGACTGGTGGCTGGACAGAAACAGGACGCGCGGTTCGCGCTGGAAAATGTCCTGCGTACCGTTACCGTGGTGGACATCGAAGTCTGCGATGGCGACGCGCTTCAATCCGTGTGCCGCCAGCGCATGTGCTGCCGCCACCGCAACGTTGTTGAAAAGGCAGAAACCCATCGCCGTATCTGCCGTGGCGTGATGACCGGGCGGCCGCACCGCGCAGAACGCGCGATTCGCCGATCCTTTCATCACTGCGTCGACGGCAGCCACCAAGGCACCAGCGGCACGCAGCCCCGCTTCGGCCGATGCGGGCGACATGAGCGTGTCCTCGTCCAGCCGAACCGTTTCGTCAGCGGGTGTGATGGACAGGATCCGGTCGACATGGTCGGCGCTATGAACACGTAGCAGTTGCTCCCGTGTCGCGCGCGGTGCTTCCACACGATCGATAACTGCGAAGCGATCCTGGTCGAGTGCTTTGAGCACCGCGCGCAAGCGTGCCGGCGATTCGGCGTGTCCTGGACCCGGATCGTGCTGCAGGCAGACGGCGTGGGTATACAGCTGCAGCATGGGTCAACTCAGGCAGTAGGTTTGCGGCGACGCTCGTGTTGCCACAGGACTTCGCCGTGGCCGCTGCTGCGCGCCAGGACGCGGCACAGCACAAAAAGCAGATCGGACAAACGATTCAGATAACGCTGCGCCTGCGGCCTGACCGATTCCACACGGCCCAGCGCAATCACTTCGCGCTCGGCGCGGCGGCACACCGTGCGCGCCAGGTGACAGCACGATGCTGCCATGCCGCCGCCCGGCAAGATGAAATCCTTAAGCGGCGGCAGCGGTTCGTTGAATTGATCGAGTACGTCTTCCAGGCGCGTGATATCGGCATCGTCGATCATCGCCATGCCGGGAATGCACAGCTCACCGCCCAGATCGAACAGTTCATGCTGCACCTGGGTCAGTGTTTCGCGCACCGCATCGTCGACACCGTCGCAGGCCAGTACCATGCCGATGGTGCTGTTGAGCTCATCGACCGTGCCATAAGCCCCGACGCGCGCCGAGTCTTTCGCCACGCGCGAGCCATCACCCAAACCCGTGCTGCCGTCGTCGCCGGTGCGGGTGTAAATCTTGGATAGCCGGTTGCCCACGATCAGTGCTGCGTCTGTCCGCTGTGTTGAGTAAAGCGTGCAAGCTGCACCACCAAGACATGCAGCACTGCGCCCAGGCCGACATACACAGCCGTGGTCTGCAGGAACGGCAGATACCAGTCACCCAGATTTTCGAACCAGGACGCAAACGTCTTCGGCTGCGGCACGTTCGCGCTCAGCCAATAGAAGCTGCCGTTCGAAATCAGATAGCAAAGATTTTCGCTGACGAGCAAAGCGACGACGGCCAGCGCCAGCGTCGACAGACGCAGACCATTCTGATGCTTGGCCAGCCAGCTACCACCCAGCCACAGTGCGCCGTATGCGGGAATCAGGAACCAGTAGCCGGCCGAGACGCAGTAGTGGCTCCAGAAATTGATGCCCATGTGCGTGATGACCAGGTAATCGACCAGCACCGCTTCGGCCATCAGCACGGGAAAGGCCCAGCGGCCGGTGCCGCGCAACCAAAAACCGGCCAGGAAGAACACACCCCACGATGCGTCCCAAATATCGTGGTGAAGCAGCGACAGGTGCACGCGGGTGACCGCCATCACCAGGGCGAGCGCGGCGAAAATGCCTAGGCGCTGGGTTTGAGTCATAGCCATGAAGAACTCCGTCAAGATAGGCGGCCAATGGAAGACGCCCAGTTTAGCCCAATGCCCGCGTTTGATACGAACAACACGGTGTCAGCGCGTATGATTCCGCCCATGAATCCCACCTCTCCCTTCAGCGCCCATGGCAACGTACTGATTGTTGGCGGCGGCTTGGTCGGCGCCAGCCTCGCTATCGCGCTCGATGCGGCCGGTTGCCGCGTCACCTTGGTCGAAGCCGCCGCGCCACGTGCGGGCGCGCAACCCAGCTACGACGAACGCAACCTCGCCCTGGCACGCGCCACCGTCAACGGTCTCACCGCGATCGGGGTCTGGCCGCTCGTCGCTGCGCAAGCGACGCCGATTCGGCATATCCACGTCAGCCGGGCTGGCGAATTTGGCAGCGCCCGGCTGGATGCGGCACGTCATGGCGTCGATGCGCTCGGCTGGACGTTGCCGGCACGCGAATTGGGCAGCGGATTGCTGCGTCGACTCGACACCTGCAAGCAACTGGTGCGCATGGCTCCGGCGAGCCTCGTCGGCCTTGAGCAGCATGACGATGGCTGGCGCGCGCAGATCAAGACGCCTGACGGTATCCAGCACATCGACGCCGCGCTGCTGGTCGGCGCGGACGGCACCGAATCCTTCGTGCGTGCGCAGCTCGGCATCGATGTCGACACGCACGATTACGCACAGACGCTTTTCGTCTGCACCGTCACACCGGAACGCGATCCTGCGAATCGCGCATGGGAGCGCTTCTCCGATGAAGGGCCCATCGCGATGCTTCCGCTGGCAGAACGTCGCTGTGGTCTTGTGCTCACCGTCCCATCGGAGTCGGCCGATGACGTTGCTGCGCTGGACGATGCGGATTTCATCGCACTGGCGCAAGAGCGTTTCGGCTGGCGATTGGGGCGTTTGACGCGACCGGGCAAGCGTTATCCTTACGCGATTCGCCGTGTTGCGGCGCGCAGTCTTATTGCGTCGCGTGCGGTACTTGTTGGTAACGCTGCGCAAACCGTGCATCCGATCGGCGCCCAAGGCTTCAACCTCGGTCTGCGCGATGCCTTGACGCTCGCAGAATTGATTGCCGAAACGAAAGACCCTGGAGCCCCCGCGCTGTTGACACGCTATGCGGAACGTCGCGCTCCCGATCGCGAAGGCACCATGGCGATGAGTCACGATCTCGTGCGTTTCGCCTGCATGCCGCAGCCGTGGATGGCACCGTTGCGTTCGCTTGCGCTGATGGCCTACGACCGCGTGCCGCCGCTGCAACAGGCGCTTGCCCGGCGCGGTATGGGTTTTCGTGGTGAACCGCCGCGCGCCGTGCTGGAGCGCCTGCCATGACGACGGCATTGAAAACCGGTCATCGCCGGTCACCCGCGCTGGATATTGCGGTGGTCGGTGGCGGCATGGTGGGTGCTGCGGCGGCATTGGCATTGAGTCGCGCGGGTTTCAGCACCGCGTTGCTCGAAGCACGCGCTCCTACACTGTGGAGCGCCGACGATGACGTGGACTTGCGCGTCGTTGGCTTGGCGCCATCGTCCATCGCTTTGCTCGACGACCTCGGCGTTTGGCCGTCCATACGCAATGCACGCGCGAGCTCCTATTCGCATATGCATGTGTGGGATGCCGAAAACGGCGCGGCGATCCACTTCGACGCCGCCGACGAAGGCCGCGATTCACTCGGCTACATCGTCGAAAACAACCTCGTGCAGTGGACATTGTGGCAATCGTTGGAAGCGGCCGGTGTGCGACGGCTTTGCCCTGCAACGGTGAAAGATTTCGAGACGCGTGCGGATCGCGTCGTGCTGGAACTTGCCGATGGCGAAAGCCTGTCCGTGCGTTTGCTGATTGCAGCGGACGGTGCAGGTTCGCCTTTGCGCGAACGCGCAGGTATCGGCACGGATGGTCGTGACTACGCACAGCGTGCCGTTGTCGCGCACGTCACCACCGAGCGTCCGCACGAGCGCACCGCATGGCAGCGCTTTTTGCCAACCGGGCCGCTGGCGCTGCTGCCGCTGGCCGACGGACGCAGCTCCGTCGTGTGGTCATTGCCGGAAGCCGAAGCGCGCCGCGTACAAGCGCTGGACGACGAGGCATTCTGCAGCGAACTGGGCATCGCTTCCGATTTTCGTCTGGGCCGAATCACGGCCACGACGCCACGCGCCGCGTTTCCCCTGAAACTGCAATTGGCCAGCGCTTATCACGCCGAACGCTTCGTTCTGCTCGGCGATGCCGCACATACCGTGCATCCGCTGGCGGGGCAGGGCGTCAACCTTGGTTTGCGCGATGTCATTGAACTGCGCGACACCTTGTCGGCAGCTCGCAGCGAGGGCCGCGACTTTGCCGCTGCGCACATCCTTCGTCGTTACGCGCGACGTCGCCGCAGCGAGGACACGCTCGACGCCTACGGATTCGACGCGCTTGCACGCATCTACGCCTGGGAATCGCAGCCATTCGTGGCAGCACGCGGCATCGGCGTGCGGTTACTGGATCGACTCACACCACTGAAGCGGCGTATCGCTGCACACGCCGCCGGACTTTGATGCTTCCAAAGGGGAATGACCTCATGCGTTTCGTTCGATTGTGCTGTCTCGCATTACTGGCTGCTTTGAGTTTCACCGCACAGGCAAAAATGGTGCATCGCCCTGTGGAATGGACGCTCGACGGTACGCACTTCAAAAGTGTGCTGGTCTATGACGATGCCAGCAGCGCCAAACGTCCTGGTCTGGTGATGGTGCCGAACTGGTACGGCATCACCGACGTCGCGATAAAAAAAGCGGACATGATCGCCGGCAAGGATTACGTGATCCTGCTCACCGATATGTACGGTGAAAACGTGCGCCCCACGCCCGGCCACGCCGATCAGGCCCAGGCGGCAACCAAGCCGCTGTATGCCGATCGCGTGATGATGCGCAAGCGCATCAACGAAGCGCTTACGCAACTGAAGGCGCAAGCCAGCACGGCACCGATTGATCTCACCAAACTCGCGGCCATCGGTTTTTGCTTCGGTGGCACGACAGTGCTCGATCTGGCGCGCAGCGGTGCGGATGTGGCGGCGGTGGTGTCATTCCACGGTGGCTTGACCACCGACAATCCTGACTTGGCCAAGAACATCAAGGCACGCGTCTTGGCGATGAACGGCGCAGACGACAAAGGCACCATGCCTGACGCGGACAAGTTCATGGATGAAATGCGCGGCGGTTCGGCCGACTGGGAATTCCTGGTCATCGGCAATTCGGTGCATTGCTTCACCGAGACCGAAGAAAACTCGCCGGGCTGCAAGTACGACCCACGCGCCGCAGCGCGCAGCTATCGGTTGATGCACGATTGGCTGAATGCTGCTTTCAGCGGCAAACCTTAAAACATGTTCAAAATCTTCGCCGATTCGCGAAGAATCTAAGGGACTCGAAACCTGCCCCCTCCCCTACGTGCAGTAGGGGAGGGTTGGGGTGGGGTTAAGCCGTCACGTGTGCGGCAAGCTCGTGCAACCCCACCCCAGCCCTCCCCTGCTTGCAGGGGAGGGCGCGAATATCGCAGCAAGATTCGTCGCTAGTTAGCGAATCGTCGGCGCCTCCCCCGAACGGGGTTGAAGGCGAATCAGAACGTGCGTTGCACCGAATAGTCGGCGAGTGTCGCCAACGCCTCGCGATACGACGATGCCGGCAGCGATGCAAGCGCTTCACGTGCAGCACGCGCATGACGCATGGCGCATTCACGCGTGCGCTCGATGGCACCGGAGTCGTGAATCGCCTTCAGGATGTGGTCGAGCGAATCCAGGCCGCCGTGCTCGATCGCATGACGCATTTCGCGGGCTTCTTCGGTGCCCACGCGTTGCATGGCATAGATCAGCGGCAAGGTAGGTTTGCCTTCGGCCAGATCGTCGCCGATGTTCTTGCCCAGCGTGCGCGAATCGCTCACGTAGTCGAGCAAGTCGTCGGCGATCTGGAACGCGTAGCCCAGCTGCATGCCGTAGTGGCGCAGCGCCATCACCTGCGATTCGGGCAACCCGCCCAGTAGGCCGCCCAATTGCGTGGCCGCGGCAAACAGCACCGCGGTCTTGCGCTCGATCACAGCGAGATACGCCGCTTCATCGACATCGGCATTGCCGATATTGAGCAATTGCAGCACTTCGCCTTCGGCAATCGTATTGGTGGTGTCGGCGAGGATGCGCATGATGCGCATGTCGTCCAGTTCCACCATCAGCTGGAACGAGCGCGAGTAGAGGAAATCGCCGACCAGCACGCTGGCAGCATTGCCCCACAACGCGTTGGCCGTCTTGCGGCCGCGGCGCAGATCCGATTCGTCGACCACGTCGTCGTGCAACAGCGTGGAGGTGTGAATGAACTCGATGACCGTCGCCAGCTTGATGTGCTTGTCGCCGTTGTATCCCGCCGCGCCGGCGGCCAGGGCATGCAGCATCGGGCGAAGCCGTTTGCCACCGCTGGCGATGATGTGATCGGCGATCTGGTTGATCAGCACCACGTCGGAGGCCAGCCGTTGCCGGATCAGGGCATCGATCCGCTGCATGTCGCCTTCGGCCAGCGCACGCACGCTCGCAAAGTCGCCTACGGGTTCGATGGTCTGGAGAACGGAGGTGTTCATGAGGCGGGTGCTGGACATAGGTTCCAGATTATAGAGGGGCCGGCCGCATCCCGTGTGACTGCCTCCGGATTTTTACCCCGTGAAGGGCGGCCAAGGACGGCAAGCTGGTGGGGCGGTTCCCCGTAGCGGCCCTGAAACCCTATGTTACGATGACAAATCACACCGTTACACCGTACCGCTTGAGGTTATTTCATGGCACGTGGCATCAATAAAGTCATCCTGGTTGGAAACCTCGGCGCGGACCCGGAAGTCCGCTATACCGGCGGTGGCACTGCCATTGCCAGCCTGCGCATCGCTACCTCCGAGCAATGGACCGACAAGCAGAGCGGCCAGAAGCAGGAGCGTACCGAATGGCATCGTGTGAAACTTTTCGGCCGCCTGGCGGAGATCGCTGGCGAGTACCTGAAGAAGGGCCGTCAGGTATATATCGAAGGCTCCCTACGTACCGATAAATACACCGACAAAGACGGCGTCGAGCGCTACTCCACCGACATCATCGCTAATGACCTGCAGATGCTGGGCGGCGGCGGTGCCGAAGGCGGCGGTGCCCCGGGTGGTGGCGGTGGTTATCGTGAACGCCCGCAGGGCGGCGGCGCTCGCCAGGGTGGCGGCGATTACGCCAACGCGCCACAGCGCCAGTCCGCGCCGCCGATGGAAAGCAACAACAATTTCGACGATGACGATATTCCGTTCTGAGGGTCGCGATCGTCTAAACGTCTAAAACATCGCAGGGGCCGCAAGGCTCCTGCTTTTTTTATGGCGAAGTCACGGGCTGATCCTGGCACGGCACACGCTCCTTGCCCGGTGGCTGCAGGCAGTGGAGCTGGGCGGCATGCAGGCGAAGAATGCGGCGCAGCTCGATGATGGCCTGTGGCGTGTCTTGCACGTTGTGCCACGCAGGAACGGCAAGCTCGGAATCGGCACCGTCAAGGTGCGCGCTGGCGTAGGGCACCACGCCGTCGTCCGAATCGTTCAACGGACCCTTCAATTTATAGACGCCCACGATGGTGTGGTAGTGCACCGTGGGCGATATCGGTAGTGTGCTGGACGCTTTGATGAAGGGATCGGTATCGCTGAGGTTGTCGATGCTGTTGGGCACGCGCGTGGCTGTGTCGCCGCTCGCTGCTTTGCCTTGCATCGCATCCGTCAGGTTCTTGCTTTGTTCCAGCAAGGTGACGGGCAAGCGGATCAAGTTGCCGATCCAGCGCGCGAGTTTCCATTGCGCGACAGGCGTGCCTCGATGCGGCGCGGCGAGAAAGACCGCGCGCGTCACCTGTGGCATCGGCTCAAATTGCAGATAGGGTGCAAGCACCTGCCGCACTTTTTGTTTTTTTTCGGGCGTCAGATCGTTACGTTCCGGTACCGCAACCCACAATTTGTCGCCGCTGGATGAAACCAGCAGGCGCGCAATCACGCCACCCATGCTGTGCCCAATCAGCACGATGTGTTGGGATGCGACGGCGTGCCCCGTGGGATCGAAGTGATGAATGGTCTCCTCAATCACCTTGCTGATCTGCAAACGATTCACCGCCACGGGCTGATTGGTGGGGTAATACACCTCCCACACCTGATACGTGCGGCGCAGTTGTTCGTCGCCCATCACTTCGTTGACGACATTGATCCACGCTTCCGGACTGCTGGCCAGCCCATGCAGCATGATCACGGTCAGCCGGTTCGGATCGTACGGTTGCATCAACAGCACTTCAGGCTTGGTGATCCCGCCGCGCCCGAGCAGCGAACGGATCGACTGCGTCGCGAAACCCGAACGCGCCAGCCACACACCGTAAGGCGCCGTGAAATTGGCGGCGAGCGGAATGGTTTGATGGTCGAGTGTGATGGCGCTGTCGACGTAGGGATTCTTCGCAAAAAGGCGCACATCATGCGTGCCGAGGACATCGCTTAATGTATCGCCCGGAAATTCCAGGATGGCAGTCAGCGGCACATAGTTGGGTTCGCGCCATGGCTGATCCGTGTCGGGTGGCGGCGAACCGATGGCGACGAATTCCGAACCGAAGCCGTCGCGCCGATAGACATTGCGTAAACCGCTGAATCGCAGTCCTTCGGCAGGGATCAGTTCTTTCGGGATGTAGTCGCCCGAGCCGAGGTAAACATCGGTACTTGGCTTGAGCAGATTCCAGCCGGCGATGGCCCGGCTGTTCCAGTCAGTACCGAGTTCAGGGAGTAACTTGAAGAAGCTGCCGACAGCTTGCTGCGTGGCGTAGTTGTAGAAATCCAGCACCTGCGATTGCCGTGTTTCGAAAGCGCGCTCGCCAGGATTGCGCGGGGTATAGAAAAGATAGGCATAGGCATAGCGTGCCGACTGCAGGTACGCATCGACGGCGGGATCGCTTACCTGCTGACTACCGTCGGCACTATCGCGCTGGATCGCATACGAAAGCCACAGCTCGGCCAAGGCGGAAAGACGGCGTTCGTCGTCCAGGCCATCGGAAAGCAGTAGCGTGTTGGTGCAACGGGTGAAATTCGCGGCGCACTCGTCGCGGTTGAGCGCCACCACGTTGAGTGTTTGCAAGGTGCCATCGCTCAACTTGCGCGTGCTGAGCACATCGCTGCGGCGCTGGGTGGCGTATTCCTTGGGTGTGACGTGATGCACCCCGACCATGTCGCAGCCGGCCATCAAAGCTAGGGCTGCGATGGCAACGACATGAGCGATCCAATGGGAGTTGCGGCCTTTCATCAATTCTTCTCTGGCAAGAAAGCAGGATGAGCGGTCGTTGCCGGTCTATTATCCATACATCGGCGAGGGGGAGAGCTGGCATGGTGATCATGCGATGGATTCTTTACGTGCTGATTGTGCTGGTCGCCGTGATCTCTGGCGGATGGGCCGCGTTGGCCCTTTGGTATCAGGCGCCGGGTGGTCCCGTGGTCAGAACCATGGCAGCAGTTGCCTGGGTCATCTTTGTTTTGACCGTCCTGGCCTTGATATGGGCCAAACGCGGCGGTGTGCCTATTGCAGCGTATGTGTTGGCCTATGTGATCCTGCTGGCGTGGTGGGGCACCATCGCGCCGTCCAATCATCGTGAATGGGCCGACGATGTCTCGCGTATGCTGGCGGGCCAGGTCGATGGCAATCGCGTCACGCTCTACAACGTGCGCAACTTCAACTGGCGTACGGATGATGATTACGACGCGCGCTGGGAAACGCGAAGCTACGATCTCGATCAGCTTTCGACGGCCGATGTCATTCTCTCTTCGTGGGGCGTCCCCGGCATTTCGCATGCGCTGATCTCGTTCGGCTTCAACGACGGTTCGCATGTGGTTTTTTCGGTGGAAATCCGGCGTAGGAAAGGGCAGTCGTTCTCATCGATCGGTGGGTTCTTCAAGCAATTCGAAAGCACCATCGTTGCCGCCGATGAGCACGACATCATTCGCGTGCGCACCAATGTGCGTAACGAGACCGATCACCTGTATCGATTGCGCATGGACAAGACCGCGATGCGCAGCCTGTTCCTGGCGTACGTGCAGGAAGCGAATGAACTGGGTGCCAAACCGGCGTTCTACAACACCGTCACGTCCAACTGCGTGACCATTGTGTACGGCATGGCCAAGCAGATCGATCCGGGTCTTCCCTACGATTACCGTTTGCTGCTGACGTCGTATTTGCCGAGTTATCTGTATCAGGTGGGTGCGTTGGATACGCGCTATCCGCTGGCGGTGCTTACGCAACAGGGCGATATCACGGCACGTGCCCGTGCAATCGGTCCTGGTGATGATTTCTCGCGCGCCATACGCACACCGCCCGAACCTTGACGCAACGACAGCGCAACTCCCTCCCCTACGTGCAGTAGGGGAGGGTCGGGGTGGGGTGAAGCCTTCCATTTTGCGGCAAGCTCGTGCGACCCCACCCCAGCCCTCCCCTGCAAGCAGGGGAGGGAGTTGATGCGTAGAGTTTTTTTACTTGATGGTGAAGGTGTTATTGCTGCGATCCACATCCGGAATCGCATGATCCGGATCGATGGTGGCCGACTTCACCGCCTTGCTGCCATCCACGCGGATGACATAGCTACGGTGCATCATCCACGTTTCCACGGGAACGCGAACGTCCTGCTTGCTGCCGTCGGTGTAAACCACTTCCAGCATCGAAGGCATCACAAGCTTGTCGAGGTTGGCGACGGTGACGAGCGCGCCCTTGCGCCAGTCGCCGTCCACTGCAGCCACATCTTGCACGGCCAGATCAAGCTTCCAGTTGTATTCGTACCAGCCGCGCCAGAACCAGCTCAGATCTTCGCCCGTTTCGCTTTCCATGAAGCGGAAGAAGTCCGACGGGCTGGGATGCTTGTACGCCCAGGTCTGGATGTATTTGCGGAACGCTGGATCGAAACGTTCCGGCCCGATGATCTGCTCGCGCAGCAGCACCAGACCGTAAGCGGATTTGAAATACGTCACCGGGTGACGGTACTTCTCCGGAATCTGATCCGCGCGTGTCAGCAACGGCGGTGCATCCGCATCGGTCAGCACCTTGACGATTTCATCCGCCGGGTTGCCATGACCCGGCGCGTATTCCGGATCGCGCTTGGGTGCGTATTCGCCGTGATTGAAGCTGTCCGCTTCATACACGTCGATGAAGGTGTTGAAGCCTTCATCCATCCACGCATTGCGGCGCTCGTCGGTGCCGACGATCATCGGGAACCACGTGTGACCGATCTCGTGCGCGATCAGCGCATGCAGATCGCTGCCCTTCGCTTCTTTCGAATCGAACGTGATGCTCGGGTATTCCATACCGCCCGCCGAGCCGGCTTCGTTGATCGCTACCGTGTAAGGGTAGGGATACCACTGCTTCGAAAAGTATTCGGTCGATGCCTTGACGTATTCGGTAGCGCGGCCCCATGCGCCGTCACCGGCGCTTTCGACGGGATAGGCCGATTCGGCCAGCGCCGTCTTGCCGTTCGGCAGATTGATGCGCGCTGCGTCCCAGATAAATGCCTTCGACGCGCCGAACACCGCATCGCGGCTGTTCTGGATGCGGAAATGCCACGTCAGCGTGCCGCTTTGTTTCGGACGCGTGTTGGGATCGTTCACTTCATCGGCCGAACGAATCATCACCGTCTTGTCGCTGTGACGCGCTTGCTCCAGCCGCTGCAATTCGGTCTTGGTCAACACGTCCTGCGGATTGAGCAGATCGCCGGAGCCGACGACGATCATGTCCCACGGCACCGTCACCGAATAATCGTAGTCGCCGTATTCGAGATAGAACTCGTTGTTGAGATACGGATCGGTCGTCCACCCGCGCAGGTCGTCGTACACGCACATGCGCGGATACCACTGCGCGATCTCGAAGATGTCGCCGTTCTTGGTCGGGTTTACATCCGTACGACCGCCGAATTCACCCGGCACCGTGTAGTAGTAACTGATGTGCAGACGCAACTTGCCATCGTGCGCCTTCAACGCTTCGGGCAAGCGCACCTGCATGCGCGTATCGGCGATTACCCAATCGGCTTTCTGCAGCTTGCCGCCAGCGCCTTCGACTTCGACGGAGACGATGTGCTCGCCGTCCGTGAACTGGGCCGGAAACTTGCCCGCGCCGAATGCGCCGCGCGCATCGGTGCGATAACGATTCTGTTCCACCTGCAGCCACAGCACGTCCAGATCGTCCGGGCTGTGGTTGGTGTACGTGATGACTTCCTCGCCGGTCAGCTTGCGCGAAGCCGGTTCGAGCGTCGCCTTGATCTGATAATCCGCACGGTTCTGCCAGAACAGCGGTCCCGGCTTGCCGCTGGCGGTGCGAAAAGCGGTGGCCGATTGCGGATAGACGAACGGCGCGAATGTCTGCAGCGGTTCGTAGTTGGAGATCGGCGCCGTCTGCGCCGCAAACGCGGCGCTGGAAGCGAATAGCAAAGCTGCGGTGAGCGGGCGAAGCGTGGTCAGACGGCGCATGGGTGTCTCGGGGATGAGGAGTTTAGGGAACGCCGCCGGACCGGATCAGGGCAAGCACTTCGTAGCACGCGCCCATCGTGTGGTAGTCGGTTTTGCCGGCAGGACTTTTCTCGTCGCTATAGGAGCGATTGTCCCGCGTGAGGATGCGGAACCACGCGCCGTAGCGATGATCCACCAGATGCTCCCACGCATAGGCCCACAGCTTCCCATACCATTCGTCATAGACGGGCATGTTGGTGTGCGAGTGAAGCAGGGCGGCGGCGGCCAGCGATTCGGCCTGCACCCAGAAATATTTGTCGTCGTCGCAGATCTTGCCATCCGGCGCGAAGCCGTAGCACAGGCCGCCGTATTGCTTGTCCCAGGAGCGCGTCACCGCTGTGTCGAACAGGTGACGTGCGGTGGGTACGAGCCAGGTTTCCTCGCGGCCGCGTTCCAGCAGCAGCGGCTCCATGATCAGCAGCAGCTTCGCCCATTCTGTTTGATGTCCGGGCTGGAAACCCCACGGACGGAACAAATGCTTCGGGTCGTCGCGGTGGTAGTCCCAGTCGATCGTCCAGTCCGTATGGTAGTGCTCCCACACCAGGCCGCCCGCGAGTTCGGCCTGACGGCGCGTCATCGCATGGGCGAGCGTCAGTGCGCGATCGAGATAGCGCGGATCGTCGCTGGCCTGATACGCGGCAAGCATCGCTTCGCACATGTGCATGTTGGCGTTCTGGCCGCGATAGTCGCTGAATTTCCAGTTCGCATCGGCTTCGTCGCGATAAAGATCGTTGCTCGGATCCCAGTAACGCTGTTCCAGCAGATGCCAGGTTTCATCCATCCAGCCGGCCGCTTCGGAAATGCCTGCTTTCAGCGCGGTGGAGTAGGCGAGCAGCACGAACGCCACGCCGTAGGCGTGATTGGTGCGGTCTTCCGGCTTGCCATCGCGAATGGTCCACGCGTAACCGCCCGTTACTGGGTCGCGATGCACATCGCGCAGATAGCGCAAACCATGTCGCGCGGCGCGAATGTATTCATCGTTGCCGAATTCGATCGCGCCCATCGCATAGTTGAAAACAAAACGCGTGCTGCTCACCAGATGACGGTGACTGGTGTCGTACACCGTGCCGTCATCGCGAAAGTAGTGGAAAAAACCGCCTGCAGGATCGATGGCGCGCGGATGATAAAAGGCCATCGTTTTTGCGATGTGGTCGCGCAGAAACGCTTCGGAGCGGAAATCCGGCAAGTCCGGCGTTGTCATGCGTGTGTCTCCATAAAATGTTCGACCTCAACCCGATCAGGCATGGCAGCAAACGAACCGTGCTTGGTCACGGCGAGCGCACCGCACGCGCTTGCGAAGCGCAGCGCGGCATGCAGGCGAGGCAAGGTGCCGATCCAGGCGTCGAGGTTTTCAGTCGTGATGTCTTGTTCGGCCAGCTGATGCAGGAAACCGCCGACGAAAGCGTCGCCCGCACCCGTGCTGTCGACCATCGGAACGTTGTAGCTGGGCAACTCGCCATCTGCATCCGGGTGATACCAGCGCATGGCATGTGGACCGTCCGTCACTACCAGCAAACGCGTGTGACCGCGCCACAGGCGATCGAGCATTGCCTGTTCGCCTTCGACGGCGAGCCAATCGAATTCCTCGGCGCTCAGCTTCACGATATCCGCCTGATGCAGTGCAGGCCACGCGTAATGGCGAGGCTCCACGCCCATCGGCCAAAGCGCCGGGCGCAGGTTCAGATCGAAGCTGACCAGCGCGCCCGTGCGACGTGCGCGATGCATGGCTTCCATCGTCGTCGCTGCGAGGTTTGGATCGGTCAGGCTGTTGGAGCAGGCGTGAAAAGCCGCCGTGTTGTCGAACGTCTGCTCGCGAAAATGTTCCGGGCGGAACAGCAAATCGGCCGCCGGTGGACGGTAGAAACTGAAGCTGCGTTCGCCGTGCGGATCGAGCGTGACGAAAGCCAGCGCAGTATTCGCTTCGGCAGTGCGTGCCACATCGATCGTGTCGACGCCGAGTTCCTGCAGGCTGTGCAGGAGGAAATCACCGAAGCGATCGAGCGCGAGCATGCCGGCAAAGCGCGAGTGGTTGCCCAGTCGCGCCGCAGCGACAGCGACGTTGGCTGGTGCACCACCGGCGAAGGGCAGGAACTGGCGTGCGAAACCATGGCCGTCGTTGCCTTCGCCGTGCATATCGATCAAAGCCTCGCCGAAGCAGAGGATGGAACGTTTCATCAAGTAAACCCCAGTACGTCATGAAGCCGCGTGCCTTCGCAGCGGACGAGTTGCGTGATAGTCAACGGCCGGCACTCACTGTTGTGCATCGACCGGAGCAGTGCGGATATACGACCCGCGCATGCCATAGAAAACGATGTAGGCGTAGCAAAGCAACGGCAGAACAAAGGCGTGTTGAATGCCGATGTTGTCCGCCAGAAAACCTTGCAGAAACGGCAACACCGCGCCACCGACGATCGCCATGATCAACAAGCTCGACGCTTTGCCGGTCAGCGGACCCATGCGCTCGATGCCGAGCGAGAAAATCGTCGGGAACATGATCGAGTTGAACAGGCCGATCGCTACGATGCTGTACATCGCCGTATCGCCGCTCGTTGTGATGGTGGTCAGCAGCAACAAGATGTTGACGCTTGCGAAGATGGCCAGCAGCTTGCGCGGTGAGAAAGCAGCGAGCAATGCCGAACCCAGGAAGCGCCCGACCATCGCGCCGCCCCAGTAAAGCGACACGTAATGCGCGGCTTCCTGATCGCTCATGTGGCCGATGCTCGGCTGCGCCAGGTAATTCACCATGAAGCTGCCGATCGATACTTCGGCGCCAACGTAGAAGAAGATGCCAAGTACGCCAAACAATACGTGCGGATAACGCAACGCATCGAGCAAGCTGTGGCGGTCGGTGTCGGCCTGCTCCGTGGTCTCTTCCAATTTAGGCAGGCGAAAAATCCACACGAACACCGCAAGCAGAACCAGCACGACGGCAAGGCCAATGTATGGCGTCTGCACCGACTGCGCTTCTTGCGCGCGATAAAGCGTTTGCTGACTGGCAGAAAGAGCCGCAATTTCGCTGGCGCTTTTTACTTTGGTGGAAAGAATCAGCAAGCTGCCGAACCATGGCGCAATCGTTGTGCCGAGCGAATTGAGCGCTTGCGCCAACGTGAGGCGGCTGGAGCTGGTTCGCTCCGGCCCCAACAAAGCGACATATGGATTGGCGGCAACCTGCAACACCGTAATGCCGGTAGCAAGCACAAACAGCGCACCGAGAAATGCCGGATAAAGCCGCAAACCTGCAGCGGGCCAGAAACCTACTGCGCCGATGCCCGCAATGATCAATCCGGCAACGATACTTTTCTTGTATCCCAAATGAGCCACCACTCGTCCAGCCGGTAGCGACATCAGGAAATACGCGCCGAAGAACGTGAACTGCACGAGCATGACCTGCGCGTAGCTCAACTCAAAAACGGCTTTCAGGTGCGGAATCAGGATGTCATTGAGGCAGGTCAGAAACCCCCACATGAAAAAGACCGTCGTGATAACGGTCAACGCCATCGGGTAGTACGTGTAACGGTTGTCTTCGGAGCCTGTCGTCTTCACCGCGGAAGATGGCGACGTTGGAGCAGTAAAAGCCATGGTGATTTCCGTGTGAATCAGGCGTGGTGTGGTGGGCAGCTGCTGGCGCGTACGAGCAGTTGCACGGGAACGATGGTTTGGCGGGATGATGACGACGGTTCCTGCAGGCGCTGCAGAATAAGTTCTGCGGCCTGACGTCCTCGTGCACGCGGCGTTACTGCCAGCGTGGTGAGCGGTGGCGCGCTGACGGCAGCTTCGGCAATGTCATCGAAGCCGGTGAGGGCGAAATCGCGACCCGGTTGCAGACCGCGCTGATGCAGACCAAGCATCAGACCCAATGCCACCGCATCGTTGTAGCAAACGGCGGCAGTCGGCGCGGCGTTGCCTGCAAACAGCTGCTCGCATTGCGCAACAGCGTCCAGGCGATTGGGAAGGCATTCCACCATCCCGTTCGGTTCGATCGGCAAGCCGGCGGCCTGCATCGCCTCGGTGTAACCGGCACGACGTTGACGGCAGGAACTCGATCCGCCGTGGCCGCCGTAAAACGCGATGCGTTGGTGGCCTTGCCCAATCAGATGTTCGGTGGCCAGTCGCGCGCCGCGCTGGTTGTCCAGGGTGAGGCGATCCCAGTGCGCACATGCTGCCGTGTTGCCGCTGACTTCGCGATTGAACAGCAGCACCGGCGTGGTGGCCCCTACGGCCGCTAGTAGCTGTGCGGCATCGCTGCCTTCGGCGGGGGAGAGAATGATGCCTGCAGGACCATGCTCCATCAGCGAGCCCAGCACGGCCTGCTCGCGCTCGGTCGATTCACTGGTGCTGCCCAGCAGCGTGACGTACCCCGCATTTCCCAGGATTTCGTCCACACCGGCCGCAAATTCGGCGAAGAACGGGTTGGCAAGATCGTTCAGCACCAGTGCGATGCTGGACGACGTGCGTCGGCGAAGATTCGCCGCGGCGCGGTTATAGACATAACCCTGCCGCCGCAGCTCCTCTTCCACCCGCGCGCGCGTATGCTTGTTGACCAAGGGGCTCCCGCGCAGGACGAGCGAGACCGTTGCGCGGGAGACGTCGCAACCCGCGGCAATGTCGCTAAGTGTGACCTTACGGCCGACCGGCGATGTGTTCCCCATTTATGCCCGATCCTTGCTTTTGGAACGATCCAAATTTACCTGAAACGGCAGGTTTGCGATCACGCAGTGCAGCATGCGTACGAAATCGGCCGGTGTTAGTTTGCGCCATTTAGAACGATCCAAACTCCCCTCCCCACGGATTTGAGCCCCGATGAACCGCTTTGTGCTTTGTTCTTCGCTCTTCGTACTAACCGGATTGTTGAGTGTACCGGCTGCCAGCGTCGCCGCGGCACCGGGGGGCCAGCACGCCGATGAAGTGGACCCGCGCATCGGCACCGGCGGCGACGGCCACCTGTTCCCCGGCGCGACCGTCCCCTTCGGCATGATCCAGCTCTCGCCCGACACCGCCATGCCGGACTTCAAGCATGCCTATAAGTGGGCAGCTGGTTACCAGTATGGCGATCCGACGATCATGGGCTTCTCCCATACGCACTTTTCGGGCTCGGGGCATTCCGACCTGGGCGATGTCCTGGTCATGCCCATCGCGGGCGATGTGAAGCTCGATCCGGGCGATGAGAAAGTACCCGGCAGCGGCTATCGCTCGCGCTTTGATCACGCCACCGAAGTGGAGCATCCGGGCTATTACGCCGTCACGCTGAGCGACTACGGCGTGCGCGCCGAACTCACCGCCACGCAGCGCGTGGGCTGGCATCGCTACACCTTTCCAACGGGCAAGCCGGCGCATGTGTTGCTTGATCTGCGTCCGAGCATCTACGACTACGCGGGCAAGGTGCTTTGGTCGAACCTGCAGGTTCGTGCGGATGGCACTGTGACCGGAT
Organism: Dyella dinghuensis; assembly: GCF_003977615.1. GTDB lineage: Bacteria > Pseudomonadota > Gammaproteobacteria > Xanthomonadales > Rhodanobacteraceae > Dyella_B > Dyella_B dinghuensis. Next base: position 167,481 of record NZ_RYZR01000007.1, read on the forward strand.
GCCGCACCACCCGTGGTTGGGCACCAGGGCGCGAATTGTGTTTTGCGATGCGCTTCAATCAGCCGATGACCTCTCGTGAGTTGTACAACCGCGAGACGGATCTTCTCTACAAGGGCTTCAAGGGGCCAGGCAATCAGCCGGTCGATCAAAATGCGCAGAACGGTCGCGCGATCGTCGGCGTGTTCGACTTCGGTGATCTGAAGCAGCCGTTGCTGGTGAAGGTTGCGATTTCACCGGTCAGCGAAGCGAACGCCATCGCCAACCTCGACAAAGACGGCCAAGGCTGGGCATTCGACCAGCATCGCGATGAAGCCAATGCTGCATGGAACAAGGCACTGGCAGCGATCGACGTCGATGGTTCTCCGACGCAGCGCACGCAGTTCTACACCGCGCTGTATCACTCCTTGATGGCGCCGAATCTGGCGATGGATGCCAATGGCGACTATCGCGGCCCTGATCATCAAGTGCATCACGCGGACGGTTTCAATTTCTATTCCAGCTGGTCGATGTGGGATGTGTACCGCGCACAGCAACCGCTGTTGATCCTGCTGCATCCGGATCGCACCGTCGACTTCGTGCGTTCGATCATTGCTGCGCAGGAAGCCAGCCCGTTCCACATGCTGCCGGTGTGGGCATACGAAGGCCTGGAAACATGGTGCATGACGGGCTATCACGCCGTTGCCATCATCTCGGATGCGTATGTGAAAGGCATTCGCGGTTTCGATGCCGACAAAGCTATGCATGCGATGGTGTCGACTGCCACATACGGCGATTACGGCGATCTGGCCGACTACATGAAGCTCGGTTACGTGCCCATCGACAAGGAAGTGGAGGGCGGTTCCAAGACGCAGGAATATGCCTACGACGACTGGGCCATCGCGCAGATGGCCAAGGCGATGGGCAAGAACGACATCTACAACACCTTCGAAAAGCGCGCGACGTACTGGCGCAACGTGTGGGATCCGAAAACCGGTTTCATGCGCGCGAAGTTGAGCGACGGCCAGTTCCGCGAACCGTTCGATCCGGCGAGTGCGGGCTACGGTGACGACTACACCGAAGCCAACGCCTGGCAGTATTCCTGGTACGTGCCGCAAGACGTGGCCGGCCTGGTCACTGCGATGGGTGGCGACAAGGCCTTCACCGACAAGCTCGACCAGATGTTCGATGCCAAGGTCGATCCGGCGATCTTCAAGGATGTGGAAGACATCACCGGCCTGATCGGCTGGTACGCGCACGGCAACGAACCGAGCCATCACATCGCCTATCTCTACGATTACGCCGGCGAGCCGTGGAAGACACAGCAGCGCCTCAAGCAGATCATGGATAACGAATACGGTCCGGGGCCGGCCGGTTTGATCGGCAATGACGATCTCGGCCAGATGTCTGCCTGGTACATCTTCACGGCGTTGGGTTTTTACCCCGTCACGCCGGCGAGCACCGAGTACGCCATCGGGCGCCCGTTCGTGCCGCGTGCCGCGATCCACCTGAGCAACGGCCATACGTTCACCGTTACGGCCTCGCCGATGGATAACGACCATCCCTATGTGGGCGCGGTCACGCTCAACGGTAAACCGCTCGATCGCGTGTACCTGAAGCACGCCGACATTCTTGCCGGCGGTGAACTGCATTTCACGATGCAGGCCGAGCCGAACAAGACGTGGGGGCAGGATATTTCCGCACGCCCGACTGCGATGAGCCCTTACACGCACTAACCCTTCACATTCCCGCGAGCTGGCCAGCCCTTCCGGGGGCTGGTCAGTGGCGTGCAAAACTGCGCAGAATGCATGCATCATGCCGGATGTGCAGCGGTAGCAAGGGCCGTCAATGATCCGTGGGAAGGTGCGACAAGTAGCTGCCTTGCGCTGGCGTACCGCCGGCCTGCTGCTTGCCGTACTCGTCATTGTGGCGCTGCCCTACATGATTACTCGCGGCGGCGCCCAGCAATCCCTCACTGCCGGAGAGTTGGTAACTCGCTCTGCCGAAGTGGAGGCGACGGTGTATCGCATCGCCGACCAGACGCACGATAGCGAGTCGGCCATCTTCCATCTGCTCGAGAACGACCCGTTTGCGCACGCCCAGTCCATTGCACAGAGCGCGGAAAAAACCGTGCCTCCGCTGCTGGAGAGACTGCGCGCGCTGACCGCCGACGATGCCAGCCAACAGCATTTGGTCGACCAACTGGCCGCCGTGGAAAACGGCCGCCTCGCCCTGATGCACAAAGCGTTTCAGAACTATCAGCAAAACGATCACACCGGCGCCGATCAGGCCATGAGCGACGCCAACGCGTTGTTCCGGGTCGACGACATCGCGGGGATGATCGTCGAGAACGCGCGGCAGCAGCTCGAACAGCGGCAGGAACGCGCCACGCAGCAATCGATCAACAATCGCCTCGTATTGGCGCTCACGGCCGCCGCGCAGTTGCTGATGCTGACCATCGTGGTAGTGGTGTCGGAGCGGCAGATTGGCAGACGCCTGCGTGCCGAGATCGGCGAGCGCGAAGCGGTGCAGCGTTCCCAGTTGATCTTTCAGGCCGTGCGCGAGCCGATCGCACTGCTCGACAACAATCTGCGCACGCTGCTGGTGAATGCAGCCTTCAGCGAGTTGTACGGCGTGTCGGAAAACAGCCATGCCGAATACCTCGACGACATCGGCCAGGGCGCGTGGATGGACGAAGTGCTGCAGCAGCGCTTGCGCGATGTTTTGCTGCGCGATCGCGAGCTGTGGGACTACGAACTGACTCAACGCACCATCGACGGCATCGAGCGGCATGTCGTCATCAATGCGCGGCGACTGCAGCAGCAGGACAGCGACAATCCGTCGCTGCTGTTGACCGTCAGCGATGTCACGGCACGCGCGCTGGTCGAACAACAAGTCAAAGAGCTCAATCATCAGCTCGAAGGTAAGGTCGCTCAGATCACTGACGTCAACCGCGAGCTCGAAGCTTTCAGCTATTCCGTTTCACATGATCTTCGCGCGCCGTTGCGGCATATCGCCGCGTTCGCGCAGAAACTGGAACACCATCTGGGTGGGGAGGTCGACGACACCACCCACCATTACCTGGGTGTGATTCGCGACGCATCGCGACGCATGGCGCAGCTGATCGACGATCTTCTCGTGTTTTCTCGTCTCGGCCGTGGCGCCTTGCGATTGCAGGGCGTCGACATGCAAACCCTCGTCGAAGAAGCGCGCGTGCTCTGCGAGTCGGACGCGCACGGCCGGCACATCGCCTGGGATATCGAAGCGTTACCGGTCGTGGTGGGCGATGAAAACATGCTCCGCACGGTGTGGCAGAACCTGCTCGGCAACGCCGTGAAATACACCGGGCAGCGCGATGTGGCGAAGATCCATGTCTCGGTCAGGCGTGACGATACCGGCAACTACGTGTTCACGATTTCCGACAACGGTGCCGGCTTCGATATGCGCTACGTTGACAAACTATTTGGTGTATTTCAGCGCCTGCACAAAGCGAGCGAATTCGCAGGCAATGGAATTGGTTTGGCGAATGTGCGGCGCATCATCATGCGACATGGCGGCCAGGTCTGGGCAGAAGGCGAGCCCGGACAAGGCGCACGTTTTCACTTCACGCTTTCGGCGATTGAGCCGCCGGATGCACAACAGTGGTTATCACCATGAAACACAGTCCGCTACGCACCATTCTTTTGGTGGAAGACAGCCTCGTCGATGCCGAAATGACCATGGACGCCTTGCGCGAAGCCAACCTGGCCAATCCCGTCACGCATGTGGAAGATGGCGTCGAATGCCTGGACTGGCTCTATGCACGCGGCGCGTTCGCCGGTCGCGGCGAGGAAGACCCGGCCGTGGTGCTGCTGGATATCAAGATGCCGCGCCTGGATGGTCTGGAAGTGCTCACCCAGATGCGCGCGGATGAACGTTTCCGCCGCACGCCAGTGGTCATCCTGTCCTCCTCGCGCGAGGAGAGCGACCTGATCCGCAGCTGGGACCTGGGCGTAAACGCTTACGTTATGAAACCCGTGGATGTTTCGCAGTTTTTCCAGGCCGTGCGGACGCTGGGTCAGTTCTGGGCGGTGCTCAATCAGGCGCCCGAGCAGGATTGATGCATTTCGCGGCGCATTGGCGTGGGTGTGCGAAAACCCGTCTTTTGGCCTCTTCCCCTCGCAACGCATTGAAATATGATGGGTGTGTTGACCGAGAAGGCCCAAGGGGATGCCGGACAAGTCCAACCATCAGAGATTGCTGCCGCGTATTCGCATATTGCAGGTAGAGGACAGCCCGCTCGACGCCGAGCTGGTACTCACCGAATTGCAGGCCGACGGCATCGACTACGACGTCCGTTTGGTCGATGACGAGCCTGCGTTCGTCCTGACGTTGCAGCAATTCAAGCCCAACATCGTGCTCTCGGACCTGAGCATGCCGGGCTTTTCGGGTCAGCGTGCGCTGCAACTGCTGCGCGACCAGAGTGTGGATATTCCTTTCATTTACGTCTCCGCCACGTTGGGCGAAGAGGCCGCCATTGAAGCGTTGCGCGAGGGCGCGACCGATTACATCCTCAAACAGAATCCTGCGCGCCTTGCCAGCGCCGTACGTCGTGCCATGCGCGAAGCCGAGGAAAAGCGTGCACGTGCACGTGCCGAGGCGGAACTGATTCGCGTACAGCGCTTCGAAAGTCTGGCGATGCTGGCGGGCGGCCTCAGCCACGATCTGCGCAATCTGCTGCAACCGTTGTTGCTGGCGGGCGACAGCCTGCAGGACTACCAGAACGATCCGCGTCTGGCGCGCCTGGGTTCACTCGTGCGCGATTGCGGCCGGCGTGGCATCGAGATGGTGCAGTCGATGCTGTCCTTTGCACGCGGCGCACGTCGTGCGGAACAGGTGAGAGTGCGCGCGCTGACCGATGCGCTTTCATTGCTTTTGCAGGGAAGCGTGCCGCGCACGGTGCATCTGGACATCGAGGTCAACGATCCCGAACTCTGCTTCGAAGGCAATCACACCGAGCTGCAGCAATGCCTGCTGAATCTTTGCCTCAACGCCATCCAGGCCATGCCCGACGGTGGCATCCTGCGTGTGGCCACGCGGAAAGTGCATCTGGACGATGCGTTCTTCGAAGAGCATGAAGAAGTGATTCCCGGCGACTACGTACGCCTGATCGTCAGCGACACCGGGCAAGGCATGAGCGAGGACGTTCGCAAGCGCCTGTTCGAGCCCTTCTTCACCACCAAGGAAAACGGCACAGGGCTCGGTCTGCTTTCCTGTCGCCGCATTGTCGCCAGCCATAACGGCACCATGCGCATCGATAGCGTTTTAGGCGAAGGCAGTTGTTTCGAGCTCTACATTCCGCTTATGCAACCGGCGATCGATACGTCCACGCTCGTCGAAGGCGATGCGACGTTGAACGGCAATGCCGAGCATGTCTTGCTGGTCGTGGAAGAGGCCGGACAGCTCACGCTACTGACCGATACGCTCGATACGTGGGGTTATCAGGTGCACGCCAGCCAGAGCGGTACCGCGGCATTGCAATGGATCGAAGCGGTGGGTTTGCCGGATCTGGTCGTGATGGATGCCGACATGAGTCTGTTCACGGGCGAGCGCACGCTGGCGGCGCTAAGTCAGCACGGCTATCACAACGCTGTATTGCTGCTGTGTCGCGCCGACGATTCTCCGGCGGCGGACAAGTTTGCGGTGCCGGGCCGACTGCGCCGGCTCAACAAGCCGGTGAGCACGCGCGTGTTGTTGGAAACCGTGCGCGAAATGCTGCGTAAGGATGAGTCGGATCGTGTGAACGGCGAGCCGAATTGACGGACTGGATTGAGCAAGCACGCAAGCAGTCACGCGCAACATACTTACTAAAGTGGCTCCTGAGCAGCGACCATCCGCAATAACTCGCAATCCGCTCCCTCCCCTACGTGTAGTAGGGGAGAGCTGGGGTGGGGTGAAGTCGTCACGCTTGCGGCAAGCTCGCGCAACCCCTCCCGAACCCTCCCCTGCATACAGGGAAGGGAGCACATCTTGAGTAGTTGGTTTCTACGTCGCTAATCAGCAAAGACGTCGAACGAGCTCTCAATCGATACCAAGCTTCTTCAGCTTGTAACGCAGCGCGCGGAACGTGATGCCGAGTTTTCGTGCAGCAGCCGTCTTGTTGTAACGCGACTCTTCCAGCGCTTTCATGATGGCCGTGCGTTCGAGATTGCTGATGTAATCGTCCAGCGGCACTTCGCCTGAGGGCGGGTGCGCAGGTTGGCCGGCAGATGGTGGTGCGGCATGCCCACCACCCATCCCCGCGTGATGTCCATGCATGGATGGTGCAGCTTCCGCACCCGGCCTGGGTTGGCGCTGCGGCAACATCAGATCGCTGACGTCGATACGGTCGCCGTCGCACATGGCCACGGCGCGTTCCAGAATGTTTTCCAGTTCGCGCACGTTGCCCGGAAATTCGTAACTCTCCAGCGCCTGCCGTGCTTCCGGCAGCAGACGCACTGGCGTGCCGCCGCTTTTGTTGGCCAGCTGCTTGAGAACGAAGTCCGCTAGCAGCGAAACGTCGCCGCGGCGTTCGCGCAACGGCGGAACGCGCAGCTCGATCACGTTGATGCGATAGAAAAGATCCTGGCGGAACTGGCCCTGATCGACGAGCGCCGCGAGATTTTTATGCGTGGCGGAAAGAATGCGCACATCCACCGCAACTTCTTCGCGCGCACCGATCGGGCGTACGGCTTTTTCCTGAATCGCACGCAGCAGCTTTACCTGCATGTGCAGCGGCAGTTCGGCCACTTCGTCCAGGAATAGCGTGCCGCCGTGAGCGGCCTGGAACAAACCTTCCTTGTCGGCCACGGCACCGGTAAAGCTGCCTTTGCGGTGGCCGAAGAATTCGCTTTCCATCAATTCCGACGGAATGGCGCCGCAGTTCACCGGCACGAACGGACCGGTCGAACGCGGTCCCAGTTCGTGAATCAGGCGAGCGACCAATTCCTTGCCCACGCCCGATTCGCCGGCGATGTACACCGGCGCCTGGTTGCGCGCGAGTTTGCCGATCGTGCTGCGCACTTGCTGCATGGTCGTCGAATCGCCGATCAGACGACTACCCGAGCCTGTCGCAGCTGCGCCGGCACCGGCGCCAGAGCGCTTCTCTTCGGCCAGTTTCAGGGCCGTGCGCACCATGCGGCGCAGCATCTGGATATCGACGGGCTTGGAAACGAAGTCGAACGCACCGGCCTTGAGCGCGGTGACTGCAGCATCGACGTTGCCGTAGGCCGTGATCATGGCCACTGGCGTGTCGGCGTACTTCTCGGCGATCAGCTCGATCAGTTCCTGGCCGCTGCCATCGGGCAGGCGCATGTCCGTAAAACAAAGGTCGTAGGTGTGCTCGGCCAGCGCGGCTCGCGCTTCTGCCACCGTACCGACGGCATCGACTTTGAGGTCCATGCGTCCAAGCGTGATGGTTAGCAGCTCGCGAATATCGCGTTCGTCATCGATGACCAGAACGGTCTGTTGGCTCATGATTCACGGGGCGGGTATGGGATGCCGTTCAGGATACTCGCCGCGCTTGCAAGTGGTAAAGCGCGGCGTGCCCATCACCTCAATGCTCGAGGTGGCGTAGGAAGAAATTCACGATTACTTGATATGCCTGTTTCGACTCGGGCAGTTCGGGATCGGAGAAGAAGGAGTGCCACATACCCTCCCACACATGCAGTTCAGTTTTTGCGCCGGCTTGATCGAGCAACTCCTGGCTGGCTATCACCGAACTCATGGTCGAGTCGCGGGTGCCCGTAATCAGTAGCGTGGGCGGAAACTTGGCCAGCAGCGCCGGGGAAAGTCCCGGAAACACCAGCGGATCGCCGGCTTTGGCGCCATGGAAATAGGGTAGATCCGCGAAACCCAAGAGATGCGCGGGCACGCCCTGGCCGTTCAATATGGGGGCGACATAGGCGGAATCGCCCGACAGCTCGACTACTGAACCGCAGAACGTCCCGATCGCGCCCGGAACCGGCACTTTGTCGGTGATGAAGCGCGCTACCGCTTCCCCAGTGAGAAAACCGCCGGCCGAGCAACCGTAGATGCCGATTTCCTCGGGTTTGTATTGCTTGAGCAGGGCGCGATAGACCGCCTCCACGTCGTCGCTGGCGGCCGGGAAGGTGTGTTCAGGTCCTTGCCGATAATCGACCGAGATCACCTTGATCCGGCCGATGCTCGCGATGGGAATGGATTCGACCAGCGCACCGCTGTGCGCGCCCCACAGAAATGCACCGCCGTGCAGATTCACCAAGACGCGATGCGCGTTTTCGGGTGCGACACCTTGTGCCGGCAACACGACATCCGCGCCCACACCCGCAATCGTTTCGCTATGAATCTTGACCGGATAGATCTTTTCCATGCGTGCAGCGCGATCGCTGTTCAGGCGGTCGTAGAAAGCGCGGCTGTCCGCGATGGGTCCATTCAACGGCGGCGCTTTGCTACCTGCGGCTAGCATCTTTGGAAAGAATGCGCGCGCTTCGGGCGATGCGAGGCTTGAATAAGGCACGCTGACTGCTGGCGATGTCACGGTGCCATCCGGTGTCACGCCGGGCGAAGCGTTTTGTGCAAATGCCGATGCGCCGATCACGCTGCAACACAGCGCAATGATGGAGCGGTGTAGTGCGCGCATAACGTTTTCCTCAAAGGTTTGTTCGCGAATTGCTACTGAGCCTGCATTACTTATCCGCAGGTACATGCGTTGCCGTGCTGCCATCGTTGCTATTCAATATCTGCTGCATCTTCAGATACACACCGTTGGTCCAGCCGAAGCCAATCACGTTCTGCGTGTAGCCGGCGCTGACTTTCACGTCGGCATTGCCAAGCAGCATGTTGTATTTCTCGCGAATGGTGCCGTCTGCCGCAAAGCTGCGATCGATCGTGGCGTTGAATTTTGCGGCAATACGACGCGCATCCTCATGGAAGCCGTAGGCATCGAGCCCCGCTACGGCAAGCCAATTGGTCGGTGCCCATCCAAAAGGGCTGTTCCATTGCGTGCCGCTGGGCTGGTTGTCCATCGCCAGACCGCCCTTGAGTTCGAAGATGGGAAGTTTGCTGCGCACCGACGCAGCCTGTTGCGCAGACGCGGCGCCCGCCCACAGCGGATAGAACGTGGTGAGGTACGGCGCGTCAGAGGGTTTTCCTGCGACAACGTCGTAATCGCGATACATGCCAAATTCGGGACGCCACAAGTACTTGTTCATCGCATCCTTGCGCGCAGCCGCGGCTTGCGTCCAACGTTTCGCATCATCGGTTTTGCCGAGCTGTTGTGCGAAGTCGCGCAAGTCGAGCTCATAGCGATACAGAAGACTGTTGAGACTGACGTCGGCGTAGTGATGTGTGGAACCGCCGAACGGGCCGTAGTGGGAATTGGTATCGAACCCGGATTCGCGCATGGCGCGATCGCCGTGGTAGTAGTCGGCAGTGAGGCGATAGCCATCCACCCAGTTGCCCAGGCACACTTTCGAGGCGTGCACATCGCAACTTTCATCCTTCAGGCGCGCCGCTTCGGTGTCGTCAGGATGTTCGGAGGCTTTCAACAGATAGCGAGGGTTTTGTGATGGATGGGCGATCAGCCACTTGATCACGCCGTTATAGAAAGAACTGTCTTGCGCTTCGAGTACCGGGCCACTGCCAAGATCGTAGTAACGCGCAAGTCCCGTGTTGCCTGCCTGATGTTCCGGACGCGTCCATATTTCGTAGTTGCGCACGGCCAACGGATAGGCGTGTTCCAGCCACGCGTGTTTCTCCGCGTCGCTATGAAAACTTGCCGGGTCGTGCATGACGGCCGCCATCATCGCGCTGAGGAAGGGTGGTTGCGAACGGCTCAGGTAATAGGTGCGGTTGGCGTTGAGTACGCCGCCGTAATACTGCACTTCAAACAGCGCGTTGTCGGTCATGTTGCGCGCCAGATCGGTGCGGTGATCGGCGATCAGTCCCAACAGGATGAAATAACTATCCCAGCCGTACATCTCGTTGAAGAAGCCGCCCGGCACGATATACGGATGCGGGAGGTAAAGCAGTCCCTGCACGGGAAGCTTGGTTGCATCGACGTCGCCAAGTTGCTGGATGACGGCCGGCAACGTGCGTATGTCCACATTGCAGCGCTTTTGTACGTCAGCGATCTCGGCGGGTATCGGAAATTGCGCTGGGACATACAGCACCGGGCGTGTTGTCACCTTGGTGTCGACCAAGGATGCGCAATCGCCCATGGAGCGCGTCAGCGTCGTCCATGCCTGATCGATGTAACTGCGCGTTTTTGCAGGGTCAGGCTGGGCGGCCGAAGCGGTGGATGTCAGCATGGCGCAAAGCAGTAGCGTAGCGGTGCGTGATCGTAGAGATGATGCATGGGTTGGGCGACTCTCAATGGATTTGAAGTGTTGGGTCGTTTTCATGGAAGTCCCTCATCTGGTGTGATCGACATATCCGTATGTTGCACGTCGATCCTGTGTTGCCGTTCTTCAAAGCAAAGTGCGCGTCAGCGATGCGTTGCCCTGTGCATCGCGCTTGACGGTGATGTCGTAGAACTGGTTGCGAAAGCGGATGTGCTTGAGCGTGAAGGATGACCATTGCGACGGCAGCACAGGTGGATAAGCCTGTTGGAGACCCTGTTCTTCAATCCGCAGCCCCGTAAAGCCGTACACGATGTTCTGAATCAGGCCGCCGCTGGCCGTGGCGAAATAGCCCGTGTTGTTCGTCGCGGTTTCGGTGCGTACATTGAAAGGCGCTTTCAACACGTTCGCCGTGACGTTGCGTTCGAACCATTCGCTGGCATCACGCGCATCGCCCGCTGTCGCTGCTGCGATGGACATGGGGGCGAGCCCCATGCTGTTTGGATCACGATGCGATCGCTCGATGGGTGCAATTGCGTACGCATAATCGCGGCGACGCACGTCGGCATTCATCGGGACATCCAGCGAAGGGTAGGAAAGCATCGGCAAGGAACTACCACCCCATGAATCGATGTCGTGCGCAACAGATGGATCGAAATCCAGGTGATGGCTATCCGCGTTGTCGTAAGGGATGTAAAGCCCTTTCGCGACAACCGCCCAATGCGGATCGGACTTGTCTCCGACAACCGCAGCAGCTTGCGTGGCGATGTCGAGCGCTTTGCGAGCGGACGCGTTGGTGAACGTGTCATTTGGAACGTCGTTGTAATCTTCATCGACCGACGTGACGTGCTGAATCTCGTAGCGCTGCTTTGCAGGTACGTAGATCGCGCGACTCGCCCAGAAATCGGCGACTGCCTTGATGACGGGCCAGCCATGATGGACGAGCCAGTCGCGGTCATGCGTGGCGAGGTAGTACTGCCATTGTGCAATCGCGATGTCCGCGTTTACATGGATCTCGCGTTCGTCGAGTATCCACGCGAAATGCGGTGTCTGCGAACTTCCGTTGTCCGGGTCAGCCTCCCACGGATACATCGCGCCACGCCATCCGCGCTTGCTTGCACGCTGTTGTGCCTGTGTCAACGTGCTGGCGCGAAACATCACCAGCGATTTTGCGCGTTCGGGATGGAGCAGGAGCAGGGCGGGGAAGACCCAGGAATCGCTGTCCCAAAAGATATGACCGGTATAGCCGGGTGTCAGGCCGCATGCGCCAATCGGCCATGCGGTGTCGGGCGTCGAGTTGGAGATCAAATAATAAAGATCGGAGTGAACGATCTGTTGCGCTTTCGGATCGCCATCGATGGTGATATCCGATTGCCATAGCGTATGCCATGCATGTTGGTGATCGGCCAGAACGCGATCGAAACCAGCCGTCCGAGCATTCGTCGCTAGTGTCAAATCCTGCTTGGCATCACCGCCCCAGCTGTCGCGTGAGACCGCAACGTATTTCGTAAAGGTATATGTGGTGCCCTTGTGCACATCCATCTGGATGTTTAGAGCCACGCGGTAGTCGTCCTTATAAAGCTTGATCGCACTGGCGCGAACACCTTGCGGTAGCGCCACCGCAACGGCTTCAGCCATCGTGGCACCTTGCTCGGCTTTGCCATCCAGCCACAGCGTCAGCGCACGCGTATCGCCACCGGCGTTCAGCACGTGCGTGTCGCCGTGATACCAGAGCGGTGCACGGTCCGGCGTGGCGGGTGGAATCGGCTGCAGCTTCAGATTGTTTGCCGCAACGGCTTCCTGCATTTGATCTCCCGTCATCTCCGCAAGCGGAAAGCGAGGTTTGTGCGGCGCCCAGGGATTCAGCGCGAAAGACAGATCCACCGTGCCGTCGAAATCGGGCGTGATCGACAATTGATTGACCGCAAGATGCGGTGACGCCTGACTGACGAATGTCGTCACCTCAATATCGGTGGACTTCTTTCCATCGACATAGCGATAGTGTGTCGTAAGCACACCGTTGTACATGTCCAGCGTCTGCTGATAGTTCTGGAATCGCGACGTCGTGATGTCGACCTGATTGAGCCAGAACTGTCCCGCCTGCGAAGGACCGGTGCTGTAGTCGATCTCGTTCCATCCGGGAATGGCGGCGGGACGTGAGACATCGCCTTTTGCGTAGTCCATGAAGGCAACCATGTAGGCAAGATTGCCGCCGGTGCCGCGCACGTCGGTCATCGTGGAAAAGTAACCGTTCGCGAGCTGACCGGGGAAATACGCATCGAAATCCTTCGATGTGGCGGTGAGCAAAAAGCTTGGATCAGTCGCGATGCACAGTGGGCTGACAAGGAGCGCCAGGCACGCAAGCATGGGGCGCGACGTCTTCATGCCTAGGGCTCCGGCACCACGTCGAAGGCCACCGTCAAACGGGCCTTGTCGCCGTGGAAAGGCACCGTGCCGTGCCAGAAATACGAGGGAAACAACACCAGCCTGCCTGGCTCGGGGCGCACCACGCCTTGGGCGTGCAAAGGCGGTTCGGTGACGATGCTTGGTTCACCAAATGCGAGGCACCCATCTTGTGTGGACGCTTCTGCCATCCCATCAGGCAGGTCGACGTAGAACGCAGAAGATATCCAGCCGCGCGGATGCACGTGACTGGCGTGGTAACCCGCACTGCGCAAGCGCACCGACCAACCTCCATTGAATCGGTACGCTCCGCGATTGCGTCGACGCAAAGGATCGCGGCCGTTGCCGATGAAACCCATGTAATCGCGGATCGGTGCGTCGAGGGCTTTGAACAAAGCCTGGATGACCGGGTCGGCTTCGCGCGTGAGATCACCGGTGGTTTCCGTACCATGACGCAGCGATTGAAACAGCAACGGATGACCGTGCGGATTGTGCAGGCGTTCGAGGCTTTGTTTCAGATCGCTTAGGAAGCTCGGTAAATCCGGCCAGGGCGACGGTGCTTGCAACAAGTAAGGGCGCACCAGTTGCGCGTAATCGCAATAAGCGTCGTAACGCGCATCGCCAAGCAACCGCCACGCGGTCGTTTGCAGAGCAATCAGGTATTGATCATCGGGCGAGCCGGACAGCAACGCTTCGCAATAGCTGAGTGCTCTGCGTGCATCGCCGGTACCTAACAAGGCGGCGGTCAACAGATTTTGCGGCGCGGTGGCGGCAGGCGATCGTTGCAACGCGCGTTCTGCCAGTGCCAGTGCGATCGCCGGGTCGAATTCCAATGCAGCCAGTCCAGCACGTACTAGCAGAGCGGGCGTTGCCTGCGCACGCGCAACCGGAGCTTCAAGACACGCATAAGCACCGCGTGCATCGCCAGCGCCTTGCAATAAGGCGGCTTTCGCCGCGAGCAATGCTTCGTCGCCCTGGAATGCCTGCAAGGCATGGTCGAGTGTCGCGGTGGTCTGCGCGCTATCGCCCGTGCGCATCCATACCAGCCGTGCAAGATGGTTGTGCGCGTCGATATGGCGCGGTTCCTGGCGCAGGCATTCGCGCAGGGACGTTTCTGCACGCTCGAACTCACCCAGCGCAATCTGGCTGTTTGCATGAGTGAAATAGACGGCCGCTGTCTTGTGACCCCGCGCGAGCGCGTGATCGGTGGCACGCTCGGCTTCGGCATGCTGGGACGTTGCTGCCAAGGCAATCGCCAGTGCGTGCGCGACGGCCGGGTTGTCGGGCGATATGTCCGCAAGCTGGCGATAAAAGGCGACCGCTTCGCTCTGGCGCCCGAGTGAGGCGAGTGCAGCGATATGCTGCGTGACCAGCTCCGCCGGTGCTTGTCCGGAAGCGCACAGCGGGACGGCGATGGTAAGCGCTTCGGCAGGGCGCTGGTGATCGTTGTAGTATCGCGCAAGCAACAACGCCGCGTGCGGCATGCGCTGCGACGCGCGTTGCAGTAGCGGTATCGCTTCGTCCGGACGCCCGCTGTTCAACAGCAACTCGCCGAGCGTTGCCAGCGAAGGTGCCCAGCCCGGGTCGGCAGCGACGGCTCTGCGCAATAGCGCTTCCGCACCGTCTGCATCGCCAAGCGCCAATCGAACGCCACCAAGTAGGCGCAGCGCTTCGGTGTAGTCGGGATGTTGGTCGACGATTACTTGAAGCCGATCGTGCGCGCCGCGAAAATCGCCCGTTTGCAGCAGCGCGCCAACTTGCCGCATAGCATCGATAACAGGGGGCGATAGGTTGGACATCGGTTCGTGTGGTTTGCAGGAATGGTTATAGCGGTTGGCGAGTCAGTTGTGCTTTGCCCGACGCATCGCGTTGGACCGTGATGTCGTACAGCTTGCCGCGGAAACTGACATGCCGAAGCGTCAGCGACTTCCACGATGGCGGAAGTTGCGGCGCGTAGGCAGCGTCCAGACCCTTGTCATCGATGCGCAGGCCGGTGAGACCATACACCATGCTCTGCACGAAACCCGCCGACGTCGCGAGGATGTAGCCCGCGTTATTCGCCACGGTTTCGGTGCGCACGTTGAAGGGCGGTTTCAGGAATCCGGCGAGATTGCGCTGAATCCAGTCGCCGGCCGATTTTGCATCGCCCAGTTCCGAGGCGCCGACGGCGAGCATCACCATCATCATTTCGTTGGGATCATCGCCGTGGACTTTCAGCTCGTGTAGCTGGAAGTCGAAGTCGTTGCGCCGAACGGTGTCGGACATGGATAGATCGAGGTTGGGATACATCAACCACGCCAGCGATGAACCCATCCAGGTGATCTTGTCGTGCGGCACCGATTCGTCGAAATCGAGATGACGCTGCTCCTTGTCCAGGAACGGCACATACATTTTCGATGCGATCACCGACCACTTCGGGTCAGCCGGCTGTCCGACGAGTTTCGCCGCTTCGATGGCAATCAGGAGTGCCTTGCGTGCAGCGGCATTGGTGAAGGAATCATTCGGCACGTCGTCATAGGCTTCGTCAGGCGACGTGACATGCATGATTTCGTAGCGGTCTTTCGCTTGGTTGTACGTCACGCGGCTCGTCCAGAACTCGGCGACGTCGTGAATCACCGGCCAGCCGTATTGCTTGAGCCACGCGGTATCGTTGCTGGCGAGGTAGTACTGCCATTGCGCGATGGCGATATCGGCATTGACGTGGATCTCGCGAAAAACACCGTACGCAAAGTGTGGCGTGTTATCGACGCCGGTTTGCGGGTCGGCTTCCCATGGATACATCGTGCCCTTGGCACCGTACTGGATCGCGCGCTCGCGCGCTGGCTGCATGGTGCGGCTACGGAACATCACGATGGGTTTGGCGCGATCCGGATGCAATAAGAGCAATGCGGGAAATACCCAGGAATCGCTGTCCCAGAACGCGTGTCCTGCATAGTTCGGCGTGAGTGCGCATGCGCCCATTGGCCATGCTGTACCAACGGTTGTGTTGGAGAGCAGGTAATAGAGGTCCGAATGGATCGCTTTCTGTACCTGCTGATCGCCGTCCACGACGATGTCGGATTTCCACAACTCGTGCCAGGCGGACTGATGCTTGTCCAGCAGCGCGGTGAAGCCGGTTTGACGTGCTTGTTGAACCAAGGCGACATCGTCTTTCGCTGCGCCACCCCAGTCCTGTCGCGACGCGGCGATGTATTTCGTGAACGTGTATGTCGTGCCTTTTTTGACCTTGGCAGTGATATGCAACGACAGAAGGTTCGACGTCTTGTCGAGCTTTACGCTATCGGCCGATAACCCAGCGGGCAGCGCGATAGCTGCTGCTTCGGCCATGCTGAGGCCTTGCGCGGCACGACCATCGAGCCAGAGCGTGAGTTGCCTGGTATCGCCATCGCTCGATTGAATCTGCGTATAACCCGGATACCACACCGCGGCGCGGTCAGGCGTGGGAACAGGCTTGTTGTCGAGATTCTGCCCGCTCGCAATCACGGCTGCGATCATCTGATCGCCCGTCATGCTGCCAATCGGAAAACGCGGTTGATATTCGGACCACAGGCGAATCGGGAATGTGAGTTCGACCTCGCCATCGAACTGCGGTGTGAGGGAAATCTGCGTTGCCGCAAGATGCGGATCGGCCTGGCTGACGAAGGTGACGACCTGTACGTCGGTCTGTTTGTTTGCATAGTCGAAGCGATAGCGCGTGGTGAGCGTGCCATCGTGCATGTCCAGCGTCTGCGAATAATCGGCGAAGATTTTCTTATCCAGACGCGTGGCGTTGAGCCAACCGCCGCCGGGGTTGTAATCGATCTCGCTCCAGCCGGGAATCGCAGCGGGGCGCGCAATGTCGCCCTTGCTGTAATCCATGAAGGCAACCATGTAGGCGCGATCGGGTTCCGTCCCGCGCGGTGACGTCATGGTGGAGAAGTAACCGTTCGCCAGATAGCTGGGAAAATAACTGCCGAAGTTGTCGGCGGTGCCCGTAAGCAGAAAGCTCGGATCGGTCGCGCCGAACGCGCTCGCAGTAGATCCGCAGAGGGCGAGAAACAAACCAGTCATGCCCAGGTGGCGCAAAGTCATGGAAACTCCAGCGTTGATGCGTCGCACGTGCCTATCTTGCCGACGCTATTTGGCGATAAGCCGCGTAATGGAAGCCGTCGCGTGGCCGATGCGGTCGGTTTCTCGCTTGAAGAGGAACAGGGTGATCAGGATCAGCAGCATCGGGACGAGCGAGAAATAAAACGCGTGAATGCCATCGAAGCGCGAAAAGACGATGGCGGTAATGCGTGAGCCTAGCGTGCCGCCCAGCGCGGAAAAAATCACGATGAGACCCGTCATCGCTGCATGCGAAGGTTTAGGCAGCGAACTCAGCGCTACCGAATTGATGACGGGATAGATCGGCGCCATCAGCAATCCGATCAACGGTATCAGGTAGGCAGCCATCGGCGCATTGAACCAGCCGACATTCGCGCGCGCCGTGACGCCGTGCGCCAATGGCAATGTCAGCATCACTAACAAACCCATGCCGACTACGCATAGATTCAAAAGGGCATACCAGGGCATACGACGCAGTACCTGGCCCGCAGCGATGCGACCCACTGCCGATGCGGCGGCAAGGATCGTCGCCAGCTGAATACTCATGGTGTTGGGCAATTTGAGAATTTCGTTGTTGAACGTCGGCAGCCAGGTGCTGAAGCTCTGTTCGATCAATACGTAAAGAAACGCCGACGCGAGAAAGACATAGACGAGCGGGCGCAGGAACAAATGCACCATCTCCATCAGCGAGCCGCGTATCGATTTGGTTTCTTTCGTTCGCGCCGCGGATTCATCGAGTTGCGAGGTGGCGAGCAAGACGATCACCAGCACGCAGATCGCCGCAAGCACCCAATAGACATTCAACCACGATGGATTGGCTGGCGCATCGCGGTCGACAAAGGCACTGAACAGGAAGCCGGCAATCAGAACGCCTACCATGAAGAGACCTTCAATGGTGTTGGTGAGGCGGCCATGCTCGCTTCGGTCGTTCGTCAGAAGGCCGATCGATGAATAAACGGACACCTTGGTCAGCGCGAACGAAATGCCGACGCAGGTGAAAAGCAATTCGGTGGTGTGAAAACTGGGGTACAGCGGCATCAGCACACATGCGCACGCGACGATGGCGAGCGCAGTCATCATGGAGCGACGGTAACCCAGCAATGGAAGAAACGACGCGACCAGAAACGACGTGATCGCAATCGGAAGATCCTTGAACAGTTCGAGCAGGCTTGCCTGTGGCTTGTCGACACCGAAGGTGTAAATCGATTGCAGGATGACCGTGCCGACGCTATTGAGAAGAATCGCGAAGACCATGTAGATCAACGCCAGCGCAGCGATCATGCGAAATCGATTCATGGTGACCGGCATCTTAGAGGTGGTCCTGCTTATCTTCCTCTCCCCATCGGGGAGAGAACCGAGGTGAGGGGCCAATCTTGCGATCAGCCTCCATCAGAGCACGCCTTGAATCAACCTTGCGCAAGAGCCGCCCCCTCATCCCAACCTTCTCCCCTAGGGGGAGAAGGGGCATACGCGAAGGGCCGTTCATAAAGTCCATGGCCGGGTGCTTTCACACCCGGCCATGGGTGCCCCAGGGAGGGGAGGGCGATTAACACTGGAGCAAACTGTGATCAGAAGTTGTATTTGATCTGGCCTTGAACCTCGCGGCCCATGATGGAGCGAGCCAGAATCACGCCGTTGGTGCTGGCAAAGCCGAACAGGCGGGCGTTGCCTTCGGTGATACCGATCTGATTGGTCAAGTTGGTGCCGTTGATGCTGTACACCCAATGCTGACCGACATTGGCGGCCAGGAAGAGGCTCAGATCGTAGTAATTGCCCAGCGGCTGCTGTTCGATCAGGTCGCCGTAGCGGTTGCCCACGTATTCATACGTGATACCTCCGCGCAGGCTGCCCCAGCTGGTCGGCAAGGTATAGGCCGGCGTGAGGCGGAACTGCACGCGAGGCTGACGCTGTAGCACTTTGCCATACATGCTGGCGAAGGCCGTCGCACCCGACTGCGTGGTGTATTCCTGCAAGCCGGTGTTGGAGTAGTAACCGTCCATGTAGTCGCCACTCAACGTTACCGTGAAGTGCTCGAACGGCTTGAACGTCGTCGACAGATTCACGCCCTTGGTGTTGCTGCCGTAGAGCAGCGTGATCTGTTGACCCTGCGGATCGGTATAGGTGTACGGCACGCCGTAGAACAGGCGATGGTAAGCACTCACATCGAGATAGACCCAGTCCGACTGGTACTTGAAGCCAATTTCCTGGTTGTGGATCTTCTCCACCGGAACGCTGTTGGGATATGCGCCGCGCAGATCGTCAAAGCCAGGGAAGTGCACGCCGTCGTTGAGTCGCACGTAGGCACTCATGTTCGGCGTGAACTCGTAGTTGGCACCGATCGTCCACGATGGAGCGGTCTTCTGATACTTGATGTAGTTCAGACCGGGCGCGAGGACGCTCGAGCCATTGTTGTACAGCGTGTACGGATTGTCGTCGAGATCTTTTGTTGTGTTGTTTTGAATACCACCGCTGGCCCGTTCGCGTTCGTCGCGGATACCCGCATCGAACAGCCAGTTGCCCAGCTTCCATGTGTCAGTCAAGAAGAACGCCGTGTTGAAGCCATTCCAACGCTCATAGAGCGCGTACGTCGGTCCGCCGACGAAACCTTGATTGCTGCTTAGCTGATACGTATTGGCGCCGTCGGCGAGGTCGACCACGATCGGGTTCGGGTTGCTGACTGCCTGCAGCAACATGTTGTTGCCCAGGTACCAGGTGTCGTGATCGTTGTAGACCGTGGTGAAGTTACCCACAGTCAGCGTGTTGCCTTCAAATAGTTCTTTGCTGATGTGGAATTCGTTGCTGATTGCGGCGATGTCCTTGTGGACGTACCACAAGCCCTGCGTGGTGACGTTCTGGTTCAGGCTTGCCGGTTGGCCATTGGTGTAGGTAGCCGTAACCGGAAGGCCGGCCGGCAACCCATCGGCAGCTTCCGCGGTGGATATGTAATTACCCAATGTGGTCGGATTCGCACCAGTGCTGAAGAACGAGATGGTGTTCATCTGGCCGCCGGTGAAATTCAGCTTGTCCGACAGCGACCAGCCGTTACCGAAGTCCCAGTCGAAGTTGCCGCCGAACATGTGGATGTCGGCGCCGCGGCCCTTGGCCAGGTTTACCGGAATGCCACCGGGCGTGCAGCCGGCGGTATAGCAAGGCGTGGTCTGGATAGTTTCATATTGATCGGCTTTGCTGCTAAACGTGCCGTAAAGCGGATTGAATCCGGGGTAGGCGGAAAAATTGCCTTGGCTCGGATTGAGAATGGGCGTATCCGTCACGAATTGGTTGTGATCTTTGAGCGCGCGCGCATAGAACATCAGCGAGCCGCTATCCCAGTCGCGCGTCAGCGTGGCAGCAAGCTGACCACCCTGGTCGGCGGTGAATTGCGGGTCGCGATAATCATCGCGGCGCCACCAGCCGCCGATGCTTCCGTACCAGTTGTTGGCGATCTTGAAACCGAGGAAACCGTCGATGCGCTGCAAACCATCGGAGCCAGCCGTGTAGCCAATATCACCGGACGGTACGTCGGTACCTTGCTTCTGGATAAAGTTTGCCGTGACGCCCGGCTGGCCGGTGCCATACAGCACTGCAGGGCCGCCCTGCACGATTTCCACGCGATCGATCGTGTCGTCGGGAATACGCGTCAATGACGACTGATCCAGGAAGGACAGAGCCATCGGATAGACCGGCGAACCGTCGATCTGGAACGTGACGTAAGGTGCATCGCCGCCACCCGGGAAACCTGCGACTTCGATATTCGCACCCGTCTGGCCGCCGGACGATTCCGGATACACACCCGGCGACTGCTTCAGCAGGTCGGCGGCGCTGATCGGATTGGCTTCCTTGATCTGCTGCGAGGACAGCGAAGTGATCGAATACGCGGCATCGATCTTCTTCACGCCGCCGAACGTCGCGGTGCCGGTCACGACGACCTGTTCCAGCGTCGAGGCGTTTTTCGCGTTTGCAGCTTGCTGTGCACCGGGGCTCGCCGGCGGCGTGGCGCTGGCAGGTGCCGTTGTGGTGGTCGAACTTTGAGTGGGCGTTGTCTGACTGGTTTGCTGCGCATACACGGTGCCGGACATCAGCGTGGCCGCGATCGCCGCTGGTAGTGCTAAACGAGTTAAAGACTTGCTGTTCATCGATCGTTCTCCCCAAACGGTTTTTGTAGATGTTCGCGTGGCGCAAACCACGTCTGCTGTTGGCCGCTCTATGTCTTGAACAAGCTGATGTCGAACGCGGCAACGTTCGGCAACAGCACGTCTGCTCCGGCCAACGCTTGCGCGTGACCAATTCCCACCGCTTTCATTCCGGCTGAGTGGATGCTGGCAATGCCTGCCGCGGCGTCTTCCACGCCAAGGCATTCGCTCGGTGCCAGACCGAGGCCGCGTGCGGCGGCAAGGAAAATTTCTGGATCGGGTTTGGCGCGGCCGATGTGATTGGCGTCGACTACGTAGTCGAAAAGATCGGCGATGCCGAGCCGCTCCAGCAAAAGCGATGCATTGCGGCTGGCGGACGCCAGTGCCGTCTTCATACCCGCATGGCGTACCGATTCGATCGCCTTTCGCGCACCCGGCAGCAGGTTCTGCGGGCCGAAGCGTTCGATCTGTTCGCGGTAATAGGTGTTTTTGCGTGTAGCGAGCGCTTCTTTTTCGGCTTCGGAATACGTGCGCGCCGATTTCTCGAGAAGAATATCGAGCGAGCCGCGGCGATCCACACCTTTCAAACGTTCGCCGACGCTATCGTCGAACGGAATACCCGCCTCCGACGCCAGCTTTTTCCAGGCCGCGTGATGCACCACGGCGGTGTCGGCGATGACACCATCGAGATCGAAAATGACTCCCTTCAACGTTGGCGACGGTAATGCAGTAGCTTGCAGCGGCATGCTGACGGTCTGTCCCGGGCTCAGTACCAAAAGCTTTCCGTGATGCAGAATTTCCGTGGGCGTACCTTCGCGCAAGACGTAGTCCACACCACTTTTTGTGACGGACACGCGAATGTGACTGTTCCGCCAGCGAATGCCGAATTGATAGCCGCGCCATGCAGCGGGAAGCGTGGGCGCGAAAGACGGGCGTCCATTCACTGAACGCATGCCACCAAATCCCCATGCGAAGGCGAGCCAACTGCCCGCCATGGCAGCCATGTGCACACCATGTGATGTATTGCCATGCAAGTTGTCCAGGTCCACGCGCAGTGTGTCGAGGAAATACTTGTACGCCTTGTCGGCATAGCCAACTTCCGAGGCAACGATGCTGAATGTGGACGCCGACAGCGTGGAATCGTGCACGGTGACGCCTTCGTAGTAATCGAAGTTGCGTCGCTTGCTGTCTTTGTCGATGGCGTTGCCGGCCAGCACAAACGCTTGCAGCACATCGGCCTGCTTGCAGACCTGATGGCGATAGATGGTGAGCGGATGCAACTGCAACAGCAACGGACGATGACCGTGGGTGCTGTGTTGGGCAATCGCGAGCCGGGGCTTGTCGAGAAAATCGTCGTCCTGCGGAAAAATGTTCAGCGCAGGATCGACCGGCAGATACATCGCGTCCGCAGCGGACAGCCACGCGGCGATTTCTTTTTCCGACAGATGGATGGACGCGGCGATGCGCGCGAATTCATCCGGATGGTCATTCGCCAGCTGCGCAGCAACCACGGCGGCGTAACGCAGATGCTGTTGCGCCATGTGGTTGGTGTAGTAATTGTTGTCGACCAGTGCGGTGTATTCGTCCGGACCGGTGACCTGGCAAATGCAGAAGGCGTTGCCACGGCGCGGGTTATAGCTGCCGGCCTGCATCCAGATGCGCGCCATCTCGAACAGCACTTCCGCGCCGCCGTTGACGAGCAGGCCGGTATCGCCGGTTGCGTCGACATAAAGCCGTATCGCAAACGCGATGGCGCCGTTGATGTGGTATTGCGCCGAGCCGGACGGGAAATACGCGGAACATTCGTCGCCGCTGATGGTTCGCCACGCATATAGCGCGCCGAGCGGGTGATTCATTTCGCGTGCGTGAGCACGCGCGCGATCCAGCGTATTCACGCGGTATTGGAGCATGCTGCGCGCCTGCTCCGGTGACGTGAGCGCCAGCACAGGAAGGATGAAGGCTTCCGCATCCCAGAAATAATGACCTTCGTAGCCTTCGCCGGTGAGGCCTTTGGCGGCGGCGCTTCCGCTGCCGTCGCGTCCGGTCGACTGCAACAGATGGAATAGATTGAAGCGCAGCGCCTGTTCGATGTCGGGGGCGCCGTCAATCGACACATCGGCTTCGCGCCAGAAGGTGTCGCAGGCATTGGCCTGGTCCGCGCGATGGGCATCGAAGCTTTGCGACAGTGCGTTTTCCAGCGTTGCAGCGACGTGGTGCAGCAGCGCTGTTTCCGTGTCCTTGCCTTCCGGCTGGCTCCACGCGTAGGCGACGTACTTTTCCAGCACCACGCTGTCATGTGGTTGCATGTCCGCGGTGTAATGCTGCTGCACGCCTTGCCCGTCTTCGATGATCGCGCGTACGAAATGCAGGCCCTGCGCAATGCGATGACGTTGCCCGCTGGCGAGCCGGATATGGCTGTTGCGCGTGCGTTGGCAGATCGATGCGAGCGTCTCGTCGGTGTCGGAGGCAGTGATGCTCAAGCCGCCTTCGATGCGTGCGCCGATACGCGGATCGTCGCCCTGTGCGGCGGCGACGTTATTGGCGACCAGGGCCGATTCCAGTGTGATGGGGCCACTGTAATCAATAGAGGTGACGCGAAAGCGGATGCACACGAGGGAGTGCGTGTGCAGGGGTACGATCCGCTCCGCGTCGAACTGCAAAGTCACGCCGGTGGGAGAGCGCCAGTGCAGTGTTCGTTGCAGGCAACCGGCGCGCAGATCGAGCGTCTGCTCGAACGACAGCCATTCGCCTTCGTTGAGATCCACCAGGGTTTCGCCAAGACGCACACCAATGCGGGTGCCGTCGGGGACGGGCACGCGCGTGTCCGTTGTTCGGGCGAAGCCGGGAAAACGTTCGTGATATTCGATCGGGGTGCGTTCCCACACGCCGGTAAGAAAGCTGCCCTGGGTCGGACTGCGGCCTTCTTCGAGGCCGCCGCGTACGCCCAACGTGCCGTTGGCGAGCGCAAACAGACTCTCGAGCCTGGCTTGCTCGCTTTCGGTCGGGCGATGCGCAATCACCATCCGCCAGGGATCAATCGATGCCTGGCGAGCCGTGTCCGTGGCGTGTGATGGCACATCGTGGCTGAGCACGCTTTCTCCCCTTGGCATTTTCTGCTTGGTCTTTTCGTGGGCCTGGAGGGCCTGTCGGGGCCGAGCATAAGAGCGAATGATATCGATATCAAGATATCGATATCATTGATGCAGAGCACCATTTGAAGCCAACGACAAGGAAGGGTGCCGGGCGTGCAATTGGACGTCTCGACGGCCACAGGCCACACTTGCCCAGCATCGCCCACTGTCATTCGAAGGTCTGCCGCTTGACGCACACCAAGAAGAAACAACCTGTCGCGCCACGAGCCAATCTGACCATGGCGGATCTGGCCGAGCTGGCGGGGGTCTCCAAGATCACGGTTTCCCGTGCGCTGAGCGAAAGCCCGTTGGTGAATGCCGAGACGCGCGAGCGGGTGCAGGCCCTGGCGCGCAAGCACGGCTACAAGCTCAACGTCAGTGCGCGCAATCTGCGCTTGCGGCGCAGCCATACCGTGGCGGTGATCGTGGAGATGAAGCCGTCGTCCGGGCGCACGATGTGGGATCCCTATCCGCTGTCGCTGCTCGGCGGTATTTCGCAAGAACTCACATCGGCCGGTTACAGCGTTCTGCTCACCACGCGGCAGGGCGCTACCGATGCGCCGGTGCAGGCGGCGGACGGTATCATCCTGCTGGGTCAGGGTGCGCACCAGGATGCGGTGCGTTTCTATGATCGGCTCGGCATGCCGATGGTGGTGTGGGGTGCCGCTGAGCAGGGTGGCGATAACCATATCGTGGTCGGTAGCGATAACCGCCAGGGCGGCATCAGCGCGGCCGAGCGCTTCGTTTCCATCGGACGCCGCCATCCGGTGTTCATCGGCAATCCCGACCACCCGGAGATGGCGCAGCGCCTGTTCGGATTCGTCGACGAGCTGGCCAACCACGGCATCAAGCCGCTGTTGTTGCGACGGGCGGAATTTACGCTGGAATCGGGCATCGAAGCGGTGCGTTCGTTGTCGGACCGCAAAGTCCGCTTCGATGCCATTTTTGCGTGCAGCGACTTGCTGGCGATGGGCGCGATTCGCGCGCTGGTGGAGTTGGGTCAGTCGGTGCCGAACGATGTATCGGTCATTGGTTATGACGACACGCCGCTGGGCGCGAGTTTTCTGCCGCCGTTGAGTACCGTGCGGCAGAACTGGCAGGAAGGCGGCGTGTTGCTCGCACGCAAGGTGCTCGCGCAGATTCATGGACAGACGGTGCAATCGCAGATGATGGCGACGACGTTGGTGGTGCGTGCGACCTAAGGGTCGTCTTGCTTCGTCAACTTATGTGGTCGGTTCGATGCGCACAGGCGGTGTCAGTACCAACCTGAAACAGCTTCCGCCGCCCGCTACGCGCACATATTCCAGTACGGCCTGATTGGCTTCCGCCATTTGCCTGGCGAGGTAAAGCCCCAGGCCTGTGCCGTATTCATGCGTGGTGTAAAACGGCTCGAAGATTTGCGCCGCTACCTTCGGTGCGATACCAGGACCGCGATCGATCACTTCCAGAATCGGTACGCCATGTTCGCCGTGCCGCACTACCACCATCACACGCGCCGGTTCGCCGGGCATGCGTCCATAACGCAACGCGTTCTGCACGAGATTCCAGATCACCTGCTGCAATTGCTGCGGATCGGCGACAGCGGCAACCGGAGCAGGACTGTTGTCGATCACGCGCAGCGAGTCGGCGCCCAGATCGTTACCTTGCCGGTATTCCTCGACAAAACTGTGCGACCAATCGCCGAGATTGAGTGTCTCCGGACGCGAACGTTCGCGCCGCGACAACTGCAGGATATTCTCGATGATTTCGTTCAAGCGGCTGCAGTGATTGTTGATGATTTCCACCATGCGCAAGTCGGTGGGATTCATCTCAGTCGATTCGGCGAGCAGCTGTGCCGAATAGCGAATCGCTGCGAGCGGGTTGCGAATCTCATGTGCGATCGATGCGGAAAGCCGGCCCAGCGAACTGAGTGTCAGCTCTTCTGCGCGGCGCGACACGAGTGATGTGTCATCGAGGAAGATCAGCACCAGCGAATCGTCATTCGGTGCCAGACGGCTGAAACGGGGCACCACTTCGGGCATGCCATCGGCAAGTTGTGTCGCGGTTTCGTCCAGCTTGCCTGAGGTAATCCAGTGATAGAGGCGGCGCGACAACTCCGGCGCCACGCGGCCCAGGTCGCGCTGATCGGACGAAGGATTACCCAGCAGCATCCACGCCGATTCGTTGATCTGGTGAATGCGGTTTGCATCGTCCACCAGCAACACGCCGGTCTTCATGCGGCGAATGATCAGCTCGTTGACCTGCGCCAGATTGACCAGGTCGATGCTGCGTTGCTCGGCCAGCGCTTCGCTCGCGCGCAATTGGCGGCCGAGCACATTACACAGCACGACGATCGCGAAATAGGCCATGCCGAACAGGCCCGATTCGAGAAAGTCTCGATCGTCTGCCGTCGCGAGATGCGGCAGATTGAGCAGTGCCCGACCAAGCACGCCGAGTGTAGCGAGCGCAGCCAAAAACAATGCCAGTCGCAGCGGCAGCAACAACGCGCCTGCCGCGAGGTTTACGGCGAGCATCATGGCAATGCCGATACGCGCATCGTTCATGGCGGAAATCGCCAGGACAGCGGCGACGATGTCGACCAGCAGCGTCGTGAGAATTGCCAGCCAGCCGAGCGTTCGTGTCACGTGTGTGACAGACACAATCGCGATGGCGAACAGCACAAACAGCACCGCGACGATGCGCGCGAGGCCGGCGTTGTCCAGGTGCGGCCAACCCACACCGATCGGCGTGAAGGCGAGTCCGACGTAAACCAGCGCCTGCGCCAGCCTGAAATAATTCAGGAACAACAATTCGTGGCGCGTCGTGGTGCTGTTGGCGGTATCGGTCAGCGCGCGATTGGTCACGGGTCGTGGCACTCGGCAACGGGGAGGCGGTTCAGTGTATCGGGAGCGGAGCCGCACCCGCCATGGGTGGCGCCTACGAAACCTTTTACGGCCAAGGACTTGGGCTGCCCCTTTCCATCGGGTCCGCCTGCTGCGAAAATACCGGGCCGTATTGCGCGGTTTACGTCATGTCGATGCATGGCTGCAGCGCACTGCACGCCGGCAGTGCCGTATCACCGCCGTTATTCCCCGCCTGTGCTGATGCCACCGCGCAGGCCTTGTCTTCCCCATTCACTCGAGGTATCGAATGAATTTCCACGAGTACCAGGCTAAAGAGCTGTTCGCGCAGTACGGCATCGCCGTGCCGCCGGGCAAAGTCGCCAATTCCCCCGACGCAGCCGTCGATGCCGCCAAGCACCTGGGCGGTTCGCAATGGATGGTCAAGGCCCAGATCCACGCAGGCGGTCGCGGCAAGGCCGGCGGCGTGAAGTTCTGCAAGAGCCTGGATGAGGTGCATGCCGCCGCCAAGGGCATGCTTGGCAAGAACATGGAAACCTACCAGTCTGCCGGCCGCGCGCTGCCGGTGAACCTGGTGCTGGTGACCGATGCCACCAACATCGCCAAAGAGCTGTACCTGTCGATTCTCGTCGACCGTGACAGCAAGGCCGTCACCTTCATCGCCTCCAAGCACGGCGGCGTGGACATTGAGCAGGTCGCCAAGGAAACGCCGGACGACATCCACACCATCGTGGTGGACTTCATCGAAGGCCTGCAGCCCTACCAGTGCCGCCAGCTCGGCTTTGCGATGGATCTGACCGCCAAGCAGGTGACGCAGCTGACCAAGATCATGCTGGGCCTGTACAAGCTGTTCAACGAGAAAGACCTCTCGCTGGTCGAGCTCAACCCGCTGGCCATTCTCGAAGACGGCAACCTCGCCGCGCTCGACGGCAAGGTCAACTCCGACGACAACGCCGAGTTCCGTCATCCGGATCTGGCGAAAATGCGCGACCTCACGCAGGAAGACGCTGCTGAAGCGGCCGCCGTGCAGTACAACCTCAACTACGTGACCATGGACGGCAACATCGGCTGCATGGTCAACGGCGCAGGTCTGGCCATGGCCACGATGGACGTGATCAAGCTGGCAGGCGGCGAGCCGGCCAACTTCCTCGACGTCGGCGGCGGCGCGACGAAAGAGCGCGTCACCGAAGCGTTCAAACTGATTCTTTCCTCCGACAAGGTGAAGGCCATCCTGGTCAACATCTTCGGCGGCATCGTTCGCTGCGACCTCATCGCCGAAGGCATCATCGCCGCGGTGAAGGAAGTGGGTCTGAAGATTCCGGTGGTGGTGCGCCTGCAGGGCACCAACGTGGAGAAGGGCCGCGAACTGCTGGCCAACTCCGGTCTGGCGATTACGCCGGCTGACGATCTCAACGACGCGGCGAAGAAAGCCGTGGCCGCCGCGAAGTGAGGAGCATCTAAGTCATGAGCGTTCTCGTTAATAAAAACACCAAGGTGATCGTGCAGGGCTTCACCGGCCAGCAGGGCACCTTTCACGCCGAACAGGCGATCGACTACGGCACCAAGGTGGTCGGCGGCGTAACCCCGGGCAAGGGCGGTACCGAGCACATCGGTCTGCCGGTCTTCAACAGCGTGGCCGAAGCGGTCGACGAAACCGGCGCCGATGCGTCGGTGATCTTCGTGCCGCCGCCGTTCGCGGCGGATTCGATCATGGAAGCGATCGACGCCGGCGTGCGCGTTATCGTCACCATCACCGAAGGCATCCCGGTGCTGGACATGCTGCGCGTGAAGAACGTGCTGGCGCAGCATCCGGAAACCGTGCTGATCGGACCGAACTGCCCCGGCATCATCACCCCGGGCGAATGCAAGATCGGCATCATGCCGGGCCACATCCACAAGCCGGGCAAGGTCGGCATCGTCTCGCGCTCCGGCACGCTGACGTATGAAGCCGTGTTCCAGACCACCAACGAAGGCCTGGGCCAGTCCACCTGTATCGGTATCGGTGGCGACCCGATCAACGGCCTGAGCTTCATCGACTGCCTGAAGCTGTTCCAGGACGATCCGCAGACCGAAGGCATCATCATGGTCGGCGAAATCGGCGGCAGCGCAGAAGAAGAAGCCGCTGAGTTCATTGGCGAATACGTCAAGAAGCCGGTGGTGTCCTTCATCGCAGGCGCGTCGGCTCCGGCCGGCAAGCGCATGGGCCATGCCGGCGCCATCATCTCCGGTGGCAAGGGCACGGCGGCTGCCAAGTTCGCGGCGCTGGAAAAGGCTGGCGTGACGACGGTGAAGTCGCCTGCCGACCTGGGCAAGACGCTGGCTGGGTTGTTGAAGAAGAAGTAATCCTTGTCGCTTCGGCGATAGTCAAAGGGCCGCGGAAACGCGGCCCTTTTTTTGGCTTTTTTTGCCGTCATTCCAGCGGAGGCTGGAATCCAGTGCCTTTGCTTTTTGGCACTTTTCGAGGCCTGAAGTCACTGGATTCCAGCTTTCGCTGGAATGACGGGCAAAAGCGAAAAGGGCCGCCTTCCTGAAACACGACAGACAAACAAAGTAAATCGACAACGGACGGCTTTCGTGTCAGCGTAATGCTCTACGCATGACGCATTGGGGGATGCTCGCATGACCGCTGAGTCACGTCCGCCGTATATCTACGCACCCGGCTCGCCGCTGATGCACCCGACGCTTGCGCTGGATCAGGCGCGTCTCTACGGCTTCTGGGTTCCCGGAGATCTCGAAAAACTTCAGGCGAGTGTGGACCGCACACTTAACGCATGCAGCCGCGGAGAAATTCACTTCACCGTGCTCACGCATTACGTGCTGTTGAGCTTTGCCGAAATCACGCATGCGCACAGCGATTACCCGACCGATGTCGTCAAAGGCTGGGGCAAGGAAATCGACATCGTCGCCTGGGTGATGATTGGCGGCACGAAGCCCGGCGACGTCTTTCCAACGTTCTACGCGTATCCATTGCATATCTGGATCGACGATTGCATGGCGCTCATCAACGGGCGCGAGTTGTACGGTTATCCGAAATACGAATGTGCTTATGCCATGCCGGGACCCGATCAGCCGCCATCGACATTCCGCCTCGCGGCAAAAGGCTTCCAGCCGTATTCGATGGAAACGAAATTGGCGATCCATCCGCTGGTCGATCTGAATGCAACAGCGGGTGTGACGGATGAACCGTCCAAAGATGTGCTTGAGTGGCGCGAGGGTCTGATTTCATGCATGCATGAAACACCGGGTTTCTGGGACACGCATCCGGCGTGGCGAAAAAAATTCGACGAATGGTTCGATTTTTTTCCTGGCGTCGATCAGATTTTTCTCAAGCAATTTCCTGATGGCAGCGGTCATCGCGCCGTGTATCAGGCGATCGTGGTGGCCTCGGCGAAGGTCAAGGAAATTCGCAAACTGTCGCTGTTGGCCGGCCGCTACGATCTGACGCTGCATCCCTTCGAAAGTTTTCCGCTCAATCACACCTTGGGTTGGGCCATCGGCGAACAGCAGGCGCATTGCGGGTTCTACCTCGAATTCGACTTCGAGGTGAAGGAAGGCATTGAACTCGTCGATAACTCCAAACTGGATCAGGAGCACTCGTAATGGCGACACAACCTCAACGCATCGCCATTCTAGGTGGCGGTGTCGGAGCCATGACGGCAGCGTTCTGGTTGACGAGCAGCGAGAACTGGCAAGAGAACTATCAGATCGACGTGTATCAAATGGGTTGGCGTCTTGGCGGCAAGGGCGCTAGTGGCCGCAATGCCGAGATCGCGCAGCGCATCGAAGAGCATGGGCTGCACATCTGGTTCGGCTTTTACGACAACGCTTTCAATTTGATGCAGCAGGCGTATAGCGAACTCGGCCGTCCGCCTGGCAGTCCGTTGGCGACGTGGACAGACGCGTTCAAGCCGCAACACTACGTTTGCCTGTCCGAATTGATCGAAAGCACCTGGCGCGTGTGGCCGATCGAAACACCGGAGCTGCCCGGTACGCCCGGCACGCCGCGCGACCCGCAAACGCTCGAGGCCATCATCGCGAAATTGCTGGATTGGCAGCGTTCGTGGTTCGAGTCCTGGGCGGTCGCGTACTTCGAACATCACGGGCGGCCGTTTCGGATGGGGGAGCACAGCGAAAGCCGCTTGCACGATCTCGTGACGGCTGCGCGCGCAGGGTTGAAAGCGTATGAAGACGTGGGCGATCCGATCGTCGTCGCGCGCAAAGCGCGAGATCTGGCCCGACAGGCCGCGCAATCCCCCACGCCGATCGATGCCAAAGACTCGGTGTGGCCCGATGTGCTGAAGCTGCTGCAAGAGCTGCAGCGTGCGTTGCACGATGTCGGTCAACTCTTCGGCAATCCCGACACGTGGTCCGACGATTGGCGTCGTTTGTATCTTGCCATCGACCTGTCATTGGCCGTTGGCATCGGCATGATCACTGATGATGTCGTCGGTAAAGGTTTCGAGGCGATCAACCATATCGATTTCCGCGCATGGCTGACACGCAATGGTGCGCAGCCAGTGAGCGTTGACGGTGCACCTGTGCGCGGTTTCTACGATCTGGTGTTCGCCTACGAGAATGGCGATCCGGATAAGCCGAACATTGAAGCGGGGACGATGTTGCGCGGCATGCTCAAGGTCGGCCTCGGGTATCGCGGCGCGCTGATGTACAAGATGCAGGCCGGCATGGGTGACGTTGTTTTTGCGCCGATCTACGAAGTGCTCAAGCGCCGCGGCGTACGCTTTCATTACTTTCATAAGCTTTGCGAGTTGCGTGCGGATGCAAGCAACTCGCACGTTGCCGAAATCGACATCGAGCAGCAGGTAAGCTTGATCGGCGACGACTACGACCCGCTGGTGAACGTCAACGGTTTGCCATGCTGGCCGTCGGAGCCGCTTTACGATCAGATCGATCAAAAGCAAGCGGCGTGGCTGCGAACGAACGACATCAACCTGGAGAGTCATTGGTCCCGCTGGCCGGATATCTATCGGCAAGCGACGGGCTCTTCGTTGCTGCGCAAGACATTGCGTGTCGGCGTCGACTTCGATCAGGTCGTGTTCGGTTTGTCCGTGGCAAGTCTCGCGCACGTCGCGCAGCCGCTGTTGGCCATCAGCAAACCGTTGCAACAATGCAGCGAAAAAATCGCTGCGGTAGCGACGCAGGCGTATCAGGTTTGGATGAACAAGGATCTCCAGGGCATCGGCTGGAATTACCCAGGCGATCATGGCGAAGAGCCCGTGCTTTCGGGCTTCACCGAGCCGTTCGATACCTGGGCTTCGATGGACCAGCTGTTGTGCCGCGAGACATGGCCGTCGGGCAATGAGCCGAAGAATATTGGCTACTTCTGCAATGCGTTGGCGCTTGATGCTTATCCGCCTAGCGACAATTACGGATTTCCCAAGCAATGCGCCGACGCCGTCAAGGCAACTGCGATTCATCAATTGCAGACACAAGTCGGCGCCTTGTGGACGCGTGTGGGTGAAAAGGATTTTCCGTGGGATTGGCTGGTGGACCCGGCGAATGGTTCCGGCGTCGCACGTTTCGACAGCCAGTTCTGGCGCGCGAACGTCGATCCGTCCGAACGCTACGTGTTGTCGCTGGTCGACACCAGCATCTATCGCTTGCACGCCGATCAATCCGGCTTCTCGAATCTTTTTCTCGCGGGCGACTGGTTGAAGACAGGCCTGGATGCAGGTTGCGTGGAAGGCGCCGTGATGGGTGGCATGCAGGCGAGCAGGGCGATCTGCGGCGTGCCGCTAACCATCCGTGGCGAACGCGGCTGGTAGCGACAAAAGATAAGACTAGTCGCCGCGCAACACGGTGACGGTTTGATCGGCAGGATGCGGGTCGGACACGCGTTGGGTGCGGCGCCGCGATTTGTGTGCGTACATGGCGCGGTCCGCTTCGCGCACGAGTTCGGCGAAGTCGGCATTGCTGAAACGCCGTTGATTGGCCGGTGCACTGCAAATGCCGTAGCTGATGCCGGCGTCAGGGAAATCGCTGCCACGCAGTCGCCGGTCGAGTTCTGCAAGCGCTTTTTCCAGGCGCTCCTGCGTGTGTTCGTCGCCGTAAGCGATGATCGCGAATTCGTCGCCGCCCAACCGGAAGGCGCGAATCAGATCGCCAAGTCGTGCCAGTCCTTCGCCCACGGCGCTCAATAGATCGTCGCCGCGCTCGTGTCCCTGGCTGTCGTTGACGAGCTTCAAGCCGTCCAGATCGATCATCGCGATCAACCATGTGCCCGCGGCGGGATCGACATTTTCGCGGCGCGTGATTTCTTCGATCATCACGTTGAAGGCCAAACGATTGCCGAGTCCGGTTAACGCATCGATCGACGCCTTCGCCACCGCTTCCTGCATGCCGCGCCGGAAGCGCTCGCGACCGTCCTCCACCAGCTTCACGTGATCGGCCAATGCAAACGCCAGCAGCATCGCTTCGCAGCTATTGCCCATCAGCGTCATCAAGTCCGCGTTATCCACGATGCTGGGAATCAAACCGAAGTTGACCGGAAGAATGATCGAGCCGGGAATCAGCACGGCCATGTATGCCAGTGTGAAGAACCGCGCGCGACGTACTCCGCGCCACAACGACCAGATGCCCATGCTGGCCGAGAACAGCACGACAGTGGAAACCAGGAACGTGGCGATCAGGAACGCCAGCGACGGGAAAATCAGCGAGATCGGCAACGCGATGATCGACGCGATGACAATGGCGTAACCCAGTCGCGCCATGCGCGGCGAATGCCGCCACAGTTCGAGAAAGCGAATCGTGAAGCGAACATGCACGACCGGCAGCAAAATAAACCACTGCGTGAAGTTGACCGGGTCCGTGTTGATGCCCAGCCAGCCTTGCGGCACGCCGAAGAAGAATCCCCAACCGAGCACCAGGATCAGCGCCTGGCACCCATAGAGCGTGTAACTGCGATCCCTGATCCACAGCCCCACGAACATGATGAAAACGCCCAGCCCAAACAGCACGCCGAGCGAGCCAAGCATCAGTGCGGACTCGTTCGTGCGGCGTTTGTGGTACTCCGCGCGCGTTTGCACATCGATACGCGGTATCGCCGTGTAGAACTTCGAACTTACCTCGATGACCACGGCGTAGTGATGCCCTGGCGATAGCGACACGGCGGCGGTGCCGCGCGGCATGTCGTTCGTGGCGGTGGCTGCACCGGATTCAAATTGCCGGACAAGGCCATCATCGCCCAGTACAAGAATTCGCGCATTTTCGTAATACGTATTGTCGAACGTCACCACCCAGTCATTGCCTGGCTGATCGGGCGTGAACTGCGAAACCAACCAGAAATCGCCGCCAAGCATGTTCACCCGTGTTACCGGCGTGCGCTGGGCCGTCCACGATGCGACGTCGGCATAGTTGCCTGGCGCGCGTTCACCAGGCATCGCTTTGTATGTCGTAACAGCCGGCTCCTCGCACCTTGGGCCAAACAAGGGGTAGGGGTCGTTTGCCCAAGACGTTGGGCACGCAAGTACGGTGAGGAAAAAAAAGGCCAAAACCATCCACCCGCGGCCCAATGACCGCGGCGACGCGGGTACTTTCGCGTGCGAGCGATAACGCAAATCAGCCCCTTTCCCCGTCTGCGTCTGGGGATGGTACACCGGCATTATGGCGGCTGCGTAATAAATCAGGGGCCGCCCGGTCCTGCCAAAAGGCCATGACTTTCGACAGGCAGGGCATACCTGCACACGCCGAAAACCCTCTCTTCGAGGTCGGTTGCCACCCCTTGTTCCGGACCTCTTCCACTACCATTTAGCACCGGACGAACATGGATACGTAGAAAGATGGCTGCCCTTCGCCTGGCCTTGGCTCAATTCGATTTTCCGGTCGGCGCCGTCGCCGCCAACGCCGCCAAAGTGCGAGACCTCATGGCTCAGGCACGCGCCGGCCATGCCTCGTTGGCGGTCTTTCCCGAACTGACTATCAGCGGATATCCCCCCGAAGATTTGTTGTTGCGGCCGAGTTTTCTGGCCGCTTGCCAGGATGCGGTAAACGATCTGGCGCGTGACACGAACGGTCTGAAAGCGATCGTAGGTTTTCCGCACAGTCAGGGCGAGGTATTCAACGCCGCCGCATTCCTGAGCGATGGCGAAGTGATGCAGATCACGCACAAGCAGGCATTGCCCAACTACGGCGTGTTTGACGACAAACGTTACTTTCGTCCGGGCCGTACCACTGCCGTGGCGGTGGTCGATGGCGTGCGCGTGGGTTATCTCATTTGCGAAGACATCTGGCAGGCCGAGCCGGCTGCGAAAGCGGCCGATGCCGGTGCCGAACTCATCGTAGTGATCAATGCATCGCCCTGGGACGATGCCAAGCAAACCGTACGCGAAGACATCCTCATTCAGCGTGCCAAGGAAACCGGATGCGCCATGGTGTATCTCAACCTGGTTGGCGGTCAGGATGAAGTGGTGTACGACGGTGCATCGTTGCTCGTGAATGCGGACGGTCGCGTTGCCGGTCGCGCGCCCGCGTTTGTCGATGCCTTGCTCTGGGCCGATTTCGATCCATCGGATCGCACCTTGCATCCACGCGACTGGCCCACCGCGAAAGACACCTCGCGCGAAGCCACGCTTTACTCGGCACTCGTGCGTGGCGTTCGTGACTACATCGACAAGAACGGATTTGGCGGCGTGTTGCTGGGTCTTTCCGGTGGTATCGACTCAGGCCTTACGCTTGCGTTGGCCGTCGATGCACTCGGCCCCGAGCGCGTAACCGCCGTAATGATGCCGATGCGCTACACCTCGCAGCTTTCGCTCGATGGTGCGCGTGAGCAGGCCGAGCGGCTTGGCGTGGACTATCACGTCATCAGCATCGAGCCGACGTACGAATCGTTCATGACGGCGCTGTCGCCGCTGTTCGGCGGCAAGAAGCCCGATACAACCGAAGAAAACCTGCAATCGCGCACACGCGGCGTGATGTTGATGGCCTTGTCGAACAAGCATGGCCGCCTCTTGCTCGCCACTGGCAACAAGAGCGAGATGGCCGTCGGTTACGCCACGCTATACGGCGATATGTGCGGCGCCTACGCGCCACTCAAGGATGTGTACAAGACCGAGGTCTATCGTCTTTCCCGCTGGCGCAACGATGCGGAGCGGCGCGAAAGCGGCGATATGACGGCGTGGGCGATTCCTCCAGCCGTGATCGAACGACCGCCGTCGGCGGAGTTGCGCGACAACCAGACCGATCAGGATTCGCTGCCGCCCTACGACGAGCTCGATGCGATCCTCGCGCGCTTTATCGAAGACGAGCAATCGCAGGCGGAAATCATCGCCGCCGGTTACGACGAAAATACCGTGCACCGTGTGGTTCGCCTGGTGCTGGTCAACGAATTCAAACGCCGCCAGTCGGCGCCGGGTCCCCGCGTGACGACACGCGCGTTTGGTCGCGAGCGCCGCTATCCGATCACGTCCGGTTGGAAGTAGTCCGCTATCTTTCAAACAGCCAAGAAAAAAGCCGGTGGCCTGAGGCACACCGGCTTTCTTTTGTCTTGGTGATGATCTGACGCTTAGTAGTGACCCGAGAACGGAATCATGCGGCGCAGAATCGACGGACGATGCGGCCAGTTCGGATCTTTCAGATACGGATGGTTCGGATAGTTCAGTGCAAGCACCTGACGCGTCTGCTCGGCCAGATCCTTCTGTCCCAGCGCCAGATAGCTGCGCGTCATGATGGCCAGCGCGTCGCCGGCTTCTGGCGCTTCCTGATAGTGCTCGATCACGTACTGGGCACGGTCGGCGGCAGCGACGTAGGCCTTGTTGCGAAGATAGAAATCGGCCACGTTGATTTCGAACTGCGCCAGGATGTTGCGCAGGTAGATCATGCGCTGACGTGCATCGGCGGCGTAGGCGCTATCCGGGAAGCGGCGGCTCAGTTCCGAGAAATCGTCGAACGACTTCAGGTTGTAGCCCTGATCGCGGCGCGACTGCGCACCGGTGCGCTCGCCGGCGAATGCACGCTCGACAACGCCCGTCGTGCGATCGAAATTGATCAGACCGCGCAAGTAATAGGCATAATCCACATGAGGGCTGAGCGGATTGGTCTTGATGAAGCGGTTGATCGTGGAATACGCATCATCCGGCTTGTTGTTCTTGTATTGCGCGTAAGCCAGTTCCAACTGGGCCTGCTGATTGAACGGGCCAGATGGGAAGCGGGCGATCAAGCGCTGATATGCTTTCTCAGCCGCCGAATAATCGGAATGCATCAGATCGGTGTGTGCCTTGGCGTAAAGCTGAGGCAGCGGCAACGTGTCGAGCGGATCCCCTTTGCGGTGGAACCACGAGCAGGCGCTCATCGTCATCGCCAGGACGAGCACGATAAGTACTTTCAAAACAGGCGTCGAGATGACCGGCAGCTTGGTTACGCGCATGAGTAAGGGGTTCAGATGATTGAGCAAAAAGGGATGATAGCCGAAACCGGCCTCCAGCCGGGGATAAGGATGCTCTGATGAATTCTGTGCAGGTGGCATGATGTCCAGAAGGCTTGCGGGGTGTGGTGCGCGGCGCCGGGAAGACTGGCTGTCTTGCCAAGCCGCGCGGCGCAGCCTGCGAGCCTTCTGGACATCACCCCATCCTTTAAGTTCAGCATGTTGGGGCCGGCTTTATCCGTTCGCATCCCTTCGGTCCATCGTCTCGACAGACGGCCAGTCTGCCTTCGCCGATGGTCCTGTGGGCTGCGAACGGATAAAACCGGTGACACCTGCACAGAATTCATCAGAGCATCCTTAAGCATGACCACCATTCGTCACGAGGCAATCGTCCCCTTGTCGGCCGCAGGTCGGAGGTTCGACCAGGCATTGGCCGAGATGTTCCCGGATTACTCCCGTTCCCGCCTGACGTCCTGGGTGAAGGACGGCGCGGTGACGCTGGACGGGGCCCCGGCCGCGCCACGCCATCTGCTGCGCGGGGGCGAGAAAGTGCAGCTGGAGGTGGAACTTGAGACCGAGGTGGCCAGCGCGCCGGAGGCGATCGCGCTGGATATCGTCTACGAGGACCCGCACCTGCTGGTGATGAACAAACCGGCTGGGCTCGTCGTGCACCCCGGTGCCGGCAACCCGGCGGGCACCGTGCTCAACGCGTTGCTGCATCACGACCCGAAGCTGGCGGAGCTCCCGCGCGGCGGCATCGTCCATCGACTGGACAAGGAGACCTCGGGCCTGATGGTGGTGGCGAAAACACTGGCGACCCACACGGCGCTGGTCGCGATGCTGTCCCGGCACGACGTGGAACGGCAGTACGAGGCCATCGTGCTCGGCACGATGATCGCCGGCGGCACCATCGACGCGCCGATCGGCCGCCATATGGGCGATCGGCTGCGGCAGGCGGTGCGCGACGAAGAAGACGGCAAGCACGCCGTCACGCACTATCGTCTGCGCGAGCGTTTCCGTGCGCACATGCTTCTTCAGTGCAACCTCGAAACGGGGCGCACGCACCAGATCCGCGTCCATCTGTCGCACATCGGCCATCCGCTGATCGGCGATCCCCTCTACGGCGGCGGACTGAAGCTGCCCAAGCGCGCAACGCCGGAACTGGTTGCCGCGTTGCGCGGTTTCCGCCGACAGGCGCTGCACGCGGAGCGCTTGGCGTTCGAGCATCCCGTGACCGGCGAGCCGATGAGTTTCCAGGTACCGCGTCCGGCCGATATGGATGCGTTGATCGCGGCACTTCGCGAAGATCTTGCGGTCAATGGCCCGGACGATCATTGACCTCGCGATCATTAATCCAACGATGGTGCCGATGAACGACGCATGGATCTTCCCCGATTGGCCTGCGCCGAGCCGCGTGCATGCGGCCGTGACCACGCGTCATGGCCCGGGCATTTCGCAGGCACCTTTCGAGCGTTTCAACCTCGGCTTGCGCAGTGGGGA
Source organism: Dyella dinghuensis (assembly GCF_003977615.1). Taxonomy (GTDB): domain Bacteria; phylum Pseudomonadota; class Gammaproteobacteria; order Xanthomonadales; family Rhodanobacteraceae; genus Dyella_B; species Dyella_B dinghuensis. The sequence goes on from NZ_RYZR01000007.1 coordinate 206,262, forward strand.
TGACGAACAAGCCGTGCGCAGCAATCGCAGCGCCCTGCGCCAGTCGCTGGATCTTCCCGCCGACCCCCGCTGGCTGCGGCAAGTGCACGGCACGGTCGCGGCGGAATTGGGGCCGCTGCCCAGCCGGGAAGAACCCGAGGCCGACGCCGCGGTATCGCGTGTGCCCGGCACGGTGCTGGCGATCCTCACGGCCGACTGTCTGCCCGTTTTGTTCTGCGCGGATGATGGCAACACCATCGGCGCTGCCCATGCCGGCTGGCGCGGACTGGCCGCCGGTGTGCTTGAGCAGACCATCGAGCAGATGCAGCGCCCGGCGTGCAAATTGATGGCGTGGATGGGGCCCTGTATCGGGGCCACGTCTTATGAAGTGGGCGATGAAGTCCGAAAGACCTTCATCGAACAAAACGCCGCGGCGAGTGACGCGTTCGTCGCGACGCGTCCGGGCCATTGGCAATGCGATTTGGCGGTACTGGCAAAACAGCGTCTTACCGCTGCCGGCATCACCCGTATCCACGGCGGCGGTTTCGACACCCGCACCGACGAGCGCTTTTACTCCTATCGCGGCGAGGGCGCCCGCAGCGGCCGTTTTGCCAGCCTGATCTGGCTCGCCCAGAGCTAAAGTGCGGTCCCCTGCTATTGGCTGAAGCCATGCCGGGGTGCATCCTAGCCGTCGCTTGAATCAACCCGCGCTGTCCGCATCTCTTCGGGCAGTGGCGGCGTGTCCGCCAAACCTTTTTGGGGATACTCCGATGCGAATGGACAAACTCACATCGCGTTTCCAGCAAGCGCTTGCCGATGCCCAGTCATTGGCCGTGGGACGCGACAACAACATGCTCGAGCCGGTGCACGTGATGGCAGCGCTGCTCGATCAGCAAGGCGGCTCGACCGGGCCGCTGCTCACCCAGGCTCAGGTGAACGTTCCGGCCCTGCGCCAGCGCGTGAATGAATTGCTTGAGCGGCTGCCCAAAGTCAGCGGGCAGGAAGGCAATATCCATGCGGGCAACGAGCTGACGCGGTTGCTCAATCTCACCGACAAACTCGCACAGCAGCGCGGCGATCAATTCATCGCGAGCGAGCTTTTCGTGCTCGCTGCGCTGGAAGACAAAGGCGAAGTCGGCGCTGCGCTGAAAGCCGCTGGCGCCACCAAGCAGCATCTTGAAGCGGCGATCGAAAAACTGCGCGGCGGTGAAAAAGTGCAGAGCGAAAATGCCGAAGAGCAGCGTCAGGCGCTGGAAAAATACTGCGTCGATCTGACCGCGCGCGCGGAAAGCGGCAAGCTCGATCCCGTGATCGGCCGCGATGAAGAGATCCGCCGCACGATTCAGGTGCTGCAACGTCGCACCAAGAACAACCCCGTGCTGATCGGCGAACCCGGCGTGGGCAAGACGGCGATTGTGGAAGGCCTCGCGCAGCGCATCGTCAAAGGCGAAGTGCCCGAAGGCTTGCGCGATCGCCGCGTGCTTGCGCTCGACATGGGTGCGTTGATCGCCGGCGCCAAATTCCGCGGCGAATTTGAAGAGCGTTTGAAGGCCGTGCTCAATGACCTGGCCAAGAACGAAGGCCAGATCATCCTGTTTATCGACGAACTGCACACGATGGTCGGCGCCGGCAAAGCCGATGGTGCGATGGACGCAGGCAACATGCTCAAGCCTGCGCTGGCGCGCGGTGAGCTGCATTGCATCGGCGCGACCACGCTCGACGAATATCGCAAATACATTGAGAAAGATGCCGCGCTGGAGCGTCGCTTCCAGAAAGTGTTCGTGGGCGAGCCGAGCGTGGAAGATACGATTGCGATTCTGCGCGGCCTGAAGGAACGCTACGCCGTGCACCATGGCGTGGAAATCACCGATCCCGCCATCGTCGCTGCCGCCACGCTTTCCAATCGCTACATCACCGATCGTCAGTTGCCGGACAAGGCCATCGATTTGATGGACGAGGCGGCCTCGCGCATCCGTATGGAGATCGACTCCAAGCCGGAAGAGCTGGATCGCCTGGAGCGTCGCCTGATTCAATTGAAGATTCAGCGCGAGATGCTGAAGAAGGAAAAAGACGAGGCATCGAAAAAGCGTCTCGCGGATCTCGAAACCGATATCAGCAAGCTCGAGCGCGAATTTTCCGATCTCAACGAAATCTGGAAATCGGAAAAAGCCGCGCTGCAGGGCGCGACCAAGGTCAAGGAGCAGATCGAGCAGGCGCGGCTTGAACTCGAAGCGGCGCAGCGTCGGCAGGATTACGCAAAGATGAGCGAAATCCAGTACGGCAAGTTGCCGGAGCTGGAAAAGCAGCTCGCGGTAGCACAGGCGGCCGAGACGCAAGAGTTCAAGCTCGTGCAGGATCGCGTGACCGAAGAAGAAATCGCCGAGGTCGTTTCGCGCTGGACCGGTATTCCTGTCACCAAGATGCTGGAAGGCGAGCGCGACAAGTTGCTGAACATGGAATCGGCGTTGCACAAGCGCGTGGTCGGTCAGGACGAAGCGGTGCGCGCGGTATCCGATGCCATTCGCCGTGCGCGTGCGGGTCTTTCCGATCCGAATCGTCCCTACGGTTCGTTCCTGTTCCTCGGCCCCACGGGCGTCGGCAAGACGGAACTGTGCAAAGCGCTGGCAGAATTCCTGTTCGACACGCAGGATGCAATGGTGCGCATCGACATGAGCGAGTTCATGGAGAAACATTCCGTGAGCCGTCTGATCGGTGCACCTCCGGGTTACGTGGGTTACGAAGAAGGCGGTTACCTCACCGAAGCGGTGCGTCGTCGCCCGTACAGCGTGATCCTGCTGGACGAAGTGGAGAAGGCGCATCCGGATGTGTTCAACATCTTGTTGCAGGTGCTCGACGATGGTCGCCTGACCGATGGTCAAGGCCGCACGGTGGATTTCCGCAACACCGTCATCGTGATGACGTCGAATCTCGGCTCGCAGTTGATCCAGGAACAGGCTGGCGATTCCGAGGCCGATTACATGCAGATGAAGGCGTCCGTACTTGGTGTGGTGCAGGCGCACTTCCGCCCGGAATTCATCAATCGTCTGGATGAGCTGGTGGTGTTCCGTCCGTTGCAGAAGACGCAGATCCGTTCCATCGCCAAGATTCAGCTCGCCTATTTGGAGAAGCGTTTGGCGGAGCGTCACTTGAAGCTGGAAATTGGCGACAAGGCGCTGGATCTGTTGGGCAACGTCGGGTTCGATCCGGTGTACGGTGCGCGTCCGCTGAAGCGTGCGATTCAGCAGCAGCTGGAAAATCCGTTGGCGAAGGAAATACTGGAAGGACGCTTTGCTCCTGGCGCGACCATTGTGGTCGAGGCGGAGCATGGGCATTTGAGCTTCCATCAGCGCTGAGCGTGCATCCCTTCTCTCTCTGGGAGAACGCGGGGAGAGCACATGGATGTGCTCGGCTTTGAGGAGCGAGGAAGGTGCCCGAAGGGCGGATGAGGGTGCGAGCGAAGCGCGGTACTCAATTCCTGCACAAGACTCGTACCCTCACCCCAACCCCTCTCCCGGAGGGAGAGGGGCTATAGGCAACCGCAAGTTCAGTTTGTATGCGGCCCTTCCGTCATGCTGGCCAAACCGTTCTCCATATGCCCGCAAAGGCGTCGTGACCAGCTGCTGAGACCGGACACCGTCGCGTTGAGGTCATACCAGTTGTTGCTGCTGCTGAGATTCCATGTATCGCTCACGCTGCCGTTTGCAGGCACGGTGTAGGTGCGCACATCCGAAGCGTTGTAACCGTTGGTCACCGTCATCGTGCAAGGGCTGGTGCCGGTATTGCTCATCTTCAATTCGACCGTGCCGGCGCTGGCGTTATACGTGATCGCCGTTTCCGGCATCACCGATGCAGGCTCGGCACTCCCTTGATAGTGGCGCATGAAGCCATTCGGGCCATGCACTTCCAGCGCATAAATCGCACCGCTGAACACGCTGCCGTTCCAGTAATCGGAAACGCTATCGCTGGCGCCGACGGTATACGTCCACGGGCCGGTGTAACTGCTGCGGTTGTAGCAGTAGACCTGGAATACCGCACCCACCGTGCCGTTGTTGATGAAATTGATATCGAACTGGTTTGCGGAGGTGTTGATGCTGCCTTGCGCATCCAGAACGTAAGGCAATGGACAGGCCGGGCAGACGCCCGCTGCGCCGGTCGGCATGACTTGCGTCTTGGGCACCGTCGGCGCTGGGTTGTCATCGCATTCCGTGGTGGATGTCGCGACATACGTGGAGGTCGAAGGCAGGCTTGGCCACGTCGTATTGGTGCCGCTGAAATTGAACGCCGAGAGCAGATTGCCGCATACCGCGCGACGCCACGCGCTGATGTTGGGTTCGGTCACGCCCGTTACCTGCTCAAGGAACATCAGCACCGAGGTGTGATCGAACAGCTGCGAGCAAACCTGTGGACTGCCGCTCACGGGTGAAACCGTCCACGGCGAAACGATGATCATCGGTACGCGGTAACCCAAACCGATCGGCGAGGAACTGATGGTGCCGCCGCTTTCGTTGACGGTGGTGAGCTCACCCGACGTGCTGACGGTGGAGGTGCCTCCGGTAATGGCGGATGGCGGGCAAGGCGACGGCATGTGATCGAAGAAGCCGCCGTTTTCGTCGTAATTGAGAATGAAGACAGTGTTGGCGTAAACGGCCGGATTGGAGGCCAGCGCTGCGAGCAGCTGCGCGGTGAGATTTTCGCCGTCCGGCGGCTGATAGTCCGGATGCTCCGACAACGTACTGGGCGCGACGATCCACGACACCGCGGGCAGCGTATTGTTGGTGACGTCGTTCTGGAACGCGGTGACGATGTTCGACACCGTCGCTACACCGTTGGTGTACAACGGCGAACTTTCAGACGCGTTCATGAAGTTCTGGAACCACTCCAAGGGGTTGTCCTCGAAGTTGTCCTCTTCCTGATAGACCTTCCAGCTGATGCCCGCATCCTGCAGTCGTTCGGCGTAGGTGGTCCAGGTCAGGCCCGCGCTTGGCTGCGTATCGTCGAGCTGCACCGGCGTGTAATCCACCGACAAACCATTGCTGCCGGTAAACAGGAACAAGCGATTGGGGTTGGTGTCGGTTAGCGTGGAGCAGAAGTAGTTGTCGCAGATGGTGAAGTTTTCGGCCAGCGCGTAATAGAAGGGCAGGTCGCTGCTGTTGTAGAAACCCATGCCCATGCCCGCCGTACGCGAGGTGTTCCAGGCATTGAACTTGCCGCCGTTGTTGATCGCCAGGTCGTCGGTGTAGCCAAACGCCGATGCATTGACGCAGGTGGAGCTGGTCGTTGCCATCGGCATGTGGAACGGCAGCATGTATTTCGTGGTCGGACTGGACGTGCTGGTGGGTTGATACCACACGCTGTTTCCGGTCGACGTGCTGCTGGGCAATGGATGCGGCACCGGGTCGTTGAAACCGCGCACACCGGCCAGACTGCCGAAGTAATGATCGAACGAGCGGTTCTCCTGCATGAAAATCACAACGTGTTTCACGCTACTGATGCTGCCGCCGCTCGACGTGGCTGCCGATGCAGCCATCGCCTGACGGATAGCGGGCGGCAACATCGATAGCGCAGTAAGCCCTCCGGCCGCGCCTGCCGTCATTTTCAGGAACCGCCGCCGCTTGATATCGTCGATCTCGCTCATGCCGATCTCCCCACGTTATGCCGGCCCACGCCGGCCCACGCATAGCTCAACGCGAAGCTGTTGCAGCGGCTTGCCAACGGGGGGACAGCTGCCGGACATAAAGTGGATGGGGACGTGCCGCTGTCTGTTGTCCTCGACAACTCGCGCAGGCATTCACGGCATTTGCACGGACACGATCACAAAAAAAATCCCGGCCGGAGCCGGGATGTTCGATGCGATGCATCGCAGAGGTTGGCAGTGGGTCGAATCACCAGTGATAGATCACTTTGGTGTAATAGTAGCGCCCATTGAAGCCGTCGGGTGAAAATTCTGAATAAGGAATCGTCCCATTGTTGTTATTCGCGGCGATCACCTTGTCCGGATAACTGTTCGTCGCATTGTCCACGCCCAATGTGAAGGTCCAGTTGTCGAGGTTGTAGCTGCCCGCAAGATCCAGCACCCACTGCGGACTGAACGTCTGATTGAGCAGATACGTTTCATTGCTGTACGCGGTGAAGCTGCCGTAGCGGGTGAGATTGCCGTTGAACACCCAATGGCCGAGTGTGTAGTTCTCGTTGAAGATGAGTTTGCTGCGCGGCGTGGAGTTGGCCAGCAAGCCCTTCACGTCGCGATAGCTGACGCGTTCGAGTTGCAGGCCAAGCGCATCCAGCTGCGGCGGATTAGGCTCGACACCGCTCACCTGCGTGCGGTTGTAGTTGTAGCTGATGGTGCTGTTCAGCACGCCGTCGTTGCCGAAATCGGAGCGGTAGCTGCCCACCAGATCGCCGCCTTGCGTGCGCGTATTCACCGCATTGGTGAAATATTGCGCCGAGCTGTACGCCACGTCGGTAATGCCGTGGGACGCCAGGTAATCGACCACCACCGGATCGTTCAGGCCGCTTAGCGTGCTGGAAAGCACGATGCGGTTGTAGATCTGAATCTGATAGATGTCGAAGGTCAGCGTCAGCGCATCGATCGGATTGAACACCGCGCCGATCGTATAGTTGTGCGATTTCTCTGGCCGCAATGCCTGCGCGCCAAGCAACTGCGCCACCGGGTTGTCGACGGGCAACAGGCCCGTCTGGTAAATGCCCGGCGCGATGCCCGGGCCGGCGCTGCTGGGCGTCAAATACAGCGAACCGATCTGCGAGTAATCCTCCTGCGCTAGCGATGGCGCGCGGAAACCCGTGGACGCACTGGCACGCAATGCGAAGCGATCGGTGAAGTCGTAACGTGCTGCCAGCGCACCGGAGACGGTATTGCCGAAGTCGTTGTAGTCCTCATGCCGAACCGAGACCGAGGTGCCGAGCTTGTCCGTCAGATTGGTTTCGAGGCTGACGTATTCGGCGATATCGCTGCGGCTCCACGAACCGGTGTTCACTGGGCTGTAGCCGCTGAAACCCTGCGCACCGCCGCTCACGCCCGAGGTGCCGACGTAATAGGAACTCGGATCGCCGGCGCCGATGCTGTACGTGTCGCGCAAATACTCCGCGCCGAACGCGAGCGTGACCGAGTTGGGCAGCCAGCCGACATTGAGATCCTTGGCGATATCCACATCCACCGCTTGCTGTGCGGCGGACACCGTGCCATCGAAGAATGACGTCGGCGTATATCCGAAGTCGTGGAGAAAGGCGTAGTTCGCGGTGTTAATAGTGTCCAGCGACACACGATTGCCGCCGTAATTCGCGCTCACGTCCCAACGCCAACCATCCGGCGTCGTGCCGCGCACGCCTGCCACCAACGCCTGATCGGTGCTGTGCGCTTGCAGGAGCGGTTGGTAGCCATTCGGATAAATCGCGCTGATCGCCGGTGCGATGGCAGACGAATACAGGTACGGATTGCGGTAAAGCTCATCCGAAATCGCATCCCGCTCGTGATAGCTGCCGAACGCGTAGAACTGCACGTTGTTGGTGATGTCGTATTGCGAGTTCAGAAACAGGTTGTGCTGGCTCACCGAGGGATCGCCAAACACCTGTTTCTCGCCCAGCTGCGGATAACGCACGTCCGCGCCGCCGTGATTCGTCGGATCCTGATGGCCATCATCCACACTGATGCGCAGCCAGCCTTTATCGCCAGCCAGCGGAATGCCGAAATTGGCCGAGCCCAGCCACTGACGTCCGCCACCCTTGTCGTATTGACCGCCGTCGAGCTCGATCGAACCGCCCTGTGCGCCGTGCTTGAGGATGATGTTGATCACGCCCGCGATCGCATCGGAGCCGTATTGCGCCGACGCGCCGTCGCGCAGCACTTCGATGTGATCGATCGCCGATAACGGAATCGTATTGAGATCGACCGGCGCCGAGCCGCGGCCGATGCTGCCATCGGTATTCACCAGCGCACTGGTGTGCCAGCGCTTGCCATCCACCAGCACCAGTACTTCGTCCGGCGCGAGACCGCGCAGCTGCGCGGGGCGTTGCGAGTCAGTGGTGTCCGTCGCGGCAGGGCGCGGAAAGTTGAGCGATGGAATCAATCGCGCGAGCGCAGTCGCCAGTTCATTCGTGCCCGTGCTTTGCAGCGCGGTAGCGGGAATCACATCGATCGGCGAGAGCGATGTGCTGTCCGTGCGGTTCTGCGCGCGGGTACCCGTGACGATCACGGCTTGCAGATTCTTGGGATTGTTGGGCGGGAGAGGGTTTTGCGTGGTGTCTTGCGCGGCGGCTGGGGAGCCAAGGGCAAGCAGGAGAGCGGTACTCAGGGCAGTCGTGACTGATATCGATATCTTTTTATGCAACGATTTTTTCTTCATGCGGTATATCCCCTAGCGGACTTTGTTGCTACGCAGCAATTTCAGATTAATGACAGAAGGGCGCGCATATCAAACGAAGTTTGGGCGTCTAAAAGTCCAATTAAGAATATCGATAACAAACATATGCTTATTGGCGCTTTTTTGGTGATGAGGCCGTGAAAAACATGGCCTTCCAGAGACGCTGAGTGACCAATGGGCGGTGTATGCGTACTCCGGCGCCGGACTAGGCGCTCCAGGAATCAGGCACTAACATGCCTCGGCCTGAGGTGAGTGCTGGCGTCGAGCCAGCAGCTAAAACGGGAATCCGGTGCGTTCGCAGCTCGCTGCGCAATTACTCCGGAGCTGCCCCCGCAACGGTAAGCGAGCAACGCGGTCCACCAGCAAGCCACTGTGCGTGATGCATGGGAAGGCGTGGGCCGGAAAAGGTTCAACGCCTTCGCTCGCGAGCCCGGAGACCGGCCTCAAGGCGCAACCGGACAGGCGGAGGGCCAATGTCGGGAACCGCTGCGTCAGCAACCGGTGCCTCACTCCTTCACCTGCCTTGATGTCGGGCGCACGAAGGAGTCTCGAACCATGCACTCATCCCTGTTTGTTCGCCTGCAAGAGCTACGCGCATGAGCGATTCATCGTCCCGCGACGCCATGACGCCCGAAGAGCGTCATCGCGAACGCATGCAGCGAAAAAAAGAACTGGTCGATCGCAAGATTGCCCGCGCGACGATCGACCGCGGTGTGCTGGTGGTGAACACCGGCAACGGCAAAGGTAAAAGTTCATCCGGATTCGGCATGCTCGCCCGTTCGTTGGGTCACGGCTTCAAATGCGGTGTCGTGCAATTCATCAAAGGCACGTTTTCCACTGGCGAAGAAGCGTTCTTCCGTCACTTCGAAGGTGATCAGCTCGATTACTACGTGATGGGCGAAGGGTTTACCTGGGAAACGCAGGACAAGGCGCGTGACATCGCCGCTGCGCAAGCCGCATGGGACGTGGCCGCTGGCATGCTGGCCAATCCCGATTACGATTTCGTCTTGCTCGACGAACTCAACATCGCGCTGGTCAAGCAGTACGTGCAGCTGGAGCAGGTTATTGCTGCGGTGACGTCGCGGCCGCCTCGACAGCATTTGGTGATCACCGGACGTGGTGCGCCGGATGGCCTCGTCGCGGTCGCCGATACGGTGACGGAAATGCGTGTCGTCAAACATGCTTTCGATGCAGGGATCAAGGCGCAGAAGGGCGTGGAGCTGTGACGAAGACGCGCGAGTGTCCTGCGTTGCTTGTATCGGCACCTGCATCGGGGCAGGGCAAGACCTCTGTCACGGCCGCACTCGCGCGCTGGCACACCAAACAGGGGCGGCGCGTTCGTGTCTTCAAGACCGGGCCGGATTTTCTCGATCCGATGGTGCTGGAGCGCGCGTCGGGTACGCCTGCCTATCAGCTCGATCTGTGGATGTGCGGCGAGGCCGATGTTCGTCAACGATTGTTCGACGCGGCAGGTGCCTGCGATCTGATTCTCGTCGAAGGCGTGATGGGTTTGTTCGACGGTGATCCTTCGAGCGCGGATCTCGCACAAGAACTCGGCTTGCCGGTGATGACGGTCATTGATGGATCTGCCATGGCGCAGACCTTTGGCGCCGTCGCATGCGGTATGGCGAGCTATCGCAAAAAGCTCTCGATGTACGGTGTGGCAGCCAATCGCGTCGGTAGCGATTACCACGCGAAGTTGTTGAAGGAAAGTCTTCCCGCATCGCTGCACTGGCTCGGGGCGCTGCCGCGTGACGAGGCGCTTGTCTTGCCGGAGCGTCACTTGGGTCTGATCGCGGCGGCCGAGTTGGATGATATCGACGCCCGGCTCGATGCTCTGGCGAATGCCTGGTCCCAGCATGCTTCGACAGAGCTTCCAACGCCTACGCGTTTCAAAGAGCAGCACATTGATCCCGTGCCCATGCAATTGCATAAGCAACGCATTGCCATCGCGCGCGATGCGGCGTTTTGCTTTATCTATCAAGCGAACCTCGATTTGCTCAGTGAAGCTGGCGCCGAATTGCGGTTCTTCTCGCCGCTGGCCGGCGATTCGCTACCCGAATGCGATGCGGTGTGGCTGCCGGGCGGCTATCCCGAATTGCACTTGAGTACGCTGTCCGCGCGGCGTGATTTGCATAAGGCGCTGCGCGATCATCGCGACGCCGATAAACCCATCCTCGCCGAGTGCGGCGGCTTGCTGTTCGGGCTGGAATCGCTGGCCGACCGCGATGGCAACGAAGCACCCATGGCCGGCTTGCTGGCGGGACGTGCCGTCATGCAATCGCGACTTGCAGCGCTTGGAATGCAAAGCGTGGAGTTGCCGGAAGGCAAGCTTCGCGGTCATACATTCCACTATGCGCGTGCATGGATCGACGAAAAGCCGCTCGCGCATGCTGCCAATCCGAACAACGGTCCGTGTCAGGAAGCGGTGTACCGCGATCGCGGTTTGACGGCCAGCTTCGTGCATCTTTACTTTCCTTCCAATCCGCTCGCGGCGCAGCGGTTGTTCTTGCCATGACAACGGCGCTGATCATGCTGGCCGCTTTGTTGCTGGACCTTTGGCTTGGCGAGCCGCGCCGCGCGCATCCCCTGGTTGCTTTTGGGCGCGTGGCGGTTTGGATAGAAGATCGCACGCATGCCGATCGACGCGTAAACGGTGCGATGGCGTGGCTGCTTGCAGTCGGTCCGTTGGTGATGGCGCTGTGGTTCGTGCAAAGCGTGGTGCCCGTTTGGATCTCATCGCCCGTCGCCGCGCTCGTGCTGTACGCAACACTCGGCCTGCGCAGCCTGGGCGAACACGCGCAGCCGGTAGCAGCAGCACTGGAGACGGGTGATCTCGACGAAGCACGGCGCTCCGTCGGCCGCATGGTCAGTCGTGATACGGCGGCGTTGAATGTCAACCAAGTCGCTGCGGCAGCGACGGAATCCGTGCTGGAAAACGGCAACGATGCCGTCTTCGGCGCGTTGTTCTGGTTTGCGTTGCTGGGCGCGCCAGGCGCATTGCTATATCGACTGGCCAACACACTCGATGCCATGTGGGGTTACCGAACCACGCACTACGAACGTTTTGGTTGGGCCGCCGCGCGTATCGACGATGTCTTGAATTTTATTCCAGCGCGGTTAACGGCATTGACCTATGCGTTGTGTGGGAACTTTGCTGTCGCATGGCGCTGCTGGCGCACTCAAGCGCGCCAATGGGATAGCCCGAACGCCGGCCCCGTTATGGCGGCTGGTGCTGGAGCCGTGAACGTACGTCTAGGCGGCGCGGCGCCTTATCACGGCGTTTGGGAAGAGCGCCCTGCGCTGGGCGACGGTGAATTGCCCGACGCGACGTCGATTGTCCGTGCGCTTCGTCTTGTGCGCACCGGTGTCGTTCTCTGGCTGGTGATCGCGTTTGTTGTCGCGTTCGCGATACAGGGACTCGCCCATGCTTGAACACGGCGGCCGTCTGCATCGTGCTGCTCGCGAGTACGGCATTCCTTTGGAGGAATGGCTGGACCTGTCCACGGGCATCAGTCCGTTTGGCTGGCCTGTTCCTGCCATTCCGGTGTCGGCATGGCAACGGTTGCCCGAAGATGACGATGGCTTGGTCGAAGCGGGGAAGACGTACTACGAGGCGCCCCATGTGCTGCCCGTCGCCGGATCGCAGGCGGCCATTCAAGCGTTGCCATGGCTGCGGCCGCGCGCGCGCGTTGGCATCCTCTCGCCGGGTTACGCCGAGCACGCTCACGCGTGGCGAAGCGCGGGTCACGATGTAGATGAGCAGTCTGCCGATGCGTTGTTGGATCATGCGAAACCATGGGATGTGATCGTGCTGATTCATCCCAATAATCCGGGTGGGGAACTCTTCGATCCGCAGGACCTGTTGCGCCTGCATGCCGAATTGGCGTCGCGCGGTGGCTGGTTGATCGTCGATGAGGCGTTCATGGATGCCACGCCGCAGCAAAGTCTGTGTCGTTATACGGAGCGCGAAGGGCTGATCGTATTGCGTTCGGCCGGCAAGTTTTTTGGGCTGGCGGGAGCGCGCGCTGGTTTTGTCTGCGCATCCAGTGACATCGTGCGTGCATTACAACGGAAGCTTGGTCCGTGGACGTTGAACGGGCCGGCACGATTCGTGTTGCAGCATGCTTTGAAAGACCAAGCGTGGCATGTTCAAGCACGTTCGCGTTTGCAGTCAGAGAGCCTGCGGCTTGCAACGCTGTTGTCCACGCGTGAATTGCATACCACCGCAAGTACTGCATTCTTTCAATGGTGCAAGCATGAAGATGCGTCCATGCTGCATCGGGAGTTCGCTCGACGAGGCATTCTCGTGCGCTTGTTTGAGACGCCTGCGAGTCTGCGATTTGGATTGCTTCCGGACGATGCGGCCTTTACGCGCCTGAATGACGCGCTTAATGAGGTGTTGCGATGACGGCGCACGTGCTGATGGTGCAAGGCTGCACATCGGATGCCGGCAAAAGCACACTGGTTGCCGCGCTGTGTCGTTGGGCGCGTCGCCGTGGTGCACACGTCGCACCGTTCAAACCACAAAACATGGCACTCAATTCCGCGGTGACCGTGGATGGTGGTGAAATCGGTCGTGCGCAGGCGGTGCAGGCGCAGGCATGCGGATTGGAACCGCTGATCGATTTTAATCCGGTGCTGCTGAAACCAAGCAGCGATATCGGTGCGCAGGTGATCGTGCATGGTCGCCCTGTCGCCAATATGGATGCGCGCCACTATCACGATTACAAGCGGATCGCGTTCGATGCCGTGATGGCCTCGCACTCGCGATTGATTGCGGCATACGACGCGGTCATTGTCGAAGGCGCAGGCAGTCCGGCCGAAATCAATCTGCGCGATCGCGACATTGCGAACATGGGCTACGCCGAAGCGGTGGATTGCCCGGTGATCCTGGTGGCCGACATCGATCGTGGTGGCGTATTCGCACATCTGGTCGGAACGCTTGCATTGCTCTCGGAGACTGAAAGGGCGCGCATCGCGGGTTTTGTCATCAATCGTTTTCGCGGCGATATCTCGCTTCTGCAATCCGGCCTCGATTGGCTTGAACACGAGACGGGCAAACCGGTGCTCGGTGTCTTGCCGTATCTGCACGGATTGCATCTGGAAGCCGAGGATGCGCTGCCGCGCGATCGCGGCGAAAAGTCTGGTGCGCTATTGCGTGTGGCGGTGCCCACGCTACCGCGCATCAGCAATCACACGGATTTCGATGCGCTGCGCGCGCATCCGCAAGTCGATGTGCACATCGTCGCACCTAGCGATGTGCCGCCGCCGTGCGATCTGATCATTCTGCCGGGCTCCAAAGCCACACGCGCCGATCTGGCGTGGTTGCGCGCACAAGGATGGGATGCCGCTCTTGCGAAGCATCTACGCTATGGCGGCAAGGTGATCGGCATCTGCGGCGGATTGCAGATGTTGGGACGGGCCGTACACGATCCGGAAGGTGTCGAAGGCGAGCCCGGCAGCAGCGAAGGGTTGGGTTGGCTGGACATTGAAACGACGCTCGAATCACACAAGCAGTTACATCGAACGCATGGCCGGATGACGTTTGCCGATGCCAATGTGCAAGGTTATGAAATTCATTGCGGTGTGAGCAGCGGCAAAGGCTTGCTGACTCCTTTTGCTTATCTGCAGGACGGCCGCGCCGACGGTGTTCGCTCCGCCGACGGTCAGATTCTTGGCAGCTATCTGCACGGTCTTTTCGACGATCCGCAGGCGTTGCGCGCATTGCTCGCATGGGCCGGGCTGCGTGATGCCGCGACGGTCGACATCCGCGCCTTGCGGGAAGCGAGCATCGATCGTCTGGCCGATGCGGTGGAAGCCCATCTGGACACCGCTACACTGGAGCGATGGCTAGGGATAACGGCATGCGTACCTTGATTCTGGGTGGCGCCCGCTCGGGCAAAAGCGCGTTGGCCGAACGGCTTGCCGGGGAGAGTGGCGACGTCGTTTACGTCGCTACCGCGCAGCCGGGTGACGAAGAGATGTCGGCGCGCATCGCGCATCACCGTGAGCGGCGCCCATCATCGTGGCTGAGCGTGGAAGAGCCCGTACATCTCGCCGCTGTCTTGCGCGAGCACGCTCGACCCGGTCGTTGCCTGCTCGTCGACTGCCTCACGCTGTGGCTCAGCAATCTGCTGGGCAACCCCGATGAAGCGAGTTTCCAACACGAACGTAATCTGTTGCTTGATACATTGCCGACCTTATCCGGCGAGGTGGTGATGGTGAGCAATGAGGTCGGTCTCGGAATTGTACCCATGGGCGCATTGACGCGTCGCTTCGTCGACGAAGCAGGTCGATTGCACCAATCCGTCGCTGCCGTCAGCGAGCGAGTCATTTTTGTTGCGGCAGGTTTGCCGCTGGTTATGAAAGGAACCTTGTCATGAGTCTCGATTGGCTCTCCACGCCTTGCGCGCAACCGGACGGCACGCAGCTCGAAGTGGCAGCTGCACGGCAGATGCAATTGACGAAACCGCCGGGTTCGCTCGGTCAACTGGAAGCGCTGGCGATTGAGCTGGCGTCGTTGCAGCACACGTCCACACCTGCGGTGGACCGCGTGTGGATCAGCGTGTTTGCGGCCGATCACGGTGTGGCAGAAGAGAACGTCTCTGCTTATCCGCAAGTGGTGACCGGCGAGATGGTGCGCAACTTTGCCACGGGCGGCGCCGCCATCAGCGTGCTTGCGCGCACGCTCGGTGCGAATCTGGAAGTTGTGAATCTCGGCACGGTAAATGATCCGGGCGAGATTCCGGGTGTGCGCCGCGCGATCATTGCTTCGTCCACAGCAAACTTTTGCGTGGAGCCAGCCATGACATCCGAACAGCTCGAAAAAGCGCTCGCGTTCGGCGCAGATAGCGTGCGTGCCGCGAAGAAGGCGAATGCGCAGCTGTTTATCGGCGGCGAGATGGGTATTGCCAACACGACTGCTGCCGCTGCGCTGGCGAGTGCATTGCTGGAAGAGCCGCCGTCGTGTCTCGCTGGCGCGGGCACCGGTCTGGATTCGGCAGGCATCCAGCACAAAGTCAGCGTGCTTGAACGTGCTCTTGCAAAACATGCCAATGCGAACACGCCGCTGGAGCAGTTGCGCTGCCTCGGTGGCTTCGAGATCGCCGCGCTCGCTGGCGCCTTCATTGCCGCCGCGCAAGCAGGACTTCCGATTCTGGTCGATGGTTTTATCACCACGACAGCGGCATTGACTGCCGTGCGCATCCAACCGGATGTGCGCAAATGGTTGCTGTTCGCACATCGTTCCAAGGAACACGGGCACGCCCGCGTGCTCAATGGACTGAACGCAGAGCCGTTGCTCGATCTGAATATGCGGTTGGGCGAAGCCAGTGGTGCCGCCACTGCGGTGCCGCTATTGCGTCTTGCGTGTGCGCTTCACAATGGCATGGCGACCTTCGAGCAAGCAGGCGTGTCGACCGCATGAAGCTGTCTATCGATTTGTTGCGTCATGGCGACACCGGGCAACGCAGTTATCGCGGGCAGCTTGACGACGCGTTGAGCGAGCAGGGTTGGACGCAGCTGCGTAATGCGGTGAAAGGTCATGATTGGGATATCGTCGTGTCCTCGTCATTGCAGCGTTGCGCGGCGTTCGCGCAAGAGTTGGCGCTTGCGCGTGGTTTGCCATTGCGTCTGGATGCGCGTCTGGCCGAATACCATTTCGGTCGTTGGCAAGGCGTGCCGATCGAAGACATTGCGAAAGTGCAGGGCGATGCGCTGGCGAACTTCTGGGCTGATCCGGTGGCGCATCCGCCGCCGGGTGGCGAGACGTTCGATGCGTTTCGCTCTCGCTTGAGTGCGGCGCTCGATGATGTGGCGAGCGAAGCGGTCGATCAGCGCGTGTTGGTCGTCACGCACGGGGGCGCGATTCGCTTGCTGCGTTGTCTCGTTGAGAAGCGCAGCTATGGCGATATGGCGAACATCGACGTGCCACACGCATCCTTGCATCGTCTTCGCTGGCCTGTTTCCGTCAACGCCTGATGCGCAGCCTGCTCGTCGCCATCGGTTTTCTCACGCGCTTGCCGGTGCCGGCGAGCGTTTACGACGATGCGCGTGCGAAGTCCGAGTCGCTGGCGTGGTATCCCGCCGTCGGTCTTTTGCTCGGCGCATTGCTGTTTGCGTTCGCGTGGTTGCTGCGCAACACGTCGCCATTGTTGGCGTCGAGTCTTGTCGTGCTGGTGTGGGTAGCATTGACCGGCGCGCTCCATCTCGACGGACTTGCCGACAGCGCCGATGCATGGATTGGCGGTATGGGCGATCGCGAGAAGACCCTGACGATCATGAAAGATCCGCGCTGCGGACCGGCAGGCGTGGTGGCGCTGGTATTGGTGTTGCTGTTGAAGTTTGCCGCGCTTGCCAGCGTCGATAACCTTCCGTGGATAGCGCTTTTGTTGGCGCCCATGTTGGCGCGCGCCAGTTTGACGACGTTGTTTTTGACCACGCCTTATGTCCGCAGCGGCGGCATCGGAGCGGGATTGACCGACGCACCGCGCAGCACGTGTGTGCTGGCGCTGGCCGTGAGCGCTGCGCTTTGCGTGTTCTGCGGATGGAGCGGGGTGCTCGCGTTGGTAGTCGCGATATTGGTGTTTGCACTGTGGCGGCATGCCTGCCTTAACCGGCTGGGCGGATTCACCGGGGACACCGCCGGAGCCTTGGCCGAGATGATCGAAGTGGCCGTGCTGGTTGCGCTGGCGGTGCGTTAAACGCGTCGGATTCGACGCTGCGCTGTTGAAATCCGGCCTTACGGCCCGATAATGACGGACTGCCACGGCTACGGCCGGTGGCAAGAGCGGAGTCGATCGATGCCCATTTACGAATTCCAATGCAACGCCTGCGGTCATCGCTTCGACCGGCTGCAGAAGTTGTCCGATGCCGATCCGTCGGTATGCCCCAGCTGCGGTGCGCCCCAGGTGCAGCGTCAGATCAGCGCGCCATCGTTCCGGCTTGCTGGCGGCGGCTGGTACGAGACCGACTTCAAGAAAGACGGCGACAAGAAGCGGAATCTGGCGGGTGAGGGTGCAACCAGCAAGCCGGCCGAAAGCCCTGCAGCTGCTTCACCGGCGCCGGCGCCTGAAAGCAAGCCCGCTGCCTCAAGCTGACAAAATTCTCTCCCTCCCCGACGTGCAGTAGGGGGGGGGCGGGGTGGGGTCGAGCCCCCACTTTGCCGCAAGCGCAAACCACCCCCTCCCAACCTCCCCCTGCTTCGGCAGGGGGAGGGGTTGGCGCGCAAGGGTGTTAACATTCCGGGTCTTTTCCACGCTTTTGCCGCCTGGGCGGCCCGGAGTTTCAAGCGCATGCGCACGCATTACTGCGGCCTTATCAACGAGTCGCTGGTCGGTCAGACCGTTACCCTGTGCGGCTGGGTCAACACCCTTCGTCTTCAGAGCCACGTCGCGTTCGTCGATTTGCGCGATCACGAAGGTCTCGCCCAGGTGGTGATCGAGCGCGATAACGCGGCGGCGTTCGCCACGGCCGGCGAGCTCGGCTACGAGTATTGCGTGCGCGTCACCGGCACCATCCGCAAGCGCCTTGCTGCCAACGACAAGCTCAAGACCGGCACGGTCGAGCTGCTGGCCGAGAAGGTGGAAATTCTCAACGCCGCGAAGGATCTGCCGTTCGCGCTGCACGAGAACCCCAACGAGGACATGCGGATGACGTACCGCTACCTCGACATGCGCCGTCCCGAGATGCAGACGATGATGCGCACGCGCATCAAGCTCGTGCAGGCGCTGCGCCGCTATCTCGATGCGCGTGGTTTCCAGGACATCGAAACGCCGATTCTCACCAAGGCCACGCCGGAAGGCGCGCGCGATTACCTGGTGCCCAGCCGCGTGCATCCGGGCCAGTTCTACGCGCTGCCGCAGTCGCCGCAGCTGTTCAAGCAGATTTTGATGATGGCCGGCTTCGATCGTTACTATCAGATCGCGCGTTGCTTCCGCGACGAAGATCTGCGCGCCGACCGCCAACCGGAATTCACGCAGCTCGATTTGGAATTTGCATTCGTCGAAGAAAAAGACGTGCAGGATTTCGTCGAGGCGCTGATTCGCCATGTCTTCAAGGAAGTGATGGACGTCGAGCTTGCTGCGACGTTCCCGCGCATGACGTGGGACGAGGCGATGCGCCGCTTCGGTTCGGACAAGCCGGACTTGCGTATCGCGCTGGAGCTGGTGGACGTTGCAGACGCGCTCAAGCACGTCGAATTCAAGGTGTTTGCCGAGCCGGCGAACGATCCGGCAGGTCGTGTCGCCGCATTGCGTTTGCCGGGCGGTGCAACGCTCAGCCGCAAGGAGATCGATCTGCTCACCGAATTCGTCGCCAAATACGGCGCGAAAGGTCTTGCGTGGATCAAGGTGGAAGATCTCGCCAAGGGCCGCGAAGGCGTCAATTCGCCGATCGTGAAATTCCTTGACGATGCCGCACTCGATGCGGTGCTCAAGGCAACCGGTGCGCAAACGGGCGACATGGTGTTTATCGGCGCAGGCAGGTGGAAAGCTGTTACCGACTTCATGGGCGCATTGCGTCTGAAGGTCGGCAAGGATCGTGGCATGGTCGAAAACAGCTGGAAACCGCTGTGGGTTACCGACTTCCCGATGTTCGAATACGACGACGAAGAAAAGCGTTTCGTCGCCTTGCATCATCCCTTTACCGCGCCGAAGGTTGACGACATCGCCGACTTGCGTGCGAATGCAGCGACGGCTGTGAGCCGCGGTTATGACATGGTGCTCAACGGCAACGAAATTGGCGGCGGTTCGATCCGTATTCATCGTCCGGACATGCAGAGTGCAGTGTTCGAACTGCTCGGCATCGGCGCGGAAGAAGCGGAGATGAAGTTCGGCTTCCTGCTCAAGGCACTGAAGCTCGGCGCACCGCCGCACGGTGGTCTGGCGTTTGGTATCGACCGTATCGCAGCGTTGATGGCTGGCACGGAATCGATTCGCGATGTGATTGCGTTCCCCAAGACCACCAGTGCTCAGGATTTGATGACCGACGCGCCGTCCGTAGTGGGCGACGCGCAGCTGAAAGAACTGCATGTCGCGGTAGCGAAAACCGACGCCAACAAAGCATGATGCCGATAGCCCCTCTCCCGTCGGGAGAGAGGTTGGGGTGAGGGTGCGATACTTGCGTCAGGGTTCGGTGTATCGCTTCGGCCGGACCCTCATCCGCCTGCCGGCACCTTCTCCCGGAGGGAGAAGGGATCACATGTTGGGCTTGATCGCATAGCGGAACGTTTTAGTCGATGACCGAACACATCATTCTTCTGCACGGCCTGTGGATGCGCGGTTTCGCGCTGGGCTTCCTGCATTGGCGATTGATGGAAGAGGGCTATCGCGTTCATCGCTTCGACTACATGAGCGTGGCCGCGACGCAGCAGCACATCCTCGCGCGATTGCGCGCGGGCATGACCGAATACGGGCCGGAGCCGGTGCATCTCGTCGGGCACAGTCTTGGTGGTCTGCTTGCACTTCGCGCCTGCCTGGATGCGAAAGATCTTCCGCCCGGCCGCATCGTCTGCCTCGGCTCGCCGCTCAAGGGCAGTTCGGCGGCGCGTGCGTTCGCCAGCTGGGGGCGCGGTAGCGAGGTGTTGCTGGGTCACAACCGGGATCTACTCGAACAGGGGTTCGATGCCTGGAGCGGTCCGCGCGAAGTGGGCATGGTGGCTGGCCGGATGCCGATCGGGCTGGGTGCGATGCTCAGCCATATCGAAGGCGAGCACGATGGCACCGTGGCGGTGGACGAGACCCGTCTGCCGGGCCTGACTGGCCACTGCGTGGTCGAAACCAGCCACACCGGCTTGCTCCTATCGGCCGATGTGGTGCGGCTTACGACCCAATTTCTGCGCGAAGGCCGCTTCGATCCGTCCGTCCTGGCCGCGGTCTGACGCCCGAATTGCCGAGTCACCCCTCGGGATGAAGTAAAATCGCCCGCTTGTCATTGGATCTCAGTCAGGAATCGTCATGGGTAGAGGCCCGTCCATCGAAGGTCGCAAGAACGCTGAAGACGCCAAGCGCGCCAAGGTGTTTACCAAGCTGATCCGCGAAATTACCGTTGCCACCCGCGCTGGCGTGGCCGATCCGAACCTCAATCCGCGCCTGCGCGCGGCCGTGGACAAGGCGCTGACCGCCAATATGTCCAAGGACACGATCGAGCGCGCGATCAAGCGCGGTTCGGGCGCCGATGGCGGCGCGAAGATGGAAGAGCTCCGCTACGAAGGCTACGGCCCGGCGGGTACTGCGCTCATCATCGAATGCTTTACCGACAACCCGACACGCACTGTCGCTGACGTGCGCCATGCGCTGACAAAGCACGGTGGCAATCTCGGCACCAACGGTTCCGTAGCGTTTCAGTTCACCCGTTGCGGCGAACTGGTATTCGCCACGCACGGAAACGAAGCGGCCGAAGAGAAAGTGCTGGAAGCGGCGCTCGAAGCAGGTGCCGATGATGTGATCAACGAAAACGGCGAAAGCACCGTGTTGTGCTCGCCGGAAAGTTTTGAAACCGTGCAGCAGGCGCTGATCGAAGCGAAGCTGGATGCGCAGCATGCCGGTGTTGTGATGCGTCCGAACAATCGCGTTGCCGTGACCGGCGAAGCATTGGAAACGCTGAACGATTTGCTTGAAAAGCTCGATTCGCTCGACGACGTGAGCGAGGTTTATCACAACGCCGCGTTGCCGGTTGAGGCGGCGGGTTGATCGGCTGCCTCAGCTTTCCACGCCGACTTCTCAAGCAATGATCCGCATCATAGGCATCGATCCAGGCAGTCAGCGCACCGGCGTCGGTATTATCGACGTCGATGCGGCCGGCAAGCTGTCACATGTTTTTCATGATGCGCTGGTCGTCGTAGGCGAAGAGACGTTTCCCCTTCGCCTGAAACGCATTTTTGATGGCATCAGTGACATCATTGCGGAGCATCGTCCGGTCGAATGCGGTATCGAGCGCGTCTTCATGGCGCGCAATGCCGATTCGGCCCTGAAACTCGGGCAGGCGAGAGGCGCCGCGATTTGCGCGGTGGTCAACAAGGGGATCGCAGTGCACGAATACGCGGCAACGGAAGTGAAGAAATCGGTCGTGGGTGGCGGTCGCAGCGACAAGACCCAGGTGCAGCACATGATCGGCGTTCTGCTCGGCTTGAAAGGGCCGCTCCAGGCCGACGCCGCGGACGCACTGGCCATTGCCGTCGCACATGCGCATACACGTTCCAGCCTCGAGCGCGTGGGTATTCCGCGCACGGCATGGAGACGCCGCCGATGATCGGCCGGCTTCGTGGCATTCTCATTTCCAAGCAACCGCCGTGGTTGCTGGTGGAAGTCGGTGGTGTGGGTTATGAGCTTGAAGCGCCCATGTCGACCATTTACGACCTTCCGCAAACCGGCAAGGAAGTCACGCTGCTCACGCACTATGCGGTGAAGGAAGACAGCGTGGCGCTGTACGGTTTTCTGCACGAATCCGAGCGCACATTATTCCGCAATCTGCAAAAAGTTAGCGGTATCGGCGCAAAAATATCGCTGGCCGTGTTGTCCGGTGTTTCCACGCAGGATTTCGCGCGATTGGTGCAGGCTGGCGACGTGGTGGCGCTCACCAAGATTCCCGGCATCGGCAAGAAAACGGCCGAGCGCATCGTGGTTGAATTGCGCGATCGCGTGGATGCGCTTGGAACACATGTTTCGGGGCTTGCCTCGGCATCTAGCGCGCCGCTCGATCCTGCCGGCGAAGCCACCGTGGCGCTGCAACAGCTTGGCTACAAGCCGGCCGAAGTTACCCGATTGGTGCAGAAGGTCGCCGCTCAAGGTGACAGCGCCGAAACCATTATCCGTAAGGCGCTGCGCGCCGCACTCGGGAGTTAATACGTGGGTCACGACACTCAACAAGGCATAAGCGACGCGGATTCGAAGCGTCGATTGGCCACCCTGGCATTGGGCGCAATTGGCGTCGTGTACGGCGATATCGGTACGAGTCCGCTTTATACCTTGCAGACGACGCTGAGCCACGATGGCATGCATCCGACGCCGGAAAGCATCTACGGCGTGCTGTCGTTGATCTTCTGGGCGCAGATCATCGTGGTCTCGCTGAAGTACGTCACCTTCATCATGCGCGCGGACAACAAAGGTGAAGGCGGCATCATGGCGTTGATGGCGCTTGCGCTGCGCGCCGTGCGCGATAAGCCAAGAACGCGCTGGTTGCTGGCGATTGTCGGTATTTTCGGTGCGTCGTTGTTCTACGGCGACGGTGTGATCACGCCCGCGATTTCGGTGTTGTCTGCGGTAGAAGGCGTGAAGGTTGCGGCGCCCGGCCTTGCGCATTGGATTGTGCCGGTGACGGCGGTGATTCTGTTCTTTCTGTTTGCTGTTCAGCGTCACGGCACTGAACATGTGGGGCGTATGTTCGGTCCGGTCATGGTGATCTGGTTCATCACGATTGCGGTGCTGGGTGGCCGGATGGTGCTGGATAACCCACATGTTTTATATGCCATCAATCCGATGTACGGCGTGCGCTTCTTCTTTACGCATGGTGTGAAGGCGTACATCGCGCTCGGTGGTGTCGTGCTGGCACTGACTGGTGCCGAAGCGCTCTATGCGGATATGGGACATTTCGGCAAACGTCCGATTCGTCTTGCATGGTTCAACTTTGTATTGCCCGCACTGATCCTCAATTATTTCGGTCAGGGTGCGTTGTTGCTGGCGCATCCGGATGCGATCGACAATCCGTTCTTCAAGACGGTGCCGTCGGTGTTGCTCTATCCGATGATTGCGCTCGCAACGGCGGCGACGGTCATCGCATCGCAAGCAGTTATTTCCGGTGCGTTCTCGATGACGCGCGAAGCGATGTCGCTGGGTTACTCCCCGCGCATGCCGGTCGTGCATACCTCGCGTGAAATGTCCGGCCAGATCTTCGTGCCATGGGTGAACAGTTTCCTGCTGGTGATGGTGTTGGTGGCGGTGATCGGCTTCCGCAGCTCCGACAGCCTCAGTGCGGCATACGGCATCGCCGTGACGGGCACGATGACGATCACGACGGTGCTGGCGCTGTTCGTGGCGCGGCATCAGTGGCGTTGGAGCATGCCAGTGGTGATCATCGCCGGTACGGTTCTGTTGATCATCGACATGTCCTTCTTTACCGCCAACCTCATCAAGGTCGAATACGGCGGCTGGTTCCCGCTGGTGCTGGGTCTTGCCGTGTTCATCGTGATGACGACCTGGCGCCGCGGCCGTGAACTGGTGGTGCGCGAAATCAAGCAGGGTGGTCTGGCGCTGGTTCCGTTTATCGAGAACATCACCGAACATCCGCCCCTACGCGTGCCGGGCACGGCGGCGTTCCTTACGGCGAATCAGAATTCGGTGCCGCACGCTTTGCTGCACAATCTCAAGCACAACAAAGTGCTGCATGAGCGAAATGTCATGCTGACGGTGGAAGTTCTGGAAACACCGGTTGCGGATGCCGAGGAACGCATCCATCTGACAACGATGGATGGCAACTTCTACGGTCTGGAGCTTCGCTTCGGTTTTGCCGAAGATCCGAATATTCCGCTCGCGCTTTCTCGTTGTGCAAAGAGCGGTCTGCCGTTCGATTTGATGGATACGACATTCTTCCTCTCGCGCGAGAACGTCGTCGCCGACAAGCGCCGTCCTGGCATGGCGCTGTGGCGCGATCGGCTGTTCGCCTTCATGTCGCGCAATGCGTTGCCTGCCACGGCGTTCTTCCAGATTCCCGGCAACCGTCTGATCGAGCTGGGAACGCAGGTCGAGATCTGACAAGAAGCTGCGAATCGCCGGGCTATTGAGGGCATGCGCATCGTGCATGCCTTCACGCCATCGCTACCGCAGACATTGCGCAGGTCATCCTGACGGGCAGCGTTCGCCATCACCTGCCATAATGTCCCCATGACCGAGCATCGCATCATCACCTCAGCCGCCCAGCTCGACGACGAGGCGTTAGAGGCGTCTATCCGTCCGAAACGGTTGAGCGAATACCTCGGCCAGCAGGCGGTGCGCGAGCAGCTGTCGATTTACATCGAGGCGGCGAAAAAGCGCGGTGGTGCACTCGATCATGTGCTGATCTTCGGGCCACCGGGCCTCGGCAAGACAACACTCAGTCACGTCATCGCCAACGAGCTTGGCGTGAATGTGCGCTCGACGTCGGGCCCCGTGCTGGAACGCGCCGGCGATCTGGCCGCGCTGCTGACCAACCTCGAAGCGCACGACGTACTGTTCGTCGACGAAATTCATCGCCTTTCGCCGGTAGTGGAGGAAGTGCTGTATCCGGCGATGGAAGATTTCCAGATCGACATCATGATCGGCGAAGGCCCTGCCGCACGCTCGATCAAGCTCGATCTGCCGCCTTTCACGCTGATCGGCGCCACCACGCGCGCCGGCTTGCTGACCGCGCCGCTGCGCGACCGCTTCGGCATCGTGTTGCGCCTGGAGTTCTATTCGCCGGAAGAGTTGACCGCCATCGTGCGTCGTTCGGCGCGCATTCTTGGCATCGCTTGCGAATTGGATGGCGCACAGGAAATCGCGCGCCGTTCGCGTGGCACGCCGCGTATCGCCAATCGCTTGCTGCGTCGCGTGCGCGACTACGCAGAAGTGCGCGCAAACGGTCATATCACGTATGACGTCGCACAAGCGGCCATGAATATGCTGAAGGTCGATGCGGAAGGTTTCGACGAACTGGATCGTCGTCTGCTCAACATCATCATCGAAAATTTCGACGGGGGCCCGGTGGGTGTCGAGTCGCTGGCGGCTGCACTCAGCGAAGATCGCGGCACGCTGGAAGATGTGGTGGAACCGTATCTGATCCAGCAGGGTTTCCTGGTGCGCACGGCCCGCGGTCGCATGGCGAGCGCGAAAGCCTGGCGTCACCTTGGCCTCACGCCGCCGCCCCGTCAGCCGCAGGCTGCCGATCTGTTTGGCTCTGGCGACAATGACGTCTGAGACGGCTGGCAATGTTTTCGCCTGGCCGGTCCGCGTCTATTGGGAAGACACGGATGCCGGCGGCGTGGTCTACCACGCGAGCTATTTGCGCTTTCTCGAGCGTGCCCGCACCGAGTGGCTGCGTGGGCTTGGCGTGGACCAATTGGCGTTCAAACAAGCCACCGGGCTGGCTTTCATGGTCCACCGGATGGAAATCGACTTCCTCCGGCCAGCCCTGCTAGATGATGAACTGACGGTTACGGTGGAAGTCAAAGAGAAGCGTTCAGCCAGTATCCTGTTCACCCAAACGATAAGCAGGGCGACGGATGGAACGCGACTTATCGAGGCGCAAGTGCGTGCGGCGTGCGTGGATCTCAAACGTATGCGGCCCGCTCCCATTCCGGCCGGCCTGATCCGGGATTGACCCCGATCCCGAACCAACGCTTTTACATATCAATGTGGTGGAGAACCCCCAAACCATGAACAGTGGACTGAACATATTTGAGCTGCTCCGAGACGCGAGCTTGCCGGTGCTAGGGGTGCTGCTGGTGCTGCTGTTCTTCTCCTTCATGTCGTGGGTGATCATCATCCGCAAGTATTCGCAGCTGAAAGCTGCGATGGAGAACGCCGAATCGTTCGAAGAACGCTTCTGGTCCGGCGCCGATCTCGCACAGCTGTTCCGTGAAGTGAGCAACAACGGCGGCGACAACGGCGGCATGGAAAACATCTTCGAGTCGGGCTTCCGCGAATTCGTCCGTCAGCGTCAGCGCCGTGGCCTGGACATGCGCACGGTGGTGGAAGGTTCCGAACGTGCAATGCGCGTGACCGGTACCAAGGAAATCGGCGCGCTGGAACGCAATCTGGAATTTCTCGCCAACGTCGGTTCGATCAGTCCGTACGTCGGTCTGTTCGGTACGGTGTGGGGCATCATGGGTGCGTTCCAGGGCCTGGGCGAGATGAAGGACGTCACCATCGCCGTGGTGGCGCCGCACATCTCCGAAGCGCTGATCGCTACCGCGATGGGTCTGTTCGCCGCGATTCCCGCGGTGTGGGCGTACAACCGCTATGCCAACAAGGTCGAGCGCGTTGCCTCGCGCTACGAAGTGTTCCAGGAAGAGTTCTCGTCGGTGCTGCAGCGTCAGATCCAGATCGACGACGCGACCAACTAAGCGGAGAGTGCGGTCATGCGTAGTTCTGCCCGTCACAAGCGCTTCAAGCTGAAGTCGGAGATCAACGTCGTTCCCTACATCGACGTGATGCTGGTGCTGTTGATCATCTTCATGGTCACCGCGCCCATGCTCAACGCGAACGTGGACGTCAATCTGCCACAGGCGAATGCCAAGTCGCTGCACGACAAGAAAGATCCGGTGATCGTTTCGGTCGACAGCCAGGGACAGATGTACCTGACTCTGGGCACCGAAAAGAAAGAGCCGATCGATGCGGATGCGCTGAAAGTCAAAGTTAGTGCGTTCGTGCAGCAAAATCCGGACGTCAGTGTGCTCGTCGCCGGTGATCGCGACGGCAAGTACCAAGGCGTGTATCAGGTATTGGCCTTGCTGCAGCAGGCAGGCGTGGCCAAGGTGGGTTTGATGAGCGCGCCGGAGTCGGGCAATCCGAATGGACGACCGTAACGCCAAGGGCACCCCGCTTGCGGTGGTGCTTTCTGCCGTCCTTCACCTGGGCATCGTCGCGTTTCTGTTTCTTGCGACGCTGTCGTGCACGTCGTATGACGCGTTCCTGACGGCATTGCATCTGCCCAACCCAATCACGTGCACGCCGCCTCCTTTGCAATTGACAGGCAAGCCGATCGAGGCGACGTTGATCGGCAATACAGCCGCGCCGCCGCCGAAGTCTGCCAACGTCAAACCGGTTCCCAACACGGTACCGCCGCCACCGGCCGTGCCGCCGCCGCCGATTCCGCAGCCGCAAACGCCCAAGGTCCAGCAGTTGCCGCCGCCGCCCCAGCATCCGGATGTCACGGATCAGGAGCGTGTGGTGCAGGACGCCTTGCAGAAAGCCGACGACGCCAAGAAAGAACAGGAAGAGAAGGAACGTCAGCGCCAGGCCGATCTGGACGCCCAGGCGGCCAAGCGCAAGGAAGAGCAGGAAAAGGTCGATCAGCTGTTCAAGCAGATGGATCAGGCGCAAGCGCAGACGCAGAAGGCGGACAGCAAAGCCAAGCAGGCCAAACAGCAGCTGGCGGACCTGAAAAACGCTCAGCCCAACGGTAGGCCCGACTTGCCCAATGCCGATCAACCTCAGAGCGGCAACAACGCTGCAAACAGCGATCTGAGGTCCCAATACGCGGCGGCTATTCAGAACGCCGTCACACAGAATTGGACTCGGCCGGATAACATGCCGAACGTTCCGTGCACCGTGGACATCGTGCAGCTGCCCGGCGGCAACGTCATGAGCGCGAAAGTCGTCGGCAATTGCCCGTATGACGATGCCGGCAAACGTTCCGTGGAAAATGCCGTGCTGCGTGCGCAGCCGTTGCCTTACAAAGGTTTTGAAAGCGTATTCCAGCGTGAAATTACTTTCACCTTCACCCCGCAGTGAGTAAGCCCATGCGCAGATCATTTCGATCGATGTTTTCCCTCGTCCTGCTGTTGATGGCAGGCCTTGTCGCGGGCCCCGCCGTGGCACAGACGCTCAACGTGCAGATCGTCGGCGGCCTGAAAACAGCAACACCCGTCGCGGTGGTGCCGTTCGCTCAGCAAGGCGGTTCGCCGCTGCCGACCGACGTGGCCGACGTAATTCGCAACGACCTCAACCGCTGCGGCAAATTCCGCTCGCTGGCGGTGAGCGAAATCGTCGAACAACCCAGCCAGGGTTCGGACATCAAGTTCGCCACCTGGCGTTTGCTCAAGCAGGATTACATCGTCATCGGCCGCATCAAGGATGCGGGCAACGGTGCAGTCTCCGTTGAATACGAACTGTGGGATGTGAACCGCCAGCAGCGTTTGCTCGGTAACGCCATGCCGCCGGCACAGGTCAGCGATCTGCGCAGCGTCGCGCATCAGATTGCCGATGCCATCTATCAGCAGATCGAAAATGTTCCGGGCGCATTCTGGACGCGTATTGCCTACATCACCTCGGTAGGCACGGGTGCCAACCAGACTTACTCGCTGATCGTGGCCGACTCCGATGGCTACAACCCGCAGGTGGTGGCGCGTTCGCACGAGGCATTGCTGTCGCCGAAGTGGTCGCCGGATGGCTCGCGTATTGCTTACGTATCGTTTGAAAGCGGCAATTCGGCCGTCTATATCCAGAACATCCTGACCGGTGCACGCCAGCTGGTTTCCGGCCGCGCCAAGGGCATCAACAGTGCGCCCGCCTGGTCGCCGGATGGCACCAAGCTTGCGTTGTCGCTGTCCTACACGGGCAACCCCGAGATTTACGTAATGGACCTGGGTTCCCGCGCGGAAACGCGTCTCACTCAAGGTCTGGCCATCAATACCGAGCCGGTCTGGTCGCCGGATGGCCAAAGCATCTATTTCACTTCCGACCGTTCGGGCCGCCCGCAGATCTATCGCGTTTCGGCTGGCGGCGGTTCGCCGGAGCGCGTCAGCTTCCAGGGTCAGCAAAATCTCAATGCTGCCGTCAGCTATGACGGCAAGCAGATCGCCATGGTGCAGGCCGATGGGAACGTGTATCGTATTGCCATTATGGATCAGAGCCTTGGCGGCCAGGTGCGTTTCATCTCTACCGGCCCGATCGATGAATCGCCGAGCTTCGCACCCAATGCCAGCATGCTGATCTACGCCGCCGACGGATCTCCGGACGTGCTTTATGCCGTGTCGGATGACGGCATGGTCCGGCAGCGTCTGGTCTTGGCCAATGGCGATGTTCGCCAGCCGGCGTGGGGTCCCTATCGCAAAAACTGAACTTTTGTCCGGCTGCGCCCCCGAAGGGTCGTAACCGGATGACCCGAGGAGGGGTCCGGGACGCCTTAGTTTGTGTTCCGGCCATAGGGAGCGGTGCTTTTGCATCGCCCCCTTTACTGGCCTGTGCAGTACAATGCGTGGCCGTAAGTTGAAGCTGTAAGAAAAATAATCAGAACAGCCGGTCCACCGGCGAAAACTGTCCCGTAACCGCAATCGTCATTGACTGTCGGAAATCAAACCCGTTTGAAGGAACGTCACCATGAATAAGACCGTTCGTATCGCACTGGTCGCTCTGCTCTGCGTGGGCGCGGCCGCATGTAGCAAGAAGCAGGAAGTTAAGCCCCAGCCGCAGGAACAGCCGGCAGTTGAGCAAGCCCCGGCCAACAGCGGCGCCGGCAAGTACACCCCGGCTGACCTCGACACTGACGCTTGCCTGCGTCAGCGCGTTGTCTACTTCGACTTCGACAAGGACGAAGTGAAGCCGGAATTCCAGCAGATCATGCAGTGCCATGCCAAGTATCTGCAGGATCGCCCGACGTCCCAGATGCGTCTGGAAGGCAACACCGACGAGCGCGGTACGCGCGAATACAACCTGGGCCTCGGCGAGCGCCGTGGCAACGCTGTCTCCAGCGCGCTCCAGGCTAACGGTGGTTCGGCCAGCCAGATCTCCGTCATCAGCTACGGCAAAGAAAAGCCGGTTTGCCGCGAACACAACGAGGATTGCTGGAGCAAGAATCGTCGCGTCAATATCGTCTATACCGCTGAGTAATGACGTTTAAGCTGGCCCAACGCTTCACGGTCAGCATCGGCATGGCGGGCGCCTTGGCGTCCGCCATGTTGTTTATGGCCTCCGCGCATGCGCAGGATTCCTCGCCGCTGAGTCTGTCCGACCGGGTTGCCCGGCTTGAACAGCAATCGCAAGGCCAGAACCAGACGCGCATGGCCCAGGTCAACCAGCTGCAGCAGATGCAATCGCAAATGCAGCAGATGCAAGGCCAGATCGAAGAACTGCAGCATCAGTTGCAGCAGTTGCAGGATCAGAGCAAGGCGCAGTACACCGATCTGGATAGCCGCGTCGGCCGTCTGGAAAAAGGTGGTGCTTCTGCCAATCCGGCGCCTGCTGCGAACGGACCCGCATCGGCCGCGACGACACCCGTTGCCACGACCCCTGGCGCTCCAGTCGCAGGTCCTGCACCGGCAACGCCACCTCCTGCGCCAACGGCTCCCGCCGAATCGGCCGCGGACAAGGCTGGCGCCACGACCTCCTACAACGCCGCTTTCAAATCTCTCAAGGCGGGCGATTACGTCGCGTCGTCCCGGGGATTTCGCGAATTCATCCAGAAATACCCGAACGATTCGCTCACCCCCAACGCCTTTTACTGGCTGGGCGAGTCGTACTACGCCACGACCAACTACCAGGTCGCGGTGGAAGCCTTCAATCATCTGTTGAGCCAATATCCGCAGAGCGACAAAGCACCCGATGCGTTGCTCAAGCTCGGTTACAGCCAATTGCAGATGAAGCAAACCGACGCGGGTGCCGCGACACTGAAATCCGTGATCGCCAAGTATCCCAGCTCCAATGCTGCCAAGCTCGCTCAGGAACGACTGACCCGGCTTTCGCAGCAACCGGCACACTGAGGTCATGGCCGTGAATGCGAGTGACGCAAACGTGGCAAACACCACGTCGGCTGCATCCGCCGCCGAGCGTTTGCGCATCACCGAAATCTTCCACTCGATTCAAGGCGAGGCCGATGCGATCGGCTGGCGCACCGTGTTCGTGCGTCTCACCGGTTGTCCGCTGCGCTGCGTGTGGTGCGATACCGAATATTCGTTCTACGGTGGGGATTGGCGCGATATCGACGACATTCTCGCCGAGGTCGCTTCGCACGGCGCGAAGCACGTATGTGTCACCGGCGGCGAGCC
This sequence comes from Dyella dinghuensis, assembly GCF_003977615.1. Classification (GTDB taxonomy): domain Bacteria; phylum Pseudomonadota; class Gammaproteobacteria; order Xanthomonadales; family Rhodanobacteraceae; genus Dyella_B; species Dyella_B dinghuensis. Next base: position 237,336 of record NZ_RYZR01000007.1, read on the forward strand.
GCTCGCGCAGAAGCGTTGCCTGATCCTGTTGCGAAAACTTTGCGACGAAGGTTACGAAGTATCGCTGGAAACATCCGGAGCCATCGACGTTTCCGATGTCGATCCTCGCGTGCGCAAAGTGATGGATCTGAAGGCACCCGATTCCGGCGAGAGCAAACGCAATCTCTGGACCAACCTCAATCATCTGCTGCCGCACGATCAGGTAAAGATCGTGATTGCCAGCCGCGCCGATTACGAATGGTCGCGCGATGTCGTCGCCGAACACGCGATCGACAAACGTTGCATGGTGCTGTTCTCGCCAGTGCACGGCGCCGTCGAGCCGCGCGCGCTGGCCGAATGGATTATCGAAGACAAATTGCCGGTACGTTTCCAGCTGCAGCTGCACAAGCTGCTGTGGCAGGACGCACCGGGACACTGATTTACCCGTTTAACGCGCATCGGCCTGTGTTGCCGGTAGCGCTTCCCGGCCGGTGACCGGTCGATTCAGTCGCTTGGAATTTACCCATGTCAGGAACTCATCCTCGCAAGGCCGTCATCCTCGTTTCTGGAGGCATGGACTCGGCCGTCACACTGGCCATCGCCAAGCAGCAGGGCTATCAGATTCATGCCTTGAGCGTTGCCTACGGACAACGCCACAGTTCGGAACTGGAAGCGGCCGCACGCGTCGCGCACATGCTTGGCGCGGTCGAACATAAAACCGTGCACGTGGATTTGCGCAGCATCGGCGGTTCCGCGCTCACCGCGGATATCGACGTACCGGAAGAGGGCGGCGAGGGCATTCCGGTCACTTACGTGCCCGCGCGCAACACCATCATGCTGTCGATTGCGCTCGGCTGGGCCGAAGTGCTTGGTTCCACAGACATCTGGTGTGGCGTGAATGCCGTGGATTATTCGGGTTATCCCGACTGCCGTCCCGCGTTCATCGAATCCTTCGAAAAACTCGCCAACGTCGCGACCAAGGCGGGCGTGGAAGGTGCGGGCATCCGCATTCACGCACCCCTGATGGCCATGAGCAAAGCCGATATCGCCCGCGAAGGCCAGCGCCTGGGCGTGGATTTCACCGAGACCGTCAGCTGCTATCAGGCCGATGCCCAAGGCCGCGCCTGCGGTCATTGCGATGCCTGCCGACTGCGCGCACAGGGTTTTCGCGAGGCAGGGCTGCCCGATCCAACGCGGTATGCGTGATTTGCTTGTGCCCTCGGCAGCCAGACCTTAAAATAGTGGGCTAGCTATTTTTCAAGTAGCCGATCCACCCGCTTTCGGGCCGTTAGCTCAGTCGGTAGAGCAGTAGACTTTTAATCTATTGGTCGACAGTTCGAATCTGTCACGGCCCACCAATTCGAAACCCGCAGAGCGCTTGGCTTTGCGGGTTTTTTTATGTCCGACATGCGGCCCCGACGGGCAGCGCGTGATTGGGAACAGGTGCTTCGCAACATAGGCGTCGAAGATGACGTCGCGATACCAAAGCGTCATAGACGGTCACCCTCGGATTAGCGCAGGCTCTCGGAAGCGTCTGTTGACGCACAAGACCGTCGGCCCACCGAAGAATCGAAGGAGGGTTATCGTCATGGTTTCAGAGTTGAAGCGATCGAATCGTTTTCTATTTCTGGCAGTGCCCGCGATTGCCGGTGCGATCAGTATTTTCCAGCCGACCATGGCGCCCGCCGCTGGTCCGCCCATGCAAAGTGGCGCGTCGACAGGTAACGAAGTCACTTCAGTCTTGGCGATGGGTGCCGGTGCGAGTGGTCAAGCGGCCGCCACGCAATCACCCGATGACACATCCATCCGGCCTTTTCCAAAAATCCACATATCGGACGCGGCACTCGCGGATTTGCATCGTCGGATTGCCGCAACACGGTGGCCCGACAAGGAGACCGTCACGGATGCGTCGCAAGGCGTGCAGCTCGCCACCATGAAGAAACTCGCCAGCTATTGGCAGTCGAGTTACAACTGGCGCAAGGTCGAAGCGAGATTGAATGCGTTGCCGCAATTCGTGACAACCATCGACGGCGTGGACATTCAATTCATCTACGTTCGTTCGAAGAACAAGAACGCATTGCCGATCATCATCACCCACGGTTGGCCGGGTTCGATCATCGAGCAGATGAAGGTCATCGATCCGTTGGTGAACCCAACGGCTCACGGGGGCAACGCATCAGACTCATTTGACGTAGTGATACCGTCGCTCCCCGGCTACGGATTTTCAGGGAAACCCACAACTACCGGTTGGGACCCGCAGCATATTGCGCGCGCATGGACGGTGCTGATGAAGCGCTTGGGATACAAGCATTTTGTGGCGCAAGGAGGCGATTGGGGTGATGCAGTAACCGAACAGATGGCCGTGCAGGCGCCGCCAGAATTGCTCGCCATTCACACCAATATGCCTGCCACCGTGCCGGACGACATCGCCAAGGACCTTGCGGCGGGTGGACCGCCACCAGCCGGTCTTTCACCCGACGAGAAGCATGCGTACGAGCAGCTTGATTTCTTTTATAAGCACGGGCTGGGGTATGCGCAGGAGATGACGAATCGCCCGCAAACGCTCTATGGACTCGAAGATTCGCCGGTCGGCCTTGCCGCCTGGATGCTCGATCATGATGCGGCCAGCTACGCGCTCATCACGCGCGTCTTTGACGGTCAAACCGAAGGTCTTTCGAAGGATGACATTCTCGACAACATCACCCTCTATTGGCTGACGAATACCGCAGTGTCGTCGGCCCGTCTTTACTGGGAAAACAAGCTCGCCTTTTTCGAGCCGAAGCACGTCATGATCCCGGTTGCGGTGAGTGTATTCCCGGATGAAATTTATGCGGCGCCGAAGAGCTGGGCAGAGAAGGCATATCCCAAACTCATTCATTACAACCGTCTTGACAAGGGCGGCCACTTTGCAGCGTGGGAACAGCCGCAGCTGTTCGTCGACGAAATCAGGACGTCATTCAGGCCGTTGCGAGAAAAATAGTGGTGAACGAGCGTCGTCGGCAGAGTTCGAGCTCTCAATGCCCCGGTACATAGGGAAATGAAAGGGACTCGTAGTATTTGAGTGAGTGCTGCGGCGGTGCGAAGCCCGGCGGTAGCGGGCGGCCGGAAATACTCTGGAAGTAGGCGATGCAGGCGTCACGCCACCACTGCGCTTCTCTTTCCTGGATGGCGAGGAAGGTTGCGGTCTGTTGGTATCGCTCTGTATCGATATAGCCGTCCAAACGACTCCAGGTTTCGCGCATTTGCATCACGTGGTCGACGCCTTGCGTGTAATGCGCCACCAGCTCGTACCACAGCGTTTGACCAGAGCGCATGCGGTAGTCCCATGAGACATGATGGAACCAGAGCAGCAGCTCTTCGGGCGTCTGCTTCACATCGTTGAATTGTGCAGCGATTGAGGGTTCGTATTGGTCTACGGCATCGCTGCCGCTTCGGGTTCGATCAAAACCGATGCCTTCGCTGTCGGCGCGATGGTAGTAAACGGGCCGCCAATCCGCGCGCGGTTCACTCGCATCCCACGGGGCAGGGCCGTAGTGGTGGCCGGGGCCCATCAGGTGATGCAGGCCAAGCGGCGTCATGTAATCGACAGCTGCCTCGCGCGAACCCATCATCATGTCGACCACGGGTTTGACGAAGGCAACGTCGTTGGTGAACGTCATCCGCACCCAATCGTCGGCGATGGCACGCGATGACTGCGTGGGATTCCACGCCAGACGGCCGAACACGTACCAGTTCGCCTGATTGAAAACCGAGCCGCTCCAGTTCTGGTCGGTGCCGATGTTGGCGACGCCAGCGATGCCCGATAACGTGTGGTTATCCAGCGTGCCGTCGATCACCTTCGCGACGGTGGAGCCCTTGCCGTGCGTCATGGTGTCGGCCGATAGCACCTCTTCGTACAACGGGCCCAGATAGACCAGATGCGTCGCGAAGCCGAGGTATTCCTTCGTGATCTGGAACTCCATCATCAGCGGCGTCTTCGGCATCGCACCGAACAGCGGGTTGAAGGGTTCTCTCGGTTGAAAATCGATCGGCCCGTTCTTCACTTGCAACAACACGTTGGCGCGGAAGTGACCGTCGAGCGATTTGAACTCGTCGTACGCCTGTTTGGCGCGGTCTGCCGAAGCGGACTGTGAATACACAAAGGCCCGCCACATCACGACACCACCGTGTGGTGCGAGCGCATCGGCAAGCATGTTGGCGCCATCGGCATGCGTGCGCCCGTAGTCCTGCGGGCCGGGTTGACCTTCGGAGTTGGCCTTGACGAGGAAACCGCCGAAGTCGGGAATCAGTTTGTAGATTTCGCCCGCTTTCGTGCGCCACCATTGTTGTACTTGCGGATCGAGCGGATCGGCGGTCTTCAATCCACCTATTTCAATCGGCGCACTGAAGCGAGCGCTGAGATAGACGCGGATGCCATAGGGTCGAAATACGTTGGCCAGCGCCGCCACCTTTTCCAGATACACGGGCGTAAGGATCTGAGGTGTGGCGTTGACGTTGTTCAGCACCACGCCATTGATGCCGATCGATGCATTCGCGCGTGCATAGTCGGTGTAGCGCGGAGCGAGCCAATCGGGAAGTTTGAACCAATCCCAGATCGAGGTGCCGGCATAGCCGCGTTCGACACTGCCGTCCAGATTGTCCCAGTGGTCGAGCACGCGCAGTTTCACGCGTGGCGAGTCGCGCAGGTCGAGATGGGCGATGGGCTGATCGGTCTGCAGCAGACGCAGAAAATGGAACGCGCCGTACAGCGCACCGATGTCGTCATTTGCAATGATGACGGTTGCGGCGTGACCGTCCACGTTTACGTGGCGGATCAAATAACCTTCATGTCCCAGATCGGCGGTATCCAGCCGCAGGCGCGCGATTAGCGGTGACGATGCGGGCGTGCCGACAATGATCGCGCCATCACGTGTGACGGTATCGGAGAGGGACGGAGCCTGCCCAAGCAATCCAAGCAAGCCGCGCTGCAATTCTTCGCGGGTAACCCTTTGAGTCGGTGTCGCGGAACCCATGACCAATTGCGAAGCGTCGATGCGGTAGATAGTTGCCTGCCCGGCGGTGAGCGGGTGATAGCGCAGCCACAGTTCGTAGCCGTCTTCAGCTCGCGCAGACGTCACATGCAGAACGGAGGCAACGATCAATATGGCGAGCGCGAAGGCTCGGGACAGCCAGCGATGACGAGGGGATTTATTTCGCATGGGATTGCCGCTGCCCAGGGCTTTGACCGCTGGCGACGATCGGTGCACGAAAATCGGCGTCCAACTTTATAAAGCACTCGCGAACCGCCTCAAGGCACCATTCGGATTTTTGCGCAGGGCCGGCATCGTCGTTCGCGATCATTGTGAGCGACGGGATCTCAGCGGCAATGCCTGGACGAGCCTCAGCATGGTGCGCGAAAGGCTCGACGTTCTGAGTGCCATCATCGAGTCCGACAACAGGGCCCATACATCCCTCGTGGATGGTTATGTTAGCGCTACCATTTAAATTACCGGGGAACCATCGCGCTGACAAGGATGCCATCTAGCTGTTTGCAGATGAGGAAGGGTAAATAGGGCTCACTGCTTGTGCGTTAGCGAAGGCTATGCCGCAATGGACCGTGTGACACAGCGCTATCAGTTGGAACGGTTAGCGCTTTGCTCGTTACCCCAAGCCTGCAGCAGCGTGCGCGTCTGATTGAGTATGGCCGTCTTGATCAATGCGGCTTTGGCGGCATCGATTTCTTTCCATCCCAACATGTCCAGGCAAGCACCCGGCGGATGATAGAACGGCATGATCTGACCTTTCAGCGCAAGCAATCGGATGCGTGTCAACGGATCATTGGGACCGGTGCCAGTAATGCGCGAAAGCAAGGTGATGATCAGTTTGTTCAGCGGTTGCTTCAAGCGCCGATGCAGCATCTTGGAAGCCATGGACGGCTCTTCATCACCGAGCTCGCGGGCGACGAACAGGCGCCGGTTCGACGCGAAGGGTTGCATGAGCACGGAGTCCAACATCGCCGCATGGATGGCGACGTAGGCGTCGATCATCGCATCCATGCCGGCATCGCTCTTCAGCGCATCGCTGGCCTGGCGCATGGCTGGTGCGAAGCGGGCTTTGAGATCGTTGGTGATGTACTCGGCGCAGGCCTTATAAACCCCCTCTTTGTTCTCGAAGTAATACTGCAGGGCTGGCGCGTTGACGCCAGCGGCAGTGGCGATATCGCGTGTCGAGGCGCCGGCGAAGCCATGCTCGCCGAATAGTTTTACCGCCGCAGTAATGATCCGCTGGCGCGTTTCGTCGCCGCGTGCATAGCCGCCGGCCGGTGGGCGACGGGGGCGCTTGGTTTGGCTCATTCGGCTTCTCTACGGCTCACTCGACAAAGATATCATTTGACAAATATATTCCAATCGGAATAAATATTCCACTTGGTATAATTTTGGACGATCAGGCATGCCCGCACCCACTGGAACCACCTCAGGCGATGCAACGAAGGACAATGCTGCGCCACCGGCGCGGCGGTCGAACGTGCGCCGCTTTCTTCTGCCGATCGGCATCGTGGTGCTGATCGCGGGCGTGCTGGCATTGGCCTACTGGTGGCTCGTCGGCCGTTTCATGCAGAGCACGGACGACGCGTATCTACAGGCGGACAGCGTCACCGTGGCGCCCAAAGTCAGCGGCTACATCACGGATGTCTACGTGGGCGACAACGTGACCGTGAAGCCGGGCGACCCGCTCGTGCGGCTCGATAGCCGGCAATACCAGGCTGCACTGGACCAGGCGCAGGCGACTGTCGATGCGCGCGAGGCAGATATTCAGCGAGCCCAAGCCGGTATCCAGCAACAGCGTGCCGCCATCGAACAGGCCAAGGCGCAATTGCTGGTTGCGCAAGTCGCCAGCCGCCACGCGGAAGACGAAGTGCGCCGTTACGCGCCGTTGGCGACCACCGGCGCCGAGAGCGGCGATCAGTTGTCGGTACTGACCAGCAACCGCGATCAGGCTCGCGCAACGCTTGCTGCCGATACCGCTGCGGTCGATCAGGCACAGGCGAGAATCACCGACCTGACCGCGCAGATCGCCCAGGCGCGCGCGCAGTTGGAAGCAGCGCAGGCATCCGCGCGGCAATCACAGCTCGACATGCAGGACACGCTGGTACGCAGCACGTTGGCGGGCAGGGTGGGCGATCGCACGGTGCGCGTCGGACAATACGCGCAACCGGGCACGCGTTTGATGACGATCGTGCCCGTGCAGAACGTCTATCTCACCGCCAACTTCAAGGAAACGCAGATCGGCCGGATGCGCGCGGGCCAGCACGCGACTATCCATGTCGATGCGTTGCCGGATGCGGATATCCACGGTGTCGTCGACAGCTTTGCGCCGGGCACCGGTTCGGAATTCGCACTGTTGCCGCCGGAGAATGCAACCGGCAACTTCACCAAGATCGTGCAGCGCGTCCCCGTGCGCATTCGTCTCGATACGAATGATCAAACACGCAAATTGCTGGTGCCCGGATTGTCGGTAACCGTGGACGTGGACACGCGCTCATCGACCGATAACGCACAGCCCGAGACGGCGGACAATCATCATGGCTGAGGCGGCCGCTGCATCGGCCCACCATCCTGAACGTGCCAGCGCGGCGGATTGGATCGCCGTGGCGGCAGGTTCGCTTGGCGCATTGATGGCCACGCTGGACATCTCGATCACCAATTCCGCTTTGCCGCAGATCCAGGGAGAAATCGGCGCCACGGGCACCGAGGGTACGTGGATTTCGACCGGCTATCTGATGTCGGAGATCGTGATCATTCCGCTTGCCGCGTGGTTGACGCGCGTATTCGGCTTGCGAAATTTTTTGCTTAGCGCCTCGATACTTTTCATTCTTTTTTCGATGATGTGCGGCCTGTCGCACACGTTGACGGCGATGATCATCGGCCGCATCGGTCAGGGCCTGACGGGCGGCGCGATGATTCCCACCGGTCAGACCATCATTCGCAGTCGTCTGCCGATGTCGCAGTTGCCGGTGGGCATGACGATCTTCGGCTTGATCGTGCTGCTGGGTCCGCTGCTCGGTCCCGTGTTGGGCGGCTGGCTTACGGAAAATATCAGCTGGAGCTGGTGTTTCTTCATCAACCTGCCGGTGTGCCTGGGACTGATTGCGTTGTTGCTGATCGGCCTTCCGTCGGATCGCCCGCATTGGGATGCGGTGCGGCAAGCCGATTGGGTGGGCATCGTCGGACTCTCTGCCGGTCTCAGCTCGTTGACCGTCGTGCTGGAAGAAGGTCAACGCGAACGCTGGTTCGAATCCAACATGATCGTGTGGCTCAGCGTGCTGTCGTTCGCTGGCATGGTGTTGATCGCGATCTCGCAATTCACCGCGAAGAAGCCGGTGATGCGCTTGAGCCTGCTGCGCAATCCACGCTACGCCAGCGTCATCACCATCGTGACGATTGTTGGTGGCGTGTTCTATTCGGTGATCTATTTGATTCCGCAATTTCTCGGCTTGATCGCGGGATACAACGCCGAACAGTCCGGCTGGATCATGTTGATGTCCGGATTGCCGGCCTTTTTGGTCATGCCCTTGTTGCCGAGACTATTGGGCAGAGTCGATTTCCGCATATTGTGCATCATCGGCCTGCTGTGTTTCGTCGTGAGTTGCCTGTTGGATATTCATCTGACAGCGCAAAGCGTCGGCCACGATTTCGTGTGGTCGCAGCTGATTCGCGGTTCGGGTCAGATGCTGGTATTCATGCCGTTGAATCAAGCTTCGATGGCTGCCGTATCGCGAGAAGAAGCAGGCGACGCGGCGGGTGTCTACAACATGGCGCGCAATCTCGGCGGTTCGATCGGTTTGGCCATCATCGGTACGGTGATCGATCGGCGCAACACGTTTCATGTTGCTGCGATACGCGAGTCATTGACCGCCAATTCGCTGCTGGGACAGGAGCGCATCGCGGCTTACGCAGCCAATTGGTTCGCGCGTACCGGCGACATGGCGTATTCGAAAATGCGTGCACTAGGTCAAATCGCCGCGCAGATCCAGCAGCAGGCCATGGTGATCACCTTTTCGGAAACCTTTTACGTGCTCGCCATTGCATTGGCGCTGTGCATACCGCTTGCGTTGCTGCTGAAGACGCCGACTTATCACGCGCCGGCGTCTGGAGGGCATTAAGGATGTTTGTTATGTCTAGGACTCATTCGTCCTCCTCGCGCGTGGCACTGATCGCATTGGTGACCGCGGCCACTACGCTTTCTGGTTGCACGGTCGGCCCTGATTACCACGGTGCACCACAGGTAGCGAACGACGCCGTGCATGCGCATACCTTCGTGCGTGCGCCGGTCGGTGGTGTGACGCAGGCACATGCGCCAAGCAAATGGTGGACGACGCTGGACGACGCCAAGCTGGATGCGTTGATCGATGCCGCGCTGGCACACAATCAGGATCTGCAAGCGGCGCAGGCACGCCTGCGGGAATCGCGCGCGCAGTTGCAGCAGCAGCGTGCCCAGGAACTGCCGACCGTTTCGGCCGATGCAGCGGCGCTGCGTATGCGTGAGCCGGATTTATCCGGTCTGCAGTCATTGCAGCAATCGAACAGCAACACGGCCTCGACAGGACAAACCGCAAACACGTCGCACGGCCAAGGTCCGTTGCAACTGTATTCCGCGGGCTTCGATGCGTCCTGGGAAATCGATTTGTTTGGCGGCACGCGCCGCGCAGTCGAATCTGCTTCCGCCCAAGCCGAGGCGGTCGATGCCGACCTCGCCGACACGCAGGTGTCGCTGGCCGCCGAAGTGGCACAGGCATACATCGGTTTGCGCGATCAGCAACAGCGTCTCGCCTTGGCCAATCGGTCCGCTGAACTGGAGCAGCAGACGCTCGCGCTGATCAGGCAACGCCGTGCGCGTGGCGTCGGTACCGATGCGGATGTCGAACGTCAGACCACGCAAGTTGAAAACACGCGGGCGACATTGATTCCGCTCGACGAGCAAATCACCGAATCGCTGGATCAGCTTGCCTTGCTCACGGGGCAGGCGCCAGGTGCGTTGGACAACGAATTGTCGGCACCGGGATCGCTACCGACACTGCCCGAGACCGTGGCAATCGATGATCCCGCGACGATGCTTCAGCAGCGCCCGGATATCCGCGCCGCGGAACGCCGGCTTGCATCGAGCAATGCGCAGATTGGCGAACACACGGCCGATCTGTTTCCCAAGGTGACGATGCTTGGCTTCATCGGCTCAAACGCCTCCGATCCAGGACATCTCACGCGGAAAAGCTCGCTCACCTGGCTGGGCGTGCCTTATCTGCAATGGGATGTGCTTGATTTCGGCCGCACGCGAGGCGCCATCCGTCAGGCGGAAGCCGGTCGTGACGAAGCGACGGCGCGTTACACGCAGACTGTGCTCGCCGCCTTGCAAGATGCCAACAACGCGCTATCCCGTTACGGACATCAGCGCGACACCGTGGCGCGCCTTCAGCAGATCGAAGCATCGGCCGATCGTTCCGCGACGCTGATGCATCAACGTTACGATGCGGGTGCATCCTCGTTGATCGACCTGCTGGATACCGAGCGCCAGCAGTTCAGCGCGCAACAGAATCGGGTCGAAGGTCAGGCGGATTTGCTAAAGGACTTTGTATCGTTGCAGAAGAGTCTGGGACTCGGTTGGGTCCCCGCGCAACGATGAGCGTTCGGCCCGGCAAGCGCTCATTGCAAATATAGCGCCCGCTTTGGGCTCGAAGTGGGTGGGCATGCCAAGGCTGGCCTTCCACAATCCTTCAGCGGCTACAATCATTCCGATGAGCACAACGAGCCGGTATCGATGATCACCTCTCTGCGACGCCGCGGCGTATTCGCGCTGGCGGCGTTGTTGATGTGTGTGTCTTTCGCTCACGCGAATAGCGACCTGCAGCTTCAATCGCTCACGACTGACCGCCAGACGCAGCCGTTGTCGATCGACACCCCATCGCCGTTCTTCGCGTGGATGGTGGTCAATGCGCCACGCGGAACAACGCCCCAGGGTTATCGAATCGAAGTCGCGCGCAGTCTGGCCGCGTTAGCGGCGGATCGCCCCGACATATGGGATAGCGGCCGCATTGCCGGCGATGCCTCGTTCGATATTCCTTACGCGGGACCGCCGCTGGCGCCATCGAGCCGGTATTACTGGAAAGTGATCGCGCATACTTCCGCCGGTGACGCGAACGCTACGTCATGGTTCGAAACGGGGCCGTCGTTGCAGCAATGGTCGCAAGCGCAGTGGATTGGCAAAGCTCCGGGCGGTACGTTGGCCGCGCCATTGTTGCGGCATGTCTTCATCGTGAAGCGTGGCCTGGAATCCGCGAGGTTGTATGTCGCTGCGGGCGGCTATGCCGACGTGTCGATCAATGCGCAACCCGCAAGCGATGCGGTGCTTTCGCCCGATTTCACCGACTACGACAAACGTGTTCTTTACCTCGCCCACGACGTCACCGCTTTGTTGCGGCCCGGATCAGCCAATGCCATCGGCATCGAGCTCGGGCGCGGCTATTACGGGCTCACCAATCCCGATGTGTGGCATTGGGAAAAGGCGCCATGGCACGGCGAACCACGCGTGCGCCTGCTTTTGAAGTTGTGCTACGCAGGCGGTCATTGCGAATTCGAAGGTACCGATGCAACGTGGCGCATTCATGACGGGCCAACCTTGCTGGATGACGTGTACGGCGGCGAGAACTACGACGCGCGTCGCGCACAAGCGGGTTTCGACACCGCGACCTTTGACGATCGCGACTGGTGTGCGGCAGCTGTGCTACCCGCGCCTAAAGGCGTGTTGCAAGCGCAACGCGAACCTCCGGTGCGCGTGGCGCAAACTTTGCAGGCGACTTCAGTAACCAAACTGCACGATGGCAGCTACGTGTTCGCGTTTCCGCGTGTCATCGCGGGGTGGGCAACATTAGCCGTGCAGGCACATGCCGGCAACACGATCGTTTTGCACTACGGCGAAAAGCTTTTGCCCGATGGCAGCGTCGACGACCGCGACGGTCATCATTACTTCGCGCACGGCCTGCAGACAGACCGCATCACGCTCGCCGACAAAGGCATCGAGCACTGGCATTCGCATTTTTCCTGGAAAGGATTTCGCTACGTACAAGTGGATGCTTGGCCTGGTGCTGCCCCGTCGCCTGATGCGGTGACTGCTCAGGTCGTGCACTCGGATGTTCCGGTGACCGGTCACTTCAGCAGCAGCAATCCGTTGCTCGATTGGATTCACACCACTGCCGTCGACACCGTGCTCAACAATCTCTACGGCATACCCACCGACACGCCGATGTACGAGAAGAACGGCTGGACCGGCGACGGCATGCTCGGTGCGGACATGATGCTGCGCAACGTGGATGCCGGCACGCTGCTCTCCAAATGGGTGCAGGACATCGACGATGCGCGTAACGCCGACGGCGCGCCGCTGCTGATCGCACCCAATCCGGGTTGGGGCGATGTGCGCGCGCCACCGTGGCACGCAGCGTATGTGTTGGTTCCGTGGTCGTTGTACTGGCAGCGCGGTGATCGTCGCGTCTTGGTCGAACACGTCGCTGGCATGGCGCGTTACGTCGACCTTGAATATGCGCGTTCCCCCGGAGGCATCGCAAACACGGAGCTGGGCGATTGGGTCAGCCCGAACACCCCAGCCGATGGCGGCAACGCACCGGAGGACAAACGCATCGCCGCAACGGCCTACCTCTACCGCATGGCCGACGTTATGGCGCAGATCGAGCATGTGCTTGGCAACGACAACGAGTCAAAGCACTTCGATGCGATGGCGGCACGCGTGCGTACAGCCTTCAATCAACAATTCTTCGATTCGACACGAGGTTTATATCGCGGACAAGGCGATGACGGTGTACGGCAAACCCACCAGTTGCTCGCGCTGGGTTTCGATCTGGTACCCACCGCGCAACGTGCGCGAGTCGCCGACGCCCTGGTGCAAGCCGTGCATGCGTATGACGATCATCTGGATACCGGCGCACTCGGCACCAAGCTGCTGCTGCCGACGCTTACGGCTACCGGTCACGCTGATCTTGCATGGCTCGTTGCGGCGCAGACGACCTTTCCTAGTTGGGGCTATTGGCATGAAAACGACGCCACCAGCTTGTGGGAACACTGGAAACTCGACGCGCGCTCACGCGGGCATTACTTCCTCGGCACTGTCGACGATTGGCTATTCGGAGATGTCGCGGGTTTGCGGCCGCTAGCGCCGGGTTGGCAGCGTATTGAGATACATCCTGCACTGACCAAGTGGCTGGATCACGTTGAAGCAGACACGCTGACGCCGTTTGGCCGTGCTGCGGTGGCCTGGTCTCACAAGTTAGGGAAGCTACAACTCGACGTAGTTGTTCCCATCGGCAGCACCGCCGAAGTGCGCATACCCATGGCGACGCCGCAGACAGTGACGGAATCCGGGCGCCCGTTATCGGCGTCGAGATGGATTCACGGATTGCACGCATGCGATGCAGACACATGCTTTGAGCTGGAGTCCGGGCGCTTTAGCTTTGTGTCGATGAGTACTAATGCGTCCAGCGCGCGACCCGTCGCGAAATAGAGTCCCCCGCCGAGTATCGGCGGGTGGTGTCAGAGCCGCTCCATCTCGTTAGTCAGGCATTGCAAGAAACGCGCGTACCTCGACCGGTGCACGGCAGGCGATGACCGCCTTGCGTCCCCACGCTAGTGCCTCATTCATATCAGCGGCATCCAGTATCCAGAAGCCGCCGATGTGCTCCTTGGCCTCAACATACGGCCCGTCGGTAACGACCACCTGGCCGCCAGACTGTTTACGCAGCGACTTCGCTTTCTCGGCCGACTCCAAGCCGCCGGCGAAGAACCTTGCGCCCGCGGCCTGCATCTCTTCGTTGAGCGCATCGATGTCGCGGCCCATCGCTTCGCCCTCGAGGGACGGGTCATAGTTTTCGGGGTGATGAATGGCAACCAGGTATTGCGGCATGTCTGCTCCCTTAGATCACTTTCAAGTGGGCCGACGGAGGGCCTTCATTATTACGACGAGCGGCCGGAATCGAAGTCGACAAGCCGGCGGAAAAGTTTATGCATTGGCACGCATTAGACAATTCCTGGAAGGGGCATGGGAAGAAGAGGGCGTTTGCAGCGGATCAACAGGCACTTTTAGCCGTTTTGGGGGATTGAGAAGGATGGGCTCAAGCTGGGTGGCACCCATGCAACGTTGAGTGGCTTGTCAGTCCCTCCTCCTACAATCTTGTTTTACGCGCCAAATACGGGACGTTCTATCCCTGCGTGATCAAGTACCCTTAATTGAATTGGATGGCAGTTTCGGAAGTAAACCACCCGCTTCTGGCCACTAGTGGGACGACGATAGCGACCTTTAGCGAACCATTCCAACGTCAGGCTGTATACCGCTGTTTGATTCTCAATCATTCCATCAGGGGAATTGCATGTTCAAACGTATCGCTGGATCGATATCGCGGGGGAACGCATGAAGCCTGACAACCCATTCGCCGGTCAGGCGACCACACCGCGATTCTTTGCACTGGCTCCGCTATACGATCATCTCGTTGCGCGCCAAGTCGACATCAAATTCTTGAACGACGACGGCACGCTCCGTGATGGCGGCGTAGCCACCGTCTTTACGAATATTGATATCGAATTATGGGCCCGGCGATTTCTCGGTGATCTGGATCGGTTCTTCGTTGTTTCAGCACCGGCCGATGTGGATGGTCAACGGAAGTTCGATGAAACATTTGCCAAGGCCCTCGACGGCAGGCGCACCGTCATATCGGGCATCACCAACCAATTGCAGGGTGTCTTTGACTATTCAATAAGTGGCACCGATCCTGACCCTGACTGCCAGAAAGCTTTGCAGGCTGCACGCGATGCGCTCGCGCGCCTGCTTCATATCAGTTTGAGTACCGCCTATGACATTTCGGTCATAGTCCAGTACGACACGCCGTCCTGTTCCGATGCGAGCGATGTTCCGTCTTCGTCGTACAGTCAGGTCAACTTTTCCAATACCGCTACGGCCGCCACTTTTGCGGCGACAAAAATTAGTTTCGACTCCGGCCGGGCCTTGGTGCACTTCTTCGCAACGCCCACCGATTCGGAGTACCGCAACGCGAATTCAGACAGCGAGGATTCCCGTACTTCGGGCGCTGAGTCTGCCACTTGCGCGCACGCTGTGTCGTCCGGCCATGCGTTTTCAAACTTGCATTCTGGCGCCTCGCCGCCGGGCACATGGCGAGTGCCTGTGCCTCTACGCACTCATCCATCGCTACCTGTCTTTCGCGAACAAATAGCATCGCCCACATTCGACCCGCCAAATGGTTTGGAACAGCTTCCTCTATGGAGCTACAAGCTTGCCCTTGTGCATGAGCTTGCTTCCCAGGACACCCTCGAAATTACGACGGAGTTCAACCTGCTAAACCAACCGCTCCAGCACGGAACCGCGTCAGCAGGTACAGACCTATTCAGCGCACTCGCGCAATACATTGCCGTGGCCGATAAGTTGTGGTCTGCGTTGGGCGATAAATCAAATCAATCAACCTGCTATGTAAACGCAACAAAGACCTTCGTAGATCTCGCGACGGCGATTGCTGAAAATTGGTGTATTTGTTCACCTCAAAACATAAGCGATAGAGTTCTGAATGACGGCAGCATCGCGCAGATCAACGAAACTTTGAGTGTGCGAGTCACCTATTCAGAGGATGGTCAATTCGTCGAAAGTGTGTCGTTGATTCGAGATCAGTTGCAGTTTGAGTCACGCAATATATGGCCAGATGTAGAAGTGCTACTGCCGGACGGCGTCAATGTGCCTTTTCTGGCGCAGGAATCCGTTCCGTCAAGTCTTAACGTCGTTTACATGCCGAAGAATGGGATGGCAGTTCCTGCGCACGCTCGACAAAGTCTTCAACTAACTTGGGGCGGCCTGAGCGTGTCAGCGTTCCAAAATGCACGCTCCCGCATGTTCGTCGTGCGTAATGAAGATCTTCTCTACGACTCATCGCATCCGGCAGGCTCGAAAAAATCCACGAATCCTGCGTTTCTGCTCAAAACGTCGCACGTGACGGCGAGCAGCGCTGTTGCTCCTTGGATCGAGCGAAATCATCCGCAAGACATAGGTGGCGACAATCTGCAGGAGGCACTGCAGAACGCAATCCAGACGCTATTTCCAACGAACGGCCTTGTAGCAAATACAAAGGCGACATGGAAGCTTGAGTATTCATACGAACTGACCGGGAGCGATGCCTCTCTCACAGACAGCTCGCCTTACAGAGCGCGGGTTCCGGTCGTGTTTTATCCCAATGCGTCGATGGCTGGGATCGCAGAAGCACTTGCAAGCGCCGGCCAACATTGGATCGACACGTATTTACCTGCGTTCGACAAGGGCGCGTGGCTATTGAACGTCACCCTGTACTCCGGTCTTGACTCGAATGCGCATCCTTTATTTAGCGCAGATCTGTTTTATCCAATTAAAAGATAGAGGGTCGATTACATAACCGCGTGCTGCAATAAAGTATTGCGTCGCTAGCGCTGCATCAGGGTGCGGAAAGTGCATGACCAGTCCTCTTGAACGGATTGCTTCAGCGTCTTTTCGAGATTATCGATACCGAATACTCTATATCCCGGTTCATCACACCGCGCTGCATAGAGCCGGTTTGTCACCACCGGCCGCGTCCATCGCAAAGGAGCGAGCAAATGGCAGTGAAGTCGATCTTGGTGCTGTGTGTAGCATTTCTCTTGATGGCGAATACGGCTGAAGCCGCGCCTCCCGTGGGCGCCGGACATGTCACGGGCGTAGGTGGCGTGTTTTTCAAGGCGAAAGATCCAAAGGCACTTGCAGCGTGGTATCGCGACGTATTGGGACTGCCGATAGAAGCTTGGGGCGGCGCAGCGCTACGCTACGACGCGCCAAAGCACCCTCCGGTGCTGGCCTGGAACGCATTCCCTGCCTCGACGAACTACTTCGCGCCGTCGGCTAGTCCGTTCATGATCAACTACGCCGTCGACGACATGGATGCTTTAGTTGCGCGGTTGCGCGCAAAGGGCGTCGCCATTTTGAAGCGCGACGACAGTGACCCCAATGGCCGCTTCGCCTGGATTCAAGATCCCGAAGGCAACAAGATCGAGCTTTGGGAGCCGAAACGCTAGGCGTGTCCTCATAGACCAGTCAAGCGCCCGTTTTGGACCCGAAGCGGGCACTCTGTGAAAGCCATAACCGGTTGCGCACGAGGAATTGCCATGTCGTACGAGGAACAAGCTTGTACCAAGACAACGCCTCGATGTTTCTGATTTCGAATAGGTTGACGGAACGACTCGTTTTGCGTCCGCCGGTTTTGGAAGACATCGATGCGATGTGGTCCATCTTCGCGGATCCACGCACCAGCCAATTCAGTGCTTCGGGTCCTATGGCCGATCGCAGCGTTGCCGAAGATCGCCTCAATGCATGGATAGTGCACTGGCAAGAGCGTGGTTTCGGATATTGGGCAATCAGTGAGCGCGAAACAGACAATCATGTCATCGGATTCGGTGGATTGCTTTGGCGCAGCCTGCCGGGTTATCCGGATGGGCTTCATCTGGGTTATCGCCTGGCATACGACGCGTGGGGCAAAGGGTTTGCCACAGAACTGGGCTCGGCAGCACTTGAGCTGGCTCAAGAGTTGAGGTTTGCGAGCGTTCTCGCAGTGACTGCGCGGGACCACGTGGCTTCTATTCGGGTGCTCGAAAAACTGGCGTTACATCGGATTGGCGACGTTGACGACATTCCAGGTCGCCCACCCAGCCTGGTGTTCAAGGTCGACTTTTAATTTCAACTGCGAAGGGACCTGTTGAAGTGCGTCGAGCCGAGATTGAGATCATCCTGATGAAGTCACACGAAGGTATAAACACGCCGGGAATGCCTGCTTTCAACCCCAAGCAGTCGACAGGGCTACTATTTCAAAGCGGCATGAAACGAACGCGATCGTCGATATCTGCGCAAATGGGCGAAGTGGCCGCCGATCCGTGTCGATTTGGCTATGAATCGTTCGTTGTTTAGATGGAAGAGTACGCGGCTGAGGCGTACGGCATCCGGAACCGATAGGGGTGCGCGGGCTATGAATATGAGAGATGACTAGCCAAGTCGGCTAGCCGCGGCCTGGATCCTTCAACTTAAACGGAATCATTTGCTATGAACAACTCCATTCGAACGGCTTCCCGGTGGCTTGCTCCCAGTGCGGTTGCCATCTTGCTCGGTATGCATGGCGCAATGCTACGCGCTGCCGACTCACCCGCACCAACTGCTATGCCGCCCGTGACTGCACCACCGGCAGGCATGTATCAGATCGACAAGTCTCATGCGAGCTTGCAGCTTCGTGTAAGTCATATGGGATTCTCCACTTACACCACGCGATTTAGTCGCTTCGATGCGGCGTTGACGTTCGATCCCCACAATATATCTGCGTCCAAGCTCACGGCTACCATCGACGCTACGTCGCTGGAAATGGATGCGGCACCGAAGATGTGTATCGATATCGTGCAGGGGCCTCAGTTCCTCGACACGAAAAAGTTTCCAAAAATCGTTTTCCGCTCGGAAAAGATTCGAATGACGGGTGCCCAATCGTTTGAAATCTCGGGCACCCTGGCGTTGCACGGTGTCACGCGCCCAATGGTTTTGACCGGCACTTACAACGGAGGGTATTCCGGCATGCCCGATATGGATCCCCACGCGCGTGTCGGATTTTCCGCGCATGGAACCATCAAGCGCTCAGATTTCGGCATGGGATATGGCGTACCCGCACCGGGTACAACCATGGGTGTGGGTGATTTGATCGATGTGTCTATCGAAGCCGAGTTCAATGGACCGCCGTTGGCAACTGCCCCCGGCAAGTCGCATTGACGTCCGCCCTGGAAGACGGGGCGGCTCGGCTTTTAACGTGCGGCTCGGCCCCCGTCTATCGAGAGCAGCCGAACGTGAGCGCATGCACCATGATTTCACTTGGGGCGTGCAGCACTGCCAAACAACCGGGTCTGGCTCACTTAGTTGCGAGGAAATGAGCATTGTCTAGTTTTGATTGACACTCGCAGAGATATGAGTGAGCCAGATGCTCTATTACGCTGGTTGGTAATGCCTAAGTGAACCGGAGTCAGTTTGTTGTTTAAGGTCGACCTGAGCGTGTCTTCCAGCACTGTACGACCGGTCTGGAGGCGTTCACTCTTGGCGTTCTTACTGCTTGTCTGAAACGGTCATGTGGCTTACGAAATCTCGCACATACGCGCTGTATGCTTTTTGCATATGCCTGTTGTCCGCTTTCTCTGCAGCTTCGGCACAGGACATCCCGGCTGTCGTGGGGATGCACCAAAACGATCCCGCTGAAAAACAGGCGATCGAGCATGTTTTGTCGATCTATACGACGTCGTTCTCGAATGGCGATGAGGCTGCTTTCTCGTCGATTCTCCTGAATGACCAGGTGCCATTCTCGTCGACGGCAGAATTGCATCTGGATAAAGCAGAGCCCGCTCACTTGCAGACAAGCCGCTATGCCCGGTTCAAGCAAGCCGTTTTTGAAAGCGGAAAGCATTATCAGCAACAGTTCTACCATGTGCGCATTGAGCAAGATGGTGCGTTGGCTCAGGTATCGCTCGACTTTGTCACCCGCGATGCGGACAACCACGGCGGCGGCTATGGCTGGAAAAGCTTGACGCTGCTGAAGGTGAACGGGCAGTGGAAGATTGCCAGCGAGTTCTACACGGTGTATCCGCTTCCTGGTTGAAGATATTTGGCTTTTTCGCTGCGTCGATCACCGCCCATCGCACTGAAGGAGGCTAATTCGCGCGAATATGCCTCACACGACCGTACAGTCCTGCGTGAGATACGACGGGAAAGATGACAACTATGGAAGCAAAAGCGATCACCGGCATCATGTGTGATTCCATTTGCCACGGCCATCGCGTGCTACGTATGCGAAGGCTTTTGCTGGCGACAGCACTGGTGTTCATGACGTGCACGGCCGTTGCGCAAGTTGGCGTGGGCCCAGTCGCCACGCCTTTGCCTCCGCCGCTCCCTGTTCCTCAGGATCGTGCTTATAACGGCACCATCGGGTTGCACGTCGAGGCCGTCGACACTGCGCATCAGGTCTTTTCCATTCACGAGACTATTCCTGTCCAACAGTCCGGCGACAGCGTGCTGTTGTATCCGCAATGGGAAACGGCAAGTCATGCTCCGACGGCTTCCATATCGGATCTTGCAGGTTTGATCGTGAACATCGACGGCGTCCGCGCGGATTGGACGCGCGATCCCGTCGATATGTATGCCTTTCACGTCGACGTGCCAAAGGGCGCGCGCACGATCACGCTGGACTTTCAATTTCTTGCCGCATCCAGTGCACATCTGCTGCGACCTGACATGATCGAAGTGCCTTGGCAGCGCGTGCTGCTCTATCCGGCTGGATGGTACGTGCGAGATTTGCCTGTCGCGGCGACACTTGTGCTTCCCCGAGCGCTGACGCCGTTCACTGCGTTGCCGTTCGAGCGGATCGATGATCGAACGTTGCGGTTTCAGCCGGTCACGCTCGAACAATTGGTGGACGCCCCAGTGTATGCAGGCCGATACACGCGCCGCATCTCGCTCGATGATCGCGATACGAAACCCGTGACCCTGGATATGTTGGCTGACAATGCCAATGATCTGGCCATGACGCCGGCCGAAATCGCGCACATGCAGATGCTTGTGGCGCAGACGCTGAAAACGTTCGGGACGCCACCGTATCGCCACTACGATGCCATCGTCACGTTGAGCGATGTCCTTTCGCCGGGCGGCGGTACAGAACATCTGGAGGAAGGCGAGAACAATCTCCCCGCCGCTTACGCCGCCGATCCCTCGCAGCAGCTCAACAATCGCGACCTGATCGCGCATGAATTCGTGCACGCGTGGAACGGCCGCTCGCACGAGCAGGCCGATCTATGGTCGCCGACGTTCAATCAGCCGGTCGGCGGATCGTTGCTATGGGTGTATGAAGGACAAACCGAATTTTGGGGGCGTGTCCTCGCGGCGCGTGCGGGTTTGCGCGACACCCAGCAAACCCTGGATAAGCTGGCGATGGATGCGGCTGTCGTCGCTCATCGCGAGGGGCGCACCTGGAAAAACCTGCAGGACAGTACCAATGACGCCATTTATATGGCCGGACACCGTGTGCCGTGGCGCGACTGGCAGCGACGCGAAGACTATTACCCGGAAGGTGTCCTGTTGTGGCTGGATGTCGATTCGCGACTGCGCGAGCTTACGCACGATACCCGCAGCCTCGATGATTTCGCGCGACGCTTCTTCGACTCGCAAGGAAGCGGCCAGATCACGCAGACATACACGTTCGCGGACGTCTGCAACACGTTGAACATCATCGCACCGGACGATTGGGCGGCTTTTTTGCAGCAGCATCTTCGCAGTCACGATGACAGCGACGCGCTGGCCGGTTTGGCGCGATCGGGCTGGAAACTGACGTACAGCAACGTTCCAACGGAAACCTTCCGGCAGGACGAAGAGGAGGCTGGCGCAAACAACCTCGACTACTCGATTGGCCTGCAAATCGACAAAGACGGCCGCGTCGCATCGGTAACATGGCAAGGTCCAGCTTTCCAGGCCGGTTTGTCGCCCGGCACGCACGTCGTAGCCGTCGACGGGCAAGCTTTTTCGACACAAACATTGTTAGCTGCCGTGCAGATGTCAGCAACGAAACCGTTGCGTCTGCGCGTGAGCATGGACGGCAACACGCGCGACGTAGTGATCCCTTATCGAGGAACGCTGCGGTATCCGCATCTCGAACGTATCGCGGGAACGACTGACAGGCTCTCGCTATTGCTAAAAGCGCGGTGACTCGAACAGAAACCTTCACGACCGAGGCACCGCAGTTTTTGGAGAACGTCGTTAGACCACGGTACGCGAAGCCGAAAGTTTTTCGTCAACGAATCCGCCGATAGATTTCAAGGCCAACGACGCAGCGTTCAACTTGCCCACGGCGCCGGGAAATCCATGCGGCATACCCATCCAAATATCGAGCTTGGCATCGGCACCTGCAGCGACAGCCTGTTCGACATATCGGCGCGAGTCATCCAGCAGCACTTCGTCATCGCCCACATGCACGCGTAGCGGCGGCAGATTGGCGAGTTGATGGTTGAACAGCGGCGAGGCCAGCGGATGGTTGGGCTCGGTGCCTGCCAGATACGAACGAACCAGTTCGGTCACTTGGGACACAATAAAGTAAGGGTCGGCATCCGCGCGGGTCGCGTAGCTCCCGCCGGAAAGGGTGAGGTCGGTGACGGGTGACAATACCGATGCCGCAACGAGCTTCATGTCTATGGCAATCGCTTGCGTCGCGACGAGCGAGGAAAGCACCAGCGCCAGATTTCCGCCCGCCGAGTCGCCCGTCACGGCAACGCTGCGAATACCTTCCTTTTCCAATCCGCGATAGCTCGCTTCGACGTCATTTACCGCAGCAGGAAAAGGATGTTCCGGAGCCAGGCGGTAGTCGGGAATGAAGGCCTGAGCATTTGCCTGCTTCGCGATGTGCCCGACCAAATGGCGAAACGCCTGCGAGGTTCCCCAGTGGAACCACCCGCCATGAAGATGAAGGATCGCTTCGTCTGCGCGGAAGTGCTTGGGCCGCACCCAAAGTCCTGAAATGCCGCCCACGGCGCCTGCTTCGAAGATCACATCTTCCGGTGGCATAACGTGTTCCATGATGCCGTCGAAAGGACCTCGGGCCTCAATGCCCCGCAATTTGCCCTTCATGCCGGCGGACATGTCCTGCATGAACTTGGTCGTCTGGGCGTCTTCGGGTGAAAGTGGATGGGTGCGGATGAAGTCCTCCGCTACCGCTGCGTTGGCAGGCGCGTTTTGCATGGTTTTTTCTCCGGCAAGTGATTGCATCGCAATTTATATTAACGTTACGTATCGTAATATAAAAGAGGTTGCGGAGCTTGTCCAGCATTTTCTTTTACGGAACGTTCAAGTAAGTTGCCCCGCTATGAGCCCTAGACCTTCCACCCATGCACGCCTGGGCCGCCCGCCCAGCGACGCGGCGGCCTCGCACGCCGCGATCATGGATGCCGTGTACGAACTGCTGAAAGAAAAGCCCGCGAGTCAGCTGACGATGGAGGCGGTAGCGAAACGGGCCAAAGTGGGTAAGCCCACGCTCTATAAGTGGTGGCCGTCCAAGGCGGCACTCATCATGGCGATGTTCCATGAGCGTCTGGCCGGCAATTTGATTGTCCCGCATACAGCGACGGTCGAAGCGTCGATTCGCGTCAAAGCGCTGCATCTCATCAAAGAGTTCAACGGACTGTTCGGCAAAGTCATGGCTGACCTGATCGCCGAAGGTCAAAGTGACCCTTCCATTTTGCGCGAGTTGTTTGAAAACCATATCAGCATGCGGCGCGTTTCGGCGATTGCCGATATCGAGCACGCCAAAGCGAAAGGCGAGCTTGCGCCGAATGTTGACGCAGAACTGTTGATCGATGCCATATTTGGCCCGATTTACTACGGCTTGTTGCTTCGCCATACACCACTGACCGAGAAATACGGCAACGATTTAATCGATCAGGTATTTCAAGGGGTGAGATCGCAGCGTCCTTGATCGCAGTTGGGGGCGGGCACGCATGCGTAACGCTGCACTATTTCTCCATCATCCCTTCGGCTTGATCCGTTCGCATGATGAAACCCCAGCCATAACGTCCGCGCATGTCAGGCGTATTGCCATCGATGGCCACGACGATCTGGTTTGCACCTTTGTGCAGCGAAAGATCGAAACTATCGTTTTCCAATGAGAGCCGGCCATCCGGCGCTTTGCGGCCGCCTTTCACGTTGTAAAGATTCTTGCCCGAAAACACCGGTTTTCCATCGGCAAATACCCAGATCTCGCGCAACCAGCCTAGCGAGACATGTCGAACCTGCTCGCGATCGGATTGCACCGTGGTGCGAAGCCAGATTATCTGCCGGGGTTGATTCTTAGCCGTCGGTGGGTGAAACCTGCTCAGGTTAATGAGACCGCCGTAATCGGCGGTTATCGGCGACCAGCTCGATGCGGATAGAGGGAGGTTCGACAAACTGGGCTGCTCCACGGCGCCCAGCGATACGGGAGCGGTTTCCTGCCAATGAATGAGATAACGGCGATCATGGGCAGCAGGGTCTGGCGCTGGTTTGGGATCGAGCCCGTCGGTCACTCCTGGCGAAAGCGTAACGTTGGCGTAGAAAGCCGGTCCTTCAAACGCGATGGTTCCGGTGCTTGCATCGCCTTCCAGATGCACGACGCGCAGCGAGGGTTCCGTGTGTCCGTTGACGAATACGTTCATGCGCTTGCCGGAAATGACAAGCCGAATGTGATTCCACTCGTTTTCGCGAAATGGCGCGGCAGCTTGATACTCAGGATAGACATCCCATAGCACACGCCCTTTGAGAATCGGTACGTACTGCAGGCAGTCCTGCGAGGCGGGACAGTCGGGACTGACGCGGACATAAAGCATGTCGGCCGTATCGCCGTCTTTCTGGCGAAAGCGAATTCCCGGCATATCTTCGCCCACGGGCTTCATATCGAATTCGATAGTGCCGTTGCCGAACTGTTTGTCTTTCAACGCGACAAATCCGGCCTCGCTCTCGGAGGTAACTTGAAGTATCCCGTTCGGAAACGCTTCGCGAGCTATGAAAGTCGCATTGCCGTTTGCCTCCCAACCACTAGCGACCAACGGAATGTGTATCGGCATCATCGGTGCAGCGAGCGCCGATGTGGCACCCAGCAGGCCGAGCGCGAAGGCCGACGGGGTGAATCGATTTTGCATGGCGATCTACCGAAGGATGAGTGTGTGCACCCTAGCGGCGCTTTTCGCGGACGTCTCGCGCAATGATGTGAAGCGGAGTTTGCGCGTGTTGAGACGGTAGATGCGGGTCCGTCAAATTTCCCGCATCGACACCGGACATCGGCGCTCACTTATCTTTAAATGCAATAGGTCATATCCGTCGTCCGCTTGGCTCCATGTCCTGGCCGTTTGGGTATCCACACAGTCCAGTTGGTGACATTTGCGTTCCCGCGCTATCGCACAGCACGTATTTTTACTGCGTTGCCACACACCCAAGCTCGCTTGGCAGCCTTGCCCAACGTGCTTGCCTGGGCCTGATGGTGCGGTTCCCCATGCCGACGATGCTGCTTTGTCGACACGCCTTGCTTCCATGATCGCTGTGCGCGGGAACCGTCTTGAAACACGTATGATCGAACGAGGCACTCGTGAAAAAAATCACTTCCATTGGAATCATTCTTCTCGTGCTCTGTGGCGGCGTTGCGGCATCGGATTGGCCCGATGCTCCTATCACCACGGCACCCCAGGATGTCGCGGATATCCAGCACCTTATGGACACCTATCACCGTGCAGTCGTCGCGCATGACGGCAAGGGCGTAGCCGCACTCTTTCTCGACCACGGAAGCACCTGGGTGACCGTGTTGTCCGACCAAGGCTTCGCCGCCATGAAGGCGAAGAACCCGGCGGTGCAAAAAGTACGCGTTAGCAGCTACCAGGATTTCGCCGACTACCTGGCGCACAGCAAATCGGATATCGACCCGCGCCACGGCAGCGTTCAGATCATGAGCGACGGTGCGATCGCCTCGGTCTATTTTCATTTCGACTTCGACGTTGATGGAAAGGTTGCGAATCGCGGCGACGAAACGTGGCAACTGGTCAAGACCGTCGACGGCTGGCGCATCGTCGCCATGACCTATTCGGCAAATCCCGCACCAAAATGAATCGGCCGGTTGATGATGTGAATAAAGTAGCGTGGGCTCGATCGATCCATCCGTGTAGGATGGATCGAGACGTTCGGCGAGATGGCGAGGATCACGGTGCGCCTTGTTAGCAACAATCCTTGGCGTGCGGAAAACAGCCACTATTCCAGGCTGCGTCTGGTGCTTATGTCGTTCGCGGCCTGGACGACGATGGGCGTCGTTTTTGCGACACCACGTTTTGCGTCGGCGGCGCCATGGTGGTCCGTGCTGCGCTCATCGTTGGGGAACTGGTGGGCATGGGGCCTGCTTGTCCCGGTGATCGTCGCGATCGACCGGCGGCTGCCCATTGCGGTCAATAACCTTGGAATGCGCCTCGCGGTTCATATCGCGATTGCACTTCCGATGGCGCTCATTTACAGCTACTTGAGCGCGTTGCTTCAGGCGATGTTGGGCGTGTTGTCATGGCCTGACCTCGTCGGCCTTGGTCCTCTGCATGAGGCCATGAAGGGCGGCGTACTCTGGGACGTGCTGGTCTATCTGCTCATCGTCGGCGGTTGGCAAGCGGTGCAATACAGCCATCACTATCTTGCCTCGCAGCTCAGGCTCGAACGGCTGGAACGCAATTTTTCCGAGGCCCGCTTGAATGCGCTGCGCATGCAGCTGGATCCACACTTCCTGTTCAACGCGTTGAATACCATTTCTTCGCTGGTCGTCAATCAGCCGAAACTTGCGCGTGGAATGATCGAGCAACTCGGCGATCTTCTGCGTCTTTCATTGGAGTCTGGCCGCCGGCAGCAAGTGCGCCTTAGCGAAGAGCTCGAATTTCTAGGCCATTACCTGGCGATCCAGAAGACCCGTTTTGGCGACAGTCTGAATATCGTCATCGACGTTTCCGAATCCGCTCGTGACGTCATGGTGCCAAGCCTCATACTGCAACCACTGGTGGAGAATGCAATTCGCCACGGACTCTCTTCGCGGCCCGGCGGAGGGACGGTGTGGGTGCAGGCCACGATTGACGACAACGTTTTGCACATCACCGTCGACGATGATGGTGTCGGACTCGGTGATGACTGGACGGAAGATCGCGTTGGATTGGGGCTTGGCGTCACGCGCGAGCGCATTGCCATGCTCCATCGCACACAAGAGGCAGCTCTCCTGATTGATCCGCGCAAAGGCGGCGGCACACGTGTTCGTGTCGCGATCCCAACCAGCGCGGCTGAGACACATAGCGATGAGTGAAAAACGTACCTATCGGATTCTTATCGTCGATGACGAGCAGCCGGCGCGCCAACGCCTGCGGGAATTAATGGATAACGATCCGGACGTCGGCGACATCATGGAGGTCGAGAACGGCCTCGATGCTGTCGAGGCGATCCTGCAAAAGCAGCCCGACGTTGTTTTCCTCGACGTTCAAATGCCGGGACTCGATGGCCTCGGCGTGATCGATACGATCGGCATCGAGCGCATGCCCGTTACGGTGTTCGTCACGGCCTTCGATCAACACGCCGTGCGTGCCTTCGAATCGGCCGCTATCGACTATGTGCTCAAGCCGTACGGCGACGAGCGTATGGAAGCTGCATTCGCCCGCGCAAAGGCGCGTCTTGATGACGAGAGCGTGCGCGTATTTGGCCAGAGCATGCTCTCGCTTCTGGACGGGCGCCGCCAGGAAAGCACCTATCTCGATCGTATCGTCATACGCGAACGGGACAAGACCAACCTGATCCGAGTCGACTCGATCGATTGCATCGAAAGTGCGGGCGTGTACGTCGCTCTTCACGTTGGTGATGAACGCATCATCCATCGTGCGGCGCTCGGCGAACTCATCGGACGGCTCGATCCTCGCCGCTTCGTTCGCGTTCACCGCTCCACCGTCGTAAACGTCGATAGCATTCTGCATCTGGAGCCAGCATCGCACGGTGAGTTCGATCTTGTGCTACGTGGCGGTCAACGCGTCCACGTCAGCCGGACCTTTCGACCATTACTTGAGGCTCGGCTGGGACAGTCCCTGTAACGTGAACTGTCCCAACGTATCGGAAATGTCTATCTGGAAGAACTCCCGCGACATCTACCGGGCAACCATGGAGATATGCAGTGTGGTGTTAGCGACATCGGCTTGGTTTGCGTACTGTCGCCGATTGAACAGCACAGAAGCTGGCGCATTGACCTTTCAATATTCGTCAGCAAAATGATTCGGCGTTGACGGTCTCCTTGCTCAGGTCATGCGCCAGGGTGTGGCGGCATCTTTTACGCGAGTGCTTTCGGCGCGGCATCGGGCGATGCTCATCCACTTGGTTACAGGTCTTGCCCGTCCCGGGGCGGACTCTCAGGAATGAACGCGCCGCCACACGACCTCGCCATGGGCGCCTTCGGCCGCGCCGCTCGACGGCTTGGCCACGCGATAAGTCAATTCATCGCCGTTGATGGTGTAGCCGGAGTCTCCGCTCTTGCCATCCCAGTTCGGGAACGAAGCGTGCACGATCTGGCTATGCATGACGCTCGCGTCACCACTGATGTGACCGTAGTGGGCGTTGCTATCCATCGACGCAGCGCGGTATTCGTCGGGCGTTCCCTTGGACTTGTCATTCACCGCGAATGGCATTCGCTTTGCCCGCACAATTTGCATCATGTAATCGCCTTGGGCATCGATAAGCCACATGCCCTCGGGGTTGGGGCCGTATAGCTCTACGCGGTGACCATCGGGGTAGACATTGTCGCAGCGGACAAGCGTCCACGCGCCGATCAGTTCCTTCGGCACCATGGCGTGATCATTGGTGCTTGCGCTGGGTTTCGTGTCCTTGGCCATGCCGCTGTCTTGCGCAAAGGCGTTGTTGGCACCGAGAACCAGACACGCGACAAGCACTATGGAACTCACGTTTTTCATGGGTAACTCCTGGCTATGTTTGGGTACGGACATGCACGGGGTGGCATTGCGCAGAACGCAAACCATGCTGGTAGATCTACGTCATTGACGATCTGTGGCGATGTGCGCAAAGAAAGTGTATGTGCTCGGCTGCGATCGACACACACCGCTTGCTGCAGTAAAACGGCCGCTTACTGCAGGAGTGCGGCGACAACCCTGCTGTTCCGGAACGCTTCGACGTTCCTTGCAACAGCTGGTTGAGTGCAACGCATGAGCGCTTCGCGCCGGGAGCGGATGGGCGCGTACCCTTATGTTCGATCCATGATTTTTACAGACGTCACTCGATGCATCCGTTTTCGAGAACAGACGTTGGCGTAAGATGATTGTACGGCGCATCATTCATCGTTCGAGTATCCGCTGCCGATCCAAAGCGGACATGCGGGACCGCGTAGAAAAAGCCACGTTTCGGAGGCTTGATAGAAAGGGTATGCAACTATCGGAACTTGGCACACGCATCTGCATTCTCGGGCCATCCAACAGCGGCAAGTCGACACTTGCTGCTGCCATTGGCCGAAAAATCAGCATGGACGTGGTTCATCTCGACCAGCTGCATCACGTTCCGCATTCTGATTGGAAACCGCGTCCGGCGGACGAATTCCTGGCCTTGCATGACGAAGCAATCAAGGGTCGGCAATGGGTGATGGAGGGGAACTACTCATCATGCATGCCGCAAAGATTCCAGCGAGCAACGGGCGTCGTCTTGCTGGATGTTTCTACGCCGACTAGTGTGTTTCGGTATATGCGACGTACTCTCCTCGAGAGCAACCGGTTCGGTGCATTGGATGGCGGCCGCGACAGCTTCAAATGGAGCATGATTCATTACATCACTCTGGTTACTCCCCGGAATCGTCGGCGCTATATCGATATTTATCGCCAGATAAGTTTGCCGAAGATATATCTTCGCTCGCTACGTGAGATCCGTGCCTGTTATCGGGAATGGGAATTGAAGTGATGAAATACAGGCTTCCCTGTATCAGCGGCCGATGTGTGCTTCTGATCCGAGGCCAATATAAGGGCTATGCACATTTTCGCGGCGCGATGACCTCTGGCACTCGTCAGTGCGTAAGGGAACGCTAGCCTAGCGAGGTCGAACGTGTTCCAGATTCAAGTACGGAGTGGTTTGCCCCTTTGATATCGCGCCGATCGCAGGCGCTATGGAGAAGCGCCGTGGCGGGTTTTCCGATCGATCGGTCTCAGCGTGTGGCCGCAAGGGTGGCGGGCCTTCTGTATCTGCTGCTCATGGTGTGTGGCGTATTCGGCGAGTTCAATGGTCGTGGCAGTCTTATCGCGGATAACGATCCGGCGAAAACGGCGGCCCATATCCTCGATCATCTGCTGCTGTTCCGTATCGGTATCGTCAGCGATCTGGCGGCGTTTACCGGTGATATCGCGATAGCAGTCGCTTTGTATGTGTTACTACGACCGGTCGGGAAGCACCTCGCATTGCTTGGGGCATTTTGGCGCGTGGCGGAAGCGGCGGTGCTTGGCGTTATTACGCTGAACAGTTTTACGATGTTGTTGCTGTTGACTGATGCGCGATATGCCAAAGTCTTTTCAAGCGAGCAGCTACAGAATCTGGTGTGGCTATTCAATGACACGCACGATGCAGGCTACAACATCGGCGTAATCTTTCTTGCACTGGGTTGCATTGTTTTCAGTTGGCTGCTTTTGAAGTCCCGCTATGTCCCCCGGCTGTTGGCGGGATTCGGGCTGCTCGGCTATGTGCTGATGCTGATCGGCGCGATCGTCGTCATCGTCTGGCCTGACAATCCTGTGGGCGTTAATTTCGACGTGCCGGCGGGCCTGTACGAAGTCGTTATTGGCTTATGGCTACTGCTACGCGGCGTCAGGGAGCCGCGTAGGCCTTAAGTGATGATGTTCGCCTTAGTGCCAACGGGCGTAGGTAGTCTTTTATTCGACAGACTGCCCATCTCATGGCGACGCAAATACCGCCAATCCAAGCCTGCGTTATGTTTCAGGGTTGAGTGCCGAAGAACGTCGCGCTGAAGATCGTGCTCAATACCGATTCTGCGGCAGCATCCGGTAGTTCGTTCGGCATGGTGATGTTGAAGTAGAGCACGCCGTCGATCAGCCCCATGCTCGCGAGCGCGAGATCTTTGGCAGCATCCGGCACCGGCATGCCCAGGCGCTTGCAGAATTGCGCGATGAAATAAGCGATGGTGTCGCGCTTTTCCAGGCACAGGGCATTCAGGCGTTGGCGGAATTTTGCATCGCGTACTGCATGCAGGCGCGCTTCGGCCCAAACGATGTAACTGGTGTGATCCCGATAGCACTGGGCATAGAACAGCGCGAGCTGTTTTTGCAGATCGTCGCTGGAAAGGTTGGCGTCCAACAGGCGCTGCAAGTCTTCCTGGATGCTCATGTGATCGCGCTTGAGCAGCTCGATGAACAGGTCGGTCTTGCTCTTGAAGTTCGAGTAGAACGCGCCGCGGGTATAGCCGGCTTGGCCGGCGATGTCTTCCACGCTGGTCGCGGTCAGGCCTTTTTTGGCAATCGCCACCGCCGCCGCGTCGAGTAGGCGCAGGCGGGTCTGTTCGCGGCTTTCTTCCCGGGTCAATCGTTTACGTGGCATGCGCCATGGTACCACGCCATCTGGCACATGTATTTCAATACCCATTTGCATTCAGATACAACTATGTATTAGAGTTCATTGACGTATTTATGGGTCGCGACGAATGGGTCTGTCGCGACCATCAGCCCCCATCCATCCCCAGGAGCGGCCCGTGCAACAGCAAGAATTCCCCATGCCATCCGGCCTGACGCGAAGGCCGGCCTGGCTGGCCGGTACCGTGGTCCTGTCGTTGCTGCTGCTGGCGGCCTGCGGCAAGAAAGCACCCGAAGTCGACCAGGTGGTGCCCGTAATCGCGCTGCCGGTACAGGCCGTCGATGGCGTGTCGGCTGGCCGATTCCCCGGCGAGATTCATGCGCGTTACGAAATGCCGCTGTCGTTCCGAGTGGCTGGCCAGTTGACCCAGCGCTACGTCAATCCGGGCGATCTGGTGAAGAAAGGGCAGGCCTTGGCGCAGCTCGACCCCACCGACGCAGGCAATCAGCTGGCAGCCGCGAAGGCCGCCCTTGAAGCGGCTGAGCATCGCTTGCTGTTCGCCACCCAGCAGCGCGATCGCGACGACGCACAGTCCAAGCAGAACCTGATCAGCCGACTGCAGTTGGAACAGACGCAGGATGCTTACGCGTCCGCGCTCGCGGCGCGCGATCAGGCGAAACAGCAGTTCGAATTGGCGCAGAACCAATCGCGTTACACCACATTGATTGCCGATCACGATGGTGCGATTACCAGCCGGCAGGCGGACGTTGGTCAGGTGCTGGCCGCGGGACAGGCCGTGTTCGGTTTCGCGTGGTCGGGCGAACGCGAAGCATATCTCGACGTGCCGGAAAGCCGCATCGACGGCATCGTCGTCGGGCAAGCCGCGAAGATAACGGTGCCCGCGTTGCCGGGCCGCGCATTCGATGCACGCGTGCGCGAAATATCGCCGGCGGCCGATCCGCAATCGCGCACCTATCTGGTCAAATTGACCGTCGATCAACCGGCGAGCCTGTTGCAGCTTGGCATGACGGCGGATGTGATTTTGCAAAGCGGTAAGTCGTCTACCGTTGCGATAAGCATTCCGGCCACGGCGTTGTTCCATCAGAACGAACATCCCGCCGTATGGGTGGTTCGACCCGCCGATACCACGCTCGAATTGCGCCCCGTCACGATCGCCCGTTACGGCGAGCGTGACGTGCTCATCGCCAGCGGTCTGCAGGCAGGCGAGCGCGTTGTGATGCAAGGCGTGCATACGGTGTCGATCGGGGAAAAGGTAGCGCCGATCGCCCCGCCGCATCCTGAGGATGCGCCGCAATGAGCAACGAAGGACGTTTCAATCTTTCGGCGTGGACGCTGCGCCATCAGTCCCTGGTGTTCTTCCTGATGGGAATGATCGCGCTGTTCGGTCTGCTCTCGTACAAGCATCTTTCGCAGTCGGAAGATCCGCCGTTCACCTTCAAGGTGATGGTGATCCAAACGTACTGGCCGGGCGCCAGTGCGCAGCAAGTGCAGGAGGAAGTGACCGACCGTATTTCGCGCAAGTTGCAGGAAACACCGGCGATCGACTTCCTGCGCAGCTATTCGCGTCCTGGCGAGTCGCTGATTTTTTTCAACATCAAGGATTCCGCACCTTCATCCATCGTGCCAGATACGTGGTATCAGGTGCGCAAGAAGGTCGGCGATATCAGCGCACAGTTGCCGCAGGGCGTGCAGGGCCCGTTTTTCAACGATGAATTCGGCGACGTCTACACCAATATCTACGCGCTGGAAGGCGACGGCTATACGCCGGCGCAATTGCACGACTACGCCGATCAATTGCGCGCCGAACTCCTGCACGTGCCCGGCGTTGCAAAAGTCGATTACTTCGGCGACCAGAACCAGCACATCTATATCGATATCGCGAATGTCCAGTTGGCGAAGTTGGGCATCAGTCCGCAGCAGATCGGCGAAGCGATCAACGAACAGAATGCCGTGGCGTCGACCGGTGTTCTGACTACTGCCGACGACCGCGTATTCGTGCGGCCCAGTGGCCAGTTCGACGATACGAATGCGCTGGCCGATACCCTGTTGCACATCAACGGAAAGAGTTTCCGGCTTGGCGACATCGCCACCATCCGGCGCGGCTACGACGATCCGCCAAGCCAAGTGGTGCGCTTCATGGGGCGGCAGGTACTGGGCATCGGCGTCACGATGCAACCCGGCGGTGATGTGATCCAGCTTGGCAACGCGCTCGATCAAGCGACGGGTACGTTGCAGAAGCGCTTGCCGGCAGGGCTCAAGCTATCGGAAGTGACGAGCATGCCGCATGCGGTGTCGCGTTCGGTCGACGACTTCCTTGAATCCGTCGCCGAGGCTGTAGCGATTGTCTTGCTGGTGAGTCTGCTGAGCCTGGGTTTTCGCACGGGCATGGTGGTAGTGATTTCGATTCCATTCGTATTGGCCGCCACCGCGTTGTGTATGGACGTGTTGGGCATCGGCCTGCACAAGGTATCGCTCGGCACCTTGGTACTGGCGCTAGGCCTGTTGGTGGATGACGCAATCATTGCCGTCGAGATGATGTCGGTGAAACTGGAACAAGGCTGGGACAGGGTCCGTGCCGCTGCTTTCGCCTATACGAGCACGGCATTTCCGATGCTGACGGGTACGCTGGTCACGGTCTCCGGCTTTCTGCCGATTGCCTTGGCCAAATCGGGTACCGGCGAATACACACGCTCGATCTTCGAAGTTTCGGCGATTGCATTGTTGGTGTCGTGGCTCGCGGCGGTGATCGTCATTCCGCTGCTGGGTTACCACATGCTGCCGGAGCATCATCAGCGCGCGAAGCAGGGACAGGAGTGGTGGGCGCGCTTCCTGCCGCAACGTTGGCGCGACGCGCGCACCGCCAAAGCCGTCCAGCCGGTGCACAACGGCGACGAGTTCGAGATCTACGATACGGCGTTCTATCGGCGTTTCCGCAGTTGGTTGAACTTCTGTTTGCGTCATCGTTGGCTGGTGCTGGGATCGACGGTTGCCTTATTCGTGGTGGCGCTGGCGGGTTTCGGCATCGTTCCCAAGCAGTTTTTCCCGAGTTCGGATCGTCCGGAATTGCTGGTCGACCTGCGCTTGCCGGAAGGTGCGTCGTTTGCTGCAACGCTGCGTGAGACCAAGCGCTTCGAAGCGGCTATTCACGACCGCAAGGAAATTGCGAGTTACGTCAGCTTTGTCGGTAGCGGCGCACCACGGTTCTATCTGCCGTTGGATCAACAACTGGCGCAGCCCAATTTCGCGCAGTTCGTGATTACCGCCAAAGACGTCAAACAACGCGAGCAGCTCGCGACGTATCTGGATGACGAACTGAAGCGCGATTTCAGTGAGGTTCGCAGTCGTGTCAGCCGATTGGAAAACGGACCGCCCGTGGGTTTCCCCGTGCAATTTCGTGTCGACGGTGACGATATTGCCACCGTACGCAGCATCGCCGAGCAAGTGGCTGCAGTGATGCGCGCCGACCACGACACCACCAATGTGCAGTTCGATTGGGATGAGCCGGGCGAGCGCTCGGTACGTTTCGACGTCGACCAAATCAAGGCACGCCAGTTGGGTATCAGCTCGCAGGATGTCGCCAATTTCCTGGCGATGACGTTGTCGGGCACCACGGTGACGCAGTTCCGCGAGCGCGACAAACTGATCGCGGTCGATCTGCGCAGCACGAACGGCGATCGCATTCATCCCGATCAAATCGAGCAGCTGGCCATACCGACACCCAACGGCACGGCGATTCCGTTAGCGCAACTCGGGCATGTCAGTTATGGCCTGGAGTACGGCGTGATCTGGGAGCGTGATCGACAGCCCTCGATCACCGTGCAGTCAGATACGCGCAATGGTGCACAAGGTCTCGACGTCACCAATGCCATCGACGCGAAGCTCGCCGATATTCGCAGTCATCTGCCGGTGGGTTATCGCGTCGAGGTGGGTGGCTCGGTCGAGCAGAACGAAAAAGCGCAGAGTTCGATCAACGCGCAGATGCCTTTGATGATCATCGCCGTGCTGACCTTGCTGATGATCCAGCTGCAAAGCATGGGACGCACGTTCATGGTGGTGCTCACAGCGCCGTTGGGACTGATCGGTGTGATCGCCGCACTGCTGTTGTTCCACGAGCCATTCGGTTTCGTCGCGATGCTGGGCACGATTGCGATGTTCGGCATCATCATGCGCAACTCGGTGATTCTGGTCGACCAGATCGAGCAGGATATTCATGCCGGACATCCGCGTTGGGAGGCTATCATCGGCGCGACGGTTCGCCGTTTCCGCCCGATCACGCTGACCGCGGCGGCCGCCGTGCTGGCCTTGATACCGCTATTGCGCAGCAACTTCTTCGGACCGATGGCGACTGCACTAATGGGCGGCATTACCGTCGCGACCGTGCTGACGCTCTTCTATCTGCCAGCACTTTATGCCACGTGGTTCCGCGTGCGCGCCGATGAGCCCGCACCGAAGCAGGAGGTCGCAGCATGAGATCCGACATCATGGTTCGCTGGAAACACGCCGCGATACTGGCAGCAGTCATAACGTTGGCAGGGTGCGCTTTTGCGCCACCCGCCAAACCGCCTGCGCCGCCGACGCCCGCGCACTATGCGGTGCAGCCAACACCTACGGACACAGCCAAAGCCGACGACGTTGCGCAACATTTCAGCCTGGGTGCGCGTGCGGTACCGGCATGGTGGCGTTTGTACGGTAGCGACACGCTCGATGCGTGGGTCGATGAAGGCCTGCGCAACAATCCGTCGCTGGCGGCAACGCAGCACACGCTGGACGCTGCCCATCAACTGTTGCGCGCACAAGTCGGGGCAAACATGTTGCCGACGCTGGATGCGCAGGGACAGACCAGCCGGCAGCGTGCCTTGGGTTTTCCTGGGTTAGGTCCGCCAACCAATCTTTATGACGTCTACGCGGGGCAACTCGCGCTCAGTTACAACTTCGACCTGTTCGGCGCGACACGTCACGGCATCGAGCAAACAGCCGCGCAGGTCGACCAACAATCCTATGAATTCGATGCAGCCAAGCGTGCATTGGCGGCGAATATCGTGATCGCAGCCATCAACGCTGCATCGCTGGAAGAGCAGCTAAGCACCAGCGAACGACTTTCCACGTTGATGCACGAACAGGTCACGCTGACCGAGCGCTCGTATCGGCTTGGCGCAGCATCGCAGGACGATCTGCTGGCCGTGCAGCAACAGGCTGCAAGTATCGACACTTCGATTCCACCGTTGCGCAGCCAGGCTTTGCGCGCACGCCATGCGCTTGCTGTGTTGATGGGGCGTACACCCGATCAGGCGCCGTCCAATCTGACGCTCGCGGAATTGCACCTGCCGGTAGATGTTCCGGTAAGTGTGCCATCCGATCTGTTGCAACAGCGTCCGGACGTGCTCGCTGCGGAAGCGTCGGTGCATGCGGCGTCCGCACAGGTTGGCGTCGCGACGGCCAATCTGTTTCCACATATTTCACTGTCCGCGACGTTGGGTTCGGAGGCATTCAAGCCGGGGAATCTGTTTACGGCTTCGGGTTCGGTCTGGAGCGCCGGCGTTTCGCTTGCGCAACCGATTTTTCACGGGGGTGCCTTGATGGCACAACGCAGAGCCGCGATAGCGAATTACAACGCGTCGTTGGCGCAATACCAGCAGGCGGTGCTCAATGCTTTTCAGAACGTTGCCGATACGCTGACCGCGTTGAATCAAGATGCATTGACGCTTCAAGCGGCAACCAACGAAGCGGCCGTGGCGTCGCAATCGTTCACCGACATCGACGCGCGCTATCGGCTGGGCGCAGTTTCCTATCCGGAAGCGGTGATTAGCGAGCAGCATCTGCAGAGCGCGAAGCTGAGCGAGATCCAGGCCAGGGCCGCGCGCATGAGCGATACAGCGGCGCTTTTCCAGTCGATGGGGACGCCCCTTGCGACGGCGCGATAACATGGGCTGATGCCGGGCGTGGTCGGATAAATGCAGACCACGCGCGCAGCTCGCTTCATTTTCCATGCGCACATCGCAAAGGGCCGACAACGCGTCGGCCCTTTGGTGCGGCGGGATACTGGCTACTTGCGAATGGCTGTCGCCGCCTGTTTGATCCATTGAGCTACCGCTTGCGGATTGGATACGTACACGGCGTGACTGCCTCCCACTTCCTTGATGGTTGCGCCAGCGCGCTGGGCCATGTTGCGCTGGGCGGCCGGCGGGATCATGTGGTCGTCGCCGGCGACCAGATACCAGCTGGGTTTCGACTTCCACGCAGGCGTAGTCACTGCACCCTGCAGGGCGGGAAGTCCCCACGGTACCTGCGAGTCGGCCATGAAGCGTGCCGTCTCAGCGTCGACGTCTGCAGCGAAGCTGGCCTGAAACTTCTCCTTGTCCAGCATCAGAAAGCCATCCTGCGGCGGCAGGATCGGAGGTACCGATGCGCCCGGCGGTGGGTTCGCGATCAGCGATGCCACCGACTCGCCAGCATCCGGGGCAAACGCGGTGATATAGACGAGGCCAGCCACCTTCGGATCGTTGCCGGCTTCGGTGACCACGACGCCGCCGTAGGAGTGACCGACCAGGATGACCGGGGATTTCTGCTCCGCGATGGCGCGCTTCGTAAATGCCACGTCGTCGGCCAGGGAGGTCGTCGGGTTCTGCACCACGGTCACCTCGTAACCGTCCTTCTTGAGCTGCTGGTAGACACCCTGCCAGCCCGAACCGTCGACAAAGCCGCCATGGATGAGAACGATGGACGCCAGAGTATTCGCTGAAGTGTTCATTGGAGCCTCCTGTCTGTGGTGACGCTCTGGTGGAGAGCGGATGGACACAGGTTGCTCGCGGGGCCTCGCCGCCAATATCCGCTTTTCGAAGTACTATCCAGTTTCCGAAACGACGTGATCGGTTGATGGAGAAGCCCGCCAAGACGCATCTCCAGACCAGCGACCTCGAAGAGGTCCAGTCCGTCGTTGCCGACGTCTATTGCGCACATTCCGTGATGACCCTGGGCGGTGGCCGCGCAGACACCGCTGGCTTGGACCTGATCCGGCGCGCACCTCAGCCGATTGTCCAGTTGCACTACGGGCGCTCGGTCCGGATCGATGCCGGCAATTTCCCTCGCCTTATGCTGATGCAGACGTGTCTGGACGGCAGCGGCACGGTGGAGCAGGGCTCACTGGGTGCCGAACTGCGGCGCGGCCAAACGGTTCCATTGTCGCCGGGACTCGCGACCCGGCTGGCGTTCGACAGCCGCTTTGCACAGCAGTCAGTGCGGCTCGACATTGCGCGCGTCGAAGCCCTGTGCAGTACATGGTTGAACCGGTCTGCGCTCGATCGTTCGCTGCGTTTCGATCTCAATCCTTTTTCCGCGCAGCTGGAACAAGCGTGGAGCCAAGCCGTTGGCCTGATCGTCAACTATGCGCGCAGCGGTCTCCTGCTTCCGCCGTCGGCGGTCGCGCATCTCGATGAGTTCATTATCTCGCTGGTGCTTTCCCAACATCCGCACAACTACAGCGACGATCTGCGCCGCCCGCAGAAGGGACTTCCACCGCGATTGGTTCGCGAGGCCGAACGTTTGATGCGCGACGGCGAGCCGAATCAGACGCCAAGCAAAATTGCTGCGGAGCTTGGTGTCAGCCTGCGCACTCTTGAACTGGGATTTCGCGCAGTGCATGACTGCTCACCAAGCGAATTTCTTAGAAGAGTGCGCATCGCCAAAGCGCGTGAAACCTTGCTCGCGCCAAACGCAAATACCTCGGTGACGGAAGTCGCGCTCGCCAATGGATTTCTGCACCTCGCTAGGTTCAGTGCCTACTACCGGAAAATGTTCGGTGAATTGCCGGTTCACACTTTGCGTCGCAGTCAACCGAGAGGCGAGTGGGCGATGGCGGCCGAGTGAGTGCGCAAACGGTATCCGCCTACAATCTGAAGGATATGACGTCCGCGTTTGATCCAACGCGGACACTCGCCGTTCTGGTTTTTTTATGGAGATAGGGGGCGATATGGACGCATCAACACAGGGGCAGGCGGCACGATGAAAGCACATCAGCTTGTTTTGATATCGGCGCTGCTCTTGACAGTCAGTCTGTAGGGACATGCAACGACACCGATCGCTGACAAGCAACAACAGGCCGATGTCTTGTTTGCGAAATGGAATCGATCCGACACACCGGGCGCGGCGGTAGAGGTGATCAAAGACGGCAAGGTCGTCTACCGGCGTGCATTCCGCATGGCCGATATCGAACAAGGCCGTCCTGTCACGCCATCGACGACGTTCCATGTCGCATCATTGCTGGAGATAGAGAGCCTTCCCTCATCCAAGGCCCTCGACGGGTAAGTAGGGTTTGCCCTACACGCCGTCGAGATGTTGGCTGATGTACGCGGGTTGGCCTGACAGCCATGTTCACCGGGCCAATGAAGGTCACCTACCGAGCCTGGACAGGCTCAAATCAAAGACCTCTCAAAGGTGCTTCCAGCAGGAACGCGCCCTATGGTTTCGTAGCTAATGTGAGTTGCCATTGGTACGGGTTCTCCTTCCGTCGTGCACTTAGCGGAGAAACAAGATGCCCAACAGCTTAGCGAACGCTTTTTTGGCAAATAACACCGGTGAATTCGGCGATACGACCGACATTCTCATTTGTTCTTCCCTTGATGGCGTCCATTGGTCTACTGACACCGACATCGGACAACAAAGCAATGTCGCACCGTCCATTGCGGTTTTCAAAAATAAACTATGGATCGCCTTTATTGCGAACAATAGTGGCAACAATATCTTGGTGTGCTCGTCGTCCAATGGTGTCGATTGGTCAAACAACACCGATATCCATCAGGCAAGCAATGGGCTATCTCCGTCGCTTGCCGTTTTCAACAATCAACTTTGGGTTGCGTTCTTGGCCAATGACGAAGGACAGAATGTTTTAGTGTGCTCGTCGTCCGACGGTATTAATTGGTCAAACAATACGGACATCCATCAAGCGGGCAGCTCAGCACCATCGTTGGCAGTATTCGACAACAAACTTTGGGTCGCCTTTCTATCCAATGACGACAGTCAACGAATTCTTGTTTGCTCCACATCCGATGGACAGCATTGGTCGACGGATACGAATATCAACCAGTCAAGCAGCGCAGCGCCATCGCTCGCCGTTTTCGACGGAAAGCTTTGGGTGGCGTTTATCGCAAACAATAGTGGCAACAATGTTTTGCTTTGCTCTTCATCTAACGGCCTGCAGTGGTCTAACAATATAGACATCGGGCAAGCGAGCCAATTTTCACCCTCATTGTTGGCCTTCGCCAACAAACTGTTTGTCAGCTTTGTCGCAAATAATGAAGGGAAAAATGTACTCATCTGCTCAACCGATGTCGGGGACCATTGGTCGGGCGGCAATATTGATATCAACCAAGCCAGCTTAGGATCGCCGTCTCTCGCCGTATTCGACAATTTCACTTTTGTCCCTGTGCCAGCGCCAGCGCCCCCGCCTAAGCAGAAGATCACTTGCACGCTCAATAAAGATGGGCAATCGGCAACTATTAAGGGCACGGGTTTCGCGAGCGATATCTGCAAGGTCGTCGTCGTGGGCGAGGGTTTAATCTCCACCCAAACATACACAGGAAATATCGTTGCCGGCGTACAGGTGCCAGTGCAGTGCACCAATCAGGGCCAGTACTGGACCATCGAGGTTACGTCGATCGATGGACCTCCAACGATTACTGGTCGAGTGAACTGCGGCGGTGGTGGTCTATAGAAATCACTGCGAGGTAAGGAAACTTAACGAGATGGGCAGTGAATAACAGTTCCTACCGCTTGCGTGTCTATAGTGATGGCTATCGCTCTGGCATCCAAACAAAAAGCCCCAGGTCAAAACCTGGGGCTTTTTGCTATTCAGTTCGTGGCACCAATTTTATTTGGCGACCGTAACGTTCGGCTTTGAATTCAATGATGCGGTATCGGGCTCGTGATTGGCCTTGGCCGATGGCGTGCCTTTCAGAATTGATTCTACGGGAGCCTCCCCCTTGCATCCGCCGACTTGATAGAGGTGGCAAGCTTCTTGATTGCCTTCACTGCACTCTACAGCAAGCTGTTGGCAGCCATCGATTTCTGCTCTGACATTGCCGGAATGCATGATGGCACCGGCTCCAAGAAGCAACGCGGCCATGGCGGCCGTGGAGAAAATCTTCATAAAAATCCCTTTATGTGTGGTCTATCACCACGCAGCGTTTCTAGTGAATAACTGGTGAAAGAGTCGTGAAAGGCAGTTTTTATCTTGGTTGAATGCTTTTGTTGGACACATTCAATTAGGCCGCCGAGAAAACAGTGATTCGCGTAGTGGAATGTCACTGGTATTGCTTGGTCAGATGGACAGGATATCTTCCAAAGCGATGTCCCGGAACCGACGCATATCAATACCGTTCAATGGACACAACATTCGTTGACGCGAAAGAGCCGCTACATGGAATAGTTCGTTGTGATACGAGTGGCGATCAGGCCGTCAAAAAGGGAGCAGCGAGGGTGTTTTTGTCTCGCGCCTGCGAGCACGTAGCATATAGCTGTAATGTCTGCTTCCGACCCAAAACGGACAGGATGGTCGGGACCCGCTAAAGCATTGTCGATTTCCGATCACCAGCTTCGTCGCCAATGCATCCCAACCCCATGGAGCTTCCATGAAATATCTCGGCCTGGCCTACTTCACCCCCGAAAAATTCGCCGCGATGGCGCCTGACGACGTCAAGAAATTGGTAAGCCAATGTCCGGCATTGGATGAGAAGATGCGCGCTACCGGCAAGGTTCTGGTTTCCGCGTCGCTTGGCGATCTGGATAGCTGGAAGACGCTTCGCCCGCGCAGCGGAAAGACGCATATCAGCGATGGCCCTTACATAGAGTCGAAGGAAGTGGTGGGCGGCCTGTTCATCATTGAGGCGGACAGCCATGACGAGGCGCTTCGCATCGCATCCATGCACCCGGCCGCCACGCTGGGCGAAGCCGGCGGATGGGCCGTCGAGCTTATCCCTATGGATTTTTACCTAGCCCGCTGAGGATTGGTTGAGCGTACGAATGGGGAGTATCTGCTTTCGACCCATAGCGGACATATTTGGCCCAGTATTTCCATCTAAGCTCGATAGCATAGCCACATCGATCGCGTCGCCTGGCTTAGCGATCCCCTATGGAGTCGGCGTCGCCAGGAACGTGTAAACATGATTGGCGGTATCGGCCGCATTCACGTCTGAATCGTAGTAGTTGCCCATCAACACGCCCTTGTTGTTGATGGAGGCTAAGGCTGTACCGTATTCGCCCGGAATCGTGAAAGTGGTATAGACCCCATTCTTTAGTATGAATCCCTGCAAGCCTTCACCCCCCGTTTGAAGACATTGGGCGGTCGGGCAGTAGCTCCCGACGATCTCGTCGGCGTCGTTGATCCCCGTGCTTGCGGTGTAAACCGCGCCAGGGAAGTCGATCGACGTAAAGGTGTTCCCGCGCCGCAAAAAACCATGGACGTTGCCGCTGGCATCGGCGTAGGAGCCGACGATGTGTCCTTCGCTATTGACCGAAAGATAAAGCTGAATCTGGCCGCCGGGGTAGTCGAACGAGGTGTATTTGCCTCCGATCAGCGTGTATCCATGCGAGTTTCCGGCGCTATCGGTCCACCCACCGACAATCTCACCCGCGTTGTTGATGGCGGGAGAGAAGGTGCTAACGGCACCGGCAAACGGTACGTTTAGAGGTGTGAATGTATCGCCGTCCAGCTCATAGCTGTGAAAGATATAAGCACCTCCGATATCACCAACATAATAATCGCCAACAATTTGGCCGAAATCATTAATGCTGTAGGGTTGCTGTACTTGCGAGCCTTGCGGGTCATTCAATAGATCGTAGGTCTCGTGGACGGGGTTGGTTCCACGTACCCGAGCGAGAAAGCCTGTTTGAGATTCTCCA
Organism: Dyella dinghuensis; assembly: GCF_003977615.1. GTDB lineage: Bacteria > Pseudomonadota > Gammaproteobacteria > Xanthomonadales > Rhodanobacteraceae > Dyella_B > Dyella_B dinghuensis. The sequence goes on from NZ_RYZR01000007.1 coordinate 280,416, forward strand.
TCGGATGAAGACCACGCCCCGACGACTTTAATCGCTGGTGTAGCCGTGCCGCTCTGGTCGTCCGAGTCGCGAACAAGGGCATCGGGGTTGATACCAACACCCTGCGTGTCGAGGGCTCCCGGATAGCCGATCAGAGTGTATGTGTAGGTCGGTGAATTCGACATGCGCGTGCTCGCCTGCGCCTTAGTGAGCGCCTTTCGCGCACCCGGAAACTTCACCGCCGGCATAAGTCCTTGCGCGAAGCTACTCGAGGCGATCAGGACTGTTCCCAACAGACCCAGCACGATTCCAGAATTTTTAAAGACGTGATTCTTCACAAAACCCCCTTTATTTTGCCAGATTGGCAGAAGGTATAAATGCCGTTCGGCCGTCACCCACATGGATGTGGCGGGAACTTATGCGAAGACTAATGAGGCGCACGACGACGGGAAGCTCCCGTTCGACGAGGCCTGGCAAATTTGCGATGAACCGTGCATTCAGTACGCCAAAAGGGTGCACGGAGTGAGAGGCAGCCCATAGAATGGTGGCATGGCTAATCCAGATACACCGAAGCGCCTTGCATCTTTCTGGCCGCTGCAGATCGGTGGCTGGACGCTTTATGCATTGACGACCGCGATCACGTTAGCTCCCTATAGTCAGACGAGTACTGAAGTGTTTGCGGTCATGGCGGAGCTTGGCATTTCTTTTCTCGCCAGCTTTCCTTTGTATTTTCTTTGCCGGTATCTCTGGCGCAAGAGCGTGCCGCTATTTCGCGCCTTATCGTGTTGCGTGGTCGTCTCTTACGTGCTCGGCCTCGCATGCACGATCATGACGCGCCTCTTGCAGATGCTCTGGACCCACCAGATGTTGCCGTTCGATTGGAGCATCGCATTGACGGAGGCCATCAGCGTCAGTTTGACCCTTGATGGATGGAGTGCGCTCTATTTCGGCATAAAACACTATCAAACCGTCGAGCAACAAAAGGCAAAGCTCCTTTCGACCGAGGCGACGGCGCGAGATGCACAGTTGTTGGCGTTGCACTATCAACTTCAGCCGCATTTCTTTTTCAATACGCTCAATGCCATTTCTTCGTTAGTGGTGAGCAATCAGCCTCAATTGGCCACGGAAGTGATCGCAAGACTGGCCGCGCTTCTGCGAAATACATTGAGCTTTCCTGATACGCATACGGTGACACTTCGAGATGAGCTCGCCGTGGTCGATGAATATCTGACCATCGAGCGAATACGCTTCGGTTCACGTCTCAACGTGTCTTTCGACGTGAGCGATGAGTCAAACGACGCGCAAGTGCCGCGCTTTTTGCTGCAACCGCTCATCGAAAATGCCATCCGGCACGCGATCGCCCTGCGCCCCGCGCCCGGTGAAATCACCATCAGCGCACGCTTTGTCGAGCAGGGACTGCAGATCGACGTTGCGAACGATACGTGCGAACCCGAAGCAACGGACGCCTATCAAAGCCATGGGGTGGGATTGGCGAACACGAGGTCTCGATTGGAGCAGCTCTACGGCGCCGACGGGGCCACTCTGACGCTGTCGGTGGAGACTGGGCGATTCATCGTTTCACTTCGGCTCCCATTAATCGGAAAGCCGATTGTGAGCCTGTCGTTGGCCGCGATATGACTATCCGGGTTCTCGTCGTCGATGACGAGCCGCTCGCGCGACTTGGCGTGATCACGCGCCTGAGCGCATACCCGGACATGACCGTTGTCGGCGAATGTGCCACGGGAGAGGAAGCGCAGTGTTTGATTTCCAGTCTGGCGCCGGACCTGGTTTTTCTAGACATCGAGATGCCCGGTATCAACGGCATTGAGCTAGTGCGAATGCTACCTAAGGGGTGCGTATCGCATTTCGTATTCCTAACTGCGCACGACGAGTATGCGTTAAATGCATTCGCCATCGAAGCGCTTGATTATTTGCTTAAACCCATCGATAACGAACGGTTCGCCGCGTGCGTTGATCGCGTCAGGCGAACTGTTGTGCTGCACCGGCAGGAAAGCCACTACGGCCTTCTCTATGAACGGTTAATCGCCAAACACGCCAGCGCAGGCGACCAGCCGGTTCGTCGCTTCACGGTGCGCTGCGGCAACGATATTACGTTCGTCAAAGCAGAGGACGTCGATTGGATAGAGGGCTTATCGGATTACGCTGGTTTGCACGTGCAGCGTAAGACCCACCTCATCCGCGAAACCCTCAGCTCTCTGGAATCGCATCTAGATAGCTCACATTTCTTGCGTATCCATCGCTCTTCGATCGTGCAGGTAGACCGCATCGTTCGCGTGCAGGCACTCGCCAATCGCGATGCACTCGTTACATTGCGAGATGGCCAGACGTTGCGCGCAAGCCGCAACTACAGCGCGGGCCTTCACGATCTGCTGCGAAATCGACGTTCCTCGCTTTGAGTAGCGATCGGCATGGGCGCCCAGGGGCTACCTTGGCGGCGCTTGGTGCTTTATCCGAGAGATGAGGAGGTTGTGATGGGCGTCGTGGAGGGTATTACCCACGCCCAACTCGACCAAAACCACGTAGTTCCCAATGCTGGACAGATCGAAGTCTGTGGCGTTTGGTTTCCAAATCACAGCTTTTGTCGCTAAGGTCCGCTTTCGACCCAAAGCGGACCTTATGCAGCTGGCCAGTACAGCCTAGGAAACGGTCACGCCGGGGATAGTGAGATCTTTCGAAAGGAAAACACGAGAGGTGCCCGGAGGATCGCACGCGATCTCACCAAAAACCTGCCAGCCGTTGCGAGTGTAGAATCCGGGCGCCTGAAAGCTGATCGTATAGAGCACCGCCGCTTTGCAGCCTCGCCGTCGTGCTTCATCTTCTGCCGCTGCAAGAAGCTTGGTACCCAGGCCACTCCCACGGAGTTCGTTTGGCAAGAAAAATAGGTCGATGAAAAGCATACCCAGTGATGTGCGACCTGTAATGCCACCGAGTGTCGTTCCCGTATTGGCATCAACCGCAAAAACTCCCAAAGGGATACGGTCCGCGATGTCAGTTGCGGCGATGTTAAATAGATCGAGTTCGTCGGAAATCTTTGCGATGACATCCGACGAAGGCGCAGCCGTTACAACGATATCGATGGTCACATTAATTCTCAGTTTTAAGCCCCTGCAGGATTATAAATGGTTAATGTTTATCATTATTCAAAAGCTGTCTTGCAGTGGAGGCCGCGCGTAGCAAACCGGCAGGTCCGCTTTCGACCCAAAGCGGACATACAAACCTATGGGACTGCTCTCACGTCGTCCGCTGCAATAGCTTTTTGCTAAGCCAGCGTCGCACCGGTTCGTCGTAAAGTTTCAAACTGGCATACGCAATGGCGATCGCAGTTGCGGCAACGAGAAGCGCTGGAACCATGCCTTGCGCACCCGTGGGATTGCTCCGTGCAATCCACCCGGTATAGATGTAGATCAAGGGATAGTGGGTGATGTAGAGCGGGAAGGAGAGGTCGCCGAAGAACCGGGCGATACGTATCGAAAAACCATCGACTCGCTTTTCCCCAGCGCCTATTGCGACAACCATGGGAAACACAACGATGACGCATAAGGCGTCATAGACGCCGTTCATCCAGTGGTGCTCCGTACCGCCGAATCGTGGCAGCGACAGCGCAACGATCAATAGCAAGCTCGCGACCGCAAAGGCGTTCTTCACCTGGATGCGTGCGCCCAGTCGACAGAGGAGGATGCCGGCAAAGAACGGAAACAGAAGCCGTGCAAAACCAATGTGCAACTGAGTCGCATCGAGAGACCATCCGCCGATGAGGTCCCCGCGATCGCCAAACACAGCTAGTTGCACGAGCAACAGTGCCGCGAGAAAGACGAAAAAACTCAATGCGGTCTTCGAAAGTTTGCGTAGGCCCACCGCATACAGAATGTTGGCAATGTACTCGAAGAACAGCGACCACGCCGGACCATCCAGCGGGTGCATTTCCTGCCAGCCGCGGATGTCCATGGAAACCGGGAGAGGGAGTAGCGTGCACCCGAGTGCCATGACCAACAACATCTTCCAGACCGGCGTTCCAGCAATCAAGGGAAATGCCGGGCCTGCTTGAAAGTAGAACAGCGCGGCACCGATGAGACTTCCCATGATGACCATCGGCTGCAATCGGATGAGTCGCCGCTTATAAAATTCCCACTGTGACATGCGGCTCCAACGGTCGTCATACGCATACGCGATGACAAAGCCGGAGAGCATGAAGAAGAAGTCGACGGCGAGATAGCCGTGATTGATGATTTGTTTCGTCGCATCGCCTTGCGAAAAAGGCTCGAAAAGATGGAACGCCACCACCATAAGCGAAGCGACGCCGCGCAAGCCATCCAAGACGAGATAGTGATTCTTTGCGGGCGCGATGGCTGTGGTCGATGTGGCAGCTGCGGCAGTATCCATGGTTTCACTTTATCGTTCGTTGAATGCAAAGGCCCACGAATGTGGATGGATGACTCCCATCCAAGACGCCTCAACCCGCTACGGCTTCCGCGCGATGCACCATCACGCCGTGTTTCGAGAAAGCGCTACGCGTGGCGCGGTCTGCCGAGTGTTCGACCACCAGATGTTGAACGCGCACGAGCTCGACGACCTGATGGGTAGCTACGGCCTCCAACTTGTCGTCAGTGGCTACCACCACGGTTTCGTCGCTCGCTTCGATCATTGCGCGTTTGAACAACGCTTCCTCGCTGTCGAAACCCCACAATCCGTGCGCGACATCGATGGCGCAGGTACCGGGAAAGCACAAGTCTGCACGGACCCTTCTTACCTGTTCCACCGCCTGCGCGCCGATGACACCGCCAATGGAACGACTGATGCGGCCGCCGATCAGCAGCACGTCGAAGTCATCGCGATCCAGCAGCAGTTGCGCGATATGCGGCGCATTGGTGATCACGCTGAGCCCTAGGCCAATCGGCAGCGCTGCTGCGATCGCGACATTGGTAGTGCCCGCGTCGATCAACAACGTCTGTCCCGGTTTCACCAGGCTCACGGCTTTGCGCGCGAGCGCTTGCTTGCGTGGTTGATGCTCAACGCGCCGCTGTTTGAGCGGCGTCAGTGTGACTGCCGGCAGCAGCGCGCCGCCATATACGCGCTTGCACAAGCCTTGTGCCGCAAGCTCACGCAGATCGCGCCGGATGGAATCTTCCGATACCTCGAATGCCTCGGCCAGCTCGGCTGCTACGACACGTCCTTCATTACGCAACCGCGCCAGAATTCGTTCCTGGCGTTCCTCCGGAAGCACATTGCGATCGTCGATCGACGGTGTGGACTTAGCCATGATTTATCCCCTGTGTTCCGCCTTCGAGCACGCCGAGTTCTACCAAGCGTTCGCGCAAGCCAGCCGGGTCGCGGAACCACCAGCCATGCATGCCCAACGCTTCGGCCGCTGCCACGTTGCGTGCGGAGTCGTCGATATAAAGCGTGGTCGCGGGATCGACCGCATAGCGTTCCAGCAATCGCTGGTAGATGCGTGGATCGGGTTTTACCAGACGCTCTTCGCCGGACACCACAATGCCTTCGAACCATTGCAGGAAGGGATAAAGCCGCTGCGCGACCGGAAACGTTTCCTGCGACCAGTTCGTGAGCGCCAGCAGACGAACCCCGCGTGCCTTCAGTTCCGCCAATATCGCGACGCTGCCGTCGATCGGGCCAACCAGGGTTTCCTTCCAGCGCAAATGATAGGCGTCGATCAGCTCGGCATGCTTGGGGAAGCGTGCACGCAGCAGCGCCGTGCCTTCGGCCCACGGACGCCCGGCATCCTGCTGTTCGTTCCATTCGCTGTTGCATACTTCGCGCAGAAACCATTCCATTTGCGCTTCGTCTTCGATTAACGAGCGGTACAAGCGTCGCGGATCCCACGCGATCAGCACGTTCCCAAGATCGAAAATCACCGTATCGATACGTTTGCTCGTCACCGCACCATCCTCGCCGACAAACCCACCAATACCAGCAGCGCAGCCACTGCCACGAAAGCGGCCGGCAAACTGCTGGCATGCGCAACAAAGCCGATCAAGGCCGGTCCGCTCAGCAAGCCTACATAGCCCAACGTCGTTGCAGTAGCGATCGACACTGCCGGTGGCGCACCAGACAAACGGCCGGCTGCGCTGAACATCACCGGCACAATATTGGACGCGCCCAGACCGATCAGCACGAAGCCAAGCAATGTCGCCATCGTCAGCGGTACGCAGGCCACCAACAGAAAGCCTGTAACCGCAACGGCGGCACCCACGCGTACCGCCCATACGGGACCGTGACGCGCGATCATGCGGTCGCCGGAAAAGCGGCCGGTCGCCATCGCGACGGAAAAGCACGCATAACCGAAGCCGGCCGATGCCGGCGCCATACCGCGCACGTCGCGCAGGAACAGGGCGCTCCAATCCAGCATCGACCCTTCGGCCATGAAGCTGACGAAGCACATAAAACCCAGCAGCCATGCACGTGCGGGCGGCATACGTGGACGGCTTTTCTCCTCGACATCCACGCTGGCCGAAGACGCATCGCTGCGCAAACCATCGCGCAGCCATAACACAGTCGACGCCAGTGCGATCGCTATCGCGGTCGCAGCGCCGGGCAACGCCAATCCAAGCGCAAGCAGGCCACTCAGCAAAGCAGCACCCGACAAACCACCAACGCTGAAGAGCCCGTGGAACCCAGACATCAGGCGATCGCCACCGCGGTGCTCCACCTCGACGGCATAGGCATTCATCGCCACGTCCACTGCGCCCAGCATCACGCCGAAATAAAGCAACGTGCCGACCAGCATCGCGACGCTGGATGCATGCGCAAGCGCGGGCAACGCCACACACATCAGCAGACCGGCCGACATGATCACTGCGCGATTGCCCAGCCGGTGCGCCAGCCAACCCACGAACGGCATCGACAGCATCGAACCGCCGCCGAACGCCAGCAACACCGCGCCCAGCTGCGCATCGTCCAGTCCGAGGCGAGCCTTGACGTACGGAACCATCGGTGCCCAGGTCGACATGGCCAAACCGGAAACCAGGAAGATCAGCCGTGTCGCCCGTCGCGCAGCGGGAAGCGGAGCAGTCCCGCCGCTGATCGCGGGGAGGGCGAAAGTCGTTTTCACACGTAAGTTACCTTGTTCACATCGAGGATAAATATATATAAACGTGCAAAAACATGCAAACTCATCACCGCGCCGGCTGATCGTTCCTAATACGCTTCGCCGCCCTACATCGAAATGATTTGGCACGGAAGCTGCTTCAAAAAATGGAGATGCTTTTGGGGTTTAAGCGGAACCGCCATGGGCGTCCGCCCATGCGATTCGGGCGAGGCAATGTGTCACGTTGCGGCCAGGGGCATGGGCTATAACCATCACGAGCCAAGGCAGGACGGCATGTGACGAGGAAGTCCGGGTGTAGCGCAACAGGACGTTTTCGTAGTTGCACCATATCAATCAGGGGGAAACATGAAAGGCTTGTGCAAGCTTGTTGCATCGTTACTAGCGGCAACGGTGCTTGGCGGTTGTGCCACGGCTTATCAGCAGCGAAACATCGTCAATGGCGGCGGATACAGTGAAACGAAGGTCGACGATAACGACTATATCGTCTACTTCGACGCCAACGGCAAAACCAGCAAGGACCGCGTCTGGTATTTCTGGATCTATCGCTGCGCGCAGCTGACCCAGGAAAAGGGTTATACCTATTTTTCGCTTGCGCCCGTTCTTAGCAGCATGACTAAGACCGGCTTCGATCCGAGTGAAGATGGCCATGCGTATCCCGCCGTTCTGATGGGCGATGCCAACGGTCGTGTCATCGACGTACACGGCGGTGGTGGCGGCGGTCACGTCATGATCGTCCCTGGCGCGGTTGTAACGATCGTCTCGTGGCACTCCAAAGCTGTCGTGACGATGTACAACGAGAACAATGTTCCGCAGAAAACGTTCGTCGTACGCGCACAGTCGATACTGGATGCACTGGGCGAATACATCAGCTCGAATGGTTCGGCCACGCCACCCGATCGCACCACGATGACTAACGACGCGACATTTGCCATGGATCCGGACAATAAACTCGTCAACGTGCATCAATATCTGAAGACGCATGTCCACGCGACCACTGCACCTGCTCCTTATGCATACGCGGCTCCGCCGTATGCGATCCAGCCGACACGTGGTGGCGTGGCGGCCACGCCTCTGCCGCCCTCGTCGCCACCTGCTGATGTTGTGAGCACGCCTGTGCCGACAGCATCGCCCACGCCTGCTGTGGCGCCGGTTACTGCGTTAGGTGCAGAGACGGCCGCTCTCAATGCGCGGCCGTCGATGGCGCAGTCTGTCGCCAGGCAGTTGGGTTGCGGTGCGGTTCAACCCAATGGTGACTCGACCTATGTCGCGTCGTGCGGCTCCTACAGCGTGCTGATCAGTTGCGACGGCGATCAATGCCATCCCATGCATACGATCAATGCGAAGAGCGACGACTGACATCGCTGCGGGGTCATCCATTGCCAATTCGGTAGTGTCCGCTTGCCACAAAGGCGGACCTTTTTTCAGCTGTACGCGCCACGTTTCGTATATTTAGACAGTTTTGCGGCTAAACGAAGAAGGTCCGCTTTCGACCCAAAGCGGACGTTACCTGATAAGAGGCACGAAGGGCGGACATGTCGATGAGTGAAGAAAATCTCCCTCTTGGGCTAGCGCACGGATTGATGCTGGACAATCCGAAGATCACTATTCCATGGCAATCAGATGTAACAACGCTTTCCAGCATCGGTGACCCAACAATTTTGACGTCATCCAAAGTCACTTTCGTGTCTTGGAAGGACCGCACCGTCTTCAACGGCATTGAAGTAGATGTTCAATTTAGAAGCGACTTCAACAAAATTTTCTGGCTTGATCTAAGAGATAAGTCGCGATTCGAATCCGCCACAGCTGCTTTTTCCTATCTGCGGGAGCTGGTAGTCGAGCGGCTGGGCGAGCCTCACCTGTCTCAGATTGATGACGGCTATCCATGGGAACAGTGGAACTACGGATCAGTGCGCGTGAGTGTCCGGATTGCGGAACGTTTTGTGGAATATGTATCTTTCATGGTTTCCAAGGGACTTTAAAAATCTTTGAGCCAAATGGTTTGCTTTCGACCCAAAGCGGACATAATTCTGTGAACAGTCCATGCCGAAGGAATTCCACACAGTGACGGATACCGACGAGCCGAATGAGCTCTGGGACGAGGCAGTGATTTCAGACCTTCCTGGAAAATTGCTCTTGGTTGGCGTGACCTTCTTGGATACTGACGGCAATCCGAGCCGACAGGAGCAGTGCTGGGGGCGAGTTACCAATGTGGATCGACGAGACGGCATCGAGCTGATACTTCAGGGTAGCCGCAATGGGGAGGCCTTCAGTCTTCCGCCTGATACGCGTTGGATAAAGCCAGCTTCACGGGGTGATTACCGTCTTCGGTCTACGGGGGAGGTTGTTACAAATCCTGACTACACGGTCTCTTTCACGGTTCAGAAAAGCGAAAGTTGAATCTTCGGGGAGGGTCCGCTTCCGACCCAAAGCGGACATTCTTCATGGCTTCTAACGCCCGCCCGCCGCCCTTTCCTTCGCATCACAAATCGCGCGATGGTTTTTAACCAACTATATCCATAGTTGACAAGCCGGGCAGCCGCGTGTATCAACTACGTTCGTAGTTATTGCGGCGCGAAAACAACATGACGATTTTTCTCACCGATCGGGAAGCCGATGTCATGCGGGCGTTGTGGGAGAACGGGCCGTCGCTGGTTGCCGAAGTTCGCGAACGGTTGAACGACGATCTTGCCTATACGACTGTGCTGACCGTGTTGCGTGTGCTCGAAGGCAAAGGCTATGTGGACCACGAGGAAGAAGGGCGCGGCCACCGCTATTTTGCGGTTATCAAGGAGCAGGCTGCGCGCAAGAATGCCGTACAGCATCTGACTGACAAACTTTTCAAAGGTTCGTCCGAGTTGCTCTTCTCGCATTTGGTGTCCGAGCACAAGCTGACTTCCGAACAGATACGCCGCATGCGACAACTGCTGGCGGAACGCTCTGATAAAGAGAAGAAGTGATGACTGCCTGGATGGTGTATGTCGTTCTGGTGACGTGCGCACTGAGTGGCGCGGCGCTTGCTGCCGAACGAGCGGCGAAGATGCGCGGCGCTACGACACGTTGGGTATGGATCACAGCGCTGGTCGGCTCCTTGGTTCTACCCACAGTCATTGCCTATTCGTCGATCCATGTACCGAACACTTTCGAACCCAGCTCTCCGCCGACGATCATCGTCCTGCGCAACGCGACATCCATACCCTTGCCGATGATGCTGTCCGACTTCGACGGGTCGTGGCCTAACGACGACACATCCGGCCACATAGATACGTTGATCCGGGGTCTCTGGATAGCGGCTTCAATTTTGATGTCACTGCTTCTCTTCATGAACGCTGCACTGTTGTATCGACGCCAACGTCGCTGGCGCGAAGCACACATGTGCGGTGAATATGTTCTGGTCGCGCCTGACGCGGGACCGGCGGTGGTCGGATTGGCGCGCTCGCGCATTGTCGTGCCCGCATGGTTGTTGTCGGCGAGCGAACAGCAGCAACAATGCACGATTGCCCATGAGCGATCGCATCTGAACGCGCGCGATCCGCAACTCGTCGCGTTCGCGCTGATGTTGCTGATGCTGATGCCCTGGAACGCGCTACTGTGGTGGCAGTTCAGCCGTTTGCGCCGCGCCATCGAAGTGGACTGCGATGCCCGCGTCCTTCACAGCGGTCACGACATCGATGCCTATTGCGAAACGCTGATCCAGGTAGGCGAACATCAGTCAAGCCGCATCGCAGTAGCGCCAGGAATGGCTGACTCCGCTTCATTCCTTGAATTTCGGATACGCCATATGTTGCGCGAGCCAAAAAGGTGGGCGCGCGTGACAGCGGTGGCGCTGGTGTGCGTCGCGTTGGGCATGGCGACATTCGCTGCGCAGGTAACGCCTCCCGAGACGGATCACCGGCAGACGAATGCATCCGTCGTGCTGAGCAGCGATATGCTCGACCGCTACGTAGGCTTCTACCAAAACGATGCCCTCTCACTCATTACCGTGACGCGCGATGGCGACGGTCTCGACGTCAGCGTCAGTGGAGAGATCGGTGTTCCAAAACCCTTCCATATCGTTCCCATCAGCGAGACAGAATTCGCCGTGCGGGGCGATAACCCTCTAGGCGTATCTCTGTTTCCCGGGGATAAGCGTATCGATCCCACCGTGAACTTCGTCACGGACAATCAAGGGCACGCTCTGCGGTTTGTCGCAAGCCAGAACGGGCACGTTACCTTCGACCAGCCGCGCATCGACAAGGCGACTGCCGATCGGATCAATGCCGTACTCGCCGCCCGTATCAAAGCGCAGAAACCATTCTCCGGCAGCGAAAAAGCGTTGCGACTGCTCCTGAGCGATCCCGACAGCGGCGCAGGCATGGGCGATGGCCTGGCCTGGGTACGCGCCCACAACAAGGCTTCGAGAGAGAAATTTCTCGCCGAACTCGGGCCGGTCGAATCCTACACATTCAAAGGTGTCACCAAGTTCGGTTCGGATGACTACCTCGTCAAGCGAAAGAACGCGACGGAAACCGTATTGCTGATCGTCGACGAGCAAGGAGTTCTGGTAAGCGCTCTCCAATACGACTCTCGCAGCCGGTTTGCCCAGATGGATCTCCTACCGGGGAGCTGACCGGCGTCTAGCCCGAACGTAATCCAGCTGTGGCCATGGCGAATGGCCGCAATGATGCCCTTGTACTTTTTTCAGGACCGATGACATGAAATGCAAAACACCACGTCGCGCTGAGTATCGATGGGTCAACGTTTGGTTGTTGTTGATCGCTTTCACCGGCATCGTTTCGCTGCCTGCGAGCGCTGCGGACATCAAGCCTGGTGCTCGCACTGGCGTATTGCAGGGTGCGTTGTATCGCATCGATATCCCTGAAAACTGGAATGGCGGCCTGGTGATGGTGATGCACGGCTACCAGCCCGTTGGCGGAAGGATAACGACACCGATGACGGCGGCCGATGCCACGCCGGTCTTTCTCAAGCAAGGCTACGCCGTTGCGCAAAGCCAATACGCGTCGCAAGGCTGGGCCGTGGCTGACGCAATTGCCGACACCGAACGTCTTCGCGAGTATTTCGTCCACACCATTGCACAGCCGACCCGCACCTATATCTACGGCTTCTCGCTGGGCGGCCTGGAGGTTGCGGCAAGCATCGAACGTTACCCGCACGCTTACAACGGTGCCTTGATAACATGCGGCGCAACCCTCTCGACGACCGAATTCGTCTCCCGCGTTGTTGTTACACCGTTGCTGGCCTTCGACACACTGATTCCTGGCGTCCTGCCCGATCTGGCCGCACCCGGCTCACCGCCCGTCGTTCCCCGAGACGTCTTCGCCAAGGCGTTGCAAGCGCATCCGGTGCAGGCCGCTCTGCTGGAAAAGCGATTGCAGGAAACGGCCGATACGCTTCCGGGCGAGCTGTGGCTCTATTACTTTGCGCTGCGCGAGATGGAACAGCGTGCCGGAGGCCTGCCGTTGGACAATCGCCAGACCGTTTATCACGGCTTCGGCGACGACAACGCTTTCAACCGCAAGGTGCACCGCTACGCCGGCTCACCTGCCGCCATCGCCTATGCCCAACGCAACGTCACCTTGACCGGCCAGATTGATATACCGCTGGTGATGCAGTGGAACGTGTTCGACCCAACCATTCCCGGGCGCTTTCACGACATCTATCCCGAGCAGGTGCGCGCAGCGGGCCACGGCAAGCTGCTGACCATCCTCGCGCCAGTCGGCCAGACGCATTGCAACTTCACCGATGCGCAGACCGATGAGGCATTCGAGGCGCTACTGCGCAAGACAGGGGTAGGCGGTTGAGTTTTTTCGTCGTCCAAGCTTGATTGGATTGGCTGTTATAGCACCACGCTGAAATGACGGATGCCCAAATTTCCGGAGACATGACACATGCGATCAGCCACAATTCGTCTAGCTTCCAGTCTTGCTGTCTTCTTTCTTGCCGGTCTCTCGACGCCAACCTTTGCCCAGTCCGATAACGGACCGACAAATTCGAAAGACCCCGCATTGGCAAGACTCGACAGCTTTGCGTCGGCGTTGACCAAGGAAGATAAATTCTCCGGCGTTGTACTGGTCGCCCGCGACGGCCATATCCTGTTCGAGAAGGCCTACGGCAAGCGCGATGCCAAAGGCAACGATCCGATTACGCTGGATACGCGCTTCAACCTTGCCTCGGCCGGCAAGATGTTCACGAGTGTCGCGGTGCTCCAGCAAATCGCGGCGGGAAAACTCTCGCTGGATACCCATGTCGGCGACGTGCTGAAGGATTATCCGAACCGAAGCTTTGCCGACACGGTGACCGTCCGCGAACTGCTGACGCATACCAGTGGTGCGGACGATGTCCCTCTGCTTGGAAATGAAAATGCGGCCAACCGCGCACATGTATACAGTGTCGCCGACATGGTTGCGCTGGCGAGCAAGCAGCCACCGGACTTTCCGCCGGGCACCAATCAGCACTACAGCAATTTCGGTTTTGTTGTTCTAGGCCGCATGGTCGAAGTCGTTTCGGGCGAGGACTATCAGACATACCTGCGCCGCCACATCTTCGAACCCGCCGGCATGACGCGTACCGGATTTATCGATTGCGCGACAAAAGATTCGGATCTCGCCGTGGGTTACACCGTCGACGATGGCAAGCTCGTGTTCAATTGCGAAACCTTGCGTGGTTTTCCAGCGGGCGGCGAGGCATCCACCGCCGGCGACATGTATCGCTTCGTTCAAGCCTTGCAGTCCGGCAAGCTCATTCCGCCCGCGCTGTTCGCGCAGGCAACCAAGACCTATCGCATGTTCATGGGCCTGGGCTTCTTTGCGACGGACTACGGTCCCAACATTCCTGAGCGCGACTTTCGCTGGGGCCACGGCGGCAGCGCTGGCGGCGTATGCACCGACATACGCACCTATCCGCATACCGGAGAAACCATCATCACGCTCAGCAACCAAAACCCACCGAACTGTTTCCCTGTCGCAAGCTTTCTCCATTTAGATTACGCAAAAACCCATCAGGAAAACTAGCCAAGCGAAATCTATGGTATCGGCGTGATGTCCGCTTTCGACCCAAAGCGGACCTTTTCCGCATTCGCTTTGAAGCAGCAAGAAGAGGTAAAAAAATGATCGACCATGTCTACATCTCCGTCACCGACATCGACAAGTCGCTGGCGTTCTATTCTCAAGCCCTGAAGCCGCTCGGCTGGAGCCTGTTCGGCAACTACGCCGCTGCTTCAGGTCCCGATAGCGTCCCGGATCTATACGGCATTGCTGATGATGCGTATCTCAGCGGGCAGGCGGTCGGATCAAGCATCTGGCTACGGCAACGCAAGCCCGGAGAGACGGGGCTCTACATCGGGATCGTCTGCGATACCAATGAATTGGTCGGCGCCGCCTACGCGGCTGCCATCAAAGCCGGTGGCACCGACGAAGGTGAACCAGCAGATCGTACCTACTTTGCCCGAGGCTACTACGCAGCTAACGTCGCCGACTTCGATGGAAACCGTATTGAGTTCGTGCATAAAGCATGGAACCCAAAGCGGCACCCGTAGCCATTGAACAAGAAGGGATCACCTCTATCTCTTTTATGTACGCTAGAACCGTACGGTCGGTAATAATCCAGGGCAACATTGCGGACGGGATGATTGCGCGGACATTCTTGGAATGCCCGCTTCCGACCCGAAGCGGACGTTCTTCGCTTCTAGTTGTCACCTGACGCGCCTGTGCGTCGAAGTCTTTAGCGTCGTTGCTGCTCAGCGTGATGGCTAAGGGGTGGCAGCCGCGATGCCATCGAGCTGCGCAATCGCTTCCGCTGGAAGCTTCAGATCTGCTGCGTGGAAATTCTGATGTAAATGCTCGACGGAGGAAGTTCCAGCGATTAGTAGAATATTCGGCGATCGTTGAAGCAGCCACGCCAACGCTACTTGACGCGTCGTCGCCCCCACGCTGTGCGCGACACTGTCCAAGACAGGAGAGTTCAGGGGACGAAACCCGCCGAGCGGGAAAAACGGTACGAAGGCAATCTGCTTTGCCGCCAAGTCGTCGATGAGGCCGTCATCGTTCCGGTGAGCAAGGTTGTAGTGGTTCTGGACGCAGACGATCTCAGTGATCTTGCTGCCTTCATTGAACTGTGCGTGTGAGATGTTGCTGAGGCCGATATGACGGACCAGACCTTGCTGCTTCAACTCAGCCAACACTGAAAGAGGGGCTTCTACCGAACTGTCGTCGGGCCCAAACTGGCCGCCGAGCCGAAGGTTGACGATGTCCAGCGCATCAAGGCTCAGGTTTCGCAGGTTGTCATGGACGGCGTCGATCAACTCCTGACGCGATAGCGCCTTCGGCCAGGATTTGTCCGCTCCGCGGCGTGCGCCGACCTTGGTTACGATGGCGAGGTTCGTCGGATAAGGATAAAGCGCTTCTTTCAGAATCCGATTGGCGACATGCGGCCCGTAGTAGTCGCTTGTATCGATATGGTTCACGCCACATCGAACCGCCTCACGGACGACGGCGGTGACCGCCTCACGATCCTTGGGCGGGCCCCAGGCGATCGGCCCGCTGAGGTGAATTGCGCCATAGCCGATGCGCTTAAATGTGAGGCTCGTTCCTGTCGGCGTGTAGGTGCCGCCGAGGTTCACGTTCCGGGTCTGGGAATTCATCACGGCTCCGCTCGCAGTGAAATTAACAGCTAACACATATAAACTTACATTCGTTAGTTTATATGTGTCAAGGTCCCTCTTGGTGTTCGCTGGGTCCGCTTTTCGGGCCATGGCCGTGTAAGGGTTACGGGTGCTAGGTTAAGAGGCGGCGTTCGACTGACGATGCGGCGCGCCATCAGGAGCATTGAGGGCTTAATGACGAAACGACAGCGCAACGCCAGGGGCGAAGGCGGCCAATTGCGCCAGGACATCCTTGGTGCCGCCATCGCTCTGATCGATCGGGCGGGATCAAGCGAAGCAGTGTCACTACGAGCTGTCGCCAAGGAAGTCGGCATCGCAGCACCGTCGGTCTATGCCCACTTCCCTGATCGCGACGCGTTGTTGCTCGCCGTCCTTCAGCAGTTATTCGATGAACTTATAGCGCTGCGAAGTGAGGCAGAAGAACGCGCCGCCGCGGCGGGTGGCGGAGCATGGCAGCAATTGCGTGCGGGCGCATTCGCAACAGTGCACTTTGGATTGCAGAGACCGGGGCACTACAAGATGCTCTACGAGGGCCGGGTGGTGTCGGGCCTGAGCGACCCGATGGCGGCCGCTTTCGGTCGCCCAATCCAACTGCGTGTTGCCGGGCTGATCAGAGAAATTCTCGAGGGTATGCCCGAGCGCGAGAACGACGATGCAGAACGCCTCGCGTTGCTTATATGGGCCGGCACTCATGGCGTTATCTCGCTTCAGATCAACAAGCCAACATTGCGTTGGCCTAAAGCAACGGATTTAGTCGAAGACCTCATGCGCGCTGTTATTCGGCCGGCTAACTCAGGCGTTAGCCCATAGAGCAACCAACACACACTCCGATGAGCCAAGAACAGCATCCAACATCGCTGCACGGTTCCTGCCATTGCGGCTCAGTGCGACTCACGCTGCCGAGAGCCCCCGACACGGCAACCAGTTGCAACTGTTCGCTATGTCGGCGCACAGGAGGCATATGGGCCTATTACGAATTTGGCTCGGTCTCTATCCAAGGCCATCCAGAGAATACGGAAAGCTATGTGTGGGGCGATCGAACCCTGAGGAATGTTCGGTGCAAGAACTGCGGCATCGTCACTCATTGGGAGCCGATTGAGTCAACGCCCGGCGCTCGCCACGGCGTAAACCTGCGGAATTTTAAACCGGTGCTCTTGGAGTCGGTAGTCATTAGACGCTTCGATGGGGCAGACACTTGGAAATTCCTAGATTGAGCGCCTGCCGCCTTTCGCACCAAGCACTCAGAAATTCGCGGGCGCTGCCTACCAATTCGATCAAAGCGGGTGGCTTCGTCGCCGCTTAACGCAAGCTCCGCTTTCGACCCGAAGCAGACATAAGTGGGAATGACTTTTTGGACACCATTGCCGAGTATCGGCCACTATGTCAGAACAAGCAGATGCTGCTGGTTACAAAACGCTTATCGACCAATTTGCGAATGAAACGCGCAATGGCGATTTCATTGGCAGGTGCGCTGATTGGGATTGGCCGAAAGATTGCGGGTGATGCGGCTCGAAGCGTGCAAGTGCGAGATTTCCATATTGAAGTTATGCATACAGCCAGGGGGTGGCATGTACAAACGTATTGTTGTGATAGGGCTTGTAGCGGCCATGCTTGGCGCGTGTGGCAGAGGAAATGTTCGTGCCAGTGACGGATTACAAGTCGATGCAGATTCTGCGTTACTCGTGCTTGGCGTGAATCATCACTATCTCGTTCAAATGACCCGTGGGCCGATCGTTGGCAATACTTGGACACTTCCATGGCGGAACGCAGCCGTGGTGGATACCTTTCCGGATGAGAGCGGCTATATCGTCGTAAAGGTCAAACCAACGACAGACGCAGAAAAGCTGGGTCTATCGAGGGTATTTCCCGACCTATTGCATCCCTATGGTCCGTGCCAAGGCTACAAAACTCCGGTTTTCATGTTACGAGCGGGCACGATTACTTACGCCGGTGATCTGGACTACAACTTCGATGGATCGCAGTTACGTTTTTCAGTCACGTCGGATGTTGAAAAGGCGCGTGCTTACCTAAAGTCCAAATATTCGAACGCCGAGCCACTTGAATTTCGTCCAATGGAACTCTTGACGGTAAATAGCGGCTTCTGTCAGAC
Organism: Dyella dinghuensis; assembly: GCF_003977615.1. GTDB lineage: Bacteria > Pseudomonadota > Gammaproteobacteria > Xanthomonadales > Rhodanobacteraceae > Dyella_B > Dyella_B dinghuensis. The sequence continues at coordinate 298,245 of NZ_RYZR01000007.1, forward strand.
AAAAACATTAATGGTCCCAATCTTCATTCCTGCGACAAGACGTTGATGGTGCGTGGCCACGCACGCGCATAATTGATAGAAACGCTGGCGTAGCCACGTCCGCTTTCAACCCGAGGCGGACCTTGGGAAATACGAATCTGAGGCCTCTGCACCGGATTTTTAGCAGGACGTAGGCCGGGTATAGATTTAGCGGCATGCGCCGCCAGTGCGCGCAGATGTACAACCGGGGCCGCAAGTCCGCCTGTATAGTTGTTTGACGGTAATTGCGCGCCTCTAAATTGTTCCACATACGTAGGAGGGTAGCGTCCATGAGACACGGTACTTTCACGCGCCCGAGTGCCTGGATTCCCTTGGCGATGTCTTTCGCGGCTTTTTGTATTGTCGTTGGGGACATTGTTTTCTTTGGAGCCGCCCGCGAGCGAGATGAAGGTACTGCTGCGCATCTATTCCAGCTTCTCATTGCCAGCGAGATCCCCATCATGGCGTTCGTCGCAGTCAAATGGCTTAGGCATGCTTGGAAAGACGCATTGGTGGTATTGGTTTCGCAGGCCCTGGCGATTGCGGCGGCAATCGCTCCTGTTTTGTATTTTAATTTGTAATGGGGCCATGACTTTGGCGGCCATCCCTAAGATTGCCTTTTCTACGAGATAAAAGTTACTGCGGCCTTTTTCTCGCTACCCTTTTTAAGAAGACCAACAACGAGTAAACATGAAGTCTCACATGTCTATCGTTGCACTAGCATTGATGGCGTTGCCGTTGCTTGCCCATGCCTCTTGCGATGCCGTGAAATCCGATATCGACGCAAAGATCAAAGCACACGGCGTTAATAACTACAGTTTGGAAGTCGTGCCTGCCGATGATGCAGATAAAAGCGAAGGCAAAGCGGTCGGGCTATGCGAAGGCAACAAAATCATTGTGTATTCCCGCGGGCAATCCAAGGTAAGCGCTGAGAACTCAAACAGTGCGCTGCCTGTGCAGCCCGCTGCTCCGACTCGATCTGGCCAAACCGGAGGGTGATCGTAGGTAGTTCGGGAAGAAGCAGACGTTAGCCCTCAGGGGAGGGAGTGTGTTGATTGAGTCCTTGAAATTCGCCGACTGGGGAACAGCTTTTCTCTTCGCATGCTGGTCGTTCGTGTTGATGGTTATCATTGCCAACAGGCTCAGCCATCGATTTGAAAATGAGGGATCGCAAATATTGATCCGCAGGGTCTCAAGGGGCCTTGGGTGGTTCCTGTTAATAACTTTCACGTTGGGAGTTAATCATGGCGTTAAGTTGATGGCCAACTTAACGAGTAATTAGGTCGCGATCGCTTCGGACCCAAAGCCGACATAGCGACTTCAATCCCAAACTGCGGTCAATTCAGATACGGAAGTAGTGAAGTGGGGTATTAAAGTGTTATCGATCGTAGGGTGATATAACTCATGACTATATTCGGGTCGTTGTTGACGTTGAAAAGAGTTGGCGTCGTATTGGTAGTCATTATGAGTTTGATGATTGGCGGCCTCATCGGCCCCTCTGTGACACATGCCAAGACCGTTAACCAAAAGCCCTGCGACATCTACGCAGCTTGGAATACGCCATGTGTCGCCGCGCACAGCACGGTTAGATCGCTATACGCCAACTATTCTGGTCCGTTGTATCAGTTAAAGAGAGCTTCGGACGGCGCCGTCCGCAACATCGGGGTACTCGCAGACGGTTACGCGAATGCTGCGACACAAGATGCGTTCTGCGCAGGCACGACCTGCGTCATCACCAAAATTTACGATCAGTCGCCTAAGCACAACGACCTCACGATCAGCCTCGGCGGACGTTATAAAGGCACCGGCTCCGACGGGTCCGACCTCGGTGCCGTGGCAGACGCGCTGCCCATCACGGCAGGCGGCCATCAAGTCTATGGCGTCTCGATTTCACCGGGAATGGGGTACCGTAATAACCGGACTTCAGGCGTCGCCGTGAGAGGAAAACCGGAAGGTATGTACATGGTTTCGTCTGGCACTCACTTCAATTCAGGGTGCTGTTTCGACTATGGCAACGCTGAAACGAGCGGCATGGACACGGGCGCCGGTCATATGGATGCCGTCAACGTCACTAAAGATTTGTCGTGGGTGGACTGCCGCAACGCACCGGGGCTTGGCGTGCAGGCCGACTTGGAAAACGGCTTGTTTCACTGGAACAAACGAAGCTGCCATCCTGCAACAAATGTCATTGGCGCTCCTCCGTTCCTATCAGCGTGGTTGAAGAACAACGGTCAAACGTCCTTTGTACTGAAGTGGGCTGACGCACGGTCGGGGAAACTCAATACCATCTATGCCGGAGTGCTTCCCGCGGGCTATGCGCCCATGCATCAAGAAGGTGCGATCATCCTGGGCATCGGCGGAGATAACAGCCATGCCTCCGCTGGTTCCTTTTTCGAAGGCGCAATGACGGCCGGCTTTCCAACCGACAGTGCCGACAACGCTGTACAGTCCAGCATTGTCGCCGTCGGCTATGGCGCGCGCACTGGCCTGTCGGGAGTGTTAACGCCCGGCGCGGAAATTTCGCTGCGAGCGACGACAGCATGCTGCACGGGCGATTATGTCCGTAACCAGAATGGTGCGGCGATGATCACACCCATCACGTCGAACAGTGCTGAGCAAGACAAGGGTGACGCAACCTGGATCATCCGCCATGGTCTCGCCGACAACGCATGCGTTTCCTTCGAATCGAGAAACAATCCTGGTGCCTTCCTTCAGTTGCAAAACTCCGTTCTGCGTGTACAGCCATTCGACGGCACTACGCAGAGTCGGTCTGACGCAACATTCTGTACGCAAGTGGGAAAGAACGGCAGAGGAAGTTCCTTCAACTTGGTAAATGATCCCAAGAAATACATTCGCCACTACTACGGCAAGGTTTACGCCGCTAACGACGGGGGCGGTAAAAATTCCTGGGACACTACGGCGCATTGGATCGACGACGTAAGCTTCATCGTCGGTCCGCCTTGGGCGCCGTAGCCCTGATCACTCATCAGCGAACCTGCGCACCCCCGTAGTCAGCAGCATTATCGGTGATGTGTAGAGCTGCGCTTTGTATCGTTCTGATGTCTGTTTTCGACCCAAAGCGGACATGATGGATAACCGGATGTGCACGTCCGTCTATTAAGTAGTTCGGCTGGAGAGTTCCGATGGATTACACGTCAGCGATCACGGAGTTGCTTTCTCAGCACGGGTTCCGCCGCTTCACGATGTCTCACACCATAGCTGGACACCTGCGGCTGGTCGGGCATCTCGACGGCCGGCGAGCCGACATCGTGCTCGACACCGGAGCAGCCAGCACCGTCGTTGATCTGAGCTACTGTCGATCCGAAGGAATTGCCGTAAGGGATACCGGAAAGCTCGGGTTTGGCGGGGTAGAAGGTAGAACCCCTCACTTATATGCGCTGGACGATGTTCGGTTGACTCTCGACGGACTACCGATCCGATCCGACGGCATTTGCGTGATTGATCTGATCCACATCAACCAAAAGCTGATGAGTAGGGGAGCTGACCCCATCCACGCCATCCTCGGTGCGGATGTCCTGCGCCATCATCAGGCGGTGATCGACTATGCGACACAGGCTCTTTTCCTGAAAGAAGAGCCTGCCTGACTATTCGTTCAAGCGGATGGCTGCGGGCGTTGCGGCATCATGCTGCGTACGGGGACAGCCGCCGCATAACTCAGGCGTTGAATGTTCGCTTTCGGCTCAACGCGGACATATCAGTGACAGCGTGATCGTTACGATGCCTTGTGTGCGTTCTTGCAATAAAAGCCCGCTTTTAACGGGTCAAGCGATACTCTATGTAGTATCGATCTAGTGATTTTTTGGGGGCGAACCAATGCATCCTGTCGAGATATTCGAGCTCGTTCTGGTTCTGCTCGCTGTTGTGGTCGCACTGCATTGGGTGGCGCGACGCCTACGTCTCCCACCGGCCACCGCGCTGCTCGTCGGCGGCGGCGTCCTTGCATTTGTGCCCAGATTGCCGCCGTTCGCGATCGATCCTTCACTGATCCTGGTGCTATTTCTCCCGCCTTTGCTGATGGATGGGGCGTACTTCACTGCTTTCGGCCGCTTCCGGCGGCACCTGCCGGGAATACTGTCACTCGCCGTCGGCGCGGTTGTGTTCACCACGCTGGGAGTTGGTGTCGTTGCTCATTGGCTCGTCCCGAGCCTCCCATGGGCTGCCTGCTTTGCCCTCGGAGCTATTGTTTCGCCACCCGATGCTGTATCGGCTCGTGCTGTGCTTCAGCGAGTGAAGATTCCCCGACGGCTGTCGGCGCTGTTAGAAGGGGAAAGCTTGCTCAACGATGCAACGGGTCTGGTGCTTTTTCGATTCGCCGTCGCGGCAACGCTGAGCGGCGCGTTTGATGCCGGTGCAGCCGTCTCGAATTTCGTTTTTCTTGCCCTCGGTGGAATCATTGCCGGCCTCGCCGTGTCGGCGATGTGGATCTTCGTCGTGCGGCGTCTGGGCGATCAAACGCTGATCATTATGGCCAGCACGCTCATGTGCTGGGTTGCTTATATTGTCGGCGAGGCAGCCCATGTTTCTGGCGTGATAGCGACAGTCGTCGCGGGGCTTGTGCTCGGCTGGTACCAGCATGTCATCTTCCCGGCACAGGTTCGGCTTCGCGGCAGCGCCTTCTGGGAGACAATGGTGTTTGTTCTGGAAGCCCTCGTCTTCATCCTTATAGGTTTTTCGCTGCGCGGCGTGCTTGATCGAGTCGGCGGGATCGAGGCTGTCTCCAACACGATGGCTGTCCCCGTCCTTGGTGTCGTGTTCACGGTTACAGTGACGCGCTTTGTCTGGGTCTTTGGCGTCGACGGCCTGCTTGCCGCGCTCCGAAGCATGGGCTTGAAACGTGCGCGGCCGCTTGGATTGCGGCAAGCAACGGTGCTGAGTTGGGCCGGCATGCGAGGAGTCGTGACGTTGGCGGTCGCGCTCACATTACCTGCATCCATGCCAGGCAGAGATCTGATGCTTGTCACCGCTTTCGCCGTGATCTTCGCGACTGTCGTCATGCAAGGTACGAGCTTGGGTTGGCTCATCAACGTGGTTCGGCCAGTTGATCAAGATGCCTTGGCGAAAATGCATCTGGCCGCCTCTGAAGCAGCCATTGCCCGCGCCATGGCCGAGGCAGTCGAATTGCATGCCTACGCGCCAGATGGAACGTTGATCCATCCTCGCCTGTTAGAGGAGTATCGCAAGCGCTCGGAAGTGACGACGCGTTACGCCGAAGACGCGGACGTGTTTATGGAGGGCGTTCGAGCGCATTTCGACGTCGTTCTTATTGCACTTGCCGCCGGTCGCAACGAGCTGATCCGCATTCACCGCGCTGGACTCATTGAAGACGAAGTTCTTCATGAGCTCGAACGCGATCTGGATGTCGAGGAATTGCGCATCATTCTGCAACGTGGCAATTAATCGCCGGCCGGAAAATACGCGCCGTACAGATGATTTTTGAGCGAGTTATCTTGGTTTCACTCATGGATGGTCGGTTGTTGATATGAGTACTCGTTGCTGGTACCGGGTAGATTTAGTGAAAGAACCAATGTCCGCTTTCGACGCAAAGCGGACATTGAGAAGCCCGCAACAGTGAGGGTTTAATAGCCTTAAAGTCACAGGGAAGACTTGAGGCTAGACCGCCGATCGCGCTGATCTGCTCTATGTTTGCCGTTCTGGCAACGAGTTAGAAGCGCATGGATCAAACGTTTGTGCCAGCTTTACTGCAGATACTGCCGACGACGTCGATTTTCGACATTCCCGTTCGTCTTTTCGATGGGGGCCGATAAGACCGAATCAAAGAAGGATTACGAAAGATGATCACTGTATTTGGTGAAGGAAGAGGTTTCCGCGTCATCTGGCTGCTGGAGGAGATGGGGCTCGCGTACCGGCTAAGGCCGGTGAATCTTCTGGCTGGCGTCGAGAAGGATGCAGAGTTCCTGGCCATCAACCCTGCCGGTTTCATTCCCGCGATTCAGGACGGCGACGTCACGATGGTCGAGTCCATTGCGATCATGGAATACGTGATGGCTCGCTACGGGCCAACGCCGCTCGCGCCCAGCCCACACGATCCTGTTTTCCCCGCTTACCAACAGTTCCTGCACCTCGGTGAAGCCGGCCTCGCGGCCTCGATCTACTTCGTCGTTGGTGCGCGCAATTTTGCGCCGGAGTACGAGCGGCAGAACTGGAGCGCTGGCCAAGCGCTAAGCGTTTTCGAGAGCCGGTTAACTCTGGTGACGCGGCAGCTTGCACGCACGTCTTATCTTGCTGGCGAGACGTTCACCGCCGCCGACATTTCGGTGACCTACGCCCTGGAGTTGGCCATAACAAGTGGAGGCGTTACCTTGAGCGAAGTAGAGCACTCTTATATGGCTCGCACCCGTGCACGCGAAGGCTACAAGCGCGCTATGGAAACATGTCAATCCAGAAAGGCATGGCTCGCCAAGGCGGTATAGCTGGTCACCGTGTTGTGGCCGGCCAAGTTTGTAAGCAGGCGGGGAATGTTCGCTTTTGCCCAGGGCGGACATTACTGGGGCAAGGGGAATTGCGGCCCACTTATGTAAGCGCTTGCGAACAGCTTGGGAAAAGCTAGCTAAGACGTGATGGCTTTACAGGAGGATCCGATGGATCGGCAGTCTCAAAGCTTTCTCGAGCAGTTCAATGCAATGGACACCAAACTATTGCTGCAGCGTTATCGGGTAGGTGGATTGATCCCCGAAGCCGAAGTTGTGCTGCTTTCAGTACTTGAAAGGCGAGGATACTCGCAAGAAAAATTGGCTGAGAAGGAGACTTTATATCCTGCCTCAACCGCGAGTCCCGAAGCGTCACTGCTCGCCAAAACGACACGGCGTCCAAGCATCCCTAATTCGCATCCACGCCTTCGCCCGATCAACCGCGCGCTGAAATGTTTGATAATTCCCGTACTAGTTATTTTTCTTCTTCTGGCAATACCTCTGGTAGGAAATTTCGTTGTGCTCGGCGGTGCATCGCTCCTCGGCTGTCAAACTGGCGAAGACAATATTCATCCTTGCCACTTTCTTGGCTGGGACATTGGGGAGTTTGTCTACGGCTACGTGGTGGATATATTCGTATTGGGAGGCTTGAATCCCATTCTCGCATTCGTGGCATTCAGAACATTCATCTGCAGTCCCTTGGGCATGATTTGGTTATCGATCGTTATCGGCGCTGTATTAGTCAGAGAGCGCATGCGTCGACGCTTGACGATGGATGCATGTTTACCCCCACCCATCGGAAAACCTTGATGCCTATCCACGGCAAAAGCCAAGCGACGACGATGAGTAGCGCCATCATCACGGCGCCGTATAACCAGTGTTAGGTGCAATCAACATGAAATTTAGCGATCTTGAAAAGTCAGCACTGCAGCTAAACGAGCTCTACGAAAAGCTTGAGATCAAGAGGTACGGGCGCATCTGGACCACAGAAGAACTTGCGCTTGGCTTCGTAGGGGACGTAGGCGATCTAGCAAAACTAATCCAGGCAAACGCCGGTATCCGAAATATTGATGACTGCAAAGCTAAACTTGGTCATGAATTGTCGGACTGTTTGTGGTCGATTATTGTTCTTGCAGATAAGTGTGGCATTGATTTAGAGGCGGAGTTTGTCAAAAACACCAGAGAGCTGGTTGAATATGTATCTAGCGAGCTGGGTACATGATAAAAGGTTGCTCAGTGACGATGTCGGCACCTCTTTGAGTCTTCAAATTCGTGCGTGAACACGGGCGCTAGGTGCCATGATCAAAAGATAGCTACGGATTTTGATTGTCCGCTTTCGACCCAAGGCAGACATCTTCTCTGGATCGTTGGTATCGGAGGAGATGAGGTGGCGGAGGCGAAGACCTCCGTGTGCACCGATCGATCGGACTATGATCGGGCAGCCTTCCACAAAACGTTCAATGCTCAAGTGCTGGAATTCTTTCGAAAGAAATTACTCACGCCTTAGGCGCTTTTTGGCAGCCGCGTGTGCTTAAATCGCCGGGACGTGGGATCACTAACCAATGACGAGGGCAACGCGCGTGTTTCATAAAACTTCCTGGCTGCGCCTTGGCGTGCGGGTCGGTCTGTCCGGCGCATTTCTTGCAATTGGATTGACCGGCGTTGCATATGGATTCGATGACCCGGACAGTGTTTCATCACTCGCAGGTATCTATAGCTCGGCGCATACGGTCAAAGTCAACGGTCTCAAGGAATCCACATTCGGCTACGTAGAGATCGATGGCGATGGTCGCATTACTGCTTACGAGCAGAAGGATGAGGGACCCGATTCTATTGGCAGTGGGTGCTACATGTTGGCATCCGGAACAGCGACCAACGCCGGCTTACAGTCGCGCACGCTAACGTTGGGCACCACGTTGCAGGGTGCTCCCGCCTATGTGACTCAAGCGGGCGACAACGATACCTTTGCCATTCTCGCCAAGCTTGGCCCGAGCGGGTACAGGTCTTGGTATTTCCATAATGCGCGCAACAACACGACCGTCACCGTCGGCGGCACAAATACTGTCGTCAACTCCGACTACCAAGCATCCTATTCGATCAGTTTCCCCGCGCTGGCGCATCCGACACATGATGAGTTGCGCGACAAGCTTTGCCCCGGGCAGGAATGATTTCGGGTTGGGTGGCGGCTAGGCGGGGAACGGCTTTACCTGCTCGAAATGGATTGTTTATCTCAATCGCGTTGTTTTTTACTGTTACGCAGAGAAAAATTTCTCGGCCCAGGCACGCAATGCATCCAGAAATACATAGAGTCGCGACGGCATATAACGTCGCGTGGGATAGACCGCATAAATAAGAATTTCGGGCGACGACCAGTCGGGCAATAAGCGCACAAGGTCACCGCTGGCAATCTTTTCGTCGCAATACACCGACGGCATCAGGCCCACCCCATGGCCTCGATAGACAAACGCGCTGACACTCTCGAAGTCGTGACCGGAAAACGGCCCATGCACATGCATCCTGGCATGCCGGCGTCCTTTTACCAGATGCCACTCCGCTTCATTATTGCGTCCGTTTAGCATGATGCAATCGTGCTTGATGAGATCATCAGGACTCTTCAGCGGTGCACGATCTGCCAAGTACGGTGGCGTTGCTACGAGGTAACGAACGCTCCTGCCGATGCGTTGGGCAACGAGTGTGGAGTCGCGCAATTCGCCGAAGCGAATCGCCAAATCAATGTTCTCGGCAATCAGGTCGAGGAAGATATTGGTGACATACAGATCCACCTTGATCAGCGGATAGGCCTTCATGAAATCGGATAGAAAGTCGTGGAAGGCTGCCTTTCCGAACACCACCGGTACCGATATCCGCAGAAGTCCCTCGGGCTGCTTTTGCGTCTGCGTCAGCACGCTCTCAGCGGCACATAACTGCGCAAGCGGTTCGCCACACTGATCCAGATAAGCGCGGCCTTGATCCGTGAGACTCAGCTTGCGGGTGGTCCGCTGCAGCAGCGTCACGCCAAGCTCTTCCTCCAGCACACTGATCCGGCGGCTGACCGTGGATACGGGCATGCCCAGTGCGTGCGCGGCGCGGCTGAAACTCCCCAATCGGGCCACCCGTACAAAGACGGCGATGTCGTTGAGATCGAGCATGCGGGCATTTTCCCATGGCCGGGAAAGAGATTTCAGATTATCCCATCTAATCAGGTAATGGCGGTCGGCGCAGACTTCGCAGCTGCATTCACTCACATCCCCTGGAATTCTATGAAAACCCCACGCACCATCATTGTCACAGGTGCCTCGCAAGGCATTGGCGCCGGCCTGGTTTCCCGCTTCCTCGAACTCGGTTACAACGTCGTGGCTACCTCACGGCAAGTGAGCGCCTCGAAGGAATTGCCTGTCTCCGATCGCCTTGTCCGAGTGGATGGCGATGTCGCCGATCCGGCGACGGCGGACGCCGTTGTCGAAGCAGCCGTGAAGGCCTTTGGCTCGGTGGACGCTCTTGTGAACAACGCTGGCATCTTCATCGGCAAACCGTTCGCCGATTTTCCCATCGAGGACTATCGCCAGCTGCAATCCATCAATCTCGATGGCTTTCTCTTCATGACGCAACGCGTCGTGCGGCAGATGTTGGTGCAGGGAAAGGGCGGCAGCATCGTCAGCATTACCTCGCCGCTGACTAACAACCCGATTGCCGGTGCGTTTGCCAGCGTTGCCATGATGACCAAGGGTGGCATCGAAGCGGGCTCGCGCAACATAGCGATGGAATACGCGTCGCAGGGTATCCGCGTAAACATCGTGGCACCGGGCATCGTCGACACACCCATGCATGCCGGTACACCGAAAGACGCGCTCGGTACGATGTCGCCGATTCAGGGCGTGTCGAGTGTTGACGAGATCGTCGACGCCGTCGTCTTCGTCACCGAAGCACCACGTGTCACGGGTGAAACGGTGCGTGTGGACGGTGGCGGTCACATGGGGAAATGGTGATGAGCACCAACAACGTACTGAGTGCGGACCAACTGACGTCGCTGGAAGCCATCAGAAATCTACGCGTCCTCTACTGTCACCATTTGGACAGTGGGCGGATCGACTCTCTCACCAAGCTTTTCACCGAAGACGCGATTGTCCAGGTAGATCGAGGCCGCTGGAGCGGTCGTGAAGAGATTCATACCGGGCTGTCCAAAGCCTTCGCCGAGTACGACGTCGAACAGCGCGGTAGCTATCCGTTCGTTCACCTGGTTTCCAACCAGTGGGTTGAGTTACTGGATGAAAACCGCGCCGAGGGTCGCAGTCATCTGCAGTTCTTGCTGGCCGAACGAGCCGTCGACGTAAACCCGCTGGTGCTCATCGGCATTTATGCCGACGAGTATCGCCGTGTCGACGGTCAATGGTTGATCAGTCGTACACGGCTGGACGTGATCTGGCCAAAGCCCGACATCGCTGGCGGTGAACCCGGCAATGGCCTCGTGCTGCCGACCTGATTTCAACCGCGGTGTCTTTGTCTTCCAGAATATGTCCGTTTTCGAACGAAGGCGGACATTACTTGTACATCGTTATCCGATCGGCCTAGAGATTGCCTCCATTGAAACGGCCGAATCGTTTTGCACACATAACGCTAAGCGCTAGCGCACCCAAGCCCAACGCGATGATGGATTGCGCATCACGCACATCGAACTCGCCGACGCGAATAATCAGAAAATACGCGGCGATGAAATTCACGAAGCCCCAGATCACGTTCACCATGGACGATGACAACCCTTCACCGGGTGGTTTCGCAAACGGCGACTGAAACGGACGTCCCATGGTGCCGCTGACGAAATGGGGAATGGCATTGGCCAGAAAAACGCCGCCAAAAAAATACGAGAGATCCTGAAGCCAGTTCACCATGATGTTTTCCTCTTTGAGGTGGTGCGCGAAGGTGTGTGCTTGCGCAGAATGTTGATGGGTCGCTGACGCGCACAGGTAATACGTTGATGGAGCGGGCTTGCCACTACGACTCGCCCAGGCGTTTGATCAACGGAATGGCATCCATGATCGTCTTGAGTTCGGCAGCATCCAGCTTTGCCACCGCTTCAAGCAGCCATTCGCGTTTAGCGATGCCGCGCTGACGCCTTATCTCGGCGCCTTCGGGTGTGAGACCAAAAAGAATCTGTCGCCCATCCGTGGGATGAGCGCGTCGCTCAACCAACCCTTCCTGTTCGAGCGTGGCGAGAATCGTGCCCATCGATTGGGGCTTCATCGACTCTAAGCGCGCCAGATCCGCAGTGGTCATGGCACCGTTTTGATCGAGCCGCGCCAGGGCACTGAGCTGGGAAAGATTGAAGTCGTCCGGATTGGTCTCGGACCGCAATCGCCGCAGAAGCTGGCCGACGGCCGCCATGAGTTCGTTGACGGCGGTTTCCATCGCCGCGCGAGAGGAGCGTGATTTGGGCATGCGCTCACTCTACGATATTAGAAGTTAATCTTGCAAGTTAGGCTGATAATTAAGGAATGTGAAATTCACGGGTTCGCTTGAGATAACGCGGTTCAGATGCACTCCAGCTATGCGGTGTGTTCGCGTCCCCCAAAGCCATGAGAGTCGCATTTAGAAGTGCATTCACCCGTAAAAACCTGCGTTCATGTAACGCTTCCGCGGTCCCTTGCCCCGGTGAGATTAAGACAAGGTATCGTTCGTAGTGCCGCAGTAGAACTGCCTGACAGACGGGGATATATGCGCTCTCGTATCAAACCCACGGCGACGGTTTATCCATGTCGCCTCCGTTCGGAACCTATCGGGTCGGACGCTAACGCCGCCCTGCACATGTGGATCACTTGGGAAGCTGTCGAACGGGAGCACTTCAGTCCCGCCGGTTCTCTCATCGCCGACTTTTCTCGACCACTCGAGGTTGATCCTTCATTGGTGAGAAATCATAGGTACGTGCCTGATTCGTGATGTGCGCTTTCAACCGTGCCGTTGTCGGTTGTTCTCGCGGCTGATCAACACGCTGATACATGACGTGCGCGGATTCGTACGAAGAGCACGTCATGCACGATCGTGCCGCTCGTTATTTGCCCTTGCCGATCCGCCAGCACGCTTCAAGAAAGATTCGCCGTTCCTGCTCGCCGTCAATTTCAGGTGCGAGGCGTTGTGCAACGGCATCCAGGTCACCGCCACCGTGCGCGGCCCGGCGAACCAGATGTGCGGCCACGGGCCCAATGCGCTTGGCGAGTTCCGCCTCCAACAATCGCAAGTGTGCCGCATCGACGCCACCCGGCGGATGAGTGAGATCGACCGGCTCAGTGCTTCGCAATGGCCGATGTTCGGCGGGAACGTCATGAATAGCGTGCCCGCGTAACGTTGCATCGAGATAATCGCAAAGCCGATCGATATGCGGGTCGAGCGGTGGCGGAAATGCATCCATCCAGTGTTGTGCACTGAGGAAGTATTCCAGGCTCTTCGAAGGCAGCACATCTTCGAGCCGAAACGGAAGAATCGGTAGCTGCTTGTGCACGGCGCGCTCCACTTCGCGTCGCACCTGGTGCGAGTCGTTGCTGCTGCCGGAGAAAACCAGAACCATCAGCCGCGCGCTGGAAATCGCATCGATGATTTCGGCAGCCCAGTCGGCGGCGGGAGACACGTCGCGCGGCGCGATCCACACGCTGATGCCGCGCGCTTCCAGTCGCTGCACAAGCGCGAAGGCAGCTTCCCGGTCAGGCTGCGAATAGCTGACGAATAAATCGTGTGCCATCGCTTAGCCGCCCAGCATCCGCAGCGCCTTGTCCAGGCTCTTGCGCATGCGATTGAAGGCGGCCGACAACGCCGTGACTTCAGGTCCGCCACCACTCGGAAATTCCGGCGCAGAGGTATCGCCCAGACTCACTTGATCGGCTATCCGCGCGATCCGGCGCACCGGACGGATCACCAACACATAGAGCGAGATATTGATGACCAGCAGCACGCCGACGAGCACCGCAGCGATAGTCGTTAGCACATCGCGGCGCACGCGCTTCGCACTTGCCTCGGCGCTGGCGAATGGCACCGAGACGATTTGCGCTCCGACCACTTCATTGGGTTGCCAGCCAAATCCGTTGTCGCGTCCATAGCGTGCGAGCATCGTTGCAGGTGCGACCGAAGGCAGGCTGCGACAACTCATGCACCCCGCGTCGACGCGAATCGGGCGTGCCAGGTAAAGAATGCTGCCCATCGGGGTGTCGCGTGTTCCGCTCATTTCCGTGGTGCTGCTGTCGTTGCGAAAACGCTGCACGATGTCTGCTTCCCAATCCGTCGCGCGGTCGCGTGGATTGGTTGGATTGAGGGTGGCTTCTTTATACGCGTAGTCGGGATGCTCTTTGTGCAGCGCCAGGAAGTTCTGCGTTGCGGCGTAGAACGGTACGCTCTGCGGACGGAATGCCGTGAGCATCTTGTCGTCGAGCAACGGCGCGATCTCGGTGTCGGTGTAGGAGCGGATCGCTGCTGCGTTGTCCATCATCAAACCGGCTTGAGCCAGCACTTCGCGCGTTGCGTTTTCCTGCAGCGTCACTGTCACGACCAAGGAAATTGCGGCCATGCCGAGCGCGAATGCGACAAGCAGTATCAGGTTGATCCGCAACAGCACACTCGACCCCTTTGCCAGTACGTGGATCCATCGACCCGACTGCGGCTGTGTTCAAGGGTGTTGGCACTTCGGCGGCGTCCTTAAGAGACACCACTCATGCCACTTTGGAAATCATGACACAAAGCGCCAAGCGCTGGGCTTGGCTGGTTTTTGCGTGGTTTTCCCGGTTAAACCCGGGGTTTGTCGCGGCCGCGAAGGGTAGGGCTACTCGACTTACCGAGCTCTCGTTTGCGGGTTGGATGAGAGATTTAACGTGCGTTCGCATGAAGCTTGTCGAGACTGATCTTCAACGAATTGAGATTCGCCGGACTTATATCGGCCTTTTGCGGTGCCTGTTTGGATGTGGACGTAACGCCAGCTTTCTACTCGACACGGACGTTAGAACTAGCGCTCAGGAACGCTTGACGTCCATCGAGGCAAGAGCGTACCTTGCCCTCGCTGGTGGTCTTTATCCTTGCATCGCGATGAAAGGATAAAGTTAAAAGGGAAGCCTGTGCGGCCTTATATGGCCAATTCCGGCGCTGCCCCGCAGCGGTGTGTGGAAACGACCTTCGTGATGAGCACTGGTCCGGTTTGGACTGGGAAGCCACGAACAGTAGGTGAGGCGTTAACCGCCTCGTGTCCGCGAGCCCGAAGACCTGCCCCGGCCAGGAAGCGAGTGCTTCCTGCTTGACCTGGAGCTTCCGCGGGGAAGCGGCCGAGGCTTGCGCGTCGCGTTGCATACGCGGCGGTTTGCCCGATCGCGTCCTCCAGAAGATCCGGTTCGCCCGCGGGGGCGAAGGTCGTAGCGTGGCGGACGCTCAGTGCAAAGGTGCACAAGCCGGCGCGCGTTTCCTTCGTTCCTCATTCGTCACGAATCGAGGATATCTACACCATGACCACCCTTACCAATCTGGGTTTTCCACGCATAGGCGTCAAGCGTGAACTCAAGCAAGCGCTCGAGTCGTTCTGGCGCGGAGAAGCAACGGCATCCGAGCTCCAGGACACGGCTTCCGCGTTGCGCAAACGACATTGGCAGCTGCAACGCGAGGCCGGCGCAGATGTCGTGCCATGCAACGATTTTTCACTGTACGACCATGTGCTCGATACGGCTTTCATGCTCGATGCGATACCCGATCGCTATCGAGCGCTTGCGGATGCCAATCCACTCTCCGGCTACTTCGCACTGGCGCGCGGATTCCAGGGCGATGGTATCGACGTACACGCATTGGAAATGACCAAATGGTTCGATACGAACTATCACTATCTCGTCCCCGAATTGCACGAAAACCAAACCTTCCGCCTGCGCAGCGATAAGCCGGTTGCAGAATTTCTCGAAGCCAAGAAATTGGGGTTCAAGGCGCGGCCAGTCATAGTAGGACCGGTAAGTTTCCTGCTGCTATCGAAAACCGTCGACGGCAGCGATCGACTGGCGTTGCTGGATCGTTTGATTCCCGTCTACGCTGAGTTGCTAGGCAAACTCAAGGATGCTGGCGCGGACTGGGTGCAAATCGATGAGCCCTGTCTGGTGCTGGATCAGGACAGCGACGATCAGGCTGCATATCGTCATGCGTATCGTGCTCTGGCGAACGTGAAGCGTCCATCGCTACTGCTTGCTACTTACTTCGGTGCGCTGGAAGACAATCTATCGTGGGTCACGTCATTGCCGGTTGACGGTCTTCATATCGATCTCGTGCGTGCGCCGGAGCAGTTCGATGCTGTGATTGATTCGCTGTCGTCGCAATGGGTGCTTTCATTGGGCATCGTCGATGGGCGCAATGTTTGGCGAACGGATCTGGATCGCGTATTGCCGCTGGTCAAACGTGCCCATCAGCGTATCGGCGGTGAGCGGTTGCAGCTCGCGCCATCCTGTTCGTTGCTGCATGTGCCCATCGATGTGACGCTGGAAAAGGCTTTGCCAGCGGGGGTGTATAGCTGGCTTGCCTTTGCGCGGCAAAAGATCGAAGAGCTTCGTACCGTCGCCGACGCACTGAGTTCGGCAAACGCATTGCACGCTCTCGAGACAGCGCGCCTTCGGCAATCGTCGCGCAAAAACTCTCCAGACGTACATCGGCCCGATGTGGCGAAACGGCTCGCACAGATCGACGGCCATGCAAGCCGCCGTATGTCGGATTACACCCAGCGGCGCGCCGTGCAACAGCAACGATTGCGCTTGCCGGCATTTCCCACCACGACCATTGGTTCGTTTCCACAGACGCACGAAGTTCGCGAAGCACGTGCCAAATATAAATCGAACAAGCTTTCGGCAGCGGACTACGAGACGTTTCTGCAAGCGGAAACGCAGCGTTGCGTCCGCTTCCAGGAAGACATTGGCCTGGACGTGCTGGTGCACGGCGAGTTCGAGCGTAACGACATGGTGGAATATTTCGGCGAACAACTCGACGGATTCGCCTTCACCAAGCTCGGGTGGGTGCAAAGCTACGGTTCGCGATGCGTAAAGCCGCCCATCATCTACGGCGATGTCCGGCGTCCATCGCCCATGACCGTTGCGTGGTCGCGCTATGCCCAATCACTGACTCGCCGTCCCATGAAAGGCATGTTGACCGGTCCTGTGACGGTACTGCAATGGTCCTTTGTGCGCGACGACCAGCCAAGGGCGGCAACGTGCCGACAGATCGCATTGGCGTTGCGCGATGAAGTGCTGGATCTCGAGGCAGCCGGCATCGGTGTCATCCAGATTGACGAACCCGCCTTGCGCGAAGGCCTGCCGTTGCGCCGAAACCAGTGGAACACCTATCTGGACTGGGCCACCGAGTGCTTCCGGCTGGCGGTCTGCGGAGTGCGCGACGAAACGCAGATCCACACGCACATGTGCTACTCGGAGTTCAACGACATCATGGATTCTGTCGCGGCCATGGATGCCGACGTCATCTCGATCGAGACGTCTCGTTCGAATATGGAATTGCTCGATGCGTTCGTCAAATTCCGCTATCCGAACGACATAGGTCCAGGTGTCTATGACATTCATTCACCACGGGTGCCAAGGTCGGCGGAGATGACACAGCTACTCGCCCGGGCCGTCTCGGTACTGAATCCGAATCAGCTATGGGTAAATCCCGATTGCGGTCTGAAAACGCGTGGTTGGCCCGAAACGCGCGCTGCACTCGTGCAAATGGTCGAGGCGGCCCAGGCTATGCGCCACATCGTTTTCGAGTCCGTGTAGCAATTTTGGTAGCCGGCCGGGACTTGAGTGATCAAGGCCCAGCTGGACACGGTGCAAAAAAAACAAAGGCCGCGCAAGCGGCCTTTGTTTTTCGTGGTGATGACAACCTTTACACGATGCGTACCTGGTTGACGTTGTTCTTGGGATCCATCCAGAACGCTTCGTTCGCGAAGCGTCCGAAGATCTCGCGCGGCAGGATCGGCTGGCGTTCGATCGACTCGACCTTCGGCCGAACGGAATGCAGGCCGGGCATGCCGACGCGGGCATCGAACTCGTCGGCGTTGTATTCGATGTGGTCGAAGTCGTGCTCGAACCAGGGCTCGTCGAGAAATTGGTAGACAGCGCGCACGGCCGCAGCTGGGTTGCTCACCAGGCTTTCGTAGGTCAGCATCAGCAGGTGGTCTTGTGCATGCGGGCCGTAAAAGGCTTCTTTGGTGGCCTGGTAAGCGAAGCCCACCATGCCTCGTGGATCGGTCAACGCCTCGACGCGTGAGTACACCGTGGTGTTGGTGTCGAAGCGGAACACCTTGCTGACGCTGACCGGTTGCCGGCGCACCAATCGCTCCATGCTGTCCAGCACCCATGCCAGCTGGCGCACGCACGCAATGACCTTCACCCCAGGGAACAGCACGTTGAGCAATTGCATCCGGCTGCACCACAGCCGGCTGGTGTCGAACATTACATCGGCGCCAGCTTGAGCCGAGTAAAAGTTTTCGACCAACCCGCGCAACAGTGCAACGCGCTGCTCGTCGGAAACATCGAAGGAAAAATCGTTTTTGCTGCTTGCTTCCGCCATGACCACGCCCATGATGTCGGCAAGCGGGCTGGTCATGCCTGCACGAAAGCGCGGATTCTGGTTGAGGATGGCCGCCAGTAGCGTGGTGCCGGCGCGCGGCAGCCCGGAAATGAAATGGAACTTCCGCGGTGGGTTGCTGGCGTCTGGCGTGGTAGGCATGTGGGTTATCTCCTCTCAATCATTAGCCTGGGTTGCAAAGGCATGGACTGCAAGATAGCGCCGTTCAGGGCGCTGGCGCCGTCGATGCGCGCATACGCATTTCATAGCCGAGTTCGATCATGCTGGCTTCTCCTTTGCCCAGCACGCGACGCAGCAACTCCTCGGTGGCACGCTTGCCCATTTCGCGCACGGGCTGGTGGACGGTGGTCAGCAATGGCCACACCTGTGTTGCGATAGTGGTGTCATCGAAGCCGCAAATGGACATATCGCCAGGCACCGACACGCCAGCCTCCGCAGCGGCCCAGATTGCGCCCACGGCCATATCGTCGTCGGCTGCGAAAATGGCGGTTGGCCGCCGCTTTAATGCGAGTAACCGGCGCGCTGCTTCCACGCCTGATTCGAAAGAAAAGCGGCCCTGCACCATGTACGCCGGGTCTTCTTTCAATCCCGCGCGCTTCAACCCGTCGCGGTAACCGGCGAGGCGCCATATGCCTGCGCCGTGCTTGGGGTCGCCAATGATGTGGGCGATACGGCGATGACCCAGCGATGCAAGATGCTCAACCATGGCGGCGGCCGCTTCGCGCTCGCGCAGGATTACGCCGATGCAGTCTTTGGGTTGGCGCGGGGCGATCGAGGCAAACGGAAGGTCGTTCTTGCGCAAATGCTTGAGCAATTCTGGATGGTCGGTGATCGGCGGCGTGAGGATCAGTCCATCGGGCCGGTGCCGCCAGAGGATGCTCTCGACACGCTCGACGAAGTCCGGTGCCGTCGAGACCAACGGCTGCACGATCATGCTGTATTGCTGCGCTTCGCACGCTTCCAGCACGCCTGCCTGGACTTCCATGATGTAGCTCGGCGACAAGTTGTCGTAGAGCAGGCCGATCATGAAGGACCGGTTCGTCGCCAGGCTGCGCGCCGAGGTGAGCGGACGGTAGTTGAGTTCAGCTACCGCCGAAAGTACGCGTTCGCGCACCGAGTCGCGCACGTTCGGCTCGTTGTTGAGCACGCGCGATACGGTTTTCTTCGAAGTGTCCGAGGCACGGGCGACATCGTTAATGGTCACGCGTGACATGGAAGCCTTTGCGTCTTCAATGATCTGTTCCCTGCGAGGCGGTAGCCGGAACGCTTTGGACAGGAACGTTCCACCCACTCACTTCGACCACCGGTGCGGCCATTTCTTGCGATGCGTAACGCGCGGTCAACACGATCGATTCACCGGGCCAAAGCGTGACGTCATTGTCATTCCACAATATAGGCAGCGCAAGGTTACCGTGCGCACCACGCTTGATCGACACGTGCTGAAACAGCGCCACGGCCTTGGACGATGCGGGCACGGACAAGGTGACCGTGGTGATGTCATCGTTCCCCTCCCGCCGTGTCGTTGCAAGAACCTTGCTGGTCGCTGACGGCAGCGATCGCAGCGCGGTCAGGTCTGCGTACTGCGTTAGCGGAGTGAGGTACCAGTTCGAATTCGCCCAGTCGAGCACGTCCGCTCGTGTGGATAACCAGTAGACGTTGCGGCTGACCGGCTTGCCGTCGGAAGAGGCGAGATCAAGCTCGATGAAGTACGCGGATGACAGGCCCGCGATGGCTGGCAGTGTTGCCAATGATTGAGCGTGGTTGCCCGCGAGATCGACGTTCTGCAGGTGTTTTTCGTAACGCACGCTACCGTCCAGATTGCGCACGCGGATGTTCGCTTGCAAGCCATGAACATCGTCGAGGGTGTGGTTCACCAATACGATGCCGTTCGTGTCATACGAATACTGGATGTGCACCAGCTCGTTGGCTTTCTTGGCGCCGAAATAAGCGCCGGCAGGATTCATGAAGTAGTCGTACAGGTGCCAGTGCAACGAGGGCCACGCGTTGTTGAGCATCCAGTAGATCACGCCAGTTGCTGGCTTGTCGGCATCCATGTGTGCGTTGAACGCTTCGAACTGCGCGCGGACGTTGTCGTAGTTATCAAGCTGCGCCTTGGCGACATAATCGGTAAGATTCGTCGGTGCGCCGTAGCGAGCGGCTAACGCCTTGTCGAACGGCGTCAGTACGGCGAATGTCGACCAGTCTGCGGAGGCGTGGTATTGCCTTGCCTCCGGATATTTCCACAGCGCTTCCTGCTCTTGCGGCGACAGCATGCGCTGCACATCTTCCAAGCGTGGAATATCCGCGCCAGCGCTGACCTCCGAATCGAAACCGAATGCACCACCCAGCTTGTCGGCGTACCAATACGACGGCGGTATCCAGTCGTAAGGGCCATCCATCTTCAGGCCCGACGGGCCGGCTTCGGCCGTGCCTTTGGCGACAGCTGCCGAGATGATCGGCAGGGACCAGTCAGCTGCATGCAACGTGTCGACGTACATTTTCGCAATGGGCTGCGGAGGCGGGTTGTCGCTGCCGATCAGGAAGCCGATCACGGAAGGATGATTGCGCAGCAGACGCGCCTCGCTGGCCATGGAGTCTCCGGCCACTTTCATGTCGGCGGCAGTCCATGGCGCGCCGCCGGTCTTCGCGGCGGACTCCCATTTATCGCAGCATTCCCAACCCGCCAGTATCAGAATGCCGTTGCGATCGGCGAGGTCGTAGAAACGCTTATTTTCCAGCTTGCCTTCGCTGCGGATAGCGTTGAGGCCGAGGTTGAGCACGTAGCTGAACTCGGCGTCCATGCGTGCTGGGTCGTCGCGCAGGAACATGTCCGGCGCCCAGCCGCCACCGCGGATCAGCACGGGTTTCCCGTTGATGAAGAACTGGCGATAACCCTCTTTTGTCAGGCTTGAACTGACGCTGCGTACACCGAACGTCGCAGTAGCACGATCGGATGTTGCACCATCGACCGCAGCGGTCATCTCAAGTTGGTATAGCGGATGTTCGCCCATGCCGACGGGCCACCAAATCTTCGGATGATTCAGTGCAAGTTCGGGGGTAGTGCTGGGCGAGAACGAAACGACTTGCGTTTGTCCGGGGGCAAGGTGCACGGTTTGTTGTATTGGAACGCCGGCCACTGTGCCGGTGATCGTCGCGTCATGCGCGACCGTATCAAGGTTCTTCGCGTCGACCTTCACAGTGATTGTGGCGTGCGCGAGATCGGGTAACGATAGTGTTGAAAGAACGTGTGGAAAGCTCAACTCGACCGGTCCGGTCTGCAGGATGTCCACGCCACGCCATGGTCCCATGTTGTTGTCCGGAGGCGTGGGGTTCCAATCCACCCAGCCCATGGACAGGCTCTTTCTTGGATCGGCTGGATGCACGCGCATGGCGAGAATGTTGGCGCCTGCGTGTACCCAGCGCGTGACGTCGAACGCATGCACGGGATAGGCGCCGGCGACGTCGGCGTGATCGGCGACCAGATGTCCGTTGATCCACACATCGGCGCTCGCGATCATGCCGTTGGTGCGCAGCAGGGTATGCCGTCCTGCCGCATCCTTCGACAGCGTGAATTCGGCGCGGTACCACCAGGACGTCACGAAAAGGTTGCCGCTGGAATCTGGCACCTGCACTGCACGCAGGTTATCGCTGTAGAACACGTCGTTCTTGTATGTGCCGTTTTCCAACAAACCTGCCATGACGGTCGCTCGACCGCTCACCGGATACCAATCTTCGGTGGAGAAGCTCGTCAAGGAGATTTCTGCGCCACTTTGCTGCGCCTTCGCTTCGTCCTGGATTTGCCAATGACCGATGGTTGTTACGGAGCCGGCGTCGGCGTTTACCTGAGTGGGCGCGTAGGTCGTTTGGGCGTGAGCAGGCGGCGATGCCAATACGGCTAACGCGGCCATCATCCAAAGTGTGTGCTTGGCTTGAGTTTGCATGACGTCACTGTTTCTCAAGGTAGGTTTCGCGTATTTCAACGGGTGCGAATGGCCACGACCGATTGAGCTTGGCCCACATCGCAAATACCGCAAGGCCAGCGACGATCCATATGCCGGAGAGGATCAGCGACAACGTCGAGGCAGACACGTACACGTAAATCCATCCCAGTAGCGCAATCACGCACGGCACTGGGTAAAGCCATTGCTTGTACGGGCGATCAAGGTTGGGCTGGCGCTTGCGCAGCACGACCAGCGCGGCGACCTGCGCAATGGACTGCACGATGATGGTCGCGGCCAGCAGCATGTTGATGACTTCGGTCAGGTCAAAGAATGTACCGATGGCCGTCACTACGCCCATGGTGAGCAATGCGACGTGCGGGAAGCCGTGCTTGGCATGCAGGCGTCCGAACACGGATAGAAACACTTTGTCGTGCGCTGCCTGGAAGGGCACGCGAGAGCCGCCCAACAGGCCGGTGAACACCGAGGCGAACGCGGTCACGATGATGAGGACGGTCATGATGGCGGCAGCCAGATGGCCCCAGCTGCGCTCCACCACCAGCGAAGCCACCGACTTGGATTGCGCGATTTCCTGCCACGGTGCCACGCCGAGCACGCTGATGTTCAGAAGAAGATAAACAAACATCATCGCGATCACCGAGACGATGATGGTGCCGGGCATCGTGCGGCCCGGATTGCGCAACTCGTCGCCGATGTAGGCGGTCGTGTTGTAGCCGAGATAGTCGTAAATGCCGATGATCAGCCCGGCACCAAGTCCCATGAAGAAGTGGTTGCCGAACATACCGGCCGGGTATGCAAACGCGAAGTCCGCATGGAAGTGTGAGAAGCCTGCCGACGTCACACCGACAACAGAGACCAGCATGATGACCCACAGCGCGATCGTGATCGCGCGAACCGATTCGATGCGACGGTAAAGGAGCCACGTCACGATGGCAGTTGCCGCCAGGCCGACGAGATGCACCGGCCACCAGCCCAGGTTGGGAAAGAAGAACTCCAGATACTCCACCATGCCGATGATGCCCGTGGACATCAGCAAGGGAATCGCCAGCAACATCGTCCAGATGAAAAGGAACGGCATCAGTTTGCCGGTGCGGTACTGAAACGCTTCGCGCAAGTAGACGTAGGTTCCTCCGGAACCCGGCATGGCTGCCCCGAGTTCCGCCCACACCAAGCCGTCGGCCATGGCCAGGATGGCACCGGCGATCCAGCCGATGACGGCCTGCGGACCGCCCATCGCAGCGACCATGATGGGAATGGTGATGAACGGCCCGATGCCGCACATCTGGGTCATATTGATCGCGGTTCCCGAGAACAATCCGATGGAACGATGGAAGGCGTTGTCGCGAACGTTCTGGGGCGCGCTGGAGTCTTGCATGCTTGCCTAGTCGTGATGGTTTGCGATGAGTGTGTTGAAGACAATGGCATGTACTAAACGTTATTGCTCACTACTCGCCGAGATCTGCTCCCTCGCCTACATGTAGGGGAGGGTTGGGGTGGGGTAAAGCAATCTCGCGACGTGTTCTAGCTATATAGCAAGCTCGGGCTACCCCTCCCCAGCCCTCCCCTGCGAGCAGGGGAGGGAGCATGCGGCGGTAACCGTCAACCTTTGGCCAACGATGGAAGGCGCTCCGGCTACCACTGGCCACGCACGCCCAGCATGAACATGCGCTCGGAGAACGTCGAGTGCGCAGGCTGGTCGGGCCACACAAGGTAGTAATGCTGGTACTCGTTGGTAAGGTTGGTGCCATCCAGAAACACTTCGGCGTATTTGCTGAACTTGTAGGAGATCGACGCATCGAGGTACTTCTGCGGCGCTTCGTACATCTCCATACCGGTGATACCGCCTACGCTGTCCATCACCGCTCGCTTCGAACGATAGTTGTACGCAAGGCGCGCCTGGAAGTGATCATCCTGATACCACAGGATGAAGTTGCCGGACTCGGTGGAGTTGTCCTGGAACGGAATCTTGTTGCCAGCCAAATCCCTTTCGCCCGAGTTGCTTGGCGCATACGTGGCGTTCACTTCCATACCTGTTTTTGACAGGAAGCTTGGCAGGAAGGTGAAGCCCTGGCGGTAATCGAACTCAGCACCTTGGATACTGTTGCCAGTGCCTTGCACGGGTTCGGTGATCACGATGCAATGATCGCGAACCACGCCGTCCTCATCGGGCAGTGTGCAGTTGGTCACGCTACCATTCTTGATGAAGCTTTCCACGTTGATGCGAAACAGCGCGAGGCTGAGCATGCTGGTGGGGTTGATGTAGTACTCCAGCGACGCGCCATAGTTCGTAGAGCGCCACGGGTTGAGGTTCGGGTTGCCGGTCGATGTGCCATCCGCGACACGGAAGATCGGCCCTTGCGGCGTCTCCGCCAACGAATAGTTCAGCTGCAAGCCGCCGCCCCATGCGCTGAGGTCGAGCGGCATCATGTTCTTGGACGCGGCCAATCGAAACTTCAGGTTGTCGAAGATATCCAGCGAGAAGTTGGCCGACGGCAGCACGTCGTCATAACTGCGCTTGGTATCAGCTGTGCCTGTTTCGACTGGTTCGTCGCCGTACGCACCCGGTGCGCCACTCAAAAACTGCGTGACGTTTAGATTGGTGTGGATCATGCGGACACCGATGTTGCCGCTGTACGGCATGTCGCCGAGCGTGCCATCGAAATCGCCCTGCAAATAGCCCGTCAACTCCTTCAGCTGCACATCCCAGCTCGTTCCCGGTTCAGCGACTTCGGTGGTATCGGGATAGAGCGACTTCCAGTACGAAATCGGATTGACCATGGCGTTAGGGTTGACCGCCCAGAAATTGATGCCCGAGCCAAGCAGATTGGTGTACTCCTTGAAGTTGCTCGACAGCGGGGTAGCCGTATTGGGCATCGATATCGCCGACAGCGGCCCGGCGCGGAAGTAACCCTCTGAGTTGCTCGCGGTACACGAGCCGCTATTCAACACCACGTCGGCGCCCACATAACGCACCAGGCATCCGTTCGGATCGCTGGCACCGATGCCTGCGTAGACGGGTGTTTCCAGCGTCCAACCATAATTGTCGGCGTTGCGAATGCTGTTTCGTATGCCGAATTCGAGCTTGAAGCCGTCCTGGAAATCGTATTTCCCGTCGAAGCGCAACGCGTTCAACGCGACCTGGCGGTCATAGTCGCCGGAGGATTCCAGCGTCTTCATCGTCCAGGCGTTAGGGTTGGCGAAATCCGCAGCCAGCGAGGACGGCATGTTGACGGTGATGTAGCGGCCGTTGAAGTTCGCGATGATCGGCACCGTGTTTTGCGGAATGCCATTGGCGTTGAACACGCGGTCACCACCGAGCTGTGCCGGGTAGACGAACGTACCGGCCGGCACATTCGCGCCGGGCATCAACACGTTCGGCCACAGTGCACCGTCGGAGTCGGAAACGTTGATGTCGGTTTCTACATTCGACTGGAACGCGGTGTCGCGGATGCCGCGTACGCTCGCGGTGAACGGTCCGCCGTCGTCGTAATCCAGTTGGAGATTGAAGTTCTTCGCGTTAGAGCTTTTCTGGATGATCTGCGAGTACGACTCCACGTCGCCGGGCCACTTCTCATACACCTGCGTGGTGTATATCTGCGAGCCCTGCCAGCCTGGCTGGGGTGTGCCATAGGCACCGAGGGCAGGGCTTCCGGTATTGCGCGATTGCACCGGTACGTAGGTTGCGCCCTGCCAGTTGGTGGAGTTGAACTGAATGCCGTCATTAAGATCGTACTCGCGTTGTTGCGAGTAGAAGTAGTCGCTGGTCAGACTCAGGCCGTTACCGAGATCCATCTGGAACGACGCATTGCCGGACTTGCGTTTGCGCTGCGTCGTAATGTCATTGATGTTGATGTCCTGGCTACCCATGAAGACGCCGTTGGACTTGCCGTCGCCATTGACGTCCACGCTGCCATCGGCGTTCTGAACGATCTTCGATGGAATGGGCGCGCCATTCCACGGCGTCAGAAAGCCGTTGTAGCCACCCGCGCTGGCGGCGTTCTCGCCGTTGAGCACGACGCCGTATTGATCGAGACCTTCCGAAGAATTAAAGCGCGTGGTGTTGGAGTAATCCGCAGCGATCAGCAAACCCCAGCGGCCGCTATCGTTGTACGAAATCAGTCCGTTCGCCTCGGGCCCCAGATGATTGGTCGTGGAGCCACGCTCTGCATCGGTTGAATAACTGTACGTAAATCCGCTGGGGAGATCCCACGGACGATAGGTATGCAGGTCGACGGCGCCGCTTATACCAGCGTCGGTCTCATTGGCAGTCGAGGACTTAACCACGTCGACGCCGTGGAACAGCGTGGACGGCAACATGGTGAAGTCGGGCTGCTGCGAGTCGATCTGATCGGCCGTGATGAACACTTCGCCGTTCAACATGGTGCCGACCTCAGGCAGGCCGCGCACGTCGACCGACGTACCCACGCCAGCGTCGCGGTTGATCTGCACGCCGGTGACGCGTTGCAGGGAGTCGGTGATCGTGGTGTCGGGCAACGCGCCGATGTTTTCCGCGGTGATGCTGTCCTGAATGTTCGGAGCATCACGTTTCAGATCGATCGCGTGCTCCTGTGATGCGCGCACGCCTGAAACGGATACGGTCGACAGCGTGGTTGCATTCTTTTTCGCCGCGTCATCTGTTTTCTTGGTGTCGTCTTTCTTCGTGTCAGGCGCTGGCGACGAAGAAGCAGGGGCCGATGCTGGCGCAGTTTGCGCCGCGTTGGTCTGCGTAGCTTGGCCGTCTGTCTGGGCACCGGCGAATGCCGACGGTGCACTCGTCGTCGATACGACGGCGAACAGCGACACGGTGACAGCAAATGACAATGGATGCTTGCGAAGTACGGTGGACATGGGCTTTTAACCTCGTTGATGTTGCCTGTCGAACCTTAGGTGCTCCGTGGAATTCCAAAAAAACGTATAGCCCGGCGATGCCTGCGAGTTCGCATGCCGTTGTGATGCAATCTTTCGATGTCCCCAACTTTGGCTTCCCAAGCCAAAGCCGTTTTGCTCAGTGCTACTGCACGGGACCCCCGTCCCGCTTACCGCTTATTTCGAAAACGCTATTCGCACCAACACCCACTGGTCATCGCCGGCTGTGCTGGCAACGATCAGGCGCGCGTTGGTCACGCAACAAAAAAATGGCGATGTCGCGATGCCGCTCATGCGCCTACGCCACCCGCCACGGCATGCCGCGCCGCTTTCGACATGCCATGCCTGAGGTACCACTGCGCTGCGCCTTGTACGCCGTGGTGACCGTGCTCCGTGACCCATACCGGTACGTGCGACAGCAGCGCACGCGCGCTGCGCCCGTGCAGGAATCGTTCCTCGAAAGCGCTGCGCTTAAGCAGCTCGAATATGGAAGACAGAAAGCCGCCGGCTAGATACACGCCGCCTGTGGCCATGAAAATCATCGCGAGATTGCCGACAAAGCTTCCAAGGGAAGCACATAAAATTTCGACGGCTTCCACGGCCTGCGCGTCGCTACACGCAACGGCTGCGGTCGTGACGGCTTCGGGCGTTGCCAGCTTCGGCGTTTTTCCATGCAGCGCGCAAAGCGTTGCGTAGATGGTCAGCAGACCTGGGCCCGACACGACATGTTCAAACGCAACGTAACCGCCATTCGGCGCTATATGCGCCAGAATCTCGCGCTCCCGAACCGAATTCGGCGCGAAATCCATCTGACCCGCTTCCGTCGTCAGCACGACGCCGCCGGCAGGGCCGGGAACGTGCGCCGCCGCGCCAAGGCCAGTGCCCGGTCCGATCACCAGGGTCAAGCCACTGGCATGCGTGTCCGGTCCGCAAAGATGGCGGCCGCCGTCGGCGAGAGGGCCATCGAGCGCATAGGCGAGTGCCTCGAAATCATTGAGTACAGCAACCTCGTCCAAGCCCAATGTGTGCCGCAACTGCGTCAGGTAGATGGGCCACGCGAGGTTGTCGTTCACGACCTCGTTGCCAACTATCTGACCGGCGCAAGCGAGCACGCAGTGCTTCACCGGGGCTTGCACCTCGGTATCGAGAAAGGCTTGCAATAGTTCCTGCAGGGTCGAGAACTCCGCGCACGCGAATACC
The DNA here is from genome assembly GCF_003977615.1 of Dyella dinghuensis. Lineage (GTDB taxonomy): Bacteria > Pseudomonadota > Gammaproteobacteria > Xanthomonadales > Rhodanobacteraceae > Dyella_B > Dyella_B dinghuensis. The sequence goes on from NZ_RYZR01000007.1 coordinate 326,308, forward strand.
CGATAGGCAAGTGTTTCGATCCCGCCGGCCCCGCCGTGCGAGGCGCGCATCAGCGCAACACGCGCGTGCGTGCCGCCAATATCGGCTGCCAGAAACGGCATTGCCGCTTCCCCCGTCACTCGGTCCGAATGATCTATTGCCACGTCCAGCGCACCCCTCGCTGCAGAACTGTTATCAGGGTGTAACGCAATTGACACCGGTGTCAAGCCGTGACGCAACATGTTACGCCACGGCTTTGGGGGATAGCTGGTGCGGTCGTGGGCTCAGGTTTTGGGGTCGACGTTGCCAGGTCGGCTTTCGACTGTGGACGTAATGTCCGAATGCGCTCAGGGCAGCGGTCACCCACGTGAGATATTCCGGCCGCTTCCGGACCAATTCCGCTTGAGCCAAACCAACTTCAATGCGAAAACGGCCAAATTTTTTCGGGCAACCTGTCGAATTCCGGCCTCGTCGTTCGTGGCTATAGTGAAACTGGGCAACTGGCCCGGCCGATGAACCCATTAGGAGGCGACCGTGCCGCAATATCTCGTTTCTACTTACCTGCCGGAAAACTATGACCCGTCCACCGTATCCGAAGCGACTATCGAAGGCATTCACGCGCTCAACCGGGAAATGGTCGCGGCGGGTGTGAGGAAATTCGCGTGTGGCCTGAGCCCGAAAGTCATGACGCTGCGTGGGCAAGCCAACGGTGAAGTGCTTGTCACTGACGGGCCATACGTAGAGGCGAAGGAGTTTGTGGGCGGCCTTTCGATACTGGAAACCGCAGATGTGGACGAGTTGCTGGCGTGGGTGCGCAAAGGCGCCAAAGTGTTTCCTGCCGTGGTCGAGGTGCGAGAGGTTTTCTATATGCCGGCTCCTGCCGGGGACTGAGAGCCATGGCAACAGCGAAGTGCGTAGTGGTGTTGCCGGGACTTCGCTTCGATAGAGCTAAGCAATTAAAAAATGGACGTGAGCGGCGGCAACAAGTGCGCTGCGCGCTATAGCGGCGATACGTAAAAAAATTCTGAGGAGAAGACCATGCGCAAACACACGACTGGCGCTGTGCTGTTCACGTGCTCCATGCTGCTTGTCGGACTCGGCGTGGCGCATCAAGCGATAGCGCAGAATGTCGCTGCGCCGTATCCAAAGATGGCCCCGATCGACCAATACCTCATGCCGGACCGGCAAGCTGAAATCGCCCTCGCGCGAAGTGCCGCCCCCGATGCCATATCCCGCGACGCGACGGTCGTGATTCTCGGACGGCACGGCTACGAGACAGCTGTCCAGGGAAAAAACGGCTTCGTTTGCTTCGTGGGACGGAGTTGGAGCGCAGCATTCGACTGGGATGAATTCTGGAACCCGAAAGTGAAAGCTGCCGATTGTCTGAATCCACAGGCTGCACGTTCGATATGGCCGATCATTGAACTGCGCGCCAGGATGGTGATGGCTGGTCGTTCCAACGCGGAAGTTTTGTCGGCACTCAAAGCGGCATACGAAAACAAACATCTGCCGGACCTCGAAAGCGGCGCGATGGATTACATGATGTCGAAATCGTCGTATCTGACTGACCAAGGTGGCCACAACATGCCGCATGTCATGTTCTACACCCGCGTCAAGGACGGTAAGGATTGGGGTTCTGGCGTAGAGGGTTCGCCGATTATGTCCAGCCCTTATTGGTTCTTCGCTCCGACGGAACCGTCCCAAATGAAAGGCCTGCCACCGATTCTTGTGTTCTTGGTTGCGGTTCCCAATTGGTCCGATGGAACGCCTGCGAGTATGTCCAGTCACTGAGACAGATGCGGCCTAGTGCTGGCCAGTTTGCTCAGCGTCGCCATAGGAAGCGCTGCCGCAATGGCGCGATAGCCCGCGTCGTTGAGGAACCGTTCGCCGACGGTATGACCGAGCAATTGATCAATGATCTGAGCAAGATCCCCGGCTCCCATGTGCCGTCATTGACCGCATCGCTTTATTTCAACGGCAAGCAGGCGACCATCCCTGACGTAGCCAAGACGCTGGGTGTCGCTTATGTGCTGGAAGGCAGCGTACGCAAATCCGGCAACACGCTGCGCATCGCCGCCGAACTGATCCGTGCGGACGACGGCTACGTCATTTGGTCCAACACGTACGATCGTCCGACCAAGGATGTTCTGGCGATTCAAAGCGACATCGCGATGTAGGTGAAGCACGCGCTGGAGGCGTCGCTAAGGCCATCCAGTACGGTCAAAACGGGTTGAGCGCGTAGACGTGCTTGAGCCATCCGTGCTCGAGCGCTATGCCCACGGCTTTGTTCGATAGCCCAAGTCTGCAACCGATCTGAGTCCGGACGTATCAATACCGAGACGCCAGATAGATCCTTTGCCCAGACGATGGAGATACAAATGAACAGGAATGCGTTCTTAGTGGGTATTTTCTTTGCCCTTGCTGCCTTGAATGCCGGAGCTGCCACATCCGTAGCATCGAACGCGGAAGATTCTGCGAAGGGCGACCCCTTGTTTGGCACCATCTCAAAAATGGATGCCGAATTCTTCGACGCATTCAATAACTGCAGCTCGCCCGATCAGCTTAAAAAGCACGTCAGTTATTTGAATCCAAACGTCGAGTTCTACCATGACAAAGGTGGCGTTACGTGGACGAGGCAAAATTACCTCGACAAAACGCGCAAGAACGTATGCGGTAATTTCCGGCGCGTGCTTACGGCAGGAAGCATGCAGGTTTTTCCCATCGAGGGGTACGGCGCCATCGAAGAGGGACACCACACGTTCTGTGAGATTAAATCGGGCAAATGTTTTGGCGAAGCCAAATTTTTGATTATTTGGCACCAGTCTCCCGATGGGTGGGAAATAACCCGAATCCTCAGTTACGGGCACCAAGCGATCCATTGAACCGGGCCGCTGACGCGTAGACCCGAGGCCCGAAACGCGCTCGTTTCAGCCGGCATCGGCGCCATCCACGTAACCTTAACTTCTCACGTCTTTGGCCGATAACCGCCTTGGGATGTCCTTCCCTAAGGTCAGGTCAATGACGGCGCGGGTCGTACGGTTACTTAAGAGAAGCACGCGGCTCAGCATCGCCGTCACGCTGATGCTTGCGCTGTGCAGCACGTTTGCCGTGGGCTGGATGCTGTTGTCGCAACGCTGGGTCGGCTACGACTATGAAGTGATAACGACCAATGACCAGCTGCGCGAAGCGCTCCAGGTGCAGCGCCTTGGTATAGGGCGTTATGCCGTGCGTGGCCTTCAGGACGGGCGTCAGGACTTTCTGCAGTCGCGCGCAAGCGTCGATCATTTATTTGAGCAACTGTCTTCGCTTGTCCATGGGAACGAAGCCCAAGTTGCTCACGTCGGGGTTGTCCGAAGCGTGATCGATGCGCGCATGGTTCTCGCCAGCCAGGCATTGGTTCAAAAAGATGCCGGGCATGCAGACGCGAGTACAAACGTTATCCATTCTGATCGCTATTCCCAAGTCAATGTGGACCTAAGCCGAGCGCTGGATGCGGTCGATACACAGGAGCGCTCCTCCCTCGCACAGCGCCTGTGGTTGGAAAAAGTGGCAGCTATACCACTTGTTGCTACGCTCTTAGGCTTCGTCGTGTTCGTTGTCATGCTCATCATACGAACACGCTCATCGGCGCTGGCGATCCTTAGAGAGTTGGACGCATCGCACCAGGAAGTCGCGCGCAGTCGTGCCGAGTTGGCGACCGTGAATGACACTTCGCCGCTTGGTTTGATTCAGTTGGATACAGCGGGTAGGCCAACGTACGTCAATGCTCATTTCCGTGAGTTCATTGGCGTCACCGAAGGTGAGGACATCCTGGACGCATGGAAGCGGTCGCTTCATGCGGATGACTCGGCACTCGTTCTCGCGGCTTTGGATGAAATGGTCGCGCAGCAAGGCGATGCACGCGGGGAGTACCGTGTCATTCGGGCCGATGGCTCGCTGGCATGGCTTTCCGCACATTTTGTGCCGCTATGCATCAGCAACGAGCTGGCCGGCTATGTGGGTGTAGTCGTGGACACCACATGCGAGCATCAGCTGCGTGCGGAACTCAAGCGCAGCCAGGAGTTGCTCGAACGCATCACCAATTCGGTACCTGCATTGGTCGCCTACATCGATGCCAGCGAAACATATCGCTTCGCGAATGCCACTTACGGCCGATGGTATGGAACAAGTGCGACACCTCGGCCGGGGCAATCCGTCAGCGATTTCCTCGGAGAGTCTCACTACGCACACATAAAGCCCCATATCGATCGAGTGTTGGCCGGTGAGACCGTGTCTTTTGAAACGTCACGCGACATGGGGGAAGGGCGAAAGCTTTTCAGGCAAGTGTCGTTCACGCCGAATGTAGACAGCAAAGGAAACACGATTGGTTTCTTTTCGCTGGTCGTGGATTTATCCGAGCGCAAGGAAATGGAAGATCGCCTGTTCGATGCCAAGGAGCAGTTGCAGGTCACCCTCGATGCGCTTGGCGACGCGGTCATCACCACCGATGCCACTGGGCACATCAACTACATGAACGAACGCGCCCAGGAGATTCTGGAGCGCAGCCTGGATGATGTTCGCGGCATGTCGGTCGATCATGTATTCACCGTCATCGATGGCGACGGAAAACCAAGCTCGACATCACTGACACGGGCCATTGCCGAAAATCGCACCGTGGACATGTTGCAGCCGCGCAAATTGCTGCTCACGGATGGATTGGTTCTCGATATCGAGGACGTTGCGTCGCCCTTGTGCGACCGCCTTGGTCACGTTGTAGGTGGCGTATTGGTGCTGCGCGACGTCAGCGTTGCGCAGGCCGTTGCTGACCGTTTGCGTCAGGCGGCCGAGCACGATCCGCTAACCCGCTTGCCCAATCGCTTGTTCTTCGAAAACCGTGCTCGCCACGTTCTCGAAAGCGCGATGGCTGGCAGCGAGCATATGGCATTGCTCTACATCGACGTCGACGGGTTCAAGGGCGTCAACGACACGTTTGGCCATCATGCCGGTGATGCATTGCTGCAAGAAGTGGGACGTCGTCTAAAAGCTTCGATTCGCGATCAAGATGTGGCCTGCCGGCTAGGCGGCGATGAGTTCATTGTCCTTCTCCCTCGCGTATCCACGCAGGCCTCGGCACAAATCGTGGCGAGCAAGATTCTGGCTGCCGGCAAGCTTCCGTTTGCGTGGCAGGGTCATACCTTGGCCATCACGCTAAGTGTGGGCATTAGCGTCTATCCGTTCGATGGCCAGGATTTGGCGACGCTCATGCAAAGCGCCGATCAGGCGCTCTATCAAGCCAAGGACCTGGGCAAGAACCGAAGCGTCGTCTCCCGGGGAACCCGGCTATCCATGCCCGGCAGGGCATAGCGCGCCCGCTTTGGGCAAGATATTGCGGTTCGACCGATGTTAAATTGTGACCGCTCAATGGGGTGCGCTGGGCGCCATTGCGAGCACGATCTTTAAGCTGTCAAAAGCCGCTGCTAGGTTATGCGGCGACTATTCTGTACTTGTGGGGAAAAGATGGACGCTCAGACAGCGGCAGGGCGGGGCGATACCCAACCAGCGCCCGGGCGGCGAACGTCTCGGCGTGCTCCCATCGACCATCGCGCCAATTTGGCGCTGCTTGGACTCATCGCGACGGCCGTGGTGATACAACTCATCGCGTGGCCATTCTTGTTGCGGCAATGGGGCGCGTCCATGCTGTGGATCGCGGTGCCGCTCGTGGTGCTGACGCCAACGCACTGGGGCCTGATCCATGAGTCGATTCATGGCCAGCTATCGTCGCGACGTTGGCTCAACGAATGGCTCGGGCGCGTCCTAGCCATCGCCTTCCTGTTGCCGTACGACGCAGCGCGCTTCGGTCACCTGATGCATCACCGCTTTACACGCGAATCATTCGATCGGCCCGACGTGCATGATGGCGTGACGCATCGCGTGCTCGCGCGCATCGGTTATTACACGCACCTGTTAGGTGGTTTGTATCTGGCAGAACTTGCATTGCCGCTGCTCACATTTTTGCCCGCATCTTGGGTATGCCGACTCGTCGCGCACAAGCTTCGCAGCGAAGACCCGATAGACCAGGATGTCCGGCGCCTGTTTGTAGCCTTTGCCGGAAATTCCGAACGGCGCGCACATATACGACGCGACTGGATGCTGTCGGTCGTACTCCATGCCTGTGCATTTTATCTGTATGGGGCGTGGTGGCCCGTGCTTGCCATAACGATGTTTCTGCGCGGGCTGTGGCTCTCAGTTGCGGACAACCTGCCGCACTACGATGTCATGCTTGACGAGCAGCAGCGGGCCCGCAACTTTCGCGCGCCCGCGATCTGGCACCCTGTGTTGATGAATCATCACCTTCATCGTCTGCATCACCAGCATCCAACACTGCCGTGGACGGCACTTCCGGCGCTCGCGCGCGATGCTGCCTCAGCTTCTGTTCCCAATACAGACGCTGCTTATTTCAGGGCAGCACTCCGGCAGCTTCGTGGGTTTGGCAAAGTACGATAAGCACACACGCCTGCGTGCGCGTACGCTCTGAGAAGACTTCCGAATCCCTTATTGATTAAGGAATGGAGACCAAATCAGATGCCGCCTTTAATACATAGGTTGTTGCCTGCACTAAGATCCGCTTTCGACCCAAGGCGGACAAACTCGTCATTTACCCTCGCACATATGGTTAATTGCATGCATCAGCGCGATTAAGGCTGGATGTGTTCCAGTGGGGCATCGCGTAGCTATCAACGGGGAGGGCGCGGCGTGCAATGACTTGACTTCCCAATTAGGGAGTTACACCGTTGCTTAATCCAGTGGGCTTGGTAATGATCCAGTAGCGTTACGCACAAACAGATTCGGGGGAATCCATGTTTACTGGTCAATGGATGAATAATCATCGTGGCAAGGTGGGCGGCCGCGTTGCCATCGCACTACTGGTGTTTCTGGCTGCGAATCTCTTGACGGCAGGCATGCCAGCTTGGGCTGCCGCCGCGCATTACAGCGTCATGAGTCTGCCGCTTAATGCGGGAAACGGGACCTTGAGCGCACCGCAGTCGATCGTCCTCGGTCAGAATGGAACGATCTATGGTGTGACCAGTTCCGGTGGGCAGCTTAATAACGGCGGCTTGTTCTCGATGTCACAAGCGGGTGTCTACACCGAGCTTCATGCCTTCAATAGCGGCGAAGGTGCGATACTTGAAGTAAGCCAGCCGGCCGACAACTTCAACTTTCTTACCCTCGCCTCGAACGGTGCGTTGATTGGTGTATCGAATGCGGGTGGGGTCTATTTACCCACCGAAGACCCGTCGGGAACGTCTTACACGATGTCGGCGACTGGTATATTCAGTTCGCTGCACAGCTTTTATGCGGGTAATGGCGAGATCACGAGCCCGACAAGCATTGCGTCAGGAAGCGATGGCAACATTTTCGGGCTTGCGCTGGGTCCGACTTGGGCCAACACCACCACCACCACAAGCACCGCAAATCTCTTTGAGCTGAATCCAGATGGCTCGGCGAACAACATCTACGCATTCGAGAGCTTTGCCCCGACTGGCTTCGCACTTGGCTTGAACGACGACATGTATGTCTCGTTGCCGAAAGGCACCGTCATACCTGAAGCGGGTGGTGCGGCATCCACCGGCGACGTCATCCTTAAGGTGACTTCGAATGGCGTGGGAAGCGTCGTCCACGTGCTCGATCCGACGGAGGGCCAAGGTATTGATGAAATTATCGAAGACGGTCATGGCAACTTGTATGGCTCGGCGCTGACGGGAGGAGCCGGGGTCGATGGCGGCGACGGAAGTGTCTTTCGTGTGAGTGCCTCGGGTGATTTTTCGGTGCTCCATAGCTTCAGCAGCTTTGTTGGGGAAGAGCAACAGGGTTACTGGCCCAGTGCGCTGGTCGCCGGCTCCGACGGCAACCTCTACGGAATAGCGCGTGTCGGCGGCGCGGGGTCGGACGGTACCTTCTTCAGAATTGCCGCAGACGGGGCTTACACCGCTCTCCATTCTTTTGGAGACTCATCCATTGACGGGGCTGACCTCAAATCGCTAGTCCAAGTTGGGCCGAGAACGCTCTATGGTGTCTTTGAGGGAGGCCCCAACCTAAGCGGAGGTGTTTTTAAGCTCGTCGTTCCGATACAGGACGACTTTTTCGGCGTGGGCAAGTCGCCGATGTTGGTGAGCGGCTCCAGTCTTGCCAGTTTTTGGACTGCAGACGGTGTGTCCAAAACGATGTCGATAGCGCAAGGCTACTATCCGGTGGCTGTGGGCGATTTCAATGGCGACGGCATAGCGGATATCGTTTGGACCAGTGCCAAGCATGATCTGTATGTGTGGTTCGGCGGAGTGAATGGTTTCACTTCACAGTTTGCCGGTACGTATCCCGATGGTTGGACGTTGGTCGGCGCAGGTGATGTCGATGGTGACGGCAAAGACGATCTGATCTGGATCGACACGCAAACCCATCAATTCGCGTATTGGCTGATGAATGGCGCCACCCGCTCGGGCTACCGCATCTTCAACATCACGCCAGGTTACTACCCTGCTGCTCTCGGCGATTTCAATGGTGACGGGAAGCTGGACATCATGTGGACCAGCGCCAACAACGATCTTTATGTCTGGCTCGGCAACGGTGCAGGTTACACATCCAAATACATAACGACCTATCCGGCTGGATGGCGGATTATTGGCCGAGGCGATCTCGATGGCGATGGTTGCGATGATCTGATCTGGTCAACCGCCGATGGCACGCAATGGGGATATTGGCTCATGAATGGCGCGTCGATCAACCACGTGGCGTCTTTCAGTGTGCCTAGTACGCTCGCAGGTTACGTCATTGCTGGCAGCGCGGATTACAACGGTGACGGTTTGGTGGATATCCTTTGGTCAAATGGTTCGCAAAACGTTTTGTGGTCGAACCAGGGTAGTTGTTCGACGACCACCGACTGCACCTTTGCTCCGGCGGACGTTCCAGGATCGCTGACAAATGGTCAGAACATATTTAACAGCGCGTTGCCGTCGACCACCCCGGGAAGTTTTTGAGAGATGAACCATTCGTCCTGTTCAAAAAAAGATTAGGTTGAGCCTTTAGGTTGATTCAAGCTGGTTGAGGAGGTGCAAACGGAAGGCTGCTTTCAGGTCTGGTTTGCAGGGATGGTTTTTCAAGAACCAAAGATTGGATTAATCAGTGAGGTCTCACCTGGAACGGCTGCCTCACCGATAGCTGAGGCCTTCGCCCGTAGCGAGTTCGGTCCCTTTTTAACGTCGATAAGGTGGGGCTAAGGGGCTTGGATGACCAAAGTATTCGATGCGGTCAAAGATCGTTCCTGATGTCCGCTATCGACGGCAGCTGCCACCCAAAGCGGACATCCCCCGCGAAATGGTTATGATAGGTAGCAGCAACCGAAAGAGCGTTCCCGTGACCTCATCCGACAATGATTTCGACAGCGAGCACGACTTGGACGGGGACGAGGGTGTCAGTGACTCGGTAGAAGCGCGTGTCTGGCAGCTGTTGTTGCTGATCAATCCGGGTGATGAAGAGAGCGCCTTGCAGCAGTTCGCGGATTACCGGGATGCAGCCGCCCATGTGGACGAGAATGACGTAGAGCCGATTGACATCATCCGCAGGGTGATCGACTGGCGATCCGGCTTTTATGTCGACAGGCACGACACGCGCGCATTAGTGCAAGCCATCGACGAGCTTTCCTCGCGCTGGAATATATCTATCGATTGGGATGGTGATCCAGACGACGACGATTTCCATACAGATATCGATGCGGCTTCGCTATTCGCCATCGCCTACGACGGCCTGCTTGAGCACGGCTATACCTTGTGGGCCTGGGAAGCCGAGGACGACAGCTGTGCGGGCTGGATCACGCTGAAGCGCGACAATGAGTTTTTGCGTGAGTTGGCGACGTCGCTCGGTATCAACATGCGGCTGGGTAGCGAAGTTACTTGAGTTCCGGTTGCAGCTCACCGCTTTCGGCCGCAAGCGGGCGCTAAGCCCTCGCAATAGCCACATTCTTACGTCGCTGGAATCGGCTCGGTAGGGTGGCCCTTGTCCTTTGCGCAGCACGTTCGTTCGCTACAAACACATCCATTCAGGATTTTTCAGGGCGATATCAGAACTGTTTCAGGAATTCCTGGCGGTAACGTCGTTACTCTAAGAAGCTCGTGCGATCCATTGCTAGGGAGAAGGCTATGACTAAAGTCACGCGTATTCTTTTGTTGGGTGCGATGTCGTTCTTACCCACGTTGCCGGCAATGGCGTGTGGTACGTCGAGTGATCCTGTTCAAGTAGTTCAAGCGCAAGTCGACGCATTCAACGCGCATGACATTGATGCGTTTGCTGCCTGTTATGCGGACGACGTCACTATCACCGATTTAAGCGGCAAAGACCCCGTGATAAAAGGCATTCCCGCACTCAAGAAAACGTACGCGTTTCTTGCGAGGGTGCCAAAGCAATTCCATGTGGAGATCGTCCAGCGCGTCGTTACCGGACCGATAGTGGCCGACCGCGAGCGGGCAATCGGGCTTCCTGCGGGCAAGGGGCAGCCGGAGGCCATGGCGATATACGAAGTGCGCAACGGCAAGATTCAGAACGTGTGGTTCCCGCCGAAAAGCTAGGCACTCGTGAACGTGTTTGACGGCGTCGCGTGGCGAACTTGTCTCTGCGATGTGGAGACTGAATCCCCCAGCATCTGCTTTCAATCTAAATCGGACACCACTTTCGCCGGAGAGCCGAAAGGTTGGCTGGTGGGTCGCGTCTGCGATGGCGGTCACGGCGGCGTGTAAAAACACCAGGCCCTGATCAAAATCATAAAGGCCTCCCTCTGGAAATCGCTATCCGGAATTTGCTCGACTTCCCATGTTTCCGCTGGGGAGAGGCTCATGAAGGCAAAGGTTCGGGTGTGGAGAGGCGGCCTTGTCGCTTTGCTGGTTGTGTTTTCGGGCAGCGGCTATGCGGACGCCGCCCAGGAAGCACAGGTCGTCGTGCATGCAGACCAGCCCGGAGCGGTCATTCATCCGGAAATCTATGGCCAGTTCGCCGAACAGCTCGGGCATGGCATCTACGGTGGTATCTGGGTGGGGGAGCATTCGTCCATTCCAAACATCAGGGGGTATCGCAGGGATGTTGTCGATGCGTTGAAGGCGATCAAGGTGCCAGTCATTCGCTGGCCGGGTGGTTGCTTTGCGGATCAATACGATTGGCGTGATGGCATTGGCCCACGCGACAAGCGGCCCGTTCGAATGAATGCATCCTGGGGCGGCGAAGACAGCAACCAGTTCGGTACGCACGAGTTCATGGATTTCGCCGAACTGATCGGCGCCAAGACTTACCTCAGCATCAACGTCGGTACCGGTACGCCGCGCGAGATGAGTCAATGGATGGAATACATCACGGCGGACGGGCATTCGGACCTGGCGCAGCGGCGGCGCGCAAATGGACGCGACAAGCCATGGAAGCTCGATTACGTCGGCATCGGTAACGAGATGTGGGGTTGTGGCGGTTCCATGCGTGCGCAGTTCTATGCCGATGTCTACCGTCAGTACGCCACGTTCGTGCATGCGCCGGGTAACACGCCGATCGTCAAAGTCGCTAGCGGTGCGAACGGCGACGATATTGGCTGGACCGATACCGTCATGTCGATCGCAGGCAGCCAGATCGACGCCATCAGTCTGCATAACTACACCATTCCGACCGGCAACTGGTCGCACAAAGGTTCGGCCACGCAGTTCGACGAGAGTGAGTGGATGTCCACGCTGCAGGGCGCTTTGCACATGGACGATCTCATCACCAGGCACAGCGCGGTGATGGATAAATACGATCCCAAGAAACGCGTCGCGCTGGTTGTCGACGAATGGGGCAATTGGATGGATCAAGACCCCGGTGCGCGTGACGCTGCGCTCTATCAGCAGAACAGTCTGCGCGATGCGCTTTCCGCAGCCGTCACCCTGGATATCTTTCAGGCGCATGCCGACCGCGTGCGTATGGCCAACATCGCGCAAATGGTGAATGTGCTGCAGGCGATGATTCTCACCGACCAATCGAGGATGGTGTTGACGCCGACGTATTACGTGTTCGACATGTACAAAGTGTTCCAGGGTGCCACATATCTACCCGTCGACGTGCAGGCGCCGGCGTATCGATACAGGAATGCGTCCGTACCAGGTGTCCACGCCACAGCAGGACGCGATGCTGCCGGTGTTGTGCATATAGCAATGGTGAATCTCGACCCGCACCACGCGGATACCGTTCGCTTGACGTTGCTCGGCGTCACAGGTTCGGCTGTAGATGGTCGCGAGCTGACTGCATCGAATATCAACACCACCAACACGTTCGATCATCCGGATCGGGTCATGCCAGCAGCGTTTGCTGGCGCAACGCTCAAGCAGGGAGTGATAACTGCTGTAATGCCGCCGAAATCCATAGTCGTACTGGATATTCACTGATGCGTGCTCGACGGATGAACTTTATGTTGCGCGTGTCGTTAGCCGCGATCGCTCTTTGCGTTACGGCACCGACTGTACAAGCCGATCAAAATATCCGGCATATCGCCGTTGACGTGGATGGCGCGTCATCGCCGCTTGATCGCTACTACGAATTTTCCATTGGCTCGGACTATCCGGGAACGCTGATGCGGGAAGACAGTCTCGCCCAGCTCAAAACCGTCAGCGAGGAATTGGGTCCGCGTTACATTCGCTTCCATGCCATTTTTCACGATGTATTGGGCACGTATCGAGAAGTGAACGGCAAGCCGGTCTACGATTGGACGAAAATCGACCGCCTCTATGACAGATTGCTCACGTTGGGCATCCGGCCATTCGTTGAACTTGGATTTACGCCGGAGGCAATGAAAACATCCGATCAGCACATCTTCTATTGGAAGGGCAACACTTCGCATCCACAACTTCCAAAATGGACAGGATTGGTTGAGGCTTTCGTCCGGCATCTGGAACAACGCTACGGACAACAAGAAATCAGAACGTGGTATTTCGAGGTCTGGAACGAGCCCAACCTTCCCGGTTTCTGGCAGGGCGGCGATCAAAAGGCGTACTTCGATCTTTACGATGCGACCGCGCGAACCATCAAGCACATCGATCCGCAATTGAGAGTAGGCGGCCCAGCTACCGCCGGTGCGGCATGGGTGCCTGAGTTCATCCAACACACCGTGCAAGCCGGCGTGCCACTCGATTTCATCACCACGCATACGTACGGCGTGGATGGCGGCTTCCTCGACGAGCATGGCGAAAGCGACACGAAGCTATCACCGTCTGCCGATGCGATTGTCGGCGATGTGCGTCGCGTGCGCGGACAGATCGACCATTCCGCTAGACCCGGTTTGCCGCTTTACTTCACCGAATGGAGCACCAGCTACACGCCGCGCGACCCAGTGCATGATTCGTATGTGAGTGCTGCCTACATTCTCAGCAAACTCAAGGCCTGTGAAGGTATGGCGCAAGGCATGAGCTACTGGACCTTCAGCGATTTGTTCGAAGAACCCGGACCGCCGACTGCGCCATTTCAGGGCGGTTTTGGCTTGCTGAATCCACAAGGCATTCGCAAGCCAGCCTACTTCGCCTACAAGTATCTGCACCGCCTTGGCCGCACGGAACTGAAAACTGCCGATGCGCAAAGTTATGTCACGTGGAACGACCATTTGCTCAAGGCGCTGGTCTGGGATTTTGTGCAACCCAAACAACAGCAAAGCGATCGACCGTTTTATACCAAGATACTTCTGTCGCAACCGGCTCGGATGGTGAGTCTTGATCTTAGGCACATGCAGTCTGGTACGTATCAGGTCGCTATCTATCGAACGGGCTATGACGCCAACGATGCCTATACGGCTTACCTGAGCATGGGTTCACCTGCGTCACTCAATGGGAATCAGCTGCGGCAACTGCAGACCACAACAGCAGATCACCCCGAAGTGCGGGCGCTGGTGATCGATTCGAATGGAATGGCGAGCGTATCCATTCCCATGCGATCCAATGATGTGGTCTTGGTAGAAGTTCTAGCCAGGCACTAAGGTTCTCAGTTATTGAAAATGCTGGGCTTAGAGATCTCCTCTTTCGACCCAAGGCAGACATCCCGCTTGCTCAAACGAATAACGCTAGACGTTCTTCTGCGACGAAGCCAATTCCTGTGTTACCCAGTCGATGAAAACGCGCACACGCGGGGAGAGCTGCCGACTATGCGGATACAGGAGTGATACCGGAGTTGGCGAAGGTGGAAAATCGGGAAGCACCGAGACCAGTGTTCCCGCAGCTAAGTCTGCTTGAACGTGGTACCTCGGAACCTGTATCAATCCGAGTCCTAGCTTGGCGGCAGCGACGTAGGTTTCCGCGCTGGTGACGGTCAATGTTGAGGGTAGTGCGACGTGTCGCACATTGCCGTTGACGGTGAACTCGAGCGGCAATGTCATGCCACTCGCCGACGATACGAAGCCGATGCTGACGTGCTCCGTGAGGTCATCGATGCTCTCAGGATTGCCGTGACGGGCTATGTAGGCAGGACTCGCACACGTTACTTCTTCGAGCAACGCAACGCGCCGTCCTACCATTGCGCTGTCCTGCAAGTCGCCCACGCGCAGGACGCAATCGATGCCTTCACTGACCAGATCGACAAGGCGATCTCCTTCACCGATATGCAGCTGAAGATCCGGATACCTGGCGAGAAAAGCCGGGAGCGCCGGCAACACGAAGTGGCGCGTCAGCGTCCCATGGACATCGATCCGCAATAACCCTCTTGGTTTGGCGTCGCTGAAGGCGGCTTCAGCATCTTCGACGTCGCCCAGAATGGCGATGCACCGGCGGTAATACGCCTCGCCGTCCAGCGTGGCTTTTACGTGGCGAGTCGTTCGCTGCAGCAGCCGCACACCCAGCCGCTTTTCCAGGTCCTGGATGACTTGCGTGGCCGTCGAACGCGGCCATTCGAGGTCCTGAGCGGCCAGGGTGAAGCTTTGCCGCTCGACGATCCGGGTGAACAGACGCATGACGTCCAGGCGATCCATAGCGGCCTCATTGTTCGCTCATGGAGAATTATGTTGCCAGATTAGCACTGATTATTTATCCAGGTAGGAAGCCTAGAGTTCTTCCAAGCCGGCACGGTGCTGGTCCTGGAGAAAACTCATGAACAAGCAAACTCAGAAAGTCGCCCTGGTGACCGGTGCCTCGCGGGGTATCGGCGCAGCGATCGCACAACGTCTGGCGAATGACGGTTTCACGGTCATCGTCAATTACGCGGAAAACGCTGCACCGGCCGAGGCCCTGGTGCGTACGATCGAGCAGGCGGGCGGCCATGCCCTGGCTGCGAAAGCCGACGTCAGCGATGCCGCAGATGTGCGCCGATTGTTCGATGCCGCCGAGACCGCTTTTGGTGGTGTGGATGTGTTGGTCAACAACGCAGGCATCATGAGCCTTGCCACAATCGCCGACGCCGATGACGCCTCGTTCGATCGCCAGATCGCCGTCAATCTGAAGGGCACGTTCAACACGTTGCGCGAAGCGGCGAAGCGTTTGCGTGCAGGCGGCCGCATCATCAATTTCTCTTCAAGCGTCGTCGCGCTGTTGCAACCGACGTATGCGGTGTATGCCGCAACCAAAGCGGGCGTCGAAGCGATGACGAGCGTGTTTGCCAAGGAGTTGCGTGGGCGCGACATCACGGTCAACGCGATTGCACCGGGCCCGACAGCGACGGATCTGTTCCTGAAAGGCAAGCCGCAGGAAGTGGTCGACCGTTTGGCCAAGCTCGCTCCTCTCGAACGGTTGGGAGAGCCGAGCGATATCGCCAATACCGTCGCCTTTCTGGCAGGTCCGGATGGTGGCTGGGTGAACGGGCAGGTGTTGCGTGCCAATGGCGGAATCATCTGATCGCGCGCGGATGGCACGGCAAACGTTCGCTCAATTTCAAACTTCCACGCAAGGAGAACGAATCATGAAACAAGTCATCGTCATTACCGGTGCATCCAGTGGTTTCGGTGCGCTCGCTGCACGCGCGCTTGCCCACGCCGGACATACCGTCTACGCGAGCATGCGTGAAACCACGGGCCGCAATGCGCCGCAGGTTGCGGCTGTTCAGCAGTACGCCGCTGAGCATGCTGTGGATCTGCGTACGGTGGAGCTGGATGTCGCCTCGGAGGCATCCTGCGAGACGGGCATTCAGCAGATCATTGCGGCGCATGGACGGCTCGATGTGATCATTCACAACGCCGGTCATATGTCGTTTGGTCCTGCCGAGGCTTTTACGCCGGAACAATTCGCACAGCTGTACGACATCAACGTGTTGAGCACACAGCGCGTCAATCGCGCCGCGCTTCCTCAGTTGCGCAAACAGGGCCGCGGATTGCTGATCTGGGTTTCCAGCAGCAGCGCACGCGGCGGCACGCCACCGTATCTTTCACCTTATTTTGCCGCGAAGGCGGCGATGGATTCGCTTGCCGTCAGTTACTCTAGCGAGCTGGCGCGCTGGGGTATCGAGACCTCGATCGTCGTGCCGGGTGCATTTACCAAGGGCACGAATCATTTTGCGCATTCGGGCTCACCTTCCGATAAAGCACGCGCTACGGAATACGATCAGGGGCCGTATGCCGGTCTGCCGGAGCAGAGCCTCAAGGGTCTGGCTTCGCTCGAACCTGCCGACGCCGATGTAAGTGCCGTGGCGGATGCCATCGTACAGGTCGTGGATACGCCCTTCGGCAAGCGCCCATTCCGCGTGCATATCGATCCATCGCAGGATGGCTGCGAAATCGTCAACGGTGTAGCCGATCGCGTTCGTACAGAAATGTTTCGGCGCATCGGGTTGGAAGATTTGCTACACCCGCGAGACACCACGTATTCGGCGAACTGAGATTAATGTGATCCAACGCATCACGAGACGACACGGAGTCCGTGCCGTCTCGTGCATTCGTCCACAATGACGTCAGATATTTTCGCGAATCATTTCCACAACGTCGGCGCCGCGCCCGTGAAGAATGGCACGCGTGGTGTACAAAGCCATGCCCATGACCGGTTTCATTTCCATAAATGGCGGCTTGGTCAACTCCAGTGGATTGACCTTTACGTTGAGCAAGGCCGGACCAGGCTGGGCGAGCAATTCATCGATGGCCGCGTCCAGCTCGGACGCCTTGCTGATGGTTTTTCCCCATAGCCCGATGGCCTGCGCCACTTTTCCAAAGTCGGGATTTTTCATGCGCGTAAACGTATCGAGCATGCCTTCGGACATCTGTTCTATTTCGACAAAGCCCAGCTTGCTGTTGTCGTAGACGACGATCTTGACGGGGATGTCTTCTTGAATGGTGGTGAGCAGTTCGCCGAACAGCATCGATAAACCGCCATCTCCGCAGAGCGCGATGACTTGTCGTTCGGGCGCTGCTTTCTTCAATCCAAATGAACCGGCGAGTGCCGTCGCCATGGTGCCGTGCAGAAGGCTGCCAAAGACGCGTCGCTTGCCGTTCGTATCGATGCAGCGCGTCGCCCAAAAAATCGGTGTGCCGTCATCTCCCGTAAAGAGTGCGTCGTCCGCTGCGTGTTTGCTTATAACGGATGTGAGGTACGACCCAGGGATGGTGTCGTTATGACCCGGAGCCAGCTGTTTTTTCCAGGACGCTTGATGCTCGTGATAGCGATCGACATAAGTCTTCTGGAAACTGCCGTCGGTCTTTTGTTCCAAAAGCGGAAGCAGTGCACGCAGCGTTGGTTTTATATCGCCGACGGCACCCAGCGTCACGGGATGACGTCGACCAAGATGCGTGGGGTCCAGGTCGATCTGCACGATCTTGGCTTTGTCCGGATAGAACTGGCGCCACGCGAAGTCGGCTCCGAGCAGAAGAAGAGTGTCGCAATCCAGGACGGCCCTGTAGCCCGCCTCGTTTCCGAGAATGCCCGTCATGCCGACGTTGTACGGGTTGTTGTGCTCCAGGAAGCTCTTTCCGCGTGAGGTATGTGCGACAGGAGCTTTGAGCTGCTCGGCGACGGCGAGAATTTCGCTCAATGCGTCTTCGGCTCCGGATCCGGCATAAATGGTCACCTTTTTTCCGGCATTGAGAATCTTCGCGATCTCCGCGAGTTCATCGTCGTTGGGGCGAACGGTCGGGCGCGGGAAGTGAACGTGATACGGAAAATCTTCGTGCACATCGCTATGCGAGATGTCGACAGGAACGATCAATACCGCGACGCCGCGCTTCGCAATGGCAGCCTGGCACGCCATGACCGTTTTTTTGCGCGCCTGATCGGCGGTGTGAATCATGTCGCAGAAGACCGAACACTCTTTGAAGACGGATTTGAAATCGACTTCCTGGATAAACTCAAAGCCCATTTCGCTCATCAAGATGCTGCTGGCAATCAATACCATCGGCGAACGATTGCGGTTGGCTTCGTAAAGTCCGTTGATGAAGTGCAGGCTTCCCGGTCCGCAGCTGCCCGCGCAGGCGGTCAATTGACCGGTAAAAAGTGCCTCGGTACCGGCGGCGAAAGCGCCTGCTTCTTCGTGGCGAACATGCACCCACTCGATCGGGCTTTTATCGAGATGTTCGGCGATCAGATTCAACGTATCGCCGACGATGCCGTAGCAGCGTTTGACGCCCGCCTGTTCGAGGACTTCTACGATAATTTCAGCGACTTTCTTGCTCATGGCTGGCTCCGCTTGAGGACGTGACGTGGAAGTCCCGTTGAGGGATCGGGGGATTAATGCGAGGAGGGCCGTCTTCCAATGGCCAGGTCCAGTGCTGCTTGCGCGATGCTCACGCTTGCGTTGGCGTCTTCTTGACTGGCTTCGGCTTGAGCGAGCACAGCCTCATTACTTGTCAGTTCGGTGACGCTGGTCAGGCCGCGCCGATAGGAATCGAGCGCCGCTTGATAAGCGACTTCCGATGCATGCGTATAGGCCAGCGCCTGATTGCGGTTGTCCAGGCTGGTCTTGAGATTGTTGTAAGCCTCGACCACTTGCTGGGAGGCCGTATCTTTGGCTTCCGCTAATGCGTCCTCAGCTTCCGTCCTTTGGGAGACCGCCAGCGAAACATTGGTCGCGCGCGCGCCGCCATCGAACAGCGGCCATTCGAACGACACAAACAACGCTTCGCCCGTTCGATTGATGGAGGAATACGGACTGCCGTCGCTGCTTATTTCGCCGATGTTCTGAAGCACCTGTGCGGAAAGGCTGATCGTTGGGCGATACGCCGCGCGCGCGGTGTCGACTTTGGCATCGGATGCTGCAATCTTGTCGGTCGCGGCGAGGATGTCCGGGCGCGATTGCAACGCTTCGTCGATCAATGCACGAAGCGATCCGGGTGTGGGTGCATCGGATGCGTCGCTCAAGGAAGCGACCTCGAAATGCGTTTCCGGATCCAATCCAATCGTGGCGATGAGTGATGCAAAGGCTGTGTCGGCGTCGCCCGTGGTTTTCGTCAATGCCAGACGCATCGCTGCTGTCTGGCGTTGTGCTTCGGCAAGTTGCACCACGGTGGCGCGTCCGTGCTTTTTCTGGTCGGCGACTGCCTCTTCGGTCAGCTTGGCCGCATCCAGCGCCTTTTGCGCAGCGCGCACCTGGCCCTGGCTGGACGCCGCCTGGAAATAGGCCTGCGACACATCGAATATCAACTTTTCCTGTGCGCCCAGCAAACCCGACTCGGCGGCCAAAGCAGTATGTTTGGCCGCTTCGACTTCACCCTTGCGGCGCCCGAAATCGAACAGCAACCATTTCAGCTCAATGGTGGGGAAAGCCTCTCGCGTCGACGACACGAAATAGCCCTTGGGCGAGACGGTTGGCGGGATCGCCAGCGGCGTGCGCTGGATGCCGCCAAGCGCATTGACGCTGACCTGTGGTGAGTACTGGGTCTTGGCCAGTTGGACGGCAAGATTGGCTTGAATCGCTTCCTGCTCGACCTCACGCGTCTTCGGGTTGATATTCAACGCGATATTCAGAAGTTCCGACAGCGTGTAAGTACGATTTTCAAGTGCAGGCGCTTCGGTATGACCGGCGATGGCCAGCGCGTCATCCGATGACGTATGGGCCCATGATGTCGACTGTGCAGTCGCTGTACCGCCGCACAAGACGAGCCCGACTGCGAACACGAATGGAACGCAAGCAAAGAGGGGGAAATCAGATCGCGCGCGATGCATGATCGATCTCCTCGTTGAGGCGCTCCCGTGCCTTGCTCAACAGCGTGGGTGGCGCTGAACGTAGACGCTCATCTGGCGGCTCAGGGTGCTTCCCGTTCGAAAGCGCCATCAATCGCTGCGAAGTAAGCGTGTCCGCTTCGTTGTCACTGGGCAGCAAAGCTGCATTCTCCTTAAGTCGAAGCAATACAAATGCGGACGCGGTTATTTGCTCAATATGCGGTGCTTCAGGAACGATGCGATCAGCCTCGCGCTCGCGCGAAAGAAAGCGCCATTCGAAGAGGTCGCGCGCGTTCAATTCGGATGCTTCGCAAACTTTCTTGCAAATCTCCGCTCGGCTCGAGGCGACGGTTGTTTCGTCCTTGGTGACGAGCAGGTCGCTAAGTTGTTTGAGCGCAGAGGACCATTTCTCACGCGCTTGACCCACGGCACTGACTGGCCAGAGCGTGGTAAAGAAAATCGTGATCCAGATATTGCCGATGAAAATCCCGACTACACGATCACGCAGCTCCGTCAGGTCGTCCGCGGGGCCGTAGCCTTGCATGACGCCGAGAAAGAATGCGAACGCGATCTGCATGCCTGCATACGCAATCGTTTCGCTGCTGGTGGAAATCCACGCGCAGAACACCGATACCACGGCAATAAGCAGGCAGAGCTCGCCGATATCGGTCAGATGGGGAAGTGCGAAGACGATGCACAAACCAGCAATCAATCCGCCAATGACGGCGCCGGAGAGTCGCAAGGCCAACTTGTGGATGCTCTCGCCAAACGTCGTCAGTGCGATGAAGAAGCAGGTGGTGACGGCCGTGCGTATGCCGGGCCAATCAAGGAGCGAGTAAGTCGCATAGGAGGCCAATACCGCGCACATCACCTTGAACGCGAAGCGAGCGTGCGATCGATTCGCTAGTGCGCTCTCTACAGGCGATTGCTTTCGAGTCGCTGGCGCGTTGGCCACTGCAGCAGCCGGCAATTTGCCGGATGCTTCGTCGAGGAGCGCGTCGGCCGCGCTACGAAGGGCTGCATGGGATGGCGCAGCGTCGGGTGGCAACGGTTCGAATGCATGGTTTGGAACATCAGCTGCGACACCGCGACGTTGTAGAAAAAGATTCCTACTTTGCCGGAGCGTATACGCCAAGGAACGCCTCGAACCAGGTGTAACGCTCGATGGCAGATATCGCGCTATCTGCAGCATCTCCAGCACAATGGCGAGCAAACGGCCGTCTTCCTGCGCAAAGACCTTGATCTTCTTATTCCACATAAACGCTTTGTTCTTCAGCTCATTGAGTGAGAGCAGTTCAATGCGCAATTGCGAGGGGTCTGCGGAATAAGGGTTTTCGATGTAGCCGGCAACTTGTTCCATCAGCTGTGCGGCCCGGTTTCGCGCGAGCACAACAGGGCTTTCACCGGTCAGTAGATTGGCCAGGACGGTGATGCTTGCTGGTATGGCGACAACGACCCACAGCCATAACACCATGTGCGTCACGAATTCCGTGGTTGGTACGTCGTCCAGAAGCGTCTGGGACAACACCAGTACGAAACCGGCCAAAAAGGCGATCGGGCCCAGCGGACTGGCGCGCGCGATAAATGTTCCGATCAGCGTACTGAAGGCAAGCAGTGGAATTCTTAGCGCAGGTTCGGCGGCGTCGAACACGTAAAACAGCAACGACAACGCGACGGCCAATGTCACCGCAACCAGTCCGCCCACTGCAGTTATAAGCGTAGAGGCGACGTCTTCGCGGCTGACCATGAAGACGAGGTAGGCGACATAGGCCGGCAGCGGAACCTGAAACACCATGGCGATGACGACAGCAACAACGGTGCATCCAGTGATGCGGATGATGGCGCGAACGCGAGTGTCGCTGAGTGCAAGTTCTCGTCGGAGCAGCCGGCTCAGCGCATCTCTGGCGGGAAGTTCAATCGGCGCGTGCATGGTTCACTCGCACGGAAGCCGTTGCGCCGATGCGCAAGAACGGCTGCGATGATTCATTCAAACGCACCCACACGGGAAACCGCTGCGCGACCACCACCCAGTTCAGGTTTCGATCCACATCCGGAAGTCCGGGACCCGCGGCTCCCGCCGGTTGAACGCCCGCACCCAGGCTTTCGACCACGCCTTGCAAGGGTTGCCCTTCGTTGCCCATCACCCATACCGTGGCGGCATCGCCGGTGTGCAAACCACGCAGATCCGTTTCGCGGAAATTGGCGACGGCATACCAACTGTTGTCATCGATCAGCGTAAAGAGCGGATGTCCGGCAACAGCGAACGATCCCAATGCGAGATTGAAACCCACCACCTTACCGTTCACCGACGCACGGATGACGGTTTCGCGAAGATCGCGCGCTGCCAATGCCTCTTCGGCCTGGGCGCCCAGCAATTGCGCTTTCAGGCTCTCTACATCGCCAATGGCCTCTTTGGCCTGGGCCGCTTGTTGTGTCGCTGCGGCCAATTGCGCGGCGGCTGTGTGTTCATTCGTGCGCGCTTCATCGATTTGCTGTGCAGTGACGAAGCCCTTGGCCAGGAGCGGTTGCATGCGCGCGAGTGTGTCGTGCGCCAAAGCCAGTTGCTGTTGCGCGCGATCCACTTCGTGCGCGGCAGCTTGCGCGCCGGATCCCTGCGCCGTCACCTGCCGTCCGGTAAGGTCGATTTCCGCCTGCAGGGCTGCGACTTGAGCCTTGGCCTGCTGGAGTTTCAGCTCGAACGGTTCCGGGTCGATTTGTAGCAGCACATCCCCTTGGTGGACGACCTGGTCGTTGCGAATATGGATGGCTACGATCCGGCCGCTGACTTCCGGTGTAATGCCTGCGCTATACGCAAAAATATAGGCATCATGTGTTCTTGGCCGTTTGTCCACCACGATCATCGCCACGATGATGAGTGCCAGCGCCGAGACGATGGAGAGAATGGCAATGACACGGCCCACAGCGGTGTTGGCTTGCATGGAAGTCGTCTCCATTCAGGCCAGCCATAGAAGCCATATAGCCAGCGTCGCCGCTGTCCACATGCTCAGATAGACGATCACGGGTACCGGGAGCGTCGCGTCAATGCCGGTTTTCACAAGCACGCCACGGATCACGACGACGACGACAATGCCAAGAAGTGCACAGACCATCCATGTTGGAAAATAGGAGCCAAGAATGTTTCGCGAAGGCGAGGCGCTGCACGCGGCAACGCCGATCGACAAACATGACACCCATGCTCCGCGAAGATAATCACGTCCACGAGCTGGTTGATGAGAGTGCATCTTCAAAACCTTCTTAGGTAAGGTCTGTTCAAAAAGTATCGTCAAGCCGCTTCCGCGCGCTTGCTGTTGGTGAGCGACTTCCGCCACGCACCTGGCGCAACGCCCATCTTTTGCGTGAAGACGCGACTGAAGTGGCTTTGATCGGAAAAACCAGCGTTGAACGCAATGTCTGCGAGAGAGATATCGGGGTCCGCCATCAGCTCGAGCGCCATGTCGACTCGGCGCGATAGCAGCCATTGATGCGGCGACATGCCGATGCTCTTCTTGAAGCCGCGCGCCAGTGCGCCTGCTGAAAGGCCGCAGGCTTCCGCCATTTCGTTGATGGATATCCCTTCGAAAATGCGTTCGCGCATCATCTGCGTGACCAGCTTCTGCTGCCATGGCGCAAGCGCTCCCCGAACGATGTCGGAGCGCGTCGAGGACCCACTGTAAGTGGAGACCATATATACACACAGGCCTTGAAGAAGGTGGTCGATGAGCGCCTGGTTTGCCGCAGGTGCCTTATTGAAGATGGGTAACAGCGTCTGCCCAATACTGCCCACGATGCTGTCTCTGAAGCATTCACCCGGATGAATGGCAAGACCGCTGACGTTTCGCTTCCCGAGCTCCTCGCCAATTTCGACAATGGCTTGACGCGGTATGTAGAAATAAAGCGAATGCAGAGGATCGCCGATATACATGATCGGGTCGCGGCGCAAATCCAGCATGTACGTTGTGCCGCTTTCACACGACGTCGAACATACGGAACGGCCATCGCACCAAAGTTCGTGCGTGCTTTGCTTTCGCAAGTTCAGACACACCAGGTAGGCATCGTCGTTTCCCATCGGGGAAGTCATGCCGTAACCCGCTTTGTCGATGCGAAGTTCCGTTACCGCGAGGCGCGCACCTCGTCTTGTCTGGCTGCGCAGGACGGGTGGATCGCTGAGGTGAAAGGAGCGGCCAAGCCGATCGCCGAATGCACCGTGATACATGAGCATCTCTCCGAACCTTATGGTCGCATTCCGATTGGAAAGTTACGCGCATGCATCCATGGCCGAAGCCTTCGTCAGGGTAAACTTGGTGACACGAAGGGATACATCGAATCACCCGAAAGTGTAAGAAGATCCCGTATGACACCCATGTTGCATACCACCCACCTTCATTGGCGGGTCACAGCGCATCGAGCATGCGCGCACATTCCAATTCTTTAACATTGATCTCGTTTAGGGCGACGTGACGTACGCGCCCCTGCTTGATATTGGATCGTGCCAATTCATGCGCCTATCCCCCACGTGGGGGACGGTCCCGCCGATAGCGTCAGCAAAGAGAAAACGACGCAAGCATGCGAAAGTTTCGTTTACGCCATGAGGCGCGCAAAGGTGTCCTGGAGCCGATGGCCGGGCGGAAGACTATCGAGCAAACGTTGTGCTTGCCGGTTGGAAAGTTGCTCATGAAGCAATGCACGGGCGCTATCGCCTTCTACGCGATGCAACCGGGCCGCGGTGCGGTGAACTCGCCAGTCCGCCATGGGCGCGCCCATCATCTCCGTGATATGTAGAGCATCGTTGATCACGCGCGACGCCTGTTGGAGATCGCCTTCTTCGATCGCAACGCGGCACCGCACTTCACGCGCCATGGCGCGCCACGTCACTTCAATGGTTCGGTCGGAACGCTCGGCCATGCGATCGGCATGCACGCGTGCCTGCTCGACGTCGCCTGATCGCAATAGCGCGTCGGCCAGTGACCACTCCAGCAGAAGTAGCCAATACCAATCCGTGATGACTGGCCGCTCGAGCATGTCGTGCTCAAGCTCCTTCAGCATGCCGATGCCTGCATCGAGATTTCCAAGCCCAACTTCCGTTATTCCGGCGAGCAGCGTGCAATGCCGAATTTCATTCGGAAGCACCGGCGTGTAGAGCGCAGCCGGCTGATGACCCGTTTTATCTTTGTAGAAGCCGAGCTTTCTGCAAATGTCCCCGGTCGCTTGATAGTCTCCGGCCATGCAGTAAAGAAATCCGCGAAGCGTTTCCAGCGCACAGATGCTGTAGCGATTGGCGTTGCCGACAAAGAGCGCCTCGCTGTCATCGAACTCTTTCAACGCGCGGCCCCACTCGCCCAGCAATGTGTACGCCCAAGGCCGGCCGAGATGAGCCATCCAAATGGCACGGAAGATGTTGAAGTCGGGACGATCGACGGCATGCCTTACCAGTATCTGCAGATTCGTATCGACCGTTTCCAGGCACTCCCGGTATCGACTGGATACCAGGCACATCATGCTGTATTCGATCAAACCCCAAGCGGTGATTTCGCGGTCGAGACCATTCCGAAGAGGAATCAGGCTTTCCTCGCAAAGTTTGGCCTTCTGGGTGTCCCATCCACCAATCCAGATGCTCCATGCGGCGCTGCTTAGCCTGATCCGCGCCCTCAATTGCGGCTCTGGCTGCGCACTGCTCAAGCGCGCGGCATTTTCCAGATGTGTGATGCTTGCAGCGGCGTCTCGCCAGCTGACCGTAAAGCCCAAGCCCAGTTCGGCACGTGCCTGGACATCGGGGAAGTGCAATTGCTCGGAAATCTGCAGTAGATCGGTGAAGGTTTGAAGCGCCTTTGGATCATGGCTTGCTGCGTAGATGGAAGCGCGATCTTCCAAGAGCGTTGTCTGTGTCATTTCGCGCTCGCCATTGGAAAGATGCAACGCGATTTCGTCGGCTTTGCCGAGAATGGCCAATGCATCCTGATGCGCGAAGCGGCGCTTCGCTGTTTGCAGTGCGATCTTTAAGTAGAGGAGTCCCTTGGACCATTCGCGTGCATTGGAAAATTGCTCGGCAAGTTCGAATGCCGCGTGCGCTCTTAACTCGCTTGGGTACGACTTTTCCAACTCTTTGCCGATCAACGCATGACTCTGCGCCAATCGCAGGGGGCCCTGGCGGTTCAGCAGCACTTCCCTGAGCAGCGCGTGATTGAACCGGTATAGCCGAACCACTTCGCCACCACCCAGCGTATCCATGTCATGGCGATGAATGAATGTTCGGGTTCGGCATAGCGCCTCGCACACCTCTTCGAATCGGCGCGTGCTGAGGCCCGCCGCGGTAGCGGGTACAACAGAATTGAACACGTCGCCTACCGCACTGGCCGCTTCCAGGACGCGTTGTGTCTCATCATCGAGACTGGAAATTTTCGTCTCGACCACATGCGCGATCGTCTGGGGTATCTCGAAGCGGATCTGCGAAAGCGGTACGTCGCTTTTCCATTGGCCGCGATCGATGGATACCAGCTGGATGCTCTTCAAATGATCCAGGATCGTACTCAGAAAGAGCGGATTGCCGCTTGATTGACGCAAGAGCAGTTGAACAAACGAACGTCCGTCTTCGGAATCGTCGGCCCGGACATACTCCGCAATGTCGCTTTGGCGCAGTCCATGCAAGTGAATGGACTCGCACAACTTGTGCAGCAGCAATTCGTTGACAAGTTGCCTGAGTGCCGGGCCACGCGTCGCCAGATCGTCTGAACGATACGTAGCGATGAGCAGCAGCTTGACGGACGACCGTCGTCTGGCTAACGCAGAAATGAGGTCGAGTGTAGAGAAATCTGCCCAATGCAGATCCTCCAGCAACAGTACGAACGCTTCATTCTCGGCGAGTACTTCAATCAGTTCGCAGAACTCGCCGAGCATGCGGCTACGAGCGGACACATGCGCCACTTTCTGCAGCAATGCCCGATGTTCACGGGACAGAAGCCCCGTCACTTGATTGGCCCAGGACGGCGCCACGGTGACCAGGATGTCCTGCACCTTGTTGCTGTTGGCGCCTTTCAGTAGCCGGGAGAGTGCCTCAATAACGGGATAGAAGGGCTCGGCGCCGCTGAAGCCTTCGATACAGCGGCCGTACGACAGCGATGTATGTTGACTGGACAGATTGCTGCAAAACGTTTCAACCAACGCCGTTTTGCCGATACCCGCATCGCCGTGCACGAATACGATCTTTGGGCGGCCTTCGCGCGCCTGATGGAGTGCTTCGTGCAACGCATCCAATGGCGCTGCTCTACCAATAAGATGCGATGTCGTTGCGGATGAGAGTAAGTTATCGGTCTTCTGCGCAGTGGTTACATCTGCAATAAAGCGGTAGCCACGGCCTCGATGCGTTTCGATGTAACGCGGGCGTTGTGCGTCGTCGCCTAATGCATTGCGTATCGCCAGCACATGTCCCTTCAGTACCTCGGGTTGAACGGCGACGCCCGACCAAAGGGATTCAAGAAGTTCATCATGCGTGATCAGGCGCCCAGGATGCTCGACCATGTAACGGAGCACATCGAATGCCTTCGCAGTGATCGTGACACTGACGGGCTCGCTCTCACCGGCATCGCGCCATAGCCGGTGATTGGCTGGGTCCAGACGAAAGGGTTTGAATTCCTTCATTCGAGCACCGGTTGCATAAGTATGCGTTTCGCCTTTTTTAGATGAGACCCAACTCCGTCGCCCTGGACACGGCCTCGGCGCGGTTCTTGGAGGCTAGCTTGATAAAGATATGTTTGGCGTGCGATTTCACGGTTTCCGGCGTGATCTGCAACTCGCGAGCGATGGATTTGTTGGAAAGCCCCAGACTCATCAAGCGTAGGATAATCGTCTCCCGGGCGCTTAGCGATTCTACAAGCCGATGATTTGTTCTGAATTTTTTCGGTAGCGACGCGTGCACCACGGGCGTCGTGAGCAGCCGGCCGATGTACAGGCCCAGATGTCCAGGAGTCCTGGTTTCGCCAGATCGCCAAAGTTGCCTGAGGGGTGCTTCGATCAACGGCATGTCATCGAGAAAGCTTCGAAACAACCCTGCGGTGGCACCTTGATGCAGCGCCGCCAGCAATTCTTCGTGCGCACGCGTTATCTGCCCCAGCGTATAAAGCGCGCTCGATAGCAGGATTGTGAGTTTGACGACCAGGGCAGGGTGATTGCGATGCAAGGCCGCGTTGCGCAGATCGTCAAGTGACCGGGCCGTACTGATCCCCGGGCCGTTTGCCAGCTGCAGGCGAAGGTTTGCGATCTGCATAGGGCACGCGTCGATATTTTTGGGACGGCTTTTAGCGTCGACGTCACCATAAAACTCGTTAAGTTGCGCCAAGGCTGTCTCGGCGCGGTCAAGGCGGTTGTCGTGAATGTGCAGGGCAACTTCTTCCGCCTTGCAGCCTAGTACCAGTCGATGCCAACGTCGTTGCACGCCTATTTGTTCGCCACGGTGCAGCAGCAGCAACGCGATGTTTTGGTTCCCTCTGGCTGCGGCGATTTTGGCGGAAAGGATGTACGCGATGAGCGCACTCTCGATCGCGCCGCTTTCTTCAATAGCACTGAGGCGCCCGCGAAGCAGCGTGTCCGCGTCATCCACGGCGCCGGCTTCGTAGTGCAGCTGAGCCAGCACGGAGGTCGGAAGGAGCGATGCATAGGCTTCTGTGCCGACGGAGCCCTTGCACAGAAACAGTGCGTCCTTGGCCAGGCGTTCGGCCAATTTGAAGCGTAGCTGTTCGGCCTCTGCCGCGGCTTCGATGGACAGGTTGATGATTGCCATCAGCACAGACATGGCATTACCACGAGGCGCTTTTCCCCGTGATAATTCATAGAACGGCATAAAGTCACGCGTACGCCAGGAGCAAAACTTCATGACCGTAGTCAGGGTCGACCGGTACCTCGCTCCGGTTCCGCGTGCCAACACCGACTGAGCGCGAAACATCGCTTCGTCGATGTCGTCTTCCCAAAGGCTTCCCAGCGCAAGCAATGTCTCGACTTCATCGCAAGGGAAGTCACGCAGGAAGCGGTCTTTTTGCAGGAAGGCTTTGCGCAGCATCGCCGTCAGCAAAACCACGTCGGTTCCCTGCAGGGCGCCAACCGCACGCCATGCCGACTCGAGCAGTCTCCTTAGCGCTTCATCGGGATCGTCGAGATCGTGCCAGTCCTGCACCCATCCCAAATCGACGGGAGTGGTTGCGCCGCTCGCAACGGACAAGAGATTCATGGATCCACCCTCCGCCGTCGTGGGGCGTACTGAATCAAGCCAATGCTGCCCCGGTCACGTACGCTGTCAGGATGGCTTGCGGTACGCGGTAACATTAAAAAAGAAGATCACCCAACTCACCTAGCTGACCGTTGATTCGCGCAACGTGTCATTCGTCCTTTGGATAGAGAAATTAGGTGAGATACGGCGTACTGTCGTGAAATCGCGGTTTTGTTTTGGTCTTCTTTCGGTTTTTTCGTCAAGGCGTCCGATAAGCGCGCACGATCCATGATCGCGGTTCCCGCGCCGAGGATGCGTCCCCCGTATGGGTACTTTTTTTGCTTAGGGTTGGGAGTCCATGAAGCCGCGGCGGATAGCGATCATGACGGCGTGCGTGCGATCTTCGGCACCCAATTTACCCATGATGCTTTTCATGCGCGCTTTGACGGTATCTTCCGAAATACAAAGGCTATCGGCGATATCGCGGTTGCTTTGGCCTTGAGCGACGAGCTTCAGTACGCCGACTTCGCGTTCCGTCAATCCTTGCTCTCCGGTATGGCTGGCGATCTCCTGTGCGACTTCCGGGGCGACGGTGTGACGCCCGAAAAGTGCGCCGCGAACGGCTTTGATGATTTCATCGCGACGCGCCGTTTTAAGAAGATAGGACGTTGCGCCAAGCGTGAAAGCACGCACGACGCGTGCATCGCCGGGAAAGGTGGTGAGCACGATGATGGTCGCATCGGGAAATTCGTTGCGAATGGTTGTGATGGCCTGCAATCCGTCGACGTCTGGCATTTGCAGATCGATCAACATGACGTCGGGTAATAGTTTCTGGAATTGCTCGATCGCCTCTCTGCCATCGGCAGCTTCGCCAACCACCTCCATGTCGGGCTCTTGCTCGATAACGGCCCGTAAACCATCCCGCATGACCGGATGGTCATCCACGATGAGAACTCCGTATCGTTCCCTCTGATCGTTCTCGTTCAAGCGACGCACCTTGGGAAATCTACCTAGAAAATAAATAGGCGGAAGCAGCGGGTACGTACTTCGGTCCAGCCGGGACTATGCGCCGGGCCTCATGGTACTTCAATGCTCGAAAGAGTAATTCGAGGTTCGCTCGTCATCAGCCTGGGGAAGCACGGCGCGCACGATGGGGTGGATGAGCATGGAGCACGGGAGAGTTGATCGACAGAACGTTGTTCGGCGTTCATGGCGGAACGACTGTTTTCGGCCATCGCTGTCACATTTGTCCAAGATCGACCGAAGGACGGATGCCATAGTCGTTGCTATCGAAGTCACGCCGACCTATCGACCGGCTCCCCGCTGGCTACGAAGCCGATCGCCAACTGATCCGACATTCATCCGGGAAGGGTCATATGAAACGTAATTTCTTCGTTCCTTATACGTCACGCGGCCTCTCCAACATTTCGCCGCCACCGCCTTGGCACTATGCGGGCGATTTTCTTGTCATCGATTTCTGGGCGCGTCCGGATGCTGTCGCAGCCCTTTTGCCCTCCGAGTTGCAAGCCGACGTCAAGGCAGAGGGTCATGCGCAGGGGTACTTCATCGATTGGCAATTCACGGGCGAGCACGATGAATTGCTTAATCCCGCTCGATACCAGTACCGGGAATTTTTCATCCTTGTCGATGCGTTATTCGATGGTCGGCCCATTGCGTACTGTCCTTATATCTTTGTCGACAACGATGCGGCCTTGGCACGCGGTTGGGCACAAGGGTTCCCAAAGCGTCTCGGTTCAGTTTTCCAGACGCGCACGTTCAACACGAAAGGTCCCGCGGCCGTCAAGCTTGCACCTGGTAGCCGGTTTGGTGCGAGCGCTTCAACGGATGGACAACGTATTGCGAAAGGTATCGTCACGCTTGAAAAGCCCGTGACAGATCCCGCTGCAATGAGTTCACGGCCTACCGTGAACATGCGCCACTTTCCGAGACTCGCAGCGGGGCAGTGGGAACGTCCTGCCGTGCATGAGTTGGTGGAATCCGTGATGGACAACTTCACCGTGGCCGATGCATGGATGGGCAAGGGTGAGTTGACGTTGCCGGAGTGCGAGAACGAAGAAATTTCGGACCTGGCACCGGTGCGATGCGGCAATGGTTATCGCATGGGTGTTTCGTATTCGGTGACCGATCTGAAGACGCTTGCCGATCACTCGGTAAAGTAGACTCCGTTTCGCCGCCATTTCGCCGACATATCAAGCGCGATTCTCCAATCGCGCTTGATTTCATTTGCATTTTAATTTCAGCGATTAACGCAGCAGATTGACCTTCGCCAGGTCGATCAGTTCACCGCCGCGTCCATCAAGCACTGCTTTCATCATAAAGAGACCGAATTTGTAAGCCTCGTCGAATGTCGTCTTCGGCGGCATGGCCAGTTCTTGCCTGACGCTTACCACGTCCACCAGCGCAGGGCCGTCATGCGAAAGCGCTTCGGTCAGCGCGGCGCGAAGGTCTTCGGGGCGCTCTACGCGAATGCCTTTGACACCAACGGCGTTCGCCATTTGCGCAAAGTTGGGGTTGATCAAATCGCAGCCGGAATCGATGAAACCGTTCGCTTTCATCTCCATCTCGACGAAGCCCAGCGTGCCGTTGTTCAGCACGACGATCTTTACGGGTAGATCCAACTGTGTCAGCGTCAGAAAATCGCCCATCATCATGGCGAAGCCGCCGTCGCCCGACATGGATATCACTTGACGCTCGGGATGAGCGACTTGCGCGCCGATGGCATGCAACATCGCATTCGCCATGGAACCATGATTGAAGGAGCCGACAATGCGACGCTTGCCGTTGACCTTCAGGTAACGTGCGGTCCACAAGATCGGTGAGCCAACGTCGCAGGTGAAAATGGCATCGTCCGCGGCCAATTCACTCACTAGTTTTGTCACGTACTGGGGATGGATAAGATCGCTGCCGCGCCTTGGGTCGGCTAGCTCATCGAGTCCTTCACGGGCTTTTTTGTAATGCGCCAATGCCGCGTCCAGATGGCTGGAGTCGGTTTTCTCCGCAATGGTTGGAACAAGCATCTGCAGCGTCTCACGGACGTCGCCGATCAAACCAAGCTCAAGTGGGCAGCGATTGCCAAGTGCCTCGGGACGCGCATCGATCTGTGCGATCTTGGCGTGTGTCGGAAAGAACTGCCGGTAGGGAAAGTCGGTGCCGAGCAACAGCAAGGTGTCGCAATCTTTCATGGCGGCATAGCCGGATGAAAAGCCGACGAGCCCGGTCATGCCGACATCGTAGGGATTGTCGTATTCCAGGAACTCCTTGCCGCGCAGCGTATGCACGATCGGCGCCTTCAAACGGCGAGCCAATTCCACAACTTCATCGTGCGCGCCGGCGCAACCGGCACCACAGAACAGGGTGACTCGTTTGCCATCCTTGAGTAGATTGGTCAGTCGTTTGAGATCCTTTATCGACGGATGCAGGATCGGTTTCGAAGGCGTCACCCAGCGAGGCACTTCAGCGACGGCATCTTTCAGCGATACATCGCCTGGAATGACGACGACGCCCACGCCACGCCGCCCGACCGCTGCGCGCATGGCCCTGCCAAGCACTTGCGGCAACTGTGCAGGATTGGAAACCAGTTCTACGTAATGACTGCATTCCCTGAAAAGGATTTCCGGGTGCGTCGCCTGAAAATAGTCGATGCCGATTTCGCTGCTTGGAATATGCGAGGCAATCGCCAACACCGGCACACCGCTGCGATGGCAATCGAACAAGCCATTGATGAGGTGAAGATTGCCCGGTCCGCAACTGCCTGCACAAACGGCGAGCTCACCCGTCAAATGCGCTTCGGCGCCTGCGGCGAACGCTGCCGCTTCCTCATGACGCATATGCAGCCATTCGATCGAGTTGCGACGGAAAGCATCGGTCAGCCCATTCAGCGAATCGCCGACAACACCATAAACGTGTTTGACGCCCGCCTGTTCCAGGACTTTGGCGACATAATCGGCGGAGGACATGGCCATGGTGGTGATCTCCCGGGTCTTGAAGTGAGGAGCGCGCCTTGCTGCGCAGCGCGGCAAGAGGGTGGGTGCATGGCACTCGACGATTGCGTTGCAGGGGAATGCCGACGGCTTTCAAGACATTAGCGCGATAGGCCGTAGTGGGCTTGTACGTGTCTGACCGCGCATGGACGAAATCCATATGTCGCTGTCAATTGTTAACGCAGCGCGAATATGTCTTTCGAGAAGCGAGTAGATGCGCGGATAGCAACAAACGTCATTCGTCGCGGCCGCTGAAGTGCCGGCGAGACTTGATCGACGCACGCGCGGCTTCCATCGCGTGCCAAGGCAGGATCAGCTCGACCATGGTGCCGCGTGGATGGGCCCTTCGGATCGTCAGTTGGCCATCGAGTTTCGCTGCACGTTCGCGCATGCCGGCGATGCCCCAATGCCCCTCTTTTTGCTTGTCCTGGATTTGCTGTTCGGTGATACCGATACCGTTGTCCGTGATATCTACCGTAAGAGCTTTCTCGGTGTAATTGACGGATACGACGATCCACTCGGCCTGGGCGTGCTTGAAAGCATTGATGACGGCTTCCCGCACGATGGCGATCATTTCTTCGCACGACTCGGCGCGAAGTGGTCGTGCCTCGCCCTCGACGCGTACGGAGAAGCGCGCGTCTGAATGAATCGCTGCATCGTTGCCGATGGTTTTCAGCTTTTCTATCAGATGTGCGTGATCGGGTTCTCCATGACGAAGCGCACTGATGGCGTCACGTCCTTCGATCAGCGCTGCGCGCATTTTTTCTTCGATCTTGGTTATTCGCAGTCGCTGCGTATCCGATAGATCCTGGCTGTTGGATAGCATCTCCACTTGCAGAAGAACGCCTTGCATGCCTTGCAGTAAGGTGTCGTGCAGATCGCGTGCAATGCGCTCGCGCTCGGCGAGACGCTCTATCATGAGAAGCCGGTAGCGCCGCTCGATAAGCCCAAGGCGGAGCAGGTAGATCATCCAAAGGGCAAGCACAACGACACCTGCGATAAGCGCCTTGAACCACATCGTCTGGTAGAAGGCAGGCATGATCGTGAAATTCAATGTTGCCGGTTGCGGACTCGCGACACCGTCTTCGTTAAAGGCAACGACCTCGAAGTGATAGCTTCCCGGTTGCATATTGGTATAGAAGGCTTCGCGCCGGCCTGCGTCGTCCTGCCAATCGCCATCGACTTCTTTAAGCCGATAACGGAAATGCACGCGCTCCGGCATGGATAGCGCCGGCGCTGTATAGGCAATCTGGATGTTGCGCGTGCTCGGCGGCAACGATGGCACAGACGATGCGGGCCAGTTGGAATTGCCCGACGCGAGCATGCTGATGGTTACGTTCGGTGCAATCGCATTGCGGCGGATGTGAGCCGGGTCTATCCAGGAAAGATTTTGCTTGGTCGCGACCCATATGCGTCCGTCCGTGCTTTCGACCATCGTTGGCCCAGGGCGGATGGGAAGCGGCGCGCCGTTGATGCCGTCCGCTTGGGTGAATAGCTCGAAACTTGGCGTGTAATTGGGCTGCTTGAGCCACATTGCCATCTCGCTTGCATTAATCCGATAGACACCGTCGGGTCCGTTGAGCCATAGCTCGCCAGCTTGCGTTTGGACGACACCCGATGCGCTGCGAAAGGCGTTGTCGCCTTTTCCGATCAAATTCTTGAACGCACCCGATGGAAACAAGTGCGCGACACCTTTGTCACCGGTAGCCCAGACGTGACCGCCACGCACTTGCAGGCCGAGTACATTTCCCACATTCAAGCCGTTGCTGCTGTCGTAGAGCGTTACTTGGGTGCGGTCGACGACGGCAATGCGGCTGCCGGGATACGTCAACCAGATGTGTCCGGACTCATCGCCCATGACGCGAATGGCCGCTCCACTAGGTAAGGCTTTCAGGCCGCCGTTGAGGGTCCAGGTTCCGTTGGACAACTTGAAGACGCCGACTTTGACGATGGACATCCAGATGTCACCCGCTGCATCTTCCGCGATACCTTGGCAACCTTGCAGGTATCGGCCACCGGCCAGATCAATCAACGTCCCGGGCGGCGGCGGAACGTGGGTAACGTGGGAGCCGTCATACGTTTCTACATCATCTCTTCCCGGCATCCATACGGCGCCGTGACTGTCTACCATTGAACAGTCTGCACCGAGTCCAAAGCCGGCAATACGGACAGGATCCTGGTCGTCCTTCAGATACAAACCATATTCCCGAAGGCTGCCTACCCATAAGCCGCCGTGTGTATCGGCAGCGATGGTGACGTTAGTCACTTCGTTCGGGAACTTGTTCGGGAAGTGAACCGGCGTAAATTTTCCGATCGAAAAGCGGTCGATGCCGCCGTCCGTCGCCACCCAGACATTGGATTCGCGATCCATGAAATAAATCAACGCGAATTGGCCCGTCAATCCGTTGCTTCGATCAAAGCGTTCCTCGTTGGGAGGCGCATTATTTCCATCGCTCCAACGAGCTCGCGTGACGCCTTCCTGATCTTCACGCGTGAACCACAATGCGCCCGATGGATCGCGCAAGCTTGCCCAGTAGGGATAGTTTTTCGTCAACGCTACGCCAGCGGGAAGACCGATCAGATCGTGCTTGGCTTGCAAAAAATCGACAGGCTGCCATTGATTGCTATGCTCATTGAGCACGTAGGCGGTGTCAGTATCGATGAGATAGAGCTTTCCGTTGACGTCTCCAAATGCTTGCGGCTGACGACCGGGATAGCCTTGAGCTGAGCCAACCGTTTCCCAATGATCGTCCTTCTGCCGGGCTACACCGCGCGTCGTTGCAATCCAGAGTGTTCCGTTCCTGGTCCTTGCAAAACCGATGACACTTCCACCGGGGAGCACGGTGGCGGGGGTATTCGATACTTTTCCATCGTGCAGCAGGCTTATCCCGCCGAATGTGTAGCCGATCCACAAGTCGCCATTGGATTCTGCATACAGCGAAAAGACGTTCGTGCTTGGCAACAGGCGAGTCACACTCTTATCAAAACGTACCCCATCAAATCGGTACAAACCGTTTTGCGTTGCAATCCATAGAAAGCCGTCCGGCGTCTGGGCTATCCATGTTGCGTTGGATGGCGCGCCATCCCGGGATAGATAGGCACGGTGCTGAAGCTGGCTCAGCTGCAATCGGTAAGGTGTCTGCGGAGAGAGTGGGGCGACGATGTGCGGGGGTTCGACACACCATGCCTTTGGCGAGAAAAAGAGGACAGTCAATAGCAGGCACGCGAAAGATGCATGCACGTACCGCTCGCGGGTGCCGGCCAATCGCGCGACCAAAAGCAGGGCGTTCTTGCCGACGGCATTGATGCCCATGGAGCGACACGGATGGATGCGTTACACCTATTAAGCACCACGATAGTCCAGGGTCGCAAGCCGTGTTCGGTTGAATGGCGATAGCGAAACGAATCAAAAGCGATCTTTGGTGTTGACAAGGTGTAACGTTTTTGAACATACGCGCTTCAAATTGAACAAAACTGCCGCCGGTTGAGACGCACAACTACCCGTTTGGGGGGCGTAGAATCGAAGGCTGGTCGATACAGTCGCGGGTAACCTGGGTGAGCGGCCAAGGTAAACCGATGAGCGCAAGATCCTCAGTCGTTCAAGCGCCCCGACGGGTGGAAACGGCCTACGCCATCGCGTGGGGATTCGCCGCCGTTTTCTATTTCCTGGAATACGCCTCGCGCTCAGCGCCGGCGGTAATGATCCCCGAACTATCGCAGGCGTTTAGCGTCACGGCGCTTGGTGTCAGCACCATCCTGGGGCTGTATTACTACACCTATTCGACCACCAGCCTGGTGGCGGGCGTCCTTCTCGATCGTTATGGTGCGCGTTACGTCGTGCCTTCGGGCATGGCGTTGCTTGCGATAGGTTGTTTGCTATTCGCCATTCCCCAGGATTCGGTGGGAAGCACCGGACGTCTTTTGCAGGGCGCTGGCTCGGCGTTCGCTTTTACCGGTGCGGTATATCTCGCGTCGCATGGGTTCTCCGCAAAGAGCCTCGCGACGGCGATTGGATTCACCCAGTGTTTCGGTATGTTGGGTGGGTCGATGGGCCAGATCGCGGTCGGTCCGCTGATCCATGGTTTTGCCAACATCCATCAATTCTGGATAGGGATGGGTGTTGTTGTGTTGGTGGTTGCAGTTGGTTTGCTGCTTGTGACGCCGCGCGAGGAGCATGTCGCCACGGTCGGTGAAAAACGGAATTTCCTCACGCCTTATAAAGTCGTTCTAACCAATCCACAGTCGTACCTGTGCGGTATCGTCTCCGGTCTTCTGTTTGCGCCAACAACCATTGGCGACATGGTCTGGGGTGTTCGTCTGTTCCAGGAAGACAAATTATTCAGCTACCACGACGCGGTCTTCGCCATTTCCATGGTGCCCTTTGGCTGGGTCTTCGGTTGCCCACTCTTCGGTTGGCTGGCCGATCGCTTGCACCGTAGAAAACTCGCACTCCTTATTGGCGTAAGCGCAATGCTTGTGTGTGCTTTGCAGCTGACGTTTCTACCGAATGCATTGCCGAGTTGGGTAACGTTATTTGTATTCGGCATTTCCTCCGGCGCCGCCATGATTCCCTACACGATCATCAAGGAAGCCAATCCGGATTACGTCAAAGGAAGCGCCACAGGTGCCATCAACTTCATCACCTTCAGCATTACGGCATTCCTTGGCCCCGTTTTTTCCAAGCATATTGGACGAACGATCGGTGCGCCCACGATCAGTCCGGAGCACCATTTTTTTGAGTCGGGCCTCTTCTGGATTGCAGTGATCGGAATGGCTCTTGTCGTGTCGTTCGCGTTGCGCGAGACGGGAAAGGCCGAAGCAGCCAAATGACGATCCTGCAGAAACACATCGCTGCGCCGCACTGCCACTCAACGACACCACATCGATAAACGTATGCCCCTCTATACGCTGGTTACGCAGAAAGGCACGCTTGATCGCCAAGCCAAAGGCCGGTTGGCGAAACAATTGACGTCGTTTCACTCGGAATATGCCGGCGTGCCGCAAAATTGGGTGCACGTCGTGTTCCACGATTTTCAACCCGGCGACGGC
This sequence comes from Dyella dinghuensis, assembly GCF_003977615.1. GTDB lineage: Bacteria > Pseudomonadota > Gammaproteobacteria > Xanthomonadales > Rhodanobacteraceae > Dyella_B > Dyella_B dinghuensis. The sequence goes on from NZ_RYZR01000007.1 coordinate 364,614, forward strand.
TTCACGGCGGGCGAAGAGGCGCCTACTGCAGCGCTCACGCTGCTGATTCGCACCGGAAGATCGAATGAATATAAAAAAGGTCTGCTGACTAAGTTGTGGCAACTGTTTCAGGCAGCGACTGGTGCGCCCGATGATCAAATTGTCATTGGCATACAAGAAGTCTCGCCTAGCCAGGCCATGGAAATGGGGCAGATCATGCCTGACATTGCAGAGAAAGAATAAAGGCCGTGGCGTAACGAAAGTAGCCGCTTCGATCTATCTCGAGAGCGCTGTCTTGCGTTGATTATGACGCTGGAAGTGATCCAGGTTGGACGCCAAGCGTTTTATTTTGGCCAATACGAGCGCGATGCTTTACCTGCAGCTGCTGCGGCTGCATGGCGTTTCAATCGAATGCGTTCGACCCACAGCGGCACGAGTGACAATAGCGCCAGCGCACCGAGCGGTCCGATAACGCCGGGATCGAAGAACAGATCGATACTCAGGGTTCGTCCGTGACTGAGTGCTTGACCAAGGCCAGCACCGATGGAAGTCTCGAATAACAGCATGATGGTTCCGCCAAACCAGGTCGCGCCCAGAAACAACCACAGCGGGCAACGCAGCCACGCGAGTGCGACGGTGAGCAATCCGAAGGGTGCGGCAGGTACCAGTCGCAGAAACAGCGTGTAGACCACGGGATGACGTTCGAAGCCGTGATGCAGTTTTTCCGCAATCGCCGGCGGATGCTTGCTGCCTGCGCCGAAGGCATAGCGGCTGGCGAGAAACAGGATGAGCGATCCCAGCGTAAGGCCGATGGATGAGTACAGCGTGCCCTGGACAATGCCGAAGGCAAAACCGCCCGCGAGAATCAGTATGATCGTGAACGGAATGCCCGTGCACGTCGCCAGCGTAAGCAGTCCGATATACAGCAGGCGACTCAGCCAGGGATCCTGATTGATGTGCGCACGAACCTGTTGCTGGTGTGCCACGAGTTGTTCGGGATGGAAGCGATCAAAGACGCCCGATGCGACCAACACGACACCTGCCACGATCAGCAGAAGAAGCGGCAACGCGGCGCGCAGGCGGTTCAATAGCTTTCCCCTCGGGCGCCGTATTCGGCGAGAACGTGGCGTGCCTGATCGCGCAGAATATCGCGGCGCACCGCGATACCGCGTCGCTCCAGCTCGCCGACCCAATCCGCCGGAAGCGGGCCTTCGTCGAACTCGGTGAGTTCTTCCACGTCTTCGGCGCGTGCACCGATAAGCAACGTGTCGATGCCCGCCCATACGCTGGCGCCATAGCACTGGCAACAGGGCTGCGAACTGGTGGCGAGCGTGTAATGACCGCCCTGTTCGTTCAAGCGATAACTCGCCAAACGTTGCTGCGCCGCCATGAACGCCAGCATTTCCGCATGTGCGACCGAGCAGGTTTGCGGCACCACGCGATTGGCCGCGGCGGAAATCAGCCGGCCATGTTCGTCAAACACGGCCGCACCGAATGGGCCACCGCTGCCATGTTGAATGTTTCGCCGGGACAGCTCGATCGCCAGCTCCACACGCTCTTCGTCGGTGAGGTAGCGCCGGCTTGCGTCGGCGACTTCTTCGATCCAGGGCGGCAGGGTAAGGTGGATCTGCAGCGGCAGCATCATGCTCAGGTTGCCTGCTTGGTCCAGGTGTCGCGCAGGGTGACCGTGCGATTGAAGACGGGGGCATAGGCACGATGATCGATGCGATCGGCGACGAAATAGCCGAGGCGTTCGAACTGATAGCGCTGCTCCGGCGCCGCGTTGGCCGCTTCGGGTTCCAGCCAGCCGCGCACGACGCGCTTGGCATCTGGATTGATATGTTCGATCCAGGATTTGCCGTCGCTTTCGTCGTCCGGCGTCGGCACGTTGAAAAGGCGGTCGTACAGGCGAATGTCGGTGGCGACGGCGTGCTTGGCGCTGACCCAGTGGATCGTGCCTTTCACCTTGCGATCGGCACCAGGCATGCCGGAGCGGGATTCAAGATCGAGTGTGCAGTGCAATGCCGTCACGTTGCCGTCCGCGTCCTTGATCAACTGCTCGCACTTTACGATACCTACGCCGCGCAGGCGTACTTCGCCGTCGGGCTTCAGACGATGGAAACCTTTCGGCGGCACTTCGGCGAAGTCTTCGCGTTCGATCCATAGCTCGCGCGAGAATGGAACCGTGCGCGTGCCGGCGCTTTCGTTCTTCGGATGATTGGAGAACGTGAGCGATTCTTCGTGGCCGTCGGGCAAGTTAGTGATGACCAGTTTGAGCGGATCGATGACGGCCATGCGACGCTGTGCGCTGGCGTCGAGATCTTCGCGCACGCAGTTTTCGAAGATGGTGTAGTCGATCACGCTGTTCTGCTTGCTGACGCCGAGACGTTCGATCAGCAGGCGAATACCACCCGGCGTGAAGCCACGGCGGCGCAGGCCGCGCAAGGTATTCATGCGCGGATCGTCCCAACCGTCGACCAGCTTTTCGCTCACTAACTGCGCAAGTTTGCGCTTGCTGGTGATGCTGTAGGTGAGATTGAGGCGCGAGAACTCGATCTGTCGTGGTTTGGCCGGCTCCGTGCGGAAACCGTTGTCGCGCATGTGCTGCCACAGTTCCGGATGGTTCGGCAGATCGACGTTGTCCACGAACCAGTCGTAGAGCGGGCGGTGATCTTCGAACTCCAGCGTGCACAGCGAATGCGTGATGCCTTCCAGCGCATCGGACAGGCAATGCGCGTAGTCGTACATCGGGTAAATTGGCCATGCGTCACCGGTGTTCTGGTGGGTGACTTTGCGGATGCGGTAGATCGCCGGATCGCGCAAATTCATGTTGCCCGAGGTCATGTCGATCTTCGCGCGCAACGTCTTGCTGCCGTCGGCGAATTCACCCGCGCGCATGCGGGCGAACAGGTCTAGGTTTTCCTCCACGCTGCGATCGCGGAAGGGCGAGTTGCGACCGGGCTCGGTGAGCGTGCCGCGGTATTCGCGCATCTGATCGGCGGTGAGGTCGTCCACGTAAGCGTGGCCGTCCTGAATCAGCTTGATTCCGGCGCGATAGAACACCTCGAAGTAGTCGGAGGCGTGGCGCAGGTCGTGCCATTCGTAGCCCAGCCAGCGGACGTCGTCCTTGATGCCTTCGACGAACTCGGGGTCTTCCTTGCCGGGGTTAGTGTCGTCCAGGCGCAGGTTGCACCAGCCGGCGAATTCGCGGGCGATGCCGAAATCGAGGCAGATGGCCTTGGCATGGCCGATATGCAGGTAGCCATTGGGCTCGGGCGGGAAGCGCGTGCGGATGGCGTGGTGCTTGCCCTTGGCGAGGTCGTCACGAACGATCTGGCGTATGAAATCGCGCGGCGCGTCGGTCTCAGGGGTGTCGGCAGGCTTGGCGGCGGCAGATTCGATAGACATCGGGACGGACTACGCACTTTAGAGGCGGGAATCCCCAAGTTTAACCGCTGGATGGCATTACGTAACTGCGGCCGCGTTCAGCGTTTTCCAGCGGCCAGATCGAGGTAGCGACGATGCAGGGTGGCGACCTGTTCATCTAGCGCGGCTTCGGGGCCACTGTTCTCGATAACATCATCGGCAAGGGCCAGCCGGCCGGCGCGCGAGGCCTGGCTGGCCAGGATGCGGGCGGCGAGGTCCTCTGCGATGCCGTCGCGTATGACCAGGCGGAGGATCTGCGTCTCCTCGGGCGCATCGACCACAAGGATGCGGTCGACCCAACGGTAGTGGCCGATGTTTTCTGTCAGTAATGGAATGGCCAGGATGACATACGGGCCGCTGTCGGCTTGCGCGTGTTCGAGCATCCATTGACGTATGCGCGGATGCACGATGGCTTCCAGCGTCCGGCGTGCAGCAGGATCGACGAAGATGCGCTGGCGCATCGCCGGGCGGTCGAGTCCGCCCTGGGCATTCAGCACCTCATCGCCGAACGCGGCGACGATCGATGCCAGCCCATCACTGCCGGGCTCTACCACGACGCGTGCGGCGTGATCGGCGTCGTACACCGCCACGCCCAGCGCTTCAAAGCGGTGCGCTACCGCGCTTTTGCCGGAGGCGATGCCGCCGGTGAGGGCTACGGTAAATGGCATCGCTCGTTCATCCCATTCCGGTGAAGCTCATATACGCCTGCCACAGGTAGGGGCCGGCGATAAACCATATCCAGCCGGCCATGGCGATGAACGGGCCGAAGGGCATCGGTATTTCGCGTCCGTGCTTGCGCAGGGCGATCATGGTGCCCCCGATCAGTGCACCCACCAGCGATGACAGCAGAATAATTGGCAGCAGCGCGCCAGGCCCCATCCAGGCACCCATCACGGCCAGCAGTTTGAAGTCACCAAACCCCATGCCTTCCTTGCCGGTGAGCAGTTTGAAGAGCCAATACACGCTCCACAGGCTCATGTAGCCGATGGCGGCTCCGAGTATCGCGGCTTTGGGTTCGACGAATACGGGAATCAGGCTGAGCAGCAGCCCGACCCAGAGCGTGGGCAAGGTGAGCTGATCGGGCAGCAACTGGGTGCGCATATCGATGCCCGACGCCGCAACGAGCACCCACGTGAAGAACAGGCCGGCCAGGGCAGCCCAGGTCGGGCCCAATTTCCAAACGATGATGGCGCTCAGGACTGCGGTGAGCAGCTCGACGAACGGATACTGGATCGAAATAGGCGTACGGCAGTAGCGGCAGCGGCCGCGCAGGAACAGCCAGCTGAGAACCGGAATGTTGTCACCAACACCAAGGGAGTGCTTGCAATGCGGGCAATGCGACGGCTCTCTTACGACGCCTGGCGGAAGCAGCGCTTCCTCCGATTCCAGCTCGAGAATGTCCCGCGCTTCGCGCCGCCACTGGGCTTCCAGGCGTTTCGGCAGGCGCAGGATCACGACATTCAAAAAACTGCCGACGACCAAGCCCAGCACAGCAGCGACGGCAATCCACGCAATCAACGGCAAGTCGGGCATGCCCGGCTCCAGAGCAAATGAGATGCGTGGGATATTAACCGGCGACCGCGCCTGCCAGCTTGAAGATAGGCAGATACAGCGATACCACCATGCCACCGACCACCGTACCCAGAACCACCATGATCAAGGGTTCCATCAGCGTGGACAGGGTGTCGACGGAGTTGTTGACCTCTTCCTCGTAGAATTCGGCCACCTTGAACAGCATGCTGTCCAACGCACCGGATTCTTCACCGATAGCCGTCATCTGCACGACCATGTTGGGGAACAGGCCCGTCTGGCGCATGGCCAGCTGAAGCTGGTGACCTACCGCGACGTCGTCGCGCATCTGCTTGACGGCATCACTGTAGACGATGCTGCCCGTCGCGCCGGCCACGGAGTCAAGTGCTTCTACCAGCGGTACACCAGCATGGAAAGTCACACCCAAAGTGCGCGCAAAGCGCGCGATCGCCGACTGCCGCAAAATATTGCCGAGGACCGGGAATTTCAGCATGAGGCGGTCCAGGAAATGCGCAAATTTTGTTGAACGCCTCTTTGCAAACACGATGGCAAAGGGTACGGCAACAACTCCAAAAAGGACGATGTACCAATAGCTCTGCATGAACTGCGATGCACTCACGACAATGAGCGTGGGTGCGGGAAGCTCGGCACCAGCCTGTTTGAAGGTGTTCGCAAACACCGGCACAACGAACAGCAGCATGATCACGCAGACCAGAGCGGCGACTGCCATCACCATCAAGGGATAGAACATCGCCTTCTTAATCTTGCTCTTGATGCTCTCCATGCGCTCTTTATAGGTTGCCACCGTATCGAGCACGGTATCGAGCACACCGGCCGATTCACCTGCGCGCACCAGATTGCGGTACAGCTCATCGAACTGAATTGGATAGAGATGGAGTGCTTCGTGTAGGGACGATCCACCCTCGATGCTTTGTTTGACATTAATAAGCATCGTTTTGAAACGCGGATTCTTCTGTCCGTCTGCAATAATGTCGAAGGCCTGCACCATGGGCACACCAGATGCCATCATGGTGGCGATCTGACGGCTGAAGATGGCGACGTCCCGTGGCTTGACCGTTTTGCCGGATCCGCCAAACAACGGTTTTGACTGCTCCTTGACGTTCTGGGGATTCATGCCCTGGCGACGCAGTTCCGCTTTTACCAGCGTCGCGTTCTTGGACTGCATGGATCCCTTCATGCGCTTGCCGCGCTTATCCAGTGCAACCCAGTCGTAGGTCGGCATCTGGGTAACCTGGGCGCGCGAGGCGACTTGTGCTCGGGCGTTTTTCGCGGCTGTTACAGTGGCCATGCGTTCATTTCCCCCAATAATCCGGTCCAGCTTCGGCGAATGCGTCAGGCAGGACAATCTGTAGCTTACGTTACTTCATCGGATGTTTCCGTGGCCCGTAGCGCAAGTCCGGCACAAAACATCCTAAAAGGTCGACGTGGTTATCAGTCCTTGGTCACTCGGTCGATTTCGGCCAGGCTCGTTACGCCGTCCTTGACCTTCTTCAGGGCGGAGGCGCGCAGATCGTTGATACCAGCTTTCTGGGCGACTTCAGCGATCTGAAGAGCATTGGCGCCCTGCAGAATAATCTTCTGAATGTCTTCCAGCATGGGCATGACCTGATAGATGCCCACGCGGCCCTTGTAGCCCTCGTTGCATTCGCCGCAACCCCCGGCTTCATAAAGCGTGAGACCGGCGTCGATATCTTCCTGGGTAAAGCCAGCAGCCAGCAAGACATTCGGTGGCAGCTGCTGGGGTTTCTTGCAGCTGTGCAGTCGACGAGCAAGACGTTGTGCAATGACCAGCGTGACCGAAGACGTAATGTTATACGGCGCAATGCCCATGTTCATCAGGCGCGCCACGGTCTGGGGCGCGTCGTTGGTATGCAGGGTGGACAGCACCATGTGACCGGTCTGCGCGGCCTTGATGGCAATTTCCGCGGTTTCCAGGTCGCGAATTTCGCCCACCATGATTACGTCCGGATCTTGGCGCAAGAACGAGCGGAGCGCCGCAGCGAAGGTCATGCCCCGCTTGACGTTCTGTTGAACCTGGTTGATGCCTTCAACGCGAATTTCGACAGGGTCCTCCACGGTCGAAATGTTGCGCTCGGCCGTATTGAGAATATTGAGTGCCGTGTAAAGCGAAACCGTCTTACCCGAACCCGTCGGGCCGGTGACCAGCACCATGCCGTAGGGCTTGTGCATGGCTTCCAGATAGAGCTTTTTCTGATCTTCGTCGTAGCCGAGCTTGTCAATGCCCAGCTTGGCAGAGGAGCTATCGAGAATACGCAGCACCACCTTCTCGCCAAACAAGGTCGGCAGGGTGCTTACGCGAAAGTCCATCGCATGGCTCTTGGACAGGTTCAGCTTGATGCGTCCGTCCTGCGGCACGCGGCGCTCCGCGATATCCAGACCTGCCATGACCTTCAGGCGTGCAGAGATGCGGTTAGCCAATTTCATCGGCGGACTGGCTACCGCTCGCAACATGCCATCCATGCGTAGACGCACACGATATTGCGACTCGAATGGCTCGAAATGGATGTCAGATGCGCCTCGGCGAATGGCATCCACCAAAATCTTATTTACGAACTTCACTACCGGCGCGTCGGAATTTGCGTCGATGTCACTGCCAGAAGACGGCCCTTCTTCATCGCTGCCCGTTTCAAGCGCAAGGTCGTCCAGCTCGCCGCCACCCATGTCGGGGACGTTATTGCTCATGTTGCTGATGGCGCCTTCGATGGCTCGCGTCAGCTGCGTGCGCTCCACCAGGATGGGTTCCACCATGCAGTTGGAGTGGAACTTGATCTCATCCAGGGCATGCAACTGCATAGGGTCGGCAATACCCACAAACAGCCGCTTTCCGCGCTGAAGCAACGGAAGCACCTGATGCTTGCTGATCAACTCTTCACTAATCAGCTTGAGTGGCATGCTCGATGGTGCGACGGCGGTCACATCCATCATCGGCATGCCGAACTCAGCGGACGCCACCTGGGCCAAGCGGTGGCTGTCCACAAGGTTCTGTTCGAGCAGCCACGCTGTAAGCGTTTTCTTGTTCTGGCTGCAATCGGTAACTGCTTTGCGTGCATCGGCCTCCGGCAACAGACCTTCGGACACAAGCCGACGGGCCATACCCGACAGCCCCAAGGCGGATGGTTGTGGTTGCGATGACATGATGAACCTAGCTTAGTCCCCTGATTGGGTTTGAATTTACCGCACATTACCCCGGCAAGCTATGGCTTTCCGGGGTTCGGCAGACGGGAGACCGCTAACCCGCTTTTCCCGGCCCGGAAGGGGCGCCAAATCTGAGTTTCAACGCTTCGTCGAAGTCGCCTCAATGGATTTGAGAACGGCCAGAAAGACCTGATGCCGTCTGGCACGAACCTCGGGGGGCATCAATCTGAGCGACGCCTGCTCGGTCTCATTGGCTTCGGCCGTCTTTCCTAGCAATGCCAAGCCTGCCGCGAGCTCCATGTGCGAGTCCGGGTTAGAAGGCTCTCTCGCAACCGCTTCGCGGAGTGTCTCTTCCGCGGCGGCTGGGGGACTCTGCAGTAACAGAAGCGAAGCCTTTATCTTGAAGTAAAAGACGTAATTTCCTGGTTCTACTAAACCATTTGTCCGGTCAATTCGGTCGACGTAGAACTCAGCGAGCTTCGTATCGTTGTGCCTTAGCGCCAAGATAGCAGCGTTCAACATGCAGGACGGACAAGGCACGTTTTCAGCAACGACGCTATGGATTACCTGCCACGCGTGAGCCTCATCTCCTGCACTTATGTACGCGCCGATGAGTTGTTCCTTCGCAGCAATAAAGTCTGGATTTTCCTGCACCGCCCATTGCCAAAGCTGCACTTGGTAAGACCAAAGTGGGATGGTCTGGCGAATATTCGTTATCGATAGTGCAAGCCATACGAGAAGGCTGAAATAACCGGCCATGGAAGCTGTGCGGACGCTACCTTTTGGTATGGGCAACTCCAGCAGAACAAGAGGAAGTAGCGAGCAAGCCAGGGCAAGTGGAGTCATGGCATAGCGTTCGTGATACAGACTCGTATCGAGATACGCAGGTACGATGTGCAGAACCGGCATGATGGCGAATGTCACCACCATAATCAGGCCGCCCACGTAGGAGCGCCGAAGCGTGAGCCAGATGCCGATTAACACGATGCCGAAAGCGGCAAAGTCCCGAAGCAGCAAGCTTGCCTTGAACGTGAAGAAGGGCGCCATAGGCAGCGGGTGCATGGGACCCATGCCCGCCATAGGCCAGAAAAATAACCGCCAGTAACGCAGATAAAGAAAGCAAACTTCCTGCATGCGAGCCCAGGGGCTGAGTTGATCAATCCCCGACATCAGCGCTAGCGTGCCCATGGCCCAGTGGCGAAAGCACAGATAAGCAATGCCAGCTCCGAGCATCAATAGATAAACCGGCCAATGGCGCTTTAAGACGTCCCAAACCTGGGTTCTTAGAGGAGTTCCAGGTGAGGCGTTGAGCGCAAACCAGTCCAGGATCACCAATACGAACGGGAGAACCGCGGTCGATTCCTTGGCGCATGCTCCGAGAAAGAAGCAAGTTGCCACCACAACGGCGCGGTTCCATCTCTGGCGGAGTAATACATTACATAGCAGCGCCACCAACATGAAAAACGTGGCAACAAGATCGAACTGGCAACCTATCCACGTGACGGCTTCCACAAGGAGAGGGTGCAGCCCATAAAGCAATGTGGGAATGGCAACGACTTGCCAGCGTTTTGCTGACGGATATCGATCGCGGGTCAAAGCTGCTGCTAAGGCGCCTACCAGTAGGGTATTGGCTGCATGCAGAATCAACGATACGGCGTGCATGGGGCCTGGATGTGCATCGAAAGTGCGCACTTCAAGCGTAAATAGTGCTATGACCAGTGGTCGAAAATAATTGGCCCAGTTGTTGAAGTCGTGAAAGATGAAATGTCGCCATTCGTCGCCATGGCGTATCCACGGATTTAGCTGGAAAGTCGCAACGTCATTCCAGACGAATTGCGCATGCAGAACCGGCCAGTAGGTTGTTACGACAACGGCCACGGCAGCCAAAGCAATGATGCCCAATACGCCCTTGCTTCCGCCTGCGGAGAAGCTGGAAGGTAAGTTCAATGCTAACCCCTGGAGTCGTTTTCAACGGTACATCCTATCATCGGGGCTGCCCTGAGCGTTTGTGTGAACCTGCCCATTTCCGCAAGCGACGCTATGATTTCGCGCCACTACGGGGGCGATAGCGTTGCCGCACCTTGGCACTATTTGGCGGCTAGAGGGAAGCGGCAGCATGAGTGGGCGGTAAGTGTGGCCAAGCATGACCCAATTCAATTCACAGATCTAAACGGAGTGACTTTAGAATGATGAAAAGTATTTTGCGCCGTGTCCGCAATGCGGGTCGTTGGATGCGCTGCTCGTCTTTGCAAGTGATTTGCTCATGAGTCGGGCGGCGAAAGCTAGCTAATTAGTTGATTCAAGAAATAACTAAGTAAGGATGTAAATAAACATGCCGACTCATCCGTTCGTCACATGGAAGTCAACAATCTTTGTTTTTTTTGTCGCGTTGGCGCTTCTGTTGTTGTCGATGGATCGCACAATGAATATCTACGACGAAGGGATTGTCCTAACAGATGCACAGCTGACCTTGCATGGTGCCGTAGTGCACCGCGACTTTCATTCTGTATACGGCCCTGGTTCTTACGCAATTCTCGCTTTTCTTTTTTGGCTATTCAGTCCGAGCTTCATCGTCGCTCGTCTTTTTGGCGTAACCGTACAAGCGCTGATAGTTACTCTTGCTTTTGCAATTCTAAGGGCTCGCGTAGACATTCGGATTGCGATTGGTTTTGTCGCGATTTGCCTGATGTGGTTGATCGCCAGCGCAAACTATCTATATCCCACCTATCCGTGTTTGCTATTGACACTGGTTGGTTCAGGGGCATTGATGAGTCGGGGGGCGGCCACGCGTCGCTCTGCATTACTTGTCGCGGGATGTTGCTGCGGTCTAAGTACCTACTTTCGTTACGATGCAGGCTTCTTCGTATTTGTGGCATATGCACTAGCGATCACGCTATTTGTGATGAAAGAGCAAGAGTCGCGTAGTCTAGGGCTCCAACGCGTTCTTCGCAGCGTCTCATTACTGGCACTTGGGGCATTTGTTGTCTTTATGCCTGGACTCATCGTATATCTTGCGACTTCACCACTATCTGCATTCCGTGCAGATATCATTGACTACGGATTGAAAATTTACCCGTCGACTAGAGCTTTGCCATTCCCAGGTGTTCAGGCATTGCTGATTGATCCAGCTCAGTTTGGCGTTTACCTGACGCCGGTTGTTGTTGTATTGGCGATACCCATGGCATCGCGTGAATATGCTTCCATTGGGCACGATAAGACAATGAGTGATCAACAGAGCGGTGTGCCGTTTGCACTGCTATTTGGCCTGCTGTCAATTGTTTTGTACTACAAGGGTTTTGTGCGGGTATCGGTTTCGCAGATGATTTTTGCAATTGTCCCGGCTTTGGCGTTATTCGCTTTTTTGATCGAAAAATATCGAAAAGATCGAGGTTGGCTTCGACTAACCACGGTAGTCGCGGCGTCAGTAATTGTTTCGACCTCGGTGATTGCAGCGGCGGACCAATTTGGTCCGTTTCAGTATGATCCGCAACGCTACGTCTTCGGGCTGTTTGAGCAGCGCATTGGTTTGCTCGATCGCGAGCCGCAACTAAGTGATCGGTGTCTTGCATGGACCGGTATGAGGTTCGCCTTGCTGAAACCACCCTACCTTCTGGTTGGGCGATACATAAACCGGCACACCGATCAAAACGAACGCATATTGGTGGGCTTAGATAGGCACGACAAGATTTTTATAAATCCAATGTCGCTCTACTACGCTTCGGATAGGCTGCCAGGTACGCGCTGGTCACAATATGACCCGGGAATTCAAAATTCTCAAGAAATACAGGGCGAAATGATTAAAGATCTGAAGCGTAACGATGTGCGTTACGTTGTGCGTGATACATCCTTCGATAGCAAAAAGGAGCCTAATGAAAGTGCTATAAGTACGGGAGTGCATCTGTTGGACTATTACTTGGCAGCTCAATATAGGCCAATAGCAAAATCGGGAAATGTGCAAGTGTGGTTGAGGAACGATGTTGTGGCGGCGATGGACGATGACGTTCCTACGTGTCGCCTAGAGTCAATGGATGCATCCACATCTGGCTCTATCGGGCGCTAGGCGCCTGCTGCAATGAGTAATAAATGTTTGATGATTTGGCGAACATGCGAGCGATGTGATTGAGCTTAGGGTCCGTCTGAGTTTCTGCTATAGCCTTTGCGTGTTTTGCTGACTGGCATGAGGGCGACGTCAACTCGATCCGCTGTAGAATTGGTTCGAAGTAAGAGGCTGGCTTGGATGTCCGCGTGTACGCCATTAGGGTGAGCTATGAATGGGTGGGGGCCAGATGAATTGGAAGCAGGTGTTGTATGCCCGTCATGTGGCTCACGCACGAAAGCTTTGACGCTGTATCAAGAATTGCACGATAACGTTGAGGGCATCCCTGGTAAGTGGAGTATCAGGCGCTGCTCACAATGCAGGAGTCTTTACCTGGACCCTAGGCCGAAACCCGAGGCGATTGCCAAAGCATACGCTTCGTACCACACGCACGACCGCGGTTCAGACGAATATGCCCGCGATAACGGCAATTCGTTATTTTGGAAATTGGCAAACGGTTACATGAATGCCCGATACGGCTCGGCACGAACACCGGCCTTGGAATCGGGTTGGCGGATCATGTCTTTGTTGCCTCCTTTACGCCAGCAATTGGATTATTTCTACAGGCATCTGCCTTCCCGGCCTGGGCGTCTCCTGGACGTCGGATGTGGAAACGGAGTGTTTTTGTTAAGGGCGAAGGCCGCCGGGTGGGATGTGGTGGGGTTGGAGCCAGATCCGGCCGCCGTGGCTGCTGCGCGTGAATGTGGTTCTGATGTTCGACAAGGCACATTGGAGAGCTCCGTTGTAACCGGGCCATTTAATGTAATCACAGCGGCACATGTCATCGAACACGTCCATCAACCCCAGCTCTTTCTTAAGCGAATTTTCGACTTGTTGGCGAAAGATGGCCACGTTTGGATCGCTACCCCAAATGTGCAAGGGATGGGCCATCGCTGGTTTGGCCGTGCTTGGCGTGGTCTGGAGCCACCTCGCCACATGGTGCTGTTCTCAAGGAAGGCCTTGCGCAAGCTGTTGGAAGACGCGGGGTTTAGGGAGATTACGTTTCTCCGCCGTGGTCGCGGGTCGTTTTACGTATTGCACGCGTCGCACGAGGCTGCACTGAAAGAGGGCCGCAAGAAATTTAAACTCCCCGCCCCCGCTGTAGACTTGGCCGCTTCGATTTTTGCCTCGACGGGAGAGGAGTGGGTTGTACGCGCAAAAAAGCCCTAAGTTTGAGTCTCAAACGCGGCTTCCAGGCAGAGTGTCAAGGTGGAACGTCGTTAAGGCACGCACCGTTAGGTCTTGGGCTAAAGGTATCGGCACAGCTGACATAGGCTAACCAGCAGTCAGGGTTGAAGGTGTAGCTGATTAGGATCGCTTGGCCGGCTAATTGCGAAGCATTCCGATACATGCTTACGCGGGCGCAGGTTATGATTCAACAACCTTTTCAGGAGTCTGCGCTTTGTTCCATCTAAGCATCATTTTGCCGGCTAAAAATGAAGCGCCTGCGCTCGCGAGCCTCATACCACGGATAGTGTCTCTTCATCCCGACGCTGAGGTCATAGTTGTCGACGACGGGTCGACCGATGACACGCCGAGCCTGTGTGGCCAGCATGGCGTGCGCTGCTTGTCGTCACCCTATTCGATGGGAAATGGAGCGGCGATCAAACGCGGTGCGAGAGCTGCGACAGGCGAGATCCTGGTCTTCATGGATGGCGATGGCCAGCATGATCCGGCTGATATTGTGCGCATGCTGGAGAAGCTCGATCAGGGGTACGACATGGTCGTAGGCGCTCGTGATTGGAGCAGCCAGGCCGGAGTGGGAAGAGGGCTGGCAAATACCCTATATAACTGGCTGGCTTCTCGGATGACTGGGCACGCGGTCGCCGATCTTACATCGGGCTTCAGAGTGATTCGCGCAAACAAGTTCCGCGAATTTCTACACTTGTTGCCGAATGGATTCAGTTACCCGACTACAAGCACCATGGCGTTCTTTCGTAGCGCTTATCCTGTGGCGTATGTACCCATCAAGGCATCTCAGCGCATTGGCAAGAGTCACATAAAACCGCTGCGTGATGGTCTGCGGTTTTTGCTGATCATATTTAAGATTGCGACGCTCTATTCGCCAATGAAACTGTTCGTGCCAGCCAGCGCGGTTTTCTTTGTTCTTGGTTTGGCGAATTACGCATGGACATATCTTCACGAAGGCCGTCTCACAAATATGAGCACTTTGATGTGGAGTGCTTCTGTCATTGTTTTTTTAATCGGTCTCGTGTCTGAACAAATTACTGCTCTGACGTATCGGCGCGATGACTGAGAGACGTCGACCACGCATTCTGATCATCACGCGAAACTTGCCGCCGCTTGTGGGCGGCATGGAAAGATTGAATTGGCACATGGCCGAAGAGTTGGCCAAGCATGCGGACGTAATCGTTATTGGTCCGCAAGGTGCGGCAGCGATGGCGCCTCAAGGTGTCCGCGTGCGTGAAGTGCCATTACGTCCATTGTGGCGTTTCATATTTTCCGCCGCGATGATGACCTTGCGAGAGGCTAGAGAATTTCTGCCTGACGTCGTGCTGGCCGGAAGCGGGCTGACCGCGCCGATTGCATTGATCGCGGGCCGAGTGACGAAAGCACGAACCGCTGTGTATGTTCACGGGTTGGATTTAACAACGCGGCACGTCATTTATCGCATGGCATGGATTCCTGCTATTCGTCGTATGCATCGCGTTATTGCCAACAGTCGCGCATCTGCCACTTTGGCAACGGATATACGTGTCAAGCCCGATGAAATAGCAATCGTGCATCCAGGTGTCGAGATTCCCGATATCATTGTTGATGTGCAGAGCATCCGGCTTTTCCGACAGCAGTTGGGACTTGCGACAAACACCATCCTGCTATCCGTAGGGCGCTTAAGCGAGCGCAAAGGTCTGCGCGAATTCGTCCGCGAGTCTTTGCCGCGGATCGTGGAGCAAAAGCCGGACACGGTGTTGCTTGTAGTGGGTGACGAACCTCGCGATGCGTTGAACGCCAAAGCTCAAACGCGCGCCAGCATTCAGGAAGAAGCCGTTAAGGCTGGTGTTGGTGAGCATGTGAAGTTTTTAGGTGTTGTCACCGATAGGGACCAGTTATTGACAATCTATCGAGCTAGCGTCGTACATGTATTCCCCGTGCGGCAGTTGCCGGGTGATCCGGAGGGTTTTGGGATGGTTGCCGTAGAGGCTGCTGCGAGCGGCATTCCAACGGTAGCATTTGCGACCGGCGGTATCGTTGATGCAGTTGCGGACGGTGTGTCAGGACGTTTGGTAAAGCCTGGGGACTACTCGTCCTTTTCTGAAGCCGTGATCGAAACAATCGCGTATTCGAGCAACCAGCAAGAAAAATGTCGCGACTTCGCTCTGCAGTTTGCATGGTCCCATTTCGGAGATCGCGTTTTTAACGAAATACTTGGCGATGCGCATGCTTCCGATGAGGAAGTGTCAGGATGAGCAATATTGATACTGCACGCAAACCACATGCGGCTCTCGATATTCGCTCACGGCGCGCCAAGGCGGTAAAGATCGAGAGATTGCTCAAATTGCCGGCGACGGAAGCGGAAATTCACTTGCTTGAGGTCGGCACGGGTTCGGGGGGGATCGCCCACTATTTCGCTTCGCAATCAAAGCAGCGTTACTTGGTCGATGCAGTAGATGTCTGCGACAATCGTCAGCTAACGGACGGTTTTCGTTATACACAGGTAGATGGCACTGAACTGCCATTTCCCAACGAAAGCTTCGATGTCGTGTTGTCCAATCACGTCATTGAACATGTTGGAGACCGGGAGGCGCAGCTTCGCCACCTGCTAGAACTAAAACGTGTTCTGAAACCAGGGGCAGTCGGGTATTTGGCAGTCCCTAACCGCTGGATGTTCGTTGAGCCTCACTATCGGTTGGCGTTTTTAAGCTGGCTTCCGCGCCGATTGCGTAGCCCTTATCTGCGGCTTTGGAAAAAAGGGAAGTTTTACGATTGCGAACCTCTGCAGATGAACGAGTTGGAATCAATGCTCAGCGAAGTTGCGTTGGTTTGGAAGAATATCTGCATAGAAGCATTGCACGTTACTTTTGAAATCGAACGTCCCGACTCCCTGATGGCGCGATGGATGCGCGTGCTACCCGACGCTGTATTGGTTCCTTTCAGGGGGCTCATTCCGACCTTGATTTACCGAATCGAGCGCCGCATCGAATGAGTTCCAAGAGCTGCTTAGATATGTCCGGGATGGCAACAGTAACTGTGACATTCAATCCCGATGTTGCCGTGTTGACGGCGCAACTGGAAAGCTTGTCTGCGGCTGCGTTAAAAGTAGTCATCGATAACGGTTCGGATCCCGCTATTTCGGCAGCGATAAGCGACCTTGCGTCAAAGGTTGCCAGCGTTGTTTTCGTCGCGAATCAAAACAACATGGGATTGGGTGCTGCGATCAATCAAGGGGTTGCTACGGTACTCCGTATCGCGCCACAGACGGAATTCGTGCTTTTGTTGGATCAGGATAGCCAGCCTCAGCGAGAGAGTGTTGAATCTCTGTTGGAAGCATTTCATCAACTCGAATCTATGGGGCGCAACGTGGGCTGTGTAGGGCCGCTGTTGCTCGATACCGCGACGGGGTTCACGCATGGGTTCCATCAAAGCACACGCTGGCGTTGGAAGCGCGTTTATCCCCGCGTCGACTCAACCGCGTTGGTGCCTTGCGCAAATCTCAACGGTAGCGGCACATTAATGCGCGCCAGTCTGTTTCAAGGCCTCGGCGGCTTGGATGAGCGCCTTTTCATCGACCACCTGGATACGGATTGGTCTTTTAGAATTACCGCGTCCCATCATGAACTCTGGGGAGTGCCCAAGGCGGTATTTGTGCACAAGATGGGCAACGAAAGCCGGCGTTTCTGGCTTTTTGGTTGGCGTCTCTGGCCTATGCGCACACCGCAGCGTCATTACTACCTGTTTCGTAATACGGTTCTGTTGATGAGACGTTCGTATGTGCCATTTGTGTGGAAAGTTTGGGCGGCGGTCAAATTGCTTGTTACCTGTGTCATGACTTTGATACTGAATCCACCGCGAGGCGCGCAGCTTGAGAGAATGTGGTGCGGTTTGCGGCATGGGTTTTCACTTAAAACAGGTCGATGAAAGTGGATGCCCACATGACTCCCGGGGATGTCGTTGGACTTGTTCTGCACTTTCGAACACCCCAACGAACGCTCAGCTGCCTCGACTCTCTACGCAGAGAGGGTATAACTGAAGTCGTTATTGTGGACAATTCACAGGATGGCGGTGATTCGGTTCTCGCCATGACGCTAGGCATCAAGGCGTTGTCCGAGCGTGGCATGCGTGCAACTGTGCTGCCGCAGGAACGGAATCTCGGTTTTGCCGCAGGGGTGAATGTGGGCATTCGCCATATCATCAGCGAATATTCGGCGGACGTACTTTTAATAAACTCCGACGCGACTCTTGGCAGCGGTGCATTGGCAGCGATGAGGCAGCTCCTGCCCGATGCAACCTTGGTGGCACCGTATGCCAGTGCAGCAGACGGAGGGCAGCTGCAATCCCCCTTGGTCTTCTACCAGAAATACCTCGCGCTCTATCTTCGTCGACCAGTACTTGGCTCGATCAACTACCCCAGTGGCAGTTGTTTACTCGTGCGCCGCGACTACGTACGCACAGATATATTCGATGACGAATTCTTTTTTTACGGTGAAGACGTCATGCTTGGACATCGAATTACTGAAGGCGATGACGTCTTCAGAGATTGCCCGAGCGCGACCATAGTGCACGGCGGCTCTGTCAGCTCAAAAAATGGTTCAAGGTTCTACGAATACCATATGAACCGGGCCCACTGGCTGCTTGCGCGTAAGCTCGCGGCCAATCATCTAGAACGCTTTGTATGCGTGTTCTTGCGCTGTATAACGCTGCCGCTCAGGGCATTGGTGCGCAGTTTTCGTTGGCGCTCGTTGACGCCGCTAATCGGTTTGGGTTGGGCAACGTCCGATGTATTACGAGGTCGATACAGGGATCTCACGCCACCGGTTGCTCGTTGACAGGCGCGCGACGTACACCAAATGAAGCAATCATTGCGCAACCCAAAATAGCCATTGACCATTCACTGCAACCCAGCGCGAGTGCCATGCCGTGAATACCAAAGCGATGCGACAGTGCTAAAGCACTTAGCCCTAGTACGAGCAATCCAATAGCTTCGAAACCGGCACGCGCCCAAGGCTTATTCATGGACATCAACGAGCTACCGGCGACGATGCGCATGGCCATTCCCGGAAGGACAGGGCATAGCCACCTGATTATGTCTGCCAAACCGCGATAGTGCTCGCCAAAGACGGTTTGGAGAATAGGCGCGGCTTGCCAAAGAATCAGTGCGAGAACCATGCTGTAGAGGCTTGCGCAACTCAGGGTCCAGCGAGATAAGCGGCTCGCAGTTTGCGGAGCGTGGCTATGCTCACGAAACATTCGTGGCAGCATAGTCAGCATCATGGCGATCACCGGCAGGATCAGTGCGCCGATAACGCGTGTTCCGGCGGCATATACGCCCGCCGCAGCAAATGGCAGGAGTCGTAAAGCGAGTGTCTTGTCCAGTTCTGCGGGACTGACCGCAGTGATATTCAGCAAGGCGAAGCCAGACGCATGGCGTATTTCCGGTGTCGTTGGACCGCGCCACTGTGTTGGGTGAGGCCACGCGGGGCGCAGTGTGACGATAGCCAAGATCAGGATTGCGCCCGATGCGACGACATATCCATACGCATAGATATCAAGTGCGTTCGCGGGCCGCGTATACCACAGGGCCAATGCGACCAGCATGCGTAAAAACAGCGGCAAGTTGAGTAGCCACTGAGAGTCAGGTGTGCGTTCACGCCCTTGATATTCGGCACTGATAATGGCGATGAGCGGCTGCACGATGGTTTCGCTAATTCCCACCGATACCAATGCCGCTAAACTCATTTCTGAGATATGCAGCCACTGATGTGCGATCAAGAAATAGGCGACGAAAAGCAACAAGCCGAAAATGCACGTGACCGGCAGCGCATAGCGTAGGACGGTATCTCTCAACGACGATTTCTTGGCCACCTCGCTAAGTAAAACGACATTCGTACCGAAACTTGAAAGTGTTCCCAGTGTTAGCGCCAAGGAAGCCAAGCCGGCAAATTCACCAAAGGCGAGCGGGCCTAGCACGCGCGCGACCACGAGCAACGTAGCCGCCTGAATCACTAGTCTGGCACCCAGTGAAAGACTTGTATGAATGGTGGCGCGTGTGGCTGCGATAGTCATAATAAGTGGGGCGAGCGTGTCCGTGGCAGACACAATGCGGTGACTGTTTGTCCTCAATGCTTGGGTAGTAGCTCTTGCAAGCTGCCGATGCTCTCGTCTAGTCGACCGCCAATATTGAGTTGCCTGAGAGCCTCGATTTGTTGACTTGCTTCGTTTGTGTCGCCTTTTGCGATGGCCATGCGCGCAAGCGTAATGTGATAAGCCGGCTCGCTTGGCTTGTCCTGCGTTGCTTGCCTGAGCATGTGCTCGCCGAGGTCGTGATTGTCAAGTACGTTCCACGCATAGTCGCCATACATCGCAAACAGGCGTGCAGTTGGATTCGGATGTGACAGAGCAGCCTGAAACGCGTCAATCATCGGCTGATGCGGCAGATTGCAAAGTCCATTCTCAGCACATTGCACCAGCGCGCTTAGCGAGCTTTCGTCCTGTACGCCCGGGGGGCGGGATCGCAGTTTTTCGATCATGCTTTGCCACCACGCGTCCTTCAACGGCAGCCCCATTCTGGAATTCATGAAGATCAAGGCTTGCTGAGGCAAAATTGAAGACCCGGGGAGTGCGGCGGCGCGCTCAAGTGGAGCGTAAACGAGCGGCGTATAGGGAGACGCTGGGTCGTAGTTTGAATAAATGATCAGCGTACGACCAAGCTCGTATTGGGCGCGCGGGGACTTCGGGGCACGAGCGGCCAATTCGGCAGCCAATCGCAACGGATCACCCCACGCGCGGGCCGTGAACAACGTTTGTGTAGCGCAAATGCCGATGAAAATGAGGATGGCGCCAAATCGCCAAATGGCCTGGATTCTTGGGCCGGCCAGTTCAGCTCGCCATCCCGCATTGACGGCTGTTGCAGTGGCCTGAGGGATTTGCGCGATCAGTGGGATAACGGCCAACAGAAGTCCGAAGCTTGCAAAATAATTGCGGTGCTCATAGACCAATTCCAGTGGAATGACCGTTGCGGTGAGCAGCTGACAACCTAGAAACCAAAAAATACCCAGCGCGAGTAGCGGCCTGTGGCGGCGCTGGAAGACAGCCAGAACAATTAGCGCCAGCAAAAACAGAATCGACAAAATGGTTGTGTAGGGTTGTAAGAATCCCGAAGAAGCGACGTAATCGTCGTGGTAGAACGACAGGAATGTCGGGTGTGGTAAGAGCGTCCAGTAAATGTAGTCGACGACCACTCTTGCTTCGGTTAGAAGACGAGTGTTGAGTGTGAAGTCTCTTGTCGCCCATGCAGCGGGATTCAGTACGCTCGGCAAAAGCCAAGCCAGTCCGATGATCGCCGGCAACGCCAGTACCACGGCAAACAGAGCGATGATGGAGGTGTCGCGTCGCTTCTGCGAGCTTTGGAAATCGAGCAGCGCCCACTCTGCGAGTACGGCATAGAGCGGCAGCATGACAGCGGTTTCTTTCGCAAGAACTCCGATTAGCACGGGCAACACGAGACTGATCGCGCTCAACAGAAGCAAGGATCGGCGTACATCATTCGATGTGACCGGCGAAAGCATCGCCGATCTGCACCTTAAAAAGCCGTAGAGGCCGATAAGCACGAAGGCATTCGCCATGCTTTCCATGCGTTGTACGACGTACAGCACGCAAGTAAGGTTGATCGGTAGCACCATCCAGGCTACCGCAATCAGCGCTGCGATCGTGCCGCTATTTCTGTGGAACGTGTCCGGCGTAAAAGTTTGTGGCGCGGTCAGCGATTTCCGGGCCGATAACAAGAGGAGTTGGTGAGCAACGAGAAAGACGAGAAAGCCGTTTATCACATGGAAGAGCAGATTCGTCAGCTTCATCCAATATGGGTCGAGGCCGGTCGCAAGGTAGTTCAGCGCAAAGCTGAAGGAGGCGAGCGGTCGCTTGAAGTCGCTGGCAGGAGATGACAGCGCCGCGCGTACCAGCGACGGAATATTGAAGTGCTGGGGTTGTACCCCGGGGTTCTCGACGATGTTCGGGTAATCGTCAAATAGCCAACCGCCAGAGAGCCCAAGGCAATAGATCAATATCGTCAGGCAGCATCCAATGGTCAGTATTACCCACCCGCTGCGGAAGAAATGCGTGTCCTTCATGGCACGCTCTGGGTGCGGGGGTTCATCGGGATGAGTCGAGGCATTTTTAGCGGGCTTGGCTTGTGTAGCGCCCATCATACCGGGCCAGCCCATTTGTATTAGCGCGGCATCCCCCGGTTTGGGGGACCCCAGTTACCCGCCCGTCGAAGTCGTTGCTGGACTTTCCAGCGCTTTTTGAGCTTTCGCGCGCAGAGCGAGGAGCGTTGCATCGCCAACCAGGGCAGGTTGCATGGCCTGGGCCTTTTCGATCACCGCCAGCGCTTCACGATCGCGGTGGCCGTCGATCAGGTAGTTGGCCAGTTGTGCAACCTCGCCTGACGTGTGCGTCTTCAACGTCATGACGTCTTGCCACTGTTCAACGGCAAGAGCAGGATTTCCCAGCGCAATTCCTGCAAGTTCTGCGTACTGAACATGCAGGCTCACGAGTTTGGGTTGCCTTGCAATGGCAATTTCGTATGCACGTGCAAGCTGCGTGGCGTCGATGTTGACATGGTCATAGAGCCTGTTGTGCAAAAGGCCATTGAGCGCGAGATAGGTCTCCGGGCCCATCGGGCGTGTCCGCAATTTTTCTTGCAGGCTATCCCACCACACACGGCTGTCCACCCCTGGATGGTTGGCGCCCTGAATCAGGAGTGCATCTTCTGGCAGGATGGAAGAGCCAGGGAGTCTGGCCGCCCGTTCCAATTCCTTGATACCTAGCCAGTAGGCGGGTACATCGGGATTGTCACTGGAAATCGCAACGTAGCGCCGGGCAAGATCGAGTGCTGCACGTGCCGAGCCGGGATTGTATTCGGCCAGCGTTGTAGCCAACTGCAGCGGGCTGCTCCAGGTGCCCGCGCGCAAAAACGTGAGGAAGCTTAAATTGAAAACAAGCACCAGGGCGATGATAGCCGGCATGCTTGGAGAAACTTTTCGGCATGCGAGCCATATGAGGTCAGCCAATACCAGCAGCACACCGAACAATCCCGGGTAATTGCGATGCTCGAACACAAGTTCCAGCGGGAGTGGGCTGCTGGTCAAGGCGTTTGCCATGAAGAACCAGCCTATGCCCAGGGCGAGCAGTGGACGTCTATGGCGTACGGCGACAGCCAACCCCAGCAGTGTTGCCAGAAACAGTCCGCCAATTAGCGTAGTCGCGGGATGTAGCAGGCTTGCCGATGCCGGGTAATTGTCGTAGTAGAAGTGCAGCAGGCTGGGAAGAGGCACGAGGCTCCAGCCCAGGTACATCGGCAGTACGCGCAATTGAGTCAGTTCGCGTTGCCAGGCTGTGAAGTCACGAGCGCTGTAGGCTTCGGCAGTGGCGTAACGCGGTAACAGGTAACCAACGAATATCGTGAGCGCTAACGCACAACCGCAGGTGTAGAAAATTTTCCACAAGCGGCTGGTCTGCGAATTGGATGCAGCGAAGCGCAGAATCGTCAGCTCCAAAAGCAACGCATAGCCGGGCACCAGTACAGCGGTCTCTTTGGCGCAATAACCCATGGCCACAAGGACCGTAGATAACAGTAGCCATGGCCATGCACGCTGCCCAACTTGCTGTTGCTCTCGGGCACGCCAGTAACAAAGCAGTGCAAGCAGAACAAAGGTGAAGCCCATGATTTCCATGCGCTGCACCACATACATCACTACGGAAATTTGTAGTGGATGGATAGCCCAGGCAGCAGCAACGGCCAGCGCCCAATATTGCGTGCGCTGGCGAGCGGAGTTTTTGATGCTGTCGGATGCGGTATTCCAGCTTGCGGCCAGGAGTTTGTCAGCCAGAAGCCAAACCAACATTACATTCAGTAGATGAAGGGCGAGATTAGTAGCCTTGAATCCCCACGTGCTGCCACCCAGTGCGTAGTTAAGCGCGTAGGTAAGCATGACGAGGGGGCGCTGAATATTGGTGAGCGACCATTCCCACAGTGCATGCCACGACTGCCAATGCCAATCGTTGATATGGACGACTGGATTTTCTACAAAAATCGGGTAGTCATCGAAAATGAAGCCACCGGATAGGGCGGGCCAGAATGCCACGATGGTGATCGCGCACAGCGCGAACATGCCCAAGGCGTAAGTCACGTGACGATTACTGGTTAGCACTGGCATTGCGTACCCTAACGGCATCGAGGGGCCAAAAGAGAAGGGCCGCCTTGAGAGCGGCCCTTCTTAAAAGCACTTTCAACAACAGCGAGCTAATTAGCCGTTCGGGCAGCTCGTCGGTGCGTACTTGGCAGACACCGTGGTGCTGCAGGTCCAACCACCGCTTGCGGAGCGCGTCCAAATCAAGTTATTACCGCTGATCACGGTATTGGCCGAGCCGCCAAACGTAGACGTGATCGAAGCCGTGCCACTGGTATTGATCACGATGGCCGGTACTTCCGTGCCCGTCATGAGGGCGGAGGACGTTGCGGTTTCCACGCAGGCCGACGTGTTGCCGCCAGCGCCACCGCCGGCGGGAGTGATCGTGCCGGTGGTGCCGTTGTTCAAGCAATCTTCCACGACAACCTTCTGGTCGCCGGCTTCACCCATCACGCGGGTGACCTGCGAGCGAATGACATAAGCCTGGTACTGCGGAATGGCGATAGCCGCCAAGATAGCGATAATCGCAACCACGATCATCAGTTCGATCAGGGTAAAGCCCTTCTGCATGCTCTTCATGATGGTTCCTCTGTTTAGGTCAAAATGACCGTTTCTCACGCCCCCTGCGCCCCGCCCGGGTCCCGTCTTTCGGGTCCGGCCCCCACACGAGGTCAGGAACAATCAGGAAGCTCCAGCCATGGGTAGCACTATATGTGCCATTCCCTCCTAGATTCCGTGTTCGTTATCCAGGAGGCAAACGGATTGTGCATGGGGGCACAGTGTCCAACAAGCTATTGCTGAGAAATCGACCGCGAAACTGTGGACTCGGTCCAACAGGTTGTTGCAAATGGACGCAATGGGTCAAAGAGTGACGCTACTGGTCATGCACATTGGGTCAGCCCGGCTGCGCCTTGCAGCTGCTAGGCAACACGATCACCGGCACGCCCTGAGAGAGGCAGCTCCACGATCCGTCAGACTGTCTTTGCAGACTTATGTTGCCGTTTGTGAGCATGGAGGAGGATGACTGTGAGAGAGAACAGATTATCTGGCCCGAGCCACCAACGGGTGCTACCACGGAAATGTTGCACCGGGGTGTCGTGAGTGGAAGATTGAGATTGTCCACATCGCCGTACGTATTCTGGTCGACGATACCGTTGTCGAACAGAAGTTCGTACGCAGTTTCTCCAGGCCTGATATCGGCGAGCGCAGCTACCACTTGCGTGCGCGCTACATAGATTTGATAAAGCGGAATGGCGATCGCAGCGAGGACGGCGATAATTGCCACCACGATCATCAGCTCGATCAAGGTAAAGCCTGCGGACGAGCGCTGGCGCAGCATGGTCGGTTCCCCCTGGATACATCCAAGGACTTCGCACGTTCTGTGCCAATGCATCGACCGGAGTGTGACCGGGTACGCTATTTCAAATGACGCAGGCACAACGGTGATGAGCGCGCGTTCAAGAGGCAAGTTCGGAGCATGAGTCGGGGCATGCAAATCAGCCACTTGGCGTTTCATTCTTGTCAAGCTTGCGTGAATTCCAGCACACGCTTACCGTCATGCGTTTAGAGCGACAACGAGGAACCATCCATGAAACCATTGCTTGCCGCGTTGCTATTGGCGTTGGCGCTCCCTGCCTCGGCCGATACGTCCAATGGTGTGCCAATCGAAAGCAGCGCACCTCATGCTTTCAACGTGCACGATCTGGTGATGATGGATCGCGTAAGTGATCCACAATTGTCGCCCGATGGTCGCTATGTTGTCTTCAGCGTGCGCAGCACCGACTACGTGGCGAACAAAGGCGTGAATGCGCTCTATGTACTGGATTTGACCAAGTCGGGCGCAGAGCCCGTAAAGCTGGCACTCAAAGGCGCGTCTTCACCACGCTGGTCAGTAGATGGCCACAGTTTCTATTACGTCGCTGCTGCGAGCGATGTAGCGCAACTATGGCGATTGGATTTTGCATCGAACAAAGGTGCACTCGATCTTCACGCAGGGGCGCCAACACAAGTCAGTCATGGCCCACTCGATGTGGACGACTACAAGCTCTCGCCGGATGGCAAGAGTGTGCTGCTTTCTTATGCCGTGTTCACCGATTGCAACGATCTGGCGTGCACGAAAGAGCGGCTCGATGGACGCGCCAAAGACAAGTCGACCGGAACGCTCTATCAGAAGCTCTTCGTGCGTCATTGGGACACGTGGTCGGATGGCCGCCGCAGTCAGTTGTATATCGCCCGCTTCGGCGCAGACGGCAATCTCCCTACGGAACCCACGTTACTTAGCCATGGCATCGATGGCGACATTCCTAGCAAACCATTCGGCGACGAGAGCGAGTTTGCTTTTTCGCCCGATGGCAGCACCGTCTATTTCGACGTTCGCATAGCAGGCAACAGCGAACCATGGTCGACGAATTTCGACGTATACAAGGTGGCTGCCGACGGGTCGTCTGCACCTCAGAACCTCACAGCGGAAAACAAGGCGTGGGATGCGTATCCGGTGCCATCGCCGGACGGCAAGACGCTTTATTACCTCGCCATGAAAACCCCAGCGTTCGAGGCGGATCGTTTCGCCATCATGGCGATGGATCTGACCACAGGCGCTAAGCGTGAAGTGGACACCTCCTGGGATCGCTCACCGGGAAGCATGCAGATCAGCTCGGATGGCAAGACGCTGTTCGTCACGGCGGATGATGATGGACAGCATCCTCTTTTTGCTGTGGATGCTGCCAATGGGAAAGTCCAGCAGCTCGTCGGCGACGGATCGGTCGAAGCCTATTCGGTTGCGGGCAAGCGCATAGTGCTGGCGCGCAACGACCTGAAGCGTCCGTCAGATATCTACACCGCCGCGATCAATGGTCATGATCTGAAGCAGGTTACGCACTTCAACGAAGCGCGTCTCAAGAACGCGCACATGGGCGATATGCAGTTCTTCACGTTCAAAGGCTGGAACGGTGATAACGTGCAGGGGTATGTCGTAAAGCCGGTCGACTACAAAGCCGGTCACAAATATCCCGTTGCTTTCATCATCCACGGCGGCCCGCAGGGTGCGATGAATAACGACTGGAGCTACCGCTGGAATCCGCAAACGTATGCAGGTCAGGGTTTCGCGGTCGTCACCATCAATTTCCACGGATCAACCGGCTATGGCCAAACCTTCACCGACGCCATTTCCGGCGATTGGGGCGGCAAACCGCTGGAAGATTTGAAGCTCGGCTGGCAAGCGGCGCTGGACAAATATCACTTCCTCGATGGCGATCGTGCTTGCGCTTTGGGCGCAAGCTACGGTGGCTATATGACGTACTGGATTGCCGGCGTGTGGAACAAACCGTGGAAATGTCTAGTCGATCATGACGGCGTGTTCGACGCGCGCATGATGTACTACGCGACGGATGAACTGTGGTTTGAAGAACACGAAAACGGTGGCCGGCAGTTTGATGTGCCTGAGAATTACGAGAAATTCAATCCGATCAACCACGTCAAGGATTGGCGTGTGCCGATGCTGGTGATCCACTCCGGTGACGACTTCCGTATTCCCATTACCCAGGGGCTTGGCGCATTTACGGCGCTACAGCGGCAAGGTATTCCAAGCGAGTTCCTGACTTTCCCCGATGAGAACCATTGGGTGCTGAAGCCCCAGAATAGTGTGATGTGGCATGAGGCGGTCAACGCGTGGCTAAAGAAGTGGACGGCGCCCGGCTCGCAAAACGACTCAGCTGACTCCAAATCCAACTGATATTCGCACCACGCAGCAATAGCTGCGTGGTGTCGTTGATCTGGACATAGACATCACCGGTGCATAAGCCGCAAAAGTCGAATGGTCATTGCGCCCAGGATCAGTTACTGGTCTGCGGGTCGCTCATTTTCGGACTCCTGTGGGGCCGTATGATTTTTACGGCCCTTTTCGATGGCTTCGTTCAGCGCCTGCATCATGGCTGGCCGTTGATCTTCCGGCAGATCTTGAATGGCGGATGTGCCTAATTGGCGAGCTAAATCACTTTTACCCTCGCTTGCTAAATCATGGGCCAACACCAGTCGTGGCCGCACATCCAAAGGACTCAGCGATTGTGCAATCTCAAGGGGTTTTTCGGCGTCTGCCCGTTGCCCCTGCAGAATTAGCACCTTGCCCATGGCGAGATAATACAAATGAAGCCCATCCCGAGATCTCGTCAGTTGCTTTGACTGCGATGCGTTGCCAAGTGCCAGAATTGCACGACGAGGATCTTTTTGATCGGCGGCGATATTGGCCAGTGTCAGCATGCAACTGACACAGGGCGTGGGATTCGCGAGCTGCTGGTCTTCCAGAATTCCAAGGTCGGTATAATCCTGGTACCTGACATACGCAGCCATGAGATTTATGTTGGCGTCGGGTGAGTCAGGATACATGGCTAACGCCCACTTCCAAAGATTGATGTCGTTCGACCAATTCGGAAGCGTGGCGCGAATATCGACGATTGCCAGCAAAAACCAAAATGCAGTAACGGTTGCAAGAACGTAGCGCGAGACCTTGCTCTTCATCGGTATCTGTATCAAGACCAATGGAAGCATTGCGCAAACTACTGAGAGGGCGGTCATCACGTAGCGTTCGTGATAGAGGCTTACGTCGAACGTCACAGGCGAAATATGCAGGACGGGAAGGAGGGCAAAACTAGCTGCGAGCACGATGGCTCCCAGTGAAGAAGCGCGTCTGACCGCGAAGTAGGAGGCAATGGCCAGGATGCTTAAGCTCATTGCGCACCTGACTAGGGACAATACGGAAATCGTAGTAAACAAATGAGTGTCGATAAGATGAAGCGGACCCATTTCAGGCATTGGCCAGATTAACGTTCTCCAGTAATGCAAATAGGCCGCGCATACTTCCTGGGGCCTCTGCAAGAACGTTGGGGCACGAGCGGCGGACGATTTGACTAGCACCCCTCCTAGTGCCCAATCGCGGAGCATTAAATAGAGAAGTCCTGCAACGACTATTCCGCAATAGGTTTTCCAGTGTTGGCGGATCAACGATCGGGCGGCTGACATTGGATCGAATGGCTCTGTCTTGGGAAGTAAGGCCCAGTCGAAGACAAACACCAAGAACGGGAACGACGCGGCGGACTCTTTAGAACACGCTGCGAGGAAAAAAATAAGGCCGACTACCGGCGCGCGAGTGATGTCGTTCTGTATGCGCGCGTTCAGAAGCAATCCGAGCAGCATGAACATCGTCGCGATCAAATCGAATTGACACCCTATCCAGGCTACTGGTTCGATTAGGACAGGATGAAGCCCATATAGAAGCATGCACAGCAACATCATGCCCATTTTCTGTGGCACCCGGTCGCAGATCGCTTGACTGCAGCGCCAAGCGATGCCACCAACCAACAGCGTATTCAGTAGATGCAAGGCGAGCGACACGGCATGCATGGGCTCTGGGGTGCTATCGAACGCATGCACTTGCAAGGCAAGAAATGCAATGACCAGGGGCCTAAAATAGGTCGTCCAGTCGTTGAAATCGCGAAAAATGTAATGCCTCCAATCACCACCCTGTCTTAGCCAGGAAGTATCGTGGAAGCTCTGCCAGTCATCCCATACGAAATCGAAATGGACGACTGGCCAATAAGTAAATGCCACGACGGCGAGTAGAAGTCCCGCGACGCTATAGATCGCCCAATTTCGCATTGTCCCCTCGCTGCATCTGTGTTCGATAACGCTGCATTTGTTCAGTAGTTATGATCTACCAGCGTTTGAATGGTCACAGTATCATGCGGTGAGGTTCATCAATTGCGTCGAAATTTGCATTTCGATCGGGGCTCTTGATTCAGAGCCAGCGAGCGCGCTTGAGTGCGGTATATATACCGGCTACGAGAACCGCGACCATACAGATGATCGCCGGATAGGCCCAGGGCTTATCGAGCTCAGGCATGTGCGTGAAATTCATGCCGTACCAGCTGGTGATCAGGGTGGGTGCTGCGAGCATCGCAGCCCAGCCGGCGAGCTTTTTCATGACCTCGTTCTGGCCGAACGTGACCAGGGAGAGGTTTACGTTTATGGCAGCCGTTAGCATTTCACGCATGGCGCCAATCGATTCATTGACACGGAAAACGTGATCGTAGACATCGCGAAAATAAGCGCGCAGCTCATCCGGAATAAGCTCGGGGTGCAGGCGTACCAACTGGCTGATGACGTCTTGCATGGGAGCGACGGCAAGACGAAGCGTCAGTAACTCGCGTTGCATGTCGTAAAGGCGGCGCACGGTGCTGCGATTGAACGTGTCCGAAAAGATATCTTGTTCCAGTTCCTGCAGCTCTTCGCGAAAATCGCGCACGATGGGAAGCAGGTTGTCGACGATGAAGTCGAGGACTCCATACAAGCCATAGCTTGGCCCATGCGCTAAAAGCTCGGGCGTTTTTTCGCAGAGGTGCCGGGCTGGCGTATACGAAAGCGATGCGCCATGTCTGATGGTGATCAGGTAGCGCTTGCCGAGGAAGATGTGCGTTTCGCCGAACGCGATATGACCTTCGACCAGTTGCGCTGTCTGCACAACGATGAACAGGGAGTCGCCATAGGTTTCTACCTTGGTGCGCTGATGAGCCTGTTGCGCATCTTCTACGGCAAGATCGTGTAAATCGAATTCTTCCTGTAGCTTTAGCAGCAAGGTTTCGTCTGGCTCATGCAGGCCGACCCAGACGAACGTATCGGGCTCTTCCAGCACATCACTGATGCCATCGACATCGATATCTTTCAGACGCGTGCCATCGGTCCGATAAGCCACACAGTTAATCACCATGGGGCTCGTGGTTTTTTGCGCAGCGTCTGCGGGAGTGTCGGTGGTGGGCATGCGGGGATGATGCTACGTGCCTAGGTCTTAGGCAATCGCATGCAGCGCATTGCGTACCAGAATCAGCCGCTGACTTTGCTCTGCCGAAGTGACCAGGCCAAGGCAAGCCAGCATGGCAGGGCAAACAAGATCCATGGCTGATTCTGCTGGACGACGCCTGGCAGCAGATGGAGCAGCAGCGCAACGAGCAGCGCCGCGAGCTGAATTATCAGAATGCCGTTAGCGAGGCGCGATGGCTGGCGATGTCTGCGTGCGTGCCATAGCGTCCCGATAAGAACGAACGCCATCGGATTGAACAGCAGCAGGTTTGCATTGGCCCATGCCGAGTGATGCTCGGTGAGGGTCCACAGAATTAGCATCAGCAGTCCGGATAGACCTGCGAAGATCAGGAAAAGGCTGCCGAGCAATGCATAGGCGAGCTTTGCGCTGCGCCAGGTGATGACGATCAATCCGGCGAATATCAATCCTGCAATGCCCAGTGGCATGCGCAAGTCCGGCGCCGCAGTTGGCGGAACATCGAGGCGGTTGGGCGAAAGGATATCTTCGCTTTGAACAAGTGGACGCGTGCCGCCGTGCCCGTCGT
This sequence comes from Dyella dinghuensis, assembly GCF_003977615.1. Classification (GTDB taxonomy): domain Bacteria; phylum Pseudomonadota; class Gammaproteobacteria; order Xanthomonadales; family Rhodanobacteraceae; genus Dyella_B; species Dyella_B dinghuensis. The sequence continues at coordinate 395,579 of NZ_RYZR01000007.1, forward strand.
CAACCGTGACTGTTCGGAGATTCTTTTGCAGCTCTTCCGGAAGAAAGCTTTCTTTCCATGCGGATAGTGGCTGATCGGCATAAGGCCCGAGGCCGAGATCCATGATAAGCATCAGCCACGGTTGCGCGCTCATGAGGCGCACGGTTTGCTGGCGATAGGTCATGCCGCCGGGCATGGCGGTCAGGCGTGTTTTGATGCCGCCGCCCAGCACGCGATCGAATGCATCACGCACGCGTGTGGTGCAGTTGTCGGCGTAGTAGTTGTAGTTGTAGCCGACATTTTCGGGGCGCAGATTCCAGAACAGGAAATCGCGCAACGCGGCAGCTTGATCGGGCGTGAGTGCAAGACGCTGGCGCGTGATCGAGCGGCCGACTTGCTTGTAATAGTCTTCTTCGTCCGTCGTCGGTTCTGCATCCAGCAGATAGTGCATGCGTCCACGCGCGAAGTTGATAAAGAAGTTTTTCTCGTCGAAGTTGAACGTGCCGTAGTTGAAGTCGATTTCTTCGCCGCTGACGGTGTCGCGTAGCTCGATGGCGTCATGACCGAAACGCTCCCAGTAGATCTCGCCGGGCCCGTAGGTAATCAGGGAGACTTCGAGATTCGCGCCGGGCGCGTTTTCCACTTCCGCCAACGCAGGCATGCTCGCGCCGCACAGAATCAGGGTAAGGAACAGCAGCAGGCGGCCGGCGAGCTTCATGGGCGGAATCGTTGGTGGGAAGTGCGTAGCTTATCGGGGAAGGGCGCGCCTGCCGACCATGGCGGGCGCGGTCTTGCTTATCGGCGAACCACGCGGAACTGTTGCACGCGGCGGTCGTCGGATTGGGTGACGTGGAATTCGAAGTTGCCGATGGCGATCTGCTCGCCGACTTCCGGCAGGTGACCGAATTCGGAAGTGGCCATGCCGCCGATGGTGTCGAACTCTTCGTCGGAGAACGAGGCACCGATTTCTTCATTGAAGTCGGCGATCGGCGTGAGGGCGTCCACGATCCACTCGCCGTCGGCTTGCGCGTGCATCAGATCGGGCTCTTCCTCGTCGTCATGCTCGTCGTCGATCTCGCCGACGATTTCTTCCAGCACGTCTTCGATGGTGACGAGGCCGGCGACGCCGCCGTATTCGTCTACCACCAGCGCCATGTGATTGCGGCTGCGGCGGAATTCGGCCAGCAGCACGTTCAGGCGCATCGATTCGGGAATCAGCACGGCTGGACGCAAGATCGAACGGATGTCGAAGTCGTGGCCGTTGCCGAAGTACTTCAGCAGATCCTTGGCGAGCAGAATGCCGAGGATGTCGTCCTTGTCTTCGCCGTGCACAGGAAAGCGTGAGTGCCCGGATTCCACCACGGCAGCGAGAATGTCATCGAGCGGGGCGTCGACGTCGATCATGACGATCTGGACGCGAGGCACCATCACGTCATCGACGTTGAGCTCGGTGACTCGCAGCGCGCCTTCCAGCATGGGAAGGGTATCGGCGCTAAGCAGGCCATTGGCCTGGGCGGTGCGCAACTCGTCGATCAGTTCTTCGCGGTTGCGTGGTTCGCCGGAAAACAAATGGCCCAGTCGATCCCACCATTTTCGGTGGGCCGGGCCGCTGGTACTGCCAGGGTCCTCGTTCATTACTCGTGCGGATGCAGCCCGTAGAGGGCGGAAGAGCCAGTTTAGCGGAAAAACCGTGACGGTTCCGGAACACGGTCCGCTCCGGGGCGACCGACCCGCCCCGGATATCCACGCCGCAAGCCGAAATCCTTTATCGAACGGCGCTTACCGACTGCCGCTGCGACATGGCCCCGGCCGCAGTGCCACGACCGTTGGGGGCCTGGACTTCGCGCCAGCCGCCGCCCAAAGCCTTATAGAGGTTGACCTGGTTCACCGCCTGATCCAGCTGCAGGCTGACCAGTTTCTCCTGCGCGGTATAGAGCGAGCGCTGGGCGTCCTGGGTGGCCAGGTAGTCGTCCATGCCGTCTTTGAAGCGCTCCTGGGAGATGGTGTAGACGTGTTGCGACTGGTCCACAAGTTCTTGCTGGGCTTGCAGTTCCGGCACGATGTGGTCGCGCACGGCCAGGTCGTCGGCGACTTCACGGAAGGCTTCCTGGATGGTTCCTTCGTAAGCGGCCACCGCTCCACTGTCGCGGGCCTTGCTGGCGCTGAGTTCGTTTTCATTCTTGCCCCAGTCCAACAGCGGCACGCTGCCGGAGACACCGGTACTCCAGGCGGCGGAGCTGGCGCGGAAGAGGTTGGACAAACCGCCGCTCAAGGTGCCAAGCACCGCGGTCAGCGCGATATTGGGGAAAAACGCGGCGCGTGCGCGCCCAATGTCGGCGTTGGCGGCGCGCAGCCGATCCTCGGCGGCGACGATGTCGGGGCGACGGTCTAGCAGCGAGGACGGTAGGCCAGCCGGTACATCGGTCAACAAGGGCGCTTGCCATGGGCGGGGCGTTGCGTAATCCGGCAGCACGGGCTGGCCGATCAGCACCGCCAGCGCATCCATGTCCTTGGCGATGCGTATCTGCATATCCTGCACATCCACTTGCGCGGCATCGACCTGTGTTTGCGAACGACGCATGTCGAATTCCGACGCGCCACCATCGCGGTAGGCCTTTTGCATCACGTTGGCGTGGCCGTTCTGGTCGGTCTCGGTCTCTTGCGCCAATTGCAGCAACGCGCGGTCGGCGTTGAGCGACAGATAAGCATTGGCGACTTCGCCGATCAGCGCGATGCGTGCAGCTTCGTAATCGGCTTCACTGGCCTGGGCCAACTTGCCCGACTCGTGTGCGATGGCGCGCTCGTGGCCGAAGAAATCCAGCTCATAACTCGTCATGCCCGCCTGCACCTGGTACGTATTGAACGTCGTCGCGCTATTGCGGTTGTTTTCGATCGGACCAAGCAGACCCGCCGAAGGCTCTTGCGTCATGGCGGGCAAGCGTTGGCGTCCTGCGTAGCCTTGCAGATCGATCTCGGGGAACAGGCTGGCGCGCGTTTCGCCATAGTCGGCGCGCGCCTCGGCCATCTTGGCGGCGGCAACGCGTAGATCGCGGTTGTTGGTCAACGCGATTTCGATCAGGCGCTGCAGTACCGGATCCTTGAAGAACGCGTGCCAGTCCATCTCAGCGGCGTCGATAGGTGCTGCTGCCGATGCCGATGTGGTGCCTGCGCCCGACGGATACGTGTTGGGCACAGGCATAGCCGGGCGCTGGTACGTCGGCTCCATCGAGCAACCGGCCAGTGCACAACTGGCAACGGCGGCGGAAAAGAGCAGTGACTTCATAACAGTCTCCGAATCATCGCGAAGGAAAGATGGATACGCCAGCCGTGCGCATCAGCTGCACGAATGCACGCAGCGGATGTGCTTTCACGGCAATGTTGTGTGGCGCCTGGCAGAAGATCAGTTTGATCAGGCGATGCCGTGTCGCTTCATCCGGTTCGAACTGCACGCAAAGGCGGTGCTTGGCCAGGCGCGTGACGCGCGCGGGTACCCAGCCGACTTCCGGCACGGATACATCCAACATTTGACCTACCGCCGGCATCGCCGGCCCACCGCGCAACGCGGCGCCGCCCAGCGAGATATCGATAAATTCGCTATGGCGCACATGATGGCCCTGGCGCCAATGCGTCGCACGCGTGAACGGAAAGCGTTCTTCCTGTCGCGGCCGCGGTAAGTCCACGCAGGCCGCAATCGCGGCCAGGTCCAGCACCAGCGCCATCAGTGTCCACGCAAGATTGAAGATAATGCCGCCACTCATCTGCGCAGTGATCACTGTATTCACCGCCCCCGCGATCAAACACAGCATCAACGCGATGAAGAAGCCGGCGAGTTTCCAGTGCACCACCACCTTGCTGCGATCCAAGCCCTTGGCGGTGACTTTGAACGGACGTCCAAACGGGCGAATGCAGGCGGAAATCATCGTGCGGGTTACTGCATAAGCGGCGACGAGCTGGGTCACTTCGGTGAAGATCGGCAGCGTCTTGCGTTCGGTGATCCACGGACCGTAGAACCAGAATCCGATCAGCGCCGGCATGCCGTAGAACATGAACTGCTCCGGCGTCGTGTAGAACGCGGCGATGCCGAAATACCAGTACAGCACCGGTGCGATCAACATCAGCAGCAGGAACGGTTTGCCGATCCAGTGCAGCATGCCGTGCAGATAGTGCAGGCGGTCGATCAGGTTGTAACCCTCACCACGCAGTGGGCCGTTCTTCAGCAAAGCCACTTGCATCGTGCCAAGGCACCAGCGGCCGCGCTGATTGATGTATTCGATCAAACCCTCGGCGGACAAACCGATCGACAGACGTTCGTTGAGCCAGCGCGTGATATGGCCGTTTTTGCGCAATACGTATGTGGTGTGAATGTCTTCGCACACGCTGTCGGTGGGAAAGCCGCCAGCCGCAGTGATCGCCGCGCGCGACACCACGAACGATGTGCCGACGCAGAACGCGGAATCCCATGCATCACGCGACGGCTGGAAGACATCGAAGAACACGCGCTGCTCGTCGACCCAGCTGTCGGTCGTGCCGAGGTTGTGCTGAATCGGATCGGCGTTGTAGTAGAACTGCGGCGTTTGAACCAGCGCCACTTTCTTTTCACTGAATAGGCCAAGCACGCGGTAGAGAATGTTTTTCTGCGGCGCAAAGTCGGCATCGAGCACCAGGATGTAGGGTGCGTTAGTCACTTGCGCGGACAATCGAAGGCCGTTGTTCATGTTGCCGGCCTTGGCGTGGCGATTGTCCGGGCGGCGAGCGTAGTGCACGCCCATCTTCGCGCAGTAGTCGCGCAACCAGTCGCGGCGCGTGTCGTCGAGCACCCAGACATTGACGTGCGGATAATCGATCGCTTTCGCCGAAACGATGGTTTTTTCGAGAATTTGCAGGTCTTCGTTATAGGTCGCGATAAACACATCGACTGCCGGAACGTTGGTGCCAGCCTCGCGCAATCGCGCTTCGCCAGCATCGGCGTAAGGCCGCGAATCGCGCCTGCGCACCATCACCACGATAGTCGCAAGCGTGTAGACGATGGAGACCATCTCGAAAGCGTAAAACACGTAAGACCACACGCTGGCAAAGCCATGCGTGGGATCAGGCAACGTGTCGGTGCTGCGCCATAGCGCATAGCGCAACAGCAGCGCGCCGGAAAATGCACCGAATATCAAGCGACCCCACATGCGATGCGGATTCGCCAAGCGCGACATGCCGAAGCCGAAAAGCACGGTCAGCCCGATTACCTGCAACAGATTCATCGTGTCGACAGAGGACATCATGGCCGGCGCCCTGCCGAAGTGTCCGCCACACTGGCAATCGGGCGGCCCGTGAAGGGATTCCAACTCTTCGCCGCGATGGCTGCCCATGCAGTCGCGCCCAGGTGAGGCTGGTGGTAGTAGAAGAAATCGGAGTACGTGGATGTGGGGCCGATGGCGAAGTCGGTGCTGATGCGCGGTTGCGGCGTGGCGTAGAGCATGCCGCCGTTGCTGCGTTGTGCGGCGATCAGTTGCCACAAGGTATCGGGCACCGGTTTGTTGCTTGCTTGCATCGCCGTGGCGACCTGCGCGCTGCCCTCCGTCCATATGCCGTCGGGCTGGCGTCGATAGCCGTAACCGTCGCCGCTGCGATGTTGCGTATCGACCCACGTCCACACCTGATTCCATTCAGTCGGGTGCGGATTGAAGGCCAGTAGCGGCCACACTTGTGCATCCAGTCCGGATTTGTCGCGCGAGAGCGTCTTGCCGTCGTCGAGCGTGCCGACGAGGAAACGATGTTGACTGTCGTCCCACATGGCTTTGACGAAACTGGCTGCGATTTTCGCCTGTTGCGCCAGCGCGGCATCGGCGCTCTCGCGGTTGGCCCAGGTCGCCGCCGCATAGACATCGATATTGTGCTCGGTCGCTTTCCAGTGTTGTGCGCGCTGTGCATTGTCGTAACCGAAAAGGCCGCCTTCGTACGCAAACGGTGCGGTGCCATTTACGTGGGTTTGAATCCAGCGAAGTTGCGCGACGGCGGCATCCAGATAGCGGCGATCGTGCGTGGTGTCGTAAACGGTCAACAGCAGCAGCGCGGCCCACGCAACGTTGCCCGTGGCGGTGCCGACTTGATACGGATCCTGACTCCAGTAATTGCCGTGGCTTTGCCAATAGCCCGGTAGTTCGATTTTGTTGCCCTCGATCGCGCCGCTGCGATACGCATTTCGCAGTCGCCCGTCCTTGAACGTGGGATCGTTCGCGGCGGCGAGCACGAAAGCATCGGCGATGCGCTTTGCCTGCGCGGGTTCTCCGCACGCGGTAAGTGCGATGCCGGCGAGTGCGTTGTCGTAGACGAACGCCACGTTCTCCAGTGCGCGAGTCGCGTCATCGCCCCGTTTCAGGCTCGGATAGCTAGGCAGCAACATCGGGCCGCTGCCGGGTATCGCGGTCGCTGCCGAACGCAATGCCGTGCAGGTGTCGCCGGCCAACTGCTGTTGCGCTGTTCCGGATGCGCGAAGCTGGGCCGATGCGATCGTCATCAAGATCAGCCCGATGCTGGTCGCGAGGTGCCATCGCTTGGACATGCCGATCTCTCTTCGTCGGTTGGTCACATCAAGCTCGCTGTCACGCTACGGCCCGGCATACAGGTTGGCGGCGTGGCGTTGCTGCGGTCGTTATCCCACTGTGCAAGCGCGTAGACGGAACCGTCTTCCGCATAAGGGAACGGTGCGCTGAAACCATTCTGCATGGATTCGGTGGCCTTGGGCAGCAACTGCGTGATATGCGCATCATGTGCGCGAGCGCCGTCGTTGACGCGTACGCGCAGCTCCGTGCCGACATTGAGACGGGATGCCATGCGTGCCGGAAAAACCGCGACGACGTCGGTCTTGTTGCAGTCCGTCGCACGCACCAGCGTTGAACCGGCAGTCACCTGTGTCCCGACGGGTGCAACCACTTCCTGCGTGGTTCCGGCCGAAAAGGCTTTGACGACATAATCAGAGAGCGTTTGTACGCGACCCTGCTCATGGTCGATCAGCTGATTGAGATTGGCAAGCTGGGTGCCAAGCGCATCGGCTTGCGCTTCTTCGTCTTTGATACTGTTTTGCAGATCGGCACGTCGTTGTGACAGTTGCGGCAATTGACCGTTGCTATCCTGGCCGGCGGAGACATAGACCCCGCGCTTGGCGGCGTTGATGCCGGCGCCTACGCTGTCTGCGTTCTGATCCATCGCATCGGCTTCACTGCGTGCGGCATCCGCCTCGGCGCGTGCTTCTTCCACGACGGATGCGCTGATCGCACCATCGCGTTCCAGCGCCATGTCTCGTGCGTACTTGGCATCGAGTTCTTCCAGCTTCGCCGATGTGGCGTCCTGTTGTGCCTGGATGGACTCATACGTGCTTTGCAACTGACTGACGCTAGCCTGCTGATATTTTTTGTATTGTCCGTCGGTGTAGTCGAGCATGCGTTGATCCGCTTGCAAACGGCTGCGCAGATCATCCAGGTGGCCTTGTAGTTCCAGCCGCTGGGTGAGCAGTGTGGTCAACGAGTCGCGTGCGACCGTAGTGTTCTTCACGACCGCAATGGATTGTCCCGGTTGGATGGGCTGTCCGTTTTGTGCGTATTGCGCGCTAACCGTGCCGCTGATCGGTGTGGTGATCAAAACGGCAGGGGCGTTGAGAGCGGCACGCGTGGCGCTGGTAGAGACCCATGGTTCAAACAACGTCTTGAGCAACAGCCATGCGATGAAAGCCATCAGTGCATAGCCGGCAAGACGCGGTACGAACGCTAGCGGAGATTTTTTTGGTGAACTTATATCGCGAGCGGGTACAGGTTGAGTTTGGGGTAACGGTTCAGTGGGGAGTAGCTGAGTTTTCAAAACACATCGCCTCTGTTGATGGGCATCGCGCAGACACCTGCACCCGTACGCCGAAGCGGGGCGGAGGAAAGAGCACATCTCACATCGAGATAGCGCAACAGATTTGCTTATGTCCGACTGGCAGAAGAAGGCTTACGTGCCGCGAATCGTCATGACGACGGTTCCTGATTGATGCGCTGCGTCAGTGCCGAACACGTAAAGGAATAGTTGGAACGCCATGAACCGGCGCTGTCTTCAATCGCGTAAGTGCGCCACATCAGTTAGATTTGAGTTCAAAAAATGAATGTGCTTCATTCAATGCACACACGCTGTCGACAATTCTTCGACAGACATATGGCCTGTTACTGGCGCATTGCAGCACGTAGTCGTGCTAAGTAGTTGATAGTCATCCATGGCGGATGACGTGCCACGTTCGCGAGTGATGGAGCTTCGAAAACACCAGCGTGTTCAGTGCGTGACACACGTTGCATGAATCGCGGCATTGTGCCGAACGTTTAAACGTCGCGCTCGACCGCGTAAGGATCGGCGATGCCGAGTCTGGCGAGAATGCGTGTTTCGAGCGCTTCCATCGTTTCGGCTTCCGCATCGTCGATGTGATCGTAACCGAGCAGATGCAAGACGCCATGCACGGTCATGTGCGCCCAGTGGTCGCGTGCACGCTTGCCTTGTTCAGTCGCTTCGCGCGTAACCACCGGTGCGCAGATCGCCAGGTCGCCGATGAGCGGAAGCGTTACGCCTGGCGGCAATTCCACCGGAAACGACAGCACGTTGGTGGCGTAGTCCTTCTCGCGATAATCGCGATTGAGACGTCGGCCCTCGCGCGTGCCGACGATGCGGATCGCCAATTCCGCCGGCTTGCGTCGCTTGGCACCCGCGAGCGCAGCATCGGCCCATCGACGGAAGCTGAGCGACGAGGGTAAGCCCGTGCGTGCCACGCCGTAATTGACGTGGACGATATGCGAAGCCGAAGCGGTTTTCTTACCTGGCGCCATTGCCTTGTTTCCCCGCTGCTTGGTCGGCCTCGGCTGCTTGCTCGAAGGCCTCGTAGGCACGCACGATTTTGGCGACCAGCGGGTGACGCACAACGTCGCGCGACGTGAAGAAGGTGAAGCTGATGCCGTCTACGCCGCGCAACACTTCGATGGCGTGACGCAGTCCCGAACGCACATGGCGGGGCAGGTCGATCTGACTGACGTCACCCGTGATCACCGCCACCGAGCCGAAACCGATGCGCGTGAGGAACATCTTCATCTGCTCGACGGTGGTGTTCTGCGCTTCGTCGAGAATCACGTAGGAATCATTCAGGGTGCGGCCGCGCATGTAGGCGAGCGGTGCGATCTCGATCACGTTGCGTTCGATCAGCTTGGCGACTTTTTCGAAGCCGAGCATTTCGTACAGCGCGTCGTAGAGCGGGCGCAGGTAGGGGTCCACCTTTTGCGACAAGTCGCCGGGCAGAAAGCCGAGTTTTTCGCCCGCTTCCACGGCGGGACGAACGAGCAGCAGACGTTGCACGCGATTGGCTTCGAGTGCTTCGACCGCACTCGCTACGGCAAGATAGGTTTTGCCAGTGCCGGCTGGGCCAACACCGAAGCTGATGTCGTGCGTGTTGATCGCATGCAGATAGCGCGCCTGGTTCGGGCCGCGACCTTTGATCACGCCGCGCTTCACCTTGATGGTGACGTCCTGCGCGCTCTCGGCCGCGTCGTCGGTGATCGCTTCGATGCCCGAATCGGCAAGCTGCAGATTGATTTTCGCGCCGGTCAGCGATTCGTTTTCGGTCGCCGTGTAAAGCGCCTTAAGCACTTTCTCGCCCGCGCGCGCAGCGCCTTCTTCGCCGATCACTTGAAACAGATTGCCGCGGTGATCGATTTCCACACCCAGGCGCAATTCGATCTGACGCAGGTGTTCGTCAAACGGGCCGCACAGATTGGCGAGCCGGGCGTTGTCTTCCGGATCGAGGGCGAAGTCGCGTTGGTTCAAGCCGTTGGTCATGATGTGATGTCGAAGTGCGAGGGTTGATTCGTCGTCCCGACTCTCGCCGGAATGACGGCGTGACCAGTTATCTATCGATGGCTAAAACGATCAAGGTTGTCGCTACGTCGAAATACTCGGGCCGGTAGGGCAGCAACCGGATGCGTGTGTCCGAGCTTGCGGCGTGTGCGCCCATGCGAGATTCACGCCGCCTGGCTGTCCGCGCTGCCGATCCGTCCACGCAGCGAATTGGTCATCGCTTCGGTGATCACCACATCCACGAATTGACCGATCAGCCGGGCAGGGCCGGGGAAGTTCACGTAGCGCATGTTTTCGGTGCGGCCGGTGAGTTCGTTCGGGTTTTTCTTGCTCGGCTTTTCCACCAGCACGCGCTGCACGGTGCCAACCATCGTTTCGTTGATCTGCTTGGCGTTGGCGTTGAGCACGGCTTGCAGTCGCGCAAGACGTTCGTGCTTCACGGCGTCGGCTGTGTCGTCTTCGAGACTCGCCGCCGGGGTGCCGGGGCGCGAGGAGAAGATGAAGGAAAAGCTTTGATCGAAACCGACGTCGTCGATCAGCTTCATTGTCTTCTCGAAGTCGCTGTCCGTTTCACCTGGGAAACCGACGATGAAGTCGGAGGAGATGCAGATATCCGGACGCACGGCGCGCAGCTTGCGGATCTTCTGCTTGAATTCCAGCGCCGTGTAGCCGCGCTTCATCGCGGTGAGAATGCGATCGGAACCTGCCTGCACCGGAAGATGCAGGAAGTTGGCGAGTTTGGGTACGTTCGCATAGGCCTCGATCAGCGAGTCCGAAAACTCCAGCGGATGCGAGGTGGTGAAGCGAATGCGGCCGATGCTGTCGATCTGCGCAATGGCGTGGATCAGCACCGCGAGATCGGCAGTGCCGCCATCGTGCGTGGGGCCACGGTAGGCGTTGACGTTCTGGCCAAGCAGGATCACTTCGCGCACGCCCTGATCGGCGAGCTGCGCGACTTCGACGATCACGTCGTCGAACGGACGGCTGATTTCCTCGCCGCGGGTGTAGGGCACCACGCAGTAGGAGCAATACTTGGAGCAGCCTTCCATGATCGAGACGAAGGCGGTCGGGCCTTCGGCGCGCGGCTCGGGCAGGCGGTCGAACTTTTCGATCTCGGGGAAGCTGATGTCGACCTGCGGCTTGCCGGTGGCGCGTTTGGCCTCGATCAGCTCGGGCAGGCGGTGCAGCGTCTGGGGGCCGAAAACCAGATCCACGTAAGGCGCGCGTTTGATAATCGCCTCGCCTTCCTGCGACGCCACGCAACCGCCCACACCGATCAGGACCTGCTTTTCGCCCTGCTTGTATTCCTTCCAGCGGCCGAGCTGGCTAAAGACCTTCTCCTGCGCCTTTTCACGGATCGAGCAGGTATTGACCAGGATCACGTCCGCTTCGGACTCGTCCTGGGTCAATTCCAGGCCGTGCGATGCCTTCAGCACGTCGGCCATTTTGGCCGAGTCGTACTCGTTCATCTGACAGCCGTGGGTCTTGATGAAAAGCTTGCCGCTCATGGCGTTCGATACCGTGGATTCGGGGGCGCGGAGCGCGGATGCGCCGAACCGCGCAGTTTACTAGCCCCGGCGCCCACCCGCCACTAAGGCCTTCTTGCCGGATCAAGCACTTGCGGCCGCGTTCTGGCGCACGAAATGAGCATTTTGTGCTTGGCGCCGACCCGGTATCGGGGCACACTCCGCCCATGCCCGTAGCCGTACGCCAAGGGGGAGGCGCCGGCCCCCAGGCATGGAGCCTCCCCATGCTCGTGATGACTTTGTTGAAGGTCACGCTGGGCTGTGCGCTGCTTCTGATCCTGTTCCGGCCGACCCCTGCGCATGCTGGCGCGGTTTATCGCTGCACGGGTAGCAACGGCGAGGCGGTGTTCTCGGGTACGAAAGTGGGTTATCACGACTGCAAGCAGTTGATGTCCTACGCGGCTGCGCCATCGCGTCCTTTGGCTTCGCATGCAGTCGCGTCGCAAGGCGCAACGTCGCTAGCATGGGTGACGGGTTGGGCGGATACGACAGCGACGCCGATCGCGCCCATCGTGGCGTCGCTCGATCGCGTCGAAGGGGCGGTGGACACCACGGCACACGCGAAGCCTCAATCACAAAACCCGAATCCGACTGTCTTTACGGGTAAGCCAGGGCAATGGACGTACAGCCAATCGTCCGATGCGCTGCCCGCTTCGCTTGCCTCGAGCAATGCTGCCGACTCATCGGAGAATCGTGTTCTGCGTGGCGCTGTGTATCGCGTCGTGCACCGCGATGGCAGCGTGGAATACACGAACATTGCACCTGCTGGTGCGTTAGCGAAAAACGTCACGCGGCTTTTCAGTTATATCGCCACGTGTATGGCGTGCGACCTGCATTCGCCGATTCATTGGGATACCGTGCATCTCAACACCTCCGATTACGCCAGCATCATTCATCAGGCGAGTCTTGAATCGGGTGTCGATGAAGCATTCATTCGCGCGATCATTCATGCGGAAAGTGCGTTCAATCCGCATGCCATGTCGCTGAAAGGTGCGCAGGGTCTCATGCAGTTGATGCCGCTCACAGCGAATGACATGGGCGTGGCCGATGCGTTCGATCCCGAGCAGAACATTCGCGGCGGCGCACGTTATCTGAGCCTGTTGCTGAAGTACTTCAATGGCGATCGCAGGCTGACTGCCGCTGCGTACAACGCAGGACCGGCCGCCGTGCAGCACTACAACGGCGTACCGCCGTTCGCGGAAACGCAGGTGTATGTCGAACGGGTGGGTGAGCTGCTTCAGCGCTACGACAAAGCGTTGCATCCGCCGTTGCCGGCGAGCATGTAGCGAGGATCAGTTGCTGTCGGCGTTTGCGCTGCTCGATGCCGATGCGACCGTTGGCATCTGCGGTGGACGTTGCGTGACCTTCAGCATCAGATGGAACGGAACGCCGTTGCGCAGTCCGGATAGCGTGACCTGGCTGCCGGGTTTGAGTGCGGCCTCCTGGCGGCTGAGATCTGCTGGATCGCGAATGTCGTTATCGCCGAGCTGCAGCAAGATGTCGCGAGGCTGTAGCCCTGCTGCTGCCGCAGGGCCGCCCGGGATCACCTCGGTAACCTGTGCGCCGCGTGTTGCAGCGGCGGGCAATCCGCTATCGGGGGACACCGGCACGAAGCCGTAATCGGCACCGAGCCATCCGCGAACTACATGCCCGTTGGCGATCAGCTGATGAAGCACGTTGGTTGCGGTATCGACCGGAATGGCAAAGCCGATGCCTTCGGCATTCGCCGCCTTGCCGATCAACAGGGTATTGATGCCGACCAGGTCGCCATTGCTGTTGACGAGCGCGCCGCCGGAGTTGCCCAGATTGATGGCGGCGTCGGTCTGCAGGAATTCCTCCGGACTGCTGTTGTTGAGCTGCCGCCCGATGGCGCTGATGATGCCCATCGTCACCGTCTGGTTGAGGTTGAGCGGATTGCCGATGGCCAGTACCACATCGCCGACGCGAAGCTTCTTCGGGTCCGCCATGTTGATGACGGGAAGGTTCACCGCGTCAGTAACTTTGAGCACCGCCAGATCGGTCTCTTCGTCCGCGCCGACCAGCTTGGCCTTGGCCACGCGGCCGTCATAAAGAAGGATCTGGATGTCGTCGGCGTTGGCGATAACATGGTTGTTGGTCAAGATGTAACCATCGGCACTGACGATCACGCCGGAACCAAGGTTCTGCTCGTGGCGATTGACCGGTGGCCCGGCCGGTGTGCCGCCAAACAGTTGTTGCATCAGCGGGTCGGTAAACATGCGTACCGCCTGCTCGGTAACAACCTTGTTTGCGTAAATGTTGACCACCGAGGGAGCTGCCTTGGCGACCGCATCCGCGTAGGAAAATGGCGCGGCCGTGGACGAAGATGTCTCTGTTGTCGCAGGTGCGCTGATGGCCGTCTCGGCCGCGTTATGCTGCAAGCCGAAGCGCGCGCGCAAGCGGTCGCCGATTCCAGGCCAGAACAAACTGATTACGAAGGCAATAGCCAGCCCAAGCACCACAAATCGGGCAACAAAGGCGACGATGCCGGCGGCATGCTTCATGTCGTAATGCAATCCGTTGAACCGGTTTGTGGAGTGTGGCGGAGCGACGTGACCGCCTGTGCGGTTTTATTGTAGGGTTCAAGACCTGAGGCTACACTAACGCGATTTTTGTAGGTAACGCGATTTTTGCAGGGGCACGATCCTGGGGCGGTCGGCGAAACGCAATCTTTTTCGCCGCGACGGCAGTATCTGGTTTCTGCAGTGTCTATAGCATGCAAGTACCGGAGAGCCTGATGGCGAACGAAGTCGTCGATCAAGGTCGCCGCCGTTTTCTCACTGCGACCACGGCTGTGGTTGGGGGAGTGGGCGTGGTGGCGGCAGTAGTGCCCTTCATCAAGTCGTGGGAACCAAGTGCAAGAGCGAAGGCTGCTGGTGCTCCCGTTACCCAGTCGTTGAAGAAGGTCGAACCGGGTCAGCAATTGATCGTGGCCTGGCGCAGTCTCCCGGTCTTCATCGTCAATCGCACGCCGACACAGCTCGCTGCATTGCCCGCGCAGGACCCTCGTCTGGTCGATCCGACATCGACCGGCACGTCTGCCGATCAGCAACCGAAGTACGCGCAAAACGGTACGCGTTCGATCAAGCCCGAGTGGCTGGTGATGGTCGGCATCTGCACGCACCTTGGCTGCGTACCCGATTTCGTGGGCGAGATGAAGCCGGAGCCGTTCGACCCGAACTGGCAGGGCGGCTACTACTGCCCCTGCCATCACTCGCGTTACGACATGGCCGGCCGCGTCTATCAAGGCGTGCCTGCACCGAAGAACATGGTGATTCCGCCCTATCAGTATCTCGATGACTCGACGATCCAGATCGGCGTGGATGCCCAGGGGGCTGCGTAATGGCAAACGTCTTCGCAAGCATTGCTGATTGGGTCAACGATCGCGCGCCGAATCTGGCGCCGACGTACCGCAAACACATGACCGAGTATTACGCGCCGAAGAATTTCAATCTTTGGTATTACTTCGGTTCGCTCGCCCTGCTGGTGCTGGTCAATCAGATCGTCACCGGCATCTTCCTCACCATGAACTACGACCCGAGCGCGGCAGGCGCCTTCGACTCGGTGCAGTACATCATGCGCGACGTGGAGTGGGGCTGGCTGATTCGCTACATGCACACCACGGGCGCATCGCTGTTCTTCGTGGTGATTTATCTGCACATGTTCCGCGGCATCATGTACGGGTCGTACAAGAAACCGCGCGAGCTGGTGTGGTTGCTCGGCATGCTGATCTTCCTGGTGCTGATGGCCGAAGCCTTCATGGGCTACGTGTTGCCGTGGGGCAATATGTCGTTCTGGGGCGCGAAGGTGATCGTGTCGTTGTTCGGCACCATCCCGGTGATCGGCAAGGATCTGGTCGAGTGGATCATGGGCGACTTCCTGCCCGCCGATGCCACGCTCAACCGCTTCTTCGCCTTGCACGTAATCGCGCTGCCGCTGGTGCTGCTCCTGCTGGTGGTGCTGCATCTGGCCGCATTGCATGAAGTGGGTTCCAACAACCCCGACGGCGTAGACATCAAGCACGGGCCGAAGGGCAATCGCTGGGATGCACTCAAGCCGGCCGATGGCATTCCGTTCCATCCGTACTACACCGTGAAAGATCTGGTGGGCGTGGGCCTGTTCCTCGCCATCGCCGCGTTCATCATCTTCTTCCAGCCGACCTTGGGTGGTTGGTTCCTGGAGCACGACAACTCGATCGCCGCGAACAATCTCGTGACGCCCGCGCAGATCAAGCCGGTGTGGTACTTCACTGCGTTCTACGCGATCGTGCGCATGATTCCGTCGGCGCTCGGCACGGCGGTGTGGGGTGTGCTCGGCATGTTCGGCTCGATTGCGCTGCTGTTTGCGTTGCCGTGGATCGACGTGGGCAAGGTGAAATCGGTGCGTTATCGCGGCACCGGCTACAAGGTGGCCTTGACGCTGTTCGTGCTGGCTTTCCTTGGCCTGGTGATGATCGGTACCGACTTCACCGACGAACTGTTCCCGAAACTGTTCGGCGCCGACATCGACATGACCGCGTGGGACAACGCGTTCGGTCGCGTGATGACACTGATCTACTTCGGGTTCTTCGTCTTCCTGTGGTTGTACACGCATCTTGGCTGGGAAAAGACCAAGCCGGTTCCGGAACGGGTGACAACGCATGACTAAGCGCTACATCTCCACCATTGCGCTGGCACTCGGCCTGCTGCTGGGTACGACGGCGGTCATGGCCGACGAAGGTCCGGAGCTGCCGTCGGCCGCTACGAACATTCGCGACACGGCCTCGTTGCAGCGCGGCGCGCATCTGTTCTTCAACTACTGCGTGGGTTGCCATTCGCTCAAGTACGAGCGCTATGAGCGCATCGCCGACGATCTGGGTCTGACCCAGGCCGACGTGATGAACAACCTCAACTTCACCGACGCGAAATTCGGCGACCCGGTGATCTCGCACATGCCGGCGGACGACGCGCAGAAGTTCTTCGGCAAGGCACCGCCGGATCTCTCGCTGGAAGTGAGCGCGAAGGGTGCGGATTGGGTCTTCGCCTATCTCAACTCGTTCTATCTGGACCCCAAGAGCCCGATCGGCTGGAACAACACCATCCTGCCCAACGCCGCCATGCCTTTCCCCCTGTGGGAGCTGCAAGGCGAGCAGACGGCGGTGATGAAGGCCGGCAAGCCAGGCGACGATGCCCAGATCGAGAAGCTGACCTTGTCGCACCCCGGCCGCCTTACGCCTGAGCAATACCAGCAGGCGACCCGCGACCTGACCAACTTCCTCGAATACGTCTCCGAGCCGGCTGCCCTAGAGCGGCGCCACGTTGGCATCTGGGTCGTCCTGTTCCTGCTGGGTTTCACCTTCCTTGCCTATTTGCTAAAGAAAGAATATTGGAAGGACGTCCACTAAAGGGACTTGTGGCCGCAAGGGGGTAAACGCCATCCTTGCGGCCATCCGAAAGGGGAGACTAGTGCATGGTCCAGAACGCTCGTTCCCGGACAGTACTCGCCCTGTACTCCGCGGCCGATGACATCCAGTGTCATCGCGTCCGGCTGGTGCTGGCTGCGAAAGGCGTCGCCTACGACCTGGTCCAGGTCGACCCGGCCAAGCCTCCGCAGGACCTGATCGATCTGAACCCGTACAACACGCTGCCCACCCTGGTCGATCGCGACCTCACGCTCTACGACACCTCGGTCGTGTGCGAATACCTGGACGAGCGTTATCCGCATCCGCCGTTGATGCCCATCGATCCGCTATCGCGCGCCCGGCTGAGGCTGGCGGGTGTGCGGATCGAGCGCGACTGGTTGCCGGAAGTCGAGCACATCAAGGCAGGCGGCCGGCCGGCCGACACGGCGCGCAAGCATCTGCGCGAACATCTGCTGACGGCGCTGCCGCTGTTCAAAGCGTCGAAGTTTTTCCTCAACCCCGAAATGAGTCTTGCCGACTGCCTGGTCGCCCCGGTGATATGGCGGTTGCCCGCACTCGGCGTCGACCTGGGACGCGAAGGCAAGCCGATCATGGATTACGGCGAACGCCTGTTCCACAGTCAGGGGTATGCTCGCAGTCTGACTCCGGAAGAAAAGGCGCTGAGGGCACTCTGACCCGTTATGCATAGACGCCTTCTGGACATGACCCCCACATTTCAAATCCAATACGCAGGGGCCGACGCCGTCTGTCCGCACGCCTTCGGTCTGCCAACCAGCATGACCGGCAACATCTACGCATCATTGATCAGAGCGCCCTCTCGGTGACATCGCAAGAATCCCATGGCATGACCTCCAACCGTCCGTACCTGTTGCGGGCGATTTACGACTGGATCAGCGATAACAACCTGACGCCTTACATGCTGGTGGACGCCAGTCGAAGCGGTGTTCGCGTACCGGCACACGTCATCAAGAACGGGCAAGTCGTACTCAATCTGGCAATGCGTGCTGTTGCCAACCTCGACCTGGGCAACGAGTGGATCAGTTTTCAGGCCCGCTTCTCAGGCGTGAGCCATAGCATCCAGATTCCAATTCCCGCGGTACTCGCGTTGTACGCGCAGGAAAACGGGCAGGGCATGATGTTTCCTGCCGAAGAAGAAGGCGGCGAACCACCGACGGACAACCCGCCCTCGCCACCGGCTCCGGAACCGCCGAGCGATGGCGGCAACACGGGGGGTGACAAACCCAAACGCAGCGGATCGCATCTGCGCGTCGTGAAGTGATGTGCAGGGGCCGCTCTCTCAGGTAGAGAGGGCGGCAACATCAACGCAAATCAGTGACGAACATCCTTGTCGCTAGGGCGCGGGCGGAACGGCAAAACGTTTCCACCCGCGGCATGCGTGTCGTGCGGCGTCGCATGCGCATCGTCGTCGGGCGTATACAGCTCGATCGTCGGCAGGATAAGCGCCGTGAGGACATTGCCGATCATCCACAGATGCCCGGCTTCGCGATCATTGCCGTCGATGCTTACGTCGAAGCTGTAGCGCCGCTCGATGACACGGCGCCCTTGCATGTGGCGGATGCGTAAGCCGCTCAGGCCTACCGTTTCGTCCAATAACTGCAGGCCGTATCGCTGGCAGCGTGCGCGTGCTTCCTGGATGGCCTTGTCGCGGGCACGGCTTAAGCGCAGCCATGTGCCGACGATGGCAAACAGGATAAGCAGCAGCAGAAAGGTCGCAATGTCGCCCATTCCCGCAGTGTGTGGGCGACTTTGCCTACCTGCAAGTCACTTGATCGTGAGTCGAAGCGATAGATCGACAGCGCGCACGTTTTTGGTCAGTGCGCCGACCGAGATGAAGTCCACACCGGTGCGGGCGTAATCGCCGATGGTGGTCAGGTCGACGTTGCCGGAAATTTCCAGCGCGACGCGTCCTGCCGTGTGGGCGACCGCTTCGCGCATCAGCGGCAACGTGAAGTTATCCAGCATGATGCGGTCCACGCCAGCATCAAGCGCCTGTTGCAGTTCGTCGAGGTTTTCCACTTCGACTTCCAATAGCAGCGTGGGATGAAGTTGCCGCGCAGCGAGTACAGCTGCCGCAATGCTTCCTGCCGCGATGATGTGGTTCTCTTTGATCAAAATGGCATCGTACAAACCGATGCGATTATTGTGACCACCACCGCAACGCACAGCGTATTTCTGCGCGAGGCGTAAACCAGGGACGGTTTTACGTGTGTCGAGCACGCGCACATTCGTACTGGCGACAGCGGCAACGTACGCAGCGGTTGTCGTCGCGGTGCCGGACAGCATTTGCAGGAAGTTCAGTGCGGAGCGTTCGGCGCTGACCACTGCGCGTGCATTGCCGCGAATCTCGCAAATGATCGAGCCGGGCTTGGCACGGTCGCCGTCACTCAGATGCCAATCGATGCGCGCCGCCGGATCGAGTTTGTGCATGCACGCGTCGAACCACGGAATGCCGGCAATGACGACGTCCTCGCGGCAGGTGAGTTGTGCGGAAGCGATCGCATCGGCGGGGAGAAGACTGGCCGTGGCGTCGCCTCTGCCAAGATCCTCGGCAAAGGCGCGTTCCACATCGGATGCGATTGAAGCGGTATCGGGTGGGTTGAAACGAAAGGCTGCGGTCATTCGGTGTCTGTGGTTTTGCCGTCTTCATGGCTAAGCCGGTCGACGATGGCATCCATCGCGCGGTCGAACAGAGCATTGGAGGCGAGAATGCGTGCACGGCCGTCCGCCATCACGGTGGCCAGTTCATAGGGCGAATAATCGCCGACCTTCAGGCCGCGGCGATTCACGAACAGATAGCGGCCGCTCATCGGGCTGATCCACGACAGCTTGGCGCGCTCGAAGTGTTCGTCCTGCGTATTGAATTCCAGCCAGGTGCCAGCCTTCAGCACCTTGACGTGTTCCAGCTCTTCGCGAACTTCCGGCGCAATTTCGGCAGCTTCCGGTTCGGCGTTGGCGGTCTCGTCTTCGAGATCGGCCATCGTTTCGGCGATCGGCTGGATACTTTCCGGAATCGGCAGCGGCGCAGGTGTGGCGTCCAGTGCCTGCGGTTGTTCGGTCGCGGGAGCTGCGTCACCGAGCTGTTGGCGATAATAGGTGTGCAACTGCGCGAGCAGGCGTTCGATATCGGCGTCCTGGAACGCAACGTTCGACAGACCTTTGCGCAGCGCGCGTTCGATACCCGGCAGCAACTGGCGAAGATCGCGCTTGGCGTCCGGCGTGCGCACCGGCTTGGTGCTGGCGATAAACGCATCGACGAAACGCAAGGCTTCGCGGAAATCCTGCGATTCTTCACCTTTGCGCAGAATGGTGAGCACAAGATAGTTCGCCCACGCGCGCGACAGCACGCCATGAATGAGCGGCGGCAGCGAGTGATCGCCGATGCGGTTGAGAATTTCGCGTGCAGCGCGGCGACGCGCCTGTTCCAGCTTTTCGCGACCACGCGTGGATTCGGCAACACGCTGCTCGGCCAATTCGGCGCGACGGCGATTGGATTCCTGGAATTGCTGCAATTCGGCGGACAGGCGATCAAAGATCGTCAGATCGTCATCGAATTCCTGCAACAGGCGATCGACGATGCTCTTGACCGTGTCGTGCAGGCGGCCGTCGCGATCCGATTCTTCCGACCAGCTCTTTGCCGCATCGGCCAGGCCATCGAGCAAACGACGCGCCGGATGCTGGCGATGCGCGAACAGCTTGCGGTCGAGAATCGCCGCCTTGAGATACGGAATCTGCAGACGCGCGAGCAATACCTGCATCTGCGCCGGCAAGTTGCGGTCTTCGAGGATGAATTCGAAGAGCATGCCGACCAGATCGATGGTGTCTTCGTCGATCGTTGCGATTTGACCAGGGCGCTGGCCGCGAAGCGAGCCAAGTTGCGAGAACAACTGCTCCTTCAGATGCAGCACCTGGTCGGTGATTTCCAAGTTGGCCGCGCCACTGGCGATCATCGATGCGACCGGCACGCTGGCAGCCTGACTCTGCAGCACGCTGAGTGCGCCGATCAGTTCGTTGGCCGTCGGTAGCGGACCGGCGGTCATGCCCGAGAGCGGCACCGTCGGATGTGCGCGACGCGCACCGAACAGGGTGCGCAACGTTTGCAGCAGTTCGGCCGAAGCTTCGCTGTCGTCGGCGGCGAGCGTGGCTGGAACTTCGGTGCCCGTTGCACCGGCTGCCGCGGCTGTGGCACCGGCCGCTGCGCCGCCCGTACGCACCACTTCATGGCGCAACTGCGGCAGCACGCCTGCGCGCATCAGTTCGGCATTCACTTCCTGATAAAGCTCGTCCAACGATGCCATGACATAGCGGTCGAACAGCTTGTAGATGATCAGCTTCACGCGCATGTCGGCGCTGAGTTCGCGCATCGACTGACGGAACGCTTGAGCCAGCACGGCTGGACCAATCGGGTTGGTCGAGTCTTCGATCTTCACGCCGCCGCAGATCACCGACAGGCGCTGATTGACGGCGAACAACTCGCGCGTGAGGCGCTGTTCGTTCTTGCCGATCAGGCTGGTGATGGCGAGCGATTCTTCCAATTCGTTATCGGCCACCAGCGACAACTCGGCGTTGCCCAGCGACGGCGGCGGGGTGTTCTGCGTGGCCGTGCGCTGGCCGCTGACGAAATCATTCAGATCGCGTGCGACCTGTGCCAGATAGCTGCGCTCCATCACCGGGCGACGCTTGCGCACTTCGCGCATGCCGTCGAAGTAATGCATCTGAGCGGCGTTGTTTTCGGCTTTCTCGGCAAGGTCGAACAGCGCGTCGTCGACGTGCTCGAACATGTTGCCGATGTACTGCTGCAGGCGACGGGTGGCAATGCTACGAACAGCGTTCAACAGATCGCCGCCGCGACCACTGGACGGATCCAGGCGCTGACTCAGATTGACGATGTTCGACTGCTCGCTGGCTTCTTTCATCGCCACACCCCTGTGGTTACCTTATTTACTAATGACGACGGCCGTTTGCTCTGTCTGCCCACAATAGGGGAAAACGGGTTCCCCTGCCATGGCAAGCGTCATAGATTTGTGTTTCAGGGTCGAGTAACTACCTGAACGGCAGGTTTTTACGCGGCAGACGGGAAGTCCGTCAGCTGGGTCGTGCCGATCCCCTCCTCGGGGAGCATGACCGGGATGCCATCCTCGACCCGGTAGACCACTTTTCGGTCCGTCGTGATCAGACCTTCGTCCAGCCGGTTTTGGACCGCGGCTCCGCTGACTGTCTGCACCTGACCACCGTCGATCGCCTTGTTCAGCGCATTGAGCTCGCTTCCGTTGAGTGGGCGGATCGGAGTCTTGCTGACCGGGTCGCACAGGATATCGAGCAGGCGCTTGTCCATAGGAGTCGTTAGGTATCGTTGCAGTGCAGGGAAGCACGTACAATATCCCCTTTTGGACGACCGGGCCATGACGGGAACAGCTGCAGCACCGCGGGTTGGTGTGGTGATGGGATCGCGTTCGGATTGGGAAACCATGACGCATGCGGCTGAAGTGCTTGAGGAATTGGGCGTGCCGCACGAGGTGCGCGTGGTCTCCGCGCATCGCACTCCCGACCTGCTGTTCCGTTATGCCGAAGAGGCCGTTGGCCGTGGCATCCAGGTGATCATTGCCGGCGCCGGTGGTGCGGCGCATCTTCCAGGCATGCTCGCTGCCAAGACCCGGTTGCCGGTATTGGGTGTGCCGGTTCAGTCCAAAGCGCTCAATGGTATGGACTCGCTGCTGTCGATCGCACAGATGCCTGCCGGTATTCCGGTCGGCACCCTGGCCATCGGCCGGGCGGGTGCGGTGAACGCCGGGCTGCTGGCCGCTTCCGTGCTGGCACTGGCCGACCCAGCGCTCGCCAAAGCCGTCGAGGCCTATCGCGCTCGCCAGACCCAGACCGTTCTGGATAACCCGGACCCCCGCCAGTGACTGCACGCCGTCAGCCCGTCCTGGGCATTTTGGGTGGCGGACAGCTGGCCAGAATGCTCGCTCTCGCCGCCGCTCCCCTTGGCGTGAATACGCTGGTGGTGGATAGCGCACCGGATGCGTGTGCCGGTCAGGTGGCGCCATTGCGCGTGGCCGACTGGACCGATTACGCCGCGCTGGAAAAATTTGCGGCCGAGGTCGACGTGGTGACGTTCGACTTCGAAAACGTTCCTGCCGAAACGGCGCATTGGCTTGCCGAACGCGTTGCGGTATTTCCCGATCCGCGTGCGCTCGCTGTTGCGCAGGATCGTCTTGCCGAGAAAACCTTGTTCCGCGAATGCGGTTTGAATACGCCTGCCTTCGAAGCGGTGGATACGCGTGCCGATCTTGATCGCGCACTGGCCAACATCGGTGCGCCGGCGATTCTCAAAACGCGCAGGCTTGGCTACGACGGCAAGGGACAGTTCCGCATCAAGCAGTTGTCGGATGCCGATGCGGCATGGGCCGCGCTGGGTGCGCAAGCGAACGCGCACGGTTTGATTCTCGAAGCGTTCGTGCCGTTCGAGCGCGAGTTGTCGGTACTTGCAGTGCGCACGCGCGATGGCGATTTCCACATCTGGCCGCTGACGCAGAACTGGCACACCGATGGTGTGTTGAGTCTCAGTCTTGCGCCTGCACAGAATATCGACACGTTGCAAAAACGTGCAGAAGAACTGGCGCACGTTTTGGCGGAGCGCTTGGGTTACGTCGGCGTTTTTGCGCTGGAGCTTTTCGTCAAGGACGGCGAACTGCTCGGCAATGAAATGGCGCCGCGCGTGCACAACTCAGGTCATTGGACGATTGAAGGCGCCATCGCCAGCCAGTTCGAAAATCACGTGCGCGCTGTGCTTGGGTTGCCGCTCGGCGATACATCGGCGCGTGGTTTTTCTGCGATGTTCAACTGGATCGGCGAGCTGCCGGATCCGGCGCCCGTTTTTCGCACCGTCGATGCGCATTGGCATGACTACGGCAAGCAGCCGCGCCCAGGTCGCAAGGTTGGACATGCGACGGTGTGTGCAGACAGTGCTTCGGCGTTGGCAGCGCGCGTCGGTGATATTGCTCGTGCTTTACAGCGGGAAGAGCAGGCTGCACCGGCGTTGCACGTGCTGAGCTGATTACCCTTCTCCCTCTGGGAGAAGGTGCCCGGAGGGCGGATGAGGGTGCGACCGGAGCGACATCTACAAATCTCGCGCAAGACATGAATTCCTGCGCACCGACCGTACCCTCACCCCAACCCCTCTCCCGACGGGAGAGGGGCTAAAAGTGCATCAGGCGAGATTCTTCGCCGCGAAGTCCCAGTTCACCAGATTCCAGAACGACTCCACGTACTTCGGGCGTGCGTTGCGGTAATCGATGTAATAGGCGTGTTCCCACACGTCGATGGTGAACAGCGGCTTGTCGCTGCCGGTAATCGGCGTGGCGGCGTTCGATGTATTGACGATGCCGAGCGAGCCATCCGGACGCTGCACCAGCCAGGTCCAGCCCGAACCGAAGTTACCGGTGGCCGACTTGGTGAATTCTTCCTTGAACTTGTCGAAGGAACCGAAGGCCTTGGTAATGGCATCGGCCAGCTTGCCGCTGGGGGCATTGCCGTCCTTCGGCGAGCGCATGGAGTGCCAATAGAAGGTGTGGTTCCAGACCTGCGCGGAGTTGTTGAACACGCCGCCGGAGGACTTCTTGATGATGTCTTCCAGCGCGGCGTTTTCGAACTCGGTGCCCTTGATCAGGTTGTTGAGATTGGTCACATAGGCCTGATGGTGCTTGCCGTAATGGAACTCCAGCGTCTCGGCCGAGATGTTCGGCTCAAGCGCGTTCTTTTCGTAGGGCAGCGGGGGAAGTTCGATCGCCATAAATAACTCCTGGGCGTTGGCTAAGGAAGGTCAGGGGGATGGGTCATACGGCCACATGGGCCGCCATAACGGCTGGTACACTACCTATCTGGCTGCATTGTAGTGATGAATCAGAAGTTATGGACGTCAACGAACGAATCAAGGCGGTCCTCGCCGAACATCCCATCGTGCTCTTCATGAAGGGCACGCCACAGTTCCCGATGTGCGGCTTTTCGGCCCGCGCAGCGCAGGCACTGCGGGAATCGCAGGCGACGTTCGAAACGGTGAATGTGCTGGCCGATCCGGAGATCCGCGCGGCACTTCCGCATTACGCCAATTGGCCGACGTTTCCACAATTATTTATCCAGGGCGAATTGATCGGCGGCTGCGACATCGTGGAGGACTTAAA
Organism: Dyella dinghuensis; assembly: GCF_003977615.1. GTDB lineage: Bacteria > Pseudomonadota > Gammaproteobacteria > Xanthomonadales > Rhodanobacteraceae > Dyella_B > Dyella_B dinghuensis. The sequence goes on from NZ_RYZR01000007.1 coordinate 420,553, forward strand.
AGCCTCCGGCGAACTGACGCGCATGGCGAGCGACGTTGCTGGTGAGAGTCACGCATGAATTTGGCGTCGAGCCGTTTGCCCGAGTCGTGGAACGCTTCCGGTCACACCCTTGAAGGTCGCGTCATTCTGGTCACCGGCGCATACGGTGGGCTAGGCAGTGCCGTTGCACGCGCAGCATCGCGCGCAGGTGCCACGGTCGTGTTGACGGGCAAGCGCAAGCGCCAGCTCGAACAACTCTATGACGCGATGGTGAGCGAAGGTTTGTCCGAACCTGTGTTGCATCCGCTAGATATGGAATCGGCGACGCCGCGCGATTACGAATCCCTGGCAGAAGGTCTGCAGCGTGATGTGGGCCGGCTCGATGGCATCGTGCACACCGCGACCAGTTTCGTGGGCCTCACGCCCATCGCCATGCACAAGCCGGATGCATGGTTGCGTGCGTTGCACGTCAACGTATCGGCGCCGTTTGCATTGACGCAGGCATGCCTGCCGCTTCTGACGCAGTCACCTGATAGTGCCGCCGTGTTCGTGCTCGATGATCCGGAACTTCTGCAGCGTGCGCACTGGGGTGCCTACGGTGTATCGAAGGCGGCTTTGGAGCGTTTTGTGTCGATCCTTCACGAGGAACACGACGCCGGCGCATTCCGCGTGCACGCCTTGTTGCCCGCGCCGATGCGTACCACGTTGCGCCGTTTGGCTTATTTCGGCGAAGACACCATGCAGCAGCCGCTGCCCGATGCTACCGCCGCCGCTGCCGTCTATCTGTTGAGCAACGAAGCCGCTACGGCACGCGGCACCGTGCTCGACTTGCGCGTGGCATGATCGCACCCGGCGGCAGCGTGCCGCCGTACGCATAGGGGATGGAATGGAAACGCAGATGACGACCCTGTCGGCGGCGATCCTGCTGTTTCTGATCATGGACCCGCTCGGCAATATCCCGATTTTCCTGACGCTGCTAAAGAATGTGGCGCCCAAGCGCCGTCGTGCGGTGATGGTGCGCGAATTGCTCATTGCACTCGCCGTGCTGCTGGTCTTCCTGATGGGCGGTCAGCTGATCCTCAAGCTGCTGCAGTTGAAAGAGGAGTCGATCGGCATTGCCGGCGGCATCGTGCTCTTTTTGATCGGCATTCGTATGGTGTTTCCACCTGCCGACGGCGGCGGTATTTTCGGGAAGGCCGGCGAGGGCGAACCGTTCATCGTGCCGATGGCCATTCCGGGTGTCGCAGGCCCCTCTGCGATGGCAGCGTTGTTGCTGTTGACCAACAGCGAACCCGGCCGCACCGCGGACTGGGCGATCGCATTGGTGTGCGCGTGGCTGGCCACCGCAGTGATACTGCTGAGCTCCACATACCTGTTCCGCTGGCTTGGCGAAAGTGTGCTCACCGCGCTTGAGCGTGTGATGGGCATGCTGCTTATCGCCCTGTCTGTGCAGATGTTTTTGGGCGGTGTAGCCGCTTACCTGCATCTCGCCATCTGAGCTTTGCTCAAAACGTGACCACGTTGAACGCTTGGCAGTGATACGCCGTTGCGTTTGAATCGCTCGCGTTGAACACGCTCTTAAGAAACCTTCCCGCGTCCCTCGTGTATTCTTGCGAATAAGACAGGTTTGACAGCATAAATTCGCGCAGTTGTCACACTCGACCGGCAACATGAGCGAAAACCAAGGGAGGCGGTCATGCTTCGCGTTGAACAGGCCCTTACCGAACGTCTGCCATGGCTTGCGCAGCACCCGATGATCCGCCGTCCGGTGGCCGGGATGCTTGGACGCCTTGCGGACGAGACCGGTTTCAATCGCACGCTTGATCGCATCGGCAATGTCGAAGGCCTGGCCTTCGCCGAGAAGGCGCTGGAAGTCCTGGGTTGCAGCTATCACGTGGTCCAGCGCGAGCGGGAACATATTCCCGTTGAAGGCGCCGTGCTGATCGTCGCCAATCATCCGTTGGGTATGCTCGATGCCATGGCGCTGGTCAACCTGGTGGGTTCCGTGCGCCAGGATGTACGCATTCTGGGTAACGACTTCCTCGCCGCGCTTCCGCAGATGAATCCGCTGCTGCTGCAGGTGGATGTGTTTGGTAGCGGCGCCGCATCACGTTTGCGCAATGTGTATCGCGCACTGGATCGCGGCGAAGCGCTCATCGTTTTCCCGGCCGGCGAAGTTTCGCGCATGGGACCTGCCGGTGTGCGCGACGGTCGCTGGTCGGAAGGTTTCGCCCGGCTGGCGATGCGCAGCAAGGCACCGGTGTTGCCAATTCATGTCGCCGCACGTAACTCCGCAGTGTTCTACGGTTTGTCGATGCTCGCCAAACCACTGAGCACGGCGATGCTGCCGCGCGAAGCCGTCGCCACGCATGTCAGCCGTATCGGCTTCAGCGTAGGTGCCTTGGTCGGCGTCGACGAATTGGAAAAACGCAGCGATGGATCGCCGCAGCGTGCTGCCGATCTGATGCGGCGCCATGTGTATCGCCTTGGCCGCCGCCGTGGTCTGATCTTCGGCGGTCAGATTGCGCTGGCGCATCCGGAGCCGGTCGATCGCGTGGCGATGGAGCTGGCGCAAAGCGAAAAGTTGGCCGATCTTTCCGATGGCAAGCAACTGATCGTGCTGCAAGGATCGTCAGATAGCGCGGCTCTGCGCGAGATTGGTCGTCTGCGCGAACTGACGTTCCGCAAAGTGGGCGAGGGTACCAATACACGCCGCGATGTGGATGCCTTCGACGCGCATTACGAACACCTCGTGTTGTGGGATCCGAAATCACTCCGCATCGTCGGCTCGTATCGTCTTGGGCATTGTGGTCATGTGATCGCCCGGCACGGTATGTCGGGGCTGTATACCTCCAGCCTGTTCCAGTATTCGCCCGCGCTTGAATCGCGCCTCGCTCAGGGTCTTGAGCTGGGACGCAGCTTTATTGCCCCGGCTTACTGGCGCTCGCGTGCATTGGATCAGTTGTGGCAGGGCATTGGTCTGTATCTGCAGCGTCACCCCGATATGCGTTACCTCTTCGGTCCAGTCAGCATGTCGGTGAACCTGCCGCTGCAGGCACGTGAGTGGATTGCTGCCGCACATCAGCACTATTTCGGGGCCCCCGGCCTGGCGGCTGCTCGTCAGCCGTTCCGCGTTTCGCAGGACGTTCTCGAAGGCGTGCGGCGCGAACTCGAAGGCCTGGATGCCGCAAGCGGCCTGGGCAAACTCCGCAACCATCTGGATGCCCTGGGCGTGAGCCTGCCCGTGCTTTACCGCCAGTACGTCGATCTGGTCGAACCGGACGGCGTGCAATTCCTCGATTTCGGTGAGGACCCTGGCTTTTCCGGTTGCGTCGATGGGCTGGTCATGCTCGATCTGACCCGGCTGAAGCCTGCAAAACGCGCCCGTTATCTGGGCAAAAGCGACTAGGTCGCCGAAACCATCGCGTCAATCGGATTTGCTTGCCTAGACAGCCTGGGCAGGTAACCCTGCGATTGAGATACCACTGTAAAAATAATGTAAAGCTTATGTGGGATTGTGCTAAGGTATCGCTAAGGATACGTGGCTGCTTTCTCCCTATCCGCGCCAAAAATTGCGCGGGTAATGCGTACGAATCAACTGCTGACAAAAGTTATCCATTCAAGAGCTTATGAAGCGGGGTCAGATGCGGTCTTGCGTCGACCCTGAGTAAGTCAAAAACCTAGGGTTCCAAAAAAGTTTGTGTGGCTCATCTGTCATGAGCCCGAGGCTTTTTTGTGTTGAAGGATTGCAAGTAGCGGAAGGCCGGGCGGTCCGGCCATGTTGTGTGTCGCAAGAGAAGTTCAAGCAGTCACAAGCGGTGGTACAGAAATCTCAAAATCAACAATCGTACGGGGCTCTCAATGAAACGAACACATCTATCCGCAGCGATTGCGGTTGCCTGTTATATGTCGATGGGCATTGCGGTGGCGCAGACCGCCAACGACCAGCCGCAGAACACTCAGAGCAGCACCCCTGCCTCCCAGCAGCGCGTTAATCCTTCCAGCACGTCCAACACCACCACGTCGAACGACACGCGTCGCGACGTGCAGCAGATGTCCACCGTGACCGTGCAAGGTCAATCGCTGTCGCTCGGCGGCGGTTTGATGTCGGTGCAGACGGCGCCTAAAGCCGTGTCGACCATCACGCGCGAAGCCATCGAAAAGGCCAGCCCGGGTGCCAACTTCACGCAAATGATCGGCTCGATTCCGGGTGTGAACGCCGCGACCGACGACGTCACCGGTCTGGCGAACGGTCACTACAGCATGCGCGGTTATGACTCGTCCGACATCGGCATGACCGTCAACGGTGCGCCGATTACCGATACCGGCAGCTACTCCGTGTACGCCACCGAATACGGCGACTCGGAAAACATGGGCGATATCACGGTGCTGCAGGGCATTCCGGATATCGACATGCCCGACTCGGGCGCCAGCGGTGGTCACATCGGCTGGGCGACGATCGATCCGCCGCATCAGGGTGGCGTGGATTTCACGCAGAGCATCGGTAACGACGACTATCGCCGTACCTTCGTTCGTTTGAACACGGGCGATCTGGGTCCGGTGCGTTCGTGGGTATCGTTCTCCAACAACACCGCCGACATGTGGCGCGGCGCAGGCGACCTGCGCGTAGCCAAGGTCGACGGCAAGTCGGTGTGGACCATCGACGACAACAACTCGATCAGCGCATCGCTGCAGTACAGCCGCCAGAGCAACCTGGAATATGACTCGCTCTCCAAGGCGCAGGCGCTGCAGTACGGCTACTTCTACAACTACAACACCGAATGGATTCCGCTGAACAATCTGAAGGGTGCGGCGCTCAAGAGCGCAGCAACCACGGATGAGAACTTCTACGCGCTGCACACCAACCCGTACTCCAGCTACATGTACAGCATGGACGGCGAGTTCAAGGTCAGCGATACCATCCACTTGTCGGTGATCCCGTACTACTGGTGGGGCGACGGCGGTGGCGGCGGTGGCGGTCTCGCGCAGGAAAGCGATTCGCCGATCAACAAGTACCTGTACGCCAACATCGACCTCAACGGTAACGGTTCGGTCACCAACAGCACGAAGGCCAACTTCTCCGGCGGCACGGTGTATTCGTACTCGTCGGCGCTGACGTACCGTCCGGGTGTGCTTGCGAAGTTCAACGAAGACTTCGGCATGGACAACAGCCTTGAATACGGCTTCTGGTACGAGCGTTCGCGCAAGAGCCAGGCTGAAAGCTATGGCCTCGTCGATCCAGAAACGGGCATCCCGGGTGACGTGTGGGGCAACAACTCGTTGCTGACCTACCCGACCGGTGGCGCCGTGCAGAAGTTCTACGACGAATACACCACGACCGAGCTGAAGAAAGGCTTCGTCACGGACAACTGGACACCGAACGACTACTGGACCTTCGTCGGCGGCGTGAGCTACCTCTACGCCACGCGTACGGGTTTCAGCTACGACTATCCGGGTTCCACCACGCAGACCTTTGCCAACTTCAACAACAACTGGCACAAGTTCCTGCCGATGGCCGGCATCAAGTTCCAGCTGGACGAGCACAACCAGTTCTACATTGGCAGCGGCAAGACCTTCCGCGTGCCGTCGAACACCGCTGCGATCCTCGACGCGCTGGCTGGCGTGAACAACGGCGCACCGGAAATGTCGTGGAACACGGACCTGGGCTGGCGCTACTACGGTGATGCCATCTCGGCCAGCGCCGACCTGTATCACAGCAACTACTTCAACAAGCAGGAAGTGGGCTACAACCCGGTCAACAACGCTGAGATCTACACCACGATCCCGCACATGGACATGCAGGGTTTCAACGGTGAAATCAGCTGGAAGTTCGCGCAGAACTTCACGGTGTACAGCTCCTACACGTACACCCAGGCGAAGATCCGCGGCGATCTCGACGGCGGCCCGTACGACAGCAACAACGGCAATGGCCCGGGCATCTATCCGACCGATGGCAAGACCATGCCGGATACGCCGCGCAACATCGGCAACCTGAGCCTGAGTTACGACAACTCGCGTTACTGGGCCAGCTTGAACGCACGCGCTACCAGCTCGCTGTACGGTGACTACATGAACACCGAAACGGTTGGCGGTTTCACCACGTTCAACTTCAGTGCCGGCTATCGCTTCGACGATTGGAGCAGCTTCCTCACCAAGCCGTACCTGAAGCTCAATGTCGGCAACCTGCTGGACCATCATGCGTTCAGCTACGTCAGCTCGGCGCCGGTTCTGTCCAGCTCAGCAGTTGGCAAAGAACTGAACCTGTACAACAGCACGGCGTATTACGGTCTGCTGCAGCCGCGTTCGTACATGCTGACGTTTGGTGTGTCGTTCCGCTAATCAGGCTACGCCTCTACGCGCACTGTTAACGCAGTGCGTGTCGGAGCCTCGTATCACCTGATGCTGTCTAAAAACTCCCTGCAGCGTGCTGTGGGGAGTTTTTTTATGGCCCCAAGGCACGGATAACGCCATGCATTGACCGCATTGCCCTCAAAGCGGGATGCTAGGCGGCCGCACGCAGGTCGCGCTGGTTTGCGCGACATGACGAAGTGGTCAGGAGAAAGAAGGCATGAACGATACACAGATCGATAAGTCCGGTAAGCCCGCCACGGTCAATGCGCGTATTTCGCCGGCCGGCGGACTCGACATCCTGTCGCGCAACGAAGTGGCGCGACTGCGTGACGTCAGCGGTTCCGGGCTGCATGGATTGTTGCGGCGTTGTGCGCTGGCGGTGTTGACGTCGGGCGATATCAGCGACGATCCGCGCGGCATGTTCGAGCAGTATCCGAATTTCGATATCCAGGTGCTGCAGCAGGATCGCGGCATCAAGATCGAATTGCAGCATGCACCGGCACGCGCCTTCGTCGATGGCCAGATTATTCGCGGTATCAACGAGCTGCTCGTCGCCGTGGTGCGCGACATCGTTTATGTATCCACGCAACTCGAACAAGGCAATTTCGATCTCGACGACAGCGTCGGCCTCACGCATGCCGTCTTCGAGATTCTTCGTAACGCACGCATTCTCAAGCCGCAGATCGATCCCAATCTTGCGGTGTGCTGGGGCGGTCACTCCATCTCGCGCGATGAATACGAATACACCAAGTCGGTGGGCTATCAGCTCGGCTTGCGTAGTCTCGACATTTGTACGGGTTGTGGTCCCGGTGCCATGAAGGGGCCGATGAAAGGCGCAACCATCGCGCACGCCAAACAGCGTCGCAGAAACAATCGCTACATCGGCATTACCGAGCCGGGCATCATCGCGGCCGAGTCGCCGAATCCGATCGTCAATCAGCTGGTGATCATGCCGGATATCGAAAAGCGCCTCGAAGCATTCGTGCGCATGGGACACGGCATCATCGTCTTTCCTGGCGGCGTTGGTACGGCGGAAGAAATTCTGTACCTGCTCGGCATTCTTCTGCATCCGGACAACGCGGGCATTCCGTTTCCGCTGATTTTTACGGGCCCCAAGAATTCGGCGTCGTATTTCGAGCAGATCGATAAATTCCTCAAGCTTTCATTGGGTGACGAGGTTTCGCAGCACTACAAGATCATCATCGATGATCCGATTGCTGTGGCCCACGCGATGGTTCGCGGCATCGACAAGGTGCGCAATCATCGTCTGGACAACAAGGATGCATTTTTCTTCAACTGGTCGCTGAACATTCCGCTCGCGTTTCAGCAGCCGTTTGCACCCACACATGAGGCGATGCGTTCGTTGGCAATCCGCCGCGATCGTCCGCGTCACGAACTCGCCGCCGATTTGCGTCGCGCGTTTTCCGGCATCGTCGCGGGCAATGTGAAAGAAGAGGGTGTTCGTGCCATCGAAAAGGAGGGTCCGTTCGAGATCGACGGCGATCCGGAAATCATGAAGGCGCTCGATCATCTGCTGCAGGCCTTCGTGCATCAGCACCGCATGAAACTTCCCGGCGGAAGCGCTTACGTACCTTGCTACCGCGTGCTGACAGCCTGAATCGCCGCAAGAAAAGAGGGTCCGCGTCTTGACAGTCTCGGGCCCTATTCCTCAAACTATGCAGCTCCCCGCCCGAATAGCTCAGCTGGTTAGAGCACTTGACTGTTAATCAGGGGGTCGTTGGTTCGAGTCCAACTTCGGGCGCCATATTCAGGTTCTTCTGGGCAACCAAAGCCTTGGAAAACCGCAATAACCCGCGAGAGCGGGTTTTTTTGTGCCCAAAGATCGTCGGACGATGCCGAAAAGCGTGGCTCGACGGCCCGATTTGTGCTTGTCTATCCCGCTCTGCTTGATCGACGCCGAATGGATGACGACCTGTGCTGTGCCAGCCATTGCTACCTGCCAGTTATTTGACACCGGATTTCCTGCTTGCGCGGGCGACGCCGGCTGACGGGCGGCGGGTGTCATGACGCGGCGACAGGTGACGCAGCGGGTCGTGCTTTGCGCCCCGGCTACTTTCCACGGCCGCCGCACCGGCGCGTTGCCGCCGCAGGGCGGCGTAAAGATTTTGCTGACTGATCCACAAAACTGGGCATCCAGAAGGCGGATCACCGAAAGAAATAATGCCTATTACGCGGGCTCGTTCTCGCTGGCGGGTGCGGGTGCGCTGGGTGGTTCGATCGCGTGGCCGCAACTGTCGATCGACGTCGACGCGTCGCCCATGTTGCTGGCGATCAAACAGCAGGCGCAGATCTACCGCAAGCCGCTCGCCGGCACCGCCGGTTTTGCAGCGGGCGCAGCGATAGCCGTGTTTGCCTCGCACGTTGTGCATTCGATGCAACACAACGAGATCGCTCCGGTGATGGCCACGGTGGCACCACAGCCGTTGCACAGTGTTGCTTTGCCTGCACCGGCGAAGTCGCCGGACGTTGTTACCGGCCCGGCGTTGTTGGAAGTCGTCGAAGTTCATCCGCCCAAAACGAAACCGGCAGTGAGTTTTGCCGACGAACGACCCGTTTTGGTTGTCACGGCGCCGCGCGAGAGCAACGTCGAGGGTTTCAATCTCGACATCACTTCATCGAACAGTTTGTGGGCGAAAGCGGGTGCGCGTTATCACATCGATCCGGCATTGATCTATGCCGTGGCGCTGGTTGAAACGAAAGGTGTGCAACCGGACGGCGCAGTAGCGCCCAGCCCGTGGGTGGTGCGCATCAATGGGCATCTTCATAACGGTTCGCGTTCGGAGTCCGAACACGCCATCGAACTTGCTTACCAGATGGCGGTGCCTGTGCAAGACGTGGGCATCATGCAGGTGTATTACCCGATGCATCGCGACATCGAACCCAATCCGATTGCGTTGCTCAATCCCGCACGCAATATCGAGATCGGTACCAGCCTGCTGCACAAGGCGATGACACAGACATCCGATCCGGTCCTTCGCATCGGTTATTACCACAGCCACGATGTGCAGCTTGCGCGTGGTTACGGTCAAACCGTGCTCAGTGTCTATCATGAGTTGAAGACGGTACTGGGCCGGTCGCCCACGAGTGCCGTGGCGCTGGCCCGCGTCCAGGCCTCGTCATTCGGCATGCATCCTGGCGGCTGATCGCCGACCATCCCTTACGACGGCCTGAATCCGCACGATATGCACTGACGTGGAAGATAACCCTGCCGTCGTTTCCGTCGGCCCGCTAAACTGCGTCTTTGACCGCCAACGGCTAGACCATGCCCCAACCCTACGTTGTGCAATTCAACCCCGTCGCGTTGCATCTAGGGCCAGTCCAGATCCACTGGTACGGCTTGATGTACCTGCTGAGTTTTCTCGGCGCCTGGGGATTGGCCGAATACCGCCGCAAGCAAGGTCGCCTTCCCGTTAGCCGCGACGCGCTGGGCGATCTGGCGTTCTACGCGATGATGGGTGTGATCCTCGGCGGCCGCATCTGGTACATGCTGTTCTATTACGCGGGCGGCATCCGCTGGATCTGGATCGAGCCGGCCGCACTGTTCCGCGTGTGGGACGGCGGCATGAGTTTTCATGGCGGCTTGCTTGGCGTGTTGGCCGCTGGCTTATGGTGGTCGCGCCGCCACAAGCTGAATTTCTTCGACACCGTCGATTTCGTTGCGCCCATCGTGCCGGTTGGCCTGTGCCTCGGGCGACTGGGCAACTTCATCAATGGCGAATTGTGGGGAAAACCCGGTTCCGTGCCGTGGGCGATGATTTTCCCCAGCGCGCGCGATGAAGACGCAGCGCTTGCCGCGACCGATCCGCATCTTGCGTCGTTGATGCAGCAGTACGGCGGCTTGCCGCGTCATCCGTCGCAGGTTTACGAAATGCTGCTGGAAGGCGTGGTGATGTTCACCGTGCTGTGGCTGGTCTCGCTGAAGCCGCGCCCGCGTTATCTCATCTCGGGATTGTTCGCGTTGCTGTACGGCTGCTTCCGCTTTGCCGTGGAGTTCGTGCGCGTGCCCGACGCGCAGCTGGGTTACCTCGCCTGGGGATGGCTGACGATGGGGCAGATCCAGTCGTTGCCGCTGATCCTGATCGGCCTGTGGCTGATCTGGCTATCTCGGCGCGCGCCGACGCTGCCGCTGGCCGTACCGGCACCCACCGAACCGAAGAAAGCGTAGACTCTTTCGCATGCGCGCCTATCTCGACCTGCTTCGCCACGTGCTGGAACACGGCACGGAAAAAACCGATCGCACCGGCACCGGCACGCGCAGCGTGTTCGGCTGGCAATTGCGCTTCGATCTCAACGACGGTTTTCCGCTCGTCACGACGAAGAAGTTGCATCTGAAATCCATCGTGCACGAACTCATCTGGTTTCTGCGCGGCGACACCAACATCGCCTATCTGAAAGAAAACGGTGTTTCCATTTGGGACGAGTGGGCCGACGAACACGGCGATCTTGGTCCCGTCTACGGTAAACAGTGGCGCGCGTGGCCCACGGCCGACGGACATATCGTGGATCAGATCCGCTGGGTGGTCGAAGAGATCAAGCGCAATCCCAATTCGCGCCGCTTGATTGTCAGCGCATGGAACGTCGGCGAATTACCGAAGATGGCATTGATGCCATGCCATGCACTGTTTCAGTTTTACGTGGCCGATGGAAAGTTGAGCTGCCAGCTGTATCAGCGTTCCGGCGATATTTTTCTTGGCGTACCGTTCAACATCGCCAGCTATGCGTTGCTCACGCACATGATTGCGCAGGTCTGCGGTTTGGGCGTGGGCGATTTCGTGCACACGCTGGGCGATGCGCATCTTTACAACAACCATCTGGAACAGGCGCACTTGCAGCTGACGCGCGAGCCGCGGCCCTTGCCGCGGTTACGACTCAATCCCGATGTGTCGTCAATCTTCGATTTCCGCTTCGAAGATATCGCGATCGAGGATTACCACCCGCACCCCGCGATCAAGGCGCCGGTGGCGGTTTAAAGAAGCGTCGAACTTGTTGATGCCTCCGCGGAGCCGGGGCAAGGCCTGTCACATTGACGGCCGCCCGGAATTGCTCCCTGAGGGGCTACCCTGTTTGTCCCATCAAAACGCTATAATGGCCGGTCAGCGTTGCCGGGAGTAAGACCGGCCGCACGTGCCGTTCGGCTTACCCGTTATCGCTCGGAGCTTCCATGGCTATTTCACTGATTGCCGCCCTTGATGAGAACTTCGCCATCGGTCGCAAGGGTCAACTGCCCTGGCATCTTCCGGACGATCTGCGCTGGTTCAAGCAGCTGACGCTCGGCAAGCATGTGCTGATGGGTTACAACACGGCCGTGTCGATTGGCCGCTCGTTGCCTGAGCGCGAAAACCTCGTGCTGTCCCGCCGCCACGATGCTCCGTTCCCGGGCCAGGTGACGGTGCGCTCGATTGAAGAAGCCCAGGCGCGTTCCAACGGTACGGGCCTGATGGTGATCGGCGGCGGCAAGGTATTTCACGATGCGTTGCCCATGGCAACCCGCCTGTATCTCACCTGGGTCTCCGCAGCGGTCGATGGTGCCGATACCTTCTTCCCCGGTATCCATTTCAGCGACTGGACCGAAGTGAAGCGCACGCACCATAAGAAGGATAGCGATCACAGCTACGACTTCGACATGGTCGAGTACGTTCGCAATTGCTGATTCTTCTTTCGTGAACGACCGCGCCGGTGCATCGCTGCATGTCATGGCTGGCGTGCTGCGCGATACGCAGGGCAGGGTGCTGCTTGCGCAACGTCCCGAAGGCAAGCATCTGGCCGGATTCTGGGAGTTTCCCGGTGGCAAGCTGGAACCGGGCGAATCGCCGCAGCACGCATTAGTGCGTGAATTGCACGAAGAGCTGGGTATTCGTATTGATCCTGCCGATGGCACGGCGTTGATTCGTGTGCCGTGGCGTTATGGCGACCGCGATCTGTTGCTTGATGCGTGGGAATTCACACGTTGGCAGGGCACACCGGTTTCGCTGGAAGGGCAGGCCATCCAATGGGAATGGCCATCGCGTGTCGACATCGCGACGCTGGCGCCAGCCGATCGCCCGATTTTGCAGGCTTTGCGTTTGCCGGCGATGTACGCGATCACACCCGCGGATGTCTTGCCCGAATACATTGACGAGTGGTTCGTGCGTGTGAAAGCGGCCGTCGAAAACGGTGCGCGTTTGATCCAGCTGCGATTGCCCGCGTGCTCGGCGATGCAGGTCCGCGCCCTTGCTGCACGCCTGCAACCGCATGTCGTTGAACACGGTGCCTGTCTGTTACTCAATGGCGATATCGATGGCGCGCTCGATCTCGGATCGGGCATCGGTGTGCATCTCACCTCTGCACAGTTGATGGAGCTGGATGCCCGTCCGTTGCCGTGGGGGCAGGTGGTCGGCACGAGCTGTCACAATGCTTCGCAACTGAGTCACGCGGTCAGCATTGGTGCCGACTTCGCGACGCTGTCGCCCGTGGAGGCCACGGCCAGTCACCCCGGCGCACCGGCACTCGGCTGGCCTCAATTCCAGCAGCTGGCCGATAGCGCTGCGCTGCCGGTCTATGCACTGGGTGGCGTGACGCCGGCCATGCTCGGTAAGGCACGTGAAAACAGCGCCCAGGGCGTGGCGGGCATCCGCGCGTTCTGGTGACGCTTGCTCAATCCCATCGGCAGCAGTAGCGTGCAGACATGCGCATCGTCTATCGAGCCCAGAACCTCATCGACGCCCATCTGGTGAAGGATGCGCTTGAGAACGCCGACGTGCCCGCATTCATTGCCGGCGAATATCTCACTGGCGGCGTGGGACAGCTGCCAGCCATGGATTACGTAGCGGTATTGGTGCCTGATTCGAGCATCGATGTGGCCGAGCCCATCGTGCGCGACATCGACCGTGCGCTGACAGAAGCGCGATCGGCGATCCGGGAGCTGGACGACGATACCGGCGACTTGCTGCCCGCAATCGGTTGAGGCGGCCATGTTCAATACGTCTATCGCGACGCCAGCGGGCGTCGGCAGCGAAATGTCCATGCGCGGCCATCATCAAGATGGTGATCGGCGCACCGCGGTTTTTCAGTACCAGCCTGTTTGTAGTCTATGCGCACGTGGGCCGGATGGCTGCTCGCGCTAGCGGGTATCCTCTCGGGTGCGATGCGCCCTCGTCGGCGCGCCTGACCGTATTTACGACATAACGGAGTGCATGCATGACATCGTTTGAAGATCTGATTCGCGCGGTGCCGGATTTTCCGAAGCCTGGCATTGTGTTTCGCGATATCACACCGTTGCTTGCCGATGGCGCTGCGTTTGCGCGTTGCATTGATGCCATGGCCGAACCGTGGTTGCAAAGCAACGTGCAAGCCGTGTGCGGCGTCGAATCGCGCGGATTTATTTTTGCCGCGGCACTCGCACAAAAATTGAAAGCCGGTTTTATACCGCTGCGCAAACCCGGCAAGTTACCACCGCCTGTCATGCATGCTGATTACAAGCTCGAATACGGTACCGATCGTCTCGAAGCACGTGAAGGGACGATTCGCAAAGGTGAACGCATTCTTCTTGTCGATGATGTTCTGGCGACAGGCGGCACTTTAGGTGCTGCACGTAACTTATTGGAACAACTGGGTGCCGATTTGGTAGGCGCATCCGTTGTTATCGAATTATTAGCGTTACAAGGACGTGCCCTTTGGCCGGAACGCGTACCGTTGCGTACTGTGCTGCACTATTGATTCACTGTAGTTCCTGAAAGTGGAGGTTCGACCATGCTTGGCATCGGTGCTTGGAAACAGCGCTTGCCTCATCGGGACGACGCCTTGCCTGGACGCGAGCAACCGATCATTCCCGCTGACGAACATCATGTTCACGGCCGTGCGTTGCATCCCGAAGCTTTTCCAAACAGCGAAAGCGTGTTGTTGGGCATGGGCTGCTTTTGGGGTGCCGAAAAGAAGTTTTGGAACATTCCTGGCGTGCTGACGACGGCGGTGGGTTACGCCGGAGGCTACACGCCCAATCCCAGCTATCGCGAAGTATGTTCGGGTATGACCGGACACGCGGAAGTGGTGCACGTGGTTTATGACCCGGTACGCGTGTCGTTCGATACGCTGCTGAAAACGTTCTGGGAAAACCATGACCCCACGCAAGGCATGCGTCAGGGCAACGATACGGGCACGCAATACCGTTCGGCCGTCTATACGTCCAGCGTAGCGCAACTGTCCATTGCGCAAGCTTCAGCGAGGCGTTTTCAGGCCGAGCTGGCGCGCAAGGGCTACGGCAACATCACGACGGAAATTGCAATGGCTGGACCGTTCTATTTTGCCGAAGACGACCATCAGCAATACCTGTCTAAGAATCCGGAAGGTTATTGCGGTCTCGGCGGAACCGGTGTGACGTGTCCTATTGGACTTGCGGCAAACGCTTGAGAGGGCACCTGTTCGACGTCGACGCGCTTAGGCGAGTTTGCGGCGTCTTGGTGTTGAAGCAGTTGCCGCGCTGTGCGGATCGAGCAAGTCGCGCGGCAGATCCTTGAACACGCCAGCAAGCTGTTTCAGAAAGCCGCTCATGGCCGAACTCTTTCGCCACACCATCGCGATACGGCGGCTGGGTGCGTGCCCGCTGAATTCCACCAGCTGCAGATTGGGCGCTTGTGCAACGGGCGGCTTCACAGCCAGCGTCGGTAGCAACGTAATGCCCACGTTTGACGCCACCATCTGGCGCAAGGTTTCCAGACTGGTCGCGCGAAAACCGCTCTTCTCGCCCGCGCCGGCCATATGGCAAACCTCCAACGCTTGATCGCGCAGGCAGTGGCCATCTTCCAGCAGCAGCAAACTCTGATCGGAAAGATCGGCGAGCTTCAGGGCAGGGTGCTTGGCTAGCGGGTGCGATTGCGGCACGGCAAGCAGGAACGGCTCCTCGAACAGGAATTCGGTGTGCAGGCTGTCGTCGTGAATCGGTAGCGCAAGAATGCCGACATCGAGTTTGCCTTCGCGCAGGCGATGCAGCACCGTCTCCGTTTTTTCCTCGACCAGCAAAAGTTCGAGCCGCGGGAAACGTTCGCGCACCATCGGTATGACGTGCGGCAATAAATAGGGCCCAAGCGTGGGAAAGATGCCCAGACGCACCGTGCCCGATTCCGGATCGATCGTGCGCCGTGCAACGCCCTTGATCTGCTCGACCTCGTTCAGCACATCGCGTGCGCGATTGGCGATATCGCGGCCTACATCCGTCAGCAACACCTTGCGCGGCGTGCGCTCCACCAGGGACACACCCAGTTCGTCTTCAAGCTTCTTGATCTGCGTGGACAGGGTGGGCTGGCTGACGAAGCACGCCTCGGCGGCTCGGCCAAAGTGCCGATGCTCAGCCAGGGCTACCAGGTAATGAAGGTCGCGCAGGTTCATGGATGATCCGATTATAGGCGCCGTCTATGAACATTATGATAATAATCGATTTGAACAATGCAAGAAGAGCCTCTATCTTTGGTCGGGTTAGCGCCGCAGGCAGCGGCGTGACCTTCCCGAAAGCCTTCAAAAACAGGATCAACTACATGCTGACCATCGGCGACAAGTTTCCGCAGTTCAACGTTCCGGCCACCGTTTCGATCGAGAGCCTCGATAAGGCTTTCCAGAACATCGACAACACCACGTACAAGGGCAAGTGGCTGTGCGTGTTCTTCTACCCGAAGGACTTCACCTTCGTTTGCCCGACCGAAATCAAGGGTTTCAGCGATGTGAACCAGCAGTTCGCCGACCGCGATTGCCAGGTGCTGGCTGCCAGCACGGACTCCGAATTCGTCCATCTGGCATGGCGCAAGGATCACAAGGATCTGCGCGATCTGAAGTTCCCGATGCTGGCCGACATCAAGAAAGACCTCACCACGGCGCTGGGCATCCTGACCGAAGACGGCGTCGCTCAGCGCGCCACGTTCCTCGTCGATCCGGAAGGCATCATCCGTTTCGTTTACGTGACCGACGGTTCCGTCGGCCGCAACCCGGCTGAAGTGCTGCGCGTTCTGGACGCACTGCAGACCGACGAACTGTGCCCCTGCAACTGGAGCCAAGGCGAAGACACCCTCAAGGTCGCCTGATTCCAGTACTTGCACTCCGCGCCGCTCACCCCCTCCCCCATCGGAGCGCGCGGAGTCATCCTGGCGGCGAAGTCCGCTTCGCCGCCTTTTTTTATTCTGCTGATGCATTGAGTCCGCGCATGGACTGCGTGCTCGTGCGTCCTCCATTCGAAGAGATGTCCCATGAGCCTTGCCGACCTGAAAGCCCAATTGCCCGATTACGCGAAGGACCTGCGCCTGAATCTCGACTCCGTGTTGAGCGAAGGTGGTGCGCCGGGTTTGACGAACAAGCAGATTTTCGTGATCGCGCTCGCGTCGGCGATTGCCTCGCGCTACAAGCCGCTGACGGCAGCCATCGCAGAAGAAGCGGCGAAGCACGCTAGTGCGGAAGAACTCAACGGTGCTCGCGTCGCCGCGGCGATCATGGGCATGAACAACATCTACTATCGCTTTCTGCATCTGGTTGAAGAGCCCGAGTACGGCACGCTGCGCGCCGGTTTGCGCATGAATGCGATGACGAATCCGGGTGGCGACAAGATCGATTTCGAACTTGCATCGCTGGCGGTCTCTGCGGTGAACGGTTGCGGGAAATGTCTGGAATCGCATGAGAAGACGCTACGCAAACATGGGTTGTCGGCGCAGCCGATCCAGAGTGCTGCGCGCATTGCCGCGGTGATTCACGCAGTGGCAGTTGCAATCGAACAGGCCGACGTTGCCGGTTGAAACACGCAACGACACGCTAAACAAAAACCCCGGCACATGTACCGGGGTTTTTTTTGCAACGTACAAACACCGATTACTGGTTGTAGTCAGCCAACACCGAGATGTTGTTGAAGCTGCCTTGTGGCGCAGTGACAAGGATGTAGTACGTGGTCGCTTGCGGTTGCGGAATAACCACCGCTTCGCTGGTGCCCGGTTTGATCGAGCTGAAATCGGCATTGCTGCCGTTTGCGGACGGAGCACTGCCAGCCTTTACATACAAACCTACGTTGCCCGAACCGCCCAGCGTGCGGATGTTCAACGTGGTGGCGCCTGCGGGAACAACAATCGAGTACAGGTTGCCGGTGCTCGTGGAGTTCTGACCTGACAACAACACGCCCTTGGTCAACGGGGTGGCATCGTCGCCTGGGCTCGGCGGCGGGTTGTCATTGTTCAAAGCCAGATTAACTGCAGCATTCGCATCGACGATGCCGGCCCCGATCGGGTGATCCTCGGTGACGGGAAATGCACGAGCCGACTTCACCAGCACATTGGTCATATCGGCTGGAGACAGTGCCGGCAGACCGGCTTCCTTCAATGCACCTACGACTAGCGCTACCGTGCCAGCAACGTGCGGGGATGCCTGCGAGGTGCCCGCCATGCCGCCATAAGCCTCAGTCGGATCGGCAGGATAAGTGGGCGTCGTTGTACCTTCATTGATGGCCTGCCAGACGAAGCCGTTGTCGACTTCGGTGCCCGACGACGCATCGTTCGCATAGATGCCGCCACCCGGCGCTGAAATCGTCACGCCCTTGCCGTAGTTGGAGTAGAACGCGCGCTTGCCCGTGATGCCGTTGGACGCCACGGCGACAACGCCCGGACAGCTTGCCGGCGTGAAGTTGGAAACATCCGCCGTGCTGTTACCGGCAGCGACTACTACCGTGGTGCCGCGGCTGATCGCATCCTTGATCGCGGTGTATTCGGGCACGCTGGCGTCGCACGTTCCCTGGCCGCCTAGACTCATGTTGATGACCTGCGCGGGTTGCGCGAGATCCGGCACGCCGTCGATGTGACCGCCGGATGCCCATTCGATCGCATCGGAAATGTCGGAATCGTAGCCGCCACAATGGCCCAGCACGCGTACTGGCAACACCTTGGCGTTGTACGCAACGCCGGCCATGCCCAAACCATTGTTCGTGAGTTCCGCGACTTCGCCTGACACCACCGTACCGTGCCAGCTGCTCGGTTCACCGTCGTTGGGATTGTTCGACCCGTAGCACTCCTGCAGATAGGGCTGCGTATTGTCCCAGTCGCCAAGATCCCAGCCGCCAGGGACGCGATCGTCCGTCGTGCGGCCAGAGACGAACGAATCGGTGATGAAGTCATATCCGATATTGTTGGTGGCGAGCGAGTAGTCCAGATCCGGGTGCTGCGTAATGCCGGTGTCAATGACGGCAACCGTCACGCCACTACCGTCGGCGATGTCCCATGCGTTGTTGACGTCGGCGCCACCAGTCGCATTGAAGAAATTCCACTGGTATTGCTGGTAGTAGGGATCATTGGGCGTGAATGCCTGGGGTTGCGCCGCAGCCAGCATCGTCGCCTGCAACGAAGCCGGTGCAGCGAAGTCCTTCACCGCATACCGCTTGTAGTCGCGCTGCACGGAAGCAACCGCCGGATCGGCTGCAAGCTGCGCGACGAGTGCATCCGCTTCACTTTGACTGAGCTTGCGCGAGGTGCGCACCAGATCCGAACCCACCGCAAGTTTGCGCTTGTACGACACCGACAGCGATGCCGTGGTGGCGCCCGTGGACGACTTCGTTGCACGGTCCAGTCCCGCACGGCTGACGGCGGCTTTCACGTTTTGCAGCACGGCGTCTTTGTTGCTGCGCTCGGTCGAGCCGTTTTTATAGGTGATGATGAAGCGATCGAAGCTCTGCTCACCCGCCTGGCCCACGCCAATAAATCGGGGAGAAGATTTAGATAGGTCCGCAGCGTGAAGGGCCGGAATGGCCAACACCATAGCGGCAGCGAGCGCGCCGATTCGAAAAGAGTGAAGTGACTTCATATATGAGTCCTTGAAGTGAGGCCCGGGGCTGTCCGCGCCCCGGGTGGAAGGGCGAACGATGTGCATCGTCCTGTTCTCGCCATGCCGCGAACGGCATGGCGATGTGCAAAGCGCCTCTTGCGAGAAGAGGACGCGATTCGTTACCAGCCGAAGCTGACGCCGACCGTGCCGCTGGATTCACCGCCGCCAGAGATCGAGCCGCCGATCAGCACGGCACCGTTATCCGAAATGCGATGAGCGAGGCCGACAGCCAACGCTGCCTGACCGGCATAAGTACCGGCCGCCGCACTGACGCGGTTGTCGGTGCCCGGCGCCGCAGCGATGGCGCCGGCCATGCCGGCCATGGCCGTGCCCATGGCGCCAACGCGATTCAAGCGAGTGTTGACGGTATGGAACTGGTTGTTCACCTGATCGCGGAACGCATTGAAGTTATCGCTGCTGACGAGGCCAGCGGTCTTCTGATCGGTGTAGGCATTGGCGTTGCTCAGCGTTTCTGCACTACTCGCATCGGTATACGCGTTTGCAGCGGTGACCGCGGTTTGTGTAGCAGCCGTCACTTGACCGACGTTGGCAGCATCGGTCGCATTGACACCCGTCGCTACATTGGTGATTTGACGTTCCGCACCAACGCTACCCACCGATACGGTGTTGGCCTGATCGGCGACCGATCCTGCACCGATGGCAACAGCGTTCGATGCAGTGACCTGGCTGCCTTGACCAACGGCGGTACCGGACGATGCGGTGACATTGCTGCCTGCACCCACTGCCGTGGCATTCGAAGCAGTACCGGTGACTTGTGCGTTCGTGCCCGCGATGGTGTTTGTATCGGTCGTGCTTGCAGCCAGTGTTGTAGTGGTGCCTGTCGTATTGTTGTTTGCGGGTGGTACAGGCGTGCTGGTGCCGAGGCTGCTTACCTGAGTTTCGAGACTTCCGACGCGTCCATTCAACGAATTGATGCTGTTGAGTGCGCCCGTCATCGCACCATCCAACGCACTGAATGCACTACTCACGTTGTTGAACATATTGCCCTGGATGCTGAACTGCGGCAGGCCCATCATGCCGTTGGCGTCCATGGCGACATTGCCGCCAATGACCGAGGCCAGTGATTTGTACTGGCTCACGTTCACCGCATCGTTGTTGTTCAGGCCGGCTGCCAGGTTGGACAGTGTCGTTCCGCTCTTACCGCCAAACGTGATCGAGCCTTGACTGCTGCCCGCGTCGTAAGTGATGGCCGAAAGAGTGTTGCCGTTGGCATCCACCAAACCCGTTTGCTTGAGCTGAGCAACGTTGACCGCATCGGTATCCTGGGTGCCGGCTGCAACATTGGTGATCTGACGTTCGCCACCCACGCGGCCGACGGAGACCGAGTTGTCGCGATCGGCAAAGCTACCATTGCCAAGTGCCACACTGTTGTAGCCCATGCTCATGCTGTTCGCACCCAACGCCATGCTGGCATTGCCTGCGGCGGTGGCATTGAAGCCGAGCGCAGCGCTCTGCACGCCGTTTGCGGTGCTCGATGCACCCATGGCCACCGATCCGTCGGCAGTTGCTTTGGCGTTAGCGCCGCTAGCTACCGATTGCGTGCCGCTGGCCTTGGCGTCGTCGGTGCCATCGTTTTTGCCGTTGGCCTTGAAGTAGCGATTGGTTTGAGCTCCCGCATTCGCGACTGAATCCAACTGCGACTTGTTCACCGCATCGGTGGCTTGCGTACCCGCAGCGACGTTGGTGACCTGACGCTCGTTGCCGGCTGAACCCACCGAGATCGTGTTGTCGCGATCGGCGACGGACGATGCGCCCAAGGCTACGGCGTTGTTGCCCGTGACAGAGCTCATCGTGCCGATAGCAACGCTTGAGTCGGTGATGCCATTGAGGCCTGCACCTGCACCGACTGCCACCGAACGTGAGCCCGGCGAACGCGAGGCGATGCCAACAGCCACGCTTTCGTCTCCCGCTGCGATGGCATTGCCGCCCAGCGCCACGGATCCCACGCCAGTTGCCAAGGTTTGGCCGTTCACGCCAAACGGCTGGCCGTTGTCAAAGGTGGCGAAACCGCCAATGGCGGTAGCGAAATTCTGCGTAGCGTAGGCGCTGGTGCCGATTGCGATGGCATTTTGGGTATTGCCGAATACGGATGCGGAGGTGCCTATGGCCACGCCATTGGAGGCATTTGCGCCGACACTCGCAATCGTGCCCATGGCAACGCTGTTTTGCGCATTCGCGCCAACCGTGGCGAACTGGCCAAGACCCATGCTGAAGTTGCCGCCGTCCTTGACGGTCGCACCATTCAAGGCCATCGAACCTGTACCGTTGGCCGTCGTGTTGGCACCAATGGCCATGGCAGCTTGTGCATTGGCTTGCGCATTGTTGCCAATGGCTGCGCTCGAATCGCTCAGGGCGGTGCTGCTGTAGCCCATGGCAATACTGTTCGCGCCGATCGCATTGGCGCCACTACCGAATGCGGAAGCACCATCGCTCATCGCGAAGCTGCCCGAGCCTGCGGCCGTACTGTTCTGACCCGCAGCAATGGCATCGTCGTTACCCTGACCGGTAGCGGCGAAGTAATGGCTGGCTGAGCTGGTGCTACTGGTCACCGCATCCAACTGCGACTTGTTCACCGCATCGGTGGCTTGTGTGCCAGCGGCCACGTTGGTGATTTGACGTTCTGCGCCAGCGCTACCGACGGAAACAGTGTCGTCGCGGTCGGACACGGAGCGTGCACCCAGTGCCACCGAGTTGGTGGATGTGGCCTGTGCGGCATAGCCCAGAGCGGTGCTCGCATTGGACTGAGCTTCGGCTTGACTGCCCAGAGCGACACTGCCGCCAGCATATGCACCGCTTTGAGCACCGATAGATATGCTGGCGTTCCCTGAGGCATAACTGTTGTGACCCTCTGCAACACTATTGTTGCCGGTGGCCCAACTGTTGTTGCCAATGGCGACGCTGCTGTTGCCGAAAGCAAACGTGTTGGTGCCGATAGCGATGCTGTTGGTGGCGTACGCGTAGCTACCGAAACCGCTGGCGATGCTGGCGTCGCCTTGCGCGTAGCTGTTCGCGCCGCTAGCGACTGCTTTGCGTCCATCTGCCTGCGCATCATCGCTGCCATCGCCGCGACCATTAGCAGCGAAGTAATGGCTCGCGGCATTAACGCTACCAGCCAAACCATCCAGCTGCGATTTGTTCACCGCATCCGTTGCTTGTGTGCCAGCCGCTACGTTGGTGATCTGACGTTCGGCGCCCGCACTACCTATCGAGACGGTGTTGTCACGATCGGCAACGGAGTTGGCGCCAAGGGCCACGCTGTTATTCGCGATCGCGGCGCTGCCATAGCCGATGGCACTGCTGAAGCTACCAATCGCATTGGCACCGCTACCGAACGCCGAGGCGCCATCACCCATCGCAAAGCTGCCCGAACCTGCAGCGGTGCTGTATTGACCGGACGCTATGGCGTCATCATTGCCTTGACCGTTGGCGGCGAAGTAGTGGTTAGCGTCGAGTGCATCGAGCTGCGCCTTGTTCACCGCATCGGTGTCTTGTGTGCCGGCTGCCACGTTGGTGATTTGTCGTTCATTGCCAACGCTGCCTACCGAAACGCTGTTGTCGCGATCGGCATAAGCATTTGCACCCAGCGCCACGCTGTTAACGCCGTCCGCCCAGGAACCTTCACCGATTGCGCTGGACATATCGGCGTTGGCCACCGCCGTCGAACCGATCGATGTCGAGCCATCTCCGAAGGCCTTGGCCCAGGAGCCATAGGCCGTCGATTGAATGCCGCTGGCGGTGGAGATCATGCCGGCCGCCGTGCTCGCATCGCCCGTGGCCCAGGCTCCGCTGCCAAGTGCAGTCGAACCGTCACTGCTGGCTGTAGCGGTTCGTCCGAGCCAAATAGTCCCCTCAATGGGATCAATGGCGAATGCGGCGCCACCCATAGCGGTGCTGTAGTTACCGGTTGCGGCTGCACCAATGCCACTGGCCAGCGAAAACACACCCGATGCATTGCTGAGATAGCCCACCGCGGTAGCGTCTATGCCAGCTGACGCCTTTGCACCAATGGCTGAAGCACCTAGCCCAGACGCCGACGCATCGTAGCCCGTTGCGATCGCGTAGTCGCCTTGCGCAATCGCACCGCTGCCAAGCGCCGCGCTACCTTCGCCACTGGTTTGGCTATTGGCGCCAAATGCTGAGCTGTAATCGCCGAGCGCGACACTTCCATAACCGGAAGCAAGACTGTACTGACCGATTGCATTCGCTCCGCTACCGAATGCCGACGCACCATCGCTCATCGCAAAGCTGCCCGAACCCGCAGCAGTGCTGTATTGACCCGCAGCAATGGCGTCGTCGTTGCCTTGGCCATTGGCCGCGAAATAGTGAGAAGCGTCACCAACGGCGCTGGCCAAGTCATCAAGCTGCGACTTGTTCACTGCGTCTGTACCTTGCGTGCCGGCAGCAACGTTGGTGACCTGACGTTCGTGACCTACGCGGCCTACCGATACCGAGTTGGCACGATTGGCGATGGAGTTTGCGCCCACCGCGACGCTGCCCAGAGTAAGCGCTTGTGCGTTGTAACCCAGCGCTGTGGCATTGCGCGCCTGCGCGTAGCTGTCGTTACCGAGTGCGGTGGCGTTGATGCCGTTAGCGAAGGCTTCGTTACCAACCGCGGTCGAACCGTTGCTCCATGCAAAAGAATTCGTGCCGACGGCCGTGGTGTAGTCCCCGTAGGCAAAGCTATCCGCACCCAATGCGGTAGCGCCACTCCCATTGGCCCAGGCATAGGTGCCTTGAGCCAACGACTGAATGCCGTCGGCTTCAGCGCCAAAACCCGTGGCAGTGCTGTAGTCGCCAGTAGCCGTGCTGTATGCACCGGCTGCCGTCGCGTACGAGCCCGTTGCGCTGGCATCATCGCTGCCATCATTGGCGCCGTTGGCCTTGAAGTAATGCTGAGCATCGCTCACGCTGCTGGCCAAGCCATCTAACTGTGATTTGTTGACGGCATCAGTCGCCTGCGTGCCCGCTGCGACGTTGGTGATCTGACGTTCCGCGCCGTTAGTGCCTACCGAGACAGTGTTGTCGCGATCGGCGACAGAGTTGGAGCCTAGCGCCACGCTGTTGTTAGCGATGGCAGCACTGCCGTAGCCCACCGCACTGCTGAAGTTGCCAATCGCATTCGCGCCACTGCCAAAGGCCGATGCGCCGTCGCCCATCGCGAAGCTGCCCGAGCCGGCGGCTGTACCGTAATCGCTGCTGGCGATGGCGTCGTCGTTGCCTTGACCGTTGGCGGCGAAATAGTGAGCGGCGTCGTCAACGCTGTTCGTCAAATCATCCAGCTGCGATTTGTTCACCGCATCCGTAGCCAGCGTGCCGGCAGCCACGTTGGTGATCTGACGTTCCTGACCTACACGGCCTACCGATACAGCGTTGGCACGGTTCGCGACAGAGTTGGCACCCAGTGCAACGCTGCCTGCGGTGAGCGCTTGCGCGTTGTAGCCCAGTGCCATGGCATTGCGCGTCAGCGCGAAGCTGTCCGTGCCCAGTGCCGTGGAATTGGCGCCATTGGCGAAGGAAAGACTGCCGACTGCCGTGGCGTTTTGACCGTACGCGAAGGACTCTGCACCAACGGCTGTCGTATCGTCACCCGAAGCAAGACTGGATGTGCCCAACGCCGTAGCGCTATTCCCTTGAGCCCACGCATAAGAACCTTGTGCTAGAGATTCGCTGCCATCGGCCTCAGCACCAACACCGGTAGCAGTGCTGTAGCTGCCATTGGCAGTGCTGTATGCGCCCGCTGCCGTCGCGTACGTGCCCGTTGCATTGGCATCGTCGCTGCCATCGCGGGCGCCATTGGCTTTGAAGTAATGCTGCGCATCGCTCACGCTGCTGGCCACGGTGTCCAACTGCGACTTGTTGACCGCGTCGTGGGCATCGATGCCGTCGGCAACATTCGTGACACGGCGCTCGTTGCCTGCGCTACCCACGGAGACGACGTTATCGACATCGGCAACCGATCCGTTGCCAAGCGCCACGCTGTTGTCGCCCGATGCGACGCTGTCTTGCCCAAGCGCGATGCTGCTGATGCCAGAGGCAAAAGCGTCATGCCCAATCGCGACGCTGTTGCCGCCGCGTGCGGTCGACATATAACCCAGTGCCGTCGAGTAATCGCCCATCGCCAACGAACGATTGCCCAACGCGGTGCTGTAGTTGCCCAGTGCCGACGCGAGCGAACCGCAGGCGAACGCGTCGCTCAGTGCAGAAGGCTGATTGGCGGGAGCAAACGAACCCGAACACACATCGGCGCGCGCAGACTTTGGCGCCAACGCCATAGCCAGCATGATGGCGGCAGAAATGCCGACGAGCCGAAGGCTGGAGCGTTGTTGTTTGCGGCTGTCGACGACAGCGTCGCTGCTGGCCAATTCCGACGCCACCACGACAGCGCCTAGCGATGCGTTCCAGACTTTGCTGTAGATCCTGTTCATGCTTGCTATTTCCTCCATGCGGATAAGGAATGCAGGACGCGCACGGCAACGCATGCGTGCGTCGAGGCAATGGAAGCCGGAAAGGAGTTCCCCTCGATCCTGCTATTCGTGTATGGCCGCTGCCGATGGTCTGTTTGTGTCGAGCCTGGGCAGGTGGCGCATAGCGAGCATCACGATTCGCGGAAAGAACTGTCACGCACGGAAAACCACGAAAATTCACCTCTTTCACACTTACTCACGTTTCCTCACACACGCGTCAGCGATGCCTGTCGCAGGAAACATGCGGCGTTGCAGCCTTACGAATGCGTATGGTGTGTGGATCGATGACGGGCGCATGGTCCGCACGTCCGGCGATGAAGTGCGGTGAATGACCGTAGCGAGGTGCGTTGTTATCCGACGGCCATTGTCGGCTTATGCCATGCGTCACCTGGCAGCATGTAGCCCTTGTTGCGCACGGTGAGCAGCGGCAGCATTTCCTTGGTCTGCGTATGCACTTTTCGGCGAAGCCGATGGATGATCATCTCGAGGCTATGCGGATCGGAGTCGTAGCGGTTGTGGTTCAACGCCTGAATCAGGGATTCGCGCGATACCGGCTCGTCGCTTGCGCTCGTCAGCGTTGTCAGCACGCATTGCTCGATAGCGGTAAGCGCAACGATCTTCCCGCGTGGCGATACGAGCCGCCACCCGTCGGCCTCCAATCGCCAACGAGGTGTGGGCGCTTGATCGGCAACCATGCCTTGCGGAAACGGTGCCATGCGGCGTGCAAGGCTGTGCAGCGCAGCGGCGAGTACGTCCAGGTCGATAGGTTTTATCAGGTAACCGTCGGCGCCGCTGTGCAAGGCCTGGATTTGATGTTGCCGATCCGTCGATCCGGTCAGCATGACGATGCCGATGTCGGACATCGTGCGCAGATGCCGCGCGACAGTAAGGCCGTCCTCATCAGGAAGACCGATGTCCAGAACCACCATGTCGAATTGCTGCGACAACATATGGCGGTAAAGATCGGCCGCCGAGGCGGCGCCTTGTGTGCTGAACCCGTAGTCGCTCAGTGCGGGCAACAAAATTTCTTCGCGCAATGCGTCGTCGTCTTCGAGTACGGCGACGCGAATCGGTGGTGTAGACACGTATCCGGCCAAATGCCGGTGACCCCTCATTGACATGTCGCGCTCATCCCTTAGCTTTCCCTGGTACTAGCTTAGGGAGCGGGCGCCGCTTACATCAGAGGACTATGCCTTTTGGCACTGTGGCAGAGTACCTACACCGCCTAGCGTGAACGCTTTTCGTTGCCGTAGGAAGCCACCATGCACCGTTTCGCTCGTCCATTTGCCTTGACCGTCCTTGCCATGTGTTGTGGCGCAGCATTAGCGTCCACGCCGGCCGATCAGGCGCCGCATGGGACGCTGCCGCGCTGGGCGGTGCCGGAGTCTTACCAGCTGTCGTTCAAGGTCGATCCGAAGCAGCAGGATTATTCGGGCACGACCACGATCAAGGTCGACTTGAAGCAAGCCGCCGATCATCTGTGGTTGGACGGACGCGATCTGAATGTGAGCAAGGTGACGATCACCGACGCGAGCGGCACTGCGCATGATGGCAAATACGTGGCCGTCGCACCGAACGAAGGTGTGTCGCGCATCGATTTCGGCAGTACGCTGAAACCGCAGCAGCTCACGCTCACGATCGAATACACCGCACCGCTCAATCAGCAATTGCAGGGTCTGTACAAAGTCAGTCACGCCGGTGTGCCGTATGCGATGACGCAGATGGAACCGATCAGCGCGCGCTACGCGTTCCCCGGTTTCGACGAGCCCGGTTTCAAGACACCGTATGACATCAGCCTGACCATTCCGTCGGATGTCACCGCTGTCGCCAATACCAAGCAGACGGGTGAAGCCGCTGCTGGCGCTGGTTGGAAGACGCTGACCTTCGCAAAAACGCAGCCGCTTCCTACCTATCTTGTGGCGTTCGCAGTCGGTCCGTGGGATATCGTCAATGGTCCCGATATTTCGCCCGATGATTACCGCACTGACGTGCTGCCGTTGCGTGGCATTGCTGCGCATGGCGAAGGCCATCGCATGCAGCATGTGCTGAGCGAAACGCCGAGCATCATCCACACGCTGGAAAACTACTACGGCTTCGGTTATCCGTTCGGCAAACTCGATCTGCTTGCCGCGCCGGATTTCTCGGCAGGTGCGATGGAGAATCCGGGCCTCGTTACATTCCGCGACTGGCTGTTGCTGCTCGATCCGGATTCGCCGGCGAAATACGTGCGCGGTTCGTTCAACGTCACAGCGCATGAGCTTGCGCACCAGTGGACCGGCGACACCGTCACGCTTGCCTGGTGGAACGACATCTGGCTCAACGAAGCGTTCGCGACGTGGATGCAGCAAAAAGTCACCATGAAGGTGCATCCGGAATACCGCGCCGACCTCGATCGCATTCACGGCGCCGAAGGTGCCATGCAGAACGACAGCCTGACGTCGGCACGCCAGATTCGCCAGCCGATCACGGGCAACGGCGATATCGAAACCGCATTCGACGGCATTACCTATCAGAAGGGTGCCGCCGTCATCGGCATGTTCGAAGGTTATGTCGGTGAAGACACTTTCCAGAAGGGCATGCGTGCATATATCCAGGCGCACAAGTTCGGCAACGCCAAGGCGGATGATCTGGTCGGTGCGATCGCGACCGCTGCAAATCAGGGCGAAACGTTCAAGCACGCCTTCAACAGTTTCCTCGACCAGTCCGGCGTGCCTTACGTGCAGGCACAGCTGGATCAGAAGAACGGCAAGACCATTCTTCACCTGACGCAGAGTCGTTACCTGCCGACCGGCAGCACCGGCAATGCGAATCGCGTCTGGGGTATTCCGGTTTGCGTGCGTTACGCCACGAGCGATGGCACCAAACAAAGCTGCGAGCTGCTCGACAAAGCCACCGCCAGCATGGTGCTTACTGATGCCAGCACGCCGACCTGGGTGATGCCCAACGCGAACGCACGCGGTTACTACCGCTTCAGCCTGAGCAAGAAAGACTGGGCCAATCTCACGCAGCACGTTGCAGCGTTGAGCGACACCGAACAACTGGCTTACGCAGACAGCATCGATGCCGGTTTCCGTCACGGCGACTTGAATGCCGGCGACGTCATGACCGCATTGAAACCGCTCACCAGTGTGGCGACGCGCGAAGTGGCCGTGGCACCGCTGGAAACGATCGAGTGGATCTACAGCAACGAAGCGACGACCGATGCGCAACGCGCCAAAGTCGAAGCATGGGTAAAAGACGCCTACCTGCCGCGCATGGAGCAGTTGGGTTATCAGCGCAAGTCCGGCGAACCGGAAGGCGATTCACTGCTGCGCAGTGCGCTGGCCGAAGTGCTTGCGCTCGACTTCAAGTTGCCGGAAGTGCGCACGGCGTTGCTCAAGCAGGGTGATGCAGCGCTGGCGAAGAAGGCCGATGGCCATCTCAATCTGACTGCTGCCGATCCCGATCTGCTTGGCGTAGCGCTGGCCGTTGCGGTGCAGGAACGTGGCGAACCGGCACTCGACGCGCTGATTGCCGAATTGCCGCAGACCACCGATCCGGCACTGCGCAACGCCATGCTGCAGGGCTTGAGTGCCACCGATACGCCTGCGCTCGCCGACAAGGCCCGTGACTTTGCCTTGACCAAGCAGGTGAAAGTGGGCGAGATGGCCGCGATCCTGCGCGGTGGCCACGACACACCGGCGGCACGCGACGCGCTGTGGAACTGGTTCACCGGTCACTATGACCAGGTGATTGCGCGCACGGGCAGCTTCGCTGGCGGACGTCTGCCTTCGCTCGTCGGCGGCGACGGTTGCTCGAAGGCGGAAGCGGATCGTCTGCAGGCCTACTTCGAGCCGCGCCTGAAGGACGTGACCGGTGCCGATCGCGGTCTGGCGCAAACCCGCGAGCAGACGCTGCTGTGCACGGCGCTGAAAGCCAAGCAGGATCCTTCGAAGATCTAAGCCTAAGCATCTCTTATCGACAGCTGCCGGGTAGTGCGAACTACCCGGCTTTTTTTGTGTCCGCCGCAGCCTGGAAAGGGCCGGCCTTTCCGCGCCATCGATTCCCTCTAAACTGGCTCGAACGCCACCGAGGGGGAGAGCCGCATGCGTCGATGGATAGGGATGTTCGGTCTGCTGTGGATGGTCGCTCCGTTATTTGCGCAGGAGATTCCGCCTGCGTTGCACGATTGGCAGGATTGGGTGCTGCACGATGTGCCCGAGCATGCCTGTCCGTTCCTGGCCAATCGCACGCCGGGTGTCGGCAATTACCAATGCATCTGGCCGGGCCGTCTTGGTCTGGAAGCCAACAAAGATGGCGGTCGCTTCAGCCTGAGCGTGCACGTCGATGCGGCAGGCTGGGTGAGTGTGCCGGGCGATGAACATAGCTGGCCGCAGCAAGTCTCCGTCAATGACAAAGCCGTGCCCGTGCTGTCGCAGCAAGGCCATCCCGCGTTATGGCTGGAGCCTGGCGATTACACCGTGCGTGGCGTGCTGCCGTGGGAGGCGCGCCCGGCGCGTTTGAGTGTGCCCAACAGCATCGGGCTGGTGTCGCTCAGCCTCGACGGGCAGCCGGTCGATCGCGTCGAACGAAACGGCGACCAGCTCACGCTTGGCGAAGCCGCTGCGGCGCAACGTCAGGCCGATGCGCTTTCCGTGCGCGTCTACCGGCATCTTTCCGATGGCATGCCGGCCATGCTCGATACGCAATTGCAGTTGAATGTCACCGGCAGCTCCCGCGAGCTGGTGCTTGGGCCTGCATTGCCGAAAGGATTTGTCGCCACCGCGCTCACCAGCGATTTGCCCGCGCAACTGGACAGCGATGGACGGCTGCGCGTGCAGTTGCGCCCGGGCTCCTGGACGTTGCAGCTCGCCGCACGCGGTGTCGATACCTTGCAACAGGTAACGCTTACGCTGCCGCCCGAGCCGTGGCCGCGTCAGGAAATCTGGAGCTATTCGGATGATCCCGGGCTGCGCAGTACGCACGTCGATGGCCACGCTACCGATGCCGCACAAGCGGATGTGCCGGAAGACTGGACCAGCTTGCCAGCCTATGCCCTCGATGCCGGCAACGGCCTGACGGTGGAGCAGGGCACGCGCGGCAATGAAGGTGGTGCGGCAGACCACCTTCAGTTGCAGCGTGACATGTGGGTGGATTTCGATGGCGAAGGCTTAAGCATCAGCGATCATCTGACCGGCAAGCTGCAGCGTACGCAGCGGCTTGATGTGGACAGCCCCTGGCAGTTGCAGCGCGTATCGCAAGGCGACGATCCACTGCTCGTTACGCAAACCGGCAACGGCCGCAGTGGCGTGGAATTGCGCGGGACGGATCTGGACCTGCAGGCGGGGTTGCGTATTGCCGATCGCAGCGGCGCGTTGCCTAGCACGGGATGGCAGGCATCGCTGGAAAGCATCGATGCGACGTTGCATCTTCCTTACGGCTATCGGCTGATCGGCGCGAGCGGTGTCGATCGTTCGCCGGATTCATGGATCGCGCAATGGAGTTTGCTGGATCTGTTTGTCGTTGCGTTGATTGCACTGCTGGCGGGACGTTTGTTGGGATGGCGCTGGGCACTCGTTGCGATTGTTTTCCTCGCGCTCTCGCAACATGAGGGTGGAGCGCCGCGCTGGACGCTGGGTTTGGCGCTTGCGTTCGCGCTGTTGAAAAAGGCGTTGCCGCAAGGCCGACTGGAACGTGCGGCGCACCTCGCTGCCGGAACTGCGCTGGCATTGGCCGTGCTGTGGACGTTGCCCTTTGCATTGACGCAATTGCAGAGCGCTTTGCATCCGCAATTGGAAGCGCGTGGTGGTGCAACGCTTCTCGATCAAGTACAAGCCGTCAAGCCAATGCGAGCCGACAAGGTGGTCGAAAACAGGGCATATAGGCAGGCGCCTCCATCGCCTCCCGCTGTAGAGGAACAAGCCGCTTACGCGCCCGCCCCAGCACCTGCTGCGCCAGCTCCCCGTGTCCAGGAATCATCGTCGAGTGTCGTAGCCAGTGGAGGCGCTCCGAAACTCTTTTCTGTGGCTGTTACGGGTAGCCAGATTACCGGTGCGATGTATGCCGACGAGACGGACAACCACAGCGTGATTCAAGCAGGTGCCGGCGAACCGGCGTGGGATGTGGACAACAACTATCGGCTCGGTTGGTCGGGCCCGGTTACGCCGCAACAAACCATGCGGCTGGTGATTGCGCCCGCGTGGCTGGTGCGTTGGTTGCGCGTGATCATGCTGGGCTTACTGGTCGTGTTGCTCGCGCGCATGGTCCAAATCCTGATCAAACCGTTGTATCCATCCTGGCGTAGCTGGTGGCCGGCCCGCGCCACCGCGGCGTTGCTGATCGTGGTGTGCTTGCCGCACATGGCCCACGCACAGTCGACACCGAACCAAAATGTGTTGAATCAACTGCAGGCGCGACTGACCGAAGCGCCCAAATGCGCGCCCGATTGTGCCGTCGTTGCAGCTGCAACGGTGCAGGCCAAAGACGATCAGGTCACGCTCGATATGGAAGTGCACGTAGGTGCGCCGGTCGCATTGCCGATGCCGCAAACGGATGGCGGTATGCAGCTGGTCGGCGTGAGTGTGGATAACAACGCCAATGCCTCGATCGGCAGAAACGAAGAACAGCTTGTGGTGCGGCTTGTCCCGGGTATCCATCATGTTGATCTGAGTTATCGCGTCAAACCAGTCGACAGCACGACGTTGAACTTCACCTTGCATCCGCAGTGGATATCGTTCAGCGGACAAGGCTGGTCGCTCGATGGGGTCGACGCCGGGCGCATGCTCGGCGACAGCGTTACGTTCAATCGTCTCAAGGTGGCCGAGGATGGCAAGCAGGCACCTTTGCCGCAACAGACGTTTCCGCCTTATGTGCGCGTCACGCGTGACCTGGGTCTCGGTGTTGACTGGATGGTCGTCAATACGGTCGAGCGCATCGCACCGAGCGACGGCGGGTTCACGCTAGACGTGCCGTTGCTTCCCGGCGAACATCCGCTGGGTGACAACGCACGTGTACAGAATGGCCGTATCAGCGTCACATTCAATGCGGGACAAAACAGCGTCACGTGGACCAGCCGGCTTGATCAAGTCGAAAGCTTGCAACTGAAGGCCCCGCAGCTCGATGAGCGCGCGGAGATATGGCAATTGCACGCCGGCAAGATATGGCATGTCGAGACAAACGGCGTGCCGCTCAGCGGTAGCAGCGATGGCTTGCGTTTTGAGCCGCTGCCGGGTGAAACGTTGTCGCTTGCCATAACGCGTCCCAAACCGATGGAAGGCGACAGCCTTGCGTTTGATGACGTGAGTGCAAGCAGCAGCGTTGGTGATCGTGCGACCGAGACGTCGCTTGAACTGGTGGCACGCAGTACACGCGGCGGCGAGCATGCCATCGCGTTGCCGCCAGACGCGGAACTGCTGGATGCCATGCGCGACAACGTTTCCCTCAGCATTGCCGTCAAGGATGGCAAACTCAGCTTGCCGCTATTGCCCGGCAAACATAACTACGTGCTCCATGTACGCGAGCCACGCGGCGCGAGCCTGCGTTCGATCACGCCCGCCTACGCCTTTGCCGCACCTTCGGCCAATATCTCCCTGGAGCTGAAATTGCCGGAAGATCGCTGGGTGCTCTGGACCTGGGGGCCACGCATGGGACCCGCCGTGCTGTATTGGGCGCAATTGATTGTGCTATTGCTGGCCGCTTGGCTTTTGTCCCGCTATGCACCGACACCGCTGCGCTTGCGCCATTGGTTGCTGCTCGGTTTGGGTTTTTCCGCCTTCGCGTGGAGTGCGTTTGCGTTTGTCGTGGTGTGGTTGATTCTGCTTGGCCTGCGCGCACGCTACGAAGCATCATGGACCAAGTTGGGCAATCGCCGCTTCAATCTTTTGCAAGCAGGTCTCGCGGTCGTGACCGCGCTTGCGCTATGCATGCTCGTGTCGGCAGTACCTACGGGACTGTTGGGGCTGCCAGACATGCATGTCACTGGGAACAATTCCACCGCATGGGATTTGAGCTGGTTCGCCGACCAGGCCAAGGATGCGCTGCCGGAAGCGGGCGTGTTCAGCGTATCGCTCTGGTTCTATAAGATCGCCATGTTGGCGTGGGCATTGTGGCTGGCCAACGCACTGATCGGCTGGTTACGCTGGGGCTTCGACGCGTGGACGCGCGGCGGGTATTGGCGCAGGCCCGAACCGAAGTCTGTGGCACCGGCAAAACCTGCGTCGAACGAGAGCACATTGGGTGATGCCTAAGGTACGTGAAGCATTGATGGTGGCCACACAGCAGCTCGGCGATCGCGTCGACGCCGAGGTGCTGCTGGTCCATGCGCTGAAGAAACCTCGCAGTTGGTTGATCGCTCATGCCGACGACGCTCTTTCGGTGGCGGATGCGTCGGCGTACAACGCGCTCGTCGAAAGGCGCGCGAACGGTGAACCCGTTGCGTACATCACAGGGCAGCGGGGTTTCTGGTCGCTGGACCTTGAAGTAACGCCAGCGACATTGATCCCGCGGCCGGAAACAGAATTACTTGTTGAACTGGCGCTCGAGCGCTTGCCACCTGACGAACCAGCACGTGTTCTCGATCTCGGTACGGGGAGCGGCGCCATTGCATTGGCGATAGCCAGCGAGCGACCTCAAGTTCAGGTCACAGCAACAGATGCAAGTCAGGATGCACTTGTCGTGGCGCAACGCAATGCGCGTCGCCACAACATCGCGAACACAGACTTTCTGCATGGTGATTGGTACGCGCCGTTAAACGAGCAGCGCTTCGACGTTATCGTTTCCAATCCCCCCTATATAGAGAACGACGATCCGCACCTAAAGCAAGGGGATCTGCGTTACGAACCCATCAGTGCATTGGCGTCAGGTGTGGATGGGCTTGACGATATTCGGCGCATCGCACGCGAAGCGCCTGCGCATCTTGCACAAGGTGGCTGGCTGATGTTCGAGCACGGCTGGAATCAAGGTCACGCTGCGCGCTTGTTGTTGGGCGGCTTAGGTTTTGTCGACGTCTTCACGGCGCAGGATATGGAGCAACGCGATCGGGTGACTGCGGGCAAATTTATTAGTTAGCGCGTTAGCATTTTTGATGCAGCTGTCAGCACCCGGAACAGTAGGCGTGCCCGTCAACGTGCCATTCTTATGCGAATACGAAGCTCCTCTCATCAAGAGGAGCTTCGTTGCATCAATGTCCCGTGCCGCTCAATTTTGATGGCGGCTTGATCGCGTAAAGCAGCGCAGGCAGAAAGACAAAGGTGGCCAGCAATACCGCCACCAGACTGACCAACAGCATGCGTCCCATGCTTGCCATGCCCAGATCATGCGAAAGTGCGAGCGAGCCGAATGCAGTGCCCGTGGTGAGCGCGGAGAACAGCACGGCACGCGCTGATGCGGAGCTGACGAAGCGGCGCATACCTGCACGCCAGTTCATTACGAAGTACACATTGAACGAGACGCCTACGCCAAGCAGCAGCGGCAGCGAAATGATGTTGGCGTAGTTCACGGCCATGCCCATCGAGCGCGCAAGCAACGCCGTAAGCAGTGCGGACATGCCCAGCGTCAACAGCACGAGGCCAACATCGCGCAGACGGCGAATTGCGATCAGCAACACGATGGCAATGGCGATCGTGGCAAGCACGGCAGCTTGCTGGAACGCGCGCATGATCGTGTCGGCAGAGGCAATCGTCGTGACCGCGGGGCCGCCTGCATCCGGCGCGATGCGCTGCACGGCTTCGACGAAGCGGCGCAATCCTGCCGTGTCTTCTTCCTTGACCGTGGGCGATACCTGGATACGGACGTCGCCGTTTGGACTCACCCAATCGCGCTTGATCGACTCCGGTAGCGTTTGCAGCGTCACCGGCTTGGCATCCAGCGCGTCGCGCAAGCTGTCGAGCTGATTGGGAAGGAAGCGGCTGACTGCCGCGTTCATCGCCATCAGGCGATCATCGGACACTTTGGATAGCTTTTGTAATGCCGCATCGATACCGCGCAGGGGCGAATCGGGTGGCATCTCGGCATCCGCCTGAACGATGGCATCGTGCGTGTCAGCAATTTCTGCGCGCAGTGCGGCCGCGGTCAGCGGTGGTGCAGAGGGGTCAACGTTGAGCGA
Organism: Dyella dinghuensis; assembly: GCF_003977615.1. Taxonomy (GTDB): domain Bacteria; phylum Pseudomonadota; class Gammaproteobacteria; order Xanthomonadales; family Rhodanobacteraceae; genus Dyella_B; species Dyella_B dinghuensis. Next base: position 456,283 of record NZ_RYZR01000007.1, read on the forward strand.
CGGCAACATCAATACCTGCGCCTGATCGAGCTGATCGAGCGAGGCTTGCTGATCCGGCGGCACGAAGGTCGCTGCCGAAATCACGGTGGAAACTTCCGGCAGCTTATCCAGCTTGTCACTCAACTCGCGCGCGGTTTTCAGGTCCGGCACCATGATGTTGATGTTGAACGGGTTGGTGACTGGATTGTCGGCCAGGCTGCGCAGCGTGCGCATCGGCTCCGAATTCGGATCCTGCGTATTCAGCGGATTCGCATCGAACGGCAATCGCACCGCGCATACCAGGCCGATCAGCCCCAGCACCGCAAAGACCATCAGCACGGGCTTGTTGTGATCGTGTAGCCACGAATCCAGGCTCGGGCCGAACGGCAACGCCATTTCCTTGCTCTGGCGCTTGGGCTTCATCAGGATCAGCAACGAAGGCAGCAGCGTGAGCGTGCAAACCAGTGCAATGCCCATGCCTACGCCAGCAATGGTGCCAAGTTCCGCAACGCCGACGAAGCTGGTCGGAGAGAAGGCAAGAAAGCCGCAAGCTGTCGCTGCTGCGGCAACGGCGATCTGCACACCCGACACGCGCGCGCCTGATGCAAGCGCCTGGGTGATTTCCGGATGACGCATGCGCTCATCGCGCAAGCGCACGGCGAACTGAATCCCGAAATCCACGGCCAGACCGATAAACAACACCGCAAACGCAACCGAGATAACGTTCAACGTACCGACGGCGAGCGCGGCAAAGCCGATGGTCAATGCAAAGCCGATCAGCAGCGTGATCAGAATCGGAATGATGCGGCGGAACGAATGCATCGCCAGATACAGCCACAAGGCGAGCAGCAACAGACTGACGACGGTGCTCAGCACGATACCTTTTGTCAGCGCGCCGAACTGCACATCGGCCAGGGCAACGGAGCCTGTGTAGTCGATACGTACACGGCCGCTCTTCACGTCGGGCAAACTGTCGCGAATACGTTCGAGTGCCTTGGTGGCTGCGCGGCCGGGTTGCAGTGAACCGTCTTCCAGCACCGGGTGGCTCAGCACCATGCGCACGTTGCCCGCTTGCTGCGTGACATCCGAGCCCAGCAGGTTCTGCCACGAGAGCGGAGTGGGATGCCCGTCGGCGGCGTCGTTGAGCACCGTCTGTAGCTGATCGAGCGCTGGTTTGTAGGGACTCAGGTCGGCGTGCTGAATGCGTACGCCGGCCGCCATTAGCGAAACGCCGTTGAGCAATCCGCGCGCCGAAGGATCGGAAGCGAGCGGCCCCAGCAGCGGTTGAGCATTCATCAGCGAATTGAGCAGCTTGCTCAGATCATCCGGACCAAGGAGCAGCAGACCTTCGTGACGGAAGAAGGGGTCGGCGTCGGGCCGGTAGACATCGATGAAGTGCTTTTTGTCCGCTTCCATCGCCTTGGCGAGTTGCGCCGCGGTTTCGTCGGATTCCTCCGGTGTTGCACCGCGCACCACGGCGACGAGCACATTGTTGAATTGCGGAAACTCGCGATCGAACGCCATCGCGTGTTGACGCCACGGCAGTGTGCTGGCGAAGAGGTTGTCCGTGTTGGTATCCACGCTGAGGCGATCAGCGGCGATCCACACGCTGACTCCCGCCAGTGCGAAGAAGAAAATGACGACAAAGACGGCGTAGCGCCGGCAGAAGTCGACAACGCGGACAATAAACTCAGTCACGGGCCACACGGCTCCTTACTAGGTGGCAAAACAGTTGTTGCATGGGCGCGTTGTCTCGCGTGAGTCAAACGCATGCAACCCTCACAGTCATTTGTGCCTGCTGTTTTTAAGGGCTGTAGGTGTCAATCGGCTTTCGCCTTACAGCCCCGCCATAAAATCAAACGGCCAGCGTGCAGGTATTTGCATGCTGGCCGCGTCGCAATACCTGACGCATCACGCGCTCGCCTGGCTCAGCGAGCCCGCTTTGGGAAATCGGGTAAGAATGGCTTGACGTATCCCCGGCAGATCCAGGCCCGCCTCGCTCAAAACCTCTTCGCGCGTGCCATGTTCCAGATACACGTCGGGGAGTCCCAGGTGCAGGATGGGCAATGTTACACCGTGGGCGGCCAGACATTCGGCTACGGCGCTGCCCGCGCCACCGGCCACGGCGTTGTCTTCGATTGTGACGAAACCGTCATGATCCTTGGCAAGCTCAAGGATCAGCGCTTCGTCGAGCGGTTTCACAAACCGCATATTGACCAAGGTGGCGTCGAGTTCGGCCGCCACTTCGGCAGCGGGTGCCAGCATCGCGCCGAAGCTCAGGATGGCGATGCCGCGACCGCGCCGGCGCATATCGGCTTTGCCGATGGGCATCGTTTCGAGGTTCTTGTTGATGACGGCACCTGGGCCTCCGCCGCGCGGATAGCGAATGGCCGCCGGGCCGTTGTGACGAAACCCGGTCGTCAACATCACGCGGCATTCGTTCTCATCGGCGGGTGCCATGATCACCATGTTTGGCAGGCAGCGCAGAAAGGTGAGATCGAAACTGCCTGCATGTGTGGCGCCATCCGGGCCTACGACGCCGGCGCGATCGATCGCGAACGTCACGTCGAGATTTTGCAGCGCGACGTCGTGCACTGCTTGATCGTAGGCGCGCTGCAGAAACGTGGAATAAATCGCCACCACGGGTTTGCCGCCTTCGCATGCCATGCCCGCAGCAAGCGTGACCGCGTGTTGCTCGGCAATCGCCACATCGAAATAGCGATCGGGATATTCCTTGGAAAATCGCACCAGTCCCGAGCCTTCGCGCATCGCGGGCGTAATGCCGAACAGCTGCGGATCGTCCGCCGCCATGTCGCACAGCCAATCGCTGAAAACGTCGGAGTAGGTGGGTTTGGACGCGCCCGTTTTCTTCACCACGCCTGCGTTCGGATCGAATGGACTGACCGCGTGATATTCGATCTGCGCCTGTTCTGCCGGCGCGTAACCTTTGCCTTTGGTCGTGATCACATGCAGAAGTTGCGGACCCGGTACGTCTTTCAGTGTGCGCAACGCTTTCAGCAATTGCGCCATGTCGTGGCCATCGATAGGGCCGGTGTAATGGAACCCTAAGTCTTCGAACACAGTGCTCGGCACCGATACATCGGCAGATGGCGCGCGACCCGTCATGCGTGCCAATGCGCCGACGTTTTCGCTGATCGACATGCCGTTGTCGTTGAACACGACCAGCATGTTCGCACCGACATTGCCACCGTGATTCAGGGCTTCGAACGCCATGCCGGCGGTCATTGCGCCATCGCCGATCACAGCAATGAATTTGCGTTGATCGCCTTTGCGTTGCGCGGCAATCGCCATGCCCAATGCAGCGGAAATCGAGGTGGAAGAGTGACCGACACCGAACGTGTCGTACTCGCTTTCCTCGCGCCGCGGGAAAGGAGCCAGGCCATCTTTTTTCTTGATGGTGGTGATGCGATCGCGCCGGCCGGTGAGGATCTTGTGCGGATAGCACTGGTGGCCCACGTCCCAGACCAGCCGGTCGTGTGGCGTGTCGAAAACATGATGCAACGCAACAGTCAGCTCGACGACACCCAGCCCAGCCCCGAAATGGCCGCCAGAACTGGCTACGGCCTCGATCAGATAGCCACGCAGCTCGTCGGCCAGCACGGGAAGTTCTTCATCGGGGAGGCGGCGCAGGTCTGCCGGGGAGTCGATCGTGGACAGATGCGGGTAGCGAGACAAATCAATCATCTGGGTATTGTTGGCCCTACGCCGGAGAGGGGCAAGGGCAGCGCGGTAAGCCCCTCTCCCTCCGGGAGGGGTTGGGGTGCGGGTGCGCTCAGAGCGAGAAGTGCATAGCTTGCGCAAGACTTCAACGCGCCCGCTTCGCCCGAACCCTTACCCGCCTGCCGGGCACCCTCTCCCAGTGGGAGAGGGATCAGTCTGGAAAGTCTTTCTCAGGCCATTGCGTCGCGACGATTGCGCGGCAGATGACTGACCAGGAATTCCATTTGGTCGGCAAGGATATTGCGGTTGGAGAGAATCAAATGCTCCACCCAGCTCGGTCGATAAGGCACCGCCAGCAGCGGCATGTTCGCTTCCTGCGGCGTGCGGCTGCCCTTCTTCAAATTGCAGTGCAAACACGCGCTCACTACGTTTTCCCATTCGTCACGACCGCGCTTGGAAATCGGCAGGACGTGGTCGCGTGTAAGCTCTCCACGGCTGAAGCGTTCACCGCAATACAGGCACAGATAACGATCGCGCCCAAAAAGGGCGCTGTTGGTAAGGGCTGGGGCGGGGTCGATCGCGTGATCTCGACAGTGACCGGTACTGGCGACGATCGGATGAAGATGGATCTGGCTCTGCTTGCCCAGCACGCGGTTATGGCCGCCGTGCACAGTGAGGCACGGTGCGCCGAGGGTCCAGGCCACCGCTTCGCGAACGTAGAGGCAAACGGCATCTTGCCAGCTGATCCAGTCGAGAATCCTGCCGGCGGCGTCCAGCGACAGCACGCGGGTCGAGTTCAGATCGGCCCGATTAGGCACTTCCATAAGCATGCGTTTCGTCCTTCACCCTATAGCGAAAGAGCGCCCGATCCATGCAGCGGTGCTCGGTTGAGCCCGAGCATAGACCAAATTGATTGCAAATCGCATGCAAATAGCGGCTGCGGCCCACAAAAAAGCCAGTTTTCTTGGCTATTCGCCCCTGGAACCGGGCGCTGATATAGTGGTTATTCATCTATAGACCCGGCGCCGGGTTTGGGAGGGGGAGCCTGGGTGGCGACCCCGGCACGGCGGGGCAGAGGTAAGTAACGTGGCTGAAGTACTTTTCTACGAGCGTCCTGTGCCGCTCAATCGCACCGCTCACAAGGATCTGCGCATCAAGGCGTTGCAGAACCTCAAGTTCACGCATAACGTGCACTCGGTGCCGTTGACGAGCTCGGAGTTCCCGGCGGCTGGGCGCGACATTCCGATCTTGTTCGCCGGTCCCGACATTGCCAATTCAGGTCCGATGGCACTGCTGGGTCTGCGCGCAAGCGAAAACCTTTTTGTGGATATCGATGGCCAGTGGGCGCCGGGTGTGTACATCCCCGCCTTCGTGCGCCGCTATCCGTTCGTGCTGGCGGAAAAGCCGGCCGGCACCGAAGGCGATGACTTCACCGTGTTCCTCGACGAAGCCTATGAAGGTTTCGACGACAAGGAAGGTGAGCGCCTGTTCAAGGAAGACGGCACCGAAACCGAGATGCTGAGCAACGCCGTGCGCTTCCTCGGCGAATTCCAGCAGCACGTCGCACGCACCAAGCAATTCATGGACGATCTGCGCAAGTACGAACTGCTCGAACCCCGCAACATTCGCATGGAGCGCAACGGCAACGTGCTCAACCTCAACGGCCTGTTTGTGGTCAACGAAGAAAAGCTGCGCAAGCTCGATGCCGAGACCGTGCACAGGTTCGTCGCCGACGGCACGATGGCATGGATCTATGCGCACCTGCTGTCGTTGGGCAATATCGACCGCGTGGGCCAGCGTCTTGCCCAGCGTGAAGAAGCCGAAGCGGCGAACAAGACCAAGAACTAATCGCCTTTCGTGCGATGGTGAAAAAGCCGCCCAATGGGCGGTTTTTTCTTTTCAATGGCGCAGGCCTAAGATGAAGACGCCCACCTCATATGGAGGTCTTTATGCGCTATCACGGCAGCTGTCACTGCGGACGCATCGCGTACGACGTCGAAGGCGAGCTGACGCAAGTCATCGAATGCAATTGCTCGCACTGCAGCAGAAAGGGATTCTTGTTTTGGTTCGTGCCGCGCGAACAATTGACGCTCACGACGCCCGAATCCGATATGTCCCAATACACCTTCAACAAACATGTGATCCGGCATCAGTTCTGTCCCAGCTGCGGATGTGCACCTGTCAGTTTCGGGACAGGGCCGGACGGCAAGGCCGTGGCCGCAGTGAACGTTCGGTGCCTGGAAAATGTGGATGTTGACGGTCTGGAACACGTGCCGGTCGATGGGCGTAGTTTCTGATACGGAATACGTTGACGGGCTTCACAACTGCCCGGGCGCTTAAACCTGCTACCTTTCATTCCAACATCCCGCGAGAGGTAGGAGTGTCTGCATGAGCCTTCACCGCACGACCCGCGTTGTGGCATGGCTGATTGCCACGTCTGTTTCACTATCGCTCGTGTCGTGCGTGGAGACCCAGCCCAAAGGGGGTGTGCCGGGGGATGCGCGCTTTGAATTTTTGACGCCCTCGCTCGTGCGTATGGAATATTCGCCCAGCGGCACATTTGTCGACGTGCCGACGGCGGTGGTGCAAAAGCGTGATTGGCCGGCTGTACCGGTGACGTCGACCAAGAAAGACGGTTGGCTGATTCTCGACAGCAGTGCGATGACGTTGCGTTACAAACTTCATTCCGGCCCGTTCACCGCCGATAATTTGAAAGTCACCTGGAAAAACGCTGGCGGTGCACATAACTGGCAGCCGGGTGACGTCGACACGCAAAACCTCGGCGGACTCACGTATTCGCTCGATCACGTCAGTCAGGACAATTTGCCGAAGGACGATCGGGACAGTCCCGTCAACGACATTATTCCCGGTATCGCGATCCCGCTGGAAAAAGCCAAGCCGGGTTTGTTGAGCCGTAGCGGCTATGCCTTTATCGACGACAGCCATACGCCCTTGTGGAACGCGCAAAAAAACTGGATACAACCCCGCGCGCAGCCTTACGGCCAGGACTGGTATCTCTTCACCTACTATCACGATTACCAGAGCGTCTTTAACGAGTACGCACAACTGTGCGGCCCGATTCCGATGATCCCGCGTTACACGTTGGGCACATGGATCACCGATTTCAATTTCGAATATTTCCCGAACACGGCCGAATCGCGGCAGCCTGACTTTGAGCGTTACAACCAGCAGCATCTCGAAGAGGAGCTATCACGGCTGCGCGAAAACCACATTCCTTTCGACACGCTGGTGCTGGACTTCGCATGGCACAACTACGGTTGGGATGGCGGCTACGACTGGAGTCCGCTGATTCCTCATCCGGACAAATTCATGAAGTGGCTGCACGATCGCGGCATCAAGGTGAGCCTCAACGATCATCCGGGCTACGCCGGTACCGAGGAGAGCATTCTTTCCCATAGCGACAGTCATGCATCGGAAGTGCTGCAGGATATGGGGCGGCCGCAACCGCTCACGCCAACGGTCGATATCGATATTGGCAAGACGTGGAAGTTTTCCACCGACCCACAAGATCAAGGCATGAGCGAGCAGTGGTACGCCGTCGATCATAAGGACGGCCGCTGGAAACACATTCGCACCGACGAGCCATGGCAGGCGCAGGGCTTCAAGAGTTACGACGGCGTGGCGTGGTACCGCACTTCGTTCAAACTGCCGGCATCTGCCAGTGGGTCGCTTTATCTGTGGCTGGGCGAAGTCGGTAAATCGTATCGCGTGTTCGTCAACGGGCAGGAGGTCAAGCACAGCGAGGTGCAGTGGCCCAATCGTTTGACGTATGCCGACATCACGCCGTTAGTGAAAGCTGGAACCAAGAACGAAATCGCGTTGCGCGTGGAGTCGGGTGAGCAGGGCGGCGGCATTCTGGGCGGCCCGGTAGCCATTCGCGATGTCGCGCCGCCCGGCCGCATTGCTTTCGATCTGTCCGATCAGAAGCAGGCCGACGTTTTCATGCGTGATCTGCACGCGCCGCTTATGCAGGCCGGCGTAAACGTGTGGTGGGTCGACGGCGGCGGCGGTGCTGCCGACATGCCCGGTCTCAATAAGCAGCTGTGGACCAACAAGGTTTTCTACGACTTCACTCAGCAAGTTTCCGGGCAGCGCGGTTTTATTCTCAGCCGATACGGCGATTGGGGCAGCGAACGGTATCCCGCCTTCTTCACCGGCGATACGTATTCGGAATGGCCGGTGCTTGCGTACGAAGTCGCTTTCACGGCGCGTGGTGGCAACGTGCTGGTGCCTTATATCAGCCATGACATTGGCGGATTCCACGGCGCGAAAATCGATTTCGATCTCTATGCGCGCTGGATCGAATTCGGCACCTTCAGCCCCATCCTGCGCATGCACAGCGCACACGCCAATCCCAAGGAAGGCAATGTGCGCATGCCATGGGAATACGGCAACAAGGGCGTTGCGCTGATGAGGAAGTACTTCACGTTGCGCACGCAGCTGATTCCGTACGTCTACAGCTATACGTGGCAGGCGCATACGCAATCCATGCCGTTGTTGCGGCCGCTTTATCTGGAATATCCCGATCTGGAAGAGGCCTACCAGCAGTCGCATGAATATTTCTTTGGCGATGACATGCTGGTTGCGCCCGTGCTCGATGCAAGCGGCAATCGCACCGTGTATTTGCCACCGGGCGAATGGATCGATTTCTTTACCGGCAAGCACCATGACGGTGGCGCGTCATTCACGACGCACTACGCTGTGGACGAGACGCCAGTATTTGTCCGCGAAGGCGCCATCGTTCCAGAGCAGCCGGTGAGCGATTATTCCAACGCGAAGCCGCTCGACACCGTTATCGTCAATGTCTACGGCTCAGGACACGGTGACTTCAATCTATACGAAGACGACGGCATTTCGCTTGCGTACGCGCAAGGCCAGTATGCGACGACGGCGATGCACTACGTCACCAACAAGGATGGGACGCATCAGCTTGTCATTGCGCCGACCAAGGGCACGTATGCGAACCAGCCGCAGGCACGTGCTTACGAACTGCTCATTCATGCGACGGAAAAACCGCAGTCGATCACTGCTGACGGTCAGACGATCTCGCACTGGACCTGGTATCCCGAGGATGGGACTACACTCGTGACGCTGCCTTCGCAAAGCATACGCAATGGTGTGAGCGTTTCCTGGCAATAGTGATCGACGCTAGGATTTTGGCTTCGGTTGCGCGTCCTGCGGATGCATCGCCTTGATGTCATCCGCAGTGATGCTGTCGGTGTAGTGATTGCCAAAATGCGTGCGCACATAGTTGATGACATCGGCGATCTGCGCATCCGTCAACATGACGCCGCCAGCGAAACCGTCGCCGCGTGTTGGTTTCGTGACAAACGAAGGCATGTCGTGCCGCCCGAAAAGAATCACCGCTGCCATGTATGGCGCTGACACCAGCTTCGGATTGCCAGCGAGAGCGGGGTAGGTACCGGCTCCGGTGGCGCCTTTGGCATCGGGCATGTGGCAGCCCTGGCAGATGTTGTGGAAGATCGCCTCGCCGTTGGCATTTTTCAGCGTGTCTCGCGTATAGAGCACGCTATCTGAAGATTGAGCGTATGCGGCGCTGATGCAACCGAAAAGACACGCCGCGCCGAGTAGCCGTGCACATAACGACTTCATACCGCGCCTCCAGCCATCACTCGCTGATGCAGGCGCTCGATCAAATCCAGCGCCGAAGTAACCGCACCCTCCTGCCACGCCGGCAGATACGAAGCGTGTTCGCCCGCGAGCGCGATACGTCCATCGATCTGGCAAAGATTGTCATAGTGCTTGTCGCGCAACTCATCCGACCACGCTGCAAAGCAGCCTAGCGTGAAAGGTGAACGATGCCATGCGACCGCGACGCCGTTGTCGAATTCCGCCTTGTATTGCGGATGGATTTGCGCGCCGTATTCGACCGTTCGGCGGATGCGTTCGGCCGGGTCCATCGCCGTAAATTCGTAGGCGTTGAGTCCCCACAGGTAGCCACCCAACAGCACACCCTTGCCGCTGCTGTTGAAGTCGCAACTGGGGTAACTGATGTTGTTGATGGGAAGATCGGTAGCCGTGATGCCACCGAAGATATCGTCATCTTCTTCCCAGAAGCGGCGCTTGAATTGCAGGCCGACCTTCACGGTGCCCGCATAGGGCACCGCAGCAATCGCCTCCGCCATCGCGGGACCAACGTTGATGGGAAGTTGACTGAGAATGGAAAGTGGAATCGTGCAGATGCACCAGTCGGCACGCGCTTTTTGCGTGCTGCCGGGATGATGTGAATCTTCATAAGTCACGCTGACGCCATGTTCATCTTGCTGGATGGCGGTGACCTTTGCGTTGTAGCGAATCACGCCGTGCAGCTCGCGGCCGAATGCTTCGCCGATGCGTCCCATGCCGCCCACGGGTTGGAGCAGCGTGGTTTGGAATTCGTAGTTTTCGCCTTCCGTCAGGCCCTTCCAGAGATGCGAGCTCAGGACATCGTGAAACTGCAAAGGCTGTGATGAGATGGGCTTGCCGGAGAGACCGCCACCGGGTGCCTTGTCGAACCCGCGCCGATTGCTCGTTTGCGGACTCGATACGTACGCGTAGTTTTTATCGAGCGCACCCCAATCGCGCAGCGAATCCAGCAGGATGGCCTGATCGTCCTTGCTCAGTGGCGTATCGAGCTTGCCTTGCTGCGTGGATTTGGCCAGAAGCTCCGCGGTGTAGCCGCGATAGTCGGCATTGATGGTGCGATAGCGTTGCGGCTTGCCGTCAAAGGCGTTGCTGTTGTGCACGTACGCGTTGTGATTGATCTGCACGAACGGTTCGAGCGGTACCCCGAGCTTCTTGCAGTAATCGAGGATGCCGCGATGGTGGTAGGGAATACGCCACGGACCGGGGTTGAAGTACAGGCCGCGATCGAACTGGCAATGCTGCGTACGACCGCCCAGTTCCGTGTACGTATCGCCGCCGCGCAGCGACCAGTTGCGGCCGCCCGGACGAGCGTTGTACTCCAGCACGCTCACCTTGTAGCCAGCCTTGCGCAATTCGTAGGCGACCACCATGCCGGCCAGCCCGGCGCCAAGAATCAGCACCGATGCGCCCTGCGGCGCACCTTCCAGCTTCGGCGTGCCCTTGTACGGCGACTGTGCGGCGAAGCCAAGGCTGCTCATGGCCTGATACATCACCGCGCCACCGGCGCTCAGTCCGATCATGCGCAGCAAATCGCGGCGCGTCATCGTCGATTCGGAACCTTCCCCTTGCATCACTCACCCCAGCAACAACCAAGCCTTCAGCACATCGCATCTGGCGTACTTGCAACAGTGACGAAAGGCATGCTGGACGCGACCAGATTCATCGTGCGCCTCAATGCGTCGGTTTGGCGAGCCTCAGCAGATCGACGTGGTAACCGGCCGCTTCATAAAGCGCCCGTGCACGCTCATTGCCCGGAAAAACCGCCAGCGTCACCAGCTGACATTGATGTTCGCGCGCCCAGTCTTCGGCGTGGGCGATCAGCGCCTTGCCGACACCCTGACCTTCGTGGCGTGGCGAAACGGCCAGATCGGAAATGTGGCAGTTGATGCGGCCGTTGAAGTAATCCTGCGTCTTCTGCAGATGAATGAACCCGACACGATCGCCATCGTCATTTTCGGCGACGAACACGTAACTGTTGGCGGGTTGTTCGTCCAGCTGGCGGCTTAAATCCTTGCGAATGCCGTCGATGCATTCATGTCGCTTGCGCCATTTGGGCAGTGAGAAATCCACGAAACGTGGAACCAGGGCAAGGATGAAGTCGTCGTCATCCTCGGCGAGACGGATAAGAAAATGAATGTCGCTCATCGTCGAACGGGGAATGTGAGAACGGGTAGCCCCGGTTCTACACCCAAGCGGGTTCGCGAGGGAAGTACCGAATGGATATCGCTTCGATTTTTCGTTGGCCTACACGATCTTCCTCCCCTCGTGATGAGGAGAGGAAGTGAACATGATGTCATCAATGGCTGATGACGGGCAGTGCGATGTAACTGGCCTGTGCGGGCGCGTGATAAATGCGCTGCGTGGCTTTCTGATAGTCACCCGGCTTGGCCCAGAAGATATTCGGCACAAAGGTCTGCGGATTGCGGTCGTAGAGCGGGAACCAGCTCGACTGCACCTGCACCATCACGCGATGACCCGGCAGAAAAACGTGATTGGCCGCGGGAAGATTGATGCTGTACGCCAGCGGCTGATTCGCGGCGATCGGTTTGGGATTGTCAAAACCTTCACGATAACGGCCGCGCAAAATATCCATCGAAATCGCCAGCTGATAGCCGCCCATCTCCGGTTGAGCGGATACCTGATCGGGATACACGTCGATCACTTTCACGACCCAGTCGCTGTCGGTGCCGCTGGTGGATGCGACCAGATGCGCAACCGGCGCACCGCTGATCACAAGCGGCTCGGTCAGCACATCGGAAACATAGGTCACGACATCCGTGCGGCCCGACGCTTCGCGTTGATCGTCCACCAGCCACTGCGGCCATGTCAGGCCACCGTCGTAGCCAACCGGCTGGATCGGTCGTGCACGGAACGGCACCGGGTGCGCAGGATCGGAGACGTATTCGTCATACGCCGAGCTGCCAGCCGGTGCGCTGAAGCCGAGCTTGTTGTCCGGCAGCAGATACAGCGCACGACTCTTCGTTGCGCAACCATCCTCGCAGGCGAGCGGCCAACGACTCAAACGTTGCCATTGATTGGCGCCCGTTTGATAAGCCGTGACCGGTGCAATGTCCGCTTTAGGCGCACCGTCCTTGAGATATTGCGCGAGGTACGGACGCAGGATGTGCTCGCGGAAATATTTAGATGTGTCGCTGCCGAATCGAATCGCGCCCAGCGAACTGCCTTCCTCGATTTCCTGACCGTGATGCCACGGGCCCATCACCAGCTTCACCATGTCGCCGTTCTTGTCTTTCGGCTTGATCGCGCGATACACCGCAAGCGCGCCGTAAATATCTTCCTGATCCCACAGGCTGTGCACGAGCATGGTGGGTACTTTCAATGGCTGCGCGGCAAGTATCTTGTCGACCGCCTGATCGCTCCAGAACGAATCGTACGCCGGATGCGCGATCGTCTTCTGCCAGAAACCAAGTTGTTCCATGCCGTACTGACGGCCGAGTTCGCCCACGGAACCGGCCTGCATGAACAGGTCGTATTCATCGTGATAACTGGTCCACCACTTGACGCTGTTGTCGCGCGTGGCTACCTGTTCGTAGATGTAAGACATGTTCTGCGCGCGGAACGCGCCTTGATGGAACCAGTCGTCGCCCATCCAGCCGTCGACCATCGGATTCATCGGCACGGCGACTTTCAGCGCAGGATGTGGATTCACCAGCGACATCAGCGGTTCGAAACCGTCGTACGAAATGCCGATGGTGCCGACTTTTCCGTTCGATTCGGGAATGTTTTTCACGAGCCAGTCGATGGTGTCGTACGTATCGGTGGCATCATCGACAGGCGTGGGATTGAGCGGCCCATGCACGGGCCGGTTCATCACGTAATCGCCGCCGGAGCCGTACTTGCCGCGGATGTCCTGAATCACGCGGATATAGCCGTCCTCGACAATCACATCGGTCGCGTTGTCGTAGCCTTCGAGCATCGGACCAAGGTGACCGCTCATCACGTGATGCGTGAGCTCTTTCGCATCGTACGGCGTGCGCGTGAGCACGATACCCTCGTGCTTGGCGCTTTTCGGAATCAGGATGACGGTGTTGAGCTTGACGCCGTCACGCATCGGGATCATCACGTCGCGTTCGACGTAATCGTAGCTACTGGTGACCGGCGTGAATTTGGCGGGTGTTTCGCTTGGGTAGTTGGGGTATTGCGGAGGAGGCGTATCCGTCGCCATGGCAGTGCTGCTCAAGGTCAGCAGCAGGGTAAGCAATGCAGGCTTCCGCCCGCACCATGCGATCACGGCACGACTCGACTTCATGGTGACTCCCCGTTGGATATGCCGGCTTAGCGTAATGGGTATGTGCCGGTAGTGGGGGGAAACAGTCACCGTGACTTTCGGCACCGCGCGGCCACGAGCCGACTCGCTGCCGTCAAATCCCTCATCGTCATCAAGTCTCCTCACCGTCATTCCGGCGAAGGCCGGAATCCAGTGACTGTCGCGCCTGCCAATGTCATTTCGCCTGAAACTCGTTGACTGACAATGCACGAATGTCTCGCACATATCGGCCATAACGCCACTGGATTCCGGCCTTCGCCGGAATGACGGTGAGGGTGCGGTGAGGTGATGAGGCATAAAAAACGCCCGGGCTAGCCGGGCGTTTTTTGTTACATGTAACAAGCGGATCAGGCAATCGCAGGCAGCGTCGCAACACCCGCTTCAATCGCTGCTTTGTGCAAATGCGTACGTGGCAGAACGCGTGCGAAGAAGAACGCCGCCGTATCGCGCTTGGCTTGCTTGAACGCTGGCTGTTGCGAGCTCTTCTCTGCCGCAGCCACCGCGCGCGCCCAGAAGTAGGCGAGCGTGATGTAACCGCTGTAGTAGAGATAATCGTTGGCCGCCGCGCCGAGTTCTTCCGGATTGGTTTGAATCAGCTGCGCCAGCTTCATCGTCAACTCGCCCCATTCCTTCGCCAATGCACCGAGCGGGCCGATATACGGGCGCAGCGCCTCGTCCTGCGCATGCGCTTTGCAGAACGCGCCGACTTCGGCGAGGAAGTGCTGCAGGCCAACGCCCTTGAGCTGAAGAATTTTGCGGCCGAGCAGGTCGGCCGCCTGAATACCGGTGGTGCCTTCGTACAGCGTGATGATGCGTGCATCGCGAACGAACTGCTCTACGCCGTTTTCCACGATAAAGCCGTGGCCGCCGTAGACCTGCAGGGCTTCCTTCGTGCATTCCTGCGCGAGCTCGGTCACCACGCCCTTGGCAATCGGAATCAGGAAGGCAAGTAATTCGCTGGCTTTCTGACGCGTTGCTTCATCGGCGCCACGCGCTTCGATGTCGGTCTGCAGGGCCGAATACAGCAGCAACATGCGCGAGCCTTCCACCAGGGCACGCTGCGTCAGCAGCATGCGGCGCACGTCCGGCTGCACCAGCAGATTGTCGGCGGGTTTGTCGGGGAATTTCGGGCCGGAGAGCGAGCGCGACTGCAGACGCTCGCGCGCGTAGTTGAGGCTGTTCTGCCATGCGCGCTCCGATAGCGCGAGACCTTGCACGCCCACCGAAAGACGCGCGGCATTCATCATGGTGAACATCGCAGCCAGGCCCTTGTGCGGCTGGCCAATCAGAAAACCTTCGGCCTCATCGAAGTTCATCACGCAGGTTGCCGAACCGCGAATGCCCATCTTGTGTTCGATCGCGCCGGCGTAAACATTGTTGCGCTCGCCGGGCTTGCCGTCTTTCACCTTGAACTTCGGCACGATGAACATCGAAATGCCACGGCTGCCCGCTGGCGCATCGGGCAGGCGCGCAAGCACGAGGTGAATGATGTTTTCAGCCAGATCATGATCGCCCGCGCTGATGAAGATCTTGGTACCGGTGATCTTGTAGCTGCCATCGCCAACAGGTTCGGCGCGTGTCTTCAGCAGACCCAGATCCGAACCGGCCTGCGGTTCGGTGAGACACATGGTGCCCGTCCACTCGCCGGCTACGATGGGCTTCAGATACGTGTGCTGCTGGTCCTCGGTGCCGTGCATTTCCAGTGCATGGCAGGCGCCTTCCGAGAGCAACGGGTACAGGCTCCAGGAAAGATTGCCCGACTGGAAAAATTCGGTGGTCGCCACACCCATCACCGACGGCAATGCCTGACCACCGAACGCTTCCGCCATCGTCAGGCCGGCCCAGCCGCCCTCGGAGAACTGGCGGAAGGCTTCCTTGAAGCCTTTCGGTGTGGTGACGCTGCGCGTGGCCTTGTCGTAATGACAGCCTTCCTCATCGCCCGGCGAGTTGGTGGGCGCAAGCACCTGCTCGCTGAGCTTGCCTGCTTCTTCCAGCACCGCATCGAGCAGATCGCGCGTGTGACCGTCACCCCCTTGCAGCTTGGTGAGCACGGTTTCGGCATCGAGCACATCGAAAAGCGCAAAGCGCTGATCGTCGAGGGGGGCTTTGTACAGAGTCATGGCGTCATCTCTCGTGGAACAGGTGCGATGAATCGGTCACCGGAATGTGTTGGGTATCCCGGGTACCGGCGAAAGGTAATCGTTGTGGCTAAACGCGAAATCGCGCGGATTCTTGTTGTCCGGGCGATCTTCAAGATTCGGGGCGCAATGGATCGTGCCTTCGATGTCGTAGGCAATCTGTCCGGCGCTGCCCTTGCCGGCGATGGCTTGCAAGGCCTGCGTCATCGGCGGGGTCGGCAGCACATCGATCTGCAGGACATCGCCGGCGAACGAAGGAATATCCGTGCTGAAGACCGAATGCAGCCGCACGGGAATACCGTTCGCCACCTGGAAGCTGCCCTCGATGGACTGGTAATTCATGCCGGTGTAGCTGTTGTTCTGGATGCGCAGGGTGAGTTGCCAGGTGCCATCCGGCTGCACATGCATCTGCTGGATCGAGATCGTCGGCGGAAACACGCTCTGGCGCGGCGGACCGCACGCCGCCAACCCGCAAACCAGCAGAACAAGGGCCAATCCGTGGAGCAGTCGTTTCATGGGATCACCTCAAACGATTGTTTGAATATATCAGGGAATGAAGCCGGTGGAAGGGACATTTTGAAGCCCTAACGTTTGAAACTCTCGGCGAGATACATCCATAGACTGACCTCGCAACCGGCGCCGAGTGCGATTCCCATCGTCACGCAGAACGGGCATGATTAGTGGTTACGTCCCTCTGATCCCGGTAAGCCATGTCACGTCGCATCGTCGCTCGTCGTTCGCCCATCCATGGAAATGGTGTTTTCGCTGTCGCCCCGATCAAAAAGGGCGAGGAAATCATCGAATACAAGGGCACCCTGATGACTCACGACGAGGCCGACGAAATGTATGGCGACGGCGGCGAGACCGGTCATACGTTCCTGTTCACCCTCAACGATGAGTACATCATCGACGCTAACCGCAAGGGCGGTGTTGCGCGCTGGATCAATCACAGCTGCAACCCCAATTGCGAGGCCTTTGTCGAAGAGCACGAGGGCGGCAATCGCCGTAAGGATCGCGTGATCATCGAGGCCAAGCGCAACATCAAGGCGGGCGAAGAGCTCACCTACGACTACGGCATCGTGCTCGAAGTGCCGCACACGGCCCGTTTGAAGAAGAAGTGGGTGTGCCTGTGTGGCTCGCCCAAGTGCACCGGGACGCTGCTCAAGCCTAAGCGCGCCGCCAAGTAAAGGGCGCCACGCCGGTCTCACTGCCTGCATACTTTGTCTCTATCGCAGGCCGTTCACACTGCTGATTGCCACGGTCCCTGGACCCTGGTCGACGCCGAGCGGGTTAAAGGCCGTAAGGTTACGTCGCTGCCTTCCATTCGCAAGAATCTGGAGAACGCCGGCGCGCGCTGGGGAGATATTGAGGTCGTTCAGGATGGCAATCTGATTACAAGCCGTAGGCCCGACGACATAGCTGCCTCCAGTCGCACGCTCACCGATGCGCTAAGCACCTGATCCTCAAGCGGCCGCCAGCATCGTTACAGCTGCTAAAACGACCTGCAGGGAGAAGGGTGCAGCGCCTTGCATCGGCCGTCTTTGTTGCTTCTATACTGGGACGTAGCACCAGCGAGGGGTTGGTGCTCGGATAGGGGGAAGCCATGGAAGCAAATCCGTATGCCGCGCCCGGCGCGGTCGTGGAAGATAGATATGCGTTCGACGCCAACGATCTTGAGGCGCGCAAAGCGTCGAGATGGCAGCGATTAGGGGCCGCTTTTCTGGACGGCATCGTCATTGCGTTGTGCATGATGCCGGTTTTCTTTCAGAGCTTCGCAACCTATAACGCACGCGTTCACGGTACTGTGCCGCCGGCGTTTGCGCTCAGCGGCTATATGTTCTTCTGCCTCTTCCTGGGGCTTGCCGTCATTGTCGTCAACTGCATATTGCTCAGTCGCAATGGACAGACGATTGGCAAGAAGCTGTTGGGTATCAAGATCGTTCGTACGGATGGCAGCCAGGCTACGCTGGGCCGCATTTTCCTTACGCGCTATCTGCCCATCCGGCTTTTTGGTTTCATTCCGTTCGTCGGCCCCATCATCGCGCTTGTCGATGTTCTGATGATTTTCGGCGACGAGAAACGCTGCATGCATGATCGAATCGCGGACACCATCGTCATCAACGACTGATGCTCGACACGGTACGCGAAATCGAAACGCCAGAAGGCGTTAGCCTGCGCTTGCGTGCGGCCGGTGCATTCGGCCGCGCGCAGGCGTGGCTGATCGATTTACTTTTACGCGCGGCTTTTTTCTTTATCGGTGCGGCTTTTTTCGGTGTCTTCGGAAAAGGCGGCGCCGGTCTCGGCATGTTGTTGCTGTTTGCGATCACCTGGGTTTATTCGGTGGTGTGCGAGGTGTGGTTCGGCGGCCAGACTATCGGCAAGCGCAGCATGAAGTTGCGGGTGGTGTGTGCCGATGGCACACCCGTCACGCTGATTCCATCGGTGGTGCGCAACCTGCTGCGTGTGGTCGACGCATTGCCGGGTCTGTACGGCGTGGGCCTTGTGTGTACGATGATCGATCCGTCGGCGCGCCGCATCGGCGACATCGTGGCGGGCACCATTGTTGTTCATGCCGATGCTTTACCTGCAGGCAGCAAGGTTCCGATGGTGCCGTCGCAACTATTGCCAGTGCCACTGGATCCGGATGAGCAGGCGGCGCTGATCGATTTCGCCGAGCGCGCCGGGCACCTTACCGTGCAGCGACAGGAAGAACTTGCCGATATTCTCGTGCCGCTCACCGGGCGAGAAGGCACCGCCGCGGTAACGCAACTCACCGCCTATGCAAACGGATTGCTGGGAAGGCCATGAAACAGGAGCAGTTCGTCGCGCTGCACGCTGAAGAATGGGACGCACTGCGTTTCTGGCTGGCGCAGCTCGACCGGCAGCCTAAAGCGGCGCTGCGCTCGGAAAAAACGGTGGATTTTCCCGAATCGTATCGGCGCGTCTGCCATCATCTTTCGCTGGCGCAGGCTCGCGGATACAGCCGTGAAGTGACCGATCGCCTGCAACACATCGTGGAGATGGGGCATCGCCAGCTGTATCGTCCGCCCGCGCCCCGCTGGTACAAGGCGGCCACGTTCCTGCTTGCCGAATTTCCAAGACTCGTGCGCGAGAACTGGCGTTACATGCTGGCGGCGACGGTGTTGCTTTATGTGCCGGCCATCGCGACCTATGTGTTGCTGCAATGGCGGCCGGATCTCGCGCATAGCTTGTTCAGCGCCACGCAGCTCAAAGAATTCGAAAAGATGTATGACCCGTCCAATCCGAAGATCGGCCGCAGCAGCGGTACGGATCTGCAGATGTTCGGCTACTACATCATGAACAACGTCGGCATCGCGTTTCGCACTTTTGCATCGGGGTTGTTGCTCGGTGTCGGTGCGATTTACGTGCTCACGGCGAACGGTGTGATCATGGGCGGCGTGGCGGGGCACCTCAACGCTATCGGCTACGGCGCGCCATTCTGGCGTTTCGTCGTGGGGCATTCGGGTTTCGAACTCACGGCCATCGTGATTGCTGGCGGCGCAGGTTTGCAATTCGGTTTGAGCTTGCTTGCGCCTGGCCGTCTGCGTCGTGAGACAGCGTTGCGTGAGGCAGCATGGAAAGGTGCGCGACTCGCGCTCGGCGCGTTTGCGATGCTGGTGATGGCGGCTTTCATCGAAGCGTATTGGTCGTCGATGTCGATGTTGCCGGATGTCGTGAAGTACGGCAGCGGCGCCGCCATCTGGTTGCTTGTCGCGACGTGGCTCACGTTCGGCGGCAGAGGGCGCAACCATGCAGCTTGAGCGCATTGGTGTTGCGCTGCGTCCGCGCACGACGCTCGAAGCGATGGATCTGGGTGCGGTGATGCTGCGTGCGCATGCGCGTCAGGTGTGGTCGGCGTGGTTCGCGTTCACGCTACCTATTTTCATCGTCTGTCAGCTGATTGCCTGGCTGACGGGCATGCCGTGGCTCGGTTTGTTTCTGCCCTGGTGGCTGCGTCCGTTGTTCGATCGTATTCCGCTGTATGTGCTTTCACACGCGGTGTTCGAGCGAACTCCTGCATGGCGCGAAACCTTGAAAGGCCAGATGCGCTGGCCGTGGGTGCGCACCATCGCTGCGTTGACGTGGCTGCGCCTGGATACGCATCGCTCGGTGCGCATGCCGATGGAATTGCTCGAAGGCGTGTCCAAGCAACAGCGCTCGGCACGTTGGCGAGTGCTCAGCAGAACATTGGGTGGACAGGCGAGTGGCCTGACATGGACAAGCCTGCTGTTCGAACTGGTAGTGTTCATCAGCATTTGCACATTCACGCTCTGGCTGCTGCCCGGCGAAGCGTTGCCAGACTCCATGCGCAATCTGACTCAGGCATTTCAGTTGCCTGCTTTCAAACATGCGCTGATCTGGATCGCATCGTTTGTCACGTATGTGTCGATGAGTATGATCGAGCCGCTGTACGTGGCTTCGGGATTTGCTCTGTATCTCAATCGGCGCACGCAGCTGGAAGCGTGGGATATCGATCTGATGTTCCGGCGTCTTCGTCAACGTTTGCTCGATGCCGGCCTCGCAGCGGTACTTTTGATTTGCCTCGGTGGTTTCGGTACCGCAGTGCATGCGGCGGAGGCCACACCTGCGGGAGCATCATCGTCCGCGCAGGCAGGTATCGCAGAAGCCTTCCATCAACCGCTGGACGACAAGGATGCGTCGTTCTCGCGCGAGGCGAACGTCGTCTATCTGGATCCTCGCTTCGGTACCAAGCACGTCGTTACGCACTGGGTACCCAGGCTGACACCCAAGAAGATCGATGAACCGCTGCCCTCGTCATCATTCGTGTTTGCCGACCTGGTTGCCGGATTGGTCAATGTGCTCATGTGGGCATTGCTCGGTGTTGCGATCGTTGCACTGATCATCTTCATTGTCCGCCGTGTTCGCTTTTCGGGCGTCGTGCTGGAACGGCCCGAACGCACGCTTTCGGCGTTAAAGACGAGCACCGTCCAGGAATCCGCGTTGCCTGACGACCTTGCCGCCACTGCGAGGGAGTTGTGGCGTGACGGCCATCGTCGTGAAGCGCTATCGCTGCTTTATCGGGGCAGCATGCAACGCGCGGCGGCGGCATTGCACATTCAGGTGCCGGTCGATGCAACGGAATCGGACTGGCTGCGTCATGCAAAGGCGCTCGACGATCCTTCCCGTCGCGATCAGCTCGTCAGCATCGTACGCACATGGCAGCTCGCTGCGTACGCGGATCGTTATCCCGGCGATACGGAATTTGCGTCGCTTCTATCCGGCTGGCCGGTACAGCGAGTGCCGTTATGAATCGCAACACCATCGTCATCGCATCGATTGTGCTGGCGGTTGTGGCCATTTGCGTAGGCGGCTTCCTCATGCTGTTCAAACGCGAGTCCACCATCGTGTCGGGATATCCAACGGGGGAGCCTGCGTACAACAGGTTCTACGCGTTGGAACGAACGCTCGCCGATATGGGACAAGCGTCCACTGGAAACGTCAACCTTGCGCAAGTTCTTCCGCTGCTGCGACGTGGCGACACGGTGGTCATCGGCGAGGATGTGAGCTTTATCAAATATGACGAGGCAAAAAAGCTGGCGGATTGGGTGCGACGTGGCGGTCATTTGGTTTTTTCGCCGATGGGGCACGACGGAAGCGATGTGCCTCTGCTGCAACAGCTCAATATGTTTGCCGCATCGAAGAATACGTATAACTGCACGAAGTTGTGGACGAACGTGCCTGCTGGAAAGGGTTACGATCTGCAATTCATGTCGTTGTGCGGCGTGGGATTCAAGCTGCAACCGTCATTTCTCGGCAGCGCGCAGGTCGCCATTCATGATCGTAACGGTGACCTGGCGTTTGCACGCGTATCCAATGGCGAAGGCACGGTCAGCGCGATCAACGACCTCAACGCCATTTCCAGCGACAAACTCAGGAACTATCCCGAGCAGGAATTTGCGTGGCGCGTGCTTGAACCGAACATGGGGCACGGCCACTTCTATTTCTTCTACGAGCTGATCGGTACATCGTTCTGGATCAACCTGTTTCTGCGTGGCTGGCCTGCCTTGCTGGCGTCGCTGTTGCTCGCCATTGGCTGGATGCTGATGCGCAGCCAACGCTTTGGGCCCTTGATGCCGACACCGCCGGCGCATCGCCGTGCGTTGCTCGAACACATTCAGGCGGTTGGTGAGTTTCTATTCCGTCGCGATGGCGGCCGCAGCTTGCATCGCCTTGCATGTGACGCCGTGATTGCGCGCCTTCGCCGCCGCGATCCCGCCGGTGCGATGCTCCAAGGCACCGAGCTGTATGACTGGCTTGCTCAGCGCAGCAAGCTTGAACCGGCACGCATCGAAAGTGCTTTTCGTTCTCCCGCAAACGCCGCGGCGTTTCGCGTATGCATAACCACTCTGGCGCGTATCAGGAGCCATCTATGACCACAGACACCCTCGCGCCCGCACCGGCGCCGGCACCCATGCCGGTGGAGGCGATCCATGCGCGCGTCGCGGCACTTCGGAAACAAGTGGGGCATGCATTCATTGGCCAGGTCGATATTTTCGATCAGGTGCTGATGTCATTGCTGGCCGCCGGACATGTGTTGATCGAGGGCGTGCCAGGTTTGGGTAAGACGCTGCTGGTGCGCGCGCTGGCGGCATCGGTGAGCTGCACCTTCGGCCGCATTCAGTTCACGCCCGATCTGATGCCGACCGACGTCACCGGTCACGCGATCTACGACGTGAAGGCGGAGCGCTTTCAGGTGCGGCGCGGTCCCGTGTTCGCCAATCTGCTACTTGCCGACGAAATCAATCGCGCGCCGGCCAAGACTCAGGCGGCGTTGCTCGAAGCGATGCAGGAAGGGCAGGCGACCATCGAAGGCCGGCGCTTTCCGTTGCCCGCACCGTTCATGGTAGTCGCCACGCAAAACCCGATCGAGCAGGAAGGCACCTATCCGTTGCCCGAAGCGCAGCTGGATCGTTTTCTCATCAAAGTGTTGATCGGTTATCCGACACTGGAAGACGAGAAACGCATGGTAAGCAATGTGCTTGAGGGCCGCGTTGCGGCAGACCTGGATGTCTCGCGCGTGCAACAGGTGCTTAGCCAGCAGGAATTGCTCGCCATGCAACAGGGCGTTGCCGCCATGCGCATGGATGCTGCGGTGACCGATTATGCCGTGCGCATCGTTCGCGCCACGCGCGAATGGCCCGCAGTGGTCAACGGCGCCGGGCCGCGCGGCGGATTGGCGCTGGCGCGATTGGCGCGCGCACATGCCGCGATGGATGGTCGCGATTTCGTCACGCCCGACGATGTACGTGAAGTAGCGCTCCCTGCGCTTCGCCATCGCTTGATGCTGGCGCCCGAAGCGCTCGTCGAACGGCAGCGTCCAGACGACGTCATCCGGGCGTTGCTGCACAAGGTTCCCGCGCCACGCCAATGATGCGACCCGGTCCGCTACTGTTGTGGCTATTGTTCGGCTGGGTCGTGCTCGGCGCGCTGACCAGTTTTGGCGTGCTTGCACTGAATGTGTGGCTGGCTTACGGCGGCCTGCTCGCGCTGGGTTTGATGTTCGACGCGTGGCAACTCGCGCGTCAGCCATCGCCGGAAGTGCAGCGGGATGTGGCGCCTGTCGTGCCGCTGGGATTGGAAACGCTGGTGCGTCTGCGCTTGCGCTCGGCCGACAAACGCAAGCGGAACGTCGATATTCACGATCTGCATCCGGGCGGCTGGGCGGTACGCGGTCTGCCACATCGTGTGCGCCTAGCGCCGCGTGAAGACTACGCGTTCGAGTATGCGTTGATGCCCGATATGCGCGGGCTCGCCACGTTCGATGGTTGCCACCTGCGGTTTCGGTCGGCATGGCGTTTGTGGACGCAGCGCCGCACGTTGGATGTCACGAACGCCGTACGCGTGTATCCCAATTTTGCGCCGCTTGCCGAAATGGCCGGATTGAGTGTCGAGCTGGCATCGCACAACATCGGTGCGCGATTGCAGCGACGCCGCGGCGAGGGCACCGAGTTTCAGGAGCTGCGCGACTATCGCGTCGGCGACAGCATGCGCAAGATCGACTGGAAGGCGACCGCGCGTGTCGGCCACTTCATCTCCCGCGAATATCGCGAGGAACGTAATCAGCAGATTGTGCTGCTGATCGATTGCGGCCGGCGCATGCTGGCTAAAGACGGGGCGATCTCGCACTTCGATCACGTGCTGAATGCGTCGCTGTCGCTCGCTTATATCGCGATGCGCGAGGGCGATTCGGTCGGCATGCTCGCCTGCACCGGGCGCACGCAACGCTGGTTGCCGCCCACCTCGGGCAGCGGCGGCATGGACATGCTGCTCGGCACGGGCTACGACCTGCAGGCAACGGCGTCACCGACCGATTATCTGGCCGCGACCAACGCGTTGCTGGAACGTCAACGCCGTCGTGCGCTGGTCGTGCTCATCACCAATGTGCGTGATGAAGACGATACCGAGCTGGCCATGGCCGTCACTGTGCTCGCACAGCGTCATCTGGTGCTGGTCACAAGCTTGCGCGAACAAGCCGTCGAAGACGCGGCGGTCGATACGGGTAATACGCTGGACAGGGCGATTCGCAGCGCCTCGGCCATGCACTACCTATCGGACCGGGAACGCGTGCATGACAGTCTCAATCGTCGCGGTGTGATGACGATGGATGTCGGGTGTTCCGAGCTATCCGGAGCGCTTATCGAACGGTATCTGCGTTTGAAGCGAGAGAGCAGGTTGTAGACGTTAAGCGCCACCATCGGTGTACTCGATCTTCACTACTTCGATCGTCAGATCACCCGCTGGTCGGTGCCAGCAAACCTCGTCGCCGACACGCGCTCCCAGCAACGCTTGAGCAAGCGGTGAAACGTAGCTGACCAAACCATGCTCCACGTCCGCTTCGTCTTCGCCGACGATCTGCCAACGGTGTTCGCCGTCTTCGCTTTCGACGGTGACGGTCGCACCGAAAGCCACGCTATCGCGCGGCTGCTTGGAAAGATCCACTTCAATCGCGTTGGCAACGCGTGCGCCCAGCCAGCGCAATTCGCGTTCCAGCGATGACAACTCATGTTCCGGCGCAAGCGTGTCGTCCTGCGCAGCTTTAAGGGCATCGAGGCGCGCTTGCATCGCGAGCCAACGATCGCGCAACAGGGCAGCGCCGTGTGGCGTGACGTAGTTGGGGTTGTCGCTCAGCGGCAGTTCGGGCAATGCGTCATCGGCATCGCCTTCATAATCTTTGACGAAGGCACGATTCATACGGCCCTCCGCGGTGAAAGTGTTTATGTTCTCAAGGTCCAGATGGCTCGCGCCAAGAGGCCGGTGGGGCGTGCGCTAAGACACTGTCTTCTACGACATGGAGACGTGGCCGGGAGACTGCAACGTCGCCCGGCCGTTAGGTGTCATTGGTGTGCGGGCGGTGTGGTCAGTCCTCGTCCAGTTTGGGCTTCCATGCGTCGCTGAGCTGCCGCTGGACGGGCGGCGGTACCGGTTCGTAATGGCTCAAATCCAGACTGTAGCGACCTCGTCCGCCCGTCATGGCTTTGAGTTCGGTGGGATAGTCGGTGAGTTCGGCCAGCGGCGCCTGCGCCTTGATGACGATCTCGCCACCGTGCTTGGCGTCGGTGCCCATGATGCGCGCGCGTTTGCCTGCCAGTCCGCCGGTGACATCGCCGACGTTCAATTCGGGAATCGACACTTCGACATCGACGATGGGTTCAAGTACGACAGGCCGCGCCTTGTTCACCGCATCGAGAAACGCTTTCTTGCCGGCGCTGACGAAGGCGACTTCCTTCGAGTCGACCGGATGATATTTGCCGTCGTACACGGTGACGCGCAAATCCTGCATGGGAAAGCCGGCAATCGCACCGGTTTCCATGGCTTGCCGCACGCCTTTCTCAATCGCGGGCAGGAATTGGCCAGGGATCACGCCGCCTTTCACCGCATCGACGAATTGAAAACCCGTACCGCGTTCCAATGGTTCGACGCGCAAAAAGACTTCGCCGAATTGTCCTGCGCCACCGGTTTGTTTCTTGTGCCGATGATGGCCTTCCGCAGAGCCGGCAATCGTTTCGCGATAGGCAATGCGTGGCGGATGCGTTACGACCTCCACACCGTACCGATCTTTCATGCGCTCCAGCATGATTTTCAGATGCAGATCAGACAGTCCTCGCACGACGGTCTCGTTCAGTTCCTTGTGATGCTCCATGCGGAAGCACGGATCTTCTTCCGACAATCGCGACAGGGCGTTGGAAAGCTTCTGCTCCTGACCCTTGTGTTTGGGCTCCAGCGCAAGACCGAACATCGGTTGCGGGAAATGCATGGGATCAAGATGGATGCCGTCTTCGTCGTGCGAATCGTGCAGGACCGCATCGAAGTGAATGTCCTCGACTT
Source organism: Dyella dinghuensis (assembly GCF_003977615.1). GTDB lineage: Bacteria > Pseudomonadota > Gammaproteobacteria > Xanthomonadales > Rhodanobacteraceae > Dyella_B > Dyella_B dinghuensis. Next base: position 482,404 of record NZ_RYZR01000007.1, read on the forward strand.
TCGCGACGGCGGCAATATCGCCCGGAATCGCCTGATCGACTTCGACATGCGTCTTGCCATTCAAGCGAAACAGATGGCAGACCTTGAACGCTTTGCGGTTGTCGTCGATGTATAACTGACTATCGCGGCGGACCGTGCCTTGCCATACGCGGAACACGCCAAGCTTGCCCACGAACGGATCGTTGATCACCTTGAAGACATCGGCGACGACATGCGATGACGGGTTCGGTTCGACCGAAATCTGCACGTCGTGATCATCGCGGAAGGGCGGTGGATTGGCTTCGTTGGGATTGGGCAGCAGGCGATCGCAAATCTCGAGCAGTTCAAGCACGCCCGCACGGGTGCGCGCGCTGACGAAGCAGATCGGTACAAGATGCCCTTCGCGCAGGCATTGTTCGAAGGCTTCGTGCAGTTGCTGCGGCGTCAGGGCTTCTTCACCGTCTTCGAGGTAAGCGCCCATGGTGGCTTCGTTGATCTCCACCACTTGGTCGAGAATCTGCTGGTGCGCTTCGGCCAGCGACGAAAAATCGGTTTTGCCGTCCTTGTGAAAGAAACAGTCGAGCACGCGATTGTTGTTGTCGGCAGGAAGGTTCACCGGCAAACACTCGTTGCCGAATTCGTCGCGTATCGCGCGCACCAGTTCGGCCAGATCCACGCCATCGGCGTCGATCTTGTTGATCACGATCACGCGTGCCAGACCGCGCTCGCGCGCGTGCTCCATCATGCGGCGCGTGCCGTGTTCGATACCGTTGGAAGCGTTGATGACAATCAGCGCCGTTTCGACTGCCGCGAAGGCGGAAAGGGTGGCGCCGCGAAAATCCGCGTAACCGGCGGTATCGAGCAGATTGATGTGGGAGCTTCCGTGATCGATGCCTGCGATGCAGCTATCGATCGAGTGGCCGCGTGCTTTCTCTTGCGTGTCGGTATCCGATTGCGTGGTGCCGCGCTCGACGGATCCGATTGATTGAATCACACCACCGGCATGCAGCATGGCTTCGAATAACGTGGTCTTGCCAACACCGGCGTGACCGGCGAGAGCGGCGTTGCGGATGTTTTCCGTGTTGTAGGACACGATGCGACCCTCCTTTTGCGAAAGGCGCGGACTCGTGCGACAGCAGACCTGGCCGGCGCCGCACGGCCGCGCTTGGCGGCTGACAATGGCGGGCCGTCATGGTCGTCCTTCGCGTGCGGGACGCAGGGGCGGTCATGGCGGGAGGCGGCGCGAGCGCCGCAGTCCAAGATTTCTCCCATCGGCCGGATTGGTCAAGTTGCACTGCGAAGATCGGCGTTAACAAGACGTGATTACTGGGGAACCGTGGGGCCGCCGAAAGGTCTGTGTGGCATCACTATCCGGGCGTGTAACTATCCGGGCAACGTAGCGAGGACGGCTTTATCGAACGCCCCGACCAAGTCGAGCACCACCGCTGGTTTTCCCCGACGGACGAAAAAAACCGCGGTCTGGCCCACCTCGATGGCCCCACGCGCGCCATGCTGCATGACATGCGTTGGCGCAAAGCTCCGCGCGACAACCGCCTCCTGTGGGTGGCGTTGACGATCGCGCTGCTTCTGCACGCCATTTTCGTCACCGCGCTTTGGTATGAGATGAAACCGCATGCGCAGGAAGTGGCGGCCGTGTATGTGCCGGAGCGCGCGATGGAAGTGCGATTTATTTCCCGGCCCTCGTCACGTGCGCCGGCGCCGCCGCCTATCGCGCCACCGCCACCCCCGCCGCGTCCTTCCCACGAACCGCCCTCGAAAAACGCCATCGCGCTGCGTTTGCCAGAGCCGCCGCCACCTCCGGCCACTTCCGTGGCGCCGCCGGCGCCCCCGGTCTTGTTCGACCGCACAGGCCGAATCATTTTGCCTGCCAACGCCACGAGCGCGCCGCCTGCGCCCACAGCCGATTACGTGCAGCGCGGTCCGCAAGGCGATACGCAGATCATGCGCGACAAGGACACGGTCAAATACAAAGCCACCAAACTGGATCGGTACTGGCGCAAGAATTCCAACGCGGTGGACGATGCGTTGCAGAAACTCGTCGACAAGACGACGGTGACGAAGACGATCAACTTGCCGAAAGGTATTCGCATTCATTGCGGCGTTTCGATCGCTGCGCTGTCCGGCGGATGCAGCGGCGATCCGCCACCACCGCCACCCTCAAACGATGGCGACGAACGTATGAACATGGCACCCGCCGCGTTGGTCAAGAACCAACCGCAACCACCGCCGCCGAGCGTGGCGACATGCATCGCCGACTACAAAGCGGGCAAGCCATTACCCAACGGTTGTCCGGTGGACACGCCGGCGCGTGCGGTCGATGCGCAGAAGGCGTCGTCCACGCCGGGGCAATGAGGCGGCTCCCGACATCCAGCTGAAAGAAGGGTAGGTCGAACGGCCCAGCAGGAAATTCCGGTTGTCCGGCTACACTGGCGCACATGCCGCCACTGCCCCCCGATCAGCCTGCCCAACCCACTCGGGTCGTGATGATCAAGTCGCCGCGCGATGCGGCGACTTGGGCGATCGTCTATCGGCGCAAGATTCGCGATCGACCACGCGATCGGCTGCTGAAAGTGATCGCGATGTTCGGCGCTTTGCTGGTGCATGTGTTGTTTCTGCTGGGCATGGTGCTTGGTCCTGCGTATATCTTGCCGCCAGCGCCACCCGAGCCGAAGGGCAATGCGTTGCTGGTGAAGCTGATCGAAAAGAAACCGCAGCCACCGCCGCCGCCGCCACCGATTCGCGGCATACCGCCGAAGGAACACGGGCCGACGCATCGCGGCAACACAAGTCAAGTTGCGCATGTGACGCACGAAGCGTCGACGGCTGCACCTGTCGCGGCGGTACAGCAGCCACCTGCGCCAACACCCAAGCAGCAACCGGTGGTGTCGCAGGCAAAGCAGACGATCGCGCAAAAGGCACGGCCACCCGCCGCGCCATTGCCGCCCATCACGCTGCCGAAAACGGCGCCGGTCACGCTTGAACAGCCAAAGTTGGTTGGCACGCCTCCACCCGCACCCACGGTACCGGCAACGCCTGTGCCGCAACCCGTGCCGCCACCCTTCCAGCCCGAGCCGCCGCGCAAACCGCAGGTGGAAGGCACGCAGCCGATGCCGCCGCTGCCATCGCTGGCGGTCCCGACACAACCAGCGCAATCGCCGCTGACCGCAGCGCCGCCCCAAATTGCGGTGGAGAAACCTTCCATCGCGCCCATTCCGATCCCCAACGTGGCGCCCGCCGCGCCTGCACCAACACCCGCTTCGCCGCCATCGCCGCCGCTTGAACCGATTCCGATGCCCGCACAACAAGCGCCGACGGTGAACTTGCAACCGTCCGAAGCGCCAGTGAAAGCGCCGATTGCGCCGCAATTGTCGCAACAACCGTTGGGGCCGATTGCGAAACCGAGCGAACCGGAGCCGCAACTTGCGCCGATTCCACTGACGCCGATCACGACGCCCGCGCCGACCGTACCCCCGTCTGCGCCATCGCCTGTCGTGGCCGCGCCCAAGATCGCAGTACCTGCCGTGTCGGTTGCGCCGCTGCTGAGTCCGGCGCCTGCGCCATCGCCGTCGTCACCGCAAACCAAGACACCGCAATCGCCGTCCAATGAAAAGCCGACGGCGGAAGCACCGCCGTCGGCACCGAACAATCCGTCGCCGACATCGCCGGGCAATGAAGGCAACAACTCGGTGAGCACGGCGCCGAACGCTACGCCGCAGGGGAGTGACACGGGCAATCCCGGTTCGCCCAACGGCGGAACGAAACCGTCGGAAACCAACGGGCCGCCTAACGGGCAATCGATACCGGTTCCGGGTAGCGGCAATGCGGGCGGTTCGCCGAACGGCGGCACACCGGGTACGCCCAACGGCACCTATATCCAGCTCAAGCCGAGCGGCGATACGGAAATCATGTCGCACAACACGAATCTGCCGAAGTACAAGCCGACGGTGTTCGACAAGTACTGGACGCCAAAGGGTGAAAGCTCAGTCGATACGGCGTTGCGTCATGCGGTGGAAAAAACCACCGTCAGTCACACGTTCAATCTGCCGCAAGGCATACGCATCGAATGTTCGGTGATGCCGTTGTTGCCGTCGTCGCTGCTTGGCTGTCACAACCCCGATCCGCCGGCCGTACCGTTGCCCAAGAAGATTTACGACCGCCTGAATCTGCCGACCATCAACACATCGATACCCAAGACGCCTGCTCTTGCCGCAAGCGCACCGGCAGCCGCGTCGTCGGTGACGCTGAATAACGATGCGGAGTGCGCAGCCGCGCGCGTGAGTGGCGGCCCACTGCCGCCCAATTGCGGATCGACAGAAACGGTGAAGCCGCTGCATCTGCCGACATCGTCATCGAGTTCGTGGGTGCCTGCGAGCGATCAGTTCCATTGAAGCAAGCACTGAGAGGAGTGTGGTGCAATGAGCGACAACCATGCGGTGTATTTCGATGGCGGCTGCGATTGCAAAGCCGTTCGCTATCGCATGCTCGATACACCGATGTTTGTGCATTGCTGCCATTGCCGTTGGTGCCAGCGTGAAACGGGCACGGCCTTTGCGCTCAATGCATTGATCGAAGCGGATCGGGTTGTGATGCTCACCGGCGAAGTGGAAGTGGTGGACACACCTTCGTTGAGTGGCAAAGGACAGAAGATTGCGCGTTGTCCTGTGTGCCGTATTGCAGTGTGGAGCAACTACGCAGGCCTCGGCGATATTCAGCGCTTTATTCGTGTCGGAACGCTCGACGATCCCGATCGCTTTCCGCCCGACATCCACATCTACACGCAATCCAAGCAACCGTGGGTGCTTCTGCACACGGGTGTGCCAGCGATGCATGCGTATTACGAGCGCGAGCAGCATTGGTCAGCCGCAAGCTTGGAGCGGCGCCGCGCGATGCTTGAGAGGGCGGGGCGCTGACCTGCTTTTTAGCTCCTCCCCCTGCTCGCAGGGGGAGGCTGGGAGGGGGTGATTGCAATTTGCCTCGAGGCGGGGATGTTTGACCCCTCCCCAGCCCTCCCCTGCTCGCAGGGGAGGGAGCTCATAGCAGGCGCATCAGCTCTTTCATCAGCGGCAAACGACGCACACGCACAGCGCTCACGCGAAACACCGCGTTCGCAAGCGCGGGAACAGCAGTAGGCATCGCGAGGAAACTCGCGCCAGCCGGGTCGCCATCGCCCGGTACCGTGATCACTTCCACGGTCTTGGGCAACTGCGCCATGCTGGCGAGCGGATAATCCTTCCAACTGCTTTGCTGCACCTTGCCGTCTTTCACAGTGATGGCGAGATTCATCGCAGTGGATAGCGCATCCAACGTCGCACCGGCAATTTGGCCTTCCAGGCCTGTCGGGTTGATCACGCGGCCTACATCCACAGCGCACACGACACGTTCGATCGTGAGCTTCTCGCCTTGCATGGACACTTCCACTGCGTGTGCGACGTAGGCGCCATCCATGTACCAGCATGCAAGGCCAAGACCGTTGACGCTGTGCAGCCAGTCTTTCCAGCTGATGCGATCGGCGACGAGCTTCAGAACGTTTGCCAGACGCGCCGTGTCGATCGCACCGCCGCCGGTGAGCGGCACCAGCCGCGGATCGCCGATCATGCGCAGGCGTGTATCCAGCGGGTCTTCCTTGATCGCATGCGCGATTTCGTCGATAAAGCAGTCCACCGCAAATGCGTTAGCGGTGTGCGGCATGCCGCGATGCGGGCCGCGCGGTAGCGCAGACGTGAGACTGAACCAGTCGCTGCGATAATTCGGCACGAAGCCGGCGGGCAACTGGTTGGCGTCGACTTCCGATGTCCACAACTGCTCGCTATGCACGCCACGGCCGTTTTGCGCAGAGGCACTGGCGACGCGTTGATTCCATGCGGAGATGTGGCGCTTCGCATCGACAACGGCACTTAATTTGTGCACGAAGCCAGAGCGGTAATAGTCGTGTGTGAGGTCTTCGTCGCGCGTCCAGAACAGACGCAGCGGTTTGCTGACGGCTTTTGCGAGCAGCACGGCCTCGGCCACGTAGTCGTGATCGAGACGTCGGCCATAACCACCACCGACGCGCGATAGACGAATGTCGATCTGGTCCGGCGCCAAGCCCGTCAAACGCTGCACCACACTCCACGCCTGCTGTGGCGCTTGCGTAGGTACATAGAGCGTGGCGCTGGTCTTGTCCAGGCGCACCAGGCAATTCATCGGCTCGTTGACGGCATGAGCCAACCACGGTTGGTAATAGGTAGCATCGAGACGACGCGCGGCTTTTTTGCCGGCTTTGTCGACATCGCCGTCGTCGCGCACGCGCGTGGTCGGTGCGCTGTCGCTGTTCAACAGCGAGGTAGCTTCCTGTTCGAGCGCAGCGGTGTCTTCCTTGCCGCTGGCGCCGGGCTTCCACGTCAGCTTCAACGCGCTGCGGCCTTGTAGTGCTTGCCATGTCGTTTCTGCAATCACCGCAACGGCAGGCGCGATCACCGTCTGGCCCGGCGGTACCTTGGGTTCGGGCTTCAGTTCGATAACGTCGATCACGCCCTTAATGGCGAGCGTTGCGCTTTTATCGAGCTGCTGCAGTTCGCCATCCGGCCAGGGGCAGTGCGAAAGCACTGCAACCACTGCGTCGCCGAAGTGCTGGTCCAATGAATAAGGCGTTTGACCGGTGACGATGCCGTGTGCGTCCACATCGCCGACGCCCTGGCCGATCAGCGTGAAGCGATCAGGCGATTTCAGCGGCGGCGGATTTTGCGGCGGCGTGATTTTCGATGCGGCCGAGGCCAGTTCGCCGTAGCGCAGGCGACGGCCGTCCGGTGCAATCACGACACCTTTTTCGGTGCGCAATCGATTGGCTTGAATGCCCAGTTGCTGTGCGGCGGCCTGCATCAACAGCCAGCGCGCCAACGCACCTGCGGAGCGCAAATTGATCCACGCACGGGGAATGGAATTGCCAGTGCCGCCCACTTGCTGCCCATAAAGCCACTGCGGCGAGCCATTGTTGTTGCCCACGCCAAGACCCAGCTGCACCACGCGTACGCGCTGCCACTCGACATCCAGTTCGTCGGCGATGATCCGCGGTAATGACGTGGCAACACCGGTGCCGGTATCCGGGTCGCGTGCACCGATCACCACATCGCCATCGGGGTTGATACGCACGTACATGCCGAGCGGATAAAGCGCATCGCCCAGCATATCCATCGGCACGGGCGCATCGGCAGCATCGGCGATGCCCACACCGACGATCAACGCGCCGGTGGCGCTGGCGAGCACTTGCAGAAAACGGCGGCGTGAAAGTCGTACGTCGCCGCTCACGCTTTGGATCCTTGCTTCATGGCTGCGGCGGCGCGCTTGATGGCGCTGCGCACGCGGGTCTGGCAACCGCAGCGGCAGAGATTGGGCAGGGTGTCGATATCGCTATCGGAAGGGTCCTTGCGGCGATTCAGCAGATCCATCGACGCGATCAGCCAGCCCGGCGTGCAATAGCCGCAGCCGATGGCGTCTTCATCGATAAAAGCCTGCTGCAAGGGGTGCAGGTTGCCCTTGCTATCGGCGAGACCTTCGACCGTGATGATGGGCTTGCCGACGAGTTTGCTCATCGGCACCCCGATGGCCGAGGTCGACTTGCCGTCCACCAGCACCAGATCCGCGCCGCCCACGCCGTTTTCACCGCTGTATTTGGTGCCGTCGAGCTGCAGCACGTCGCGCAAATACCAGAGCAGCGGCATCTGCGGATCGCCGGTGTGGCGGTAGTGCTCGCCGTTGATTTGCACGTCGATGCCGGGACGAACCGCAATCGAGGTGATTTCGACCCCGCTGATGGCCCGGGCGTGGTCTTGCGCCATCGGTAAAACCTCCTGATACCTAGCGCCACATTGTGGCATTGCCGCAGGAAATTAGGGGCGCGTGGGGCTGAACAAGCGTCGCCAGATGTAATAAACCGGGACACCGGCCGCCATGATCAGGAGCCCCATGCCCGTATTGACGAGGCTGCTCTGCAGGCTTTCCACCACCACAAGGCCGATCGCGGCAATGAAGATAAGCGGCAGCAGCGGGTAGCCGGGCACGCGGAACGGCACCTCGCCATGCTGCTGGCGCCGGTACCAGAACAGTGTGCTGACGCCGATGGCGCAGGCAAGCCAGTCGCCGAAGGTGGCGTAGTCGAGCAATTGGCCATAGCTGCCCGACAGCACCAGCACGATGGACCATCCCGTCAGCAGCACCAGGGCGATGTTGGGCGTGTGGTAGCGCGGATTGAGGCGCGCCACCGTGCTGAAGAACAGGCCGTCGTCACCCATTACCTGCAAGACGCGAGCACCCGACACCAGCGTGATGTTGCAGAAGCCGAAGGTGGAAATGGCGATACCGACGGCGATGAGCTTTGCGCCCGCGGAGCCAAACACCTTGCCCATCACATCGGCCGCAGGCGCGTGGCTGTGCGCGAGCCCGTCATGGCCGAGCACGGCCAGATAGGCGACGTTGATCAGTGCATACGCGACGATCACGCCCAGCATGCCCACGAACAGCGCGCGCGGCAGCGTGCGTTGCGGCTGGCGCACTTCACCGGCGAGATTGTTGAGATAGGTGAAACCCGAGTAGGCGAATAGAACCGGCAACGACGCGCTCATGAAACCGACGCCGCTGCGCGCCGGATCGGTCGCCAATATCGGCGTACTGCCCGCGCCCGCGAAAAAGAGTCCGCATACCACCAGCACGGCGACCGCCAGCAGCTTCAGCAGGGTGAAAAGGTTCTGCAACTGCGCACCGAACTTCAACCCGAACATGTTGAGGCCTGCCACCAGCACCAGTGCGCCCACCGCGAGCGGCGTCACCAAAGTCGCCGGCAGACCGAATACGGACGCAGCGTAACTGGCGAAGATGGTGGCGACCGCCGCGGTGGAACCGGAGTAGATCACCAGCAGCATCGTCCAGCCGAACAGGAAACCCGCCAGCGGACCAAAGGCTTCACGCAGATAAACGTACGTGCCACCCGCGTGCGGGCGCCGGGCGCCAAGCTCCGCATAACACAGCGCGCCGATCAGGGTGAGGACACCGGCACCGATCCACATCATCAACAGCGCAAGCCCGGATTCGGTTCGCTGCGCCACGATGTACGGATTGAGAAAGACGCCGCCGCCGATAATGCCGCCGATCACGACCAACGCCGCATCGCGCAGACGAAGGCTGCGTTGGTAGCCGGTAACCGGTGACGTCATGGCAACACCCCTGGTGGAAAACCCAGAGCATGGCAATCGCGTTGCGATCCGGCAAGCGTGCCCTGACCGCGTGCGGGAGCGTGCGGCCGATGCCATTTGCTGCGTTTGCGCATTGCATCACTGTTCTAACGATGTGCGGTCCGCTGATTTTCTGAGGGGCAGCAACAGCTTGCGGCGGAATTTCCGCGCAATCGAGGAGTGACACGTTCGGACACCGTTTCTGAGCCGCACACTACTTCCGGTCAACGGCGTGACGGCAACGGCTGCTATGACGCGGCCGTTGCGGTTTGAGATGCGATCAGCCGGGCAGATGCAATTCGCCGCGAATGGTGACGACGCAATCGCCGCCGATGGTGATGGCGCCGCTGACGGGGTCTCGCACAACATCGACGTAGCCATCGCGTTCGATTTCCCGCCCCTGGCTCGCCCGATAGCGCGAGCCATAAACGCTGTCGCCACTGTCGGCAAGAAACGCCATGATCGCGGCATTGGCGCTGCCGGTGACGGGATCTTCCGGAATGCCGTCGGCGGGGCAGAAGGCGCGCACGGCCATCGAGGCATCTTTCATGTGCTCGTGCCCAAACACGCTCACGCCGATGGCGTTATGACGTTTGCACAGCATGGCGATGGCCGACAGATTCGGATCGAGCGCACGCACGTGCGCGGCTTCACGAAGATTGCAAAGCAGCCAATGCGGTCCGTTGATCACCATGCGGACCTGCGTATCGTCCAGCACGTGATGCAGCGCGTCGCCGAGCGCATGCACGACGGGAGCGTCCACGCGATGCACGTCGGCGGGCGGTGCCTGCACGTGAATCGTCCGCGTTGCGTCTGAACCGTCGACGCGAACGGGCAATAACCCAGCGGCGCATTCCTGTATCAGGGCTTGTTTTCCGGCCGCAATCAAGCCGGCTTCGATGGCCGCGTAAGCGCTTCCAACGCTGGGATGCCCCGCAAAAGGCAGTTCGCGAGATGGCGTGAATATCCGGACGCGGTAATCCGCTTCCGTTTTCGTCGGCGTCAGTAGAAATGCCGTTTCGGAGAGATTCGTCCAGCGCGCCATGGCGCGCATGGTGGCTTCATCCAAACCGTCGCCATCGATGACGACGGCCAGCGGATTGCCTTTCAGGGGTTGGCGGGAAAATACGTCCAGCTGCATAAAGCGACGAATTGAAGACATGGGGACATCCGCGCGAATGATCCGTGCATCGTATCCATGCGATGTTGCTTTTTGTATGCGCCAAAAGGTATGCACCAAAAAAGAAACGGCCCGCACGCCGAGCGTGCGGGCCGTTCGTCGAGCTGCAATCAGACTCAGAAGCCGGCGTGCAAGAACGCGTCCAGATTGGTGACGTCCAGCGTGCCGATGCCCGCACCCGGGTTGTAATGCGGTGCACCCGCGTAGAACCAGTTGTCGCCGGCACGAACGCTGTTGAACGGCGAGAAGCGGCCATAGCCGAAGAAGTTCTGAATGGCGTAGATCTGCGGGTTCCACAAACCGATGCGATGGCCCGTGCTTTGCCGTAGCAGCGCGGTGATGCCGTTGAGCTGCGGCGCGACGAAGCTGGTGCCACCTTCGCCGCTGTTCAAGCCGCCGTCAAACGTCGACACGAAGATGTAGCCCGTTTCCGGATCTGCGTTCAACGAAATGTCGGGCACGTTGCGACCTTGGAAGTGAGCGGGCAGTTTCAGCAACGTGGTCGGACCGGCGCTGGGATCGTTGTAGACCAGCGATTGCTTCGCTTCGCTGGCGCGGACACCGAACGTGAATTGCTGATAGAAGGGTGTGCGCCAGTAAACGCTCACGCCGCCGCCGCCGCCGCTGGAGAACAGATCAATCACGTTCGGTCCGATGTACGTGTTGAAGTAGTTCTGGATGTAATCCCAGCCCCAAACGCTCTCCTGCGTGATCGATTCAACCGGGCCGGTGCCAAACGCGTAGCTGTAAGGCGTAGTGGTGCCACCTGCTGCGGTGATGAACGGGTCGGATGCCGGCGAATCCACGGTGAGTGGCGCGGTGAAGTCGCCCACGCCTGTGCCAGCGCCGAGTGAGCGAACGGTGTCGTACGCACCCGAATCGCCGGCGGCGGCGAACAAGGATTGTCCTTGCACCGCCGCTTCCAGGAAGATTTCGTGGAACGCACGCAGATCACCCGCGTCGCTGGTATCGGTGTCGCTATCGCCATTGACGATGGCGCCGAAGTTGAAGATTTCCGGGCCGCCCCAGCTGGTCGAAATGCTGTCTGCCACGTTGTCCGACACGGCTTGCGCAAACGCGTCGATGTAGCCGTTACCTGCATTCGGTGCGTCGTACACGATGATGTTGGCGAACGGTGCAACACCACCCGACTGCTCGACGTCGATCGACGTTTCGCCACTGCCGCCGTCAATCGCACCGCCACCATCCACGTGCACCTGTGTGATGCGGTTGGGTTTGGTCGTCAGGCCGATATCCGACCAGTAAGTCGTCGCATCGGCAGGATAGAAATTCGACAAAGTCACGATAGCGACGGTCGATCCCTTGCCGACAACGCCACGCTGATACAGAGGATTGATGTTGTAGAAGTTGGCGACGTCACCGACGGTGTATTCCCCTGGCTCGCCCGACGCCGTCGGGTTGCTGCCGGAGGATTTCGTCAATGCAGTGGCCTTGCCGTTCTGGCTTTGCAGCGACACGAACGCAGGCGTGGAGACGCGATGCGAGAGATACGTGCGCTCGTTGCTCAGGCCGCTCGCGATAGCCACGACATCGGCGATCGACGATGGGATCTGCGGTGTCGATGACGGCTTGTGGAAGTGGCGCCCCGTCTGGCTTGAGACGTAGTTGTGAACGGATGTACTGAAGAGCGCGTTGAACTGGCTCAGCGTGCCGCTCGTTTGGATGGCCAGATGGCTCGGCAATACCTGGGCGGTGATGCCTTGCTGTTTGAGAACCGACTGCACCCGCGCGATATCGGCGTCGGTTGCGCCATATTGCGCAGCAAACTGCGCGGTGGTCAGAAACTTCTGGTAGTTCGCACTACCGGGCGTGACGGTTTGCTTGATGTAATCTTCCAACGCCGCCTGGTTGTGTAGTTTCAACACCAGCGTGACTTGCAGATTCTGGTTTGTCGAAGCAGTACCCGTATCAACGGCAGGGGTGGCGCTGGCCGCCATGGCACCGGCACTCAGACCGGTCAACAACAAACCCAGAGACAGCGAAAGCGACGTGCGATGCAACTGCGCAATCATTGTGTTTCTCCTGATAGGCACAACGGTTTGCGACACCGGTCATGCATGGGCAAAGACGTAGAAGCACCCATGCCCAGCCGGCGTAGCCGTTGGGCGATTAGCTGAAATCTCTACTTCCCCGCGACGCTCCCTGTCTCCCCTGAAGACGGTGTGACGTAGCCCCCTCAGCCTATCGCGCCTTCCGGTGACGGGAAAGTGCCCGGAAGGCATGTCGGTCTGACTGAATTGCATGTAGGTGTAAATCGCTGATCTGTAGTCGATTCATGTGCGGCAGGCCTTGCATGACGGGGTGACACGCATTGAAGGGATGGCGAAACAACGGGCGCATGAAAACACCCGCACTTCATGTCGCGATGCGGCAACGCGTTCCTCGACGGAATAGCGGTTTCAATCGATGTAAGTGATTTCTCAGGCACATCGTTGCTCGTACGGCGCCTCCATGTGCAAAGAACGGATTTGATGCATTGCATATCGCGAATCTTGTGCGCTTTCGCCTACGTGGCGCACGGAAAATTCCATATGCATCAATCACTTCTAAAAGTAACCTTCGCGCAAATTTTCAGCCAGCGTCACGGCGGTTCGCTCTGCGCTCGATGGAAACGACATACCAACCCTCAAGGAGTTTCTTATGCGCAAGCTCGCAACCGTCGCTATCGCGATGGCGCTCGGTGCCGCCTCGGCGAGTGCATTCGCCGATAGCGGCAATGCATTCGTCAATGCCAACATCGGTAGCTCGAACTACAACATCGACGCGCCGGCCAACGTCGACGGCTACGATTCCTATCAGAACAGGTACGCCGCAGCGGGTGCATTGCGTGCCGGTTATCGCTGGAACAGTGTGGTCGATTACGGTTTTGAAGTCGGCTACGGCTACCTGGGCAACGCGCGCACCAAGATCTACAACGATGACGGCGGCGCTCGTCTGAACCAGAAGAATCGTGGCTGGTTGCTCGGCGGCAACCTCAACTACAACATCACCGACCACTGGTACGTTTCGGTGCGCACTGGCTGGTACCGCGCACGCAACACGTATTCGATGAGCGCGATGCCGTCGGGCACCTACGACGTACGCGGCAACTACACCGCGACCGGTGAGTACTTCGGTGTTGGCGCCGGCTACAACATCAACAAGAACCTCAGCGTCGGTCTGGCCTACGACAACTACCACACGCCGGGCGACGTCCTGCGCAGCAGCAGCCCGGATACCGATGGCACGGCCGTCAAGGGCACCCGCATCGGTATGTACTCCGTCCAGGCCGAATACCGCTTCTGATCCTCACGTCCTCCGTGTCGATCGCCTCTACGGCCGCCTCGCGCGGCCGTTTTTTATGGAGCGGCCCGATTGGGGCACAATAGAGGGGTTGTGCCCCGTGAGCGCAAGGCTCGCGGGGCTCCCCTAGCCAGTCGAAGCCATCGCCATGACCACCATCAAGCAAGACGATCTGATCCAGTCCGTTGCCGACGCGCTGCAGTACATCAGCTACTACCACCCGGTCGACTACATCACTAATCTCGCCGCCGCTTATGAGCGCGAGGAGTCGGCCGCTGCGAAAGACGCGATGGCGCAGATCCTGATCAATTCGCGCATGGCGGCGGAAGGCCATCGTCCGCTGTGCCAGGACACCGGCATCGTCACGGTGTTCCTCAAGGTGGGCATGAATGTGCGCTGGGATGCCACGATGTCGCTGGAAGACATGGTGAACGAAGGCGTGCGTCGCGCTTACAACGATCCGGACAACAAACTGCGCGCCAGTGTGCTCGCCGATCCGGCCGGCAAGCGCAGCAATACCAAGGACAACACGCCCGCGGTGATCAACGTTTCGATCGTGCCGGGCGATACCGTCGATGTGATCGTCGCGGCGAAGGGCGGCGGTTCGGAAGCGAAGTCCAAGTTCGTGATGCTGAACCCCTCCGATTCCATCGTGGACTGGGTGCTCAAGACGCTGCCCACCATGGGCGCGGGCTGGTGTCCGCCGGGCATGCTTGGCATCGGCATCGGCGGTACGGCCGAGAAGGCGATGCTGCTGGCGAAAGAAGCGTTGATGGAGCCGATCGATATCCAGGATCTGATCGCCCGCGGTCCGTCGAATCGCGCCGAGGAATTGCGCATTGAGCTGTATGAGAAGGTCAACGCACTCGGTATCGGTGCGCAGGGTCTGGGTGGTTTGACCACCGTGCTCGATATCAAGGTGAAGGATTATCCGACGCACGCGGCGAATCTGCCGGTTGCGCTGATTCCCAACTGCGCCGCGACGCGTCATGCGCACTTCACGCTCGACGGCTCCGGCCCCGTAATGCTCGATCCGCCGTCGCTCGAAGACTGGCCAACGCTCACCTACGACTCATCGAAGGGCCGTCGCGTGAATCTCGACACCGTCACGCGCGAAGAAGTCGCCAGCTGGAAACCCGGCGAAGTGCTGCTGCTCAACGGCAAGTTGCTGACGGGTCGCGATGCCGCTCACAAGCGCATGGTCGATATGTTGAACAAGGGCGAGCAGCTGCCAGTGGATTTCCACGGCCGCTTTATCTACTACGTCGGCCCGGTCGATCCGGTGCGCGATGAAGTCGTCGGTCCGGCGGGCCCGACCACGGCCACGCGCATGGACAAATTCACCGAGCAGGTGCTGGCGCAGACCGGGCTCCTCGGCATGGTCGGCAAGGCCGAGCGTGGCCCGGCGGCTATCGACGCCATCAAGAAGCATCAGTCCGTTTATCTGATGGCGGTCGGTGGCGCGGCTTACCTTGTTTCCAAGGCGATCAAGGCTTCGCGCGTGGTGGGCTTTGCCGATCTGGGTATGGAGGCGATCTACGAATTTGATGTCAAAGATATGCCCGTCACTGTTGCGGTGGATTCCGCGGGCACGTCTGTGCACAAGACCGGGCCGCGCGAGTGGCAGGCACGTATCGGCAAGATTCCGGTTACCGTCGAATAACGCGCCGCGCCCTTGCTCCCTCCCCTGCAAGCAGGGGAGGGCTGGGGTGGGGTCATTCAATCTCGCCGTGAGGCAAGCTCGTGCCACCCCCTCCCAACCTCCCCCTGCAAGCAGGGGGAGGAGCAGATCTTCGAACTATCACCATTTTCCGTTTAGCCATCCAAATGGCCGTCCATAGTCCCAACCGACGGTTGCATTCCAGCTGATGCAGCGCAACACTGACAGGATTGTGTCCCCCGCAACCCTGACAGAGACATCGTGACCTCAAATGCCTCCGCGCCGCTTTCCGCCGGCGCTCCCTGGATCGTGATGAAGTTTGGCGGCACCAGTGTCGCCACCCTGCCGCGCTGGCAGAACATCCGCGAACTCGTCGCCAGCCGCCGCGCCGAAGGTGCGCGCGTGGTGGTCGTCGTGTCCGCGCTGACCGGCATCACCGACGCACTCAAACATCTGTGCACCCAGGACGACAAAGGCAAACGTATCGAGGCTGCGAAGGCGATCGCGCAACGGCATTACGACTTGCTCGATCACATGCAGCTGGCGGTTCCCGATACGCTCGCATCGCGACTTTCGGAGCTGGCCAAGCTGGCGGAAGAAGGCCCGGCGTCGCTCGGCGAACTCGCCTGGTCTGCGCAGGTGCAGGCGCAAGGTGAGTTGATGTCCAGCTCGCTTGGCGCTGCATTCCTCACGCACAGCGGTTTGGCCACGCAGTGGGTGGACGCGCGCGATTGTCTTGCCGCCATCGCACTGCCCAACCAGAACGAGCGCACCAAGCTGCTCTCGGCGATGGTCGAAGCGAAACCGGATCCATCACTCAATGCGCGTCTCGCAAGGTTGGGCGACGTGTTTATCACGCAGGGTTTTATCGCGCGCGAATCGAAAGGCCGTACGGTGTTGCTCGGTCGTGGTGGCTCGGACACCTCTGCGTCGTATTTCGGTGCGTTGTTGAAAGCGCAGCGCGTGGAAATCTGGACGGATGTGGCCGGCATGTTCACCGCCAATCCGCGTCAGGTGCCTGGCGCACGCCTGCTGCAGAAACTCGACTACGAAGAAGCACAGGAAATCGCATCGACCGGTGCAAAAGTGTTGCATCCGCGCTGCCTGTCGCCATTGCGCGAACCGCGCGTGCCGATGCTGATCAAGGACACCAACCGGCCCGAGCTGGAAGGTACCGTCATCGGTCCGGAAGTGCGCGAGCATGCGCCAAGCGTCAAGGCGATCAGCGCACGCAAGGGCCTCACATTGGTGTCGATGGAATCGGTCGGCATGTGGCAGCAGGTCGGCTTTCTTGCCGATGTGTTTACACACTTCAAGCAACATGGTCTGTCGGTGGATTTGATCAGTTCGGCGGAAACGAACGTCACCGTGTCGCTCGATCCCACCGAAAATTTGCTCGATTCGGATGCGGTAGCCGCGCTTGCTAGCGATCTTGCCAAATCGTGCCGCGTCAAAGTCATCGCGCCGTGCGCCGCCATTACGCTGGTGGGCCGCGGCATGCGCTCGATGCTGCACACACTTTCCAGCGTGCTCGCAGAATTCGGCCAGTTGCGCGTGCACCTGATCTCGCAGTCGTCGAACAATCTCAACCTCACGTTCGTGGTTGATGAAAGCGTCGTCGACGAACTCGTGCCGCGCCTGCACGAAATGTTGATTACCGCCGGTGCATTGCGCACCGACGACAGCGCGTTGTTTGGATCGAGTTGGCAAAGTCTCTACGGAAGTGGTGAAACGGTCGTTGCTGCCGATGCATGGTGGCGAACGGCATGCCGAGACGAACTGCTCGCACTCGGTGTGCAGGCGACGCCGCGATATGTCTACCATTTGCCGACGGTTCGACGTCAAGCGCGCGAACTGAAGTCGCTGGGTTCGGTGGATCGTCTGCATTACGCCGTGAAGGCGAACACGCATCCCGCGATTCTGCGCGCACTTGCCGAAGAGGGTTTTGGCTTCGAGTGCGTATCGCCCGGCGAACTCAAAGCGGTGATGGCTGCGGTTCCGGAATCAGCGCCGCTGTTGTTCACCCCCAACTTCGCGCCTCGCGAAGACTACGCATGGGCCTTCACGACACGCGCGACCGTGTCACTCGATTCGCTCTACCCGCTCGAACATTGGGGCGACGTATTTCGCGGGCGCGAAATCGTATTGCGCATCGACCTGGGGCGTGGCCTCGGCCATCACGAGAAAGTGCGAACAGGCGGCAGCGGCAGCAAGTTTGGTTTGCCCGTCGAACAGATTGACGCGTTCTTGCGACTCGCCGATACCTACAACGTCACCGTGCGCGGCCTGCATGCGCATCTAGGCTCCGGCATTCTCGATGCCAAGCATTGGGGCGAAGTCTATGGCCAACTCGCCAGCCTGGCCGAACGCATCGGCAGCGTGGATTTTCTGGATATTGGCGGCGGACTCGGCGTGCCTTCGCATCCAGGCGAGGCACGACTGGACATCGCCGCGCTGGACGAGGTGCTGCGCAAGGTCAAATCCGCGTATCCGCACTACAAGCTTTGGATGGAACCGGGCCGTTACCTGGTCGCCGATGCAGGCGTGCTGATCACGCGCGTGACGCAGCAGAAAGGCAAGGGCAGCTGGCGCTATCTCGGCGTGGATACGGGCATGAATAGCCTGATTCGCCCCGCGCTGTACGATGCCTGGCACGAGATCGTGAACCTTACGCGCCTCGATGAGCCCGCCACGGCGCTGTATCAGGTCGTCGGCCCGATCTGCGAAAGCGGCGACGTGATCGGCTCCGACCGCCGTCTGCCGGAGGCGAAAGAGGGCGACGTGATGCTGATCGCCCAGGCCGGCGCCTACGGCAAAGTGATGTCCTCCCCTTACAATCTGCGGGATGAGGCGGAAGAAATCATTCTTGAATGACCCTCGATGCTTTTCCCCTCTCCCCTGCGGGGAGAGGGCAGGGTGAGGGGCCGCTCTTGCGATGACGGAAAATTTAATCGGGTTTGAAGGGGCCTCATCGCAAGAACGGCCCCTCATCCCGGCCTTCTCCCCGGAGGGGAGAAGGGGCAGAGCAAGGGAGCTGCGTCTCAGGATGAAACGCTTGCATGTAGATCGCGCGCGGGGACTGCGCAGAAGCATGACCGACGCCGAGCATTTGCTATGGCTTCATTTGCGCAACCGGCATTTCTCCGGATGGAAGTTCCGCAGGCAGCACCAAATCGATCGCTACATTGTCGACTTCGTCTGTCCGAATGTTTTCCTGATTGTGGAATTGGACGGCGGACAACATGCAGAAATGATGACGGCGGATGCTGATCGCACATGTCGACTTGAGGGAATGGGTTATCGTGTGCTGCGCTTCTGGAACAATGATGTGTTGATGAATACGGAAGTGGTGCTTGAGGTGATTTTGGAGGCCTTGGCTAGAGCGGCCCCTCACCCCAACCCTCTCCCCAAAGGGGAGAGGGAGTAAAGCGTGGCGTGACTCTACCCCCTCTCCCCTTTGGGGAGAGGGCTGGGGTGAGGGGCCACACTCGCGACAAGTTAGAAACAGATCCGGAGTATTTTGAGTGACCAACCCGATCCAACCGCGCCTGACCCAGGTCTTCCGCTTCGTGCGTTGCAGCTATGCCGACGGTGTGGCCGAGCTGGTCTATCAGTTCGACCAGGGCGAGGAACTGATCGAGCGCGTGCGTTTTCCGGCAGCGCCGGCCATCGGCGCAGGCCACAAGCAGGCATTCGAAGCAGCACTCAAGATGCTGCACTTGATTGCAGGTGTGAGCTATTACAAAGCAGGCGTTCCGCCGAAGATAGAAGTGGCTGATGGCCCACTCGATGACACGACCGCTAGTTTGCTCGACGCGTTGTATCTGCACGGTTTGGCCGAGTTCGCGTATCGCAATGGGCTGGATCTTCGCGGGCGCATCAATTTCCCGTGCATCGTATCAACGCACGCAAAAACCGCTCCTGCACTCCATCTACCAAAGCGCACGCTGGTGCCGATCGGCGGTGGCAAAGACTCACTCGTTGCGGTCGAAGCGATCAAGCAGATCGGCGGACAGGCGACAGCCGTATGGGTCGGCAACTCACCCTTGATTGCATCGTGCGCAGAACGCACAGGCCTGCCGACGCTCAATATCCAGCGCGAACTCGCGCCGGGTTTGTTCGAACTCAACCGTCTCGGTGCATGGAACGGCCACATCCCCGTGACGGCGGTGAACTCGGCCATTCTCGCTGTCGCCGCGATTCTCTACGGATACGACAGCATCGCTTTCGCCAATGAACGTTCTGCTTCCGCCGCGACGCTGGAGTACGAAGGCCAGCAAGTGAATCATCAGTGGAGCAAAGGCTACGCGTTCGAGCAGATGTTCAGCGATTGGCTGCATACGCATGTCGCGGCCGATCTGGATTACTGCTCGCTATTGCGTCCGTATTCGGAACTGGCCATCACGCGCGCGTTTGCGAAACTCACGCCGTACTTCGATGTGTTCTCCAGCTGCAATCGCAATTTCAAGATTCTCGGTCCGAAACCTGCCGATCGCTGGTGCGGACAATGCCCGAAGTGTCACTTCGTGTTTCTCGCGCTGGCCCCGTTTCTGCCGAAGCCGCGATTGCTGGCCATCTTCGGTCGCAATTTGCTGGATGATGAATCACAAGCGGCAGGCTTCGACGCGTTGCTCGAATACCACGATCACAAACCGTTCGAATGCGTCGGCGAGGGCGCGGAGGCACGCGCCGCGATGTATGCGCTGAGCCAGCGTCCAGAGTGGCAGGAGGATGCACTCGTCGCACGTTTCCGCAGCGAGATATTGCCGCAACTCGATGTCGCGGAACTTGCACTTGAGCCTTGGCTGACGCCGGCAGGCGATCATCGTGTGCCTGATCGTTTGCAAGCAGCGCTCGTGGCGATCGGCTAACATGCGCATCGAAGACCTTGCCGGACAACGCGTTGCGATCTGGGGATTCGGTCGCGAAGGCCGCGCGGCAATCCGCGCGTTGCGCCAGCGCCTTCCTGGGTTGACGCTTGCACTTTATTGTGCCGAAGCAGAACTCGCTGACGCGCAAGCATTCGACTCAGCGTTGCGTGTCTACGCAAACGAACCGGATGCCGTGGCACTCAGCGCTTACGACCTGGTCGTGAAGTCGCCCGGTATTTCGGCTTACAAGCCGGCGATCATCACCGCTCAAGCGCAAGGCACGCGCTTCACTTCTGGCACGGCGTTGTGGTTCGCGGAAAATCCGCAGGCACGCGTGGTTGCCGTAACAGGCACCAAAGGCAAAAGCACCACCACGGCCTTGCTGGCGCACCTTGCCCGTGCATTGGGTATCCGCACCGCGCTGGCAGGCAATATCGGATTGCCGCTGCTTGAGTTGCTTGATCAGCACGCGGATTTGTGGGCGATCGAGCTGTCCAGTTTTCAAACCGGCGAAGCTGGTGCGTTAGAGCTGGGTGTCATCACCAGCTTGTATGAAGAGCATCTCGACTGGCATGGTTCGCGCGAACGCTATGTCGCCGACAAACTCAAGCTTGCCGATGCGGCGCGTCAGTTGCTGGTGAATGCAGAGCAAGCCTCCTTGCTTGAAAAAACCGCAGCGCATCCTCATCGCATCCTGTTCGGGCAGCGAGATGGATGGCATGTGGCGGAAGGATTCATTCGTCGCGGCGAAGCAGACGTATTCGCATTGAATCAATTACCCGTGCCTGGGCTGCACAACGCCTTGAATGCCTGCGCCGCGCTAGCAGCGTTGGAAGCTATGGGTTTCGATGCCGTTGCAGCGGCTCCGTCGTTGTCAGTTTTTCAACCGCTGCCGCATCGCTTGCAACCGCTGGGCGAAAGCGGCGGCCTGCAATGGATCAACGATTCCATCAGCACCACGCCGCAGGCAACGATTGCTGCGCTCGACAGCCTGCGCGATCGCGAAGTCACCGTCATCGTCGGTGGCCATGATCGCGGTCTGGACTGGTCGCCGTTCGTAAAGGATGTCGCTACACGTAAAGGGTTGCGCATCGTGACGCAAGGCGCCAACGGTCCGCGCATTGCATTCGCGTTGCGTGCGGCAAAATCTGAGATTCCGCTGGGCGATGTCGACAACCTCACCGACGCCATCGACATGGCACGCATCATCACGCCAAGCGGCGGTGTCGTGCTGCTGTCCCCGGGTGCACCCAGTTTCGATCAATTCCACGATTACGCGGAGCGCGGCCAGCGCTTCGCCGAGATGGCCGGATTTGATGCCAAAACAATGACAGGCATCGGCGGATTGGGCATAGCCTGAAGATCACCTCGGCGTTCCATGGCAATAGGTGGCGGTAGCCTTGTCTAAGGTGCACGATACGCGCCGTGTCTTTTCACGTGTCGTTAACACGTGCGCATGCGCAAAAAAATCTTTAGCGCGTAATATGCGCCCAGCATCGACCTGATTTCTTGCATTCGATAACCCGGCTTGCGCTTCAGGGAACGTCCATGACGGGCGTCCATGTCTCGGGGAAAAGGAATTTTTGGGTTACAGCTTGAATGGAGTCTTTGGTATGCAGAAAGAAGCGGATCTGTACCGCGGATGTTCTGCTGTCCGCGATGGCCTTGGATGTCCGCGCCAAATGACATTTGGCGCCCGGATATCTGATTTCCCGAATGACGGCGTTCGTCAATGCTTCTTTCTGGAGCGAACGCCTGGCGATCAAAGTTTGACAGCTACGTATCGCAATCGACGTAAGCGTGCCGATTCGACGCTCCGGCTTTTTAACCTCTCATGCATTTATGCAGCGATTGCGTTCGGCATTTTTGGGCATTCGGCGCACGCGCAAACCGTGAGTGCGGTAGCCAGTGGCCAATCGAATGTTGGTACCACCTGGAGTAATGGGGCCGTGCCGAGTGCTGGCAACAACTACGTCATCGGCAGTGGGTTTGTGGTGAATACCCCGCCGGTTGGTAATGCGACAACGCTCAATTACACATTCGGCGGCGATTCGTTGACTGTTCAGTCGGGTGGCACGCTGCAATTGCGAAGCAGCAACGCCAGTACGACATCACACGGAAATTACACAATTTCAGGGTTGACGCTGCAGAGCGGTAGTAGCCTGACACTTAGCACGGGGGTCGGTTCGATTATTTACACACTGCAGACAGGGCTGAATTTAGCGAGCTCAGGCAGTGTGACCCTAGTGAACAACAACAACGCTGCTGGCTACGTCGTCGGCCTGGTTCTGGCACCCAACTCCGTGCTTAGCGGCGGAGCCAACATCAATCTGATCTTTCAAGCGAATGGTCAGAATGGCGTGCTTGAAAAATACATGACGGTCAGCAGCGCCAACAATCCCTACACGGGTAATTGGAACGTAACGGCCGCCAATTCAAACGCCAATCGTGAGGCAGGCCTCGTCGCAAATGCGGTCAACGCGCTAGGCACTGGTAGCGTCAGTCTTACCGGTTCGACGCTGGTCAACCAAGTAGCCGACGGTCTTGATTCGATCAGTGGCGTGAATGTGGGTGCCAATTCGTTCGTAGAGGTTAATGCAACATGGAACAATCCAGCGGCCACGTTGGCGCTGAATGCTGCATCTTCCAAAGTGACGATCAGTGGTGCAAACACCGCGATGAACATCGGCAACCTGACTGGCGTGACCGGTTCGTCCATCACTGGCAACGCGTCGGGTGAGTCGTTCAGCGTTAACACCACTACCGATTCGCTTTATGCAGGCACCATCGCGGGCAGCATTGCTTTTACCCAAAGCGGTCCCGCTACGTTAACCCTGACCGGCAACAACACCTATACGGGCGGAACTACGGTAACTGGCGGCCTGATTAATTTTTCTTCCTTGTCCAATTTTGGCACCGGCAGCATCACGCTCAACGGTGGTGGCTTGCAATGGGCAACCGGTAATACGGCTGATGTCTCCGCGCAGCTGAATCCTTTGGGCGCGAACGGTGCGACGTTCGATACGAATGGCAATGATGTGACGCTTGCCGGTGCGCTCTCTGGTGCAGGCGGTGTGTTGATCAAGCAAGGTGCGGGTACGTTGACGTTGACCGGTGCTAACACGTACGACGGCGGTACGCAGATCAATGCGGGCACAGTGCAGATCGGCGCTGGCGGTACATCGGGGAGCATCGAGGGCAATGTCGCCGACAATGGCATGCTCGCTTTCAATCTCTCTAACGCAGCGACGTTTAATGGCTCGATTTCCGGTACCGGCGGCGTGTCGCAGTTAGGTTCGGGCACCACGATTTTAACGGCCGACAATACTTACACGGGTGAGACGACGATCAGTGCGGGCACCTTGCAATTAGGCAATGGCGGGAACAGCGGTAGCGTCGCCGGCAACGTCGTGGACAACGGTACGCTGAGTATCAACCGGTCCGACACCGTGACGTTGCCTGGGGTGATTTCCGGTACCGGCAACCTGGCGCAGATAGGCACCGGCAGCACCACTCTCACCAGCGACAACACGTATACCGGTGGCACGTCTATCAAGGCTGGAACGTTGCAGTTGGGCAACGGCAACACCGCGGGAAGCGTGCTTGGCGACATTGCCGACAACGCCATCTTGGCGTTCAATCGCTCCGACACCGTGGTGTATTCCAACATCATCAGTGGTAGCGGTGGTCTCAATCAGATGGGCCCTGGCACGCTGCAACTGGATGGCGCGCAAACGTACACAGGTCCAACCAATGTCTTGAGTGGCGTGCTCGCTGTCGACGGCTCGATTCAGTCGGACACGACAACGGTCGCATCGGGCGCCACATTGTCGGGTTTCGGCGACCTCCACGGTAATGTGATCAACCAAGGCACGGTGTGGCCGGGCAACGCGATCGTTGGCGATACGAACTATGGCACGCTGACCATCCACGGCAGCTACGTCGGGCAGGGCGGTTTGCTCGAACTCAACACCTACCTCGGCGGGGACGGCTCGCCCTCGGATGTGCTCGCGATCGATGGCGGTGCAGTCACCGGTAACACCGGCGTGATCGTTCACAACACCGCGAAGGGGAGTGGTGAAACCAGCGGCGACGGCATTCTGGTGGTATCGGCGATCAATGGCGCCACCACGACGGCCGGTGCTTTCAACCTGGTTTCCGAAACACGCAGCGGTGCGCTCGACTACCGTCTGTTCCGCGGCAGCGTGGATGGAACAAGTCCAGACAGCTGGTACTTGCGCAACGAATTCACCGTGCCGCCCGAACCACCAGAGCCGCCGGTACCGCCGGAACCTCCGCAGCCACCCGATCCGATTCTTCCGCCCGATCCGCCGCCAGAGCCGCTACCGCCCGGTGTATACCCGATCATCGGGCCTGACGTGGCAACGTACGGTGTCGTGCAACCCGTGGCGCGCGAGTTGGGCATCGTCACGCTGGGTACGATGGATCAACGCATCGGTGATAGTGCATGGTTGGCATCGTCGACAGGCGATACCGATCATGGTCCGTCAGCGTGGGGACGTTTGTTCGCCACCAATATCGATAACAGCTATCGCGCTTTCGCCGCGCCGCAGGCGAACGGCAATCTGTATGGGTTCCAGACGGGCGTGGATGTCTGGCAAGGCCAGCTGTTCCCGGAAAGCATAGATCGCTTCGGTGGCTACGTGTCTTATGGTGAGGCGGACATCAATGTGCGCGGCCTGGTGACGAATGCAGAAGCGACCAATTACGCCATGCAGCACACCGGTACATTGACGCTGCGTGCAACCTCGGCTGGTGCCTACTGGACGCACTACGGCATCAGCGGCTGGTATCTCGATGGTGTTGTGCAAGCCAGCACTTACAACGGTGCTGCCACCACGCAAGACGCTCGCCTGAACACGAACGGTGTAGGTTTCGTCGGTTCGCTGGAATTCGGTTATCCCATCGCGCTGCCGCAGCTGGGTGCAAGCTTTGCGTTGGAGCCCCAAGTTCAGGCCATCTGGCAACACACCTCGTTCAGTCCCAACAACGATGGCGTCGGAGATGTTGCATTGGGTAGCACCCACGGCAGCACAGGGCGAATCGGCGTACGCGGCAAATGGCAACTGACAAATTCGAACGGACAGTTGTGGGAGCCGTATGCGGCTGTGAACTTCTGGCGCGATTGGGGCGGCCGTAGCACGACGGTGTTTGGTGATTCATCGAGTAGCGCGAGCACTGCACCGCTCCTGCCACAAGCAAACCGAGCAGAACTCGCTGGCGGCGTCACAGGCAAGCTTTTAGCACGGCTAAGCGTATACAGCTCGTTGGGTTACGAGCACGAGTTGGGGACTTCGACGAATGCCCGGCGCGAAGGCTTCAACGCCGATGCGGGGCTGCGTTACACGTGGTAGCAAGAAGGCGACGCAAACGTGCTTTGTCCGAAACGGTCATGGAATAAACCGTAGCAAGTTGTGGTGTTTTTGTATGGTGATGGCGCACCTATTTTTAGGCCTAGTCCGATATTTAAGCGGTTAGGGTCGCCATAACCTAGAGGGTCTGCTTCCTACGCTTGCCCTCTTCGAGAGTCCTGGTTTGTGCCGTGTGCTTTCGCGTTGCCATTAGAGATGGCACGACAAGAAGGGTCGAACACTGCAACGAATTCGGAGATGTGCCATGCAAAGAACCCGCAGCTGGATAAAAGCCACTCGTGAAGCGAGTGCGGCTAAGGCCAATAGCAACGTGAGTGCTGCTATCCATCATGGCAGCCTCCGTATGTTGCCACTGTGCGCAAGCTTGATGGCGCTCGGCTTCAGTGCAACGTTCGGTCAGGTGCATGCGCAAACCATTAGTCTAACGACTGCAAGCCCGAGCTATTCGCTCAGCGGAGATCAAACCGTTTCGGCAATTACCGTTGCCAACGGCGTGACTAACGGCACGATTACCGGTTCCGGTTACACGCTTACTAATTCGGGTGCAACGAGCAAATTTGCAATCGGAGGGACAGCGGTCAACCAAACCCAGTCTCTGAATATGTCCGGCTTGACTAATTTTGTCTTCGACAACCCAACACAAGCATTCAGTGCTGGTGGACAGATAACCGGTGGCTCGGCGGGAAGCGCTACGGGTACGTTGACATTGGCCGCAGGTAGTAACGTCATCACAGCATCCTCGTTTGGTGTGGCGGACGTGACTCGAAGCGTCAGTGCATCTAATAGTAGGAATACAGGCACCCTTTACCTAGGGCAGAGCAATACCATCAATGCCGATACGATCATGATCGGTAATGACCAGAACACGGCAACGATGGCCTTCAACACCGGCATCACGGGTGGAACATTGGTGGTTCGTGGCACTGATGGTACGAGCCCGGTGAGCAATTGGAATATCGGTACGAATCAGGCCAGCAATTACGTCGCGGCAACAAGCACTGTGGATCTCTCCGGAGGATCGCTCAATGCATTGGTGACGAATCTGCTTATTGGACAAGAAGGAGGTAATACTTCGACGGCGGGCACGGGCACGTTGATCATGTCGGCAGGCACGCTTGACGCCACTACGATCACCTTGGGCCAGCGCACTGGCACGAGCGGTGCGGGCCCTGCAAATGGCACGTTGACGATAAATGGGGGCACTGTTAGTACGCAAACCATGATCATGGGTGACAACGTTGGTGGTAGTACTTCAAACAACGTGTTCAGTGCCGTGGTCAACTTGAATAGCGGTGGTGCCTTGCTGGCGCAGACTATCCAATCGGGTGCGGGCACAAACGGTACGCGCGCGCTCAACTGGAACGGCGGTACGCTCGGCAACTATGCCAGCGGCGATGACATGACAGTGTCCATCCCAACGATCACTCTGGCAGGTGGTGGCGATCAGGCATTCGACGTCGAAGGCGTTGGCGCTACGGCCACCGTCAGTTCGGTGCTGGGTGGTGCAGGCGGGTTTACCAAGACCGGTGCGGGCATACTCGCGCTTACAGGCACCAACACGTATACCGGCGGCACGACGGCGACCGACGGGTTGATCAACTTTTCTACTCTGTCCAATTTGAGTACAGGCAAAATCACGCTTAACGGCGGTGGTTTGCAGTGGGCCAGCGGCAACACGTCGGATATATCTGCACAGTTGGCTCCTTTAGGTGTCAATGGCGCGATATTCGATACGAATGGCAACAACGTTACCTTCAACACAGCCTTGAGCGGTGGCGAGTTGATCAAGCAAGGTGTGGGCACGTTGACATTGGCCGCTGATAACACTTACACCGGTGGCACCATCATCAATGCGGGTACCTTGCAACTTGGTAATGGCGGCACGACAGGCAGCATTGTCGGTGATGTCACTGACAACGCAGCACTGGTGGTCGACAACAGCGGTGCGGTGACCTTGCCCGGTGTGATCTCCGGCAGCGGTACGCTCACGCAAATGGGTAGTGGCACCACCATTCTTACCGCCGACAATACCTATACCGGCGGCACCACGATTAGCGCGGGCACGTTGCAACTCGGCAACGGCGGTACCACGGGCAGCATTGTCGGCGCTGTCACGGACAATGCGGCGCTTGCTATCGACAATAGCGGCATGGTGACGTTGCCTGGTGTGATCTCCGGCAGCGGTACGCTCGCGCAGATAGGCAGCGGCACCACCATTCTCACTGCCAATGACACCTACACCGGAGGCACCAAAATCAGTGCCGGTACATTGCAGTTAGGCAATGGTGGCGCTAGCGGCAGCATCGTGGGCGATGTCACCGACAATGCGGCGTTGGCTATCGATAACAGTGGGACGGTGACTTTGCCTGGTGTGATTTCCGGCAGCGGTGCGCTCACGCAAATGGGCAGCGGCACCACTATTCTTGCCGCCGATAACACCTATGTCGGTGGAACCACGATTACTGCGGGCACGTTGCAGCTCGGCAATGGTGGCACCAGTGGCAGCATCGTTGGTGATGTCACCGACAATGGCACGTTGGCGTTTGATCGCACGGATAATGTCACCTTCGCCGGTACCGTCTCGGGTACTGGCGCACTTAGTCAGATTGGTAGCGGCACCACCATCCTCACCAGCGACAACACCTACAGCGGCGGCACAACGATCAGCACGGGTACGTTGCAGCTGGGCAACGGCGGCGCCACCGGCAGCATCGTTGGTCCTGTCGTCGACAACAGCTCGCTAGTGGTCGACAACAGCAGCACGGTGACCTTGCCCGGTGTGATCTCCGGTACCGGTGCACTGACTCAGATCGGTAGTGGCACGACCATCCTCACCGGCGACAACACCTACAGCGGCGGTACCACGGTCAGTGCGGGTGCGTTGCAATTGGGTAACGGCGGAGCTACCGGCAGCATCGTCGGTCCTGTAGTAAACAATACATCGCTCGTAGTCGACAACAGCAGCACAGTGACCTTGCCTGGTGTGATCTCCGGCAGTGGCGCACTGAGCCAGATCGGTAGCGGCACCACGATCCTCACCAGCGACAACACCTACAGCGGCGGCACGACCATCAGTGCGGGCACGCTGCAACTTGGCAATGGCAGTACCAGCGGCAGCATTGTCGGCAATGTCACCGACAACGGCACGCTGGTGTTCAATCGTTCCGACGACATCAGCTATAGCAATATCGTCAGCGGCAGCGGTGGTCTCACGCAACTCGGCCCGGGCACGCTGACACTGCAAAATGCACAGACCTACACGGGTCCTACTAACGTGTCGGGTGGTGTGTTGGAACTGGATGGTTCCATCCAATCGGCCAGTACCGTCGGCGCAAACGGTACGCTGTCCGGCTTCGGCGATGTCTACGGCAACGTCACCAATCAGGGCACGATCTGGCCCGGACACGCTATCGCGGGCGATACCAACTACGGTGCGTTGACCGTTCACGGGAATTACGTGGGTAACAACGGCGTGTTGGAACTCAACACGTTCTTGGGCGCCGATGGTTCGCCGTCAGATCAATTGGTGATCAATGGCGGCGCGGCGACAGGCAGCACGAGTGTGGTCGTGCACAACACCAACACCAGCGGCGGTGAAACCACCGGCAACGGCATTCTTGTCGTGTCGGCCGTCAATGGCGCCACCACAACGTCAAACGCGTTCCAGCTAGCGGGCGAAGATCGCGGTGGTGCGCTCGACTATGATCTGGCCCGCGGTGCGCAGGACGGTACCGATCCCAATAGCTGGTATCTGCGAAACGACTTCGTAGTGCCAGGCCCCGGCCCGACGCCCAAACCGTTGCCGGGCGTGCCAGTGTTGCCGCCCGATCCCCCGCCGGCTTCGTTGCCGCCGGGTACGTATCCCATCATCGGACCCGAAGTCGCCACCTATGGTTCGGTGCAACCTGTCGCCGTCAATCTAGGCTTGTTCACGCTCGGTACGATGGATCAGCGCATCGGTGACAGCGCGTTGATGGCATCGGCTGGTGCAGCGACCGATCCCGGTCCGTCCGCGTGGGCACGTGTGCTCGGCGGCAGCATGGACAACACCTACCGCGAATTCGCCGCGCCAAGCGTGCGAGGTGAACTGTCCGGCATGCAGGTGGGTGCGGATATCTGGCAAGGTCAGGCCTTCCCGGGTTTGGCCGATCGCTTCGGCGGTTACGTGAGCTATAGCAACGCCGACATGAGCGTGCGTGGTCTGATTGCCGATGTTGCCAACCTCGACTATGTGCGTGTGGCGACCGGTACGGTCGACATGCATGCCACCTCGGCTGGCGCGTACTTCACTCACTACGGCATCAGCGGTTGGTATCTGGATGCGGTAACGCAATTCACCAGCTACAACGGCCGCACCACTACGCAATACGACACGTTGTCGACCAAGGGCACCGGTGTCATCGGTTCGCTGGAATTCGGTTATCCCTTCGCGTTGCCGCAGCTGGGTTCGAGCTTTGTGCTGGAGCCGCAGGCGCAGGCGATCTGGCAGCACACCGACTTTGGTCCCACGCACGATAGCGCAGGCGAAATCCAGCTCGGTAGCACCTACGGTACGACCGGCCGTTTGGGGTTGCGCGGTAAATGGCAAATCACCACCGAAGGCGGACAAGTGTGGTCGCCGTATGTCACGACCAACTTCTGGCGTGATTGGGGCGGACGTAGCGCCACGGTGTTTGGTGCGACCGCGAACAACTTCGACACGGCGCCGTTGGTGCCGCAAGCCACGCGTGCCGAGTTGGAAGGTGGTGTCACGGCCAAGTTGCTGTCCAGGCTGATTGCCTACGGTTCGATCGGTTACGAGCACCAGCTTGGCAATGGCACCAATGCACAGCGCGAAGGGTTCAATGGGCAAGTAGGTCTGCGTTATACCTGGTGAGCTAACGCGCAACATTCCATTCCAATGCTTGAAATAAAAAAGGCCGCACTCGCAAGAGTGCGGCCTTCTTGTTGCAATCGCTAAGCGCTTACCAGATCTTCACGCGATCATCCGGCGCCAGATACAATTTCTCATCAGGCTTGACGCTGAACGCGTCATACCAGCCATCAAGATTGCGCACCGTCTGCGCGCGGAAGTTGGCCGGCGCGTGCACATCGACGGACAGTCGTTGACGAAGCGCTGCGTCGCGAATCTTGTAGCGCCACGCCTGACCGAACGCCAGGAAGAACCGCTGGTCGCCCGTGAGATTGTCGATAACCGGCGCCGGCTTGCCACCGAGTGACTTGTGATAAGCAGCGAAAGACACCGTGATGCCGGACAGATCGGCGATATTTTCGCCCAACGTCTGTTGGCCGTTCACATGCAGACCCGGTAGCGCTTCGTACTGGTTGTACTGCTGAACCAGCTTCTGCGTCGCCGCCTGGAAGTGCGCTGCATCCTGCGGTGTCCACCAGTTTTCCAGCTTGCCTTGCGCATCGAAATCGGCGCCGGTGTTGTCGAAGCTATGGCTGATTTCGTGGCCGATTACCGCGCCAATAGCACCGTAGTTGGCGGCGTCATCTGCTTTTGGATCAAAGAAGGGCGGTTGCAAAATGGCGGCCGGGAAGTTCAACGCATTTTGCAGCGGCAGATTCACGGCATTCACCGTTTGCGGCGTCATCCACCACTCGCCGCGATCGACCGGCTGATGGAGCTTGGCGATCTGATGCTGATATTCCAGTCGCTCGGCACGCAGATGGTTGCCGAGCGGATCATCCGCTTTCACGACCAACGTGCTGTAGTCACGCCACTTTTCCGGATAACCCACACCTACGCGCAAGGTGGCGATTTTTTCTTTTGCCTTGGCGCGCGTCGCCGGCGTCATCCATGCAAGCGTCGTCAGCCGTTCGTCAAAGGCGGCGAGGATGTTTTTCACCATCGTCTGCACACGAGCTTTTGCGGAAGCAGGGAAATACTGCTTGACGTAAAGCTGGCCGACGGCATCGCCGAGGTCTGCATTCGTCAACACAACGGCACGCTTCCAGCGCTCCTGCTGTTGCGGCGTTCCCTGCAGCGTGGTGCCGTAGAAGTTAAAATTGAGATCGACGTAGGCTTTCGGCAGCATCGGTGCTGCACCGTCGATGGCGTGATAACGCAAAAGCTGCTTCCATGTTTCGACCGGCTCGCTCGCGACGAGGGCGGAGATCGCTGTAGTCGCTGATGGCTGCCATGCATCAATATGCTGCTGATCGCTCAGGCCTGCCGCCTTGAAATACGCCGTCCAATTGATGCCTGGCGCTTTCTGAGCGAAGTCGCTCATGCTCCACACGTTGTTGGCTTTGTGCACGTCCTGACTGTCGACGAGGCTTTCCTGCGCTTGCGCGATCTTCGTTTCCAGCGCGACGATGGACTTCGCCTGCGCATCGGCATCGGGTGTGCCGGCGAGTTTCAACAGCGATGCCACATAGGTTTGATACTTCGCGAGCGCCGCCACCATTTGCGGATCCTGCGACACGTAGTAGTCGCGGCTCGGCATGGCCAGGCCACCCTGCATCAGGTACACCATCGAATGCGAGGTGTCTTCGAGACCCTGTGTCACGAACGCACCAAAAAGATTTTCGGTGTGGAAATTCGTCGAGTTGATGGGGTCCACATCGGCGCGCATCTGGCTGCCCAGTACGCGGGAGAGGTCATCGCGGGTCTTGATGGCGTCGATTTGATCGAGCTCGGCTTTCAGCGGTGCGAGCCCAAGCTTCTCAATGTTCGCTTCGTCCATGAAAGCGGCGTAATAGTCCGCAATCTTGCGAGAATTCGAACCGGCGGCCGCGTTGGACTTGGCGAGACTCTGGATAAGGTCGGACGTGCGCTTTTCGGCGATCTGATAGACGAGGAGAAAGCTGCCAGTACTGGAGCGGTCTGCCGGAATCTGCGCAGTCTTCAGCCAAGTGCCATTGGCGTAACCGAAGAAATCGTTGCCCGGGTGAATCGATTGATCGATGCCGGCAAGATCAATGCCGATGTTCGAGTTGCCGGCATTTGTCGCGGGGCTGGCCGCCATGGCGGGCATTGCCATCAGAACCGTGGCACCGCTCAAAGCCGCCGCAGTAAAAATTGATCGAAATCGCTGCATGGCAATCCCCTTATCTGTGGAGTGAGTTCTCCAAGATAGTGCGCCATGACGCGCTTGTGTGCATGACTTTCGGGCTATGCGACTGCCTCGTCACCTTCACCAGGAAGTGACGAGGCGACGCCCCTTACTGTGTTGTCGGGCCGATCAGTTCGATCTCAGCCAGTGCTGCGTGTGCTGATGCAGCATCGTCGAAAGCGATCCGGTAGTAGGCGTGCTTTGCGGGCTGCCGGACGCCAAAGACACGCGTCTGGCGCGGCCACGGGAAGCGCTGGTGATCCCTGGCATCAAGTGTCGACCAGTGCTGACCATCGTCCGAGGCTTCGAGCTTCCAATTCGATGGCGCCGCCGCATGAATCGGCGAGGTGAGCGTATACATCGCAATGGCGTGAGGCTGCGAGAAGTGCCAGCTCACGATGGGATGCGCGCCTGGCAACTGTGCCTCGGTGTCGCTCGTATGATCGAACAGATTGGCGAGGTCGGGCATGGCTGGATCGCTGGCCGCTTGTCCGTCGTCTTTGCCCACGAGATCGCGCATGGGTGATGGCTTGCCTTGCGTTGTCAGCGAAGGCGGTAATGCGTCCTCGCTGCTACCCCACTTTGATGGCGCTGGGCCCATGGTGAAGTCCAGCGTAGCGCCGTTTGCAAGCAAGGCATGCGGCAGTGTGACTTTGTTCCAGGGCTGACCATTCACACGCACGCTCTGGATGTAGCGATTGCTATCGCTCACATTCGGCGCATTGACGACGATGTGTTTGCCGTTTTCCAACGTGATGTCCATATGTGGAAAGTACGGTGCGCCGATCACGTATTCCGGCGTGCCCATGCGCAAGGGATAAAACCCCGCCGCGCTGAACAGCCACCAGCCTGACATTTCGCCGTTGTCTTCATCGCCCACGTAGCCTTGGCCGATGGAACTGCCGACGGAAAGTCGTGCCAATACATCGCGCACTTTGTCCTGTGCTTTCCACGGCTCACCGGTGTAGTCGTACATGTAGATGATGTGATGCGATGGCTGATTGCTATGGCCGTACTGCCCCATGCGCACAGCCTGTGCTTCACGCATTTCATGGATCGGCTTGCCGTAATTGCCAACGTGATAGATGCCTGGCGTGGCGAAGAACTGATCCAGCTTGGCGGCAAGCGCGTCGCGGCCACCATAAAGTGCCGCTAGCCCAGCGCCATCTTGCGGCGCGTGGAATGCCATATTCCATGCATCCGTCTCGGTGTAATCGTCGCCCCACTGGAACGGATCGAAGTTCTGCTTGGTGTAGCGCCAGTTTCCTTGCGCATCGCGGCCAACGAAGAAGCCGATATCCGGGTTGAAAAGATTGACGTAATTCAGTGCGCGATTGTCGAAGTAGGTCGCATCTTCGGCATATTGCGACTGATAAGCGTCAGCTCCGGTGTGTTGCTCGCCAAGCGCGCGTGCAAGGTTGCCTATGGCAAAATCGGCGATATAGCCGTCCATCGACCACGACAGACCTTCCTTGGTGTCCTTGTCGGTGTAGCCGTTGAAGATCGAGCGCTGCAAACCCTTACGGCCGGTGCCCATCAAGGGACTTACCACCGTGGCGTCTTTCAACGCAGCCTGGTAGAACGAGCGCACATCGAAGTTGTGCACGCCCTTGAGCCACGCGTCGGCAAAAGCGACATCTGCGCTGGTGCCTACCATCAAGTCGGCATAGCCCGGCGAGGACCAGCGCGCGATCCAGCCGCCATCGCGATATTCCTGCACGAAGCCATCGATCATCGTGCCCGCCTGCTGCGGCATCAACAAGCTATAGGCCGGCCATGCAGTGCGGTAGGTATCCCAGAAACCATTGTTGACGAACACTTTGCCGTCGACGATGCGTGCGCCAGTTTGCGTTGGCGTGTCTTTGCCTACTTCGGCAGAGAACGGGCTTGCGTAGCGATAGACGGGTTTCGTCGCCGTACCCGTATTCTCGTAGGCCGAGTTGGGATACATCGTCAAGCGATAAAGGCTCGAGTAAAGCGTGACAAGCTCGCCTTGGCTGGCGCCTTGCACATGGACGATGCCAAGCTGCTTGTCCCAAATCTTCTGCGCTGCGTTGCGCACATCGTCGAAGCTTTCGTTCGGACCGATTTCCAGCGCAAGGTTGTGCTTGGCCTGGTCCAGACTTATCAGCGATGTGGCGATGTGCACATTTACCGTTTTTGTCTTCGACGTGTCGAAGCCAAACCATGCGGTAACGTTGTCGCGATTCTCGCCCGTCAACTTGCCGCTTTCGCTTACCGGCTGCTCCACCGTCGCGTAGAAGAAGAGGCGCGTGGCTCCCGTCGAAAGCACGCTCTTTACATCGGAGTAGCCGCTGAAGCTGCGATGCGAAGGATCGAGCGTGATGCCAGCATCGTTCGT
The DNA here is from genome assembly GCF_003977615.1 of Dyella dinghuensis. Lineage (GTDB taxonomy): Bacteria > Pseudomonadota > Gammaproteobacteria > Xanthomonadales > Rhodanobacteraceae > Dyella_B > Dyella_B dinghuensis. The sequence continues at coordinate 517,437 of NZ_RYZR01000007.1, forward strand.
GACGTTGTCAAAAATCAGCTGTCCGCGATTGCCGGGAAAGGTGAAACGGAACGCTGCGGCGTGATCGGTGGGCGTCATCTCGCCAACAATGCCGTTGTCGAACGTCACTTTGTAGTAATGCGCGTGGGCAACCTCGTTGTCATGAGTGAAGCTCAATGCACGTGCTTCGCGATTCGCATTCGGCGCGCCCGAGGCAACGGCCGCCGGCATCATCTGGAAGGTCTGACGGTCACCCATCCAGGGGCTGGGCTCGTGAGAGAGCGAAAAGGCTTCCAGGCGCGGGCGATTGTTGGCGTCGTTACGATCCTGATACTGGTACATCCAGTCGGAGCTCGCATCCGTCACCGGCGTCCAGAAATTGAAGCCGTGCGGTAACACCAGCGCAGGAAAGGTGTTTCCGCGCGAGAACACCATGTTGGAATTGGTGCCGCGACGCGTTTCCACCAGATCGCTGGGATGCTGATCGGACACGCTTTCCGCTGCGGGGCCAACCCGCAGGTCGTCCAGGAATCCTTCGAAGTGTGCGGCGGGCCCGTTATGCACCAGCACGATGTGACGAATACGGCGCCCAGCTGCGACATGGCCCACATCGATCGCCAGCCTGTTCCACTGATTCACATACAGCGTGCGGCTTTCGCCTTGCGCGTGTGCATCCGCAGCGATGCGATGCTGATCTTGCGCAGCGTGTGCGGAAAAACGCGTGCCGTCGTCGAAGATCAGATCGACCGCGACATAGGTTGACGGGTCGTGCAGATCGTCAGCAACGATGCAGGGAAACAACAGATATGAAAGCTGCGTGTTCGCGCTGACTGGCACGTCGACGTCGAAAATGGCGGCTTCCTGCTTGCCGCCAGCGTTGCCGAAGTAATGCAGCGAATGAAGTCCGGTGAATCCCATACCCGGTTTCGCGCTGTAAGCATCCTGCGCGGCGGGCCCACCAGCAACCTGCACACCGAATGCGGCATTTGGCGGACTCGCGATAGGCGAGGGCTGGCCAGTTTCGAAGGAGCTGTAGAAAACGTCGTTGTTCGGACCGGCACATGCCAACGTCGTAAAAAATGCCAAAGCGAAAACCGCGAGCGATTGCCGACGACGTGTCACGAAAGATTCTGGCGCCTTGAGCATCTGTCACCCCTATAAGGCCGTACGGAAACGCTCGGCCGGAACGCACTGAAGATCGGATTTAAATCGATCTAAATCGTGTGTGTCAAACCGCAGCGCAGCAACGCCGTCGCAGGGCGCTAACGCTGTATGGTCTATTGATCTTTCCATAATTTTTGGCGCCGGCTTCATCCCTAGCGAAGATGGTCCGATGCCGCCGCAGATACTCCCTCTCCCCTTCGGGGAGAGGGTTGGGGTGAGGGGGCGCCGCTTGCACAGAGCACCATCTTTGCAAACAGATTCCGCGACGGATTTCCCTGCAACATGATGCCTTTGCGCAAGAATTGCCCCTCACCCCAGCCCTCTCCCCGGAGGGGAGAGGGGGCAAGCTCGCTTGTCGCATCTTATGGAAAGCTAAGTAGCATGACCGGAAGCACCCGGTTCAACATGTCGATTTCGGATCGACTCGTTCGACGCTGTTACAAAGGCAGCCGGCCGGGTTCGCGGCCGTAACAACTTTCAGGAGAAATCATGACGGCATCTTCCACCGACTCAGCTTCACGCACGCCGGAACATTCGGATCGTCGCTGGTGGGCGTTAATGGTGCTATGCCTTGGCGTACTGATGATCGTGCTGGACACGACCATCGTGAACGTGGCACTGCCGTCGATCAAAACGGATCTGCTGTTTACCGATACGGCGCTGGCGTGGGTCGTGAATGCCTACATGCTGACGTATGGAGGTTTTCTTTTACTGGGTGGACGGCTTGGCGATCTGTACGGCCATCGAAAACTGTTTTTGTACGGGATCGTGTTTTTTACCTTGGCATCGCTCGCATGCGGCCTCTCGACGACACAGCTCGAACTGGTCGTTGCGCGCAGCGTGCAAGGACTCGGCGGCGCCGTCGTCAGCGCGGTCGGGTTGTCGTTAATCATGGACCTGTTTACGGAACCCGCCGATCGCGCGAAAGCGATGGGCATCTACGGTTTCGTGTGTGCCGGCGGTGGCAGCATTGGTGCGATGCTTGGCGGCGTGCTGACCAGTAGTTTGAGTTGGCACTGGATATTCCTGGTAAATCTGCCCATCGGCATCATCGTCATGGCGCTGTCGTTACGCTTGTTGCCCGCAGCACATGGGACGTCGGGGTCGCGGCATCTGGATGTATGGGGTGCGGTGACGGTGACGACGGCCATGCTATTGGCGGTATACGCCATCATCAACGGCAACCAGATGGGGTGGACATCGTCACGCACGCTAGGGCAACTCGCTGTAGCGGTGCTGATACTGATGTTGTTTTTCTGGATCGAAACGCGCGTGCGTGTGCCGCTGATGCCGCTGCGTCTGTTCCGCCTGCGCAATCTGGCGGTTGCCAATATCACTGCCGTGTTGTGGGCGGCGTCGATGTTCGCGTGGTTTTTTCTCTCGGCTTTGTACATGCAGCTGGTGCTCGGATACAGCCCGATGGAAGTCGGGCTCGCATTTTTGCCCGCCAACATCATCATGGCTGCGTTTTCGCTCGGCCTGTCGGCGAAGCTGGTGATGCGCTTTGGCATTCGCCGTCCCCTGGCATGGGGTCTTGTTTTCGCCGCATGCGGTTTGCTTTTGTTCTCGCATGCACCGGAAAACGGACATTTTCTGCCTGACATTTTTCCGGGCATGGTGATGCTGGGACTTGGTGCAGGCATTGCGTTCAATCCGATGTTGCTGGCCGCGATGAATGATGTGGCCCCGAGCGAATCGGGCCTGGCGTCCGGAATGGTCAACACCGCTTTCATGCTGGGCGGCCCACTTGGACTTGCCGTGCTCGCCAGTCTCGCCGCATCGCGATCCCAAGCGTTGCTTGCGGCAGGGCGTACGCAGACGTTTGCGCTGGCATCCGGTTATCAATCTGCATTTTTGGTGGGCGCGTGTTTTGCCGCGTTGGCAGCGCTGATCGGTGCGGCGTTGTTGCGCATCGCGCAGACACCAGCCGGCGAACAACCGGTTGCGGCACATTGAAACGTTTCATCGGAGATCGTCATGGAACATGAAGTCGTATCGCGTGAAGCATGGCTGGAAGCGCGCCGGGCTCTGGTGGCGAAGGAAAAGGCGCATATGCGGCTGAACGATCAGCTCAACGCCGAGCGGCGCGCGCTTCCGTGGCTCAAGATCGACAAGGATTATCAGTTCGATAGTCCGACCGGAAAGCTGTCGCTATCGGATCTTTTTGACGGACGGAGCCAGCTCTTCGTCAAGCATTACATGCTCGGTCCAGGGCAGCAGCATCATTGCGTGGGCTGCGCGCTGGAAGTCGATCACGTGGAGGGCACGTTGGTGCATCTTCAGAATCACGATCTTTCCTATGTCGCGATCGCGCGTGCACCTATCGAAGAAATCGAAGCGCTGCGCAAGCGAATGGGCTGGCGTTTTCCATTTGTGTCTTCGTATCACAGCGATTTCAATTACGACTTCAACGTGTCGTACACGCCGGAACAGGTTCAGGCAAAGAAGGCATCGTATAACTTCCGCGACATCGATCCGCCGATGGAAGATCTATCGGGTGACAGTGTTTTCTACAAGAACGAGAAGGGCGAGATTTTTCTCACCTACGCTGCCTTCGGGCGCGGGTGCGAACTATTTCTGGGAATCTATCCGTTCCTGGATGTCAGTCCCAAGGGCAGGGCGGAACACGGCCCGCACCACGCATTGGGCGACTGGGTCCGGCCGCACGACAAATACGGCAAGCAGGGCACCGTGGAACCTACCGGGCGTTATCACGACGAGGGCTGCGGCTGTTCCATGCACAAGCGGTAACGCTGCGCGGTTATTTCTCGATGCGATAGTTGAGGCTGGCGCGGTTAAAGTCGGTAGCGTTCTGCGCCTCGAAACTCCAGCGCTTGCTCAGGCGATAACGCAGCGTGATCACCTGTCCGGGCTCGAAAAGGCCGATGCCGTAGCTGAGATACAGCCGCGGCGAAAGGTATTTGCCGACGGTGAATGCCGAGCTGCCGTTCAATGCATCGCTGCTCGATACGCCAATGTCGCTGATGCCGAGTTTGCTGCCGACACTCTTTGCCAGGTAATTGCCGGTCGCCGATCCTAGCGCCTGTGCCGCCGTCGTCACCATGTTGCCTTCGCCGCCTTTCACCTGCGAAATCGGCTTGCCCGTCACCAGATAGGACAGCGCGTCGGATTGATCCATCGCCGGGTTGGAAAACACGGTGACGACTGGCCGCTGCGCCGTGCCAGAGATGAGCAGCCCGACTTGCTGACCTTCATCGATCGTGGCATTCGGCGTAAGGCTGCGCATGGCCCGGATATTGAGGCCGGGATTGCTGATCGGCGAGCTGGCGAACAACAGCAAGCCATGCTGGATTTGCAGGTTCTGGCCGTAGGCTTTGTAGGTACCGTCGACGCTCACTTGGCCTTGACCGGTGGTTTCACGGCCGGGCCGTTCGTTCACCGTGATCACGCCGCTCAATCGGCCGTCCAGACCCATGCCGACAAGATGCGCGTGCTGTCCAAGATCGACCTTGATCGACGCATTGATAGGCATGCCGCCTTCGTTGGCCGGTTGCTGCGGTTGATCGACGATCACGATGTCCGATGACGCCTTGTTCACGCCATTGCCCGGCAACTTGTCGAGATTCACGTCAGCGCTGTCCATCGACACGCTGCCGGTGGCGTTGATGCCTTGCGTATCGCGTCGCACGAGTACATCTGGCGAGACGACGACTTTCGCGGCAGGAATATCGACTGCCGTGAACTGGGTGCCCTTGAAGGTGATCGTGGTCGGTGTTTGCGCATCGAGCCCCGCGATACCTTCAATCGCCAGCGATCCTTTACCGGATTGCACCGTACCGTTGATGCGCAACTGATGTGTGTCGGCGGCACTGACTGTCAATCGGCCGTTTGTGAGTTTCAATCCTGCATCGGGAACTTCGGCGGCGAAGCTGTCGACGCTGGCCAGCCCGGTGATGTCGGGTTCGTTCAACGTGCCGCCGAGTTTGAAGTTGCCGTCAAGCTTGCCTTTGACGTTCGCCAGTGAATCGGTGAACAGATCAATGACGTCGAGCTTGTCCAGATGCATGCCGATCTGGCCGTTCAGCACCTGCTGCGCACCGGTGATGGATGCCTGTCCATTCACATAGCCGCTGCCATCGACCACGGCATGAAGTGTCGCCTGCTGGTTTCCAGGCGCGAGCGTGGCGTTGAGCGATAGGTTGTTGTACGTGAGCGCAGGTTGATCGGGGTGTTCGTTATAGAAGACGCGGCCTTGCGATGAGGTAATGCTTGCATTGCCCGTCAGACTGCCTGCGGCATTGCGATGGATTTTTCCGTTGCCCTCGAGCACGCCTTCGGCGCTGACTGGCATATTTGCGCTACCCAACGCATCCATCACCAGTGTGAGTGGCACGGCGTGCAGGCGATAACTGGCGTCGAGATTGCCGCTCTTGTCGTAATTGCCGTTGACGCACAGCGACGGCTCGCCTGCAGTCAGGCAAAGATCACCGACATTCGCGCTGCCGTTATTCCATGCAAGCCGCGTCGGCTGCTGTAGATGCCAGCGTGGCAACCCAGGCACATCGAGCGTGAGCGCAGAAAGCGTGCCGTTCCAGTTCGGGCCTTTCAGCGAACCATTGAGTGTCAGCGCGGTGGAAAGCTGCTGGCCTTGCGCATTCAACGTCAGCTGATGCTGCGCGGACGTGCCATGACCATTTACATCGATCTGGTGGAAAGCGAGGCCGCCGATGTCGGCGCCGTAGGCGTCAATGGCAAGTTTGCCACCGGGATTGCTGATATCGGGAATATCAGCCTGCAAATTCAGACGCTGAATGGTTTGCTGTTCCCATGCGATGGCTTGCCCTTGCAGCGTACCGTTGATGGCCAGCTTCGGAAGCTTTCCACGCACATGAAACTGGCCATTCAATTGACCGCCGGATTGCGGCAACCAATCGTTCAACGATGCGATGGCAAGCGTCACATCCGCGTTGTTCGTATCACCCGGTCGCGCTAGCACTTTCACGGTGCTGTTGCCGGAGGCGAGTTCCAAGGTGCCGTCGAGCACATCATTGGGCGACAGATGCAGATGGCCCACACCATGCAAACGGCGTTGCCGCAGGGTGCCCTCGAGTTTGCGCAAATCGAGCGTGACGTTGGGGCTATTCTTGATGAGCGTGCCTTGCGTACCGAAGTCGGCATCGAGCGAACCGGGCCAGTCGACGAACAACTGACCTGGATCGAATTTGCTCGCAGTCGCCTGGAATTGCCACGCGAGATCCGGCTGCAGAGTGAGCGTGCCGTTGGCGGTTAGCTGACCTTGCGGCTGCAACAAGCTGAGCGTGTGCAGCTGGATCTGCTTCGGTGTGCCGTCAAGATTCAACGCGAGCTTCGCCGGTTTGCCCGGCGGACCGATGGTGACATCGCCTTCGGCGTGATACTGATCGACGCTTCCTTTTGCGGTGATCTGGCCCTGACTATCCAGCACCTGGCCAACCAGATCGGCGGGTAATTCCAGGTTTTTCCAGCCGACAGCGAGATCGGCGCTTACGGGGTGCGCGTCGAGCTGAATGGTACCGCTGGCGGTCACCTGACCTTTTATCTGCGGCGAAGCGAGCTGAAGTTGTTTCAGCGTGAGCGTCTTGAAGTCCTCGTCGAACTGGCCCTCAAGCGGTTGCAGCAACAGGTGATAGTCGTTGAGATCGACGGCGCCGGTGATGGTGCCGCCGTACTGATCGCCGCTGCCTTGCAGGTTTGCCGCGAGACGCGAAATCGAACTGTCGCCGATCAATGGTTTCGGATCGAACGCGGGAAGGTCGAGTTTGCCCGTCCACGCATTGTTCTTGCGCTGATCCATCTCAAGCTGCAGTTGCGCGAGCATGGGTTGCGTCAGGGCGACTTGCAGTTGCGCCTTGCGTCCATTGCCTTGCGCATCAATGGTGCCGGCATATTCGTTGTCGCCGATCTTCCACGACGCCACGGCGTGGCCTTTTCCTCGATAACGCTTGCCGATACCGAGCTGGCCATCCACATGGACGTTGCCTTCGGGTGCACGCAGTGCCAAGCGATCGACACTGATGCCGTCGTTCGTCCAGCGGCCGGCCAGATCGAGCTGGTCGGAGGCGAATACTGGTTTGCTGTCCTGCGTGATGTTCACCGGGCCGACGTGCGCGCGATCCAGCACCATCTCGATGGGAGGTTTCAACGAAAAGCTATTGGAAGAAGATTCTTCCTTGGACTTAGGTAGTGCAACGTCTACACGGTCGACGTTGAGGCTGATGACGTGCAGACGTTTGTAGAGTAGGGCTGCGATGTGCCAGTCGATGTCCGCGTTCGTCACCGTGACATGCGTTCCTTCGCCATCGTCATAGCGCACGCTGCCTACTTGCAGCGGGCCAATCAGGCGCCCCTGCGCGTTCTGCACCTGCAGCGCGCCGTTCGTGAAACCTTGCGCACGTTCCAGTGCAAAGCGCAGGCCAGACGCCGTGCACAACAACCAGCCGATGCTGCTCGTCAGCACGATGACGACAAGCAACACAGTGATGCCGAATAAACGAAGCCAGCGACGGCGCGGACGGGGAGTGGGCTGGGATGCGGTATTCACGTCATGGCCTCACAGATCCGGCCCGATGACCAGGTGCAACTCGACACCATGGCGTTGTGCATCGTTGATCGGCGTGCCGACGTCGAGCCGGATCATGCCAACCGGTGAGCGCCAGCGTACACCGACGCCGGTACCGATTTTTGCTTGCACACTGGTGCCGTCGAAAGCGTTACCGGCATCAACGAAGGTCGCGATGCCCCAACGCGGCGTGAAGTAGTGCTCCACGGTGGCGCTGGCAATGGCCAGGTTGTGGCCGCCGATCACACGGCCAAAGCTGTTTTCAGGGCCGATCGCCTGGAACGGATAGCCGCGAATGGATTGATCGCCACCCGCGAAGAAACGCAACTGCGGCGGCAGCGCGTCGAAATCGTCGGTCCAGGTGTGTCCGATCGTGCCGCGCAGAATCAGCCGGTTGTTGCGCCAGAACGCGCGTATCCATTTTCCATCGACGGTAATCTGGCTGAAGCTCGCGGACGAAAGGAGGTCGCCAGCGGTGCTCTTTGCATCGATGCTGACGGACCAGCCGCGACGAACGAAATCGAAGTTATCGGCCTGTTTGCGCGCAAGCGAACCCTCGGCATAAACGAGCGTGCTGCTGCCATGTTCCACGCCTGGTGTGCTTTCGGGTTCGTCGGGTGTCTTGCCGACGTCGAATGTGCCGGTGAGTGCGTGCACGCCTACCGTGCGCACCCAGTCATGCCAAAGCTCGCTTTCGTTCGCGATCAGTTCGAGCGTGCGCGATTGCGACGTCACGGTGTCGGAATCGCGATACGTGGCGCCGAAGTTCAGGCTGCGCTGGTTATCACCCGGCAGCGGAATGGTGTATTGCGTCGACACCATCTTCAGACGTTGTGCCAGGACAACATCGTTCTTCCATTTGTGGCCGTACTTGTTTACCCAGCGCTGTTCGACACCGCCGCGCACACCAATACCAGTATCGGTACCGACGAACAGGCCCGCGGTGTAAATGGTGCGTTTGGCGGGTGAGAGTTCCACGTCGACATCGACGATGCCATTCTTGGCGGTATCGATTTGCGGAACCACGTTGACGACGGAGAAATAGTCGGCGCCACTCAATGTCTGCTGCAGCTTCAGCAGTTGCGCCTGATCGAAATAATCGTCCGGCTTGAATGGCACATAGCGATCGAGAAACCCTTCCTGGAATTGCGAACCTTCGAAGTGGATGTGTCCGTAGCGGTAGCGGCGGCCGACTTCCCAAGCCAGATGAATGGTGGCGCTGTGCTCGCTGCGATTCACTTCCACGCGATGCACGGTCATGCGTGCATCGAGATAGCCATTCGCGGTGAGCGCGCCGCTCAATCCGTCGCGCGCCGAGTCGTAGGCTGCATCGTCGAGACGTTCACCCTTGAGCTTGTCGATCGCGCGACGCGCCGAACGAATGGGCGCGAGTTTTGCGGCGGAGGCGTCGAGCTTGATATCGACCGACGTCACGTTGACCGGATCGCCCGGCACTACGTGCAAAGTCACCTTCCAGTCCTTGCCGGATTGTTCGAGCTTTCCGGTTGCATGCGCGTCGTAGTAACCATACGGTTGCAGCGCGGTGGCGACTTGAGCGTCGGCCTTTTCGTAGAGGCGATGCACCTGGGCCTCGCTCACATCGCGATTGGCGTATTGGGAAAGGCTGACGCCGGCGATGACGGCGGCTTTCAGCGGATCGTCCACGCCGTCCACAATCAGTTGCACCCCGGCATGACTCAATCCCGGAATCAGCAACAGCAGAAGCAGAATGTGGCGGCGTCGAATCCGGCGCATGCCTCAGGGTTCCATCCTTGTCACAGCATCGCAAGTGGCAGCTTAGCCAGTTGCAGATGGATCGCGCATTAAGCCAATTCTTATTTAATAGCGCGCCTTTTGCCCTCGCTTCCTCTCCCCTTCGGGGAGAGGATTGAGGTGAGGGGCGGCTCTTGTGGTGAAGCTGACCTCCTCGCGAGAGTGGCCCCTCACTCCGGCCCTCTCCCCAGAGGGGAGAGGGAGCGAGCTGTGGCAATTGTTGGCATCAGCCGGCCTTGTCACCCGCGCTGTGAGCAATCCATGCGCCGATCAATGCAGAGATGTACGGAATCGCCTGCGCAGACAGGATGAAGATCCACAATCTGCCTTCCGTGTAATGCGAGATGGTACTCATCGACATGCCGATGACGCACAGTGCCAGCGCGCAGAGCATCAGCATTTCCTCGCGTACCGGTGCGAACGCCGCAAAGTTGCTGCCACCTAGGCGCCGGCTCTTGGCGGTCACCACGAAGGATGTCTTTTCGCGCGTCAGACCATGAAGAATGCCGCGCGCAATCGCATGGCTCAGACCCATGCTGGCGAGCGATGCCATGAAGGTGTCATACCAGCCGCATGGCACGCGGGCGCGGTACAGCACGAAGCCGAACAGCGCCTTGGCGAAGAAGAAGCCGATGACGGGAATCAGGAACAGCTGCATCGGCAGGCTGAATATCTGCGGCAGCCCGACCATGCCCGCCGTCCAGAAGATCGCCATCAGCGTGAAGATCAAATGCAGCGCGTCGGCGAACCAGCTGAACCAGCCGGTGAGGAAGTGGAAGCGCTGGCCGCCGGTGAGCGGACCTTTCTTCGTCATCCAGCTCCAGCGGCCCTTGAGAATCTGCATGGCGCCGAACGCCCAGCGATAACGCTGGCTCTTGTAGGCCTTGAAGTCGGCGGGCGTGAGGCCCTTGCCCATCAGTTCGTCGACATAGACGAGTTCGTAGCCGGCGTGCATCAGCCGCAGGCCCAGTTCGGCGTCTTCGCAGATCGTCCATTCCGACCAGCCGCCGGTGCCTTCCAGTGCGGATCGGCGCACCATCGTCATCGTGCCGTGCTGGATGATCGCGTTGCGTTCATTGCGATGATGCATGCCGATGCGGAAGAAGCCGTCGTATTCCCACGCGGTCATGCGGCGGAAGCGGTTGTGCTCAAAATCGCGATGCGCCTGCGGGCATTGCACGACCGCGACCTTCGGATCGTGGAAGTAGCCGGTGAGCGCGGCCAGCCAATCGGCACGCACGACATAGTCGGCGTCGATCACCGCGACCACATCCGCCTTGGGACTGGTTTCCTTCAGGCCAAAGTTCAGCGCGCCGGCCTTGAAGCCCGGCCACGGTTCCAGATGGAAGAAGCGGAAGCGCGAACCGAGCTTCTCGCAATATTCCTGCACCGGCTGCCAGATCGCCGGATCTTTGGTGTTGTTGTCGATCACCAGCACTTCGTAATTCTGGTAATCGAGTGCCGCCAGCGAATCGAGCGTGACGAAGACCATCTCCGGCGGCTCGTTGTAGCAAGCCAAGTGGATGGACACGAACGGCTGTTTCTCGACCGGATCAGGCGGCAGCAAACCGGCGTGGCGAATCCACTTGCGCCGCCAAAGCACTTCGGTGAACTCGAAACCGTTGATCAGCAGGATCGCCAGGATGGCGACCTGCGCGGGGAACAGAAGCACCAGCATGCTCCAGTCGACCCAGTCCAGATAGAAATTGAAAGGCAGCGTGACCGACCAGACGATCAGGCCGCAGGCGAGCTGGATCAGAACGTCGAAGAACAGCCGGCCGGTGAGCTTGAAACGGTTGTAGCGATAGCTGAACCAGATCATCGGGAGGATGGCCAGCAAGCTCGCCGCCAAGGCTTTCCACGGCCAGCCGGTGTCTTCCGTCACCGGTCCGGTGAACGGGAATTTCGGCTGACGATCGGCATTGAAGATGCCCCAGTAGGCGCCCGTGCGGCCTTCGCCGAGGTTTTCCTTCCAGGGTTGGTCGAAAGCTTCGAACAGGAAGTAGTCGACGTTGTTCTTTTTCGCCCAGAGCAGCCACTCGCGATCGAAGATTGCTTCGTTGGAAATCGACGGGTAGGCGCGCTCGCGGCGATCGCCGTTGGAAGGCCAGCCGATCTCGCCGACCACAATGTGTTTGTTGGGGAAGCGCTCTTGAAGCGTTCGATAGGCGCCTTGCGCAGCCAGGAACGCGCTGGACTTCGCCGGATCGCTCGATACGGGGATGCCATTCCAGAATGGGAACAGGTGGATCGTGATGAAATCCACGTGATCGGCCAGCTCCGGGTACTTCAGCCAGATGTAGTCCGGTTCGGCGATCGATACCGGCTGGCGGATATGCGCCCTGGCCCGATCCAGGTACGTGATCATCTTGTCCAGGCTGATGTCGTTGCGGAACAGCACTTCGTTGCCGACGATCACCCGCTCGATGGTGTTCGGATAGCGCTGGGAGAGAGCGATCAGCGCATCCAGCTCCTTCTCGTTATTGTCCAGACGGGTGTCGATCTGGGCGCCGGCCATCACTTTCAGCCCCTCTTTCTGGGCCAGGCGATAGACCTGCGGGGTCTCGGTAGTCGCGTAGGTGCGGATCCGGGGGGTGTACTGACGCAGCAGCTTCAGGTCGCTGTCGACCTGGTCGTCGGTCGGGTAATCCTGCTTGAAGGGGTTCTGGTAGCGCTGGAACAGCGATACGGAGATGCCGTTGATCTGGCCATGCCAGTCTTCCGGGCCGTGCGGCCGGTTGGCCCACCACCACAGGCCGATATTCAACGCGGCTACCACCAGCGCCAGCAGAACGGCCGTGAAGAACGATAGTCCGGATTGTGATTGGTTGGGTCTGGCGCTCAAGAAAATCCCCGTGGGTGCCTCTTTTCGAGGCGCATGAAGCCCGGGGAGCTTAACCAATTGACGGCGGTTGGCTCAATAAATTGCGTCAAAAGCGGTCAGCCCAAGGTCAGGCCTGCCCGGGACCCAACGAATGGGTCTAACGGGCTGTGGGCCTAATTTACGTGAAAGCGGGCCATCGCGTGTGCGTCGAATCGTCCTGCCTGCGCGCGGCCCTTCGCCCGAACAACGCCCACGCGACATACGCCTGGCTGTCGATTTGTTTTCGTCTTGTTCGTCGTACTGATGTGGTGTCACAAACCAACGTCGACAGTGATAACGGGATTATCAAAACAATCACTAAAAAAGCGATAACGCTTTTTCGTGCGATTTTGTTTTTTACCAAGGGCTACGTATGCAATCAGTTATGCATACTTATTCCATTACATTTTTTTATTGCGTTTTTTCATCACAAGCAGATGAGCGCATGCATCAAATTTTTATCAATTGGCACTACACGCCATTAGCAGTTGTCGCTATCTTCAAAAAACAGGGGAACGTGTTTTTCTCTCTGCATTCGAGAGGAATCGAATACACGCAGGCGTTAATTAATTCTTGCGTGAAACTTACGAGGGGAGTTAATGATGAAGATCCAGCGGAAAAAGCTGTTGTGTGTATTAATTTGCGGCACGTTTGCAGGGGTGATGGGAAGCGCCTATGCGCAGACCACCACAAGCGTCGCGCAGCAAACAGGACCGTCGCCACAACCGGCAACACCTGCACAGACTAGTCAGACAACTACCGCGGCACCCGCGCCAGCGCCGGCTCCCAAAGTTCTGCAAACAGTGACCGTCACCGGCTCGCTGATTCGCAGTGTGGATGTGGAAATGGCCCAGCCCGTCGTCACCATTACCTCCCAGGACATTCAGAAGCAGGGCTTCGCTACTGTCGGCCAGCTTCTGCAGAACCTCACGTCCGCATCGACACCTGACATCAGCAAATCCGATCCTGACGAAGCCGGTCCGGACGTCGGCGGTTCGTATATCGACCTGCGTAACCTGGGCGCGCAGCGCTCGCTGGTACTGCTCGACGGCAAGCGCGTGGGCACATCGTTCGACGGGTTCACCAATCTCGACACGATTCCGGTCTCGATCATCGATCACATCGATGTGTTGGCCGACGGTGCCTCCGCCATTTATGGTTCCGATGCGATTGCCGGTGTGGTGAACATTGTTACAAAAAAGGATTTCAACGGCGCCGAAGTTGACGTCTATAACGGCAAGTACCTGCCGCATGGCGATGGCGATCAGGGCCAATACAGTGTTCTGTTCGGCAAGAAATACAACAACGGCGAGATCGAGTTGGCCGCGCAGTACCAGAAGCAGGATTCGATCAGCGCAGGGGATCGCCCCTACAGCGCTTATCCGGAGACGAACAACTATCCGCTCAACGGCTGGAGTTCGCTGGGGCCGCAGGGCCAGTATTTCGATTCAGCCGGAAATATCTGGGTTCTGAATAACGGTGGCAATTCGCGCAACATCAACGACTACCACCTGTTCCAGCAGCCTACGTATGCCAATAACGGCCTCGTCACCAACACGGGCGATTACTACAACGTCAATCCTTACAACACCCTGCTCAGTTCGACGAACATGAAAAACCTGTTCGCGCAGGGACATTACGACATCAATAAGAATCTCACCGCCAACTTCACGGCCAGCTATAACGAGCAGGGCAGCACCAATGAGCTGGCGGGCTTTCCGCTTTCCACCTACGCCTTGTTCTCGCAGCAGTTTCCGCAGTACGACGATATGGAGCTCTCCTCGCAGAGCTATTACAACCCGACCAATGCGCCAGGGCAGACACCCACGGATCTGGCGTTTCAACGTTACGTGCAGGAATTACCGCGCCTGTCGTCGAACAAGGTCGAAAACGTACGCTTCAGCCTCGGCCTGGAAGGCAATTTCGGTATCGGCGAGCATCTGTTCAACTGGGATGCCTATTACTACGACACCCGTTACGAAGGCACCATTCTGGAAACCGGCAATTTCTCATTGCCCAATCTCGCCAATGCGCTGGGGCCGTCGTTCCAGGCATCCAACGGCAGCATCGAGTGCGGTACGCCAGGTAATGTGATTGCCGGTTGCGTGCCGCTCGACGCGTTGGGCCGCTACACCACGGCGATGCTCAATTACGTCGCCGTCAACGGTTACGAGCATTACGGCAGCTACGAAAAAGGACCGCAGGTCGATTTCAGCGGCGATCTCTACGCATTGCCTGCCGGTGATCTGACCTTTGCGGTGGGCGCGTCGCATCGCAACGTCAGCGGCTACGACACGCCGGACGTACCGTCCGCGGAAGGCTTGACCACCAATCTCGCTGGCGCAGCGACCGCTGGCGGATACAACGTCAGCGAAACGTGGCTCGAGGTGAATGTCCCGCTGCTCAAGGATTTGCCGATGGCGCAATCGTTGAGCCTGGACGTTGCCGACCGTTTTTCTCACTACAGCAACTTCGGCGGCACGAATAACAGTCAATACAAATTGACATGGAAGCCGATCGACGACGTGATGATTCGCGGCAGCTACGGCACCGGCTTCCGTGCGCCGACAGTGGGTGATTTGTTCGGCGGTGTCTCGACGACGTATCCGGGTTACAACGATCCCTGCGACGTCGTTTATGGTCTCGCCCGCTACAACTCTACGGTGGCCAGAAACTGCTCCAACGGTGTCGGCGGCCAGCCAGCGTTGAATCAGAACGCATTGAACGCCGCAGGCCTGGGTAACGAGTTCCCCAACGGCTTCCAGCAGGAACAAGCGCCGGGTATTCCCGTCACGGCACCGGGCGGCGCGCCGGTGTATGCACCATTCACCGAAGGCGGCAATCCGCACCTGCGGCCGGAGACCTCGAAAAGTTCGCAGATTGGTATCGTCTATAGCCCGAGCTATATCACTGGCTTCAACGCGACGCTCGATCACTTCCATTACATCGTGCGCAACGTGATCTCGAGTATCAGCCCGAACGAAGTGCTCAACAATTGCTATCAGCTAGGTATCGCGGCTGATTGCGCTCTGTTCCAGCGCACGGCGGCGGATGACTATCAGGTCAGTAGCCTTTTCTCCAGCGAGGAAAATCAGGGCTTCCTGGATGTCGCCGGTTATGACGTGGATCTGTCGTACGCCATACCGAAGTTCTCCTTCGGTCAGTTCACTCTGGACTCGAAGTCCACGTACTACACGCACAACAACACCGAGCAATACGAAGGTGTGCCCGTTACGTACAACAACGGCTTCAGTTCCTATTGGCGCGTGCGTTCCAACTTCACCATTGGCTGGGACTACAAGAACTTCGACGTCCAGTGGACGCTGCGTTACTACTCGCCGCTGAAGGAAGGTTGCTACAACCCGGCGTATTCGGCGTTCCCCTGCACCTTGCCGAATTACTATCTGCCGGGCGCTGGCGTAACTCCCGTTACGCAGATCCCATCGGTGACTTTCAACGACGTGCAGGTGTCTTGGAAGACGCCGTGGAACGGGACGATTTCGCTGGGCGCCAATAACGTGTTCAACCGCGTGGCGCCGTATTTCTACGGTGGATTCGAAGTAGGCAGCAGCATCAACACCGATACGCTGTATGCGTACAACCCGTCCTACGACTACGGACGGTTCGTCTATCTGCGCTACAGCCAGAAGTTCGATTGATCAGGGCAAAACGCCCTCCCCATCGAGGGGAGGGCGTTTTTCGCTCGATTATTTGAGTGGCAAGCACTTATCCATGTGAAGCACGCCGGTGAGCCGGGGTGTGGAGGTGCGGGCGACAGTCAGAAGTTATCATGTACGCCTGCATGAGCGATACGACACCCAACACCCCCTCCGTCTCTCCGGAAGCCCGCCTGCGCTCGTTGCGCAAATTGCTGGATTCGGTCTCCAGCCGCGATTTCGGACGGCTGCTGGGCCGCTGGCGCGGCTTGTCGCGCCGACCGGACGAGAAAAAGCTGCAGGCGCTTGCCGCCGACATCGCCGCTTCGGCTGCGCGGAGGCAGCTGCGTGCGCAAAACAAACCGCCGATTCGCCTGGACGAGTCGTTGCCCATCACTGCGCGCGCGGATGAGATCGTCAAACTGATCCGCGAGCACCAGGTCGTGGTGATTGCCGGCGAGACCGGTTCGGGCAAGACCACGCAGCTGCCCAAGTTGTGCCTTGCCGCCGGCCGCGGCGAAGCGGGCATGATCGGTTGCACGCAGCCGCGTCGCCTGGCGGCGCGCTCGGTGGCGCGTCGCGTCGCGGAAGAACTGGGTACGCAGCTGGGCGACAAGGTCGGTTTTCAGGTGCGCTTTACCGATCAGGTTTCCGAGCAAAGCCTGATCAAATTCATGACCGACGGCATTCTGTTGGCGGAGACGCAAGGCGACCCGTGGTTGTCGGCCTACGACACGATCATCATCGACGAAGCGCACGAGCGCAGTCTCAACATCGATTTTCTGCTCGGTTATCTCAAGCGTCTGGCGGTAAAGCGACCGGAGCTGAAGATTATCGTCACCTCCGCCACGATCGATACCGCGCGTTTCGCGGAACATTTTGGCGGCGCGCCAGTGGTGTCCGTCGAAGGCCGTGCGTATCCGGTGGAGGTGCGGTGGCGTTCCACCGATGAGGTCGCTGCGCGTCGCAATCAGCGAGCCTCGGACATGCAGCAAGGGAGCGCCGAGCACATTGCCGCGGTGCTCGATGAAATTACGCACGACGATCCGCGCGGCGATGTACTGATCTTCATGCCTGGTGAGCGCGAAATCCGCGATACGCATCTGATGTTGTCGCGCCGTCAGTATCGGGAGACGGAAATCCTGCCGCTGTATGCGCGGCTATCGGCGACCGATCAGGATCGCGTTTTCAAGCCGGGGCCGAAGCGGCACATTGTGCTGGCCACGAATGTGGCGGAGACGTCACTCACGGTGCCGCGCATTCGCTACGTGATCGATACCGGTACGGCACGCGTGAAGCGTTACAGCCAGCGCAGTCAGCTCGAACGTCTGCACGTCGAGCCGATATCGCAAGCCGCAGCCGATCAGCGCAAAGGCCGATGCGGGCGAGTAGGCCCAGGCATCTGCTATCGCCTGTACGACGAAGCCGATTATGCAGCGCGGCCGGCATACACCGACCCGGAGTTGCTCCGCTCCTCGCTCGCGAACGTCATCCTGCGCATGCTCTCGCTGCAGTTGGGCGAAGTGGATGAGTTTCCGTTCTTGGAATCGCCTGATACACGCGTCGTGGCGGATGGCTATCGCCGACTGGCGGAAATCGGCGCCATCGACGAGAAACGGCAGCTCAGCGTTATCGGCCGCACGCTGGCGCGTTTGCCGATCGACGTGCAGCTCGCGCGCATGCTGGTGGAAGCCAACACGCTTGGAAGCTTGCGCGAATTGCTGACCGTCGTGGCCTTCCTGAGCATTCAGGACCCACGTGAGCGTCCTGCCGATGCGCGGCAGCAGGCAGATGCGGCGCACGCCGTGTTTGCCGATCCGAAATCCGACATCGTTGGCGTGTTGAACCTCTGGCGCGACTACGACAGCGCGCATGAGGAGCTGACGCAATCGAAGTTGCGTGACTGGTGCTCACGTCACTTCCTGAGTTTCCTGCGCATGCGCGAGTGGCGTGAGCTGCATCGACAATTGTTGTTGGTGACGCAGGAGCTTGGCTGGCGTTTCACTTCCACCCTCGCCGAAAATACCCCCTCTCCCCCTCGGGGAGAGGGTCGGGGTGAGGGGGCAGTCTCGCGAGGCGTCTCAGGTGCTCAAGCAAAAGAATCAATTAAGAGCCGCGCTGATAAACATTCGCGCAAGTCCGAACCCCTCACCCCAACCCTCTCCCCGGAGGGGAGAGGGGGCGATGGCGAAGCTGAGCGTTTGTACGAAGCAGTGCACCGCAGCCTGCTCGCTGGGTTGCCCACACAGGTCGGACACAAAGACGAAAAGGGCATTTACCGTGGCACGCGCGAACGCCGCTTCCAGGTCTTTCTCGGCTCAGCGTTAGCCAAGACGCCACCCAACTGGGTGTTTGCCGCGCAGATTCTGGATATCGGCGGACGCGTGTGGGGCATGATGTGTGCACGCATCGAACCGCTATGGATCGAGCAGCAAGCCGCGCATCTGTTGCGTGGGACGTGCCGAGATGCGCATTGGTCGCGCAAACGCGGCACCGTCGTGGCGTATGAACAAATCAGCCTCTTCGGCCTGACATTGGTCGAGCGTCGGCCCGTGACGTTCCAGCAACAGGATCCGGCGCTGGCTCACGACATCTTCCTGCGTGAAGCCCTGGCACGCTGCGATATCGACACGCGCGCTGATTTCGTCCGCGTCAACCAGCGCGTGCTGGAGGATGCGCAAGGTATCGAAGCGCGGCAACGTCGCGAAGGTCTGATTCGCCACGAAGACGATCTGGTCGATTTCTTCCGTGGAAAATTGCCGCAAGACATCGCCAGTTCGCGCGCGCTGGACGCGTGGTATCGCAATGCGCGCCCTGCCGAGCAGGCCGCTTTGCGCTGGTCGATCGACGATGTGATGGTCGGCGGTTCGGGTCTGGACCCTAAAGCCTTTCCTGCCTCGCTGGATGTTCCGCCGCAACGCTATCGGCTGGAATACCGGTTTGTTCCTGGTGATGATGCCGATGGCGTCACGCTTCATCTGCCGCTGGCCATGCTCAATGCATTGCCCGCTGCACGCTGCGAGTGGTTGGTGCCGGGTTTGCTGGGCGAGAAAGTCGCCGAATTGATTCGCGGGTTGCCGAAGGTGCTTCGCCGCAACTTTGTCCCTGCGCCGGATTTTGCGCGCGCCTTTGTCGAAGCGGAAACGCCGCGCGACGAGTCGCTGGTCAAAGTGCTGGTGTCATTCCTGAAACGCACGACTGGCGTCGACGTGAGCGCGGATGATTTCGCTGGCATCCAGTTGTCGCCGCATTTCTCCATGCGTTATCGCCTGCACGATGAAAAGGGTCGCACGCTAGCCAGCGGCCGCGACCTTGCCGCGTTGCGCGGCCAGTGGGAAGGGCAGGCGCGCGAGGCTTTCTCGCGCAAGACCGATATTGAACTCACCCGCGAAGACGTCACCAGCTGGGACTTCGAAGAAATTCCAGAGCAAGTTCGATCCGACGGCGGATTGCTGGCGTTCCCCGCGTTGGTCGATCTCCGTGAAGCCGTCGCGCTGCGCGTCTTCGAACGTCGTGATGAGGCGCTGGCAGCACATCTGAAGGGCGTGGAACGTTTGCTGCGCAATGCGCTGGCCAGCGATGTGAAACAGGCGCGCCGGCGTCTGCCAATTGCCAATGCGCTGTCGCTGAAATACGCGCCACTCGGCAGCATCGACGGTTTGCGCGACGATCTCGTCGAGGGCGGGTTTACCGATCTGCTCGAAACCCAGCACCTCAATGTGCGCAGCGCCGCTGCGTTCGAAGCGCTTCGCACCCACAGCGCACGGGAATTGTTCGGTTCGGCGATTGAACGGTTGAAGTTGGCCGAACCCATTATCGAGGCCCAGGCCGAACTGAAACCGTGGTTGCAGCCGCCACTGCTCGGATTTGCGCGCGCCAGTTATGACGATCTGGAAGAACAACTTGACGTATTGCTTGCGCCGGGCATTCTCCGGGAGCTGTCGACCGCACGGTTGGCGCACTTCCCGCGTTACCTGAAAGCGATGCGCCTGCGCGCTGAACGCCTTCGTCAGGATCCCACGCGCGACCAGCAACGCATGCTGCAGGTGCTGCCTTACTGGCGCGAATATCTCAATCATCGCGCTGCAGGTGATACGGGTCTGGATGAGTTGCGCTGGCTGATCGAAGAGTGGCGCGTGTCGCTGTTCGCCCAGGAACTGAAAACGCCTGAACCGGTGTCCGCCAAGCGT
Organism: Dyella dinghuensis; assembly: GCF_003977615.1. GTDB lineage: Bacteria > Pseudomonadota > Gammaproteobacteria > Xanthomonadales > Rhodanobacteraceae > Dyella_B > Dyella_B dinghuensis. The sequence goes on from NZ_RYZR01000007.1 coordinate 537,621, forward strand.
CTCGCGAAAGCCTTGGAATCCATCCGTTAGACCTATCCCCGCGCGGCGCGGCTGGCGTTATGCTGACCCCTCACGCGGCATGATCCGCATGCCGTGACGCATGGGAACAACGCAACGATGGTGCACGCCACGACCACTGCTGCCGGACACCTTGCGGCGTGGCAGGCTCGTGCCGGCACGCTGCCATCGGTGCTATCCGACGTACTGGCAGTCTGCGCGCAGAATGGCGTCAACGAGCGCGAATGCGGCGATGTGCTCGATCTGCTGGCGATGCTCGGATGCGATGCGCAGACGCAGGCAGCGGCGTTGTGGTTCGAGATCGCGCGGCATCACCCGCTAGTGTGGGAGCAGCAGGCGTCTTTGCTGAAAGAGGATGTGCAGCGTCTCGTCGCGGGTCAGATGGCGGCAGAGCGCGTATGGGCACTGCATGCACAGCGTCCGCCCGAAGGCGGTTCCGAAGGCTTGCGGCGACTGCTGCTGGCCATCATCCGCGACCTGCGCGTGGTCTTCATTCTGCTCGCGCGTCAGCTGGCGCGGATGCGTGCGGCAAGCATCCTGCCGGAGACGGAGCGACAGGAGTTGGCTCGACTCACCCGCGATATCCATTCGCCGCTCGCCAATCGGCTCGGTATCTGGCAACTGAAGTGGGAGCTGGAAGACCTGGCGTTCCGCTATCTGCAACCGGACGTCTACAAGCGCATTGCCAAGTTGCTCGACGAACGTCGTGGCGACCGCGAAGTGTTTATCCGCGAAACGCTCACGGAACTGGGCGATGCGCTCAAAGCCGCGGATATTCGCGCGGATCTGGCGGGACGCCCCAAGCACATCTTCTCCATCTGGAAAAAGATGCAACGCAAGGCGGTCGAGTTTTCCGATCTTTACGACATTCGCGCGGTGCGCGTGCTGGTCGATAATGTGGCCGACTGTTACGGCGCGCTGGGCATCGTCCATGCGTTGTGGCCGCATTTGCCGGGCGAATTCGACGACTACGTGGCACGGCCCAAAAGCAACGGTTATCGTTCATTGCACACGGCGGTGATCGGTCCGCATAGCAAGACACTGGAAGTGCAGATTCGCACGCACGAAATGCATCGCGCCAACGAGCTGGGTGTGGCGGCGCATTGGCGTTACAAGGAAGGCGGCGGTGGCGACGCCGACTTCGAGGCGAAGATCGCCTGGATGCGCAAGTTGCTGGAGCCGCGCAATGATGATGGCGAACTCGCCGCGGACTTGCAGACGGAGCTGCTGGAAGATCGCGTTTACGTCCTCACGCCTAAAGGCGAGGTGTTCGATCTTCCGCATGGCGCGACGGTGCTCGATTTCGCATATCACGTGCACACCGAGGTGGGGCATCGTTGTCGCGGTGCCAAGGTCAATGGCCGTATCGTGCCGTTGACGCATCAGCCGCACAGCGGCGATCGCATTGAAATTCTCACTGCAAAGATTGCCGAACCCAGCCGCGATTGGCTATCGGTGCATCATGGTTATCTCAACACCAGTCGTGCGCGCGACAAGGTGCGTGCATGGTTTCGCCGCAGTGCGCATGAGGCCAATCTTGCGGCTGGCCGTGCATTGTTTGAACGCGAACTCAAGCGGCTGGCGATGCCGGAAGCCGATCTGATCAAGCTGCCCGCTTTGTTCAATCTGCAAACGCATGATGAGTTGTTGATTGCGCTTGCGCTGGGCGAAATCAGTCCTGGGCAGGTGTCGCGCGTGATGCAGGAGGCGATGGAGCCGCCTGAGCCGGAGACTGCGCCGGTTACCGCGCGGCCGACGGTGTTCGATCACAGTGCCATCAGCATCGAAGGCGTTGGCAACTTGCTGACGGTGCTGGCGCGTTGCTGTCAGCCTTTGCCAGGCGATCCGGTGCGTGGGTTTATTACGCGTACACGCGGTGTGTCGGTGCACCGCGCCAATTGCGTGAGTCTTGCACGGTTGGCGCGGCGCGATCCGGATCGGGTGATCGAGGTGAGTTGGGGGCAGGCGGCGGCGCAGGCGTATGAGGTGAATGTTCAGCTCAATGGGTATGACCGCAAGGGATTGCAGAAGGATGTAGTGGGTGTGATCAGCAACGCGAATATCGGGATTATTGCGTCGTCCAGCCGGTTGTTTGCGGCGACTGGAGAGGTGGAGATGCGCTATACGTTGCGGGTTCGGGATTTTGAGCAGTTGTCGGCGTTGTTGGATCGGTTGGCGGCGTTGCCGAATGTGGTGGAGGCTAGGCGCATCGGGGCTGGTAATTAGTTTTGCGTAGTGTTTTCAGCTTACGACTGCGTTTATCTCGTCATCCCGCGTCACTGCTATCCCAGCAGGCCCTCATCGCCATTGCAGTTCCTCACCGTCATCCCAGCGAAGGCTGGGATCCAGTGTCGTTATCGTTTAGTCGTGCGCTATCGCTAGGTTGCTCGCCTTCGCGGCGGGCGTTTCGTCCGTCTGCCGACGGCCGAGTCACTTTTCTTTGCGTGACCAAAGAAAAGTAACCCAAAGAAAGGGCACCCCGTATTCGGTGCTCTACGGGCTTCGCCCTTCGAGACCGTGAGAGGTGGCCGGGCTTTTCGACAGGGCTTCCTGCCCTGGCGAAAAGGAATCGGCATCCTTGCCGATTCCCCTGCGGGCCTTTTCGTCCCCCTCTCACTCACCGCATAAGGGGACCCGTGCGCGCTTCGCGCACTTTTTTAGAGCCAAATGCTTTAGAGCGAGAGCGTTTGTGGAGGTTAACGGTTATTTGACCGTCTTTACGGCTTGCCGCCAGTTGAACGCAACTTTATGCCGCCCCCTTGATTGTGCGGCGCAATGTTAAGCTGGGCGTGTTGACTTGCCAGCTCACGAGCTATGAGCGGAAACCGCGACCCAAACGACACCGGATTTTCAGGCCGTACCGAACCGAAACTAGGTGATCTGGATCATCTGGATAAGCCGCGTGCGGCTGCGGAGCCGAATGACGGTTTGCCGCGGATGAATATCGAGCCGGGTTATCGTCGCAGTGGGCCGCCCAGCAAGAACAGAAACAAGAACAAGCGTGGTGGTCCCGGTAGGTGGGTGCCGCTGCTGGTTATTTTGGTTGCGGTGGCGGCAGGCGGCCTCTGGTTCTATCAGAACAATTTGCGCGGGTTGGTGCCGCGCACCGATTACGACGATGTTTTGCATCGCGCGCAGGTCGCCTTGCAGCAAGGCCATCTGGATGGTACGGATGGCACGAGCGCGCGCGAGTTGTTTGAAGCGGCGCGTGCGCTTGAACCGGACAACGACAGTGCGCGGCAAGGTCTCAACGATGTAGGCCGGGCGGAGATTGCGCGTGCCGATGCGGCGTTGCAGGCCGGTCATCTGGATGAAGCGCAGCAGGCGCTGACGAATGCGCGTGAGCTGCTTGGTGGCGGTAGCGATGTCGATCGCCTCACGCAGGCGATTGCGAAAGCACAGGTTTCGTCGGGTCAAACCACGACGTTGATCGAGCAGGCGCAAGATGCGTTGACCAACGGCAAGATCGATGGTCCGGATGGTGCCGGTGCGTTGTATCAGCGCGCATTGGCGGCCGATCCGGACAACGCGGTAGCGCGGCATGGCCTCGATCAAGTGGGTGATGCACTGGCGGCGCAAATTCAGAAATCATTGGATGCGAGCGATGTCGCTGCAGCCTCGGCTGGCATCGATCATCTGTCGTCGTTGCTGCCCAATTATTCGCAACTGCCCACGCTGCGTGCGTCGTTGTCGGCATTGCAGACGCAGGCCAGCGGCGCGCTCACCGATGCGATCAATCAGGGCAACGATGCCTTGCGTGCCGGACGTATCGCGGGTGATGGCAATGACACGGCGCTGGCGCACTACAAGGCGGCGCTCGCCATCGATCCGAACAACGCCGAAGCGAAGGCCGGATTGGCACAGGTCGCCGAAGCGCTGATCGTGCAAGCGAACGCTGCCATCGATAGCGGCGATACGGATCAGGCCAAGCAACTGTTGGCTGCTGCTGCGGATTTGACGCCGAAGTCGGCCGATCTGGTTGCAGCGCGTGCGCGGCTGGGTGGTCAATCCGCGAATGCCGGTGCGGACGATGCGGGCAACGACAACGCAGCGCCAACTGTTTCCAATCTGACGCCGCAGCAACAGGTGCAAGTGGCCAATATGGTGCAGCGAGCACAGGTCGCGGCGGCGCGCGGCAACATCATGTCGCCGCCGGGTGATTGCGCTTACGATCTTTATCGCGGCGCACTGTCGATCGATGGCAACAATCAGTCCGCGCTGACGGGTTTGCAAGGGTTACCGGGTCTGGTGCAGCAGCAATTCAATCAGGCGGTCAGCAGCGGCAATTTGAACAAGGCCGCAAGTCTGCTGGACGCGCTCGATAATCTTTCGCCGGGCGATACGAGTCTTCTGCAATCGCGTCAGCGCCTGGCGGATGCGTGGTTCGATCAGGCCGAGCAGCAGCTCGACAGCGGCGATCGCGGTAACGCGGTGATGTCGTTGCAGCAGGGCATGAAGCTGATGCCTAACGATCAACGCGCGCAACAACTCCACGCACGCTTGCAGGGCGGTGGATGACCGTACTGGTCTTCGGCGCCAGCAGTCAGGTAGGGCACTTTTTGCTGCCGATGCTGGGCACGCGCGGTGAAAACGTCGTCGCCATAAGCCGTTCTGCGCGTTCGCCCCAGGAAAACGCGACGTGGATGACGGGTCACCTGCCCGACAATATGCCGCGTGTGGACGGCATTTCCGCCATTTTCTGTTTTGGTCCGCTGCAATCGCTGGCGGCATGGTTGAACAGTGTTGCATTGCCGCTGGCGCCGCGTGTCATCGTGACCAGTTCCATGAGCGCCGAAACGAAACGCGAATCGGAAGTGCCTGCGGAGCGGGCGATGTCGCAGCTATTGCGCGACAGCGAACAAGCCTTCGCGGACGCGTGCGCGCGTCATGGCAGCGAGTGGACGGTGCTTCGTCCTACGCTGGTCTACGGCATTGGTCTCGATAAGAGCCTGACGCCGATCGCACAACGCGCGATGCGTTTGCGCGTCTTTCCGCTTCCGAATGGTCGTGGCGTGAGACAGCCCGTGCATGCACAGGATCTGGCCAGCGCTGCCCTTGCTGCGCTGGAAACACCTGCATCGAGCGGAAAGATTCTTCCCATCGGCGGCGGCGAGCGATTGCCGGTGGGCGAGATGTTTGCGCGAGTGCGCCGCAGTTTGCCGGTGGATACGCTGCCGATACCGCTGCCCGCTTGGTCGCTCCGCGTGGCGCGCCATGGCGTTGCGCGGCTGCGCGGACCGCTGAGCCGGCTCGATGCGGATCTCATCGCCGATAATACGCAGGTGACCCAACTGCTCGGCGTTCACCCAAGACCTTTTCGCCCCGATGCCGAATGCTGGCGCGCGCCGGTGTGATTTGCCCGCGCAAATGCTGCAAGATGCCCGCCCCATGCCATCTCTAATGGCGTGCGTTCATCCGGCCGCCGGGTTCCGCCCCCTATGATCCAGCAACTTCGTCACGGGATACCCTCGCGTTGGACTTCCTGACCCGACTTCGATCGATCGCAAGCGCATGCTGGCCTTGGGTGCGCATTCCATTCTGGATCTGCATGGGGTTGTTGTTCGGCTTCGTGCTGCCGTACACGCTGATCCTCAACAAGCGAGTGCAGGATCGTTTCAACGATCTCGTGTTTGCGGTGCCCACGCGCGTTTACTCCCAGCCTACGCATCTGGCACCGGGTGTGCCGATGAATGCGGCGACGCTGGAGGTGGAGTTGACCTTCGCCGGCTACATCGCCGATGGCCATGGGCAAGTGCCGGGCAGTTGGGCGAAGCAGGGAAGCGGCACGTATTACATCTCCTCGCGCGGTTATGCAGGTCCTGATGGTGGCGAGCTTCCCAAGCGCATTCGCGTCACGCTCGGTTCGGGTGTCGTCGCCTCGGTGACGGATCTTGGTACCGACACGGCGTTGCGCGATACGCATCTCGATCCAGCGCGCATCGCCACGGTGTACGGTCCGAAGCAGGAAGATCGAAGCATCGTGCAATTGAACGATGTGCCGCCGCTGCTCGTGGGCGGTTTGCAGGCGGTAGAAGATCGCGATTTCAAACATCACATCGGCATCGACTTCACCGCGATCCTTCGCGCTGCGTTTGCGGATATGCGTGCCGGTCATACAGTGCAAGGTGCATCGACGATCACACAGCAGCTGATACGCAACCTGTTTCTTAGCCGCGATCAGAACATGGGCCGCAAGTTGAACGAAGCGCTGATGTCCGTGTTGCTGGAGATGCATTACAGCAAGACGCGCATTCTCGAGGCGTACATCAACGAAGTGTTCCTCGGTCAGCAAGGCAATCAGGCGGTGCGCGGTTTTGCGGCGGCATCGGAGTTCTATTTCGGCCGTCGACTTGAATATCTGCGCCCGCAGGAAGTTGCCTTGCTGGTGGGTCTGGTGAAGGGGCCGAGCCAGTTCGATCCGCGCCGTTATCCGGATCGGGCGCTGGCTCGCCGCAATCTGGTGCTTGATCAATTCTCGCAAACAGGCTTGTTGACGCCCGATCAGGCCAAAGCAGCGCAAGCGACACCGCTGGGTGTGATCGCCGATGGTCAGTTGCCGCACGATCGTTTTCCGGCCTTCATGCAGCTTGTTCGCGCACAGATCACCAACGATTTCGATGAAGAGACGTTGCAGCAAGGCAACATGTCGATCTTCACCACGCTCGATCCTGCCACGCAGTTGTATACCGAGCAGGCGATCGATACGGCCATCAAGGGATTGGGCAAGCGTGGCGACGACACACAATCGGCGGCCGTCATCACCGATTCCAAGACGGGCAGCGTGCTCGCAATTGTCGGCAGCAAGGTGCCCGGCGACCAGGGTTTCAATCGCGCACTCGACGCGCAACGACCGATTGGTTCGACGATCAAACCGTTCGTCTATCTCGTCGCCTTGACACAGCCGGGACGCTGGAATCTCGCCACGGAACTGGACGATTCGCCGATCAGCATGCGTCAGCCCGATGGCACGCCGTGGACGCCGCATAACGACGATAACCAAAGCCACGGCATGGTGCCGATGGTGGACGCGCTGGCGTATTCGTGGAATCTCGCGACCATCCATCTTGGGCTCGATGTCGGTGTGCCGCGCATCAAGTCCTTCCTCGATTCGTTCGGACTGGCAAAGGTGCAACCGGGGCCGTCGCTGTTGATTGGTGCGATCGACCTCGCGCCGATCCAGGTCGCACAGATGTATGAGTATCTGGCGTCGGACGGTCATGCGCTGCCGTTGCTCGCCGTGAGCGGCGTGGTCGACGGCAATGGCCGCACCATCAAGCGATATGAGGTGCAAAGCGGGCAGGGTGAATATCAACCTGCCGTGCGTCTGGTTACGTGGGCCATGCAACAAGTAGCGATTTACGGCACGGCGCATTCGCTGGCCGATTCCAGCCTGGCGTGGTTGCACACCGCGGGCAAGACCGGCACCAGTAACGATCTTCGCGACAGCTGGTTCGCCGGGTTCACGGGCGATCGTCTTGGCGTGTTCTGGATGGGACGCGACGACAACAAGCCCAGCCATCTGTTCGGTGCGACCGGCGCGCTGCGCGGCTGGCAGGAATTGTTCCGCAAGCTTCCCACCACGCCACTCTCGCCCGCACCGGGCGAAGGGCTGGAAATGGCCTGGATCAATCCTACCGATGGCAAGCGCAGCGACCCTGCTTGCGAGGGCGCCAAGCAGGTTCCAGTGATTGCCGGATCGCTGCCGGCCGATTCAGAGGGGTGTTTTTGGCAAAAGGTAGGTAATCTGTTCGGCTCCGGCAATAGTGCGCCGTCCTCCACAACTCCAACTCCACAGCCACTTCCCTGACGTTGAGAATGATCATGCAGTTTCGCTCGCTACGTGCATTTCATCCTTTCGTGCCTGCCATTGCCGCAGGCGTTCTGCTCGCCGCATGCGCACAGCCGGCGCCTGAAGCGCCCAAGACACCGTCGAAATCCAACGCGGCGATGGTGGCCGAGATTCAGGCCGCGGGCGATCGCGACAAATCGGTGATCAACGTGGCGCCGCTGGTCGATCCCGGTGTGACCGCTCTGCAGTCGGCAGCGCGCAACTTCGAACGCTACGGCCAATACGATGCCGCGGCGGCGAAGCTGGAACAAGCGTTGCAGCAAAGCCACAATTCGCCGGATGTGCTGCAGGATCGCGCCGAACTGGCGATCTATATGAGCGACTACGCCATGGCCGAGAAGCTCGCACAGCAATCGTGGTCGCTCGGTTCCAAACAAGGACCGTTGTGCGCGCGCAATTGGCAGACGATTGTCGAACTTCGCCAGCGTGCGAACGACACGGCAGGTGCCGAAGCCGCCAGCAAATCCGTTGCAGCCTGCAACGAAGCAGGTATTCAGCGTTTCTGAAACGCTGAATACCTCAGTGCATCAAAACAGTGGCGTAAGCAGCATCACGATGCCGACGATGCTCGCTGTCCAAATCAACGTGCGCAAATAGGGAACGCCAAGCGCGTAGACGGGCAGGTAAATCAGGCGTGCCCAGAAATAGATTTGCGCGCCGAGCACCGTCGTTGCGGTGTGACGCTGCAGCACGTATCCAGCGAGCACCAGCGCAGCGAAGAAAACAAAGGTTGCAAGAAAGTTGGTATTGGCGCGATCCAGCCGTCCTGTCATGCCCGTGAGAACTTTAGGCGTGCCATCGCGTGGGCTAGCCATCCAGCTCAACCCGGTTTGTCCGAGAGTGGCCGTCGTGGCAATGAGGAGCTGTACCAGCCCCAACGTTACACTCCATACGAGCATCTGCATTTCGACAGTCATCGCGTTTCTCCCCGTGGTGATGGTCTGATGGTGAACCTCTGTGGTTCTTCGCGCCAGCGCCGCCAATGTTACGCAGGTTCCCCCGTTGCCCTGGCTGCGCGATACTGGATCAATGACCGACCCCGATGACATCGGCGCGCTGCTCGGCGCCGAAGGCCCATTTGCCCGCGAATTGCCGAACTTTGCGCCGCGCCCTGCACAACAGGAGATGGCGCGCGCGGTTCAACATGCTATTGCCGAATGCGAAACGCTGATCGCGGAAGCCGGCACCGGTACGGGTAAAACGTACGCCTACCTCGTGCCAGCGATGCTTTCCGGCCAGCGCGTGATCATTTCCACCGGCACGAAGGCACTACAGGATCAGCTGTTTTTCCGCGATCTGCCGAAAGTGCGTTCGGTACTCGGCGCTCGATTGAAAACCGCGTTGCTGAAAGGCCGTGCCAATTACCTGTGCCTGTATCGGCTCGACCAGACCGTACGCGAAGGTGCCAGTTTCGATCGCCATCAGGCCGGGCAACTGGCTGCGATCCGCGCTTGGTCGGCACGTACACGGCGCGGCGATCGTATGGAACTGGCCGAAGTGCCGGAGGATTCACCACTGTGGCTGCGCGTAACGTCCACGCCGGAGAATTGCCTAGGCGTCGAGTGCCCGTTCTACGACGATTGTCATGTCGTCAAGGCGCGGCGCGAAGCACAGGAGGCCGATCTGGTGGTGGTCAATCACCATCTGTTGTTTGCCGATCTTGCGTTGAAGCAGGAGGGCTTCGGCGAGATTCTTCCTGGCGCGCAGGCATTTATTCTGGACGAAGCCCATCAGATTCCAGAGCTTGCCGGGCAATTCTTTTCGCAGAGCATCAGTGCGCGGCAGCTCACGGAGCTGGCGCAGGATGCGCTTGCCGAATGCAATGGGGTTACCGGTGCGATAGGGCTGATGCTGGAGCCGATCGAGGCCTTGCAGGACGCCGTGCGAAAACTGCGCCTCGCGCTGGATCCGTTACCCACACGCGGAGCATTTCACGAACTGCTGCAGCGTGAAGGTGTGCCAACCTCGCTGCGCGATCTCGGTGAATTGCTCTCCGCGCTGACCGATGTGCTTGCATCGCAGGCGGAGCGCTCGCGCGGGCTGATGAATGTGCATGAGCGCGCCGCCAGTTTGATGGAGCGTCTGGATCGCATCATCGAGGGACATTCAGAACACGACGTGCGCTGGTACGAGCTGTTTCCGCGCGGTTTCTCGTTGCATGCCACGCCGCTGGATCTCGCCGCACCGCTTCGTGCCATGCGGGAACGAACCTTTGCAGCGTGGATTCACACCTCCGCGACGTTATCCGTTGCTGGGCGCTTCGATCACTTTGCACGCCAGCTTGGACTGGACGATCCACAAACACTGAGCCTGGAAAGTCCGTTTGATTACGCGCGTCAGGCACTGTGTTACATCCCCGATGGTTTGCCCGATCCTGCTGCACGCGATTACACGGAACGTGTGATCGATGCCGCGTTGCCGGTGCTTCAAGCTTCCAGCGGGCGCGCGTTCTTGCTATTCACCTCGCATCGCGCGTTGCGCCGCGCCGCCGAGCTGTTGGCTGATCGCGTGCCGTGGCCGTTGTTCGTGCAGGGCAGTGCGCCACGACATCAATTGCTGGAAGAATTTCGTGCCAGCGGACATGGCGTGTTGCTCGGCGCAGCCAGTTTCTGGGAAGGCGTCGATGTCGCCGGCGAGGCGCTATCGGTCGTGGTGATCGACAAGCTTCCATTTGCCGCGCCCGACGATCCGGTATTGCAGGCACGACTGGAAGCGCTGGAGCAATCGGGTATCAATCCCTTTATGGGCTGGCAGGTACCTGCAGCCGTGATTGCCCTGAAGCAGGGCGCGGGGCGATTGATCCGCGACGTGCATGACCGCGGTGTGCTGGTGCTATGCGATCCGCGCTTGATGACAAAAGGCTACGGGAAATTGTTCCTCAAAAGCCTGCCGTCCATGCCGCGTACGCACGAACTTAGCCAAGTGCAGGCGTTCTTCGCACCGATAGCGAATGAAAGTGGTGAGCCACGCGCCGTCATGCATGATAGTTTCTCCGACACGGCCCCCTGACCGGCTGCATACGTATTCAGGCGGACAAGCTTGGGAGTGGCACGCAGAATCGGCCACTACGTGAAACCATCATGCGGGGAGCATGATCGACATGAATCTCAATCCAAGTAAAAGCACGGGCACGGCAAAAGAGGAGGAAGGTCACGCGACCGCGAAAGTTGTATTTATCGCGGCAGCGGCGGCCATCGGCGGGTTTCTGTTCGGCTTCGATACCGCGGTCATCAACGGCGCGGTTGATGCAGTGCGTCACGGTTTTGGTCTGGATGCTGCACGCACCGGTTTCGCGGTTTCTTGCGCACTGATCGGTTCGGCCGTCGGTGCGTGGTACGCCGGGCCGCTGGCCGATCGGCTTGGACGCGTGCGCACCATGCAGGTCGCCGCGCTTTTTCTCTTGATGAGTGCGATCGGTTCGGGGCTCGTGCACGGTATCTGGGATCTGGTGTGCTGGCGTCTTGTTGGCGGTATCGGCGTGGGTGTGGCGTCGGTGATCGCGCCGGCTTACATCGCCGAGGTATCGCCTGCGAATGTGCGCGGGCGATTGGGTTCGATGCAGCAGCTCGCGATCGTGCTCGGCATTTTCGTTGCGTTGCTTAGTGACGCATGGCTGGCGAATACGGCTGGCGGTGCGTCCAACATGTTGTGGGCGCATCTGGAAGCGTGGCGCTGGATGTTCCTCGTGGCGAGCGTGCCGGCGCTGATGTACGGCGTGCTGGTGACGAGCGTCCCCGAATCGCCGCGCTATCTTGTGGCGCGCGGTCGTCTTCCGGAGGCGCGCAAGGTGCTCGCCGAAGTGCTCGATATGCACAACGATGCCGCGCTGGATGCGAAGGTCAACGACATCGCGCATAGCCTCAATGCCGAGGTTCGGCCCAAGCTGAGCGACTTGCGTGGTCCACGCGCCGGTCTTTTGCCGATCGTCTGGACCGGCATTTTTCTTTCGGTGTTCCAGCAGTTCGTCGGTATCAACGTGATCTTCTACTACTCATCGACGCTGTGGCACTCGGTGGGTTTCAGCGAGAAGGATGCGTTCTCGATCACGGTGGCAACGTCGGTCGTCAACGTCTTGGTGACGCTGGTGGCCATCGCGCTGGTCGACAGGATCGGACGCAAGCCCTTGCTGATTATCGGTTCGGTCGGCATGACGGTGACGCTGGGCTTGATGGCCTGGTGTTTCTCACAAGCCAGCGGGAGCGGTGCATCGCTGGTGTTGCCGGCGCCATGGGGTATGGTCGCACTCGTTGCCGCCAACGCTTACGTCGTGTGTTTTGGTCTGAGCTGGGGCCCGATGGTGTGGGTGTTGCTCGGCGAAATGTTCCCCAACAACATCCGTGCGATTGCTTTGGCTGTCGCGGCCGCGGCGCAATGGTTGGCGAACTTTGCGATTACCAGTACCTTTCCATGGTTGTCGCAGATCGGCCTCTCGTTTGCATACGGGTTGTATGCCTTTTTCGCCTTCCTCTCATTGATTTTCGTGATGCGCGCCGTTCGCGAAACGCGCGGTATCGAGCTGGAAGACATGCACGCCTGATAGCGCCGCACACATCAAGCGTGGGCATTTTTCTCACCTTGATGTGACGCGGGTAAGGGTCCAGTGACACTTGTGCGTCACTGGACCTTGGTTTAACTGCGACGAGTGATAGAAGTGACCGCTTATTAAGCGGACGCTTTGGCGCCACGAAGCACACGGCTATAAGCGTGCACTTCATCGACCAACACTTTTACGTGTTCGGGATCGACCTCTGGCGTGATGCCATGCCCGAGATTGAAGACGTGACCGGGATGATTGCCAAAACTATCGAGCACGGCACGCACTTCGCGGCGGATGATCTCTGGACTTGCGCGCAGCACTGCCGGATCGAGATTGCCTTGCAACGCGACTTTGCCTTGTACGGCATGGCGTGCATCGGCGAGATCAATCGTCCAATCCACACCCAGCGCTGCGCAACCCGTGTTGGCCATCTCGGCTAGATGCGCGCCGGCTCCTTTGGAAAACAGGATTACCGGCAAATCGCGTGTGTGTGCATCCGATTTCAATGCATCGACGATTTGCGCCATGTAACGCAGCGAAAATTCGCGGAACGAGGATGGATTGAGCAGGCCGCCCCAGGTGTCGAAGATCATCAACGCCTGCGCGCCTGCTGCAGCCTGGGCAATGAGGTACGCAGCGACCGACCTGGCGAGCGTATCCAGCAGCGTGTGCGCCAAAGCGGGCTCTTTCCAGCAGAGGGCTTTTGGTGTCGCGAAATCGCGCGAGCCGTGACCTTCCACCATGTAGCACGCCAGCGTCCAGGGGCTACCTGAAAAACCAATCAACGGAACACGGCCATCCAATTCGCGGCGAATCAGACGCACTGCATCCATCACGTAACGCAATTCGCCGTCCATGTCCGGCACGGCAAGCTTTTCGATATCGGCGCGGCTGCGCACCGGGTGCGCGAACTGCGGGCCTTCGCCCTCGGCGAACGACAAACCCAGACCCATCGCATCGGGAATAGTGAGGATGTCGGAGAACAGGATCGCTGCATCGAGATCGAAGCGTGCCAGCGGCTGCAACGTGACTTCGCAGGCCAGTTCCGGGTTCTGCGCCAGGTCCATGAAGCTTCCGGCCTTCGCACGCGTAGCGCGGTATTCCGGCAGGTAGCGGCCAGCCTGGCGCATGACCCAGACGGGCGTGGTGTCGACAGGCTCGCGGCGCAGGGCGCGCAGCAAGCGGTCGTTTTTCAGCTGTGTCATTTATCGGCGTCCGTAGGGGCCTTCGAGCCCCTGGGCAAACATCACGCGGAAACCGCGCTTGAGTTGGGCATCGCGCATTTTTTCGAACGCGGCGATAGCTTCGTCGCGTTCCAGGTATTGATCGCGCTTGAGCGTCGCGCGGCCGCCCTGTGTGCCCGATTCGCGGTAAAGCGTCCAGCCGCCAAGCAGATCCTGCTCCAGCACGATCTGAACGTAGCGCGGTGCCTCGGCCGAGGCAGGCATGGTTTGCAGATAGAGGCGCATGGCGTCCGTGGTTGAACAAGTGCGGCTGTCATGCCGCAGACACACCATTCTAGAGGGACGGCCGGTGACTGGCGAGCGTGGCTCCTAAATTACGCAGGCCCGATCTCGCTCAGCCTTCCTCCCAGGCCGCCTCTCGCAGTACGGCTGAGACCTCGTCTTCGTCCACGCCGGTGACGATTTCGGCGTGGCCGATACCACGCCAGAGGATCAAGCGCAGGGTGCCGGCGACGTTCTTTTTGTCCAGGCGCATCAGGGCGAGCAGTTTGTCCGGATCGGAGCCGTCGGGCAGTGCTGCAGGCAGGCCGACCGCTTTCAGAAGTTGTTCGAGGCGTTCCGTGTCGGCCTGGTTGCTCATCGTCAGCCGCTCGGAAAGTTTTGCGGCCATCACCATGCCGATGGCGACGGCTTCGCCGTGCAGCAGAGTGGTGTAACGCCCCGCGGTTTCGAGCGCATGGCCAAATGTGTGCCCGAGATTGAGCAGGGCACGTTCGCCTTGTTCGGTTTCATCACGCGCAACCACACCGGCCTTGTAACGGACCTTGGTCGCGATGGCGTGCATCAGCGTGGCTTCATCGCGCGCGGCCAGCGCTTCGGCGTTTGTTTCCAGCCATGCGAAGAACGGCGCGTCGCCAATGGCGGCACCTTTGATGATTTCCGCAAGCCCTGCGCGGTATTCGCGATCGGGCAACGTGCTCAGTGTTTCGATATCCGCAACGACCGCACGCGGCTGATGAAACGCACCGACAAGATTCTTGCCAGCAGGCAAATTCACTCCGGTCTTGCCGCCGACCGAAGAATCGACCATCGCCAGCAATGTGGTGGGCATCTGGATGAAGTCGATCCCGCGCATCCAGCACGCCGCGGTAAAGCCAGCCAGATCGCCGACGACACCACCGCCGAGCGCAATGATGCAGGCGTCGCGCGTAGCGCCCAGTGCGGCCAACGCGTCGAGTGCGTGTGCGACGTTGGCGAAGCTCTTGTGTGTTTCGCCATCGTCAAGCAGAAAAGCCGACCAGTGCAGGTCGTGCAGACCTTTTGCCACGCGGTCCATATACAGCGGCGCGACGGTACGGTTGCTGATCACCAGCGCGTGCCTGCCGCGTAATGCCTCGCGCCAGCGTTCGTTGTCGTCGAGCAGGCCGCGGCCGAGCCACACTGGGTAGCTGCGTTGGCCAAGTGCGACATCGATGGTTTGGATGTTTTCGTTGCTCATCATGCGACTTGCCGGTTCCAGTGTTGATCGATCAGGGCGATGCAACGCTCGCTCGCCGCTATGACGCCTTCGTATTCGCCACTGTGTGGAACGATCAGATCGGCGATTTCAGCATAAAAGGGCGTGCGCATCGTGGCCATGGATTCGAGCTTGCGATGGCGGTCGTTGTCGGCCAGCAGCGGGCGACTGGTGTCATGCGCCAGGCGTTGCAGTTGCTGGGGCACGGTGACCTGAAGCCATACGACATAACCACGCTCGGCCAAATGGCGGCGGTTCGCACTATTCAAGACTGCGCCCGCGCCGCTGGCCAGCAAGACATCGTGACGGCGGCTACACTCGTCCAGCATGGCGGCCTCGCGCCGGCGGAAGCCTTCCTCGCCTTCGATGTCGAAGATGGTGCTTACGGGCACGCCGGTGTGGCGTTCGATCTCCTGATCCACATCGATAAAAGACAGGTTGTAGCGTGCCGCCAGCTGCCGACCGATCGAGGTTTTGCCGGCTCCCGTCGGACCGATCAGGAACAAGTTGCACGAAGGATTCATGGGCCAAGTTTAGCAAGCGGGTGGATAGATGTCCGAACGGGTTCTTATCGCAGGATGTGGCGATTTGGGGCAACGCGTTGCCAGCCGCCTGCTGGCGCGCGGTGATGAGGTTTATGCACTGCGCCGCCACCCCTCGGCAACGGACGATCCGGCCGTGCATTGGCTTTACGCGGACCTCGTTGACGCACGCAGTCTTCGTAAACTTCCTGTTGGCATCACGCAACTGGTTTATTCACCGACGCCGGATGCCCGCGACGAGGCAGCGTATCGCCGCATTTTTATAGATGGTTTGCGGTACCTGCTCGAGGCGCTGGATCAGCACTCATTGCAGCGCGTGCTGTTTGTGTCATCCAGCGCGGTCTATGGCGAGCATGGCGAGGCGTGGGTCGACGAAGACACGCCTCCAGCGCCGCCTGGATTCAATGGCAACGTGTTACTGGAAGCGGAAGCCTGGTTATCGAGCCAGCCGATTCAATCCACGGTGCTGCGTCTTGCCGGTTTGTATGGGCCAGGACGTACGCATGTAATCGATCAATTGCGTGCCGGAACGGCGCGCGTACCACGTAAGGTGCGGCATTGGGCCAATCGCATCCACGTTGAAGATGCAGCCGGCGCCATCGTCCATTTGCTTGGCATCGACCAGCCGCAGAGTTTGTATCTGGGCGTCGATGACACGCCCATGCCTTTGGATGTGCTTTACGACGATCTCGCCGCGTTGATCCACGCGCCAGCCGCGGCAGAAGGTCCGTCGCCTGCTGGCGTTGGCAGCAAACGTCTGAGCAATGCGCGGTTGCGTGCCAGCGGCTTTCGCTTTCAATGGCCCGATTCACGCGCGGGTTATGCGGAACCTTGAAGTCGCGCTGAAGCGCGAAGATCAGCGCTCGTTATCGGATGTGGTGCTGTTGGCTTTCGCTTCCGTGCTCAGTGTCGTGAGATTGGCATCGATACCGTAAATGATCAGGTCGGTATCGCGCTTGATGCCGAGGCGACGCATCGCATTCATTTTCTGCGTGCTGATCGTTTGCTTGCTGCGATGAAGACGCGTGGCGATTTCGCTAACTGTTAGCCCAGAGACAAACAGTCGCACAACTTCCAGCTCGCGCGGCGATAGCTTCTTGGTAAGCGAGGTGTTTGCACCGTCGTCGATGCCATGCATTTTCATGATCGCATCGACCGTCGGCGAGAGAAAGCGGCGATTGGCGAGCGCCGCATGAAGCGCATCGACGATATAAACGAGAGAATCGGCCTTGCTCAGAATGCAGCGGACACCGTGGGAGAGGAGCGAGCGAATGACGTTCGGATTGCTCATCATCGTCAAGGCGATGAGTTGCGTGTTCGGAAATCGCTGCCGGATGAAACCGAAGAGCGCAAGGCCATCGCCGTGCGTGCCACCGGGCATCGTGTAATCGGAAATCACCACGTCGACGGCACGTTCGCTGAGGAGCTCGATCAGCTCCGTCGAGTTTTGCGCTTTCCCGACGACGATAAAGCCGGAAAGTTGCGATAGCTCGCAAGCCAGTCCCGTGAGCAGCAACGGATGATCGTCCGCTATCGCTACGCGAATCGATTGCCCTTGCATAGGGGAGGGCTGGAAATAAGACGCGTTCATAATCGGGCTGCTTAGGGCTGAATAAATCTCATGGAAGACGCACAGCAGGGCACCGCAAATATCCGCGCACGCTGTGCATCGGCTTGGGTGACCTGATGAGGTCAGGTTTGTCGCGCCGTGTGAGCGGGGGAAAGGCTCGTGGGCTTGCGACGGAATAAAGGCTGAAAACTCATAGGAGCGCGTCCAGTGACGGACATCCGCGCCTGTGAGGTGCTTTCACAATGGGCCAATTATGGGATTCTCGAAGCGGGCGGCCTATCGTTCTATTCCTAAAAGCACGGCGATAACGGAGATGGTTACGCGTTCATGCGGCGGAATACGGCGTTAGAGATCAGCTGTGGCTAAGACCGGTGACGTGGTGGTCCGTGTCGTATTCCACACAGCTGTCGGCCAGAACGGGTAGCGTCGCCAAGGCATGCCGGCTAAGCCGCTCGAAATGCGAAAGGAAGCGGGCCATCGCTTTGGCATCCATCGCCAGGGGCGCGTGGCGCGCCAGCAATTCCTTTTCCGTGTCGCCACGCCAGCGACGTACGACTTCCCAATTGGGCGCTTGCAGTACGACCAGTGCATCCAGTTTGCGCCACAGCGGTTGATATCCGCGCAATTGCTTGTTGACCCAATGACGCCAACGACCGTCTTCGTCTTCCGTGCGTTCGAGTTCGTTGATCGGATGCTCGAGCGCGCTTTCCAGTTGCGGACGCAAACCCAGCGCCCATCCTTCCACGATCACCAGCCGCGGCGGGCGGGTTACGCGCGGCCATCGTGACGGTGGCATGCGCGTATCGCGCCCCTTGTCGAATCGTGGCCACGTCACGGGAAGTTTGTCGGAGGCGTTTGGCAGCGCAGCGAGCACCGACAGCAGCAATTCGATTTCGTGTGTGCCCGGTACGCCGCGGGTGCGCAGCAGCGGGTGTATCTGGTGGGCGAGCGTTTCACGTTCGCTTCGCGAATAGTAGAAGTCGTCCAGAGAAAGGATTTCCGTGGGCCAGTCGCGTTGCTCCGCTTGCATTTTGATCACGCGGGACAACGTACTCTTGCCGCTACCTTGCAGCCCGGAGAGGCCGAGCACATAAGGCCGGTGTGTCCGCGCGACGCGGCCAGCGTAATGGTCCAACAGGTGCCCAGCGAGCGCCTGATTTTGCGTGCTAGCATCCTCTTTCATGTGCGCATAATGACGTGCGCGGGCCACGATTCAAGACCTTATGCTGAAACCCGAGATTCTTGACACCTTCAACACCCTGTTGGACCAGGCCGTGGTAAGCGGCGACCCGGAGCCGACGGCCATGAACCTGTCCAGCGTCGATGCGGCCGGACGGGTCAGTTCCCGCATCGTCTTGCTGAAAGGGGCCGACCAGCGCGGCTTCCGTTTCTTCACAAACTACGACAGCGACAAGGGCGTCCAGGTCGACAAACACGCGCAGGTTGCGCTGTGTTTCCACTGGAAGCGCCTGCGTGAAGGTGTGCAGGTCCGTGTGGAAGGCCTGGTGCGCAAGCTGCCGGCAGAAGAGTCCGATGCCTATTTTGCGAGCCGCGCCCGAGGCAGCCAGATTGGCGCATGGGCCTCGCTGCAATCACAAACATTGCCGAATCGTGACGTGTTCGAACAGCGCGTGGCGCACTTTGAGAAGGAATACGAAGGCCGCGATGTCCCGCGTCCGCCGCACTGGGGCGGCTACGTCGTCGAGCCCGACATGGTGGAATTCTGGTACGGCGCCAACTTCCGCTTGCACGAACGCGTACGCTGGGATCGCCACGGCCAGACGTGGACCAGCCGTTTGCTCTACCCCTGATCGCAGGCTTGCCATGAACCGAGCCGCACCCGCAGGACATGTCGCGCAGAACAATTTCACTGTGCACACGCGTGGGCGCGGTTTCAGCGAGATCACCAGCAAGGTCGCCGAACTTGTTTCGGCGAGCGGCGTGCAGACTGGCATCGCTCACATCTTCACATCGCATACCAGTTGCTCGCTATTGATCAGCGAAAACGCCGACCCGGCGGTGCGCACGGATCTGGAGCGCTGGTTCGCGCGTGCGGTTCCCGATGGTGATCGCATTTTCGAACATGATGCCGAAGGACCCGACGACATGCCCGCGCATGTCCGTGCGATCCTGACTGGTGTCAGCCTTACGATTCCTGTTCATGGCGGCAAACCGCAGTTGGGAACATGGCAGGGTATCTATCTTTGGGAACACCGTGTCGATCCCCATCAACGCAAGGTCACGGTGACCGTCTTCGGGCACTAGCGCCCTTACTGATTTCACGATGACAAGCTCTTCTATCAGCGACCCCTTTCCTCAACGCATTGTTTGTCTCACCGAAGAGCCGACCGAAGTGCTTTACGCACTGGGCGAAGAGCATCGTATCGTCGGCATTTCAGGCTTTACGGTGCGTCCGCCGCGTGCGCGGAAAGAAAAGCCCAAAGTTTCTGCGTTCACCAGCGCGAAGGTCGGCGAGATCCTTGCGCTGAAGCCGGATCTGGTCATCGGCTTTTCGGATATCCAGGCCGATATCGCGCGTGAGTTGATTCACGCGGGCATCGAAGTGTGGATTAGCAACCATCGCAGTGTCGAAGGTATCGTCGCGTACATTCGCCGCCTTGGCGCGATGGTCGGTGCGTATGAGAAAGCCGAGCACTACGCGCAGCGGGCCGAGGCGCATCTGGCCCAAGTGCGCGCCGCCGCGGCGCAATTGTCGCGGCGGCCGAAAGTCTATTTCGAAGAATGGGACGAGCCGATCATCACGGGTATTCGCTGGGTCGCCGAGTTGATCGGCATTGCCGGTGGCGATGATGCGTTTCCCGAACTGGCTCGCGAGCCGCTCGCCAAGCAACGCATTCTTGCCAACGGCGATGCGGTGGTGCAGCGGCAGCCCGACATCATTCTCGGTTCGTGGTGCGGCAAGCGTTTTCGTCCTGAGCGCGTTGCGGCACGACCGGGTTGGGATGCCATTCCGGCGGTGCGCACCAGCGATATTTACGAAATCAAATCGCCCATCATTCTTCAGCCGGGGCCGGCAGCCTTGTTCGACGGCCTGGATGCCATGCACGCATTGATTGTGGATTGGGCGAAACGTCAGGGTTGAATCAGCGGCGTCGCGCGCGAGGCAGGCACGGCGATGCGATGCGCTTCAATGTGCTGATTTGCGCTGCATCCAGCGCAAAGTGCGCAATCATCGGTGGTGTTTGAAAGTTGTTGCTCTGCTGTACCCAGTCGAGTGAGGCACCCGGTTTGCTCAGTGCAGCCGCCACCTGATTGATGGCTTCAGAGCTGCCGGGCTTCGACGCGATGCCGAAGACGAACGCACCGGGCATGTCACCGCTGTACCAGCCGGCGACGGCTGACGAGGCGAACGACTGATCGCCAACCTTCAACGTCGCGCTAGGCTGAAACGATGCGGGCGCGCGCGGTCCTTCGAAGGCATCAAACGGAAAATCGGGTGCACTCTCTGCAACAAGCATGAGCTGCGCGGAAAGTGCGCCGCCTGTGCCTTGCGTGCACATCAAGGTGAACCATGCGGGGTGATCGCCACTGCTGGTGGTGACCGTGCCGTGCACCACGACCTGTGGCGGTGACGCGGATGGTGCCGATGCCCATCCAGACATCAGCAACAAACTCAGCAGTAGCGCAGGCGTTTTCATGAACGCGGATCAGCCACCCTGCGCCAGCCGGGCGCCGAGGTCGAAGAGCGGCTGGGCTATCAGCACACGCGCCAACAGCAGAACGATCACGACGACCGTCGGCGAAAAATCGATATTGCCGACCACCATCTTTCCACGTAGCGGCCGCATCACCGGCTGCACGATGGTGCCGGCAAGACGAATCACTGGCTGATGCGGATCGGCCGACAGCATCGTCGCCAGCGACCAGCCGAAAATCACCACGATGTAGAACAGCAGCACGAAGTCGAGTACGTCGGCGATCGAAAGCACCAGCAGCCCGGCTAGGTGCGGCATGAGGCCCGCTAAAGCAAACACCGCCAAGCGCTCGATCAGCATCGTCAACCACAGGACCAGCAACGCTGCAAAGTTGATACGCCGCCAGTTCGGTAACACACGTCGAATCGGTGCCAACACGGGATTGGTGTAGCGATAGACGAACTGGCTGAGCGGGTTGTGAAAGTCGGCGCGGCACGCTTCAGCCAGGAAACGCACCAGAAATAGCGTTGCGATGGCGCCAAAGACGACCTGTATAAGCAAGATCAGCGCACTGAGCAGATAAGTCATGGTCCCGATTATTCCTTGTCCAAAGCGGCAGCCAATTCCTGGCCGCGACGGGTGGCTGCTGCCACCGCATGGGCGACGATTTTGGGTAGTTGATCGGCGCTGAAACTTTCCAGGGCAGCTTGGGTGGTGCCGTTAGGTGAGGTTACGCGTTGCCGCAGCACGGCAGGCGATTCGTTGCTTTCCACCAGCATGCGTCCCGCACCCAGGCACGTTTGCGAAGCGAGTATGCGTGCGGCATCGCGTGGCATGCCTTGCGCCACTGCGGCGTCTTCCAACGCTTCCACTAGGGCAAAAAAGTAGGCGGGACCCGAGCCGGAGATCGCTGTCACGGTGTCCATCTGCGCTTCATCGGCAATCCAGCGCGTCAGCCCGACGGCATCCAGGATGTGCTGGGCCTGTTCGCGTTGCTGCGGTGTCACACGCAGGTTGGCGCAGAGACCAGTGGCGCCCGCGCCAATCAAAGCAGGCGTGTTGGGCATGCAGCGGACGATCGGTAGCACCCCGAACCACCGTTCAAGCTGATCAAGGCGTACCCCGGCGGCAATCGAAATCAGCAGCGGGCGATTGCGCTGTAGGGTGTCGCGCAGTTCGTTGTAGATGGCCGGCATCACCTGCGGTTTCACCGCCAGGACGATGACATCGGCATCGGCCACGGCAAGCCGGTTGTCGGTATAGGTGGCGACACGGAAGTCGCGCCCCAGCGCCTCGCGTGCCTGCGGCTGGGGTTCGGCCACGCTGAGGTTGCTGGTGGGCACACCTGTCTTGAGCAGGCCGCCAATCAAGCTGCGCGCCATGTTGCCGCCGCCGATGAATGCAATTCGTGTCATGTTGCCTTGATCCAGACGATGTTCTGAGCGCCATACATTACCGGAGCCAGCGCGAGACCGGCCAAAGCCATGGGTTAGGTGACCAAATCGGCAAACTTTGGCTTCACGTGCCTGATCTCGAAAGGAAAGACTGGCTACTCGCCCGTGGGCACGAGTAGTATCAAGCTGGCTGCAAGGGATCGGGGGAAGCGGCGGGGCAGGTATGCCCATGCCCGGTTGTCCACCCACGGTGAAACACCGTCGTCCTGTTTGTGGCGTCTATTTTCCATCATGACGATAGGGTTGAGGGGAACACCTGATGGACATCGCCGAACTGCTTGCCTTCTCGGTGAAGAATAAGGCATCCGACTTGCACTTGTCGGCCGGCCTGCCGCCGATGATCCGTGTGGATGGCGACGTACGTCGTATCAACATCCCCGCGCTGGAACACAAACAGGTCCACTCGCTGATCTACGACATCATGTCGGACAAGCAGCGACGCGACTATGAAGAATTCTACGAGTGCGACTTCTCGTTCGAGATTCCCGGGCTGGCGCGCTTCCGCGTCAACTCGTTCAACCAGAATCGCGGGGCCGGCGCGGTGTTCCGTACCATTCCGTCCGAAGTGCTTACGCTCGACGATCTGGGTTGCCCGAAAATCTTCCGCGAGCTGATCGAACAGCCGCAAGGTTTGATCCTGGTCACCGGCCCGACGGGTTCGGGCAAGTCGACCACGCTGGCGGCGATGGTCGATCACGTGAACAAGAACGAATACGGCCATATCCTCACCATCGAGGATCCGATCGAATTCGTGCATACCTCGCAGAAGTGCCTTATCAACCAGCGCGAAGTGCATCGTGACACGCACGGCTTCAACGAAGCGCTGCGTTCGGCACTTCGCGAAGACCCGGACTACATCCTCGTCGGCGAGTTGCGCGACCTGGAAACCATTCGCCTGGCGTTGACCGCCGCCGAAACGGGCCACTTGGTGTTCGGCACGCTGCATACCAGCTCGGCCGCGAAAACCATCGACCGTATCATCGACGTGTTCCCTGCCGGCGAAAAGCCGATGGTGCGCTCGATGCTTTCGGAATCGCTGCGCGCGGTGATTTCGCAGTCGCTGCTGAAGAAAGTCGGCGGCGGCCGTCTTGCGGCGCACGAGATCATGGTCGGTATTCCCGCTATTCGTAACCTGATCCGCGAAGACAAGGTGGCGCAGATGTATTCGTCCATCCAGACCGGTCAGCAATACGGCATGCAGACACTCGATCAGAACTTGCTCGATCTGGTCAAACGCGGGTTGGTCGCACGTCAGCAGGCGATCGGCTACGCGAAGAACAAGGAAGTGTTCAAGTAAGAAAGCCGGAGGCTAACGTCTCCGGCTCCCGTTAAGTGGGGAGATCGCCATGAGCGAATTTGACTTTACCTCGTTTCTTAAATTGATGGTCCACAAGAAAGCCTCGGACCTTTTCATTACGGCCGGTGTCGCGCCGTCGATGAAGGTGCAGGGCCGTATTGTGCCGATCACGCAGAGCCCGCTGTCCGCGCAGCAGTCGCGCGACATGGTGATCAACGTGATGACGCCATCGCAACGCGAAGAGTTCGAAAAGACGCACGAGTGCCAGTTCGCGATTTCGGCGCAAGGCGTCGGCCGCTTCCGCGTGTCGTGCTTCTACCAGCGCAACTGCGTCGGCATGGTGCTTCGTCGCATCGAATCGAAGATCCCGACCATCGAAGAACTGAGCCTGCCACCGGTCATCAAGCAACTGGCGATGACCAAGCGCGGCATCATCATCTTCGTGGGCGCGACCGGTACCGGTAAATCGACCTCGCTGGCAGCGATGGTGGGTTATCGCAACCAGAATTCGACCGGCCACATCATCACGATCGAAGACCCAATCGAATACGTGCACAAGCACGAGGGCTGCATCGTCACGCAGCGCGAGCTGGGTATCGATACCGACAGCTGGGAAAACGCGCTGAAGAACACGTTGCGTCAGGCGCCCGACGTGATCCTGATCGGCGAAGTGCGTACGCGCGAAACGATGGAGTACGCGATCAACTTCGCCGAAACCGGTCACCTTTGCCTCTGCACCTTGCATGCGAACAACGCGAACCAGGCGATCGACCGCATCCTGCACTTCTTCGCGGAAGACCGCCGCCAGCAGCTGTTCATGGATTTGTCGCTGAACCTGAAAGGCATCGTCGCGCAGCAGCTGATTCCGACACCCGACGGCAAGGCACGCCGCGTGGCGATGGAAGTGATGCTGGGCACGCCGCTGGTGCAGGACTACATCCGCCAGGGCGATATTCACAAGTTGAAGGAAGTGATGAAGGAGTCCACCAACCTGGGCATGATGACGTTCGACCAGAGCCTCGTCGCGTTGTATCAGGCCGGTGAAATCAGCTACGAAGATGCGCTTCGTCACGCTGACAGCTCCAACGAAGTGCGTCTGCGTATCAAGCTGTCGCAAGGTGGCGATGCGCACACACTTTCGCAGGGCCTGGATGGTGTCGAGCTGGAAGAGGATCGCAGCAGTTCGGGTGTCGGCGGCGGCTTCTTGCACCGCTGATTTTTCCCTGTTGTCACATTAAAAAAGGAGCCGCTCGGCTCCTTTTTCTTTGCGCTCATTTTTGCAACAGCTCGTAATTTTCCTCATCGTCATTCCGGCGCAGGCCGGAATCCAGTGTCCGAGTGCTGCGGTCATGCGCTACCGTATGCGCATTGTCGCCACTGGATTCCGGCCTGCGCCGGAATGACGATGAGGGCGATGTACTCAAGACGAGCTTTGGGGCGGCGCGCTTTAGACAAGCTGCAAGACGCCGCGCTCTAAGCGTCTTATTTAAGCTCCGTGTGCGTCATGATCACCAGCCCCTGATCTTCCATCCGCACATCTGCCGAGATGGCCTGAATGCGCGCAGCTTCCGATTTCATGGCGGCAAACTGGGCTTTGGTGTTGGCGGCTGCGGTTGCGGCGGCTTTCTGGCTGTCCTGATCGTCGCCATTGCTCGGGCCCATGGCAGCAGCCATCGTCGCGGCGTTTTCGGCCTTCTGCGCCATCAGGTCGATCCAGTTGCTGTACATGTCGCCATCGAGATGCATGCGCATCAGTTCACCGGCGTCACCAACGGGCTGCTTGAGCATGTCGGCGAGTTTGCTGTCTTCACCGGCACCGACCGCAATGCTCACCGACTTGGGTGTCATGGCGGCCCAACCCTGTTCGCCGAGCGCGTTGACGAGCTGCGCGGGCAACGTTGTGGGCGTGCCATCGCTGGTGAGCTTGATGCCAGCCAGCAACGGACTGGTGACCTGCGCCATGGCCAGCAGGCCTGCCGCGTTGTTCGTGCCGATCACGAGGCGGCCGGAGAACTTCGGCATACCGCCGCCCGGGTTGGACGTGTAGCTGTCCAGCGCAACGTGAAGGCCGAGCAGATCGCCGATCGGCGGCACGGCCGCTTTCTGCATGCTGTCGCCGAGGCTACCGAACGTGTCGTTGAGGTTATCGAGCACCGGGCAGGTGAACGGCTTGGCCGCCACGGCATCGGCCTGCGCGCTCCAGAATGCCCGCAATTGGGTCACGGGCAGCGCAAGGGCGACTTCGAACGGGGCTGTCGGATTGCTGCCAAGACCCGGCAACTCCACCTTCAATCCACTGAACGCGCTGGCGATGTCATTGGCCAGCGACACATCGAAACGCATGTCACGATGCTTGTCGTCGAGCGTGGTGTAACCCAGGCTCATTTGCGGAATGCGCGTGGCGATGCGGGTGGCATCGGCTTGGCAGCTGGGCGGAACCTGCATCAGGTTGGCTACCGGTTCGCCGGTCTTGGCTGATTCCGCTTCCGCGCGTGCTTTCAGGAACGCTTGCGACAACGGATCCTGGCCACCGGTGACGAGCGGCAGCAAGCGGGTCATGTCGACCAGACCCACGGCCCACGGGGCGTAGCCCTTGCTCTTGGCCAGATCCTTCAGGCGATCGGTGTCCTGCACGCTCTTGGCGGGGCGATCCAGGCCGAGTGTCTGGCGCAGCAGCGGTTGATCGGCATCCACCGGCAGCATCGCCAGCACCGCTTGCTTGCCGACGACCGCAATGATGAATTGCAGATGCGATGCGTTGGCCATGTAACGCTGATAGCTCTGCTGCCCGATGGTGGCGACGTCGAATTTCTTGCCGTAATCGTTCTGCAGTTTGGCGACGAAGCTCTGGAATGCCGCGGGATCGGCCAACTCGATGCGCAGCACCGGCGATAGACCCAACCCATAGAGCGCAGCGTGCCCCTTCGGATCGATGCCTGCTTCTTGCGTGATCTGTTCGGCGGTCTTGCCATCGAATTCGCCGGCGACGGTGCGCAGATATTTCGCCGTATCCGCATCGTTTGCGGCGATCTGGTCCGCCTCGGCCTTCATTTGCGCGACCTGTGCCGGCATTTCGGCATCGATCTGCGTGAAGATAGCCTGGCGCGTGCTGTCATCCAGCACATCGAGATTGGCAAGCACATAGGGAGTATCCACCGGCACGAAGGCCAGTGGGGCATCCTTGTCCTTGTGCGAGCAGGCGGCCAGCAGCAAGCCAGTCAACGCCAGCGCCAGCACGCGCTTGGTCATACGCATAAAAGTCTTCCCCGGGTGTCTCGTAACCGCGACATTATGCCCGCTTTGTTGCAGTGCCGCTTACGGCGATTACCGGCCGAGCATCTCGCCAAGCACGGCCATGCGTACAAATACGCCGTTGGCAACCTGTTCGAGGATTCGTGATTGCGCCCCATCGGCAACCGCCGGGGCGATTTCGATGCCGCGGTTGATCGGGCCCGGGTGCATGACCAGGCAGCCCTTTGCCGCCATGGCCAGGCGGCGGCTATCCAGGCCGTATTGCCGGAAATAGGCAGCTTCGTCAGGCAGTTCGGTGCTCGCCATGCGCTCTTTCTGGAGGCGCAGCATGATCGCGGCATCGGCGCCTTCAATCGCCTTGTCGAAATCGTTGTAGATCTTGCAGCTCGGAAATTCGTTGACGTCGGGCATCAGCGAAGCAGGGCCGCAAAGACGAATTTCACCCGCGCCGAGCTTGGTCAGTGCATGGACATCCGATCGCGCAACGCGCGAATGCTGCACGTCGCCGCAGATCACCACAGTGAGCCGGCTGAAATCGGGGCGGTGCTGGCGGATTGTCAGCACGTCGAGCAGGCCCTGCGTGGGATGCGCGCGATTGCCATCGCCGGCGTTGATCACCGACACGCCGCTCATTGCATGGCGTACCAGTTCATCCGGCGTGCCCGACACTTTGTGGCGAACCACGATGGCGTCCAGATGCATGGCTTCCAGGGTGTGCAAGGTGTCGAACAACTCTTCACCCTTGCTGGTGGACGAAAAGCCGATGTCGAAGTTGATCACGTCCGCGCCCAGGCGACGCGCAGCCAATTCGAAGGACGTGCGCGTGCGCGTCGACGGTTCGAAGAACAGATTGAGGATCGTGCGCCCGGCCAGCAGATCCAGCTTGCGTGTGCCATGCGCGCTGGCATCGCGCATCGTGATGGCGCGGTCCAGCAATCGCTCGATGCATTCGCGCGACAGGTTTTCCAGCGTGGTGAGGTGGCGAATGCGTGGGATCATGGCGGGCTTCTTTGTCTTTTTATTGGATCGGTGAAAGAGAATTCACGATGTGCTGGTGCCTTCATGCAGCCAGCGTTCGAGGATCACGGCAGCGGCTTCGGCATCCAGCTGCGCCGCATCGCCGCGGCGCTTTAGTCCGGCAGCGCGTGCATCGGCAAAACGTTCTGCCGCTTCGCGTGAACTATGACGTTCGTCAACCAGCATCACCGGCACGCGGTAGCGTTGCTGCAGGCGTTCGGCAAAGCGTCGCGCACGTTTGCTGGCGGCTTGTTCGTCGCCGTCGAGCGTAAGCGGCAAGCCCACCACCAGCGTGTCCGGCAACCATTCGCTGCGCAAGGCGTCGAGCGCGGCCCAATCGGGATCATCGTTGCGCATCGCGATCGTCGTGATGGCCCGTGCGCTGGCGGTCACCTTGTTGCCGACTGCGACACCGATAAGCTTGCTGCCGACGTCGAAGCCCAGCGCGCAACTCATGCGTGGCCCGCGTAGCCAGGCAGTTGCAGCGGATCGACACCTACCAGGCCGGCCGCCGCGCTCCAGCGTTCTTCCAGCGGCGTGTGGAACATCACGCGCTCGTTGGCTTCCACCGTGAGCCAGGTGTTGTCGATCAGTTCCTGCTCGAGCTGGCCGGCGCTCCAGCCCGCATAACCCAGCGCCATCAGCGCTAGACGCGGGCCCTCGCCAGCGGCCATCGCCACCAGGATGTCGCGCGAGGTGGTCACCGACCAATCGGTATTGATGCGGTAGCTCGATTCCCAGTGGCCGTGCTCGCGGTGGAGCACAAAGCCGCGCTCCTGCTGAACCGGGCCGCCGATCAGCACCGGCGCATCGGCCAGCTCCGGATCGGCACAACCGAGCTTCATCTGCGCCAGCACGTCGCCAAAGCGGTATTCCGAGAGCTGATTCACCAGCAGGCCGACGGCGCCGTCTTCATCGTGCTGGCAGACGAAGGCCACTCCGCGTGAAAACGGCGGTTCCGCCAGGCTGGGCATGGCGATCAGGAACTGTCCGGCGAGGGATTGGGGGGTCTTGTCGCGCATGGGGCTATTGTAAGCGCTGGGGCTTGGTCGCGTCTTCCGCATTTGTGATGAAACGCTGACGCTGAATACGCGCTAGCCCAGGTTACCGCGGTGTCATCGCGCTGTGAGGGTGGCCGTTATGCTTGACGCGGTGCGCTCCGCCGTCTGATCGGGACCGATTTATGAAACGTTTTGCGTGGCTGGCGATGCTCTTTTCGCTCCTGGCTGCTTCGACTGTCGCCAGTGCTAAGCACGATCACGCCGATGGCGGGAACGGTCTGGCGGATACGACGGTGATGATCATTCGTCACGCTGAAAAGCCGGAAAGTGGTTCGGGCCTGACGCCAGCCGGCGAGGCGAGAGCACAGGCTTACGTCAACTACTTCGAACATTTCGCCGTCGATGGCCAAACGATGACGCCGAACTCGCTTTATGCGTCGGCCGATTCGAAGTCGAGCATGCGGCCGCGCTTGACGATCGAACCGCTCAGTCGGGCGCTGGGGTTGCCGATCGATAGTCAGTTTGCGGACAAGCAGACCAAGGAGATTGCCGATGCTTTACGCGCGACGGTGCATGACAAGCGCGTTCTTATCGCCTGGCATCACGGCGAGATACCGAAGCTCATTCGCGATCTTGGCGCGGATTCGGCTTCGTTGATTCCTGGCGATAAGTGGCCGTCGGATGTGTTCGGGTGGGTGGTGGTGTTGCGGTATGACCATCATGGTCAGCTGGTGAATGCGCAGGTTATTCATGAGCATTTGATGCCGGATGACAATTGATTTTCGCGTTGCTGTGTGACGCGTGTCATTGACCAGCTTGCGATAACGTTTATCGCGTCATCTCGCCTCACCGTCACGCCAACCCCTCACCGTCATTCCGGCGCAGGCCGGAGGCGTTTTACAACAGCGAAGCTGGTCATCCAGTGTCGTTATCGTTTAGCTGTGCGTTGTCGCGAGTTTGCCGCCTACGCAGCGGGCGTTTCGACTGCCTGCCGGCAGCCGAGTCACTTTTCTTTGTTGGCCCAAAGAAAAGTAACCCAAAGAAATGGCCTTAAAAGCTTTTTTTGTTGACGTAAATATAAGCATGGCAGCTCATCTCCAGCCAAATATCTCGCGTGCCTGCCTCCACGGAGCCGCTAAACCGCGACTACTAAGCGGTGAGGACTTAAAGCGAGTCGTCCGCATAACCGTATGCTCTGAGCCCTCAGGACCACAGCGCGTTGCGGTGTAGCGGTGCGGCGTATTTGGAACGTAACGCCTCATATGTGCCCAAGCCTTCCGGGTTTCTATCCAGCTATTGCCGCAAGCCTTTCAGGCCATTTCTTTGGGTTACTTTTCTTTGGGCCAACAAAGAAAAGTGACTCGGGCCTCGGCAGAGGCACGAAACGCCCGCCGCGCAGGCGAACAGCCTGGCGATAGCGCACAACTAAGCGATAACGACGATGCGATAAAAGCTCACCGCGTCTTCAACACATCCCCAGGCTGAAATTGCCAAGTCCGAGTGATGTAAAGAATATCCACCCTGTTCTTATCCGGCGGCAACGCCGGAAAGGGTGCACACAACCGCACGATCGCTTCGGCAGCCTTATCGATCACCGCATACCCCGAACTCTGCGTCACATCGATGCTGTTCACCGAGCCATCGCGATTGAGTCCTACCGTAAGAATCACATCGCCATGTATATGCTGTTCGCGCGCCTGCTCGGGGTAATTCAAATTACCGACGCGTTCGATGCGATTGACCCAGCCGTGCATGTACGCGGCATACGCATATTCTTTGGTGCTTGCTGAAATGAATTTCTTGTGCGGTCGTTTCGCGTAAGCCTGACTTTCCTTGCTCACTTCGGCAGAAAGTTGCGCTTCTTGTTGCTCGATGCGTGCTTCGTCAGCGTCGGAGGCATCCGGCGTATCGCGTTCGTTCTTCGCCGAATCACTGTTGACGCTGAAGCTCGAGGTGCCCGACGTCGTCAGCATGCGTTGATCGGTAGCTTGTTGTGGAGCGGGCGTAGCGGCTTCGACGGCCTGTGTTGCCGTGCCATTTGTTGGAATAGGCAGAAGGCCGGAGTAGGGCTGCGACGGCTTGCTTGATTTGTCGCTGTCGCCGCCGCCTTTGTTATTGGCTTGAGCGAGAAAATCCGCCTTGTCAGGTGCGTCGTTGTTGGCAACGTTGACCAGTGTCACATCCAGCGTGGGCAATGCCGGGCGCGTGGCGACGTAACCAATGCCGATGCCAAAGAGCAGCAGCCCGTGGACCAGCAGCGAAAAAATGAAGGTGGCCCCGATTTTGTTGTCGCCGGGGCGGTTGGCAACGGCATTCAAGCAGTTTTCTCAATCGCGTCGAACAGCAATCCCGCAATATTAATCCCGAACTGATGGTCGAGTTCGCGCACACACGTCGGCGATGTGACGTTGATCTCGGTCAAGTAGTCGCCGATGACGTCCAGGCCCACAAAACGCAGGCCACGCTTGCGCAGATCGGGCGCGACCTGCGCGGCGATCCAGCGATCGCGCTCGCTCAACGGTACGCCTTCGCCACGACCGCCTGCGGCGAGGTTGCCGCGGAATTCATCGCCTTGCGGGATGCGCGCGAGTGCGTAAGGCACCGGTTCGCCATCGATCAGCAGGATGCGTTTATCGCCCGCGCTGATCTGCGGAATGAATTTCTGCGCCATGGCGAAATGGCGGCCTTGTCCGTGGGAGTCGCCGGCGATCAGCGTTTCCAGCATGGAATTGAGGTTCTTGTCGCCGGCTTTGACGCGGAAGATGCCGCGCCCGCCCATGCCATCCAGCGGCTTGAGCACGACATCGCCGTGTTCGGCCACAAAGCGGCGCATGTCGGCCGGATCGCGGGAGACCAGCGTAGGCGCCATGCATTGCGGAAAGTGGGTTGTGTAGAGCTTCTCGTTGCAGTCGCGCAACGCCTGCGGGTCGTTGATGACCTGCACGCCGCCGCGCTGGGCCGCGTCCATCACCATGGTGTCGTAGATGAACTGCGAATCCACCGGCGGGTCTTTGCGCATCAGGATGGTGTTCATCTCGCGCAGATCGGTCCAGCGGGCGTCGCCGAGGGTGAACCAGCCGGCCGGGTCGTCTTTCACCGTCAGGGGCCGCAATCGCGCCCACGGGGCGCCGTCGCGCAGGGCCAGGTCGCCTTGTTCCATGTAGTAGAGGCTATGCCCGCGGCGGGACGCCTCCAGCAGCATGGCGAAGGTGGTGTCCTTGACGATCTTGATGGCGCTGATGGGGTCCATCAGCACGGCGACCGAACGGGGCATCGTGGTCTGTCTCCGGGTGGCCGGCTGTACCGGCGGGTGGGGTCACGCATGTTCGCCGAGGATGTCCATGCCCGGCAAGGCGTCTCATGACCGGGACATATGACAGAGGCATGACCCGTTACGCAGTCCCTTCTTCACATTTGAGCGAAACTAGAGGCGTAGGCGCTAAGAGTTGCTGGCATAAGCGATTTTTCCTTGACGGAAGACCGTGTCAGGCAGTAAACAGCAATGACGGAGTGCCCTGACGAAGATCAGGCGCCCAAAGAAGTTGCTGTGCAGGATTTTTCATCAACGTCCGGGGGGCTTAACCGCACACCGGGTGTCGTACCTGAGCCTGGGGCAGGCCGCAGGGGGGTTAAGTGAACTTGAATGTAGGTACGAACGGCTTGGCCGGTCTGAAGGTCATGGTTATCGATGACTCCAAGACCATCCGCCGCACGGCGGAAACCTTGCTGAAGAAAGAAGGCTGTGACGTGCTAACTGCCGTCGACGGCTTCGAGGCGCTGGCCAAGATTTCCGATCAGAAACCGTCGATCATCTTCGTGGACATCATGATGCCGCGACTCGACGGTTATCAGACGTGCGCGCTCATCAAGAACAATCCGCAATTCCGTTCAACGCCAGTGATCATGTTGAGCTCGAAGGATGGTCTGTTCGATAAAGCGCGCGGTCGTATCGTCGGCGCCGAACAATATCTCACCAAGCCATTCACACGCGATGAATTGCTTGGAGCCATTCATCGACATGTCAGCACGGTTTAAAACCAGTGACTGCAGCATCTAAAGGGGGCGCTGTGGCCAAGATTCTCATCATCGACGATTCGCCGACCGACGTGCGCGTGTTCACCACGCTGCTCGAGCGTGCCGGTCATCACGTCGATGCCGTAAACAATGCGGAAGACGGGATCGAGCGCGTACGCGTCACGCAGCCGGATCTCGTGATCATGGACGTCATCATGCCGGGCATGAACGGTTTTCAGGCAACGCGCACGTTGACGCGCGATCCTGAAACGGCCGGCGTTCCGATCGTCATCATCACGACCAAGTCGATGGAAACCGATCGTGTGTGGGGCATGCGTCAGGGTGCGAAGGCCTTCATCACCAAACCGGTGAATGAGAAGGAACTTCTCGCGTGTATCGACGAGCTGCTGCCGAACGCGGCGTGAGGTGAGCATGAACGCGACGGTCGCCCAAACGCCTTTCGAAATTCTCGCCCGCTACGAGCGGCTTTCGCTGGCGCACGCATCCGGCGGTGGCCAGGAGCGGATGGAAGCGCCCGGCTTGTGGCGCGGTATCGGTTATCGCGCTGGCAATCGTCTGTTCGTGAGCGGTATCGAAGAGATCAACGAGTTGCTCGCCGTACCGGCGCTCACACCCGTACCCGGCACCAAGCCGTGGCTGCTGGGTGTCGCCAACGTGCGCGGCAATTTGATGCCGGTGATCGATATGGCGCGCTTTCTTTTCAGCGAGCGTACGCAGCATTCCGAACGCACGCGTTTATTGGTGGTGCGCCAGGGCAGCGGCAACGTCGCGTTGCTGGTGGACGAAGTTTATGGACAGCGCACGGTGGATACCGAGCAGCGCCGGGATGCGGAACGCGAAGACGATCCGCGGCTGGCGCGCTTTGTTGACGATCGTGTGGAAGTGGATGGACAGCGTCTTGCGCTGTTCAGTATGGGCAAATTGGTGCGTGCACCCGATTTTCGTCAGGCCGCGGCCTGACGAGTGCGGAGGGACCGATGCTGGGCGAGGTCGGGGCGGATCGAGTGCAGAAATTAATGACTGGCAGTTATTGCGGCTGGTATGCAGTAGACGGATGAGGTGAAGATCATGAGCACTACAGGGGGCATCGGCAGAGAGCGGGGTTACACAATCCTGATCGTGCTGCTGGTAGTTTCGATCGGCTTCGCGGCCATCGACTTCGTTCTACTCAACCTCAAGAACGGCGAGGATCGCCAGGCGATTGCGTTGACCACGCAGATCCAGGTGTTGTCGCAGCAGACGGCCAAGTACGCGTTGGAAGCATCCGGTGGTAACCCGGACTCCTTCGCCGAGCTTGAGAACGCGCGCGATACCATCGATTCGGCGGTCCAGCGTCTGGTCAGCGGCGACACCAAGACCGGCATGAAGCCGTATGCGGACAAGAACACGACCACGACCGGTCGCTCTGTCACCAAGCTGGCCGACGCGTGGAAATCGCTCGACAGCGATATCGGCAAGATTCTTTCCAATAAGCAGGTCGTGCTGGATTCCTCGCAGCGCGCCGACAATCTTTCCAAACAGTTGCCGCTGCTCAACTCGAACATGGAGCAGGTGGTTAACATTCTGCAGCAGCGCAAGGGCACCAGCGCTGACGAGATGCTCGGCACCTCGCGCCAGATGTTGACGGCCGACCGCATCATCCGCCGCGTGCAGGAAGTGCTGCAGGGTGGTGAATCCGAACAGGCATCGGCCGATGGTCTCTCCCGCGACGCGCAGAACTACGCCGCCGTGCTGCAAGGCTTGTTGCAGGGTAACCAGGGCATGGGCGTGGCGCAGCTGGGCGACGCCAACGCACGCAAGATTCTTTCGGAAATGCAGGATACGTGGAACACGCTAAGCGACCCGATCGCCAAGCTTGCCGCCGCGGCCAGCAACATCGCCGAAGTGAAGAGCGCCGGCAACCAGGCCTCGCTGGATTCGTCCAATGTGCTGTTGCGCGCGAACGACGTCGCCGATCAGATCGGCCAGCTGCCGTTGCGCCGCTTGTTCCCGAACGTGGGTTGGGGCGTGGTCGGTGCGATCGGTGCCGTAGCCTTCGCCATGTTGCTGGTTATCCAGCTCGTCGGCGACCAGCGCCGCCGCTTCCGCGAAAGTACCGAACTCAACCAGCGTAACCAGGAGGCCATCATGCGCCTGCTGGACGAAATGGGTTCGCTCGCCGAAGGCGACCTGACGGTGAAGACCACCGTCTCCGAAGACATCACAGGCGCGATCGCGGACTCGGTGAACTACGCTATCGACGAATTGCGCACCCTGGTGACGACGATCAACGAAACGTCCGAGCAGGTGTCTTCGTCCGCACAGGAGACGCAGACCACTGCACGCCACCTGGCTGATGCTGCGCAGAACCAGGCGCATCGCATCAGCACGGCGACCACCGCCATCAACCAGATTGCGAGTTCGATGGACAACGTGTCCAAGAACTCCGCCGAATCGGCCGACGTGGCCGAGCGCTCGGTGCAAATCGCCTCGCACGGCGCCGAAGTGGTGCGCGAAACGATCTCCGGCATGGACTCGATTCGCGATCAGATCCAGGAAACATCCAAGCGTATTAAGCGCCTGGGTGAGTCCTCGCAGGAAATCGGCTCGATCGTGGAACTGATTAACGACATTGCCGAGCAGACGAACATCCTCGCTTTGAACGCTGCCATTCAGGCCGCATCGGCCGGTGAAGCCGGCCGCGGTTTCGCGGTGGTGGCGGACGAAGTGCAGCGACTGGCGGAACGTTCCGCCAGCGCGACGAAGCGAATTGAAACGCTGGTGCAGACGATTCAGTCCGATACCAACGAAGCCGTGAACTCGATGGAACAAACCACCGCCGAAGTGGTGGCTGGTGCGCGCAAAGCAGAAGATGCCGGTAGCGCACTGGGCGACATCGAGCGTGTGTCACATGACCTGTCGGCACTGATTCAGAACATTTCCACCGCCGCGCGTCAGCAATCCATCGCCGCTACGGATATTTCGCAGTCGATGAACGCGATTCAGGAAATCACGTCGCAAACGTCCCAAGGCGCAAGCCAGACGGCGGAATCGATTGGTTACCTGGCGCAATTGGCAAGTGATCTGCGCCGTTCGGTGGCGCACTTTAAGTTGCCGGGTTGACGGGTTGGAACTGGGCCATAACAAGAGGACAGCCTCGACGGTTGTGTAGTGCGTAAAAACGCAGCCGCTGAGGGGGGCGCATGAGACTTCAAGACCACATCGATTTCACTACGCTACAGTGGGTCAAGCCAGAGCTTGACGAGACGCTTGCGCTCGCGCGTCAGTCACTGGAAGCCTACGTTGACAACCCCGGCGACCGCGACGTCATGCGTGCGTGCGCCGACAACCTGCATCAGGTGCAAGGCACCTTGCGCATGGTTGAGCTCTACGGCGCCGCCATGGTGGCCGAAGAGATGGAAACACTCTCCATCTCGCTGCTCGAAGACCACGTGCGCAATCGCGAGGATGCGTATACCGCGCTGATGCGCGGCCTGATGCAGTTGCCCGATTATCTGGAGCGTCTGTCGAGCGGTCACCGCGACGTACCGGTCGTGCTGTTGCCGCTGCTCAACGAACTGCGCGGCAGCCGCGATCAGGAACCGCTGAGCGAATCGGCACTCTTCACGCCGAATCTCGAATTGCCGTTGCCGCCACAGGCCCCGGCCGCTGCCAATACGGCCGATGCACAGCGCCACAAGGGCGAGATTGCCGAACTGCGTCTGCGTTTCCAGCAACAGTTGTTGTCGTGGTTCCGCGGTCAGGGCAACGGCAACCAGCTCGCCTTGATGCGCAATTCGCTCAATGCCATCTCTGCACGTTGCGCCACCATTCCGGGCCGTCGCCTGTGGTGGATTGCTGCGGGTGTGCTCGAAGGCCTCGATCAAGGCATGCTGAAAAACCATGCTGCCGAAGTGCGCCAATTGATCGGCCGCGTGGATCGCAGCGTTCGTCAGTTGCTCGAGCATGGCGAAGAAAGCCTGCGCGGTGGCGATGCCGACGATCTGGCGCGCAAGCTGCTCTACTTCGTTGCGCAATCCAAACAGCGCAGCCCGCAGATGCTGCAGCTGGCACAAACGTACAACCTCGATGGTCTGGTACCCGACCAGAGCGAACTGGAACATGCACGCGGTTCGATGACCGGTCACAACCGCGCGTTGCTGGACTCCGTCGCGCGTGCGTTGAAGGACGATCTGCTGCGCGTGAAAGAGGCGCTGGATCTGTTCCTGCGCCAGGCCGATGCCGATCCAGCACAACTGGGTGCGCAGGCCGAAGTGCTGGAACGCGTCGGCGATACGCTCGGTATGCTCGCGTTGAACGTGCCGCGCCGCGTGATCAACGAACAGCGCCGCGTGCTCGAAGAAATTGCCAGCCGCATGCGCACCAGCGATGAAGAAGTGCTGCTGGATGTGGCTGGTGCATTGCTGTACGTCGAAGCGTCACTCGATGATCACATCGAAAGCCTTGGCACCGAAGAGCCGCTCGACGAGCACTCCACGACGATGTTGCCGCGTAGCGAAGCGCGCCACATCCTCGCGACGCTGATGAATGAAGCGGTGGCGAACACCGGCCGCGTCAAGAACGGCATCGTCGCGTTCGTGGAATCGGGTTGGCAGCACGATCAGCTCGATGGCATGCCCGGTCTGATGGACGAAGTCGCCGGCGCCATGCGCATGCTTTCGTCGCCGCGTCCGGCGCAGATTGCCGAAGGCGTAGGCCGCTTCATCGGCAACGAGCTATGTGTCGATCAGCGCGTACCCAGCAGTTCGCAGATGGATCAGCTGGCCGACGCACTGGCGGCGCTTGAGTATTACCTCGAAGCAGCGCGCGAACACCGCGGTGGTCTCGAACACATTCTCGACGTCGCCGAACACAGTCTCGGCAGCCTCGGTTACTGGCCGCCACCGTTGGCCAAGGTGCTGCCGGAGCACGCCGAAGAAGTGCACGACGTGCGCGCGCCCATGCTCGACGAAACCGTCAGCCTGGTTCACGGCAACGACGCCAGCGAGCTGTTCATGGGCGGCAGCGAAACGCCGTCTGCCTACGCACACGATCTCACCGGTCTGCACCTCGTCGAAACCGAAACCGCACGCGGTCCGGAGCCTGGCGAAGAGGGCGAATGGATCGAAGTCGAAGAAGACGTGCAGGAACCCGTTGCAGCGGCCGATCCGTTGGCCGCCACGGCAGGCTTCCAAGCCAGCACTGAAGGCATCGACGACGATATCCGCGAGATCTTCCTGGAGGAAATGCAGGAAGAAATCCAAAACCTGCGTCAGGGCTACCAATCATGGGTGGCCGATCCGACGCAGCTTGGCCAAATCACTCCGATCCGCCGTTCCTTCCACACGTTGAAGGGTTCGGGTCGCCTGGTAGGCGCCAGTGTGCTGGGCGAATTCGCCTGGCGCGTGGAAAACATGCTCAACCGCGTGCTGGACAACACCATCCCGCCGCATGAAGGCGTGCAGTCCGTGGTCGCGCATGCGATCGACGCGTTGCCGCAGTTGCTGTCCATGCTGCGCGACGGCACGCTGCCGACGGCACCGCTTAGCGCCATCATGCAAGCGGCCGATCAGATCGCCGCCGGCGAGCAGGCGACTGTCGAACAGTTCGCTGCCACGGGTGGCGGTACGCAAACCGTGCGCCGCACAGTGCGGCGCTGGGTGCCGCGCGCTCCGGTTGCTGCCGATACCATTCCGGAGGCCATGCACACCGATCACTCGGTGGCCGCCTCGCACGCCGACGAACCGGCATTCGAGCCGTCGTTCGCCGACACGATTCATGCACCGGTGCTACCGCCGGTCGATCCGGTATTGCTCGAAATCCTGCGCAGCGAAGTGGCGCAGTATCTGCAAACGATCCGCAATGCGGTGGACTTCGCCGATGGCGATCTGCCTATCGACGACGGTCTGCTGCGTGCCGTGCACACTTTGCACGGCGCCATCGCGATGGTCGATATCCCGCTGCTGATTCATCTGCTGTCGCCGCTGGAAAGCTTGCTCAAGCGTCTGCGTGCTGCCGGTCAGCCGTTGTCGGTCGAAGGCGTGCGCCTGCTGCGCCAGAGCGCGGACGTCGTCGATCAGGTCATGGCACAGTTCGACGCCGCGCATCCGCAGTTGCCGGACGCATCGGCGCTCATCGCGCGCCTAGAAGAACTGCGCGATCACCAGCCCGAGCCGCAAATCGCTCACGTCGTGTTCGAACGCCAGGACGTGGTGCCGCTGCATATCGAGCCGGAAGCAGAGTCCGAGCCCGTCGAAGAAATCGCCGAGGCCGATGTTGAGCCAGCCCACGAGGAAGAACTCGACGCCACGCCGATTTCCGAACACGCCGAACCGGTGGATGACTTCACCGCCGAATTGCTCTCGGAACTCTCCACGAGCGAGCCAGGCGAAACCCTCGGCGAAGAACCGGTGGCGCACGTTCACGTGCCGAGCGACGAAGACGCCGAGTTTGCCGAACTGCTTGCCAGTCTCGAAGCGCTCGAACCCGATCATCTTGCGCCGGCGCCGCATGCCGATGAAACCGTGCCGGTCGACACGCACGTCGAGCATATTGCCGCTAACGAACCTATCGATGAACCGGTAGCACCGGTAGTGGAAGAACCGGCCGACGAGCCGGTTGCCGAAGCGCCGGCCGAAGTCGAAGCGAAAGTCGAAGAGCCTGCGGTTCCGGTCGTTGAGTCGCTGCACAAGAAGGCGAAGCACGCCGTTGCGGCTACTTCGCACGAATCGATCGACTACGTCGCCGATGGCGAGCTGATGAACTTCAGCCACGTCGATCCGGACTTGCTCGAAATCTTCGTCGAAGAAGCGCGCGAAATTCTGGACGAGTCCGATGGTGTCTTGGCTCAGTGGCGCGGCGAGCCAACCGACGTTTCGCACATGTCCGGCTTGCTCCGCGCACTGCACACCCTCAAGGGTGGCGCGCGCATCGCCGGCATCACGCCGGTGGGCGATCTCAGCCACGCTCTGGAAACACTGCTAGAGCGTTCGCAAGGTGTCGAACCACACCGCGCGGCGGCGCTCATCGGTCAGCTCGAGGCCGCATTCGACAAGATGCACGGTCTGGTACAGAGCGTGTCGCAGGGCAAGGAGATTGCTTACCCGCGCGCCATGATCGACAGCCTGCTCGGCGGCACCGAGCACGACCCCGCCGTCGAAACGCATACACCACAGGCGCCGATTCTCGACGTCGATCTGCCGCAACTGCTGCCGCTCGACGAATTCGAGCAGGAAGAAGTCGGTCGCACCACGCAGGAACAGATCCGCGTACGCGCCGATCTGCTCGACAACCTCGTCAACAACGCCGGCGAAGTGGCGATCTACCGCTCGCGTCTGGAACAGCAGGTATCGGCCTATCGCTTCAACCTGGTCGAACTCGAACAGACGGTGTCGCGTCTGCGCGGCCAGCTGCGCATGCTCGAAATCGAAACGGAAGCGCAGATCATCGCGCGCTTCCAGCGCGAACACCGCGAAGCCGGCATCGGCGTGTTCGACCCGCTTGAGCTCGACCGCTTCTCGCAGCTGCAGCAGTACTCGCGTGCGCTGGCCGAGTCCGTCTCGGACTTGGTGTCGATCCAGAACATGCTCGACGAACTTACCCGTCAGGCAGAAACACTGCTTATCCAGCAGTCGCGCGTTAGTTCGGAATTGCAGGAAGGCTTGCTGCGCACACGCATGCTGCCGTTCGACACCATGGTGCCGAACCTGCGCCGTACGTTGCGTCAGGCCGCGCAGGAAGAAAGCAAGAGCGCGCAGCTGTACGTGGAAGGCGCGCACGGCGAAATGGATCGCAATCTGCTCGACCGTATCAAAGCACCGTTCGAACACATGCTGCGTAACGCGGTGGCGCACGGTATCGAATCGCCGAAGGATCGCAAGAAGGCCGGCAAGCCTGAAGAAGGCGCCGTTCGCATCCGCGTGGCGCGCGAAGCCACCGAGGTTGTGGTGCGCGTGAGCGACGATGGCCGCGGTCTGGATCGCGAAGCCATTCGCAAACGCGCCATCGAGCGTGGCTTGATTCGTCAGGAAACGCGTCTGAGCGACGACCAGATTCTCGCGCTCATCACGCAGACGGGCTTCTCCACCGCCAGCACAGTCACGCAGCTCGCCGGTCGCGGCGTCGGCATGGACGTGGTGGCCAACGAGATCAAGCAGCTCGGCGGTTCGCTCGCGATTGACTCACGCCAGGGCGAAGGCACCACCTTCGTGCTGCGTCTGCCATTCACCCTCGCGGTGACGCAGGCGATCCTGGTGCGCATCGGTGAATCCACCTTCGCGATTCCGATGACGTCGGTGCAGGGCGTGGCTCGCATCACGCCAGACGAACTCGCTTACCGCATGTCGCAGGACAACCCGCAGTTCGAATACGGCGGCGAAGACTTCGGCATTCACGACCTCTCCGAATTGCTCGGCCTCTCCGCGGGTCACGTCGACGACGAAGAGCAGCTGCCGTTGCTGCTGACGCGTTCGGGCGATCTGCGCGCGGCCATCCGCATCGATGCGGTGATCGGTTCTCGCGAAATCGTCGTGAAGTCCGTCGGCCCGCAGGTCAGTTCGGTGCCGGGCATTCTCGG
Source organism: Dyella dinghuensis (assembly GCF_003977615.1). GTDB lineage: Bacteria > Pseudomonadota > Gammaproteobacteria > Xanthomonadales > Rhodanobacteraceae > Dyella_B > Dyella_B dinghuensis. The sequence continues at coordinate 579,103 of NZ_RYZR01000007.1, forward strand.
TGCGACGATCATGGGCGACGGTTCGGTGCTCGTGATTCTCGATCTCGCACCGCTGGTTCGCCACGGCCTCAGCCGTCGCGAACGGCGTCTGGCCGAAGGTCTCGATCATGCAACCGTTGCACCGGTCGTCGAAGATGTGCACACACGTCCGATTGTCATGGTGGTCGACGATTCGATCACGATGCGCAAGGTCACCGGCCGTGTGCTGGAACGTCACGAGTACGAAGTCGAAACCGCGAAAGACGGTGTTGACGCACTCGAGAAACTGCACGAGCGCGTGCCGGATCTGATGCTGCTTGATATCGAAATGCCACGTATGGACGGCTTCGAATTGGCAACGCAGATGAAGGCCGATGCGCGTTTCCGCCACGTACCCATCATCATGATCACCTCGCGTACCGGCGAGAAGCACCGCCAGCGCGCGTTCGACATCGGTGTCGAACGCTATCTCGGCAAGCCGTATCAGGAAGCCGAATTGCTCGCACAGATCAGCGAAGTACTTGAGCAGCGCGCGCAGGAGCCGGTGAATGAGTGAGAAGGTCACGGCTGTAGCGCTGTTCTTCGACGATGCTGATCTAGGAAGTCATCTGCGCAACGCGCTCTCCGAATACGGAGCGCGCATCGCGCACGAAGGTCCGATCGGTTCGTTCGACGAAGCAGCGTTGCGCAACGCGGGCGTGGACGTCCTGGTCGTCAATCTTGACGAGGCCGTGGACGACAGCACGCTCGACCGCATCTATGGCCTGGTAAAAAGCGGCGAAACACCCGTTGTGTTCAACGATGCGCAGGCCAGCCGCGGATTGGATGGCTGGGATCGTGCGCGCTGGGCGCGTCATCTCGCCGCCAAGACACTCAATACCGACACCATCGATCCGCCGCGCCCCGACAACGCACGCGAAGTCGTGGCGCCGCCAACACCGGAAGAACCGGTCGACGTTGCGCCGTTTGAGGAACACCTGGTCGAAGATCCTATCGTCGGCGAACCACTGGTTCACGACGCTTCGGCACCAGACTCCGAAACGCTCGCTGCCGAGCTGGAAGCCTTGCTGGCATCCGATGAAGCCGTCGATGCGCCTGAAGACGAAGTCGCTTCGGGTCAGACCTTCGTCAGCAACGACGTGTTGCCTGACTTGCACGAGAGTGACATCGGCGAGCACGAAGCCACACAGCCGAGCACGGAAGAACACGCGTTTTCCGCGTTTGATGACGGCTTCGGTTCCGGTCTCAAGTTCAAGGAAGACGACGAACTCCCCGCACTGCATGACGGCGATTTCGGCGAAAGTAGATTCTCCGCGCTCGATGCCGAAGATCACGCACCGCTGACTCTTGACGAAAACTTCGCTTCCACGCTCAAGTTCAGCGGGGACGACGAACTGCCGCCGCTGCATGACGGCAACTTCGGCGAACACGATGCGCATCTGCAAAGTGCTGCCAGCGAACCGGCGCCCGTCGAAAAAACGCGATTCAACATCGACTACCTTTCTCTGGCAGACGAAGAAGACGTGACACCGCCGGAGATCGTCAAAGCGACACTTGCCCAGCAGACGCACGCGCCAGCCGCACCCGAGTGGGGCTTCGTCGCCGAAGATGACTACGCTCAACCCGTCAAGAAAGATTTTGGCGTCGAGAAAGTTAGCGCTGCCGATTATCTGGCTCCCGATGTGGAAGATCAGGGCGGTGCGCCGGCGATTAAGGCGGGCTTGAGTCTCGAGCTGGTATCGAACGAAGAAGCGCTGGCACCTCAGCAAAACTATGAGGCGCCCGCTGCACATGAAACGCATCTGCAAGAGCTGGACACGGCGTTTGCGCGTTTGCTTGTACTGGGTGCGGCGCGCGATAGCGACGCATCGTTGCGTGCTTTTCTTTCGACCTTGTCCAACGACATCAAGTTGCCGATTCTGCTGACGCAACATCAAGCGAATGATTCAATCGAGGACTTGGTGCAGGCGCTGGCATCGAAGAGCAAATTGCCTGTGAAGGTTGCTGCGGCGGGTTCACGTGCGCGTGCTGGCGAAGTGCTGGTTGTGCCACGCGGGCAGCAGGTGCGTGTCATGCGCGATGGCCGAGTCGAGATCAGTGCGGCGACCGATACGTCCGAACAGTCGCCCTCGATCGACAGCAGTTTTACGATGGCCGCGAATGTCTTCGGCCGCGACGCGCTGGCAATCGTATTTGCGGGCAAGGCCACCGATGCCGTTGCAGGTGCGCAAGCAATTCATGATCGCGGCGGCCAGGTGTGGGTCGAATCGTCCGCTGGCGATCATTATTCAGACATGGTGCATGGCGTGCTGGCCGAACGGCTAGCCAGTTTTTCCGGTTCACCGCAGGAGCTCGCGGTACGACTGGTCGAGGACTTCCGATGAGCGAACAGCAACTACCTCGTGAAATTCGTTGCGTGCTGGTGCCGGTCGGCAATCTCCGACTGTTGCTGCCCAATGCGACCGTTGCCGAAGTGATCACCTTTGCGACACCCGAGCCGGTTGCCGGTGCGCCGGATTGGTTGCTGGGCCGTATCGCATGGCGCGGTTGGCGCGTGCCGTTGGTGTCGTTCACCAAGCTGGCCGACGCGCAGGAAGGTGATTCCGAACTTACCGTACGCGTCGCAGTGCTGAAAGCACTCGGTGACAATCCGGATCTGCCCTTCGTGGCTGTGGTCACGCAGGGCTTCCCGCGACTGACGACGCTCAATGCCGAACTGATCATTCCCACTCATGACGGTAAGCCGCTACCTCGTGGCGTGAAGGCGCAAGTGCTGGTGCGCGATGACGTGGCGATGATTCCGGATCTCGAAGGTATCGAGAACGAAGTTTTCGAATTGCTGCAGCAGGCTAGCTAAACATATAAGCGATCCGCTTTGGATCGCTTCAGATATCGCCGTGCAGTGCCTGAATCGCGGCCAGTGCGGCCAAGCCAGCCGTTTCCGTGCGAAGGATACGCGGCCCCAATCGCAGCCCATGAAAACCCGCGTCTTTTAGTGTGGCGACATCGCGGTCGCCAAGGCCACCTTCGGGGCCGATTACCAGCAAGCCGCCGGTTTTCCCAAACGTCAGTTCGCGCGGCCGCAAGGTTCCTTCAGGCAACAATGCAAGGCGTTGTGTACCGTCATCGTCGAGGCCTTCAATCCACGCCTGAAGTGTTTGCGCGGGCGTCACTTCGGGTACGCGAACGCGTCCACTTTGTTCGCATGCGCTGGCGGCGACGGCACGCCAATGAATCAGACGTTTTTCTGCGCGTGATGGGTCGAGCTTTACCTCGGAGCGCTCGGTGAACACCGGCACGATGCGTGACACGCCGAGCTCCGTCGCCTTCTGCACGATCAAATCCATCTTTTCGCCACGCGCTACCGCTTGCACCAGCGTCAATGAAAGGGACGATTCGTTGGCGACCGGTTCGCGGCTATCGATACGCAAAATCACATCGCGCTTGCCCACCGCAATCAACGTGGCGGCGTAGTCGTGACCGTCGCCGTTGAAAACGGTTACCGCATCCCCGGGATTCATTCGCAATACGCGCGCCACATGCTCCGCAGCTTGCGGTGGAAGCGCCAATTCGGCGGCCAAATCCAGCGGTTGATCGATATGAATGCGTGTAGTGCGCATACAGGCGGACTTAACAAATGGACCGTCGAGGATACAACTTATGGTGCCTGTCTGTTCATTCACGTGAACATAAAAGGATGCATGTGCCACGCCCTCTTGCGGCGGCCAAAGCCCCGTATCAGCATGGAGTTCGTCCCCATAAAGCGAGCTCGTCGCCCCCTTACGAGCGGGAGATTGCCATGACTAAATTTGCTTCTCTGGCCGCGGCGCTGGCGTTCGGTTTAGCCACCGCAGCAATGGCCGCACCGCAAAGCGCGGGTACGCCGGCGACCGATCGGGCGCCTGCCGCCTCCAGCGCGCAGCAATCCAATTCACCGGTCAAGCCTGGCGACCGCAACTGCATACGCGACACTGGCAGTTTGATCAAACCCAAACCCGGTCAATGTCTGCCTGTGGCGGGACGCTCGTACAGTAAAGAAGACATCGATCGCACGGGCGCACGCACGCTTGGACCGGCGCTGCGTGACCTCGATCCGAGCGTCACGATTCAACACTAGCCGTTAGCTCGTCACCGCACGCGCGATGCCTTCGCAGGCCACATCGACCAGATGATCGATGTCAGCCTCGCTGACAACATAGGGCGGCATGAAATAGACAATGTTGCCCAATGGACGCAGCAATGCACCGCGCGTCAAACCATGCAGAAATACACGCAGACCGCGCCGCTCTTCCGGAGGGAACGGGCGGCGCGTTTTTTTGTCCGCCACCAACTCCACTGCGGCGATCATGCCTTGCTGACGGACATCGGCAACGTTTGGATGATCGCGTAACGGCGCCAATCGCGTCGCCAGATGTGCCGCAAGTGCGCGGTTACGTTCCAGTACGGGCTCATCGCGGAAAATGGCCAGCGTTTCCAGGGCCGCGCGGCAAGCCAACGGATTGCCGGTGTAACTGTGGGAATGCAAAAACGCCTTGCCAGCGTTGTATTCGGCGTAAAACGCATCGTAAACGTGTTGTGTGGTGAGTACGGCGGAAAGCGGCAGCGTACCGCCGGTCAATCCCTTGGACAGGCACATGAAATCGGGCGCGACGTTGCCTTGTTCGCACGCGAACATCGTTCCGGTGCGACCGAAGCCGACGGCGATTTCGTCTGCGATGAAGTGCACGTTGTACTGATCGCAAAGCTTGCGCAGACCTGTGAGATAGCTTGGGTGATACATGCGCATGCCACCCGCGCATTGCACGAGCGGCTCGACAATTACCGCGCATGTTTCGTGCGCGTGCTGCTCAAGCAATGCACGCATCGCGTCAAGACGGCGCGTAGCCGTTTGTTCGGGTGTCTCGCCGGGCTCGCCTTCGTATGCATCGGGCGATGGTGCAAGGATCGGCGTCAACAGCAACGGCGCATAAGTCTTGCGATAAAGCGCCACGTCACTCACGGACAGCGCGCCAAGCGTTTCGCCGTGATAGCTGCCTGTCAATGCAATGAAACGGGTCTTCTCGCCGTGCCCCTGATTGAGCCAAAAGTGAAAACTCATTTTCAGCGCGACTTCGACGGCCGCCGATCCGTTATCGGCAAAAAAAACTTTCTCCAGCCCGGCCGGTGTGAGCTTCACCAATTGCTCGGCCAGCTCAATCGCTGGCGGGTGCGTAAATCCAGCGAAGATCACGTGTTCCAACGTCTTCGCCTGGTCGGCAAGAGCCGCGGCGATGCGCGGATTCGCATGACCGAACAGATTCGTCCACCACGAACTGATGCCGTCCAGGTAACGGTTGCCATCGGCGTCGATCAGCCACGGACCTTCGCCGCGAACGATAGGCACCATGGGCACATGCTCGTGATCGTGCATCTGCGTGCAGGGATGCCATATGTGGCGCAGGTCGCGCCGGGCGAGGTCGGCGTTGGCGTCTTGGATGCGGGTCATCCCGCTATGATCGGGGCAGTTGCCGGTGCCGCTCAAGCGTTCCGGCATTTTCTTGCGGAAAATCATGGTGATGAAACGCTTGCGCATCGTTCTGATTGGTCTTGTCGTGCTCGTTGCAGTGCTAGCAGCGATTGTCTGGTGGCTGCCCGCAAGCTGGGCAGTGCCTGTCCTGCGGTCACGCCTGCATGGACTGCAGCTGCAACAGGTCACGGGCACGGTGTGGCAGGGGAAGGCCGAACAAGTGTCGACGGGCGCCGGTGAGCCGTTGGGAACGGTCGAGTGGTCGCTGTCCCGGCGTGCATTGCTTGGCGATATCGATCTGGATCTGCGTCTTCAGCAGCCGCAGCTCAGCTTTCAAGGGCACATGCACGAGCTGTCGAACACGCAGGATGAGTGGCGCGATGTCACGCTGTCGCTGGACCCGTCGATGCTCGATGTGCAGCCGTGGTTGCATGCCAAGCCGGTGGGCCAGCTCAAGCTCACCGTCGCACGGGCGCAACTGCAGGGCGGTTGGCCGATGCAGGTCGATGCAGCCGCGCACTGGGCTCATGCAGCCGTCCATACGGCTCAAGGCGTCGCGACGCTGGGCGATATGTCCGCGCAGATCACGGGCGACAACGGCGTGCTGCAGGCCACGCTGAGCGACGATGGCGATGGGGCGCTGCATATGAGCGGTCTTCTATCCTTCAGCCCGCTCGGCTGGAGTCTGCAAATGAGCCTCAAACCGCGCAAGGACGATCCCGTACTGACGCAATGGCTGCACACCCTTGGACGCCCCGAGGCGGACGGCACGGTTCGACTCGGTTATCGTGGCGGTCTGGCGCAAATGAACTCGACCCAGGGAGCGCAATGAACGAGCAGCGATGGAACGTGGCACTTCAGGCAGCACGCGATGCCGCAGCAGCAGCGGCCGAAGTGATTCGCTATTACTGGCAGCGTGGTGTGGAGGTGGAAATCAAATCCGACGCCACGCCGGTAACGATTGCCGATCGGGAAGCGGAGAAGGCGATCCGCGCCGTACTCACTGCCGCGCTACCGGATGCGGCGATTTATGGCGAAGAATTCGGTCTCGATGGCGATCGCGACGGATTGCTCTGGCTGGTCGATCCGCTGGACGGCACCAAAAGTTTCGTACGCCGCACGCCGTTTTTCTCCACGCAGATTGCATTGATGCATGAAGGTGAACTGGTACTCGGCGTATCCAGCGCACCGATCTACGGCGAAACCATGTGGGCGAGCGTGGGCGGCGGTGCGTGGCTCGATGGCCAGCGCGTGCATGTTGCGCAGACCGCCGACATGTCGCAAGCGTCGCTATCCACCGGCAACGTAAAAACGATGACTGCCGACGCACGCTGGCAAGCGCTGGGCGCGATGATTCGCGACAGCAATCGCATCCGCGGGTACGGCGATTTCTGCCACTACCATTTGCTGGCGCGCGGTTCGCTGGATCTAGTGATCGAGTCGGATCTGAACATTCTGGACATCGCCGCATTGGCCGTGATCGTGCGCGAAGCGGGCGGGGTATTCACCGATCTGGAAGGCCAGCCGCTCACGCTGGAAACGCGCAGCGTCCTCGCCGGCACCCCGGCGATTCACGCACAGGCGCTCAAGCGGCTTGCCCTATAAGCCTGACGACGAAGGGTTACAATCTCCCGATGCCACGCTATCCCATCATCCACAGCAAACGCGACTCCGATGCCAGCAGCTTTCTCCATGCGGAAAAGGTGGAGCTGGAGTTTTCCAACGGCGAACATCGCACCTACGAACGCCTGAAAGGCAGTGGCCTGGGTGCGGTCATCATCGTGCCGATGATCGACGATGAAACCGTGTTGCTGGTGCGCGAATACGGTGTGGGTGTGGAGCGTTACGAATTGGGTTTGCCCAAAGGCCGCCTCGATCGCGATGAAACGGTCGAGCAGGGCGCCGATCGCGAGTTGAAGGAAGAAGTCGGCTACGGCGCGCGAAAGCTCAAGATTCTGCACAACCTGTCCTTGTCGCCCGCGTACATGACGCACATGGCCCATGTCGTGCTGGCGCAGGATCTCTATCCGGAACGCCTGGTTGGCGACGAGCCCGAAGAGCTGGAAGTCGTACCGTGGAAACTCGCCGACCTGCACACACTCGTGTCGCGCGATGACGTGACCGAGGGTCGCTCCATTGCGGCACTTTTCATGGCGCGCGAGTACCTCGCCGGGCGGTTGAAAATCGCATGAGCGACATGCCCGGCAATCCCTTGCTGATGCAAATTGGCGCGCTGGCACGCAGTGCCGGCGATGCGATCATGACGGTGTACCGCCAGGACTTCGATGTCGAAGTCAAAGCCGATCAGTCGCCGCTGACGGCGGCCGATCTCGCCGCGCAGAAAGTCATCGTCGCGGGTCTGGCGCAACTTGATCCGGTGTTGCCCATCGTCTCGGAAGAGGCACGGCAGGCGCCCTGGGAAGAGCGTCGCCAGTGGTCGCGTTACTGGCTGGTCGATCCGCTCGACGGCACGCGCGAATTCGTCAAACGCAACGGCGAGTTCACCGTCAACATTGCGTTGATCGATAACGGCGAGCCGGTGATGGGCGTCGTGCTCGCCCCGGCGACCGAAGATCTCTACGTCGCTGCGCGCGGACGCGGCGCTTGGTGGCAGGTGCAACCCGATGCCGAATGGGAGCGCATCTACGCGCGCAATTTGGCCAAGCCGCCGGTTGCAGCAGGCAGCCGTTCGCATGGTGGCTCGGCCGAAGCGATCATGCGGCGCCTGCTCGGCGAGGATTACCAACTGCAACCGCTAGGCTCGTCGCTGAAGTTCTGCCTGATTGCGCGGGGTGCTGCGGACGTCTATCTGCGTCGCGGTCCCACCAGCGAATGGGACACCGCCGCGGCACAATGCGTGCTCGAAGAGGCGGGCGGCGCCGTGCTCGATCTGACCGGTACACGGTTGCATTACAACCGCGGCGAATCCCTGATCAATCCCGAATTTTTGGCCGTCGGCGATGCAGGTATCGACTGGGCCGCACGCTTGCGCGAAGCGGGACTGCCATGAGTGCGCAAACGCGCTACGACCTCGACGATTTGCTTGCGATCATGGCGCGCCTGCGCGATCCCGAACGCGGCTGCCCGTGGGATGTGAAGCAGGATTTCAGCACTATCGCGCCGTACACCGTCGAGGAAGCCTACGAAGTCGCCGACGCCATCGACCGCCGCGACTGGCACGATCTGCAGGACGAACTGGGCGATCTGCTCCTGCAGGTCGTGTTCCATGCGCAGATGGCGAAAGAACTGGAGCTGTTCGATTTCGACGACGTCGCGCACACGATCAGCGACAAAATGCGCCGCCGTCATCCGCATGTCTTTGGCGATGTCACTTATGCCGATCTCGACGAGCAAAAGCGCGCGTGGGACGAGATCAAGGCCAGCGAGCGTGCCGCCAAGGGCGCGCCGCACGACGACAGCGTGATGGCGGGGGTATCGCGCGGTCAGCCTGAGTGGCAGCGTGCCATGAAGTTGCAGCAGCGCGCGGCGACGGTGGGGTTCGACTGGCCCGATCACAGGCCGGTCATCGAAAAGCTTCACGAAGAACTAGCCGAAGTGCAGGCCGAATTCGAAGCCGGCGCGCATCACGCCCGGCTGGAAGACGAGATTGGCGATGTGCTGTTCGTGGCGGTGAACCTGGCCCGGCACGCCGGGGTGGATTTTGCCCTGGCGCTGAAGCACGCGAACGCGAAATTCGAGCGCCGCTTCCGGCGCATGGAGCAGCTGTCGGCTGACGAAGGACAGCCACTATCGGCCTCGGACCTTGCCGCCCAGGAAGCGCTTTGGCGACGGGCGAAAGCCGAAGAGCGCAAGGGCTGATGCTTGTCTGGCCCACGGTCGGGGAAAAGCAGGGCTTTAGGCCGATGATTGCCCGGTAGGACCAGGCAGGTATTCAACCTTTTCGGGCTGGCAAGCATCTGAGCCTGTGAACATTGACTGGAGATTCTGCATGCGCCGCACCCTCGTTCTTCTCGCCCTGCTATCGATACCGCTGGCCGCCATGGCCGACGACTGCCGTTACTCAGCACCGCGAAATCTGCATGACGATCTGTCCGGCGTACGAGGCGTGCAGATCGATGTGCACAGCCATGACCTGCATCTGGCCGGCACCGGCAGCGCCGCGGGTCTGAACGCCACCGGACGTGCATGCTCGTCCTCGCAATCGGCGCTGGACAATCTGCAGGTCACCTCGCATCGCGAAGGCGATCAGCTGATCATCGATGTTGGCTCTTCGCATGGACTCAACGTCCAGATTTTCGGCGTCGAAACCTCGTATGAGTATGTCGAGCTGCAGATGCAACTGCCTTCGAACATGCCGGTCTCGTTGACCGCCGACTCCGGCGACGCCTATGTCGGCGGCTTCAGCCAGCTGGACGCAGACACCAGTTCGGGCGATCTGCACATCCGCAATATTGCCGGAGCCGTCAACGTGACGAACGGCTCGGGTGACGTCGAAGTCACCGACGTCGGCAGCTTGCGCGCCGGTTCCATCGGTTCGGGCGATCTTCGGGTGCGCAACGTGCACGCCGATGTACGCATTGGCAGCGTCGGTTCCGGCGATGTCGAGCTGGATGAGGTGGGCGGAAGCGTAACGGTGGGAACGCTTGGTTCAGGCGATCTCAAAGCGATCAACGTGCACGGCGATCTGACTGTCGGTGCCAAGGGCAGTGGCGACATCACGCACGACAATATAGGCGGCAAGGTAAGCGTGCCGCATGACGATGACGACTGATCAGCTCAGCAAGCGCATCGCTATATAAACCAGTGGTGCGCAGATCAGCAAAAACGGAATGGAAACCTCGTGAAACAGCCGCATCCCATGCGGCTGTTTTGCTAAGCGCAACGCGATCAGATTGGCCAGCGATCCAATCACGACACCGAAGCCACCGACATTCACCGCCACTGCCAGCGCCATGATGTCCGGACCGCGATCGAGCAGCAGCACCGTTGCCGGCACGTTGCTGATCAACTGCGAACTGACGATGCCGCTGAGATACAGCGCCAACGGTTGATTGAAATCGATCTTGTCCAGCGCATGCTCGACCGCGGGCAATGCAGCGAAGTGGCCGAGACCCAGAAAAATGGCCGCGAATGTCGCCATCAAAAACCAGTCGATGTGCTTCAGGCTGCGCCATGAAAAAAGCGCGAATGGCACGACCAGCAACAACGCTCCAAGCGGAGCGTGACCGCGTTCCATCATCAGCACCATCATCGCGAGACTGACAATGGACAGAATCGCCAGCGATACGGAGATCGGGTGACCGTCCAGTCGCTCTGCCTGCAGTTCAACCTTGTCTTTCGGCAGCCAGAACCAGGTGAGCAGCGCGACTAGAACGAACATCACGGCCGATGCTGGCAACATGTGGCCGACGAACTGCAGAAACGGAATCTGACCGTGCTGCCAGATCAGCAGATTCTGTGGATTACCGATGGGGCTGAGTGTGGACCCGGCGTTAACCGCCAACGCTTCCAGAATCGCCATACGTAGCACTGGCAGGTTGGACATGCCGCCGATAGCAACCGTCAACGGCACCATCAGGAACAGGCTCACGTCGTTGGTCAGCACTATCGAGAGCACGGCCGTCATGCTCACCATCAGCAGACCCACGGCGCGCAGGGAGTGCACGCGCGCCACCGTCATGCCGGCGATGCGCTGAATCAGACCGCTGTCGCGAATGCCCTGGATAGCGATCAGCAGGCCGAGCAAGCCGCACAACGTCGGCAGCTGCAACCAGCGCTCATAGCGTGCAAACGGCTGCGGATCGATGCATGCCAGCATCATTGTGAGTGCGACAAATAACAGCAGCAGCCACTCACGCTTCAAGCGGCTACGCCAGTCGTAAGATGCGACGTCCTCAGTACTCACAAGCGTTTGCACATCTGCAATGCATCACCACTCGCTCAATCCTTCCAGTTCGTACAGGCGCTTCCAGCTTGGGCGAGCACGCACCAAATCGGCAAGCCGTTTCAGCGCGGGCCATTCGGTGGCCGGGCGCGGCATTTTGCGCGACCAGCGCATCAGCATGGTCAGCAGCAAATCCACACCGGACACATCGTTGCCGAGCATATAGGGGCCGTTCGCCGACAGATGCGCGTCGAGCCGATCCCAGATGGTTTCGATCTTGTGCTGCAAGGCCGCACGGATCGCCGGATCGTGTTCGTCCGCACCGAGTTCGTAGGGATAGAACCAGAACCGGTACGTAGACATCAGCGCATTGCTGAGATAAATCGCCCACTGCAACCACGTGTCGTGCGCGGGGGTGCCTGCGGGAGGCATCAGTTTGGAGTCTGGATGACGCTCACCCAGAATGATGAGAAGCGCCACCGATTCGAAAACGGTGCGCCCGTCGATAACCAGTACTGGTACATGTCCGTGCGGATTGAGCTTCAGATACTCGGCGTTGTGCTGTGCATCCTTGTCGAAATCGACCAGTTCCAGTTTGTAATCGGCGCCGGTTTCGAGCAGCGCCTGATGTATCACCATGCTGGCTGTGCCGGGGGAGTAGTAGAGCGTGTACATGCGTCATGCTCATCCAAAGGGAGATTCTTATCGTACCTGTTAGCGCGAGGCGGTGCGGAGCGTTTGGTTTCACACTCGCCACAACTAACTCCCTCCCCTACGTAAAGTAGGGGAGGGTCGGGGCCGGGTGAAGCCGATCACCCTTGCGGCAAGCTCGTGCGACCCCTCCCTAACCCTCCCCCCGGACAAAATCATTCCGGGGCAGGCTCTGCAAGCAGGGGAGGAGATAAAAAGCGAGCGGCCTTACTCCGCGCGCAACAATCGCATCGGCGGTGTATGCGTCACCTTCCGCGTGCCCGCGAGACCGAGCAGCATCACCACGACTGCAGCAGCCAACGCAGCGATAGCAAGTGGTATCGGATGTGGCATGAAATCCTTGATATGAAACACGCTGCGTCCCAGCCACCAGCCACCTACCATCGCGCCGAGCGCTGCGGTGACACCAGCGATCAAGCCAAGCATCGCGAATTCGCAAGCCGCTGCCACGCGCAATAGTCCACGACGCGCACCCAGCGTGCGGAGTAGTGCAGCTTCATGGCGACGTTCCTGGCCGCTGGTGGCCAATGCCGCGGAAAGCACGAGCGCACCGGCAAGCAAACTGAAACCGAGCACCCAGCGCACCGCACCGGTCACGCGTTGCACGATCTCGCGAACGCGATCGAGCAATGCATCGACATCGACCAGACTCAGGTTCGGATACGTGCGCGACAACGCTGCAAGCGCTTCGGTATTGCCGCGAGGCAGATAAAAGCTGGCAAGCCACGTATGCGGTAGTGCATTGGCATGCGTGGGATCGAGCAGCAGGAAGAAGTTCACGCGGAACGAACTCCAGTCCACGTGACGAAAGCTGGTCACCCGCGCATCGAGCTGACCTTCGCCGACTTCGAAACGCATCGTATCGCCGATTTTCAGGTGATACATGTCGCGCCACATCGTATCCGCCGAAACTTCCGCCTGCGCCGGATTCGGCGTAAACCACTGGCCTGCAATCACCGTATTCGATGGCGGCAGGTCATTCGACCACGAAAGACGAAGCTGGCGGTCGGCAGAGTCTTTCGCGCGATCGTCCTTCAAATTCATCCGATCGACGGGTTGCCCATTGATCGTCGTCAACTTGCCGACCGCAAGCGGCATCATGTTCAGTTGATTGCCGCCGATGCGTGACAGCGCCTGCGAAAAATCGGCGCGCTGATCGTCCTGCAAATTGAGCACAAACCAGTTCGGTGTATCGGAAGGCAGTTCCTGGCGCCAGCCATCGAGCAGTGATGGTGCGACGACCGCGAGCAGGAGCAGCGCAGTGAGGCCCATGCTCAGCGCAGTGGCTTGCACGATGCTCAAACCACGACGACGTGCGAGCGCCGCCATGCCCAATCGCAACGCAGGGTGTCCGCCTGGTGCAATGCGTCGCGCTACCCACAGCAACAATGCCGCGAGCAATGCCGAAACGGCCGCGACACCCAACAGGCTGGCAGCAAGAATCCCCGCTAGCTGCGCCGATCCGCTCAAACGCCAGATGAGTGCCAGCGCGACAGCGACGGGTATTAGATACAGCACATCGAAGCGGCGTATGCGGCGCGCAAGGCTCGCGCGAAACACGGCGACGGGCGGTATGTCGGCAAGCCGCACTAGCGGCGGCAGCGCGAAGCCGACGAGTACAGCGATGCCCATGCACGCTGCAGCGAGAGAGGGAAGGATGGGCAAATCGGTCGGCACGCCAGCGAACATCTGACTGGCAAACATCCACGCACCTTGCGCCAGGGCAAGTGCGAGCAGCACGCCGATCAACGCTGAAGGCAGCGCAAGGCCGCCAAGCGTGCCAAGCAGCAGTGTGAGCACGCGTCCACGTGATGTGCCCAATGCACGTAATAGCGATACCTCGTTCGTCTTGCGCCGCGCGTAGCGTTGCGACGCCAGTGCAATCGCCACGCCCGATAGCAACGCTGAAAGCAGGGCAGTCAAGCGAAGAAACGAACCAGCACGATCGAACGCATTGCGCATTCGCTCCTGCGTTTGTTCCGGCGTGATGAGTTCACCGCCTTGCGGGAGCGCCATCGATTGCGCCCATAGGCGCCAGCGCTGCACGGCAGCAGGTTCGCCCGCCAACAGCAGGCTATGCCGCGCTCGGCTGCCTACTCCGAGTAGGCCTGCTTGTTCGGCGTCGCTGAGACTCATCAGGGCGCGCGGCGCCATCGCCACCAGTTCGCCGCCGTCTGGTTCCTGCAGCAATTCGCCAGCGATACGCAGATCGCGGCCGCCGAGCTGTACCGTGTCGCCAACCGCTTTATGCAGTGCAACCAACGCGCGATGGTCAAGCAGGACGGTGCCCGCCTCGGGACCGTGTCCGACGACCTGATGCCCGCGGCCGTCGCCAACCAGCAGCGTACCGCGCAAGGGATAGGCGGTATCGGTAGCAAGCACGTCGAGCAGCTGACTCTGCTGTTGCGCGAACGCGACGCTCGGGAAACTTGCCGTGCGCGTTATCGCAAGTCCGCGTTCGCGGCCGGCGCTGGCGAATGTGTCGGGAATGTTTTGCGGTGCGGAGACACCCAGGTCGCCGCCGATCAATTCGGCCGCACTGGCGAGTACGCCATGCTCCATGCGCGCGGTAAGTGTGGCGACGACACCCAGCGCGACCACGGCAAGCACCAGCGATGCCGCCAGCGTGCGAAGCTCGGGCAGTCGCCATTCACGGCGAAGACTGCGCAAGGCAAGCAGCAGCATCTTCATGCCAGCGGCTCCAGCCGGCCTTCCTGCAGCTCGACACTACGCATGCACCGCTCTGCCAATTGCAGATCGTGCGTGACCAGTACCAGCGTGGTGCCATGATCGCGATTCAACGCAAACATCAGATCGCAAACATGACGGCCCGTGCGGCGATCGAGATTGCCGGTGGGTTCGTCGGCGAACAAAACACGCGGGCTATGCACAAACGCGCGCGCAATCGCCACGCGTTGCTGTTCGCCACCGGATAACTGCGCAGGGTAGTGCTTGCGGCGGCCACTCAACTCGACGGCCTCCAGCGCCTCGCGCGCTCGTTCGCGTGCAGCCGGATTGCCTTCCAGTTCCAGCGGAAGCATCACGTTCTGTTCGGCAGTGAGCGCGGGCAGCAGATGAAACGACTGGAAAACGAAGCCGACCAGACGGCGGCGGATGTCCGCGCGGGCTTCTTCATCGAGCTGTTCCAGCGCATGACCATCCAGCTGGATGCTGCCGCTCGTGGGCGTGTCCAGTCCGGCAAGCAGGCCCAGCAGCGTGGTCTTGCCCGATCCGGATGCACCGACGATGGCGAAGCTCTCGCCCGTGTTCACCTGCATGGCGACGTTGCTGAGGATATCCAGCCGCCCCTCGGGCCCGTTCACCGACTTGCTAACATCCCGAACTTCGAGGACCGGACGAGAACCATCACTCATGCGTCGTTTCCTTTGTTTGCTTGTTTTGCTTTGCGGTATCGGCGCCCTGCACGCTGCACCGGCGAAAACGGCCGCGAAGACGGTCATCGTGCTGGGCGATTCACTGTCCGCCGCGCACAACATTCCGGTAGAAGCGGGTTGGGTGCATCTGCTGGAAGTACGTCTTAACGACATGGAGCCGGGCTGGACGGTCGTCAATGCCAGTATCAGCGGCGAGACCTCGCTGAGCGGCCGCAATCGCCTGCCGGGCCTGCTGGCGCAATACCACCCGCGCATCGTTGTCATCGAACTGGGGGCGAATGACGGGCTCCAGGGGCTTCCTCTCCCGAACCTGCGGGACAACCTCACCGCGATGGTGGACGCCGCCCAGCACGCGGGCGCGAAGGTGCTGCTGCTGGGCATCGAGATGCCGGTGAACTACGGACCGCAGTACCGGGACGGCCTGCGGGCGATCTATGCCGATCTGGCCAGGGAAAAGCATACGGCCTTGGTGCCCTTCCTGCTTGAAGGGGTGGCCCTGAGGCCCGAGCTGATGCAGGAGGACGGCCTGCACCCCATCGCCGCTGGAGAGCCAATTGTCCTGAACACTGTCTGGCCGCAACTTGAACCCTTGCTGCACTGAGGAGCCGTCCACGGTTTCGTCCAGTGGAATTCACATCGTTCTTACTACCCCGGCCAGTAGCCTTTCACAAATGTGAAGATCACCGCAGTGACGAGGGCAATCATGAGTTCAAGAGACGAACATGCCGGACTGATCCTTCTGGTCGAAGACAACCGCCAAATCGCAGAGATGGTGGGTGAGTTCCTGGAACGCCGCGGCTACTCCGTTGATTTTGCTCAGGACGGCGTCAGTGGCCTGCACCTGGCAGTTTCCAATAGCTACGACGTGGTGGTGCTGGACCTGATGCTTCCGGGCATCGACGGCCTGGACGTCTGCCGCAAGCTGCGCGGCGACGCGAAGAAATCCACCCCGGTGCTGATGCTGACCGCACGCGACACGCTGGAAGACAAACTGGTCGGCCTGGAAGCCGGCGCCGACGACTATCTGGTCAAGCCGTTCGAAGTACGCGAGCTCGAAGCACGCCTGCGTGCCTTGATCCGCCGCGACCGCCGCCAGGTCTCCAGCGAGGTACTGACGGTGGGCGACATGACGCTCGATACCGCGACCTTGCGTCTGACGCGCGGTGGTCAGGAGCTGACGGTCTCGCCGATCGGCCTGAAGCTGCTGGCGATCCTGATGCGCGAATCGCCGCGCGTCGTCAGCCGTCGCGATATCGAACGCGAAATCTGGGGCGATACGCTGCCCGATTCCGACACTCTGCGTTCCCACCTCTACAACCTGCGGCGCGTGATCGACAAACCCTTCGATCGGCCGCTGCTGCATACCATTCACTCGGCGGGCTACCGTCTGGCGGATCTGGATGCGGAGACCACCGCAACAAGTCACATTGCTTAGCCCCACAACCCAAAAAGCATTTCCATGACAACTAGGGGTGGTACAACTCGATCCGCCGCGCGCGTGCGCGGCGGCTTTCAACGCCGGTTGATGCTGATTTTCGGCATGCAACTCGTGGCGGTGGTCGTGGTTTGCCTGATGGGTTTCTACGACGTGGCTCCGTTTGGGGCTGTGCTGCTGGTGATCGTGATTGTCAGTGCGCTGGCTTGGCTCGCAGCCGAGCGCGTGTGGCGCCCAATAAGTTCGCTCGCGCATTTGATTGGCAGCTGGAGCGAAGGAAGCGGTGATCCTGAGGCGTTTCAGACGGATCGGCTATCGAACCGTACCGATCGTGATGTGGCCGCGCTCACACGCGGGTTTCATGCCTTCGCCAGCCGTATCGCCGGCTACAACGAACGTGAGCGCAACTTCACCCGCGACGCGAGCCATGAACTGCGCAGCCCGCTCACCGTCATCAAAATGTCGACCGATATGCTGGCCGACGAATCGTCGCTCAGCGAATTCGGTCAGCGGTCCGTGCAGCGTATCCGCCGCGCGTCACGCGAAATGGAAGCCTTGGTCGAAGCCTTGCTGATTCTGGCGCGCGAAGCCGACAACGGTCAGGGCGAACAGGATTTCGTAGTGAACGACGTGCTGCGCGATGAACTGGTCGATGCGCGCGAGATGCTGCACGGTCATCCGGTCGAACTGAGGTTCGAGGAACCGGCAAAATTTGCGCTGCACGGTTCACCGCGCGTATTCGCCGTGCTGTGTTGGCAGTTGATTCGTCACGCAAGCCAATACACGGGACAAGGTACGGTGCTGGTGACCGTACTCCCAGGTGCGGTGAGCGTGTCGGCCAAGGCCGGTGCCGAAGAAGAGTCGGGTGGTCCCGGACAGCAGGGCTTCGAGTATGCGATTGCGCGGCGTATCAGCGAGCGCTTCGCGTGGCCGCTCGATTTGCACGTGCAGGGTGGCAACACCTACGTCGCGGAGATTCGTTTCCCGAATCCGATGCCTGTGCCGGCGTGATCCGCTTTTCACTCCCTCTCCCCTGTGGGGAGAGGGCTGGGGTGAGGGGCGAATCTTGCGATGACGCATCCATGATCCGTCTCCGTGACCACCATTAACACGAGACTGACCCCTCATCCGACCCTGCGGGCCACCTTCTCCCCGTAGGGGAGAAGGGAGTGATTCGAAACCTCACTGCAGCGATGCATGCACCTTGAATGCACAACCCGTCTTCGCCTTCACTTCATCCACCGTAACGCCTTCCTGCAGTTCGATCAGCGTCAGGCCTTTGCCTTTTTCCACTTCGAACACGCACAGGTCGGTGATGATCAGATCGACGACTTGCTTGCCGGTCAGCGGCAGGTCGCATTCGTCCTTGATCTTCGGCGAACCGTCTTTCGCGGTGTGCTCCATCAGCACGACCACGCGCTTGACCCCGCTCACCAAATCCATGGCGCCACCGGGACCCTTCACCATCTTGCCGGGCACCATCCAGTTGGCCAGATCGCCGGTGCAGGACACTTCCAGGCCGCCAAGAATCGACAGGTCGATATGGCCGCCGCGAATCATCGCGAACGATTCGGCGCTGGAGAAATAGCTGGAACCGGGCAGGCTGGTGATGGTTTGCTTGCCGGCGTTGATCAGATCGGGATCGACATGTGCGTCGTCCGGGAACGGGCCGATCCCGAGCAAACCGTTTTCCGATTGCAGCGTCACATCGATATTCTCGGGAATGTAATTCGCCACCAGCGTCGGAATGCCGATGCCGAGATTGACGTAAAAGCCATCGCGCAATTCTTTCGCCGCGCGCTTGGCCATGGCGATGCGGATCGGACTTTCCTTGCCGGTGTTCGCACCTGCGATCGTGCGGAACTCGATGCGCTTTTCGTAGCTCGGACCTTGCAGGATGCGATCGACATAAATGCCAGGCAGATGGATTTCATCCGCGCCGAGTACGCCTACGTCAACAAGTTCTTCTACTTCAGCGATACAGACCTTGCCGCAGGTCGCAATCATCGGGTTGAAGTTACGCGCGGTCTTGTGGAAGACGAGGTTACCGAGCATGTCGCCCTTCCACGCCTTGACGATGGAAACGTCGGCATGGATCGCTTCTTCCAGCACATACTCCTTGTCACCGAACTTCTTCGTTTCCTTGCCGTCGGCAAGCTTGGTGCCGAACGCGGTGCGCGTATAGAAGCCGGGAATGCCCGCGCCGCCTGCGCGCAGCTTTTCTGCCAGGGTACCCTGCGGCACCAGATGCAGTTCCAATTCACCCGCCAGCACCTGGCGCTCGAATTCCTTGTTCTCGCCCACGTAGGAGGCGTACACGCGCTTGACCTGACGCGTCTTCAGCAACGGACCCATGCCGAAATCATCCACGCCAGCATTGTTGCCGACGATCGTCAAATCCTTCGTGCCTGCTTCAAGCAACGCGCCGATCAGGTTTTCCGGAATGCCGCAAAGACCGAAACCGCCTGCCGCGATAGTCATGCCATCGAACAGAACACCTTCCAGAGCCTGCGCAGCGCTTGCATAAACCTTGTCCATGAGTGGGCCTTTCGTGCGGGGAGGGACAGCTGCATAGGATACGACGAAACGCAGCGGCCTCATGTCGTGCGTAGATGAGTGGTAAGGGGCAGGGTGGATTCATGCCTCAGATCGTCATATCAGCTTGCGGAGCATTCCCGTGTGAGCAAGAAAAAAGCCCATAGGAGCGATCCCATGGGCTTGTTTAAATCATCTGGATTTAATGCTTATTGCACGACTAGTTTAGTCGTAGGAGTACCCGGCGTAGAGTTACCCGCCATGCGGTTGTTGCCGCCCGACGCGAGGACGCCACCGCCAGACCCAATGCCAACGCCATTGTTAAAGAAGCCTACATCTGAAAAGCTGACCATCGCTCCGGACTTTGCATCGACCGCGGTGCCTTCTTCGGAGAACACACTGCTCTGCACGTCGATGCTGCCCGATTCGGCCAAAGCGCCATCGGTCGTGTTGTTCTGCAAGCTTGAGTGCGTTACATCGATGTGTCCGCGTCTTGTATCAAGCCCAACGGCTGCGCCTTGAATCGTGACGTTGTTCAAAAGGGCGGTCACGGGTGCAGGTCCTGAAGTGCCATCGACAAGCACGCCATCAGCGCCCCCAACCATCGTGGTGTCTTCCAGAACAACGTGGACCGCCGTCGACATGTTGAGCTCAACGTTTGCCTGGCTAAAGCCTTCAAAGGTGCAATGCTGAATAATCACATTGCCCGCGCTCAGAATGTCTACGCCATCCAGTCCCGGTGTTGGAGCGCCGATGCCGTTAAATGCCAAGTTGCGCAGGATCACGGTATCGGTAGACCCTGCCGCAACGGTAAAGCCATTTGTTCCGGCAACCAATACGCCAGCCAAATTACCGCCACCGTCGATAGTGATGGCCTTGGTAATGGTTAGCGCGCCAAAGCCACCCGGGTCCAATACATCGATTTCGCCGCTTGCGGCAGTTTTGGCAATGGCCCCTGCGAACGTCTTGCAAGGCGCAGTACGGCTGCATGGGTTGGCGTCGTCACCAACACCCGAGACCCAGGTTCGCGTTGCTTGTGCGTGGGCAGTCGTTGTGAAAACGACGGCCAGCACGAGTGTAGATAAAAGCAATTTCAAAAGTCGTTTCATCGCACTTCCCCTTATTGGCAAGAAACGTTAGCGCACACGATGCCTGACCCTGCAGCAGGTCCAATGAGCTTCACGACAGGCATCCCCCTTCGGTGCAGGAGCTCTGCACCGTCACTTTAAGAATAACCGAAATTATGTGACGAGCGTCACGTTAGAGTGCTTGCACGGCGTCGTCGCGCAGAACCGTTGCTTCTGGCTTTTCACGGCCATAAAAGCTGTCGCGACAAGGAGTTGGCGCCAGGGCTTGTCACGTCTTCGTCACGCTGAGGATGGCGGCGGTTCGTTGTCGGTCTTAACCGCAGATCGGCGTCGAACGGATGCTTGCCGTGCTGCGGTTCGGTGCGGAAGAGATGCAGAGAGCCCACGTATGCATTGGCCTGCTTCATGGCCACATACGCCGCGCAAGGCGTATCAGTACATTCTGGGGGCAACTGGCCGGCCCTATCTGCCATTGAGCACGAGCGCTTGACTTATAACGTTTACGTACGTAAACATAATTACGCTTACACATGTAAACGGTGGCGTCATGGCAATAAGCGAAGCGGAGGCGGTGATCATGGAAGTGCTGTGGCGGCAGGCGCCTCGTACCGCCGAGGAAATCCTCGCCGAGGTGGGCTCGCAGCAGGATTGGCAGGAAGGAACCGTCAAATCCCTGCTCAATCGCCTGCTGACCAAGAAAGCCGTGAAGGCCGAGCGTGAAGGGCGGCGCTATCTATACTCGCCGCGTCTGACGCGC
The DNA here is from genome assembly GCF_003977615.1 of Dyella dinghuensis. Lineage (GTDB taxonomy): Bacteria > Pseudomonadota > Gammaproteobacteria > Xanthomonadales > Rhodanobacteraceae > Dyella_B > Dyella_B dinghuensis. The sequence goes on from NZ_RYZR01000007.1 coordinate 600,354, forward strand.
GAGCAATACGTGTCGCAGGAAAGCAAAGGCTTGCTCGATCGATTGTTCGAAGGCCGCGTCGCGCCGCTGGTCGCGCACTTCTCCGAGCAGCGCAAATTGACGAAGAAAGACATCGCCGAGCTGCGCAAGCTGCTGGAGGAGCTTGACGATGAACAGCATTGATCATCTCGTGACGGCTTATTCCGAACGGGCGTGGTTTGGGTTGCTTGCTTTTACCGCAGCGATATTAGTTGTGCTGTTGCTGCGTAAACCGTGCCGGCGTTTGTTCGGACCGCTAAGTGCGTTCCAGCTATGGTTACTCCCAGCGGTGGCGATGCTTGTGAGTCAGCTGCCACATAAGGCGGCTCTGCAGTTTGTCGAGCTGTCGCAGGCTACACAGGCGTTCGCGCCTCCAAACGTGCTCATGCCAACGCATGGCGGCGCAACCCTGGATTGGCGCGAAATCGCGCTAACGATATGGATTGTTGGTGCACTGGTCAGGTCGTTTTCTTCCGGGCGGAAGCAGTCGCACTATCGCCGCCGCCTGAAGAATGCCGTTGCGCTTGACTTGGGCACATCAGAATGGCCCGTGGTGCAAGCGACAAATGCCGATGTTGGACCCGCGCTGGTGGGTACATGGAAAGCATGCATCGTGTTGCCCGCGGACTTTCAGAATCGCTATGACGCGACTGAGCGCGCATTGATTTTCGCTCATGAAACCATGCATGCGCGTCGACGCGACAATTGGTGGTCGCTGTTGGCGGAAATAGTCATCGCGGTATTTTGGTTTCATCCATTGGCGTGGCTTTCCCTGGTGGCATTTCATCACGATCAGGAATTGGCCTGCGATGCCGCTGTTCTGAGAGAACACAGTGCGCACCGCCGCGCTTACGCGAACGCCATGTTGAAAACGCAGGCCGGCGTTGTTCCGCTACCCGTCGGTTGCAGTTGGACCTCACGACATCCACTCACGGAGCGAATCAGCATGTTGAAGCAGCCCACGCCAGGAAATGTGATGCGTCGTATGTTTTACCTCGTCACCGGTGTTTTGACTTGTGCGGTTTCGCTTGCGGTTTACGCGGGGAGTTCGGGTGCGCCGACGGCTGTGCTGGCGAGTGAGTTGCAGCTCAATATGTCGGTAGCGTTTCATTCCGAGAATGCCAAGGAAACCATTAGCGACAAGGCGAACCTCGCGCTGTGCGTAAAGCCGGGTGAAAAGGGAATCATCAACGGCCACGGCTGGACATTGGATGCCATTGCCACGCCAGGAGCCGATGGCATCGACACACTTGTGAATGTGACGAATGCTCATGGTCAGCCCGTGGGAGCGCCGATCACCTTGAGGGGACAGCTCGGCGATCTGGTTTCAGGGAAAGGAGCGGCCAAGGATGACAATGGTTTCTACACACTGCAGTTGGCGACCGTGGCGGGATGTCCTGCGCGCGCCGGTGCTGTTGCAGCTCACGCAGGAAAAGTGAACGACACATCCGTACACGTTGTCGGAACAGCCCCTTCTTCAACCGAGTCTGGCGCTCTTTACACGCTCAACGTCAACGTTGCGTTCGATGACAAACCCGCGCAGACGCACATGAAGCTGTGCCTCAAGTCGGGCGAGCCATTAGAAGCCTCGCTAGCTAGCGGCATGAGCGATGGCGTGCCACCGTGGAAGGCGAGTTTCAGCGTCCATCCGGTCGACCAGGGATTGATGGAGATTCAAGGTTCGTTGCGTGGCGGCACACTAACTGCAGCAACGCACCCGGTCATCCAAACGAAACTTGGACAGCAGGCGACGGTGATGATCGGCAATCGAACGATGGCTGCACCCGGTCAGGCGGCCTCCGCGCAGACAATCAAAATCGATTTGCTGCCGACGGCAGGTTGTTGATGCCATACGGCTGAGCACGGCGGGGCGGGTGGGTATACTTCCACCACGTATCCAAGAGGTGCCACGTGAAGCCGTCCCGCCTGCTCGTTGCACTCGCCGCGCTAGGAACCGCCGCCATGGTTCATGCCACCACGCCGGTATTGATCATTCATGGCGGAGCAGGCGTCATCAAGCGCGACATGAGTCCGGCCAAGGAAAAGGCCGTGCGCGCTGCGATGACCAAGGCACTTGAAGATGGCTACGCGCAGTTGAAAGCGGGGAAGCCGGCGATGGATGCGGTAACCGCCGCAATCACCGTGCTGGAAGACGATCCCAACTTCAACGCGGGCCGCGGTTCGGTCTTCACGCACGATGGCAAGAACGAAATGGATGCTGCCGTGATGGATGGCGATACCTTGCGTGCGGGTTCCGTCGCCGCCGTTCATCGCGTGAAGAATCCGATTCTGCTGGCGCGTGCGGTCATGGAACATTCGCCGCATGTGATGCTGATCGGCGATGGCGCTGAAGAATTCGCGAAAGAGCAGGGCATCACGCTCGTCGACCCATCGTATTTCCGCACCGAAGAACGCTGGCAACAACTACAGAAAGCTTTGAAGGAAGACGGCGAAAAACAGCCGCACGCGGATCTCGAAACCGCCAGGCACTTCGGTACGGTGGGTGCGGTAGCGCTTGATGCGCAAGGGCATCTCGCCGCGGGCACGTCTACGGGCGGCATGACCGACAAACGCTGGGGCCGCGTGGGCGACTCGCCGATCATCGGCGCCGGCACGTATGCGAATGCGCAATGCGCCGTGTCGGGAACCGGTTGGGGCGAGTTCTACATTCGCACGGTGGCCGCGCACGAGATCTGCATGAAAGTGTCGATGCTCGGCGAACCATTGCAGCGCGCCGCAGCAGAAGTGATCAATCAGGAAATTCCGTCGATGGGTGGCAATGGCGGTGCCATTGCGCTCGACAACGACGGCAATATCGCGATGCCGTTCAATACCGACGGCATGTATCGCGGCTGGATCGGTGCGGACGGTGTGCCGCACGTGGCGATTTACGACAACGAACCCGATCCGTCGAACCAGCCACCTGCAGCGCCGTCGTCGGCATCCGCGCCGAACGAATGACGCGTCGGGTCAGGCTTCGCTTTCCGGACGCTCGCGCACGGGATGCTTGCTCAACTTGCGCTGCAGCGTGCGGCGATGCATGCCCAGGCGACGTGCCGTTTCCGAAATATTGCCGTCGCATTCGGTCAGCACGCGCTGGATGTGCTCCCACTCCAGACGACGCAATGCAAGCGGTGCTTCCGGTGCATCGACGACATCGTCGTCGCCATGATGAGGATTGTCGCCATCGAGCAGTGCACGTACCACGGCATCGGCATCGACCGGCTTGGAAAGATAATCGTGCGCGCCACGCTTGATCGCTTCCACCGCGGTGGCAATCGAGGCATAACCGGTGAGCAGCAGAATACGCATGTCCGGCACCAGCTCGTGCAGTTCCGGAATCAAGCGCAGCCCGTTTTCATCGCCAAGCTTCAAGTCGAGCACGCAATGGCGTGGCTGATGACGTCGTGCCAAGGCGCGTGCTTCATCCGCATGACTTGCCGTCAGGACTTCGAAACCGCGTGAGGTGAGGGCCCGGGACAGCACACGGACGAAGGTTGCGTCGTCATCCACGATCAAAAGTGGACGCGTGCCGGATGCTTGGGTGGGGTGAACCATGTTGCTACTTCCTGCCAAATCTGCCGCTCTATTCTGCCGGATATGCGAGCGGTGCGCTTGCTCAGTTTTCAGTGATGACCGCCAAGGGCAGGCGCAGACACATCTGCGCGCCGTTTTCTGTGCTGGTCGCGATCAACTCGCCAGCCAGTCGTTCGGCGGTCGCTTCAGCCAGTGCCAGCCCGATGCCCAGGCCGCTCAGCTTATCGCTCTTGCCGATGGACGCGGGCGCACCGGTCGATGTGAAGCCAGGGCCGAGATCGCGAACGATCCACTCCAGCCAATCGCCGTCGCGGCGCACTTCCAGCGTCACGCTGTTTGAATCGCGCAGGGCCGACGCATCGGCGGCGTTGTTGAGCAGATTGAGCAACGCATGACGCAAACCCGGCGGCGTGCTTAGCGTCGTGTTGTCGAGATCGCTCTGCACATGCAATTGGAGTTCCGCCTCGGGACGCAGGAGCTGGAAGCGTTCCACACAGCCGTGGATGAATGCCGACAAGGCAACACGCTCCGGTTCTTGCGATAGCTGCGCTTTACCGAATGCGACCATCTCGCGCAGGATGGTGCGGCAGCGATCGACCTGGCCTTCCAGCAGTTCCAGATCTTCATCCAGTACTCTGTCCGCCGCGTGTTCCCGGCGAAGTTCCGGCAGCAGCGTGCGCATGGTGGAAAGCGGTGTATTCAGTTCGTGTGCCGCCCCGGCCGCTTGGGTGGCGATGGCAAGAATGCCCTCGTCACGCAACGCGCGTTCGCGCACGCGTTGCACTTCCAGTTGCTGCGTACGCACTGCACGCGCCAGTCGATTGATGAAGAAGCCGAGCAGCAACGCCGTGATCAGGAAGTTCACGCCCATACCGGCGACGTGTAGCGAAAAACCGTTATCGTCCAGCGTGAACTGATTCATCGGTAGCGGCACATACCAGTGCAGCAGCACGGTATACGCAGCCACGGCGATGGCGGCCACGGCAAGCACGGCGCGTTCGGACAACGCCGCTGCACTCAATGCGATGGGCACCAGCAGCAACGTCACAAACGGATTGCTTGCGCCGCCGGTGAAATACAGCAGATAACCAAGCACTAGCGTATCAGCCGCGACATGGCACACCGTCTCCCACTCGCGCACCGGCCACGGTTGACTGATGCGCCACGCGGCAAAGACCGCGAACACTGCAAGCATGTCGATGCCGAGCAGCAGCGAAAGCGTGGGAATGTTGATTTGCATCCACCACGAACAGACCATTACGGCCATGCTTTGTCCGGCAATGGCGCACAAGCGCAGCCACGCAAGTGTGCGCGCCAGGGCGAAAGGTCCGATGCGTTGCTTTAAGGGGCGTTGCGGCATGGCTTGCCGATAGACAAGGCGACCCGCCACATTAAGCGGCGGGTCGCGGGTCGATCAAGGAGTATTGAATTCCTCGCTGCGCACGGCGGGCAGCGGGTCGTGGTTCGTCGCCGGATCGGAATGGCTGGCCGACAGGCGATTCATCAGCGGCAGTATCACGACCGCAATGGCCGTGCAGCCGATGCCGACGAAGCCAAGGACGTTGAACAGATGCGTGTAGATCGCGAGCGACTGCAGCGGATCGGTAATGTTGTCCGGAATATGCGCGATATTCGCCACCACGCTACCCAGGTATTGCGAGATGCCCACAGCGACGAAGTACGCACCCATCATGAAGCCGCCCATGCGCTCGGGCACATAGCGCGCGATCATCGCCAGCCCCAGGCCGCTGACCAGCAGCTCGCCGAGCGAATACAGGCCATAACCCCACACCATGATCCATGACGAGACTTGGCCATTCACCGCCCAGGTAGCGCCGAAGCCGTACATGAAGAAGCCCAGCGCGACGGCGCCAAATCCCCAAGCGAATTTCGTGGCGATGCCGGGATCTTTGCCGACGCGACCCAGCGAGTTGTAGATGAAAACCAACACGGGGCTCAGCACGACGATCCAGATCGCATTCAAGTTTTGGTATTGCTCGGGAATCCAGTCAAAGAGATGAAAGCCGAAGACATTGAATGACAGGTTGACGTTGCGCTGCGCGAACAAATTCAGCGACGTCGCCATCTGTGCGTAGAAAATGAAGAAGAAGATCGTTTGGACAGTCAGGACGAGCGCAGCGATCAAACCGGCGCGCTCACTGCGTTGGCTGCCAGCAATCAGATAAACAAAAATGCCGAGGATGAGTGCTCCGGCGATGTAAACGCACCACTTCGCAACCGTCTCGTTTTGCAGGATGAAGGCTGCAGCAAACACGGTGGCGGCACCGGCCAACAATACCGCAGCCAGTTTCTTGAAATTCACCGGGCTGCGATCAGCTGGCGAGCCGATATGCGACAGCGTGCGGCTCATGAACGAGTAATTGATCAAGCCTGCGATCAAGCCGATAGAGCATGCGCCGAAGGCGGTATGCCAGCCGGCCGAATCGCCGTAGATACCGGCGATGTAATTGCGAATCCACGGCGTCGCGGTCATCGAGATCATCGAGCCGATGTTCACCGCCATGTAGTAGATGGTGAACGCGCTATCGATGCGCGTTTCGTCACCTTCGTAGATCTTGCGGACCAGGTTGCCTGCGTTCGGCTTGAAGAAGCCGTTGCCGACCACGATCACGCCCAGCGCAAAATAGGTGGCATAGGCACTGTCGGACGGCATCCAGAGCAGGCCGTAACCCATCGCCAGAATGATCGCGCCCATCAGCATCGTGCGGCGCGTACCCAGCAGCTTGTCGCCCACCCAGCCGCCGATGGCCGGTGTCGCGTAGATCAGCGCTGCGGCGGCGCCCCACACCAGGTTGGCCTTCGTATCCATGAAGCCGAGCTTCTTCATCATGAAGGTGACCATCAGCACCTGCATGCCGTAGAAGCCGAAACGCTCCCACATCTCGATCAGGAAAACGGTGGTAAACGAACGGGTTTGAGAAGGGGTGTTCTGAGTCGCCATGAAATATTCCGAGCACGTGTACTGCGAGGCCGCGAGCGGTCTAGTTTTGTCCCGTCGGACGGGCACATTCGCCGAAGGGTAACCTATCCGTCATTCGGGCCACGTTGCATTGCGGCAAGCAAAATCCTGCAGGCGCCCTGCGGCGGTCCCGGCTTGTGGCATCATTGCGCGCCAGTTGCCGTCAGGGAGCGCCGCCCGCCATGCCGAAAAAAGCCGTGTCCCCTTTGCTGGCAGGCCGATCCATCCATGCCCGGTAGCGGATTCCGGGGCGACCCGCGCCAGCTCTGGCGCGCCTTCCGATGGTCGATGAGCGGCTTGCGCGCGGGTTGGCGGCACGAGGCGTCGTTCCGGCTCGAAGCCATGCTGACCGTTATCCTCGTTCCCGCCGGGCTATGGCTGGGGCACGGCGCACTGGAGAAGATCGCGCTGGTGTTTCCGATCATCCTGGTGCTGTCGGTGGAACTGCTCAATTCCGCGATCGAGGCGGTCGTGGACAAAGTCAGCCCCGAATTTCACGAACTCGCCGGCCGCGCGAAGGACATGGGCTCGGCCGCGGTGTTTCTGCTGTTGGTGCTTGTCATACTTTGCTGGGCCCTCGTTCTGGGACCGCGCTTTTTCTAGGTCTAACGTATTTTCAACGGCAGTTCCGTTGTTGCACCGTTGTGACGGCGCATGAGCGATTGCATCTATGCATGCCGGGTGCTGCAATGGCCACACGATGGCAAGGGAGCGCTCTAAATGAATACCGTACGCATTGCTGTACTTATGCTGTTGGTCATCATGTTGTCGGGCTGTGGCTACAACGCCATCCAGAAGCAGGATGAGGCGGTGAAGGCCCAATGGTCCGAAGTGCTCAATCAATATCAGCGCCGCGCTGATCTGGTGCCCAATCTGGTCAATACCGTCAAGGGCTATGCCCAGCACGAAGACAAGGTGTTCACCGAGGTGACCGAAGCGCGTGCACGCGTCGGCAATATCCAGATCAACGCGGACGATCCCGATTCGCTGGCGAAATTCCAGGCCGCGCAAGGTCAACTGACAGGTGCCCTGTCGCGCTTGATGGCGGTCAGTGAAAACTATCCGGATTTGAAAGCGAGTGGACTGTTCCAGAATCTGCAGGCGCAACTGGAAGGCACCGAGAATCGCATCACGGTGGCGCGCAATCGCTACATCCAGGGCGTGCAGCAATACAACACGTTGCTGCGTACGTTCCCGAACAATCTCACCGCGAAGATGTTTGGCTATCAGGTGAAGCCGAACTTCACGGTGGAGAACGAGGCGGTCATCTCCAAGCCGCCGACGGTCGATTTCGGCAATGGCACGCCTGCTCCTGCAGCGCAGCCCGCCATGCCGGCTCCGGCCACCTCGGCACACTGACATGACGATTCGGCGCATTGCGCGCCTGTGGCTGATCCTGGCGATAGCGCTGCTGTCGCCATGGACGCTGCATGCCGACGACACTCCCGCCGTACCGACGCTCACGCGTCACGTCACCGATCTCACCGGCACGCTGACGGCAGATCAGGTCAATCAGCTCGACGCGCAGCTCGCCATGCTGGAAAAGCAGAAGGGCGCGCAACTCGTGGTGCTGATGGTGGGCACGACGCAGCCGGATGATATCGACGATTATTCGCTGCAGGTCGCCGAGAAAAACAAAGTCGGCCGTAACGGCGTCGATGATGGCGTGCTGTTGTTTATCGCCAAAAACGATCGACAGGTGCGCATCGAAGTCGGATATGGACTGGAAGGCGCCATTCCCGATGCGGCATGTGCACGCATTATCCGCGAATACATCGCGCCGAAATTTCGCAACAACGACTACGCGGGCGGCATCAACGATGCGGTGGGCGCGCTCACGCAATTGATCAACGGCGAGCCGCTGCCGCCGCCGGTGCAGGACAACTACACGCAGCGCCACGGTCAGGATCTGCATGGTGTGTTCTTCTTCGCGATCTTCGCGGTGATTTTCCTGCGCGGCGCTTTTGGGCGTACCAGCGCCTTCGTGCGCGCGCCGCTCGGCGGCATCGTTGTCGGTGTTTTGCTGTGGGCACTGGCATCCGTCGGCATTGGCATTTTCGGCGGCCTGCTTGCCGGCCTCTTCATGTTGTTGCCGGGTGGCGCCGGGCGCTCCATTGGCGGCGGCGGCTGGGGTGGATTCGGCGGATTTGGTGGCGGTGGTGGTTTTGGAGGCGGCGGCTTCGGCGGCGGTGGCGGTGGTGGATTCAGCGGCGGTGGGGGCAGCTTCGGTGGCGGCGGCGCGTCGGGGGGCTGGTGACATGGCACGCATGCAGCGCTTGTTTGCCAATCTTTTCGACGGCTGGTTCCAGCTCCACAAACGCTTTTCGTCGGAAGTGCTCGACGACATGACCGATGCCATTTCGAAGGGCGAGCACACGCACTTGGGCGAAGTGCGTTTCGCGATCGAATCGCGTCTGCATATTCCGGATGTGTTGAACGGCCTGGACGCGCGAACGCGCGCGCATCAGGTATTCGGCATGCTGCGGGTGTGGGATACCGAGCATAACTGCGGCGTACTCATCTATCTGTTGATGGCCGAACACCGCATTGAAATCGTGGCCGATCGCGGTATCGCTCGCCGCGTCAAGGAAGACGAATGGGTAGCGGTATGCAACGCCATGCAGGAAAGTTTTGCTGCGGGGCAGTGGCGCGTCGGAGCGTTGCGCGGTATCTCCGACGTCAACGATTTGCTCGCCAGCCATTTTCCGAGTCACGGCAAAGCGCGGCCGGACGAATTGCCGGATCGTCCGGTGTTGCTCTAATCAATCCTCGTCAGCACATTTTTCAGCATCCGCTGCGGATGCCACGTCACCTCTGGCGCGGCCGAGCCGGGCAATCACCACCTTCAGTGCGCGATCGGTTTTGCCGCGTACGCAGAAATACAACGTCTGGTTGGAATTGGTGGTGCTTCCGTCGGGGTTGAATCGAATGACTTTCTTTTTGTCGCTGCCGAAAATGCGAAGTCGTTTGAAGTTCCTGCTGCCGACATAGAGCGGCTGCCCATCCAGCTCGCCTCCGCCTTTGTCGCGGCCCACCAGCCAGCCATGGGTCCAGTCGCTGTCGCTATTGCAGGTGAGTCCATCCGTGGTTGGACACAACACCACGCGCGTTTGCCCATTCACAGCGAGACCGCGCGCATGCTGCAAGGCTGCCAGGAAATCCGTTTGCGCCACGCGTAATTCGTGGCTGTCGAGCATCAGGCTGAAGGCCGGAATGGCGAATGCTGCCATCACAGCCAGCACGATCAGCACAACAATCTGTTCGATCAGGCCGAGGCCTGAGTGGGTTCTACGGAGGGGCAACATGCCATTCCTTGGCCAAATTCCGCGATGCTAGGCCCCTCAAGGTTGGGTGAACGTCGGCCACTGCTGACAGGTTCTGTCAGTACGCGGCATTTAAAATGCCTCCAGGCGCCCGCAGAGTAAGTCCATGACCGACCGCGACAGATTTGAACTCGTCTCCGACTACAAGCCTGCCGGCGATCAGCCCGAGGCCATTCGCAAGCTGGTGGACGGGTTCGAATCCGGGCTGGCGGCGCAGACACTGCTTGGCGTAACGGGCTCGGGCAAGACCTTCACCATCGCCAACATGATCCAGCAGGTGCAGCGCCCGACCATCGTGCTTGCGCCGAACAAGACGCTCGCTGCGCAGCTCTACGGGGAGTTCAAGGAGTTCTTTCCGAACAACGCGGTCGAGTACTTCGTCAGCTATTACGACTATTACCAGCCGGAAGCGTACGTCGTCGCGTCGGATACGTACATCGAGAAAGACGCGTCGATCAACGAACATATCGAACAGATGCGTCTGGCGGCCACCAAGGCACTCCTCTCGCGCAAGGACGCGTTGATTGTCGCGACCGTTTCGGCGATTTACGGCCTGGGCGATCCGGAAGATTATCTGTCGCTGCGTTTGATTCTCGCGCGTGGCGAGCACATTGATCAGCGCCAGTTGATTCGCCAGCTCACCGAATTGCAGTACACGCGCAACGAGATGGAATTGCGTCGCGGTACGTATCGTGTGCGTGGCGAGGTCATCGATGTGTTTCCGGCCGAATCGGAAACGGAGGCGCTACGCATCGAGTTGTTCGACGGCGACATCGAAAATCTCTCGCTGTTCGATCCGCTCACTGGTGAAACGATTCGCAAGGTGCCGCGCTACACGGTCTATCCGCGTACGCATTACGCGAGTACGCGCGAGAGCGTGTTGAACGCCATCGAAACGATCAAGGTCGAACTCAAGGAACGCCTTGAGGTGTTGTACAAGCAAAATCGTCTGGTGGAAGCGCAGCGCCTGGACCAGCGCACGCGTTTCGACGTGGAGATGATGGCCGAGGTCGGTTATTGCCAGGGTATCGAGAACTACTCGCGCCACCTGACGCGCCGCGAACCCGGCGAGCCACCGCCGACCTTGTTCGACTACTTGCCGGCAGATGCGTTGTTGGTGGTGGACGAATCGCACGTCACCGTGCCGCAGCTCGGCGCGATGTACAAAGGCGATCGATCGCGCAAGGAAACGCTGGTCGAATTCGGCTTTCGTTTGCCCTCAGCGATGGACAATCGTCCGCTTCGCTTCGATGAATTCGAGCGCCGCGTGCCGCGCACGGTTTATGTATCCGCCACGCCCAGAGCCTACGAGCTGGAAAAATCCGGCGATGCGGTAATTGAGTTGGTGGTGCGTCCCACGGGTCTTGTCGATCCGGAAGTGGAGGTGCGGCCGGTTCGCACACAGGTGGATGATCTGCTGGGCGAGGCGAAGAAGCGCGTCGCAATGGGTGATCGTGTCCTGGTTACTACGCTTACCAAGCGCATGGCGGAAAACCTCACCGAATATTTGAGCGAACACGACGTGAAAGTGCGTTACCTGCACTCGGACATCGAAACGGTCGAGCGCACCGAAATCATCCGCGATTTGCGTCTTGGCGAATTCGATGTGCTGGTGGGTATCAACCTGCTGCGCGAAGGCCTGGACATGCCGGAGGTGTCGCTGGTGGCGATTCTCGATGCCGACAAGGAAGGCTTCCTGCGCTCGACCGGCTCGTTGATCCAGACCATCGGCCGCGCGGCGCGCAACGTCCGCGGCCGGGCGATCCTCTACGCCGACGAGATCACACGCTCGATGAAGGCGGCGATGGACGAGACGCAGCGACGTCGCGAAAAGCAGCGCACCTACAATGAAGCCCATGGCATCACACCCAAATCGGTGGTTCGCCGCATCGCCGACATCATGGAGGGCGCGCGCAGCGAAGTTCCGGGGCGTGGCAAGGGCCGGTCACGCACCCGCGCAGCCGGGGTGACGGAGGCCGCCGCCGAGTACGCCGCGATGGATGTCGAGCAGGCCGCCGCCATGATCAAGCGGCTTGAGACGCAGATGTACAAGCACGCCCAGAACCTCGAGTTCGAGGAGGCCGCGCGCCTGCGCGACCAGATCCATCAGCTGCGCGAACGGGCTTTGCGGTAGGTGATCGGTTCCCGTATACTGCACGGCTCGCGCGGTCTGCCGGGCGAGCCACGGGCGGTTAGCTCAGCGGTAGAGCACTTCCTTGACATGGAAGGGGTCACAAGTTCGATCCTTGTACCGCCCACCAATTCCCGATAAAACGGCGTGCTTTACGGCACGCCGTTTTTCTTTGTGCGATTTCGGAGGCAGGCATGGTTTATCTGTGGGTGAAAACGTTCCATCTGCTGTTCGCCATCGCGTGGATGTCGGCGGTGTTCTATCTGCCGCGGATTCTGGTGAATATTGCCGAGGCCGGTGACGATGTGGCGGTGAGGGCGCGGTTGTACCTGATGGGGCGGCGGCTTTACCGGTTTGGTCACAGCCTGTTTGGGATTGCGTTTTTGTTGGGTCTCACGCTGTGGGAAGGCTGGCGGGTCTTTCCGCAGGCGCTGCCGAATGTGGTGGGGGCGATGCATTGGATCGACGCCAAGCTGACCCTGGTGGCGATTTTGCTGATTTATTTCATCTGGGCAGGGCGGTTGCTGAAGCGGAGCGAGCAGGGGGCGGCGACGTTGCCTTCCGCGCGTGCGTTGCGTTTGCTCAATGAGCTGCCGATACTCTTGCTGTTGGGCGTGCTGTTTTTTGTGCTCGCCAAGCCGTTCTGACAGCAACGTTCCAAATGCCCCACACCGTCATTCCGGCGCAGGCCGGAATCCAGTGGCCTTATCGCGGCGTTATCGCCACTAGATTCCGGCCTGCGCCGGAATGACGGTGGGGGAATGGGCTGTGAGGGAATGGAAGGGGCGTTGTTAGGATTCGACGTGGTGGTAATCGCGGTACCACTCGGCGAAACGCTTTACGCCGACCTCAATCGATGTGTTCGGCGCGTAACCAACATCTCGCCGCAACGCCGACACATCCGCCCACGTATCCGGCACATCACCAGGCTGCATGGGCAATAGCCGCTTCTCGACTGTTCGGCCAAGGTTCTGTTCCAGCAATTCGATAAATCGCATCAACTGCACCGGCTGATCGTTGCCGATGTTGTAAACGCGATATGGCGCATTCGACGTACCGGTATTCGGCAGCAGCGGATCATAGGCAGGATCCGGCCGCGCCACATGATCCAGCGTGCGAATCACACCTTCGACAATATCGTCGATATAAGTGAAATCGCGGCTGTGATTACCGTAGTTGAAAACGTCAATCGCCTCGCCGCGCACAATGCGATCGGCAAACAGAATCGGTGACATGTCCGGCCGTCCCCACGGACCGTAGACCGTGAAGAAACGCAGCCCCGTTGTCGGCAGGCCATAGAGATGGCTATACGTATGCGCCATCAACTCATTGGCTTTCTTCGTCGCTGCGTACAGGCTGACGGGATGATCCACCGCATCTTCCACCGCGAACGGCAATTTGCGATTCGCGCCGTACACCGAGCTGGATGATGCATAGACCAGATGCTCGACGTTGCCGTGGCGGCAGGCTTCGAGCACGTTGACGAAGCCGACGAGATTGCTCTGCACGTAGACCTGCGGATTCTTCAGCGAATAACGCACACCGGCCTGCGCGGCGAGATTCACGACACGCTGCGGTTTGAACTCTTCGAACGCCCGATTCACGGCAGCCGCATCGGCCAGGTCGGCACGAAGGTGGGTGTAGTTCGGGTGGGAAGCGAAGCGTGCCAGGCGCGCTTCCTTCAACGACGGATCGTAATAATCGTTGTGATTGTCGATGCCGAGCACCTCGTCGCCGCGAGCCAGAAGCCTTTCCGTGAGTGCAGCGCCAACAAAGCCGGCGGTGCCGGTGACGAGGATGCGCATCGACATGCTCCTGAAGGTAATCGGCCTATTCTATTTCCAACGCGGGCTGGCTGTTTTGCCTCCTGCCGCTCAATTGACACCGGCGGTGCGCTAAACTAACTTTTCGGTATCAACCTGCAGAGAGAAGGTGGCCCGCGCCCAGGCGCCGGCCGAGCGTGCGACATGGCTACTACGAACTTCCAACATTAAAACTCGCCACGCCTTATCTCCAAAAAGGGCGCATGGCGCCTTTATTTTTGCCCGTCGTCCAGGCGGGCGAGCGCAAAACCGGCCATCCCTGGCCGGACTCCTCAAAATAGGCACGTTTCTTTTTGAAGTGTGCAGAGTCAGGTAGTCATATGATCGAAATCACGCTCCCCGATGGCAGCAAACGCCCCTTCGACCATCCGGTGACGGTGCAGGACGTGGCCGCCTCCATTGGCGCCGGTCTGGCCAAAGCCACGCTGGCCGGCAAAGTCGACGGCAAGCTGGTCGATGCCAGCTTCCCCATCGACCACAATGCCCGCCTCGAAATCGTCACCGAGAAAAGCCCGGAGGCGCTGGAGATTCTTCGCCACTCCACGGCGCACTTGCTAGCGCAGGCCGTGCAGCGCCTGTATCCCGGCGCGCAGGTGACGATCGGTCCGGTGATCGACAACGGTTTTTATTACGACTTCGCGTATGAGCGCCCGTTTACGCCCGACGATCTGGTGAAGATCGAGGCGGAGATGGAAAAGATCGTCAAGGAACAGCTGCCGGTCACGCGCAGCGTGAAGTCGCGCGACGATGCGGTGAATTTCTTCCGTGGCATCGGCGAGGAGTACAAGGCCGAGATCATCGAAAGCATTCCTGCGAACGAAGACCTGTCGCTCTACACGCAGGGTGAATTCACGGATCTGTGCCGCGGCCCGCATGTGCCGAACACGGGCAAGCTGCGCGCGTTCAAGCTGATGAAAGTCGCCGGCGCGTATTGGCGTGGCGATTCCAACAACGCGATGCTTACGCGTATCTATGGCACGTCGTGGCTGAGCGACAAGGACCTCAAGGCCTATCTGCATCAGCTCGAAGAAGCCGAGAAGCGCGATCACCGCAAGATCGGCAAGGCGCTGGATCTGTTCCATCAGCAGGAAGAAGCGCCGGGCATGGTGTTCTGGCATCCGAACGGCTGGGCCATCTGGCAGGTCGTGGAGCAGTACGTGCGCAGCGTGTATCGCCAGAGCGGTTACCAGGAAGTGCGCGCGCCGCAGATTCTGGACGTGAGCCTGTGGAAGAAGTCCGGCCATTGGGACAACTACCAGGAAAACATGTTCTTCACGGAATCGGAAAAGCGCACGTATGCCGTGAAGCCAATGAACTGCCCAGGTCATGTGCAGATCTACAACACGAACCTGCATAGCTACCGCGATCTGCCGATCCGTTACGGCGAATTCGGCGGTTGTCATCGCAACGAACCGTCGGGTGCGTTGCACGGCATCATGCGCGTGCGTGCATTCACGCAGGACGATGGCCACATCTTTTGCACGGAAGAACAGATCGAATCCGAAGTCACCGCTTTCCATAAGCAGGCGATGAAGGTGTACGCCGACTTCGGTTTCGAAGACATTGCGTTGAAGATCGCGTTGCGCCCCGACAAGCGCATCGGCAGCGATGAGGTGTGGGATCGCGCCGAAGATGCTCTGCGCGCCGCGCTGCGTGCTGCGGGCGTGCAGTGGGAAGAGTTACCGGGCGAGGGCGCTTTCTACGGTCCGAAGATCGAGTACCACATGAAAGACTCCATCGGCCGCGCCTGGCAGGTCGGCACGATGCAGGTGGATTTCATGATGCCCGAGCGTCTTGGTGCCGAGTACGTCGACGAGCACAGCCAGCGCAAGCATCCGGTAATGCTGCATCGTGCGATCGTGGGTTCGATGGAACGCTTCATCGGCATTCTCATCGAGCACCACGCAGGCAATCTGCCGCCCTGGCTCGCGCCGGTGCAGGCGCAGGTTTTCAGCATTACGGACGCGCAGGGCGATTATGTGCGTCATGTGACGCAAACCCTTGTCGATAAAGGCTTCCGCGTGCAGGCCGATTTGCGCAACGAGAAGGTCGGCTATAAAATCCGCGAACATACGATGCAGAGAGTGCCCTACCTGCTTGTGGTCGGCGATCGCGAAAAGGAATCGGGCACTGTTTCCGTGCGTACTCGTTCGGGCGAAGATCTAGGCAGCATGCCGCTTGCCAGCTTCATCGAACGCCTGGAGGCCGAGACGCGGCGTTGATGCCGCTTCCGGCCTAACTTGTTGAAACTCTTCTGGAGGATAGTGGTATCGCCACCACAGAAACTAAGGGCAACCGTCGCAACCATGAGATCCGCGTACCGCGCGTACGTGTGATCGGACCGGATTCCGAACAGCTGGGCATCCTCACCCGCGACGAGGCGCTGAAAGCCGCCGAGGAAGCGGGGCTTGATCTGGTCGAGATCCAGCCGAACGGCGATCCGCCGGTCTGCCGCATCATGGACTACGGCAAGTTCAAGTTCGAAGCCCAGAAGAAGGCCCAGGCCGCCAAAAAGAAGCAAAAGCAGGTCGAGATCAAGGAAGTGAAGTTCCGTCCGGTTACGGATGTGGGCGACTACCAGATCAAGCTGCGCAACATGCTTCGCTTCCTTGAGGAAGGCGACAAGGTCAAGGTCACCATCCGCTTCCGCGGCCGCGAAATGTCGCACCAGGACCTCGGCCAGAACCTGGCCAAGAAGATCCAGGAAGACGTGGGCGAGAACGGCGTCATCGAGTCCTTCCCGCGTCTGGAAGGGCGCCAGATGGTGATGATGATCGGGCCCAAGAAGAAATAAGCCCGGATTCCCTTCTCCCTCCGGGAGAAGGTGCCCGTAGGGCGGATGAGGGTACGGTTTGGAGCCTAGGGCGTGAGTCGTCCGCCCGGGAGTGGTTCTTCCGCAAGTTCGTACCCTCACCCCAACCCCTCTCCTCGCTCCTCAAAGCCGGGGCCATCCATGGCCCCTCCCCGCGTGCCCGAGGGGAGAGGGCTTAAATACGGCGAGATTTTGGCTGGCGTTGGTCCAGCCCTTCACGTATACTTTCCAGTTCGACCCGCAAGGAAGGGTCGTGAACCGATCGTGGCAGGACGGAAAGCGTGGCCGAAGGGCCGCCGCCAGATCAGTCAGAAACCGGGTTGCTCTCGCGAAAAGAGCCATCCCCATCAAGGAGCATTCCCATGCCCAAGATCAAGACCAATCGCGCGGCTGCGAAGCGTTTTCGCAAAACCGCGTCCGGCAAGTTCAAGGCCGGCCATGCGTTCAAGTCGCACATTCTTACCAAGAAGTCGACCAAGCGTAAGCGCAATCTGCGCGCCACCAATCACGTCAAAGCATGCGACACCAAGGGTGTAGCACGCATGTTGCCGTATCTCTAAGGCGGAGGACTAAACCATGGCTCGTGTAAAGCGTGGCGTTACCGCCCGTCGTCGTCACAAAAAGATCATTGGCCGCGCGAAGGGTTATTACAACGCCCGTCGCAAAGTCTTCCGCGTTGCTAACCAGGCCGTCATCAAGGCCGGTCAGTACGCCTATATCGGCCGCAAGCAGAAGAAGCGTCAGTTCCGCGCGTTGTGGATCGTGCGTATCAATGCTGCTGCCCGTCAGTTCGGTCTGTCGTACAGCCGTCTGATCAATGGCCTGTCGAAGGCCGGCATCACGGTCGACCGCAAGGTGCTGGCTGACATCGCCGTGCACGACATCAAGGCGTTTGGGGCCATCGCAGAAAAGGCGAAGGCCAGTCTGGCCGCTTGATCGTCGAACGCTGACGAAATGATGTGAATCAAGCGGGGAGAAGGCCTAAAGCCTTCTCCCCGTTTTTGTTTGAGCTTCCGCTCTTCTCCCCTCTCCCTTTGGGAGAGGGGCAGGGGGTGAGGGTTCGGGCGAAGCGTGATGTGCAATCTTGCGCAAGTGTTGTTATCGCGCTCCGATCGCACCCTCACCCCAACCCCAACCCCTCTCCCAATGGGAGAGGGGCTATCCGAAAGCCGTGCATTTAACGGGACTGCATCGATGGAAGATCTAGATAACCGCGCTACACAAGCGCTGACGGAAATCGACAAAGCCGACACGCTCGATTCGCTCGACGCGTTGCGCGTCAGTCTTTTGGGCAAGAGTGGCATCATCACCGCGGCGTTGAAAACGCTCGGCTCGCTGTCGCCGGAAGAGAAGAAATCGCGCGGTGCGGAAGTCAATCGCGTCAAGGAACGCATTGCCGATGCACTGGCTGCGCGTAAGCAGACGCTGGAACAGGCGGAACTCGACCGCCGCCTCGCATCCGAAAAACTCGACATCACCCTGCCGGGACGCGATGGCGAGCGCGGCGGCATTCATCCGATTACCCGTGCACTTGAACGCATCTCGTCGATCTTCGCGCGCCTGGGTTATCAACGCGCCGACGGTCCGGAAATCGAAGACGACTGGCACAACTTCGAGGCGCTGAATTTCCCGCCGCACCATCCGGCGCGCGCCATGCACGACACTTTCTACTTCGGTGACGGCCGCTTGCTGCGCACGCATACGTCGCCCGTGCAAATTCGTTCGATGAAAGGCCGTCAACCGCCGATCCGCATCATTGCGCCCGGCAAGGTTTATCGCAGCGATTCGGATCAAACGCATTCGCCGATGTTCCATCAGATCGAAGGCTTGCTGGTGGACGAAACCTCCAGCTTCGCGGACCTGAAAGGCACGCTGGCCGAATTCATTCGCGCGTTCTTCGAGCGCGATTTCGAAATGCGCTTCCGCCCGAGTTACTTTCCTTTTACCGAGCCTTCGGCGGAAGTCGATATTCGCTGGGATGCGGAAGATGGTTCCACGCGCTGGCTGGAAGTGCTCGGCTGCGGCATGGTGCATCCGAACGTGCTGAAGAATTGCGGCATCGATCCGGAGCGTTACACCGGTTTCGCATTTGGTCTCGGCGTCGAGCGCTTTGCCATGCTGCGCTATGGCGTTTCCGACTTGCGCGCGTTCTTCGAGAACGATCTGCGCTTCCTCAAGCAATTCGCGTAATCGCAGCAGGAACCGACACGCATGAAATTCTCCGAAAATTGGTTGCGCCACCATGTTCCGACCCGCGCTTCGCGCGACGAACTTGCTGCGACGCTGACGGCCATCGGTCTGGAAGTTGAAGACGTTGCGCCATTGGGCGACTCGCTGGATGGCGTGATCGTGGCGCGCATCGTCAACGCCAAGAAACACCCGGAAGCTGATCGCCTGCAGGTGTGCGACGTGGACACAGGCAACGGCATCGTGCAGATCGTCTGCGGAGCGCCCAATGCACGTGCCGGTCTGGTCGCACCGTTGGCGACCGTTGGCGCGAATCTGCCGGGCGGTATCGCGATCAAGGCGGCGAAGCTGCGCGGTGTTGAGTCGTTCGGCATGCTTTGCTCGGCCAAGGAGCTGGGAGTTGACCCTGATGCTTCGGGTTTGCTCGAACTCCCCGACGATGCGCCGATCGGTACGCCGCTTGCGACATACCTTGGGCTGCCGGACGCAAGCATCGAAATCAAACTGACGCCGAATCGTGCCGATTGCTTCAGCGTGCGCGGTATCGCCTTCGATGTCGCCGCAGCGTTGGGCAGTGAGGTGATTCCGCTCGACACCACGCCCGTGCCGGCGCAAAGCGATGCCACGATGAACGTCGTGCTCGATGCGGGTGCGCGTGTGCCGCGTTTCGCTGGCCGCGTCATCGACAACGTGAACGCCAACGTCAAAACGCCCGTGTGGATGGCCGAGCGGTTGCGTCGCAGCGGTCTGCGTCCGATCAGCTTTCTCGTCGACGTTACGCAATACGTCATGCTGGAACTCGGCCAGCCCATGCACGCGTTCGACAAAGACAAGCTGGAAGGCGAGATTGTCGTGCGTCCGGCGCGAACGGGCGAACCGCTCGCGTTGCTAGACGGTCGCACCGTCGAGTTGGATGACGACTTCCTCGTGGTCTCCGATAGCCAGGGCGGCAGGGGTGCACGTGCCGTTGCGCTCGGCGGGATCATGGGTGGATCGGATACGCGCGTCACCGACGACACGCGCAACGTGTTTCTGGAAGCCGCCCACTGGATTCCGTCGGCGATCATCGGCCGTAGCCGCAAGCTGGGCATGCATACCGATGCCGGGCATCGCTTCGAACGCGGCGTCGATCCGCAACTGCCTGGCATCGCCGTCGAATACGCGACGCGACTGATCCTCGACATCGCCGGTGGTGTTCCCGGTCCGCTGTTGGATGTCACCTTGCCGGAACACCTGCAGTCGCCGAAGCCGATCCTGCTGCGCCGTGCGCGACTGGCGCGCGTGCTTGGCCTGACCGTTGCCGATGCTGAGGTCGTGCGCATCTTCACCGCGCTTGGCATGAAGGTCGAAGCATTGGCCGATGGCTGGTCCGTCACCGCGCCAAGCCGCCGCTTCGACATCGAGCGCGAGGAGGACCTCATCGAAGAGGTTGCGCGCATCCACGGCTATGAAAACATTCCTACGCACACGCCGGCTGGCGCGCTGACGCTCGCCGCCGAGCCCGAGGCGCGTCTCAATGAGCTGGCGGTGCGCGAACAACTGGCGGCGCGCGACTACTACGAAGCGGTGAACCTCGCCTTCATCGGCAACGATGTACTCCAGCGTTGGGGCATGACCGAGCAGCTGGTGCCGCTGGCCAATCCGCTGTCGGCCGACCTCGCTGTGATGCGCCCCTCGCTGTTGCCAGGTCTGATCGTCGCGCTCTCGCACAATCGTGCCCGCCAGCAGGAGCGGGTGCGCCTGTTCGAGCTGGGTCGCACGTTCCACATTGGCGAAGCTGCTGTTGCTCGCAAGGACGCGCCGACCGAGACTCCCACACTGGCCATCGTGGCCTGCGGGGCTGCGCAAGCCGAACAATGGGGCGAGACCGCCCGTCCACTGGACTTCTACGACCTCAAGGGCGACCTGGATGCCCTGATCGCCTGGGGCGGCGAGCCGCAGCGTTGGACCGTCCATGCCGACAGCCTGCCGGGGTGGCTGCATCCCGGGCGCAGTGCTCGCGTGGCGCGTGATGGCCACACCGTCGGCTACCTCGGTGCCCTGCATCCGCAACTGGCCAAGGCGCTGGATCTGGGGCCCGACGTCCACGTCCTGGAGCTGGCCCTCGATCCCTTGCTCGACCGCCGCCTGCCCAAAGCCCAGGCGGTGCCGCGCTTCCCGGCGGTCCGTCGCGACATCGCCGTTGATGTTCCTGAACAGGTAAGCTGGTCACAAATTGAACACGCCGTTCGGGGCAGCCTAGGAACCGCCCTCGTAGCGCTGCGTTTGTTTGACCGATACAGTGGAAAAGGGGTCGAAGCGGGCCGAAAGAGTCTCGCTATGGGCTTGATTTTGCAGGACGCTTCACGCACGCTTACCGACGACGACGCGGATCGCTGCGTTCGAAATGCAGTGGCTGCGTTGGAGGTTTCATGCGAGGCAAAATTGCGAGGGTAAGATGGCGGCGCTGACAAAGGCGGAGATGGCCGAGCGCCTCTTCCTCGAGGTGGGCCTTAACAAACGTGAAGCAAAAGAATTCGTGGACGCCTATTTCGAGGTGGTCCGCGAAGCGTTGGAAAGGGGCGAACAGGTCAAGCTGTCGGGATTTGGCAACTTCGACCTGCGGAAGAAGAACCAGCGACCCGGGCGTAATCCCAAGACGGGCGAGGAGATTCCGATCTCCGCCCGCCGCGTGGTGACGTTCCGGCCAGGACAGAAACTCAAGGTGCGAGTTGAGGGCTATGCTGGATCAGGGGAATAACACCGAACTGCCCGCCATACCGGCGAAGCGTTACTTCACCATCGGTGAGGTCAGCGATCTTTGCGGTGTGAAGCCGCACGTGCTTCGTTACTGGGAGCAGGAATTTCCTGCGCTGAACCCGGTCAAGCGCCGCGGCAATCGCCGGTATTACCAGCGCCACGACGTGCTGATGATCCGTCAGATCCGCTCCCTGCTGTACGACGAGGGTTTCACCATCACGGGCGCCCGCGCCCGTCTGGAAGGCCCGCAGGCTCGTATGGAAGCCAGCATGTCCCATCAGATCGTGCGTCAGGTACGCATGGAGCTGGAAGAAGTGCTGGCACTGCTGCGCCGCTGAACCCTACCGGCGGCAACATCCGAACTGCTACAATTTCTTTCTTTGCCGAACAGTCGGGGCGTAGCGCAGCCTGGTAGCGCATTTGCCTGGGGGGCAAAGGGTCGTGGGTTCGAATCCCGCCGCCCCGACCAATTCGGAAAAGTGCAAAACGGCGCCTTGGCGCCGTTTTTTATTTCAGGTGTTCGGCGCCTCGGCGCCGTTTTTCGTTTCCGCTGTTCGTCAAACGGACATGTACCTGTGGCACCAACGCGCTAGTCTCAACGGCACTGCTTCTTACCGTGCCGATAGGAGATCCGCTGATGCCGTCGAACACCTGTCACCCGAATGCCCCGCACAAGAAACTGAAAGCGCCGGACTGGTACATCTCCTCGCTGATGCTCGATCGCGCGCTCGACGCCATCCTGCGCCGCGTCAAGAAGCTCGATCGCGATCATGACATCCCGTATCTCGCCGGCTACAGCCAGGACGGCAAGACGATCTACATCGATCGCCATCTGCCCAAGACATTCACCTTCCGCGGCCGCACCATCGAAGTGGATCGCTTTCTGATCCTGCACGAAGAAGTCGAGAAAACGCTGATCGACCAGCTTGGATTGCACTATCTGCATGCGCATCAGATCGCCACGCGCGCAGAAGAAGCTGCGGTGCACGCGCAGAAAATCACATGGGAAGCGTATGACCGCTTCATGCAGAAGTACGTCAAGGCGATCGGCGATGAGCGGTTGACCAAGGTACCTGTCGACCTGGACCTGAAACCGTACCGCGACTATCACGATTACGATTTGCTGCGGCAGATGGAAAAACACATCGAGCGTGTCGCTGGCACAAGCACGAAGCAGAAAACGGAATTGAAGAGCTACGCTGACGCCTTCCGCGAGGAATTGCGTATCCAGCAACGCCACGCCTTGCATGCTCCCGAATCCGCAGATAAACACCGTAAGCCCGCCGCGAAGAAATCGACTGGACCGAAGGCGAAGCCGGCCAAGACGGCTAAAACGACAAAGCGCCGTGTGGCAACCAAGAAAGCAAAATAAGAGGTGCTTAACCGATCATCCCGGTGCGAGTCGGGATGATCGGTGCAGATGCCTCATGCGGCTTTGGCCATGCTCGTGTCGGCTTGGACGTCATCGACTTTGAAGAACTGCACGCTGTCCACCAACGAACGCGCACGCACTTGCACGGTATCGGCGGCGGCTGCGGCTTCCTCGACCAACGCAGCGTTGCTCTGCGTCACTTCATCCATCTGGCGAACGGCGCGGTTGACCTGTTGAATGCCGGCAGCCTGTTCGTGACTTTGCGTGGCGATAGAGCTGACGGTCTCCGCGACGTTATCGACGCTTTCGGACAACTTGCTGACCATCCACTCCGCGCGGCCGATCATCTGCGTGCCGCTTTCGATGATAGTCACCGACTCTTCAATCAGCGTGCGGATCTCGCGCGACGCGGTGCGTGAACTACGAGCCAGCGACTGGACTTCCGCGGCCACGACATTGAAACCTTTACCGGCTTCGCCTGCGCGCGCGGCTTCCACGGATGCGTTCAGTGCCAGGATATGTGTCTGCGTCGCAATGCGATCCATGGTTTCGGTAATTTCGGTAATGCGCGATGCGACGTTTTGAACTTGCGTCATCGCACCAACCGCTTCCGTCATCGCCGTACTGCTCTGACGTGCGATGGTCGATGCCGATTCGGCCAGCGAGCTTGCTTCGTGAGCGCGGCGCGCGTTGGCATTCACGCTATCGGTGAACTCCTGCATGGACGCCGCCGTTTCTTCCAGCGCAGCGGCCTGTTCGCTGGTGCGTGCGGAAAGATCCTGGTTGCCGCTGGCGATTTGTTTCGTCGACGTCGAGATTTCGGTCGAACCGACACGAATCGTGTTGACCACGTCGCGCAGCTGGCCATTCATCACACCGAGCGCTGTCAGTAACTTGCCCGTTTCATCACGGCTGTCGACAATGACTTCCGTGGAGAGATTTCCTTCCGCTACGGCCTGCGCCACTTTCACGGCGCGACTGATCGGCGCGGTGATGCTGTACGCCAGCAACCAGATGAAAATGCCGCCGGTGACGAGCGCGCAAAGCGCGACGCTGACAAGCAGTACGCAAGCATCATGGAATGCCTGCACACTTTCATCATCGATGCGTTTCGACGCCGCGGCAGCATCTTTCTTCATGTTCGCGACGAGGCCGTCGATCGCGGTTGTTGGCGCACGATCGATGCCTGCTACCAGGCCATCGACGACATGCACGCTCTTCTCGTCTTTTGCATCGTAATGCTGAATGGCGTCGAGATATTTCGTTCCAAGTTCGGCGTGTGTAGCCATCGCGGCATCGGCATCTTTGGTATCGATGCCGAGCGCACTCATTTGCCCTTTCAGGTTCGCCAGATCGGTATTCACCGCGTTGCTTTGTTCAACGAAGGCATCGTGATATTTCTTGAAGCTATCCGGATCGGCACCGCGCAGCAGAAGGTCTTTCCACTCCTGTACCTGCTTTTTGAAATCGACCTGCGCAACACGCGCCGTGTCGACGGCGGAAGCATAAGCAGACGAGGTTGCGGTAGAGCGCACTTGAAGATCATGCGTGCGTGAAAGTCCGCGCCAGCCGCCGTAACCCACGGTCACGGTTGCGGCGAGCATCAACACACCCAGCAGTGCCAGGCGAAAAGCAATACGTAAGTCGCGAAATCGAAAAGTCATGGAGTTGCCGTAATAAAAAAGCCGACATAGGTAGGTCATCTATCGGCAATAAAACGGGTTCGCTTGAATATGACAGCAAAAAACCCGCCTTTTCGGCGGGTTTTTGAGTCTTTCGATTTGTTAAATGGTGCGCGTATCAGCCCGCGAAGAGATTGGCTCGATCAATAAAGCACGCGCGTGCGCAGGGTGCCGGGGATAGCCGCTAGCTTGTCTCGCAGAGAGCCCGCCTGATTTTCATCGGCCGAAACATCGATAACGACATAGCCCACTTCGGCATTCGTCTGCAGGAACTGCGCATCGATGTTCATGTTGCCGGCCGAGAACAATTCGTTGATGCGGGAAAGCACGCCCGGCACGTTGCGGTGAATATGCAGCAGGCGACGACTGCGCGGATGCTCGGGCAATGTCACTTCCGGGAAGTTCACTGCCGAAAGCGTCGAGCCGTTATCGCTGTAGCGCACCAGCTTGCTGGCGACTTCGATGCCGATGTTGTCCTGCGCTTCCAGCGTGCTGCCGCCGATGTGCGGCGTAAGGATGACGTTATCCATGCCGA
Organism: Dyella dinghuensis; assembly: GCF_003977615.1. Lineage (GTDB taxonomy): Bacteria > Pseudomonadota > Gammaproteobacteria > Xanthomonadales > Rhodanobacteraceae > Dyella_B > Dyella_B dinghuensis. The sequence goes on from NZ_RYZR01000007.1 coordinate 625,493, forward strand.
TCAGCGGTGAAACGAACGGATCGTCGTTGCCCTGGGGTTCGACCGGGAACACGTCGATCGCGGCGCCAGCGATGTGCTCTTTGCGCAGCGCTTCCGCCAATGCGTCGATGTCGACGACCGTACCACGCGATGCATTGATGAGCACCGCACCTTTCTGCATCTTTGCCAGCTCGCTCTGTCCCATCATCAATTTGGTGGAAGGGGTTTCTGGGACATGCAACGTGACAACATCGGCACGCTCAAGCAAATCGTCAAGGCTCGACGCCGCGCGAGCATTGCCGAGCGAAAGCTTCGATTCGATATCGTGGAAAATCACGCGCATGCCCAGACCTTCGGCAAGCAGGCCCACCTGCGTGCCAATGTGACCGTAGCCAACGATACCGATGATTTTGTCGCGCACTTCAAAACTGCCCGAAGCGGACTTTGTCCAGCCGCCGCGATGACACAACGCGTTTTTGGAAGGAATGCCACGCAGCAGCATGATGGCTTCGGCAATCACCAGCTCCGCCACGCTGCGGGTGTTGGAGTAGGGCGCATTGAAGACGGGAATGCCAGCGCGTTGTGCCGAGGCAAGATCCACCTGATTGGTGCCGATGCAGTAACACCCGATCGCGATAAGACGCTTGGCGTGTTCCAGCACGTCAGCGGTCAGATGAGTGCGCGAGCGGATACCGATGATATGTGCGTCAGCGATGCGCGCTTTCAACTCGTCGTCCGGCAAGGATTTGGTGTGATAGTCGATCTGGCTATAACCCGCGCGCTGAAAGGTATCCACAGCGGTACGACTGACGCCTTCGAGCAACAGCACCTTGATGTCTTGCTTGGGGTACGAGGTTTTCATGGGGGCCGGGTATTTGGATGTCCAAACACTATGCCAGATTTTGCCGCGATGCAGCACTAGACGTTTACGCCATGCGCTGGCAGGCTGGGAGCTTCACCACGGAGCTGTCATGACCGATCACGCCATCGTCGATCTCGCCCGCCGTTTACCCCAGTTGCGCCTGCTTTCCGAGCCCGGCGATCTGGAGCATTACGGCCGCGACTGGACCCGGCGCTGGACACCTGCCCCACGGGCCATCGCGCTACCGGCGTCCAGCGACGAGGTGCAGGGCATCGTGCGCTGGGCCAACGAGCACAACGTCGCCATCGTGCCGTCGGGCGGCCGTACAGGGTTGTCGGGCGGGGCGGTGGCCGCCAATGGCGAGCTGGTGCTCAGTCTGGAGCGCATGAATCGCGTGCTGGGTTTCGACGCCGTGGATCGCACGCTGACGGTGCAGCCCGGCATCGCGCTGGAAGCGGTGCATGGTGCTGCACGCGAACATGGCCTGCTCTATCCGGTGGACTTCGCGGCGCGTGGTTCCTGTTCGATCGGCGGCAATATCGCCACCAATGCCGGCGGCATTCGTGTGATCCGTTATGGCAACACGCGCGAGTGGATCGCGGGTCTGAAAGTGGTGGCGGGCAACGGCGAGTTACTCGATCTCAATCGCGGCCTGATCAAAAACTCCAGCGGCTACGATTTGCGTCAACTGATGATTGGTTCGGAAGGCACGCTGGGCATTGTGGTGGAAGCGACGTTGCGATTGACCGATCCGCCCCCCACATCGCAAGTGATGTTGCTGGCATTGCCGACGATGGATGCGCTGATGGATGTCTTCGCACTGTTTCGTTCGCGACTGTCGTTGCAGGCTTTCGAGTTTTTTACCGATGTTGCCTTGAAGCATGTGCTGGCGCACGGCGCGCAGCGCGCTATCGATGGCGATCATCCGTATTACGTGGTGACCGAATTCGAATCGCCCGATGAAAAAACGCAGGACGCTGCACTGGCCGCGTTCGAGCACGGCGTGGAACAGGGTTGGATCAGCGACGGGGTGCTTGCGCAAAGCGATGCACAGGCGGCCGCGTTATGGCGTTTGCGCGAAGGTATTACCGAAAGCCTGGCGCCTCACAAGCCCTACAAGAACGATGTCTCTGTGCGTATCGGTGCACTGCCGGTATTTCTTCACGATATCCAGACGTTGCTCGCGCGCGAATATCCGCATATCGACGTCGTGTGGTTTGGTCATATCGGCGACGGCAACCTGCACATCAACGTGCTGAAGCCGGAGTCGCTGTCCGATGCGGATTTCATCGCGCAGTGCGAGCACGTCACCAAACTGCTGGCGGACACCTTGCATAAACATGGCGGCAGTATTTCAGCCGAGCACGGCATCGGTCTGGTCAAGCGCGCCTATTTGGAGAGCACGCGCAGCCCGGCGGAAATTGCGTTGATGCGAGGGATTCGTCAGGTTTTCGACCCACTGGGCATTCTCAATCCGGGGAAGCTCTTCGCTTAAGGCGGAGTTGCGCCATGCGCCACAGTTTGCGGACTTGGGCAGTACAGCTTTTCGCCTTTACCATGTGCTTCCCAAACCACGGGTTTTAAGGACATGTCGCACGAACACCGCTCGTTGTATCCCGAGACCGAACCGTATGACAGCGGTTTCCTGAAAGTCTCCGAGCTGCACACGCTGTATTACGAGCAAAGCGGCAATCCGAACGGCAAGCCCGTCGTGTTTCTGCATGGCGGCCCGGGTGGCGGGACCAACCCGAAGTGCCGTCGATTTTTCGATCCGGCGGTTTACCGCATTGTGTTGTTCGATCAGCGTGGCTGCGGTAAATCCACGCCGCATGCGGAGCTGACCGATAACACCACGTGGCATCTGGTTTCCGACATCGAACGTGTGCGCGAGCATCTTGGTATCGCAAGTTGGCAGGTGTTCGGTGGTTCATGGGGTTCGACGCTGGCGCTGGCCTACGCGCAGACGCATCCGGACAAGGTCACGGAGCTGGTGCTTCGCGGCATCTTCATGCTGCGCCGCTGGGAGTTGGAATGGTTCTATCAGAAGGGCTGCGATGCGCTGTATCCCGATGCGTGGGAAACGTATATCGCTGCCATTCCCGAAGTCGAACGCGGCGATTTGATGAGTGCCTACCACCGTCGACTGACCAGCTCCGATGCAAAAACGCGATTGGATGCGGCACGTGCTTGGTCTATCTGGGAGGGTGCGACGAGTTTCCTGTATCAGGACGACGCGTTTATCAGCAGCAGCGGTGAGGATGAATTTGCCTTGGCGTTCGCGCGTATTGAATGCCACTATTTCGTCAACGGCGGTTTCTTCGAGCACGACGATCAGCTGCTGCGCAATGTCGATCGAATTCGCAAGATTCCCGCGGTGATCGTGCAGGGCCGCTACGACGTGGTGTGCCCGATGCGTAGTGCGTGGGATCTGCACCGTGCGTGGCCGGAAGCGGATCTGCGTGTCGTGCAGGATGCGGGGCATTCTGCGTTCGAGCCGGGTATTGCGCACGAGCTGATCGAAGCCACAGACCGATTTGCACGGCGCTAGTCAGATTCCCCTCGCCGTCATTCCGGCGAAGGCCGGAATCCAGTGTCGTCGGTATAGAACCGAGCCTTATCGCCGGGCGATGCACCTTCACAACGGGCGCCCGGGTGATGAGGTGTTGCTTTAGCGATAACGCCACTGGATTCCGGCCTTCGCCGGAATGACGGTGAGGCGATTGGGGGTGTTTTGGCGGAAGTGCTGTGTCTCAATCTGCGGCAGGCAACTGCTTTGTGCCAAATATCTTGTCACCCGCGTCGCCAAGGCCAGGCAAAATGTAGCCGTGCTCATTGAGCCGCTCATCGATCGACGCGGTATAGATCTCAACATCCGGATGCGCCGCCTCAATCCGTTTGAGACCTTCCGGCGCCGCAACCAGAAATAGACCCTTGATCCGTTTGCACCCAGCGGCCTTGAGCATATCCACCGTCGCAACCAACGTCCCCGCCGTCGCCAGCATCGGATCAACAATCAGCGCAATGCGTTCATCCATGCGCCCCGTCAGCTTTTCGTAGTACGTCATTGGCTCAAGCGTTTGCTCGTTGCGCTGCAAGCCAACGACGCTGACCTTCGCCGCCGGTATCAACTCAAGCACACCCGGCAACATGCCCAATCCTGCACGCAGAATCGGTACGATCGTGATCTTCTTGCCCTTGATCTGCTGCACGCGCACAGGCCCCGCCCAACCTTCGATCTGTGCTTCGACGGTCTCCAGATCCTTGGTTGCTTCGTAAGTCAGTAGTGATCCCACTTCGGATGCCAGCTCACGAAATTCCTTCGTGCTGATGCCGGCGCGGCGCATCAGGCCGAGTTTGTGCTGAATCAGCGGATGACGAACTTCGACGATCTTCATGGGAAGCGCGCTTGGTGGGGATGTCGCGCAAGCATAGCCGCAAATGAAAAGGGCGCCGCCTATGATGGCGACGCCCTGGAACCTCTAGCGTACAGCGACCCTTATGGGCTCTTCATGCACGAGCTGACGGCACTCTTGTAGTCGGCGCCGGTTTTGCCCTTCGCGGCGTGGCTGCAATCAGCCATCTTCTGCTGCGAGGGGGTGAGCTTTTTGCCGCTCGATGACGTATCAGCCGCGGCGCTGCTGGACGTGCCATTCATGCAGTTGCTGACGGCGGTCTTGTAGTCAGCACCCGTCTTGCCCGCGTTCGCATGGCTGCATTGACCCAGCTTGGTGGAATGACCCGTGCTGGATGTGCTGCTGCTCTGCGGTGCGGCGAAGGCGGCGGTGGTGGCGAGGGCCAGAACAGCGCTGGCGGCGAACAGGCTAAGACGCATGGACATGATGCTTCCTCCTGAAGATATGACCGGTGGTTACCGGCGGAGCAAGTCTATGCCTACACGATGACGGGGCGGTAGCTGTCCCGCTACCAATTCGACAACTTACGTGTAAAACATCACGGCCGGATTGCCCGGCCGTGATGGGTTATGGCAACTCAGGCTGCCCGGGCTTCGCTTTTGCGGGGGCCTTCCAGCAGGGCGTGGCGCACATGGGCAATGACCATGTCCACTTCCGTGCTGGTGATATTGAAGTGCGGGGTAAAGCGCAACGAATTGACGCCGCCGTGAATCACGCCGATGCCGCGTTCGCGCAGATACTCTTCGGTGGAACCTGCGCCGTAGCACTTGAACTGCGGCGCCAGCTCGCACGAGAACAGCAGGCCCGTTCCCTGCACCTTGGTGATCAGGCCACCGAGCTCGTCTTTCAGCGTGTTGAGCTTGTCGACGAATTCCTTGCCGCGTACGCGAATATTGGCGCGCACGTCGTCCGTCAGCTGATCGAGCGTGGCCAGCGCGACATCGAGAGAACGCGGGTTCGAGGTCATCGTGTTGCCATAGATGCCCTTGCGGTACAGCGATGCCGTGCGCTCAGTCACTGCAAGCACGGACAGCGGATACTGACCCGCGTTGAGCGCCTTGGAGAACGTCTCCATATCCGGCGGCGCGAGCTTTTCGAAACTGGGATAATCGATGATCGACAGCACGCCATGCGCGCGCAAGCCGGCCTGGATGGAGTCGACCAGCATCAGCGAACCGTGCGATTCGGTGAGCTGACGCGCAGCCTGATAGAACGCAGGCGTCACGGCGCGGCCAGGATCGCCTTCGCCCATCACCGGTTCGAGGAACAACGCTTCGATAAACCAACCATGCTTGTCGGCATCGGCGAACACGGCTTCAAGCTGCTGAACGTCGTACGGCGCAACCGTCAGCAAGGTGTCTTCATGACGATAGCTGGCCAGATGCTGTTGATACGTGCGGCGCGACGAATCGGAATAGAGCGCCGGTTTGTCGGTGCGACCATGGAACGCGCCTTTGACAGCAACACGCTTGATCGTGCGGCCGGCATAGCGGCCACCGGCATCGGTCATCAACTTCGCATTGACGTCTGCGATGCGGCACGCCAGGCCCACGGATTCCGAGCCCGAATTCAGGCACAGATAACGCACATACGGATTGCTGTCGCGGTTGCGGCCCAGCTCGCGATTGAGCGCCTGCGTGAAACGCATCTGCGACACGCTCGGCGTCATCACATTGGCCATCACCTGCGGACGCGCGAGTGCGGCGTCGATCGCTTCATTGTTGTGACCGAAACCCAGCATGCCGTAGCCGCCGTTGTCGTGCACGACCGCGCCTTTCAGCGTGACAACCCACGGACCGCGTGCGGTCGCAGGCAAGTACGGATTGATCGCATCGTCAGGATAGAAATTGACGAAACCGTCCAGCGCGCGTGTCAGCTGTTCCGATTCGTCGAGCTTGAGGAAATCGCCGAATTCGGCGCGCAGTTCATGATGGCGCGTGACCGCTTCAGCAATCGCCTTGCCGAGCTGAGGGTCAACAGCGGCCATACGCTCGATAGTGGCGTCGTCCAGGCCGGTGGTCCGCGGCTTGCCGCCAAATTCGCGCAATTCGCGCAGCTGATCGATCACACCCATGACTACTCTCCTCGAATCTTGTCAGCGCCTCGCACCCAGCGCGAAGCAGGCCGACAGATGTATTGCGTGCGGGAAGGGCACCTGAAGGCCCGCGGGCAGCGCCCGGTCGCACTCGCCGCGTGTGGGGAAACCGCTGGCGTCGCCTATCAGGATAACCTGCGGGCAGGGGTCGCCGGTACCCCCGGATGACGGCTGTCATGCCCGATGCCTGACGAGGTCAACTGGGGGCAAGCCCTTGTATTGCCTACGCTGCAATGCAAGGAGGACCACCATGAACCCTGCATCTGACGTTGTTGCCCGTTTGTCCGGCGCCGTAAAGCGTTACGGCTCCCTTACCGCCCTGGATGGTGTGGATCTTGTGCTGCGCCGCGGCGAACTCTTGGCCGTGCTGGGACCCAACGGGGCCGGCAAAAGCACCAGTATCAGCCTGCTGCTGGGCCTGATCCGGCCCGATGGTGGCCGCGCCGAATTGTTCGGTATGGACCCCCAGCAGATCGATGCGCGCCGCCGCATTGGCGTCATGCTGCAGTCGGCGATGCTTCCCGTGACGCTGCGCGTGGGCGAACTGCTTCGCCTCGTCTCCAGCTATTACCCCGACCCACGCCCTCTGGAAGAGAGCGCCGCGCTCGCGGGTGTCGGCGACCTGCTGCTGCGGCCTTACGGCAAGCTGTCAGGCGGCCAGCAGCGACGCGTGCAATTCGCACTCGCGTTGTGCGGGCGGCCGGAGTTGCTGTTTCTGGATGAACCTACGGTCGGTATGGATATCGACAGCCGCCGCAAACTTTGGGCAGCCATGCGTGCGCTCGTTGCCGAAGGTTGTTCGGTGGTGTTGACCACGCATTACCTGGAAGAAGCGGAGGCGCTTGCACAGCGTGTCGTGGTGATGGGTAAGGGACGCGTGCTGACCGAAGGCAGTGTCGATGCCTTGCGTTCGCATGTTCCGCTGACACGCATTCGTTGCGTCACCGATCTCGATGCCGGGCTCATCGCGCAATGGCCGAACGTGGCAACCGCCGAACGGGAGGGGTCGCGCATGCATATCAGCACCAGCGCCGCAGAAAACGTTTTGCGCCGCATGTTGGAAGCAGACACGTCGCTGAGCGAACTGGAAGTGCAGCGTGCCGGACTTGCCGATGCCTTTACCGAACTGACCCGCGAAGACAATTTGATCGAACAGGAGGCTGCGTGATGAACGCCGTATCGATCCCTGCAACATCCAGCGTCGCCACGCCCAAAGTCATGAGCACGCGCCGAGTGTTCGGTGCCTACCTGGCCGAAGCGCGTAGCGAATGCCTGCGTTATCTGCGCAACCCCGGTTTCATGTTGCCGATCATGCTGTTCCCGACGATGTTCTATCTGCTGTTCGGCATCGTCATGGCGAAGCACGAAGGAGCGGATGTTGCGCGTTATCTGCTTGCCAGTTACGGCGTGTTCGGCCTGATGAGTCCGGGCCTGTTTGGCTTCGGCATATCGCTCGCACTGGAACGCGACGGCGGTCTGCTCACTTACAAGCGCGCATTGCCGATGCCGCCCGGTGCTTATCTGCTCGGCAAGATGCTGATGGCGATGCTCGCTGCTGCGGTGGTTATCGTATTGCTGCTCATCATGAGCGTGACGATGGCGCACGTAGCGCTGACAGCGCAGCAAGCGGGTATGTTGTTGCTGACCGGGGTGCTGGGTGTACTGCCGTTCTGTGCGCTGGGCATGCTGGTGGGTACGCTGATCAAGGGGCAGGGCGCGCCGGGCTTGCTCAACCTGGTCTATCTGCCGATGTCCTTCCTGTCAGGGCTATGGGTGCCGATGAATCAACTGCCCGGTGCGTTACAGCAGATCGCACCGATCTGGCCGAGCTATCACCTGCACCGCGTCGCCTTGGCCGCGCTGAATATGGATCAAGGGCCGGTTATGGGCGATATAGCCGTGTTGATCGGCTTTGCGCTGGTGTGCTTTTTCATCGCAGCGCGTCGCCTGCGTCGCGTAGGTTGACGTACGATGGCATCTGTCCGGATCCGGTGGGGTGTCCAAACCATGTCTTTCTCGCTACCCGTGCCCGCATGGCTAAAGCCGACACCGGATTCGGAAGCCGCCGAGAATATCCGCAAAGGGCACAACCCCTGGACCGATGCCATTCACCTGTTGTGGTCGGTATGGATCTTTTTTGATCCGCTGTTCGACAAGGGGTTCACGCAGAGGTGGTTCGTCACCGTCGGGATTTCGTATCCCATCTTTCTGCTTCTCTATGCGTCATGCATCGTTCGCCCACAGCGGTCTGTTTACCTCTATGCGTGGTGTATTGCGCTGCTCGGTTTCGTGATGTTGCCGTTCAACGCCGGAGCCGGGTGCTGTTATTTCGTCTTTGGCACGGTCATGGTTCGTGCTTGTACGCGGGGTTGGCAGTTCTATCTGGCGAACGTGATCGCGATGAGCGCGATCTTCGCAGCGGCGGCGGCTTCCAATCATCTGCCCTGGCAGATGATCCTCTATCTGCTTGTCATGGTCGCCATCATCAATGGCGTGATTACCGTTGGCATCAATAGTTCCAAGAAAAACGCAGCACTGAAATTGTCACAAGACGAGGTGCGGCGCCTTGCAGCGACCGCCGAGCGCGAGCGAATTGGCCGCGACCTGCACGATCTTCTCGGGCACACACTCTCGTTGATTACGCTCAAGCTCGAGTTGTCGCGCAAGTTATTCGATCGCGATTCCGAAAGCGCACTTCGTGAACTCACCGAGGCGGAAAACGTCGCGCGTCACGCGCTGGCCGAAGTTCGGTCGGCGGTGACCGGCATTCGCGCCACGGATCTGGCGGCGGAATTGGCATCGGCACGCCTGCTGCTGGAATCGTCTGCCGTGCATCTGGATTACGGTGCGTTGCCGGTGTCGTTGCCTGTGGATGTCGAGCGCGGTCTGGCACTCGTCATCCGCGAAGCCGTGACGAACATCCATCGTCATGCAGGTGCCACACAGGCATCTGTGCGATTTGAATCAACACCGGAAAAGCTAACCATGCAGATTTGCGACAACGGACGCGGTGGGCAAGGCACGGAAGGAAACGGCATCAGCGGCATGCGTGAGCGCATCTGCGCGCTGGGTGGAACGCTTTCCATTGAATCGCCGCCCAAGCGCGGAACAAAGCTCAACGTTAGCGTTCCGCTTGGCGCAAAACGTCGACTGCAACAGGATGTCGCCGCAGCAGCGGACCCAGCACCGGATGATCTCGCGCGAGGTGCCGCATGATTCGGGTGCTGTTGGCCGAAGATCAGGCAATGGTACGTGGCGCGTTGTCGGCATTGCTCAATCTCGAGTCAGATATCGAAGTTTTGGGCACCGCATCCGACGGCGAGGCAGCGTGGCGCGAAGTGCAACGGTTGAAGCCGGATGTACTTGTGACGGATATCGAAATGCCCGGCATCACGGGACTTGAACTGGTGCAGCGTATCCAGCGCTACGAATTGCCGGTGAAGTCCATCATTGTCACGACGTTTGCACGTCCCGGTTTCCTGCGCCGCGCACTTGATTCGGGTGTCTCCGGTTATCTGCTCAAAGATGCGCCCGCCGAAAATCTTGCAGAAGCACTACGCACCGTGCATCGCGGCGGACGCTCCATCGATCCACAGCTGGCACTGGAAGCGTGGTCCGAAGCCGATCCCCTCAACGACCGCGAACGCCAAGTGCTGCGCCTCGCTGGCGAAGGTCAATCCGCCAGCGACATCGCCACGAAACTCAACCTCTCCCACGGCACGGTGCGCAACTATCTTTCCGAAGCCATCGGAAAACTGGGTGCGGCTAATCGTATCGAGGCCTATCGGCTGGCGCGCCAGAAGGGCTGGCTCTAAATCATCCGTACAGGTGGCTAGCTCAAAGAATGCGATAATGACCGGTGTTATACCCGTCACGAAGCGCGTACTTTGAAGAAATCCGATTTCCATTTCGATCTGCCGCCCGAGCTGATTGCGCAGGCGCCGCTGTCTAAGCGCAGTGCCAGTCGTTTGCTGGTGCTCGACGTGCCGGTGCGCACATGGCAGGACCGCAAGTTCAGCGAGTTGGTGTCGTTTCTGCGCAAGGGCGACTTGCTGGTGTTCAACGACACGCGTGTGTTGCCGGCGCGCTTATATGGCCGCAAGGAGAGTGGCGGTCAGGTTGAAATTCTGATCGAGCGCGTGACCGGCACGCACGAAGCGGTCGTGCAGTTGGGTGTCAGCAAGAAGCCCAAAGAAGGCGGCGTGATCGTGTTGGCCGATGGCAGTCATGCCACGGTGCTTGGCCGCGATGAAAGTTTTTTTCGCTTGCGCTTTGAATCGCCCGAACCGTTGGAGCGTTTGCTGCAACGACTGGGCGAGATGCCGTTGCCGCCCTACATTTCGCGGAATGCGGATGCGAGCGACATGGAGCGTTATCAGACGGTCTATGCGCGCGAGCCTGGCGCCGTGGCAGCGCCGACGGCGGGTTTGCATTTTGACGATGAGATGCTTGCCCAATTGCGCGACAAGGGTATGGATTTCGGATACATCACGCTGCACGTCGGTGCGGGAACCTTTCAGCCGGTGCGCGCGGAAGATCTGTCGCATCATCAGATGCATCGCGAGTGGCTCAATGTGGGTGCGGGGCTCATCGATCAAATCCATCGCACGCGCAAGAACGGCGGCCGTGTCATCGCGGTGGGGACGACGGTGGTTCGCGCTCTGGAAAGCGCGACGGTAGATGGTGTATTGCGTCCCTTTGCGGGCGAAACGCAGATCTTCATTTTTCCGGGCTACCGCATTACCAGCGTCGACGGGCTGATCACCAATTTCCATCTGCCGCAATCGACGTTATTGATGCTGATTTCCGCGTTGGCCGGCCGGGAATTTATCCTTTCGGCGTACGAGCATGCGGTGAAAGAGCGCTATCGCTTTTTCTCCTATGGCGATGCCATGTTGATCCTGCCGCAAGGCGCGATCTCCGCAGACACGCAATAATAGGCAAATGACTGCCATGCATTTCGATCTTCTAGCCACCGATGGCGCCGCGCGCCGCGGGCGTCTTACCTTTGACCGCGGAACCGTGGAAACGCCCGCTTTCATGCCTGTGGGCACCTACGGCTCAGTGAAGGCCATGACCCCGCGCGATCTGGTCGACGTGGGGGCTGAGATCATTCTCGGCAACACGTTTCATCTGTTTTTGCGACCGGGCCTGGAGATCGTCGGCGAGTTCGGTGGCCTGCATCGTTTTATTGGCTGGAAGGCGCCGATCCTCACCGACTCCGGCGGTTTTCAGGTGTTCTCGCTGGCGCACAAGCGCAAGATCACCGAACAGGGCGTGACGTTCGCGTCGCCTGTCGACGGTTCCAAGGTGTTCCTGTCGCCGGAAGAATCGATGCGAATCCAGACGGTGCTGGATTCGGACGTCGCGATGATCTTCGACGAGTGCACGCCGTATCCGGCGACTGAAAAAGTCGCGGCCGAATCGATGGAGTTGAGTCTGCGCTGGGCGGAGCGTTCGCGTCGCGCATTCGACGATCTGCACAATCCCAACGCCTTGTTCGGCATCGTGCAGGGCAGCGTGTATGAAAACCTGCGCCGTCGTTCTGCGGAAGGTCTGGTGCAGATTGGATTCGATGGCTACGCGGTGGGTGGCCTGGCGGTGGGCGAACCCGAGGCCGAACGCAATCACACGCTGGATTTCACGTTGCCGTTGTTGCCGCAAGATCGTCCGCGTTACCTGATGGGTGTGGGGCGTCCCGAAGACATTGTCGAGGCAGTGCGCCGCGGCGTCGACATGTTCGATTGCGTGATGCCCACACGTAACGCGCGCAATGGATTTCTCTTCACATCCGAAGGCACGCTACGCATCCGCAACGCGAAGTTCGCCGCCGACACGCGGGTGATCGAGGAAGGGTGTGCGTGCTACGCCTGCAGTCAGGGCTTCAGCCGTGCCTACCTTCGCCATCTGGACCGCTGCAACGAGATCCTCGGCAGCCAGCTGGCCACCATCCACAACCTGCATCACTACCAGCGTCTGATGGCCGGCCTGCGCGAAGCCATCGCGGCCAGCAAGCTGGACGATTTCGTGACGGAGTTCTACGCCCGGCGCCGGGGCGACACCGCCTAGGCCGTTGTGCGCTTGCAACAGCCGGCCCCGGCCCCAATCAAGCGGCTGGGAGGGGAAGGCCTGCCCGTGTGCAGAGCACTGGGGCGCATGGCATAATCCAAGGTCTTTTATTGGGCACGCAGCGAAAACTCCTGCTGCGGCCATAACTTGCGGAACGGGCTAATGAATTTTCCGACGACTTTTGTGCTGGCACAGGCGGCACCGGGCGGTGCGCAAAATGGCACCTTCATGCTGATCCTGTTGATCGTCATGTTCGGTTTTATGTATTTCACGATGATCCGGCCGCAGTCGAAGCGGCAGAAGGAGCATCGCGACCTGATCGCGGGCCTGTCCAAGGGCGACGAAGTGGTCACCAACGGCGGTATTGCGGGCCGCATCGACGAGGTGGGCGAGAACTTCGTGACCGTTGAGATCGCGCCGAACGTCAAGATCAAGGTTCAGAGAAGCGCTGTCCAACAAGTGTTGCCGAAGGGCACGTTGAAGTCGTCTTGAGCGCTCCGCTCGCCGGATCGGTTTTCCTATTAATTCACGCTACCGCGGCCGGGCGCCGCGGCTTTTATGGATGCAAGGCATGAGTGATTTTCCACGCTGGAGATACTACCTGGTCGCCGTCGTACTGGTGCTGGGCATCCTTTATGCGCTACCGAATCTGTACAAGCCGCTGCAAGCGGTACAGGTCTCGGCCGCGCAAAGCGGTGCCACGCTCGATCCGACGGTGCAGCAGAAAATCACCTCGGCGCTGCAGGCCGCCAAGATTCCTTACGTCGATGAAAGTCTGAAGCACGACACCAATCGCGGTGATTACGTGCTGATCGGCTTCGACAACGGCGACTTGCAGAAGAGCGCGGCCGACGCACTGAAGACCGCACTGGGCGACAATTACACCATCGCGTTCAACCTCGAATCGACCGTGCCGGGCTGGCTCAGGGCGATCGGCGGCCGTCCGATGCCGCTGGGTCTGGACTTGCAGGGTGGTGTGCGCTTCCTGATGGCAGTCGATCAGGACGATGTCATCGACAAGCAGGAAAATCGTTATACGCAGGACATCACGGCGCTGCTCAAGGACAAGAAGATTCAATTTGTCTCGGTGTCGCGCAATGCGGTGCGCGGCCAGGGCGTGATCGTTGTGCTGGGCTCCGCGGCGGATCGCTCCGCTGCCAGCGATGCCATTGCCAACGAGTACACCGATCTTGCTGTGACGGACGGCACCAATACCGGCGATCGCTATGTTCTCAATGCGGTGATCAAGCCGGACAAGCTGCGCGATCTGCAAACCAACGCTATTCGTCAGAACCTGGCCACGCTAGGCAATCGCATCAATGCGCTGGGCGTGTCCGAGCCGGTTATCCAGGCGCAGGGCCAAGACCATATTTCGGTCGAGCTCGCCGGTGTGCAGGATCCGGCCGAAGCAAAGAAAGTCATTGGCGCTACGGCGACGCTGGAATACGTCGCGGGCCTTGGCGATGTGCGCGATCCCGCCGTGCAAGATGCGGCGAAGACAGGCAACGTCCCGCCGGATGCACACTTGTACTACGGTCCGGAAGGGCAGCCCTATTTGGTCAGCAAGAACATCATCGCCAGCGGTGATGAGCTGGTCGATGCGTCTTCAGGCACGGATTCGCAGTCGGGTACGCCAAGCGTAAATGTCACGCTGAATTCGGCTGCCGCCGCGAAGATGCTGGATTTCACCAGCAATAACGTCGGCAAGCCGATGGCCGTGGTGTACGTGGAGACCACCACCGACACCAAGATCGTCGATGGCAAGGAAGTACGTACGCCAAAGACCACCTATAAGGTCATCAACTACGCCACCATCCAGGGCGTCTTCAGCAACCACTTCCAGACCACGGGCCTCGGAACCGCGAAGGCCGCGTCCGACCTTGCGTTGATGCTCAAGGGCGGTTCGCTCGCAGCGCGCATGGATATCGTGCAGGAAGGCGTGATCGGCCCGAGCCTCGGTCAGGACAACATCGACAAGGGTCTGAAGGCCGTGTTGCTGGGTCTGGGCCTTGTGCTGCTCGCCGCTGCGATCTACTACAAGCTCTTTGGCCTGGTCGCCGACGTCGCGCTGTTCTTCAACCTGGTGATCCTGGTTGCGGTGATGTCGCTGATCGGTGTGACGCTGACGATGCCCGGCATCGCCGGTATCGTGCTGACGCTGGGTATGGCGATCGACGCGAACGTGCTGATCTGCGAACGCGTGCGTGAAGAATTGCGCAATGGTTCCACGCCGCTGGCGGCTATCCGCGCCGGCTACGAAAAAGCCTGGGCGACGATTCTCGACGCCAACGTTACCCACCTTATCGCCGCGCTGGCACTGACCACGATGGGCTCGGGCCCGATCAAGGGCTTCGGTGTCACGCTGCTCATCGGTATTCTGACCTCGATGTTCACCTCGGTCACGGTCACTCACGCGATCACCGCACTGATTCACGGCGGCCGCAAGCTCAAGACGCTGTCGGTGTAATCGGGGAACGACATGGAAATTTTCAATCACAACAGCAATATCCACTTCCTCCGAATCCGCAAGTTCAGCGTCGGCATCGCGATTCTTTTGATGGTCGCATCCATCGCGCTGCTTGCCACGCGCAGCCTGAATTACGGTCTGGATTTCACGGGCGGTGTGCGCATCGGCGTCACCTACGACAAGCCGGTGTCGACGGAAGATGTGCGTTCGGCACTAACCGCCGGTGGCATCGACAATGCCGTGGTGCAGAGTGTCGGCGGCACGCGTGAGGTGGACATCCGCTTTCAGCCCAAGGACGACAAGAAATACGCTGGCCCGGAAGGTAAGGCGCCCAACCTGGATCTGATTGCCAGCGACGTCGCCAAGGCCCTGCAGGTGTCGCGTCCCGACGCAAAGATCGGTAGCCGCGACTACGTCGGCCCGCAGGTCGGTGAGCAGCTGCGCAGCGACGGTGTCACCGCCGCGATCTTCGTGATCATCGGCATCGGCATTTACTTGTGGATTCGTTTCGAACGCCGCTTCGCCATCGCCGCACTCGCCACGGAAGTGCACGACGTGCTGGTGACGCTGGGCGTGATCTCGCTGGTGCAGCGCGAGTTCGACCTGACTGTGCTTGCCTCGGTACTGGCCGTGATCGGTTATTCGATCAACGACAAGGTGGTGGTATTCGACCGTATTCGCGAACTGTTCCGTTCGTCGCGCAAGGCCGATCCGGAAGAGATTCTCAACCGCTCGATCAACAGCACGCTGTCGCGAACCATCATCACGTCGCTGTTCACGGGCATCGCGATGGCTGCGTTGTTCTTCTTCGGCGGCCCGACCGTGCACGGTTTTGCGATCACCATGCTGATCGGCATTCTGGTCGGTACGCTCTCGTCGATCTTCGTCGCCAGCCCGATCCTGCTGTGGCTGGGCGTGTCGAAGAAGGATCTGATGCCGGTGACCAAAGAGAATCCGGAATTGGCGCGCCGCCCCTAAGCGATTTGTGACATACGCGTTTCTCAACGGCCCGGTTATCCGGGCCGTTCGCGTTTTAATGTGTGCAACATCACATTCCCGCAATAAGTGACCTCACGCGTCACATTCGTATGAAAAGACGGCGCGTGTGACGCGTTGATACGTATGAATTTTTCTTGCTTAACTTCGAGGGCCAGCGGTCGATAAGCATGAGTAGGACTATGGCGTCCTGGATGGAGTCCCCATGCTTGTTCTAGTCGGTTCATTGGTGGTGATCTCGTGCGTACTGGGCGGTTATCTGCTCTCGCACGGGCACATCCTCGCGCTTTGGCAACCCTACGAACTGATGATCATCGGTGGTGGGTCGCTCGGCGCATTCCTGTCCGCCAATCCACCCAAGATCGTGAAAGAAGCGCTGAGTGGCATGGCGGGCCTCATCAAAGGTCCCAAGTATCGCAAGCAGGATTACGTCGACTTGCTCGCGTTGCTGTACGACATCTTCAGTCTCATGCGCAAATCGGGTTTGCTTGCGCTGGAACCGCATATCGAAGATCCGCAAACGAGTTCTGTGTTCGCAGCGTACCCGCGGCTCATCAAGGAACATCACCTGATCGAATTCATCACCGACTGCTTGCGTCTGATTGTCGGCGGCAACATGAATCCGCATGAGCTGGAGCAGTTGCTGGAAGTGGAACTGGAAACGCATCACCAGGAAGCCGAAGCACCCGCAGCGGCGGTGATGAAGATGGCGGATGCGCTTCCCGGTTTCGGCATTGTTGCGGCCGTGCTTGGTATCGTTACCACTATGTCGCAGCTCGGTGGCGACACGTCGCAGATTGGCGAACACATTGCGGGCGCATTGGTCGGCACCTTTCTTGGCATTCTGCTTTGCTATGGCTTCGTGGGTCCGCTCGCGGCCGCGATGGAAAGCCGGGTGCATGAAGACGGCAGGGCGTTCGAATGCGTGAAGGTGGCACTGCTATCTTCGCTGCGTGGTTACAACCCCAAGGTGTCGGTCGAATTTGCACGCAAGACCTTATCGGCACACATGAGGCCGAACTTCCAGGACTTTGAAGAACACCTCAAGGGAGCGCGAGCCGGAGCCCCGGCATGAGCGAGGAGGGCGGCGAACAGTTAATCATCGTGCGCCGCGCACGGCGCAAGAAGCACGGCCATCATGGTGGTGCGTGGAAAGTCGCGTACGCCGACTTCGTGACCGCGATGATGGCGTTCTTTCTTGTGATGTGGCTGATCGGCGTGGGCACGCGAGAGCAGCGTGCTGCGATTTCCGAATACTTCAAGAATCCGAGCATGGTCCAAGGCAATGCCACGGTCGCGCCGCCAGGCAAGATGGGGCCGGGCGGAGCGAGCGACAGCGCCATCAAACTGGGTGGTGCGATGGATATGGCGCACGGTCCCGGCAAAGATCGTCGCGCCGCGCAGAAGGCCGAAGTGCCGAAGGACGTGGAGAAGCTCGCGCGCGACAAGGAAAAGCAGCGGCTGGAAGATCTGATGGAGCAACTGCACGCCGCGATTGATAAAAGTCAGGCGCTGGAGCCGTTCAAGGATCAGCTATTGCTCGATATTACGCCGGAAGGTCTTCGCATCCAGATCGTGGATAAGCAGAACCGCCCGATGTTCGACACCGGCAGCGCGACGTTGAAGCCTTACACCACGGCCATTCTTCACGAGCTGGCGACCTTTATCGATGAAGCACCCAACAAGATAAGCATCACCGGGCATACGGACGACGCGCAGTACATCGGAGATCAGGGCTATAGCAACTGGGAGCTTTCTGCCGATCGCGCAAACGCGGCGCGTCGCGCGTTGCTGAGCGGCGGTCTGGTTTCCGACAAAATTGCGCGTGTGGTGGGACTTGCCGCATCCGTGCCTTTCGACAAAGGCGATCCGAGCGATCCGATCAATCGCCGCATCAGCATCATCATGATGACCAAGCAGGCGCAGGACGCGGCGCTGTCGCAGGAAGAAGGCGAAACAATGGTGACGCCGCCAACTCCCGCTGTACCGCCCGTCAACGCTGCGATGCATGCAACACCGGTTGCGCCCAGTGCGCCCTGAGCAGACTGCAATCAGGTCGCTGTGTTGAGTGCTGCAAGCCGTTCGGGTGTGCCGACGTCTGTCCAGGCCCCCCGATAGTGCGTACCTGTGATCGCGCCTTGATCGATCGCCGAACGCAACAGCGGTGCCAGTTTGAAGCGCGGTGGTTTGGCGCTTGCGTCGGGGTTATCGCCGATCACGCCGCGCCAGTTGTCCAATAGTTCGCGGCGATACACACCTATTCCGCTGAACGTCAGTCGTGCTTCGCCGTCGTTGTGAACGACGCCCTGTTGATCGAGCGCGAAGTCACCTTTCGGATGGTGGCCTGGATTGTCGACCAGCAGCAGGTGCGCGAGGCCGCGCGGTTCGACAGGTAATTGGGCGAGGTCGGCGTCGGTCCAGATGTCGCCATTGATGGCGATAAATGGTTCCGGGCCCAACAGTGGTAACGCATTCAACATGCCGCCGCCGGTTTCCAGCGGAACAGGTCCTTCATACGCATAGCGAATACGCAAACCCCAGCGAGAACCATCGCCAAGCACTTCCGAAAATTGATCGGCCAAGTGCGAGGTGTTGATCACGACGTAGTGCACGTCGACAGCCGCCAGTTTTTCCAGATGCCACACAATCAGCGGCTTGCCACGAACGTCAAGCAATGGCTTGGGCGTGCGATCTGTCAGCGGGCGCATGCGTTCGCCGAGTCCTGCGGCAAAGATCAGGGCGTGCCTCATGCGTTTGCCACCTGCGTCAGATCGCGGTTTTGCACATGGCGTTCAAGCAATGCGACGAAGTCCGACAATTCGGGATAGCTTCGGGCGACAGAAACAACGTAGTGATACACGCGCGGAACATCGGACAGATAACCCGGTTTGCCATCGCGATACCACAGCCGATAAAACTGGCCAAGCACGCGGATATGGCGGTGTAATCCCGTCAGGTCGAACCAACGCTGAAACTGAGCGCGATCGACGTCGGCTGCAAGCGCATTCGCATCTCTCAAACGCAATCGATACGACTCCACCCAGTTCTCTACGCGCTCACGCTTCCACGCGATATATCCGTCGCGCAGCAGTGAGGCGAGATCGTAAGTCATCGGTCCGGCGAGCGCACCCTGAAAATCGATGACGCCCGGATTGTTGTGATCGACGATCAGCAGATTGCGGCTGTGAAAATCACGATGGACAAAGCAGCGAGGTTGTTCCATCGCGTTCTTGATGATGAGTGCAAACGCGTCGTTTAGAACCTTCTGCTCATGCGAATCAGGTGTGTGACCGAGATGTCGCCGGAGAAACCATTCCGGCATGATGTTCAGGCCGTTGATCAATACAGTTTCATCGAATGGCGGTAGATCGCTGTAGCGCATACGCGTTTGCATATGGAGCAGCGCATCCATTGCATCGCAATAGAGTGCATCGGCGCTTTCGTCATTCAAGGCCGGCAGATACAAACGGCTGCCAAGGTCTTCGATCAGCAGGAAACCCTGCTCAAGATCCTTGTCGTACACCTTGGGTACGTGCAAACCAGCCGCGGCGAGCTGTTCGCCGATCTTCAACCACGGGCGCGGATCTTCCTGCGCGGGTGGCGAGTCCATCACGATCACGCTGCGGCCGTCGTGATGCGTGCGCCAATAGCTGCGGAAACTCGCGTCCGCCGAGGCCGGTTCCAGTATGAGCGAGTTGTCGTGGAGGCTGGCGCGCGTCCAGGCGAGGCGGGCGGCTGCGCGATCGGTGGCGTGGTCCATGGGGCTGTTCGCAGATAACACGCGAACAGCTTAGAGCCTGTGCGCCATCGGCGCACAGGCTGTTCTTGCCTCAGGAAAGGTTGTAGGCGCGTTCTTCGTGCTCGGCGATATCCAGGCCGACCTGTTCCTGCTCGGGACCGACGCGCAAGCCGATGGTTTTTTCGATCAATTTCAGGATCACCCAGCTCAGCACGGCACTCCAGACAATGGTGAAGCCCACGCCTTTGGCCTGTATCCACAATTGCGCCAACGGCGACGTCACGGTGCCGAATCCACCGAGCACGGGCGCGGCGAAGATGCCAGTGAGCAGGGCGCCGATGATACCCGCGATGGCGTGCACGCCGAACACATCCAGCGTGTCGTCGTAGCCAAACTTGTGCTTAAGGCGTGTTGCCGAGAAGAAGCACACCGCGCCGGCGATAAAGCCCAGGATCAACGCGCCACCGGGCCCCGCGGTTCCCGCGGCCGGAGTGACAGCGACGAGACCCGCCACAGCGCCCGACGCAATGCCCAGCACGCTGGCGCGTTTGTGCACCATCCACTCCATCGCGACCCAGCCAATCGCCGCCGCAGCCGTGGCGATCTGCGTCACCAGCATCGCCATGCCTGCGCTGCCATTGGCGGCAACCGCCGAACCCGCGTTGAATCCGAACCAGCCCAGCCACAGAAAACTGGCGCCCATTACGGTGTAGCCAAGATTGTGCGGCGGCATATGCGTATGCGGATAGCCGCGGCGTTTGCCAAGCACAAGACAGGCAACAAGACCGGCGATACCCGCGTTGATATGCACTACGGTACCGCCCGCGAAATCCAGCACGCCCAGATCGCCCAGCAACGAACCCGGACCGCTCCACACCATGTGCGCAATCGGCAGATAGACGAAGGTCAGCCATAGTCCGCTGAACCACAGCATCGCGCTGAATTTCATGCGTTCGGCGTAGGCGCCGACGATCAATACCGGCGTGATGATCGCGAACGTCAACTGGAACATGATGTACACGCTTTCCGGCACCGTCTGGTAAAGCGACGACGGTGTGAGTCCGCGCAACAGAAAACGATTCGTATCGCCAAGAATCGAATGCCAGTTCGTGACACCCGCCGTCATGCCGCCGGTGCCGAACGCAAGCGAATAGCCGTAAACCATCCACAACACAGTGACGAGCGAAGTGATCGCCATGCATTGCATCATCACCGAAAGCAGATTCTTGGCGCGCACCATGCCGCCGTAGAAAAGCGCGGCGCCAGGAATCGTCATCATCAACACCAGCGTACCGGCGACGATCATCCATGCGGTGTCGCCACTGTTGAGCGTTGGTGCTGGTGTTGCCTGTGCGAACGCTGGTAGCGCAAAAAAGACAGCGAGTAGCGCGACGATCGCTCGCATCATGTTGCGTCGCTTTTTAATTCCCGAATCAAAGCGCATCGGCGTCGACCTCCTGCGTGCGAATGCGAATGACCTGTTCGAGATCGCTGACGAAGATTTTTCCGTCGCCCACTTTGCCGGTGCGGGCAGCTTTGGTGATCGCCTCGATCGCCAGCTCCACCTGCTCATCGCTCACGGCCAGTTCGATCTTCAACTTGGGCAGGAAATCGACCACGTATTCCGAACCGCGATAGAGCTCCGTATGCCCCCGCTGCCGGCCGAAGCCTTTGACCTCGGTAACCGTCATGCCTTGCACCCCCGCCTCGCCGAGCGCCTCGCGGACGTCGTCGAGCGTGAAGGGTTTGATGATCGCGGTGATCCACTTCATGCGTACTAGCTCCCCATCGTCCGGCTTTGTTGCGGTACAGCAGATTGCGTGCCATGCGGGGGCGTGTGATGCAAAGCGCAGTGGTAAGCCGTTTGCCCGAATGGGTGCGCGTGTCCGGCAGTACGGTGCGGTTCGTTATGGTGCGCCATCTGCTCCAGGATGGTGCAAAGCTGCAGCGGCGGCGATAGCTTCAGATTGACCCCAAAGCCGTTAATCAGTACCATTTTAGTCTGGATTAACGCGGTGCCTCCCCATGTTCCGTGTCAGCCGACTGACCGACTACGCCACCGTGGTGATGACCTGCATCGCCGCGCACCCTGATGACGTCCTCAGCACGGCGCAAATTGCCGAGGAAGCGCATCTGGAATTGCCCACGGTCAGCAAATTGCTGAAGTCGCTTGGGCATGCTGGACTGGTCGAGTCGTTCCGCGGCGTCAACGGCGGTTATCGTCTCGCGCGTCCGGCCAGCGACATCAGCGTCGCCGACATCGTCGAAGCGATGGAAGGGCCGCTCGGCATGACCGAATGCAGCATGAGCGACGGCCATTGCGAACGCGAAAAACAATGTGGCGTGCGCGGTAGCTGGCAACGCATCAACAACGTCTTGGATAACGCATTGCGCTCGATGAGCTTGGCCGACATGTTGCGCCCCGCTGCGCACGCGCCCGTCGCCACCGTCGCGCTTCCCGAATTGAAAGGCAGGACTGCACCATGACCATCGAAAACGATAGCCCCGCCGTGCTGCGCGACAACGCAGAAGTCGCCGCCGCGCTCGGCCGTCGCTACGAAGCCGGCTTCATCACCGACATCGAAACCGACAGCTTGCCGCCGGGTCTGTCGGAAGACATCGTGCGCCAGCTCTCCGCGCTCAAGGGCGAGCCGGAGTGGATGACCGAGTGGCGTCTGAAGGCCTATCGTCACTGGCTGACGATGCCCACACCGCATTGGGCGAAGCTCAATATCGCACCGATCGATTTTCAGGCGATCAGCTATTACGCCTCGCCGAAGAATCGCCCGAAGTCGCTCGATGAGGTCGATCCGAAACTGCTTGAAGCCTACGACAAGCTCGGCGTGCCGTTGCATGAGCGCGCGAAGCTCGCGGGTGTCGCGGTCGATGCCGTGTTCGACTCCGTTTCCGTCGGCACCACGTTCCGCAAAGAACTTGCCGAAGTCGGCGTGATTTTCTGTTCGATGAGCGAAGCCATCCGCGAATATCCGGAACTGGTGCAGAAGTACCTCGGGAGTGTCGTACCAACCGGCGACAACTACTTCGCTGCGCTGAACTCGGCCGTGTTCTCCGATGGCTCCTTCGTGTTCATTCCGAAGGGCGTGCGTTGCCCGATGGAACTGTCTACCTACTTTCGCATCAACGCCGGTCACACCGGCCAGTTCGAGCGCACGCTGATCATCGCGGAAGAGGGCGCTCAGGTGTCCTATCTCGAAGGCTGCACGGCGCCCATGCGTGATGAAAATCAGCTGCACGCGGCGGTGGTGGAGCTGGTGGCGCTGGAAAAAGCGAATATCAAATATTCCACGGTGCAGAACTGGTATCCGGGCGACGAAGAAGGTCGCGGCGGTATCTACAACTTCGTGACCAAGCGCGGCGATTGCCGCGGCGACGATTCGAAGATTTCCTGGACGCAGGTCGAAACGGGTTCTGCGATCACATGGAAATATCCGAGCTGCGTTTTGCGCGGCGACCGTTCAGTGGGCGAGTTCTACTCCGTCGCGCTGACGCATCATCGCCAGCAAGCCGACACCGGCACCAAGATGATCCACATCGGCAAAGGCACGAAATCCAAGATCGTGTCCAAAGGCATCAGCGCCGGCCGCAGCTCCAATAGCTACCGCGGTCTGGTGAAAGTGGAGAAGGGTGCCGATGGCGCGCGCAACTACACGCAGTGCGATTCGCTGCTGATCGGCAAGAAGTGCGGCGCGCATACCTTCCCGTACATGGAAGTGAAAAATCCGAGCGCCATCGTCGAACACGAGGCAACCACATCCAAGATTTCCGACGACCAGCTCTTCTACTGCCGCGCACGCGGTATCAGTGAAGAAGACGCGGTCTCGATGATTGTTGACGGCTTCTGCAAGCAGGTGTTCCGCGAGCTGCCGATGGAGTTCGCGGTCGAAGCGAAGAAACTCCTTGAAATCTCACTGGAAGGGGCAGTCGGATGAAACTCTCCACAAAGCTTTGCGTGGCAGTTTTTGCTGTGGCTTTCGGCGGCATCGCTACCGCCGGTACCGCGCCGGCACCCGCGGCCACAGCGGCGGCTTCGAGCGACAAGTGCATGGACAACGCTCAATCGCAGGCGGCTATGGACGAGTGCGCATCCAAAAGTCTGGCGGCCGCAGACAAAGAGCTCAATCAGGTCTACCAGCAGGTGCTCGCCAAGTACGCTTCGGACAAAGTGTTCACCGCAAAACTGCGTACGGCGCAGAAAGCGTGGGTGGCATTTCGTGATGCCGAACTGGAAGCGCGTTATCCCGCTAGCGACAAGGGTCTCCAGTACGGCAGCGTCTATCCCATGTGCGCCGACAATGAGCTCGAAGCGATGACCCGTAAACGCATCGAAGAACTGCGAGCGTGGCTGAAGGGCACCCAGGAAGGCGACGTTTGCGCCGGCTCCTATCAAAGCAACAGCTGAAACGGATTAACGAAACGTGGTGGCATCGCGTGATGCCGCAACAGGAAACAACATGCTGAAGATCGAAAACCTGCACGCCCGCGTCGAGGGCAAAGACATTCTCAAGGGACTCACGCTGACCGTGAATCCGGGCGAAGTGCACGCCATTATGGGCCCCAACGGCGCGGGCAAATCCACGCTGGGCAACGTGCTTTCCGGCCGTGACGGCTACGAAGTGACCGAAGGCTCGGTGATCTTCGAAGGCCGCGATCTGCTCACCCTGGAACCGGAAGAGCGTGCCGCGGCGGGCTTGTTTCTGGCGTTCCAGTATCCGGTCGAAATTCCAGGTGTGAACAACACCTACTTCCTGCGTGCAGCGCTGAATGCGCAGCGTAAGCAGCGCGGTGAGCCGGAACTCGATTCCATGCAGTTCCTCAAGCTCGTGCGCGAGAAGTTGAAGATCATGCAGATCTCCGACGAGCTGCTGCATCGCGCCGTGAACGAAGGTTTCTCCGGTGGTGAGAAAAAGCGTAACGAGATTTTCCAGATGGCGGTGCTTGAGCCGAAGCTGGCGATCCTCGACGAAACCGACTCGGGCCTGGATATCGATGCGCTCAAACAGGTGGCACAAGGTGTCAACGCGCTGCGCTCGCCCGATCGCGCCTTCCTTGTCATCACTCATTACCAGCGCCTGCTCGATTACATCGAGCCGGATTTTGTGCATGTCCTGTCCGATGGCCGCATCGTCGAAAGTGGCGACAAGACGCTGGCGCTGAAGCTTGAAGAACACGGCTACGCCTGGATTGCCGATCGCGATCCAGCGCTCGCTTCCGAGGCGCGTGTATGAGTCCGACGCCGGCACCGGTTCCGTTTATCGACGGCCTGCGTGACATTGACAGCGTGCGTTTGGCCGGCAGCGGGCACGCGTGGCTGGATACGGCGCGTCGTGAAAATCTCGAAGCATTCATCGCGGCGGGTTTGCCCGATACGCGTGCCGAGGCGTGGAAATACACGGCCCTGCGTGCGCTGGGTCAACGGCGGTTTACGCATGGCGATCCCGGCGCACCGACGCGCAACGTTGATCCAAAGGAACTCGTGCTTCCGGGTGTCGATGGTCCGCGGCTGGTTTTCGTCAACGGTGCTTTCCGTGCGGATCTTTCACGTCTTGAAGCGCTTCCTGCCGGTTTGACGTTGCAGCCGCTTTCAATGGTGCTGAGCAAGGACCCTGAGCCGCTGCGTTTTGCGTTGAGCCGTCACTATCGCGAAACGAGCGATGCCTTCGCACGCCTCAATGCGGCGCTGGCCGGCGATGGCGTCGTGCTGCGCGTTGCACCGGGCACACGCGTCGGCAAACCCGTGCAGCTGTGCTTTGTCGGCACACCAGCAGAAGGCGATCTTGCATGGCATCTGCGGAATGTCATTGAGCTGGGTGAGGGTGCCGAGCTCGATCTCGTCGAGCATCATGTGTCCAACATCGCACACAAGCATCTTGGCACCGTGGTCACCGATATCGTTGTGCACGACGGTGCGCGCCTCCAGCACGCGCTGCTCCAGAACGCAGCCGAAGAAAGTACCTTGATTCGTCGCGGCAGCTTGCATCTCGGCGCCAAGGCGCACGCGGCACTGCACGTGCTGGAACTCGGCGGTGCGCTGGTGCGTCACGATCTGCATGCCGAACTTCGTGGCGATGAAGCGCGTCTGGACACGCGCGGTGTATTCGTATTGCGCGGCCGTCAGCACGTCGACACGCAGCTGTCGATCCGTCATCAGGCACTCAATACCGCGTCGGAATCGACGTGGCGTGGTGTCGCCGACGAGCGCGCCCACGGCGTGTTCCGTGGCGCCATCGTCGTTGCGCAAGGGGCGGACGGCAGCGACGCGAACCTCAGCAACAAGAACCTGCTGCTTTCCGGTCTGGCGGAAATCGATACCAAGCCGGAACTCGAAATCTATGCGGACGAAGTGAAAGCCGCGCATGGCGCCACGATCGGTCAGCTCGACGAGCGCGCGCTGTTCTACCTGCGCTCGCGTGGCCTGCCATACGCCGAAGCGCGCGCGTTGCTTACGGCAGCGTTCTGCCGTTCGGTCTTCGCATCGCTGCCCAATGAATCCCTGCGCGAACACTTCTCCGAAGCGCTGCTCGCACACTTGCCGTAAATCGATCCCCTATGAACGCCAAGCCCAATCAGCCTCTCGACTTCGACGTCCAGCGCATCCGCACGGATTTTCCGCTGCTTGGCCGCAAGGTGCATGGCAAGCCGCTGGTGTACTTCGACAACGCCAATACCAGCCAGAAACCGCTGCAGGTAATCGAAGCGGTCGATCGTCACTATCGCGAGCACAATGCGAATGTGGCGCGCGCCGTTCATCAGTTGGGTGAAGAGGCGACGGCAGCATACGAAGGCGCGCGCGACAAACTCGCAGCATGGATCAACGCCGCTTCGCGCAACGACATCGTGCTTACGTCGGGCACGACGCAGTCGATGAATACAGTGGCTTACAGTTTCGCGCTGCCGCGCTTGAAGCCGGGCGATGCAATTCTCACGACGGTGATGGAGCATCACGCCAACATCGTGCCGTGGCAGCTTGTGGCGGCGCGTGCAGGCGCCACCGTGAAAGCTGCGCCGATCAATGAACGCGGCGAGCTTATCCTTGAAAAGTTTTTCGAAATGCTCACGCCGGAAGTGAAACTGGCTTGCGTGACGCATGTTTCCAACGTGCTCGGTACGGTCAATCCCGTGCGCGAGATTGCACGCGAATGCCGTCGACGCGGTATTCCGTTGCTAGTGGATGGTTCACAAGCGCTGCCGCATCGGCCTGTCGATGTGCAGGCACTTGGTTGCGACTTTTATGCGTTTACCGGCCACAAAATGCTGGCACCGACCGGCACGGGCGGCTTATGGGCCAAGCGTGAGCATCTGCAATCCATGCCGCCGTTCTTTGGTGGCGGCGAGATGATTCGCGAAGTGCGTTTTGACGGCACCACCTTTGCCGAGCCACCGCACAAATTCGAGGCCGGTACACCGAACATCGCCGGCTTCGCCGGTGTGGGTGCGGCTATCGACTACGTGCAATCGATTGGCTTCGATGCCATCCGGGCTTGGGAACACGAGTTGCTGGCGTATGCCACCGAACGCCTGCGTGAGATTCCGGGGCTGCGCATTTTTGGCGAGGCCGCGGAAAAGGAGCCGGTTATTTCCTTCCTCATCGAAGGTGCACAGGCGACTGACATGGCCACCTTGCTCGATCTTGAAGGCGTGGCCGTTCGCTCAGGCCACCACTGTGCGCATCCGCTGATGCAGTTCTACGGTGTCCCCGCCACGCTGCGCGCATCGCTCGCGTTCTACAACACGCGCGAAGAAGTCGACGTTTTCATCGCGGCGCTGCTTAAGGTCCGCAAGCTGCTGATGTGATAAATGGTAACTGTTCAGTGCGCTGCTCGCCCACGCACATCGAGCAGCTTACTGATGAGATTGAATACGAGCAGGCAAGCGATGAGTGCCACGATCCATTCATTCGCTATGGCTCTTAGGGGTAAGTTGGATTGAGCAAGCTTCAGCCAACCTGCACCGAAATACATGACCAAGCCTCCCAGCATTAGCACCAACACACCGCAAAGTGTCAAGCTGAGCACCAGCTCGAAGTACATATTGATGGAAGCACGTTGCCGCGCCCGATTCGCAACGTGACGGGCAAAGTCAGTCGGAAGGTTTTCATTCAATGGTTGGCGCAATGCGTGCGCGATCGCGTCATAAGACGTCGGTGTCGCATCATCCGGCTGCGCTTCAATCCGTCCGGCTTCGGCAGCCCTTTCCTGCATCAGCCATTCGCGTTCTTCGGCTTCGTTGCGTGGCGGTTGCGGTGTGTGGTTCATGGCAGGACTCCATGTGCGGATTCGAGCACTCCGCGCAAATGCAGGCGTGTGCGAAACAGGTGACTTTTGATCGTGCCGATGGCGAGACCGGTAATGGCGGCGATATCGCCGATCGGCAATTCGTCCAGATGATAGAGCGTGAGCACGGTGCGTTGCAGCGGGGGTAGCGTTTCGATCGCTGCATGCAGACGTGTGGCCATGTCCTGATCGGCGTAGGCCGCTTCCAGGTCGAAGCCGTCGCTCACGTTCTCGACCAGGGGAGGCAGATCGTCGTCCTGGACGGCGTCGAAAACGACGATGCGCTTGCGCTCCAAATAACGCAAGGCGATGTTGTAGGCAATGCGTCCAATCCACGACTTCAGCGCGCTTTCGTAGCGGTACTGATGCAGGGTGCGATGTACGCGCAGGAATGTGTCCTGGCACAGGTCGCGCGCATCCTCCGGGTGACGAACCATGCGATAGATGATGTGCCAGCACAGATCCTGGTGCTCGCGCACGAGCCGCTCGAACGCGCCGGGCGCATTCGCCAGGACGGCTTCAACCAATGGACGGTCCGTGGATGGGCTCATGCGGCATCGGGTTCCCTGATACCTTACAGATACAGGCAAGACGAATTCGGTTGCAATGGGGTAGCTGCAACCGGGGGAGTGGTAACTGTATCTATATCCCTGCAAGCGCCAAGACCGGCGCATCCTGAGTCGGGAGAAGTCGATGGATAAGGGAACAGTTGTCCCGGTGTTGTTGTTTCTATGCGTAACGTACGGTGTGACCTATGTGATCAAATTGCTGGTGGACGCCCGTATGCGTATCAAGATGTTGCAAGCATCCGAGTCGAAGGAACTCATCGAATCGGTGATACGCGGTGACGACCACCGCGGCCGCATGAGCTCGCTGCGTTGGGGGCTGCTGCTGCTGCTTGGGGGGCTCGGCTTCGCGATCATTCAATGGGCCGGTTGGACTGACATCACTCCCGGAGCGCTTGCGGTGCTGCTCGTCGCGTTTGGATTGAGCAACCTCATTTATTTCTTCGCCGCGCGACGCATCACACCCTAGTAACGCGTCTGCTGCCCGGCGTGTTCGCCGGGCTTTTCCCCGCATTGTCGAGTCAGGCAACAACGGTGGCATGTCGCCATGCCGCCCGGGGCTTTCTGCGCTCTTTTTCTGGAGAACGCTATGCATCTGCGATGGATAACCATGGGTTTGCTGTGCATTCCATGTCTTGCGATGGCGCAATCGGTCCATCGCTTCAAACTCTTTAACGACATGCCAAGCGAGATTGTGTCGTTTACCGTATCGCAAGCCGGCGGCGAGTCCTCGGCTAAGCTGGTTTTCGACGACCCAGACCGGCCATTCAAATACGGTGCGGCCACGATGATTGATGTGCACGGTGGTAACGGTTGCTTGTTTGATCTCCAGACGCGACTTTCGACCGGGGAGCGGGTCACGACGCGTAATGTCGATCTATGCGCCATCCGCGTTTACCGGCCGGGTTTGCGTATCGATGCCGTGCATTTTGGCTCGCCTTGGGCGCCATAGCCGGACAACGCACAGGTTGCGGATTATCATTGGCGAATGACTGCCGCCATCGCTCCTGTGTTCCGTATTGCCGCGCAAGCCGACGTCGACGCCGTGGTTGCGCTGGTAGAGTCTGCCTATCGCGGCGAATCCGGACGCCGCGGCTGGACCACCGAATCCGATCTCCTGGACGGTCGTCGAACCGATGCTCGGCTGGTGGCCGAGTTGCTGGTCTCGCCGGACGATGGCGTGATCCTGCTGGCGATCGTGGATGGTGTGCTACGTGCGTGCTGTCATCTTGAGCGCCATGATGATTCGGCCTATTTCGGCATGTTTGCCGTCGATCCATCCTGTCAGGGTGACGGACTTGGAAAATACGTTTTGGCTGAAGCAGAGCGCATCGCTCGCGAGACATGGCGGTGCCGCGCCATGCACATGGCGGTGATCGACCTGCGCAGCGAATTGATCGCATGGTACGAGCGGCGCGGCTATCGCCGTACCGGCGAATACAAACCGTTTCCTTATGGTGATGAACGCGTTGGCATTCCGCGTCGCGACGATTTGCGATTTGAATTGCTGATCAAGGAATTTTCAGGAGTGGCGCCGTGAGCGAGGTATGGGTGGAAGTGGGTACGCGTTCGGAATTGCTGCCCGGCGAATTCAAAGTGGTCTGGGACGGCGATACGGCCATTGCGGTGTTCAATGTCGATGGTGATCTGTACGCGGTGGAAGATATCTGCACGCACGATGGCGGCGAACTGGCGGGCGGCGAAATTATCGGCGTCGAAGTGGAATGCCCGCGCCATGGGGCGCGATTCGATCTTCGCACCGGCATGCCGACGTGTCCGCCGGCATATGAGCCGATTGCGCGTTTTCCCGTTATGGAGAAGGACGGATTGATCTGGACGCGCGACGATCGTTGAGTTTTTAACCGCTCGTCATTCCGGCGAAGGCCGGAATCCAGTGGCGTCACCGCTGAATACCTGCCTTATCGCCGAGATGTCTGCTACGAAAGCGAGTCACGTGGCCACGAGGCCTGATTCGACACCGACGTCACTGGATTCCGGCCTTCGCCGGAATGACGAGCAAAAAGGCGCGTGCTAGTGACGCCCGTTACTTCGGATCAAACTTCACCAACACACGCTGACCAATGCGCAACGACGTCGCCGGCACCTGATCAAACGTCAGTACGCATTCAACCGAACGCGTATTGGCGCGTACCTGCGGATCGTCTTCCAGCGTGCTGGCGCCAAACACATTGCCAATGCGCAGCACGTGCGCCTTCAGCGGTGCCAGGCCGCTGCCGCTGTCGTCATCCACTTCGGCCGCCATGCCGTCATGCACGACACCGACGAAGGATTCGTTGAGTTCGGCGCGCACAATGCGCGGAGAGTCGGGCAGAAACACAAAAATGGGGCCGCTCGCAGGCGACACCGAAGCGCCGGGTTGAACCATGCGTTGCACGATCTGTCCATCGACAGGCGCACGCAACGTATGCAGATCGAGTTGATAACGAGACGCGGCGACTTTCTGCGACGCGAGCGCGGCGGAAGCACGTGCGTTATCCAGCTGCGCTTTCACCTGTTGCGCATTTTCGCGAGCGTCATCCGCGCTCTGCATGTCGCCTGCACCAGCATGCGCCGCTTGTTCCAAGCGTGAGGCACGCAGTTCGGCGGACTTCACGCGTTCTTCCAGCGCCGATGCCTGAGCACTGGCTTGCTGCTGTTCGGCGACCGCCGAATCCAAGGCGAGCTTTGCAGGTTCAAGATCGAGCTGCGCAAGCACCTGGCCTTTCTGCACATGCTGGCCTTCGTGGACAGTCACGCTTTGCACGATGCCTTCGCTGGGCATCGTCAGCTTGAGCAATCCGCCTTCGATATCGATGCGCCCGCGCGCAACGGCGACATAGGCCGGCGTTGTTGCCTGGGACGTCGCCGGCGCTTCATCGTGCGAGCAACCGGCCATCAGCACAGTGGCAAGCAGAGCAAGCGGAAGGCGAGGGTGGCGCAGATTCATGCAGAAGGCTCCTTGGCCTCGGGTGCTTTGGATGGCGCAGGCGGGACATGGTCGCTCAGAATTCGGCCGTCTTCCATCGCCAGCACGCGGTCGGCGTGGCCGACGAGGCGAGGGTCGTGGCTGACGCACAGCACTGTGGTGCCGTGATTGCGCGCAATGCGGTGCAGTATGTCGATGATGATCTGACCGTTATCCGAATCCAGCGCACTGGTCGGCTCGTCGGCGAAAAGCAGTTCGGGTTGTTTGGCGAGCGCGCGCGCAATGGCCACGCGTTGCTTTTCGCCACCGGAAAGTTCGGTGGGACGAAGACGCATGCGCGACCCGAGGCCGACTTCTTCCAGCGACTCCACCGCGCGCTTTCGCGCCATGCCCTTGGGAAGGCCCATATAACTCAGCGGCAATTCCACCTGCTCCAGCGCGGTGAGCGCGGGAAACAGGTTGAAGCCCTGAAACACGAAACCAGTGTGTTGCAGGCGAAAGTATTCCAGGTCGTTGATGCTCAAGCCGCTTAGTTCTTGCCCCAATGCGCGCACGCTGCCGCCATCGGCAGGTTGCAGACCGCTGAGAATGGCGAGCAGTGTGCTTTTGCCACAGCCGGATGGGCCGGAAATAAGCGTCAACTCGCTGCCGCGCACGTCGAGTGTGAGGTTCTGCAAGACGGTGCTTTGAACGCGGCCGGAAACAAACGATTTGCTGACGCTGCTGGCCTGCAGTGTCACGTTCGCGTTGGGAGTGATGTGAGGTGTCGACATGGTCACCTCAACAGGCTTGCCGGATCGGCGCGACGCAGAATCCGCATTGCCGCCAGCCCTGACACAATCGCCAAAGCCATGCTCAATGCAAGGCATATCGCAGCGGTGAAGGGATGCAGCTCCATCGGCACGCTCCGGTTGCGCGCGACGATCAACAAGACGATGCCGACGACGACGCTGCAGATCATGCCCAGCGCGCCCACCCAGAACGCCTGCTCCATGATCACCTTGCGCAATGCGCCGCGGCCCACGCCCAGTGCGTTTAACGTGGCGTATTCGCGGATCGAGCCGATCACGGCGGCAATCAGCGTTTGGCTGGTAATGATTGCGCCCACCAGGAACACAATGCCCGCGAGAAACAGCACGCCGGCGCCGGCGCCGGTATCGAGCATCCAGTAGATTTGCGATTGCCGTGCAAACTCTTTGGCCGTCCAAACGTTGTAGGGGCCGAATGCAGCCGATCCGTTCAACCGCCTGGCGACCATCCTGGCCTTGGACGGATCGCGCAGTTTCGCGACGAAGTATGTCATCATGCCGGCATCTACAGGATCGATATCCAGCACGCGCGCCGTTTCCAGCGACGAAACGATGTTTACGCCACCCAATGCACGCAATCCGCTGCTTACGCCGACCACACGGACGCGCTGACCGTTGATCGCTGCGGTATCGCCGATGTTGACGCCAAGGCTGTCGAGGTCAGCCTTGTCGACGATCACGGCGCCGGGCTCGTTCAATCGGGCACGCAATGCGGGCGGCAATGCGTGTGAAAACATCATGCCATCAGGGCGCGAGTCGATACCGGACACAAACACGGATACGCCGCCTGTATCGCGAGGCCCACGCCAATCGGCGTCGACCCAGCGGAACGGCTCGACCTTGGTGACGTCCGGGTCCATGCGAAGCCGCATGGCAATATCTTCATTGATCGGGCGTCCAAGATTGACGCTCTGCGTGCCGGGGTAACCGGCCCACAAGTCGGCCGACGAGCCAGTGATGTAAACGCTCGCGCTACCGAAAATGCCCAGCACCAGCGCCGCCTGCAGCAATTGCAGAAGACTTGCGAATCCGACAGCGAGAATCGCCGGCAGAAACCGTCGCCATTCATAGACGAGCGTCTTGCGCGCGAGAGCGACCATCAGTCGACACTCTGCTTGACGTTGTTTCTGGCGTTCAATCGAGGGGCATCGTAGTCGGCGGAAACATCCGGCGTCTGGACCGGTGCGCCGCCCAGTGCCTTGTACAGCGAGACGTAAGCGAGATCGCGTTCGGTGCGCGCGGACACAAGCTCCAGTTGCGCCTGCTGCTGTTGGATCAGTGCGTCCTGCACGTCGAGCGTGCTGCTGAGTCCTAACTTGCTGCGCTTCTGCAACGCGAGGGTGTTGCTGTCGAGTGATTGCGTCACCTGTTGGGCGGCCGCTTCACGGTCGTGCAGTATCTGCAAATCGCCCATCGCGGTTTCCGCTTCGGCGACACCTTGCAGAACGGCCTGGCGGTACGCGTAAACGGCCGCAGTGAGCTCGTGGTTCTTCGCGTGTTCCTGTGCGACGCGCGAACCCCATTCGAACAGCGGCATGTCGATAACGGGGCCCACCGAAAAAATGCCTTCGCTCGAACGGATGTGGTGGTTGTGCGCAATGTTCAACGACCAATCGAGCGAACTGCCCAGGCCGATATGCGGAAAGATGTCTGCGCGGCTCAAACCGGCTTCGCCCGCGGCACGAAGTACATCCGCTTCGGCGCTAGCGATTTCCGGACGTGTGCGCAGCATGTCGGCCGGTGCACTGGTCAGCTGCCAGTTGCCGAGCTGCGGTTGTGTGCCGCCGACGAGCCACGACGGATCGGGTTCGGGTTGTCCGACTAGTACGGCAAGCTGCTGCGCATTGGCATTGATTACGCGCGCGGGACCGGCAAGTGCTACCTCAGCGCGCGCCAGTTCCGCTTCGCTGGTAGCGACGTCCGTGGGTGAAATCAGTTTCAGATTGACGCGAACTTGCAGCAGCTGCAGTTTTTCACGGTCCGCATCGCGGACGGCCGCCAGCAGGCGAGCCTGTTCCTGCGCCGAGCGCAATTCGATCCAGCAGCGTGCGACCTCGGCAACCAACGTCACGTCGGCGCTTTGCAGCTGCGCTTGGGCGGAGTCCAGTTGACCCGTGGCAAGCCGGCGATTGCTCTTCAGGGCACCAAAGAACGGGATTTCCCAAAGCGCGTCAAAACCGGCGATGAAATACGACGCACTGGCATCGGGCTCGATCACCTGGTTCGTATCGCCCTTCAGACTGGGTAGATACTTATCGTTGGAGTGGCGATAGAGGGTGCGAACGGCAAGCATGCGCTCGCGCGCCGCAGCGACGTCCAGGTTGTTGGCCAGGGCGCGCTGGACGAGATCGTTCAAGGCGGGGTCGTTAAAGGCCAGCCACCAGCTATGCAGGTCGGGTTGTGCGGGGTCTTGCTGCGTCACGGCGCCATTGCGCCAGGTCTGGGGTGCGGGCGGTTTCAGGGCAGGCAAGGGCGCGGCGCTGCAGCCCACCAGCAGGGCCATGACCACTGCGGGAAGCAGGCGCAGCGGGGCCGTTTGAAGGCGGCTCCTGCGGTTTGTGTTACGCAAGGCAAAATCGTGCACGGAGGGCGGGCCGTTAAAAGAGAGCGTGCAAACTGTAAGCATAGCCGGTTAGGCCAAGCTGATGGGCTTGCTTACGCAGGGCTTGCGGGGCCGGAAAGGCGACCGAAAGGGGGTACTGGCCAAGATGGCAGTCACTTTTGATGGAGTGTCTGCGTGACTGCCTGGAACATCCTCTGCGACTTCGACGGCACAATCTCGGTCGAAGACGTGATCGACTCGCTGTTGGACCGCTTCGGTCGTCCCGGATGGGAAGCACTGGAGCAGGACTGGCGCGCCGGTCGCATTGGTTCGCGTGAGTGCATGAGTGGGCAGGTTGCCCTGCTGGACATGAAGCGCGACGAACTCGACACGCATCTGGATGGCCTGTGGATCGACCACGCTTTTCCTGCCTTCGTGGCGCGCGCTGGCGAATTGAACACGCCGATCCGGGTCGTTAGCGACGGCCTCGATTACGCCATTCATCGCATCCTGGGCCGCTACGGTCTGGATAACCTGCCGCTGGCCGCGAATCATCTGGCACCGGCGACACCGCCGCGTCAGTGGCAGTTGACCTCGCCGTTCAAGGCCGAAGGTTGCCGCAGCGGCACCTGCAAATGCGCGTGTGTTGCGCAGGCGCGCACGGGCGGTGCCAAGACGCTTCTGATTGGCGATGGTGCGTCGGATTTCTGCGCTGCCGATCGCGTCGATTTCGTGTTTGCCAAGCATCGTCTGATTGAGCATTGCCGTTCGGCAGGTATTCCGTACGTGCCGATTACCGGCTTCGAGGATGCGCTCGAACTGCTGCCCCGTTTGCTCGACGGCACCTTGCTGGCCGAGCACGAACCGCACGCATTGCCTGCTGTTTCCAACTTCTGATCCATTCCCCTTCTCGGGTTTTCCAATGAACGCTTACGATCCGAACGCCGCAACCGGCGTGATACCTGATGCGCAGCTGCTTGCAGACGAAGCGCAGTACAGCTCCTTTGGCGATACGGTTCACTACGTCGATCCGCCGAAGATTTTCCGTCATGGTGAAGGCAGCTGGATGTACGACACCGCTGGCGTGCCGTTCCTCGATCTGCAGATGTGGTACTCGGCCGTCAACTTCGGTTACAGCAACAAGCGCCTCAACGACACGCTGAAGCGTCAGATCGATGTGCTGCCGCAGGTAGCCAGCCAGTATCTGCACCAGACACGTATCGAACTGGCCAAGACGATTGCCGTCGATGCGCAAGAGAAGT
The DNA here is from genome assembly GCF_003977615.1 of Dyella dinghuensis. Lineage (GTDB taxonomy): Bacteria > Pseudomonadota > Gammaproteobacteria > Xanthomonadales > Rhodanobacteraceae > Dyella_B > Dyella_B dinghuensis. The sequence continues at coordinate 661,509 of NZ_RYZR01000007.1, forward strand.
TCGGCCTGAAGGGCCGCGTGCACTTCAACGTCGGCGGCGCGCAGGCGGTTGAGGATTCGCTCAAGCTGGTGCGCAACTACAAGAACGGCAAGAGCCTGATGTTCGCCTTCGAAGGCGGCTATCACGGCCGTACGCTGGGTGCGTCGTCGATTACGTCGAGCTATCGCTATCGCCGCCGCTTCGGCCATTTCGGCGAACGCGCGATGTTCATTCCGTTTCCGTATCCGTTCCGCCGCCCGAAGGGCATGACGCCGGAAGAATATTCCGATGCGTGCGTGCGTCAGTTCGAGCGTCTGTTCGAAACCGAATACAACGGCGTGTGGGATCCTAAAGTGGGTCAGGCTGAATATGCCGCGTTCTACGTCGAGCCGATTCAGGGCACCGGCGGTTACGTCATTCCGCCGAAGAACTTCTTCAAAGACCTCAAGAAGGTGCTCGACAAGTACGGCATCCTCATGGTGGTCGATGAAATCCAGATGGGTTTCTGGCGTACCGGCAAGCTGTGGTCGATCGAGCATTTCGGCGTGACGCCGGACGTGATCGTGTTCGGCAAGGCGCTGACCAACGGTCTCAATCCGCTGTCGGGTCTGTGGGCGCGCGAAGAGATGATCAATCCGACCATCTTCCCGCCGGGCTCCACGCATTCCACGTTCAATTCGAACCCGCTCGGTACGTCGCTCGGTCTTGAAGTGATCAAGATGGGCTACGAGTTGAACTACGAAAAAACCGTGGCAGAGAAGGGTGCACATTTCCTCGACGCGCTGAAAGATCTGCAGAAGCGCCACAAGGAAATCGGTGATGTCGACGGTCTGGGTCTGGCGCTGCGCGCCGAGATCTGCACTGACGATGGCTTCACGCCGAACAAGGCACTCTTGGACAAGATGGTCGATATCGGCCTGGCTGGGGACCTCGAGCATAACGGCAAGAAGATCGGCCTCGTGCTGGACGTGGGCGGTTGGTACAAGAACGTGATTACGTTCGCTCCGTCGCTGGATATCACGCACGAAGAGATCGATCTGGCCATTGCCTTGCTCGATCAGCTGCTGACCAAGGCGAAGAAAGCGATGTGATGTGTTGCTACGGACGTCCAGACGTCCGTAGCCGAGTGCGGTTCTTGTCGTAATTTCCCATGCAGGGGAAGCTGGCAAACCCGGCGGTGCTCAGGCACCGCCGCTTTTTTATGGCTTTTGCATAATCGGGAAAACGATCTCGACGCGCAGGCCGCCCTCGTTGCCAGTCATGTAACGTGCGCGTCCGTCATGCCATTCCGCTATGCGTTGCACGATGGCGAGCCCGAGACCGCTGCCTGCTTCTTCAGCACCCGGGACGCGGAAGAAGCGTTCGCCTAAACGCTCCAGCCACGCCGGTGGCACGCCTGGGCCGTTGTCTTCGACGGCCAGACAGATTTCATTGCCTTCCTGCGCAAGCGATACCGTTATCATGCTGCCGCGTCCGGCGTAACGCAGGCCGTTGTCGATCAGGTTGTCCAGCAGTTCCTGCAGGCGGTGACGATCGCCGTCGATCCACAACGGACCGGACGGTCCCTCGTAACCCAGATCGACATCGGCAGCGAGTGCTTCGTGCACGCGTTGTCCAACCAGCTCGGGGATCACGGTGGCCAGATTGAGCGGTTCCGTATCGCCCGCTTCGTGTTCGGTGGTCTGTGCGCGCGTCAGTGCGAGCAACTGGCTGGACGTGCGGTTAGCGCGCTGGATCAGACGCTCGATATGGTTCAGTGCGTCCCGAATGGTTTCGGGATCGGAGCTGGCTTGCGCACGTTCGGCGTGCACGCTCAGGCCTGCCAGTGGCGTGCGCAACTGATGCGCGGCATCGGCGATAAAGCGTTCGTGCAAGGCCAGCATGCCGCGTAGACGTCCAAAGAGACCATCGATGGTGCGCGTCAACGGAAGAATCTCCGCGGGTACGTTTTCATCGCCGATGGGTGCGAGATCGTGCTCTCGGCTGGCAATTTGCATCGTCAACGGATCGAGCTGACGAAGCCCCTTGCGAACACCTAGCCACACCAGTACGAAGGCAACAAGCAGCAGCAGCGTTTGCGCGGGAATGCTGAGGAAAAGAATCTGCCGCGCTTCCTGGTGGCGATCGCGCAGTGTTTCTGCGACGGTGACGAGCAACTGATCGCTGGGGTCACGCGTGTTGGTCATGACCAGGCTGGCGGCGCGCAACGCACGCTTTTCGATCTGCACATCGTAAAGACGCGGCTGATCGCTGTCGTCGCCATCGGGAAATAACTTGCCTGGCGGTTGCAGTACGGGATTGCCGGCGATGAAGCCACGCTTGGCGCTGAAGACGCTGAAGTAGTTGTGTCCGCCCGGTTCGTATTCCAGCAAAAACTGAGCCTGTGGCGAGACACCGCCATCTGGACTCTCGGTCGCCATCATTTGCACGAGGGTCAGCGTATCGTTGAGCAGGCTCTCGTCGTGAACGTGATTCGCGTAGATCAGTGCGCCGAAATAGGTGATCAGGCTGTTGAAGATCAACAGTCCCGTCAGCGGCACGAGCAGCGTGGTCAGCAGGCGTTTGCGCAGGCTTTGACGCCCTTCGCGCAACAGCGTGCGGTGGTTCATGCCTGCTTGACCTCTTCCAGCAGGTAACCCAGTCCGCGAATGGTGCGCACCTGTGTGCCGGAATCGGTGAGTTTGCGGCGTAACCGGTAGATGGCAATGTCCAGTCCGTTGTCGGTGAGTTCCTCGTCCCAACTGCACAGCGCTTCGATCAATTGCGCGCGGCTGGTGACGCGATCGGGCCGTGCAGCAAGCGCTTCGAGCAAGCCGAATTCGCGCGCAGTGAGTTCGAGCGGGGTCTCGTCGACCCATGCGCGATGACCGGGAAGATCAAGCCGCAGACGGCCGAGCGTCAACTCCGGTGCACCTTGCGTGGTGTAGCGGCGAAGCAATGCGCGCACGCGTGCTTCGAACTCGGCCAGCGCGAACGGTTTGACGAGGTAGTCGTCGGCACCCAGATCCAGCACGCGCACACGCTCGCGCAAACCTTCGCGTGCGGTGATCACCAGCACAGGCAATCCACTTCCACGCTTGCGCACGCGTTGCAGCACTTCGCTGCCATCCAGCGCAGGCAGGCCAAGATCCAGCACGAGTAGATCGTAAGGTGTGTCTTTCAGTGCGGCATCGGCGCGTGCGCCGTCGGATACGTGATCCACGGCATGCCCACCCTGGCGCAGCGCAGCGCTTACGCCTGCGGCGATGGAGGGGTCGTCTTCGGCGATCAGGATACGCATGAGTTACTGGGCTCCGTCAGGCCTGGTCTACTAAAGCGGGGTATTTCCATGGATTTCAGTATCTTCCAACGTTGTGCATGAACACTGCATGCCCGGATGCGCGCAGCTTAGCGCCTGCCGTGAAATGAGCACAGCCGTGCCCTCGTTGAGATAAGGGCGGCGACCGGACGAGTCAAATGCGTTGGACCGATGAAACAGCCGCTTGTTCTTGCACGAAGCTGTGCAGAAAGCGGCTTGGGTCAGGTAGTGTGTGACCTTTGGCCGATGCCGCTTTCGGTATGCTTGGCGCAGTCTCGGCGAATATCTCGAGGGAGAGGGGCAATGAAGTCTGCTATCGGTAGGGGTGGGCCCTGGCTCGCCGCGTTGGTGGTGATGTGGGCATGTCAGGCTGGCGCACAGGGGGCGACGCATGCCGCCAAGCCGCAACCTGCGGCGTCGTCGAGTGTTGCGGTGCCAACAGACATACCGTTTGCGCCCGCACACGACACGATCATTACCCAGCAAAGTTCACCGAACGCTTGGGGTGGCGAGCGTACCGGCAACGAGCCGACGCTTTCCGATCGCGTGGTGAGTTACACGATCAATGCCGATCTGGATGCAGCGAAGCATGCGGTCACCGGCAAGGAACATATGACCTGGCGCAATCGCAGCGATCGCGACGTCAGCAGTGTTTACTTCCATCTGTATCTCAATGCGTTCCAGAACGAAGGCAGCACGTTCTTTACCGAGCGCCGAGTGCTTACGGCGCATGGTTCGTCGCGTGGTGCCGCGGTGCTGGAAAAAGGGCAGTGGGGCGGGATTCGGCTGCAAAACGTGCAGCAGGACGGCGCGCCGGTGAAATGGACTTTCGTGCATCCAGACGGCGGTCCGGATACGGATCAGACCGTGGTGCGTATCGATCTTGCCCGGCCGGTTCCGGCGGGCGGCACGCTTGCGCTGGATATCGATTTCATCAGCCAATTGCCGCGCGTGGTGGAGCGCACGGGCTGGTTTGGCAATTTCAATCTGATCGGCCAGTGGTTCCCCAAGATCGGCGTGCTGGAATTGCCCGGTGAACGCGGTGCCACACAGGTGCGCTGGAACGTGCATGAGTTCCACTTCGAAAGCGAGTTCTATGCGGACTTCGGCTTGTTCGATGTGCATATGACGGTGCCAAGCGATTACACCGTCGGTGCGGTCGGTCAGATGCAAGGCACGCCGGAACAGAAAGACGGCAAGACCACCTATCACTTCGTGCAGGGCGATGTGCACGATTTCGCATGGGTGGCTGCCAAGGATTACAAAACGCTCGATGGTACGTACACGGGTCCTGGTAGCCCGAAGGTCGCCGTCAGGGTGATCTATCCGGCGGAATACGAACCGTCTGCGGCGCCGACGCTCAAGTCGACCATCGACGCGGTGGCCTATTTCTCCAAGACATTGGGGGCGTATCCGTACAACACGGTGACGGCGGTTATTCCGCCGTATAACGCCGAAGAAGCGGGTGGCATGGAATATCCCACCTTCTTCACGTCCGAAGGGTACACGTACGTGGAGCCGGACACGGCAACGCAAATGGCCAGCGACTTCGTGAACATCCACGAATTCGGTCATGGTTATTTCTACGGTTTGATTGCGTCGAATGAATTCGAAGAACCCATGCTCGATGAAGGGCTCAACGAGTTCTGGGACAACCGCATGTTGCGCGAGCGCAATCAGGATGCGGTGCTTGCCAATCGCTTCACCAAATGGCTTGGCGTTACACCGCATATCGGCGGTTTCGATTTTGAGCGTGCGACGGCAACGCTGGACGAGCCGGCAGATCCGCTTGCGCAGAACAGCTGGGATCGTTTGTCGGGTACCAGCTACGGTACGGTCTACTCGCGTACGACAACGGCCATGCACGATCTGGAAGCGCGTCTTGGCACACCGGTACTGGAGCGCGCGTTCCGCCTCTATTACCAGCGGTGGCGTTTCCGTCATCCGTCGGTGGCCGATTTCCGCGCGGCGCTGATTGATAGCTCGGGCAATGCGCGCGATGTCGATGCGATTTTCAGCGAATACGTCTACGGCACCGGCAAGATGGACGATCGCGTGGATGCCATCGACACCTACGAAGTGCTGCCCGAAGCGGGCGTGACGTGGAAGGATGGCAAAGCGACCGAAGTTGTTGCGTCGGATCTGGACAAACAGATCGATAAGCAACGCGACGACTGGAAAAAGGCGCATCCGGATGCCAAACCCGGCGCGCCGGGTCCGTTCCCGTGGCATAACACGGTGACGGTCATTCGTGACGGCGTTGCCGCGCCGGAAGTATTGCGTGTGACGTATGAAGACGGCACGCACGAAGACATCACGTGGAACGACGATCGTCGCTGGGTGCGCTTCGATTTCATCAAGCCGGGCAAAGTGGTTTCCGCCGAACTCGATCCGGATAAGCACAATCTTCTGGACCACAACCGCCTCAACAACAGCCTGACGACCGAACCGAACGGAGCCGCCTCGCGGCGCTGGACCGCCGACGTCGCTGCTGTCGTGCAGACTTTCTACTCCCTGCTGGAGACACTGTAATGGCCTCCAACAACGCTCGTTCGACCGGGTTTGGTTCTGTGCTGTCTGCCATGGCGTCTGCCGTGCAGTGGCGTCTGCTGCTGCTTTGGCTGGTCATCATGCTTATTCCGGCAACCATCGTCGCGTTGCCGCTGCGGCATATGCTTGGCGGTTTGCTGGATAACTCCATCCATGCAGACGACTGGGCGCAAAACTTTAACGCCACGATGTTTAACGACACGATTGCGTCGCTGATGAAACATCCCGGCTGGCTTGGCGCGACGGCAACCATCGGCGTGCTAACGACATTGCTGCTATCGCCGTTTCTCAACGGCATGATCGTGGGCAGTGGCCGTGCGGGACGCGCGCTTGGTTTCGGTGCGTTGCTGCAGAGCGGTTTTGTCGAGTACGGCCGCATGTTCCGCGTCATGCTTTGGTCCTTGTTGCCGTATGCCGTCGTGCTGGGCGTGGCTTCGGTCGCCATGCATATGGTCGACAAGCATTCCGAACAAGCCGTGCTGGAATCACAGGTCGATACGTATCACAGCATCGCTCACTGGGTTCTACTGATTGTGTTTGTGCTGGCGCAACTCATTGTGGAATCGGCGCGTGCGGCATTCATTGCCGACACGGGACTGCGTTCCGCCACGCGTGCATTGGGGCGCGGTTTTAGACAGGTGTTCCGGCGGCCGCTATGGACGGTGGTGTTTTACCTGGTCGTGACGCTGATCGGCTTGCTGATTGCTGCAGTGTTTAGCATGGCGCGTATTCACGTCACCGCATTCGGTGCGCTCGGGTTTCTGTTCGCCCTCGTGCTGAGCCAGCTTATCGTCCTCGCGATTGGCTGGATGCGTACGGCGCGTCTGTTTGCATTGGCCGACGTGGCGCGGTCTATCGTGGTCGCCAAACCGCAAGCGGAATATCGATAAACGTCAATGCGTGATGGCGAGTTGGACCAGCACCAACTCGCCAGCGCCTTCGATCCGTACGCGCTCGCCAGGCAGCGCATCGATCCAGATACTGTCGGTCGGTTCCAGCGCTTCGCGGCCATCGTCCACACGCACATCCGCACGGCCGGCAAGCAAGTGGGCGAACCAGCACGATTGCTCGCGCACCGGCAACCACATGCTGCCGTTGAGCGGCCGCGCAATCACTTCACCGTGCGCACCACCGCGCAACATCACATTAAAGGCGCGCGTGGCACCTTCCGGTAGCGAGGCCTTCGGTGTATCGGCGCCATCAAAGTGCGTGCCGGACAAACGCAGCAGTTCGACGTTGCGGCCATCGCTGAAATGCAGAGTCAGTGGCGCATCCAGCGCGACGATCTGGCGTCGCGTGCCCGGGTAAGCGGAGAACGTACAGTCCTGGGTGATGTCGGCGATGCTCAGCCGCCATTGCCAGTTCGTCTCATGCGGTCCGCTGGCGATGACGGTCGTCGTGCCTGCGCCATTGGCCCACGCTTCGGTGCGCAACGATGCGACCGGCACGGGGCGCAGCCTGTTCATGCAATGGCGCGGCGCGACTGACGATGTGGTGGGTAGTAAGCGAAGACGTGATTTTCGCTGCCGAAGAAGTGAATGTCTTCGATGTGCTCACCGCCGAGGCGTTCGGCGACGCGATCGGATGCATCGTTGCCCACGCGCACCAGGCTGATGACACGCTGCATGTGCAGGTGTTCCCACGCGTAATCCAGCACAGCGGTGCCGGCTTCGGTGGCGTAGCCATGGTGACGATGGTCGGGCTTGAGCATCCAGCCCATTTCGACATCGGGCCAGCCTTCCGGATGCAGCAAGCCGGCGCGGCCGATGAATTCACCTGTGGCCTTCAATTCCAGCGCCCACATGCCGTAACCGCGCAATTGCCAGTGACCAATCAACATGGCCAGCGAACGCCACGCGTTGGTGCGATCGAGCGGTAAGCCGTCGCCAATCCAGCGGGTGCTGTCCGGGTCAGCCAGCATGGCCGCGTAGTCGTCGAAATGGCGTTCGTTGAGCGCCGTTAGGCGAAGACGTGATGTTTCGATGGTAGGGATAGTGATCATTTCGGATCAGTCAGTGAGGCTTGCGCTATCCAGCACATGGGCCAGTGCGCGAGTGGTCGTCATCAGACTCTCGTACCAGGACAGACCTACGATTCTCTCACCCGTGGCGGTATCGATAAAGTCTTCCTCTTGCCCCGGCGGCAGCAGATGCCGGTAGTCCACGGTGATTTCTGTACCCGTAGGCAAGTCGTGCATGGCAAACACAAAACCCAGATGCCACAAGCCGCTGGGCTCAAAACTGTGGTTGATGTAGCACTCGTCCGGCCAATCGGGCGAGACGGTGTAACGGTCTTCGAACCAGCGTGCGCTGGCATACATCAAATCCGGCTGCGCAAGGACTTCTTTCAAGCGAAACGTCTTATCGATGGTGTCAGGCGCCGTGATGATGTGCCCGGCACTCACCGGTTCTTCGAGAAACAGCCCTTTCCCGGCGCCAGTGATTCGTGAAGCATCGATGCGGTAACGCGGGACAATCATGATGGCGCAGTCTTGCCTGGGCATTGGGGTCCGCGCGGAGTGTATTCGCAAGTGGTACGGCCCGCCATGGGCCGTACCCGTTTGTGTCGGGCTGCTCAGCCCCCGGTTGCATCGGCCGCTGCGGCCTTGGGCTTCTTGGGGTGCTTGGCCTTGGAGGCGGCGGCTTCGGCAGGCGTTGCGCCTTGGCCGGTGAGCAGGATGGCGTCCTGATTGCGCTTCAGGGTGGCCGCGCCGATGCCCTTGACCTGTGTCAGATCGTCAACGTTCTTGAACGGACCGTGTTCTTCGCGGAAAGCCACAATGGCCTTCGCCTTGGACAGGCCGATGCCATCCAGCGCGCTGGCGATGGTGGCCGCGTCGGCGGTATTGATGTTGACGGGTGTTGCGGCAAAAGCGGGCAGGGCAAGCGTGAAGGCCAATACGGCAGCAACGAGGATCTTCTTGAACATGTCGTGATTTTCCTTGGTCGATGAATGAGCGGCACGTCCCATGCCGCGCCAGCACTTTGCGCCAGCGCGGTTTTTGCGCGCAGTCGGACGATCACGTTCTTGCGATGACGCAGGCGGCACCGTGCGTCGTCGGCTCAAGCCGCTGAACGTGTGAGTAAGTGGCCCGCGACACGTAGACAGGCACGAAACGTCAGGCTGGTAGAATCACCCTTTCACTTTGTCGATGGAGTCCCGATGGATACCCCCCGTCTGACCCGCTACATCAGCGATCTCTGGGACGCTGAAATCGTGCCCCAGCTGATGGACTACATCCGGATTCCGAACAAGTCGCCCATGTTCGACAAGGACTGGGTCGCGCACGGCCACATGGACGCGGCGGTCAAGCTGATGGAAACGTGGGCGCGCACCAAGCTGCCGGCGTTGCCCGGCGCCACACTTGAAGTGGTGCGGCTGGAAGGGCGCACACCGCTGATCTACATCGAAGTGCCGGGGCAGAACGACGACACGGTTGTGTTGTACGGTCATCTGGACAAACAACCGGAAATGACGGGCTGGTCGGAAGGCCTCGGTCCGTGGATTCCCGTGCTGAAGGGCGACAAGCTTTACGGCCGCGGCGGCGCCGACGACGGATATGCCATTTTCGGTTCGCTCGCTGCGCTGCTGGCGCTGCAAGAGCAGGGTATTCCGCACGCACGTTGCGTGATCCTGATCGAAGCGTGCGAAGAATCGGGCAGCTACGACTTGCCCTATTACGTGGATCATCTTGCATCGCGTATCGGCAATCCGTCGCTGGTGGTGTGCCTGGATTCCGGTTGCGGCAATTACGAACAGTTGTGGCTGACAACATCGCTGCGCGGTATGACCGGTGGCGAGTTGACGGTGCAGGTGCTGGAAGAAGGCGTGCACTCTGGCGATGCATCCGGCGTGGTGCCATCGAGCTTCCGCATTCTGCGCGATTTGCTTTCGCGCCTCGAAGACCCGGAAACCGGCCGCATCAAGCCCAAAGAGCTCTACGCAGAGATTCCGCAGCAGCGTATCGATCAGGCGAAAATTTCCGCTGGCGTGCTCGGTAAAGAGATCTACACCAAATTTCCGTTTGTCGAAGGCATGCATCCGGTGACGGATGACCTCACCGAGCTGGTGCTCAATCGCACCTGGCGCCCGCAGTTGGCCGTCACCGGTGCGGAAGGTATGCCGCCACTGGAAAGTGCCGGCAATGTGTTGCGTCCGAAGACGGCGGTGAAACTCAGTCTGCGCGTGCCACCTACGCTCAATGGCGCGAAGGCGGGCGAGTTCGTGAAGCAGCTGCTTGAAAAAGATCCGCCATACGGCGCCAAGGTCAGCTTCAAGCTGGAAAAAGACGGCAGTGGCTGGAATGCACCGCAGCTCTCCCCGTGGCTGGAAAACGCCGTGGCCGACGGGTCGGAGCGCTTCTTCGGCAAGCCGGCCGCGTATATGGGCGAGGGCGGTTCGATTCCCTTCATGGGGATGCTCGGCAGCAAATTCCCGCAGGCGCAGTTCCTGATTACCGGCGTGCTGGGCCCTCACTCCAACGCGCACGGTCCGAACGAATTCATCCACATCCCGACCGGCAAGAAGGTCACCATGGTGGTCGCCGACGTGGTGGCGCGTCATTACGAACAGGCGGCGAGGGGATGATGCGTTGATCGATACCGCGCAATTGGCGGCCAATTGGGCGGCAGTCCTTGGACGTGTCGACGAAGCCTGTCGTGCGGTAAAGCGTAATCCGGCAGATGTCACCGTACTGCCGGTGAGCAAGACCTTCGGCGTGGATGTGATCCGTGCCGCGATGTCGATGGGCCTGCGCCGGTTCGGCGAAAACAAGGTCCAGGAAATCAAGGAAAAGGCCGAGGCGCTGGGTGACGACACGATCGAGTGGGTCGTCATCGGCCACCTGCAGACGAACAAAGCCAAGGATGTGGCGAGGCTGGCCAGCGAGGTGCAGTCGCTCGATCGCCTTGAACTGGCGGACGCCTTGCACCGTCGGTTGGAGAGCATCGGCCGCCGCCTGAGCGTCCTGGTGCAGGTGAAGACCGCCAAAGAGGAATCCAAGTACGGTCTGCCGGGCGCAGAGCTGCCTGCGTTTCTCGACCAGCTCCATGCCTATCCCACCCTGCGCGTACGCGGCCTGATGACCATGGCGACGCTCTCGGAGGATCCCGACGAGGTGCGCGCCTGCTTCCGTCAACTACGGGAGCTACGGGACCAATGCGAAGCCAAGGGCCACGTGCTACCCCGGCTTTCGATGGGTATGAGTGGCGATTTTCCGCTGGCAATTGCTGAAGGCGCCACGGAAGTGCGGGTCGGAACAGCTGTTTTTGGTAAGCGGTAACCCCACTGAAATGTGCGCCACGTCGAAATTTCAGCGTAAAAATCACGAAAAATTCTGAACGCCATACGCTCGCGAATTTTTTAGGTGCGCATTTTATTTAATTAATTCATGGTGTTATGTTGCATCCTTAAGCCGTGACGAATTCTAGAACGATGGGGTTTAGTTAACTTCATCCGAACATGCTGGGCGGAGTGCTTTGTTACCTTCACTCCTTAGTCACGGCCGCCGCAGGGGGCGACGGTCGGACAAGTAACCGCCCAGAGATTCAACCCACATGCCAAAAACGCGACTTGTACTCGCCGCGCTAGCCTCGGCTATGTGCTTTTCCACACCAGCCCTGGCTGCCACAGTCGACAGTGGTCTCCAGGCTCAAGTGTCCGCAAAGATCTCTTCGTCGTTGCTGAGTCCGCTTAACGCCTTCACGCCCGCTTCCACCATCGCCCAAGCCGCACTGCCCACGCAGCTGCCGATTGGTGCATTGGCGACTGCCAAGGCCGACACCGCTGATACCGCCGACAAGACTGCCGCTACCGATGTTTCCAGCGACACCCAGCTGGCGCGCGATCTGCGCGACACGCTGATCGGTCTGGCGATGGATCTGCGCCACACGCGCTACGTGCGCGGTGGCCACGATCCGTCCACTGGTTTCGATTGCAGCGGTTTCGTGCGTTACGTCTTCGAGCACGCCATTGGTTTGCAGCTGCCAACCAATTCGGCATCGCAGTTCATGATTGGTCATACCGTTGCCCGCAATGACATGCAGCCGGGTGATCTGGTGTTCTTCCGCACCGCAGGTCGTCATGGCAAGGGCCGTGTGTCACACGTCGGCATTTACCTGAGCGATGGTCATTTCATCCATTCGCCGCGTCGTGGTGAATCGGTGCGCGTGGACAGCCTCGCCGACAGCTACTGGTCGCAGCGCTTCGCCGGTGCACGCCGCCCGGCAGCTATGGCTTCGATTGATTCGGGTACGCACAACGGTTGATTCATCGCCGTTGCGAAGCGACATGAAAGGCCACCCACGCGGTGGCCTTTTTGTTAGGCAGCGCGTCATCGATACTACGCATATCCCTTGGTGAGGTTTCCATGCCCACGCGCCTGCCGCCCGTTACGCTTTACTTGCTGATCGCCAACATTGCTGTATTCCTGCTGCAGCAGGTGATGAACGGACCGTTGATCCAGCATTTTGCGCTGTGGCCGTTGGGGCCTGATCACGTTTTTCAGGGCGACGACGGCAGCGCGATATCGGTTGGATTCCGGCCTTGGCAACTGGTCACCTATGCGTTCATGCATGGCGGGTTTCAGCACATTTTTTTCAACATGTTTGCGCTCTACATGTTCGGCGGCACGATTGAGCAGACGTTCGGTTCGCGCAATTTCACCATCTACTACTTCGTTTGCTCGATCTTCGCGGCGCTGGCCCAGCTCGTGGTGGTGGAATACTTCACTCACGGCTTTGCACCCACACTGGGTGCGTCCGGCGCCATCTTCGGGCTTCTGCTCGCTTTCGGCATGCTGTATCCGCGCGAAAAGCTGATGCTGATGTTCCTGCCCATTCCGATACCGGCGTGGCTATTCGTGATTGGCTACGGCGCGATCGAACTGGTGCTGGGCGTGACCGGCCGTCAGGCCGATGTCGCCCACTTCGCCCATCTTGGCGGCATGTTGGGCGGGTTCCTGATGATCGAATATTGGCGCGGAAAATTTCCGATCAAACCCAAGCGCCGTTTGCTGCGTTGACGCGCCTTCTCTCCGGCTAAGGAGAGAAGGTCATCCATGGTTGCTCAACGCAACGCGAGGAAATCTGCGCTGACGACAAAGCGCACGGCATCCAGTCGCAGGCGCGCTTGCGGCAAAGCGCCAAGCAAAGCCGACCGCTCGTGTTCGGCACCAGCGATCTCACCCTCGCTGATCGATGGATTCACCGCGCGCAACGCGTGCAAACGTGCCACTTCGGCGTCGAGTGTTTCCCTTGCTTCGTTGATCGCATCGGCAATGCTGCTCTGCGCACGCAATGCCGCCGCCGCTTCTGCTTTCTCAAGCATGGGCGGCACAAGCTTGGCGAGGAATTTGCGATAGCGCGGCACTTCGATATTGCGATCGGCCGCGCGGCGTAGCGATGCATCGCTAGGTTGAAAGCTTGCGCGTTCGGCGAGTTTAGTGTCGATCGTCGCGAGAATGGGCTGAGTCGGCAGGAACCGCTCTGCATCGAGGCTACGATCTGCTACGCATTCCAGCACGTAGACCGCTTGCAGCAGGGCGCTGCGTGGTGGCAGTCCGTCATCCACCATGAAAGCGGCGTTACCGCGCTCGCTGGAGAGTGCCAGGTCGAGCGCGCCGATGATCATCGGATGATCGATTCGCAATAGCGGGAGATCTTCCCGTGCCAGTGCGACATCGCGCGCAAAGGTCACGGATACCGGGCCTTCGGCAAAGCCGGGCAGGGCATCCGTCGAGAGGTATTGCGGATCGAGCAATATTACCTTGCCGCCGAGTTCTTCGGCGTGGATGCCGAACGATTCGAGCAGGCGCTGCAGGAATGCATCGCGTGAGGGATCGTCTTCCTCACGGCGAAACGCCTGCGCCAGGTCGTCGGCGTGCAAATCGCGGCTGGATGCCAGTTCGAGCAGGTGATCGCGGCCTGCGCGAATCAGCTCGGCCATCTGTTCGTGAGCGCTGCGCGTTTCGGCGAGCAGCACGTCCAGTTCCTGATCGCGTTGATCGTCGCCGCGTGCGTGCTCGTCGGCGAGGCGCGACAGCGTGTCGCCAAAGCGGCGCAGCAATTCGCGCCCATCGGCGGGACTGGTGCGAAATGCATCCACACCTTCGTCATACCAGCGCGCCAACACGTGCTGTGCACTGTCGGTTGCGGCGATGATGTGAATGCTGATGTCATGCTGCTGGCCGATGCGATCGAGGCGGCCGATGCGCTGTTCGAGCAGGTCCGGATCGAGCGGCAAGTCCCACAGCACAAGGCGATGTGCGAACTGGAAGTTGCGTCCTTCCGAACCAATCTCCGAACAGATCAGCAAGCGCGCACCATCGGGCTGTGCGAAATACGCAGCATTGCGATCGCGCTGGATGATGCCAAGGCCTTCGTGGAAGCGCGCGATACCGGCACCCGTGCGCGTGCGCAAGGCTTCTTCAAGCGCAAGCACTTTCGCCTGGCTACGGCAGATCAGCAGAAACTTGTCTTGCGGATGGCGTTCCAGCAATGCGACCAGCGTGTCGATGCGCGGATCGCTGGCGTAGTCGAGTTCCATCACGGGCGTGGGCTGCTGGATATCGGCGTGAAATTCCGCGAGCAGCGCCTGACGCGTGCTCTCATCCAAATGGTCCGCTTCGATCAATTCCCACTGCGGCAGACGCTTGGGAAAACCGCCGATACCTGCACGGCGATTACGGAACATCGAGCGCCCGGTGCCGTGACGATCGATCAAGGCAGCGAGCAATTCGCGGCTGTGTTCGGGCTTGGTCGTATCGGCGAGGCACGCTTGCAGTGACGCATCGCCTTCAAAGGCCTGCTTGAGCTGTTCGAGCTCGGTGTTGTCGAGCGACTGGCGCTCCAGCAGCTTGTCGGCAACGCGTGAGAGCGCCTGGAACTGTTCGGACTCGGCAAGATACGTGTCGAGGTTGTGATAACGTTGCGGATCGAGCAGACGCAGACGCGCGAAATGCCCGCTACGGCCCAACTGCTCAGGTGTTGCCGTGAGCAGGATGACCCCCGGCGTGATCGCCGCAAGCTTTTCGACGAGCGTGTAGCGGGGGCTGGCGGCTTCCGGCGTCCACGCCAGATGATGCGCTTCATCGACCACCAGCAGATCCCAGCGCGCGTCCAGCAATTGCGCGGCGTGTTTCGGGCTGTGCTCGAGGAAGCTGAAATCGGCGATGACAAGCTGCTCGTCATCGAAGGGGTTATGCGAGGGATCGGACAGCTCAAGCGCTTCGCAGCGTTCTTCGTCGTAAATGGCGAAGCTGAGGTTGAAGCGCCGCAATAGCTCGACGAACCATTGATAAACCAGCGTATCGGGCAACAGCACGAGCACGCGCGACGCGCGTCCGGTGGCAATCTGGCGAGCGATGACCATGCCCGCCTCGATGGTTTTACCCAGCCCCACTTCATCGGCAAGCAAAACGCGCGGTGGATGACGTGATGCCGCAATCCCCGCCACGCGCAGCTGATGCGGCACCAGGCCGATGCGCGAGGCGCCGAGGCCCCAGCTAGGCGAGCGACGCGCGTCCGCACGGCGCTTGAGGCCTTCCAGGCGCAACTCGAAGTGCTGCACGGCGTCGGTGCGGCCGCCGATCAGCCGATCATCGGCCTGACTGACGCTCTGCTCGTCATCCAGCTGCCCTTCATGCAGCTCGCGACCCTCGCCGCGGTAGACCAGCAGGCCTTCACGTTCCTCAATGCGCTCCACAAGGAAGGCGATGCCCTTGCCGGCAATGCGCTGCCCCGCGCGGAATTCCGCACGCACAAGAGGGGCCGAATCCACCGCATAAGGGCGCAGGACGCCCGATTTGGCGAACAACACCTGCACGCCACGTCCTTCGACGCGTAGCACGGTGCCCAGACCAAGCTCCGGCTCGGCAGTGGATATCCAGCGTTGACCCGGTACGAACATTGCACAGCCGCGTAGGTTTCGAGGGCTGTCGATTATCCGCGCAATAGCGGTGGCTGGCTATGGTCCCTGGTTTGTGGATGTCTTGTGAGGAATTTCTGTCCCGTGGCCGCGCCAGCTCCCGAAAAACAAAACGCCACCAATTAGGTGGCGTCTGTTGTTTGGGCGTCGAGCGAATGCCTGTACTTCTGGGACCGATGGTTCACGCCACCGAGGTTCGGGAAAAACTTACCAGCAGCCGGTGTTCGGTGTGACGCTATTTCCTTGAATGCCCGTGTCGGTGATGGTGAAGTTTCCGCACGCATCCGTTTTCTGAGTGCTGTTTGAGATCGGTGTGGCCGTTGCCGTGAAGTTGGCGTTCGCGTTGGCCATCGTGACCGTAATGGTGTAGTAATCCGAGGACGGCGTATTGTTAGGCACAGTGAAGCTTGTGCCACCGCCTGGATAACCCAGCGAGTCCAGGTTTGATGTGTAAGCGTTGTTGGTCGAAAAATATCGTTCTTCACGACTGGCCAGGTCGAGCAACCCCGTTCTCGCCGCCGTGCGCCGCGATTCCTGCACCTGCTTTTGATAGATAGGAATCGCAATGGCCGCGAGGATGGCGATGATCACCACGACGATCATTATTTCTATCAGCGTAAAGCCGGCATTGCCGTTTGCACGCACGTGGTGATGGCGTGCAAAAAACGGTTGCGTGCGAATGTTCGTTCCCATGGTGCGTATCGTTCCTGGGTTGTAAGCCGTCTTCATCGTCGACATTGCCATGTCCTTCATCAATGCAGCTGAATCCAGGTAACGCGCGAACCGTTGGCAGTCTGTTGCGGATTCACCTCTTGGCTGCCGCCACTACCACTACCGCCACCGCTACCACTGCCGTTCATGTAGACGAGATTCGCCTGACTACCCACCGACAAGATGCTGGCGCTACCTGTTGCATTGAGCGCCACACCGGCAACCGATGCGCCGTTGACTTGCGTGAACGTACCCGCCGGTGCTTCGAAGAACGATTCGGTGAACGCACCGCCTTCGGCCGGATTGAGCGCCATCGTCCAACCCTGTGCCGTCAGTGCCGAGCAAGTGAGCGGCGAATTGTTGGCCGGAATGGTGGTATCCACGATAAAGGCGCCGTCGAGTTCGACCGGGTTGTAGATCACCTGTTCGGTTTGAGTCGGCACACCCGTTGTCGTGTTGACGCCGACCTGTGGCACGCCCGTAAACCCGGGCAGGTTCATATACCAACCGTATTGAGTGCCGGCCGTGGTTGAGCAGGTCATGCCGACGAAGCAGATCGTATTCTGCGTGACCGTACGGTAGCCCTGCACCGTTGTGTTGCTCGATGTGTATGAGCCCGCAGCCAGTGTCGTGGCGACCTGTTGTTCAAGAGTAGTTAGAGTGATCGGCGTACTGGCGCCTGGTGCGGAGGTTCCAGTCAGTCCCGCATAGGTCGTTCCCGGCGTACCCGCTGCGCCGCCTTGCTTCCAATCCCAGATGCCATAGAGCGCTTGCTGGCCGGCTGAATAAGAAATGGCGGTCGTCGATGTTTGCGGTTGTACGGAGCCTGTGCCGAACTCGAGCATCACGTAGTACTTGCCGTTGGTGACGGGCTCGGTAGCCAGCGCAAGCACCTGAGTGGTGATCGGCTGATACGTCGTGGCATTGACGGTGTTGCCGTTAACGCGTGTGGAGTACGACGTTTGCGGCGTGCTGAACAACGCGCCGTTGGTGGTGTTGGGATATCTCGTCACCGCCCAGCTGGCGGGGGTGGCGCTCGTCAGGTCGAAGCGCCAGAGGTTGCCATAGACATCCCCCGCGTAGACGTAATCCGTAATGTGGTCGCCATCCAGATCTGCAGCCGTGACATACGCAATACCGTTGGGACCTTCCGCGTTACTGGAGCCGGCCGGAGCGCCAACACCCGTGCTCAGGAAGTACACGGTATCAACGCCACCGGAACTGTTGATCGTCATCACGTAGATGCCGGCAACACCGGTGGAACTGTTCAGTCCGTTACCGAAAATGACACCCCATTCGCCATTGTGCAGGCGACGAATCTGCGGAGTGCCGTAGGTCTGGCCGAGATTGGTCATGCACTGGCTGGTCGTCGTATCCGTGCCGCAAACCAATGGACTGTTGGCGGAGTTGGACCACTCGCCAATCACATTGCCTGCGCCCAGCGTGCTGCTACCCGGGCCGCCTGCGGGAACACCTGCCGTAATGGCGGTTGGATTGGTGACATCCAGGGCGAAGATCGCATTGCCGCCGGCACCCAGACCGCTCACCAGCCATGTGTGCCACACGCCGCCGTAATAGAGATCGCCTGTTCCGGGTGTCGAGTCGACGTAGTAGTTGTGCGCGTAATGGGTGGAGGAATAATCCAGAGTGTTATCGCTGGTGTTATGGATGGTTTGCAGGACGGCTTGCGGCATGTAGCCGATCATTTCGTAACCGTCGTTATACGTACCGGTAAACACGCCGTTCGAGGTCGTGCCGACGTAGTTGCCGCTCGCGTTGTAGTAACCAGTCTCGAAGCCGTGCATGAAGCCGTCGTTCGCACCTTCGTACACCACGTTGATACGGGAGGCGTAATTCGTCATGAACGTCGAATAAGTTTGTCCCGAATTTTCCGAGGCTACCTGGGTAGGATGGAGGAGATCCTGCCAGCTGTTTGGGTAATCGGTGGACGGCGGTCCCACCCACGTCGGGCTCGAATCGATGATGTCGCCCAGCACGCTCGTGCGAGCGCGGAAGATGCCGGTGCCGCCAGTCGTTACCTCGTTGGTACGATCGCCTTGCAGATAAGCGGTTCGATTGGCGCCTTGGCTGTCATTGTTCAGCCACCCCTGTTCTGTGGACGTGAGGCGTCCCCAGGTGAGGGGAATTCCGGCCGTGCCGCTCCACGTAACAAGATTGCGCGAACCCGTTCCTTGCGCGGTTATGCCGGTTGCACCTGTCGATGGGCACGAACCGCCGGTGAGAACGCACGAAGCGTCCCAGTTGGGTGTGTTGCCCAGCGTTATCGAGCCATCGCTATTGGCGTAGACCTCGACCGACTGCAGCTGGCCCCACCAGTTGTTGGTGTGATAGAAGCCGAGGTAAATCTGCGTACCGGTATCGACCTGTGAGGTCTCCTGCACGTTGATACCGACTGAGCTCGCTGCCTGTGTTGCCGGCGTTGCCTGGAAGCAGGTGATTTCATGCACGTTGTCGCTACCACCGGTCGAACCACCGAAACCGAACAGGAAGCTGCCCGGCATCGTGCCGTTCGAGGACGCAATGCTTTGGCTGGTGAGTACCGGAATGTAGTTGCCGCCGTTCCAGCTATACCAAAGGCTCAACAAGCCGTCCTGCGTAATCTGAAGCTTGTACGACACAGGCGTTGCCGTGGCGCGCGACGTTGCCGTCTCATTGGCGAGAGGAGTAGTCGAAGGCAAATTAACATAACCATTCGGAATTGCCGCATAGTCGGCGAACGTCGTCGTCGACATAATGGGTGTGGAAATCTGACTCGACGTTATAGTGATAGGAACATAGCTGCTGCCATGAAGCCCGTATGGATTACCCGTGCCGGTATAGCCATCAGAGGTCGTCGATGTCGTACCCGCTGCTGTGTAGCTAACGGTGCCATTCTTGCTGGTGGTTTGCTGATAAAGGGTACCTGAGTAGCTCACCGCGCTGCCGCTGCCTGAGATGCGTGTATACGCCCATTGAGTGGACGTATTCGTCCCAGACTGATATGTATATGTACCGCCATTGCTGCAGACCGTTTGAACGTTGCTCGTTGTCGCACTCGGATTGACAGCTTGCAGCGATATCAGATTGATGTTGCCGTAGCCGCGCAAACCAATACGACCTGGTTGATATTCAGGGCCGCCGCCACCGGTCGTTCCGGAGTAAGGGCCGCTTTGCACGCCTGTACCACTCGCTGCATTCGCTGCGTTGAGAGCACCCGTGCCCGTGTTGTCGCCTGCATTGAGGAAGTTACCGAATTCGTCCATGCCCAGGCCGATGTACGCATCGGTCATGCCCGGATAAGGACTGTTCGTGTTGGAGCAGCTGTAGCCCAAGCTACCGCCCCATGAACCGAGGGTCCAGGTATTCGTGCCACCCGTGTTGCTGGGGTTGGCGGCAGCAGCGGTTACTTTGGCGGCGTCGGCACCATTCAATAGATAGAAACCGATACCGTCAGCACCGTGGCCACCGGAATTGTCGCCACCGTAGGTGTACGTGGTGAACGTGACCTGGATACCTTCGGCGGATGAGAAGGGCGTTTCAGAAATAATCGCGCCGTTCTGATCGTAGTAGCACGTACCGCTGTGGCAACCATTCGTAAGGCGCAGAGCGCCGTTAGGGGCCGTGTCCGCATTGCTGGTCAGGCCCGTCTGCACCTGGCTGCCGTAATAAGCAAGCTGACTGCAGGTGGGAACGGAGCCGGTAGCAGGAACGGCACCGGCAGTCAGGCACGCGCCATTGAACGACGCCCACTGCAGGTTGGCTGCCGTGCCGGTGAAGGTGTCGGAAACGACGTTGGATGTCTGCGCGAGCGTGAGAGGCGCGTGGGTCCACAGGGCGATCAACGCCGCTCCAATGGCAACAAATCGGATCGCTTTCATTAGGGCCCCCCCAAGTTGCAGACGGTAGGTAAGAGTTGATAAGTGCTTTGAACCATGGCGACCGTGTTGGGCGACGCGCCAAAGGCAAGCGCGGTCACTTCGTACAACGCAGGTTTCGAAGTGGGGCAGGTGGTTGCCGTGGTTGTGCCCAGGTATTGCACGTAGTACTCCGGTTCCCGGTAGTACGTGTTTTGTCCTGGGGTTGTGCTGATGGCGACGGACGTGTCCTGGTTATCCGGGTTATAGGTCATGGCGTTTGTGAGCGACCACTCCGGATTGCCAGATGATGGCGGCACTATGACTACGTGCTCCGTGGAGAGAGAGCCGCAGACGGTGAACGTGCTCGATGGCGAGGGTGGCGCAGTACAGGTCGTCGGAAAGATGCCCAACCCGCGGGTCAGCAACTGATATTCGGCGTACTGCAGCGTGCTCTGCGCCATCTGGAAAGCGCGGCCTTTCTCTTTGGTGTTGGCCGTCATGTTCTGTTGCGTCGTGAAGCTGTGATACATGGCGACCGCCATGAAGGTAAGCACGACCAGCATCAGCATGCTGGCGATGAGCACAAAGCCGCGCTGCTTAACATGGTGGAATGGGATTGAGCGTCTCATAGGCGTATTCGATATCGCTTAAGGGCAAGGCTAGAGTGACGTCGTCGTCTGCGTGACGGCGACGATGCGCTCAATCATCGGCAATTCTGCATTTTGTCCGGCCTGGCCGGACAAAGGATTGGGAAAGGTCAGTTGAAGCTTGACGGAGCGGACGTTAGACCAATAGCTGGCTGAGGCCACTTCCGTAGCGGTCATGTATTCGGTGGCCGAACCCGTATTGCCGGGATCGACACCGTAGTACGCCGTAAACAGCGAAACGCCGCTTACCACGGGCATGGCCTGAGTCGTTGTAGTGGTACCGCCGGACGTTGTCGCCGTCACCGCGCACGTTAGATTGCCCGCGGTGCTTACGGTGTAAGTATTGGTGACGACTACCAGGTTAGGCTGAAGCTGTCCGAGGCAATCGAGTGCGTTACCGTCCGACATATAGCGCACCGCAACGGTGTCGCTCGTAGTACCGCCACCATATGTTCCCGTTATGTATTGTCCGGCCGTAAACGAATAAGTGGACGAAGTGCTGGCGGGAAAAGCATTCGTTGACGTCAACGTTGGGCTGGGCGGACTCGTCCCATAATTTTCTGCAATGGGGTAATAGCCGCTGTCTTGGACGGTATTGGCCATCACGGTAAGCGCCATGCGCTCATTGTCCTGCAATTGCGCCAACGATCCTTGTGCATTGAGTGTGTTGCGCGTTTGAAGCCACAACGTGAATAGGCCGGCGAGCAGGAACGCGCCGATCGTCAGCGCGATCATCAGCGAGATCAGACTCATACCGTGTTGCTTGGCTCGTGTCGTCATCATGGCTTTTAAAGTTCGTTGACAAGCGTGTAAGACACGGTGGTCGCCGTCGCCGGTGAGCTGCTGGTAGATGTGGTAGCAGCATTGATCGCGACGGATTTCTTCTGCGACCAGTTCAACTGGATCGTGCACACCGGTGGCGTGCTCGCGGTAAGACAGGAGATCACCGCATTGGACTTCGGAGCTTGCGCGAAATAATTTGCTGCCCAATCTCTGACGTCATACACCGCCATGTTCGCCGCAGAGCAAGCGCTGTCCAGGCAGCTAGTCGAGCCTGTAAATGTTCCGGCCGAGGCACCGCTAAAGGTGACGGATGTGCCACTTGATGCTGGCGACACGATGACCGACGAAGGTGCGGCTGCACTGGCCCAGAATGCGCTATTCGCCAGCATGGCATCAGCGAGGCTACGCGCCTGCAGCGCAACCAGCGATTCGGTTTGCGAAGTGTGCGTTCCGGATAAGGCCGTGGCTTGCATCGCCGCAATGCCAAGCACCCCGATCGAAATGACGACCAAGGCCACCAGTACTTCCAAAAGGCTGAAGCCGCGATGCCGGATCAAGGAAACGTTGATTATGGACATGGTGGAGGATTCTTGGATGCGGTTTGTGGCGATGTGACCGTGATGGCTCCCACTTCCGAGATCGTCAGGCAGCGGAGCGTGCTTGCGTCGAAGTTCGCATCGTTGAGAGTCAGCGCGCCAATATTCGGAGCCGCGGTTTCATTGGCGCCGAACGAGGCCGTGCCGCCCATGCGATTGAAAACGATGCTGTTGACGGAGCCGGAAGGATTCGTTGCACCCTGCAAGGCATTAAAAGACTGCAGCGTGTCGGTGCCCGAAAAGGCTGCATGGGCGCGAAGCACCGTATCGACGCCCGTCACGAACGACGTACTGTTGGCTTCCGTATACATCACCCAGCCAGTGTTCCATTCGTTGGAGCCGGTGCAAGTAGGAACGCTTGCCGCGGGACTTGCTGTCGGACACATGGCTACGTCGACACCAGTGCGAATTGCCGAAGAGCGAGCCAGCTCCACATCCGACTGGATCTGGGCGAGCTCATCGGTCATCCGGTACTGTGTGACCATGTTCTTGTAGGTGGGGAGCGCCCAGACCATAAGGACGGCAGCGATGACGATCACTACCATCACTTCGATCAAGGTAAAACCGGCCATGGCCCTGCGATGCGTGTGCATCGTGCTCATGCTTCCCCCATGTGGCGTTTAGCCGAGTTGGATTGCATCAACCGGAGAATGTCCGGCCGCCCCTTTGTTCCCATGCCTCGTCCGGGTGATTAGCAGGCTTGTTGGCTCGACAAGGAGCCAGAAGCGCGGATTACGCCCGAAGATAGACGCATTATCTTGTAGGGGAAATCCGAATTGAATAGCCGCCCGTCGGACGAAAACGGCCGCTTGTCGCCGGAATGTTGATGGCCATCAAGAATTTGGCTTTTGGCGGTCTGGGTGACGCTGAGCTATCCCTCGCTCAAACGTCGGACCACATTCTCAACAGGTTGTGGTAGCAGCCTGTCAGCCGCACGCGGGCGGCTTCGTCCGCGTTGGTGGCGGTGAGCCGCTGGATGGCGTTGTCCAGGTCGAACAGAAGGGTGCGCTGTCCGTCGTCGCGGATCATGCTTTGCACCCAGAAAAAGCAGGCTACGCGCGTGCCGCGGGTGACGGGGTTGACCTGGTGCAGACTGCTCGCTGGATAAAGAATCATGTCGCCGGCAGGCAGTTTGACGGTCTGCGTGCCGTAGGTGTCTTCGATCAGGAGTTCGCCGCCTTCATAACTATCGGGTGCTGCGAGGAAGAGGGTGGCGGAAAGGTCGGTGCGGATCTTCTCGCCCGTGCCGGGCATCAGGCGCACCGATCCATCCACGTGACTGCCGAAATGCATGCCGCCCTGATAGCGGTTGAACATCGGTGGATAAACGCGATGAGGGAGTGCCGCACTGATGAATAGCGGGTGCCGCTCCAGCGCAGCGAGCACGACGTTGCCCAGCTCGATCGCTGTGGAAGATCCCTCGGCGATCTGCTGGTTCTGTTTGACATGAACACCTTGATGCCCGGCGGTGACACGCCCATCGACCCACGGTGCGTTTCCGGCATCGAGTTGCTTGCGGAAATGCGCGAGTTGTTCGCTGTTGAGCAGGGCGGGCACATGCACCAGCATGAAGTGCTCTCCGTCAGTACTTATAGGTGAACGTCACCATTTCCGTGCGGCCGATACCCGGCACAGAACGGCCGCCGTCCGACTGAATCAGCGCATCGAAATAGCGCTTGTTGGTCAGGTTGAGTACGTTGAGTCGAATATCGTAACTGGGTTGATGGTACGCCACCGTGCCGTCCCAGCGGGTATAGCCGCCGACACTGACGAGGTCGGTGTTGGCTGCATAACGTTGTGACATGTACGTCGGGCCGCCGCCGGCTTCCCAGTTTTGCGCGAAGGTGTAGGTGCTCCACGTCGTGAACGTATTGCGCGGCGTGTTGGCGGGCACATTGCCTTGCGTGCCGTCCATCGCTTTCACGATTCTGCCGTCCATGTAGCTGTAACCGGAGAAGATCTGCCAGTGCGGCGTGATGTGACCGACAACACCCAGTTCGGCGCCACGCACGCGAATGTTGCCATCCAGTACGTATTCGCCCGATGAGGTTTCGGTACGCGCATTGGTTTGTTCAAGGTTGTACAGCGCGGCGTTAACGGCCAGCACGTCGTCGATCAGATTCCACTTGCCGCCGATTTCGTACGAATAATTCTTTTCCGGCGCCAGATCCTGCGTTCCATTCGTCAACGTCAGCTGTTCCAGCGACGGATCGAACGAGGTGCCGTACGACACGTAGTAAGACTGCTTTTCGCTGGGCTGATAAATCACGCCGCCGCGCACGCTGGTGAAATACACCGTTTGCTGCGCATAGGAGGGCAGCGATACGGTATTGCTGATATGCGCATCGAATTCATCGCGGCGAAGGCCGGCGACGGCGATCCATTGATCGTTCAAACGCATGGTGTCGTTTGCGTAAACCGCGGCGGTGTTGCCGGTGGATTGCGCGTAGTTGCCGACGGTCGTGGTGACGTTCGAAGGCGTGGATTCCTGCACGGGATCGACCAGCGACAGCAACGGCAGACCGTTTCGCGTGTAGCCCTGGTTGTTGTACGTCTCATGCGCAAACTCGGTGCCGGTAATCAGCGTGTGCTGAATGAAACCGGTGTCGAACTTGGTGGTGAGATCGGTCTGGCTGTCGAGAATCTTGTCGTGAATGATGCGATCGTGACTGGCCAGCTGCACGTACAGATCCGACAGCGGCAAATCGGTGGGATTGCCCAGTGTTTTGTTGAGCGTCACGCCGCCGGCTGTCACGACACTGTTGGCCGCCGTTTCGCGTGCATTCGTCGTGTAATCGCTGTATTGCAGCTGCGTGCGCAGATTCACGTTGTCCGTGAAAGCATGTTCAAGACGTGCGTTGAATTCGTTGACGCTCTGGTTTGTGCGATCGTCGGTCAGTCCATACCAATTCTTGTAGCTCACATTCGCCGGTCGGCCGTTGATCGGTGGTAGGCCGTAATCGGGCGTGTCGTGATTGCGCTGGATCAACGCCGACAAGGTGATCTGCGTCGGGGTGCCGATGCCGAATCGGACCGACGGCGCAATGCCAGCGTCCTGATTCTTCAGCACGTCACGCGTGGAATGCATGTCCTGGCCGTACACGTTCAAACGCACGGCAGCGGTATCGGACAGCGGCTGATTGAAATCGGCGGTAGTGCGGTAACGGTCGTCGCTGCCGACGGTTGCGGTGATCTGGCCGAACGGCTTCAGCTCCGGCTCTTTCGTCACCTGATTGATCACGCCGCCGGTCGAGCCGCGGCCGAACAACATCGATGACGGTCCCTTGAGCACTTCGATCGCCGACAGATCGAACACGTCGCGGTAGTACTGGCCCGGATCGCGAAAGCCGTCCAGGTAAATGTCTGTGCGCGCCGTGAAACCGCGCAGGTTGATGTTGTTGCCGATCTGCCCGCCCTCAGCGCCACCAATCGTGATGCCTGGGACATTGCGCAGCGCATCCGACAACGATGTCGCGCCTTGCGCGTCCATCAGATCGCGATTCACCACGACGATGGTTTGCGGGATGTCGCGTAGCGAGGTGGGCACCTTGGCGCCGACGGTCGAGGTGTCGGTGTCGTAGTCGTTACCGATCACACTGCCGGTAACGTGCACCGATTCCAGCGTTTTCGTTTTGCTGGAAGTCTGCGTCTCGTTCTGTGGCGTGCTGGTGGTGTCGGTGGCAGGGGTGGTGGTCTGTGCGTGCGTTGCGGCGGGGAGGGCCAGCGCGAGGAGCAAGGCGGCCTGGAGGGTCGTCGGACGGAAGTTAGCGGGCATGGTCAGCAACTTGGCGAAGGTGAAGGAGCCCGAACACCGGTGGGTTGGCTCGCCTGAGGGCTTCAATCCCTCATCCCGCTTGCTATTCCACACATCACTGTGTTCGATGTAAATGCGAATCGTTGTCATTATCGCATGCTGTTACGAACTTGTGAAGTGTTTCTTGCGTAAGGCTGTCGTAAGAAGAAATGAAAAGGCCCCACACTTGCGTGCGGGGCCTCGTTGCTTTCAGACCGGGGCGATTACACCGCGGTGGTATCAGCCACTTACCAGATCTTCACTTGCTTGTCGCCCGAGCGAACCATCGGGTCGGTGGGCTTGCACTGGAACGCCGTGGCGAACGCCGCCATGTTCGACGGGGCGCCGATCGCGCGGAATTCAGCCGGCGAGTGCGGATCGATGTTCAAGTACAGCTCGGCCGTCTTCGGACGGATGTTCTCGCGCCAGACGCGGGCCCAGCTCAGGAAGTAACGCTGGTCCTGGGTGTAACCGTCGATCTTTTGGTCCGCTTCGGCCGGGTTCTTCTTCAGCGCGTTTTGCAGTGCGTCGTAAGCGACATTCAGGCCGCCTAGGTCGGCGATGTTTTCACCCAGTGTCAGCTGACCGTTGACGTGCACGTCCGGCTTGTCCTTGAGCGGTGCATAGCCGTTGAACTGGTCGACCAGCTTGCCGGTGCGCGACTTGAATTGTGACTTGTCCTGTGCCGTCCACCAGTCGGCCTTGTTGCCGTCGCCATCGAACTGCGAGCCCTGATCGTCGAAGCCGTGGCTGGATTCGTGGCCGATCACTGCGCCGATGCCGCCGTAGTTGATTGCGTCGTCGCCGTTGGCATAGAAGAACGGCGGCTGCAGGATCGCGGCCGGGAAGTTGATCGTGTTGGTGCTCGGATCGTAATAAGCGTTGACCGTCTGCGGGGTCATGCCCCATTCGGTGCGATCGGTCTGCTTGCCGATGTGGGCGACATCCCAATCGTGGTTGAACTTGGCGGCGGCCGTCACGTCGCCGTAGTAGTCCCCCTGCTTGATATCCAGGCCGTCCCAGGTACGCCAGTGGTCCGGATAGCCGATCTTCGGCAGGAACTTGTCCCACTTTTCGAGTGCTTTCTGCTTGGTGGCGTCGCTCATCCAATCCGAATTCTGGATGTGCTCTTTGAGCGCCTCGCGCACGTTGGTAACGAGTTCTTCGGCACGCTGTTTGGCTTCCGGCGTGAACTCCTTGGCGACGTACAGCTGGCCAAGCGCCTCACCCATCGACTCGTTCACGGCGCCAAGCACGCGCTTCCACAACGGGCGCTGTTCCGGCTGGCCGGAGAGCGTCTTGCCGTAGAAGTCGAAGCGGTTGTCCTGGAAAGCGGTGCTGAGGTACGGCGATGCGCTGTCGATCGCGTGGAAGCGCAAGTAAGCCTGCCATTGGTCGATCGGTGCGCTGGCCAGCAGCTTGTCGAACTCGGCGAAGAACTTCGGCTGCGACAGCGAGAAGCCCTTGCCGACATTGATGTTCTGATCGGAGAAGTACTTGTCCCAGCTGAAGTGCGGGGTGATCTTGTCGGCCTGCGCCACGCTCACGAAGTGATATTCGTTGTCCAGGTCGCGCAGTTCGGTCGGCGAGAGCGACGCCTTGGCGAGCTGGGTTTCGAACGCCAGAACCTCGTCGGCCTGCTTTTTCGCGTCCGCATCGGAGACGCCCGTCAGTGCCAGCGTCTTGACGATGTGTGCCTTGTAGGCGTCACGAATGTCGGCGTACTTGGCATCGGAGTAGTAGTCGCGTGTCGGCAGACCCAGGCCACCCTGGTTGGCGAAACCGATCTGCAGCTTGGCATCCTTGAAGTCGGCGCCGGCGCCGAAGTCGAACACCTGCATGTCGCCCTGGGCGTCACGATCGGTGATGTACTTGGCGATGTCGGCCGGTGTCTTCAGCGCAGCGATCTGATCGAGCTGCGGCTTCAGCGGGTCGAAGCCAGCCTTGTTGACGGCGTCCTGATCCATACCGGCCTGATACAACCAGCCGATCTTCTGCTCGATCGAGCCGGCCTTGGCCTGTGCGGCATTCTTGGCAGCGGCGTCGACGATGTCGTGCTGCGTGTTCAGACTCTGCTCGGCGAGCTGATTGAACGCACCCCAGCTGGTGTGATCGTTCGGGATCGGATTTGCGGCGATCCACTTGGCATTGACGAAGCTATTGAAGTCCTGACAGGCATTGATGCTGCTGTCCAGCTCATTCACATCAAAAATGCTGGCCGGCTTGGCGGCAGCAGCGGTGGTCGCAGCGGCGGCGGGTGCGGCCGTGGATGCCGGGGCAGGTGCCGGTGCAGCGGCTTGTTCCTGTTTGCCGCAGGCGGTCAGGGCCAGGGCAACGCTCACAGCGAGCACTAGCGGCTTCATAGGCTTGTTAGTCATGAAAATCCCTCTGGAAGTGTCGATAAATCGCCCGCAAGCGATTGTGTTTACTCAGGCTGGCCCGTCGGTCTCTCCCCCTCTGGCCGCCATGACCGTTCACCCTAGGTCAAAGGTCATGGAGGACACAGTGTCAAAGGTCAGGGGTGGTTTGTCGGCGCGTGCGCCGTCGGTTTGTGCGCTGCAGCCGCATCGTTTTTGCCAAATCGTTTTTATCGCCGTCGCATGGTTGTTACCAGCCTGTCATCGCGGCTGGGTATGGTCGTTGACTATCACGCTTAGGGGAGCGTGCCCATCGACTGTCACCGGAGGACTGCCATGCGCACTCGTCTAGCTGTTTGTCTTGCCGCTTGCTTGTTAACGCTGTCCGTAGCTTCATCTGCCCAGGGCCCTGCTTCACCGGACTTCCGTCATGGTGATCACGCCCGCACTGCCACCCCGATCAAGCATCTGGTGGTGATCTTCCAGGAAAACGTTTCGTTCGATCATTACTTCGGCACCTATCCTTATGCGGTCAACGCAGCAGGCGAGCCGGCCTTCTACCCGTCGCCGTTCACGCCGCGCGTCAACGGCCTGACTCCTTCGTTGCTGGCGCATAACCCGACGGCCTCCAACACCGGCAACGGCACCGGCGCGATCAATCCGTTCCGCCTCGACCGCACGCAAGCGGCGACGGCCGACCAGGATCACGATTACCAGCCGGAACAGCAGGCTTTCGACAACGACAAGATGGATCTCTTCCCGGAATTCACCGGTTCGGGTGAAACCCTGCCGGGCGCGCCTGCCGACGAAGACGGCAACGGCCAGGTGATGGGTTATTACGACGGCAACACCGTCACCGCGATGTGGAACTACGCGCAGCACTTTGCACTGAACGACAATAGCTACGGTTCCACCTTCGGTGCGTCCACCCAGGGTGCGATCAACCTGATTTCGGGCCAGACCAATGGCATCGTCGCGTCGAGCAATGCCAGCGGCGTGGAAGTCGCCGACGGCCAGGGTGGTTTCACGCTGGTGAGCGATGCCGACCCCGTGGGCGACGTGTGCTCCACCACCAGCGGCGCCGTGGTGCAGCTGGGCGGCAAGAACATCGGCGATCTGCTCAATGAGAAAAACATCACCTGGGGCTTCTTCGAAGGTGGTTTCGATCTGAGCACGGTCAATAGCAATGGCACCACCAGTTGCAAGCGCAGCACGCTTTCGACGGTGACGCAGACGGTGAAGGCCGACTACATTCCGCACCATCAGCCGTTCCAGTACTACACCTCGACGGCCAACCCGACGCACGCACGTCCTACTTCGGTAGCGACGATCGGCCATCAGGGTGATGCCGGCAACCACCAGTACGACATCAACGATTTTTACGCCGCTGTTCAAGCCGGCAACATGCCTGCAGTGAGCTTCCTGAAGGCGCCGGGTTATCAGGATGGTCACGCCGGTTATTCCGATCCGCTCGACGAGCAGACGTTTGTCACGACCGTGATCAACTTCCTCGAAAAGCAGCCCGATTGGCAAAATACGGCGGTCATCATTGCGTACGACGACTCCGATGGCTGGTACGACCATCAGGCTGCGCCGCACGTCAACGGTTCGCTGACGGCTGACGATGCGCTGACCGGCACCAATCAATGCGAAGCGCGCAATACGCTTCCGGGTATCGCTTCCGGTAACAAGCCGGTGCAGGGCCGCTGCGGTTTTGGTCCGCGCCTGCCGATGCTGGTGATCTCGCCGTGGGCACGTCAGAACTACGTCGATCACACGCTGGTCGACCAGACCTCGATCACCCGCTTCATCGAAGACAACTGGCTGGATGGCCGTCGCCTTGGTGGCGGTTCCTATGATGCCCAGTCTGGCAACATCACCAACATGTTCGACTTCTACTCGCCGTGGCCCATGGCTCGCCGCTTGTTCCTGGACACGCAGACGGGCGAGAAGGTTAGCCAGAACTGAGACGAACATCGCGCCTCATAAAGCGCGGTTTATGATCAAGCATCGCCCCATTTTTTGGGGCGATGCTTTTTGCATATCTGAATTTGCCGGGATGAGTAACTGTGCCGCCATCACGCCGTGAGTTTCTGAAGTGGTCTGTTCTGGGTCTAAGCGCCAGCGCGTGGCCGATGCGCATGCTCGCGCACGACATGGATGACATGAAACCCAAGATGGGCGGTGGCGCGTTGTGCAAACACATGGTCGCCGACCAAGCCAAGGTGCCGCGTTTGCTCAACCCGATGCAGTTGAAGCCGTTTGTCGATCCGCTGCCGTTGCCGCCCGTGTTGAACGCAAGCGATGGCAAGGTGCTTCAGGTCAGCATGAAAGAAACCGAACAAAAACTGCATCGCGATCTGCCGCCGACGCGCGTATGGACGTACGGCGGTTGCATGCCCGGTCCGACCATCGAAGTGCAAAGCGGCAAGGTCGCGCGCATTGATTGGCGCAACGATCTGCCTGCGAAACACTTTCTTCCGATCGATCACCATATTCACGGCGCCGAGAAAGACAAGCCGGAAGTGCGGGGCATCGTGCACGTGCACGGCGCGCGCGTGCAGACCGATAGTGACGGTTATCCGGACGATTGGTACGTGCCCGGGCAATCGCGCTTGCATATGTATCCGAACAAACAGGATGCGGCGGCGCTTTGGTATCACGACCACGCGATGGGCATCAATCGCCTGAATATTTATGCGGGCCTGTTTGGCAACCTGATCATTCGCGATGAGCATGAGCAGTCGTTGAATTTGCCGCATGGAGAATTCGAAATTCCGCTTACGCTGAGCGATCGACTGCTTACGCAGGACGCGCAGCTTTACTATCCCGTCTCCGGAAATAGCGAGGCGCCCTGGGTTTCGGAAGTCTTTGGCGACGCGATGCTGGTGAATGGCGCGCTGTTGCCTTATCTAGAGGTGCAGCCGCGTCGTTATCGTTTCCGCGTGCTGAATGCCGCTAACGCGCGTTTCTTCCATTTGAAACTCGCCGGCGAGCGCCCGTTCCAGCAGATCGGCAGTGATCAAGGGTTGCTCTCAGCGCCGCTAACGCAGAAAGCCGTGCTTATCGCGCCGGCTGAGCGTGTCGATCTCGTCGTCGATTTTTCGACGATGGCCGGTCAGCATATTGCGCTTTACAACGATGCACTGCCGATCATGCAGTTCCGTGTCGGTGGCGGCAACGTGCGCGACGGCAGCGTCGTGCCGGCTGTGTTGCGCGATATCCCGCGCATGCCGGAATCCGCGGCGACAAATCAGCGCTTGATGACGCTGGACGAATACGACGATTGCGTCGCCGAGCCGATGTTGATGTTACTCAACGGCAAGCGGTGGCATGAGCCGGTGACGGAAAAACCGGTGCTTGGAAGCACCGAGATATGGAGTTTCGTCAACCTCACGGATGACACGCATCCGATTCATTTGCATCTGGTGCGGTTCCAAATTCTGGACCGCCGCCGCTTCGATCAGGGCGAATGGCTTGCTTCAAAAACCATCCGCTACACGGGGGCGCCGGAGCCGCCGTTGCCCAATGAGATGGGATGGAAAGATATCGTGCAGGCATCGCCGGGTGTGGTGACGCGCATCATCGTGCGTTTCGATGGCTATGTTGGTAAGTACGTCTGGCATTGCCATCTGCTTGAGCATGAAGCGAACGAGATGATGCGCCCGTTCGAAGTGGTGCCCGCTTAAGTCTTCTGATGTTACGCATTCCGACAACATATGTTCTCACCTCGCCGTCATTCCGGCGAAGGCCGGAATCCAGTCTAAATACGTTGTGCGAAGCACTCAAAACCTGTGCGGTGTCCTTCGGACAATCAATTTGAACTGGATTCCGGCCTTCGCCGGAATGACGGTGAGGTAAAGTGGATGCGCTACTTTGTACCGAGAATTGCCAGCTGCGCGGCATTGAGCCGCAATACGGGATAAGCACCCACCGCCTGCACCGTGTACCAAGGCGAACGCTCAAAAAAGAATGCCAGGCGCGCACGACTACTCGCGGCAAAAGCCGGATCATCATGCAGCCTCTGCTCAAACTCCGCCTTGAGCTTCGGATCCTTCGCCATCATGTCGCGCGCCAGTTTTTCCAGCACGCGCTGCTCACCGAATTCCTTCGCTTCAAAAATCGCGTTGAGATAGCCCCAGTGCAGCAACGAATCGGGTGCCTGCGGTTCAAGCAGTTCGATAGCGACGTTCGCCGCGCGCTGATTCATCGGCACGACAACCGATCCTGCCGGCAGCGTCACTTCGGTGGGTTTCGCCTGCAGTGAGAAGCTGCGAAGCATCAGGTGACCTTCAAAGGGCGTATCGGCCCACTTCGGATCGCTGAGCTGATACGCCTCTGCATCGATCTGTTTCATCGGATGACCGATGCGCAGATAGGCAATGCCATGCTCATCGAGCTTCTCGATGATGACCTTCCACTCCGCTGGAATCACGTAAGCCGCTGGCGGCGTGATCGAGAGGTCGGGCAGCAAGCCATTCCAGTTGTCGATGCGATACGTCTGCGGTTTGGTCGGGTCGTATTGAATCCAGGTGTCGTTCGAAATATCGCTGTGTGTCTGGGTGAAGGCATAGCCTTTCAGTTCGAACGGTGCCGGTGTTGGATCGGGCTTGAACGTCAAGGGCACTTGCGCCTTGGCGTCTTTTGAGCGCGCAACCGTGTCGGCATCGGCTTTGCTCGTCGCGGCAAGCAACGCGGCGGGATCGCGATTGATGTCGTCGAGCAATGCGTGCAGCAGGTCGTAGACGGCATAAACGCGTACTGCATACGACTTGAGCATGTGCGTTTCGATCAGCAACGCCGGCCGGTTCTGAAGTGCGGCATAACCTGTGGAGAAGCGCGGCCCAGAGCCGAAATTTTCGATGCCCTTGCGCGGATCGCGGCCATCCTTGAATTCAAGATAGATTGACGCGAGATGGCCGTGCTTCTCGTACGCAGGCATCGCTTCGTCAACGATGGTTTTCTTCTGCCATGCTGCGATAGCCGGATCGAGTTTGTGCGGATCTTCGGTGTACCACGTCAAGTCGTACTGGTAGTCCGCGCCGTCGGTGGTGTGCACATCGATCAGGAAATCCGGCAACCATGTCTGCCAGAGCTTCAGCCATGCAAGCATTTCCGGCGCGTCGGCCTTGATGTAGTCGCGGTTGAGATTGAGATATTGCGCCTGTCCACGAAAGCCCATGCTTTCCGGACCGTTCTGATTGATGCGGTTGTAAGGCGAGCTCTGTTCGTGACCATCCACGCTGAAGACCGGGATGTAGACCAGCACGACATGGTCGAGCAGATGCGGATACTTGTTCTTGACCGCGACATCGCGCAGCAACATCAAGCCCGCATCTTTGCCTTCAATCTCGCCAGGATGGATACCTGCCTGCACCAGCACAATCGGCTTGTGCGCAGCGCGTGCGGCTTCGGGCGTAAACGTGCCGTCGCTGCTGGCAATCACCACCGTCATCGGGCGTCCTTGCGGTGTGATGCCGAACGTTTCCAGCTTGATCTTTCCGGGCGCTGCCTGTTGTAGCTGCTGCAGATAGGCGAGCGTTTCTTTGTAGGAGGGCGTTGTGCGGAAATGCGAGGTTTCCGCGGGCGTGATCCAGTCGTTGTCGTTCGGGCCGGCTGCATGCGTAGTCATGGCAAAGGCTCCCACCAACAGTGATAGCAAAAGGCGACGCATGATTTAGTCTCGATCCTCGTTGATGTTTGCGTGCAACGTACTGGGCGATGCCGGCAATGTATCCGGTGCCACGGCACCGCCGGAAATAATGAACGCCATGGCTTGATCCATGGTCCAGTCGGTGGGTGTCAATTCATCCAGCGGCACCACTTCGAGGTAACCACCTGTCGGATTGGGCGTGGTGGGAATGTACACAGCGGCCATTTCGCGGCCGGTACCTTCTTCCATCATCGTACGCGTGACGAAGCCGACGACTTTCATCCCCTTGCGCGGAAAATCCACCAGCACCACACGTTGCAGACCGCTCGGTTTACTCTGCAACACCGTCGTGAGTTTCTTCGTTCCGCCATAAATGGTTTGAACTAGCGGAATACGTTGCAGCAGTGTGTCAAACGCGTGCAGCAAACGCTGGCCGATCACCCAGTTTGCAAAGAAGCCGATGAGGTAGAGCGCAATCAGCGTGAGCACCAGCGCGATGCTGTTGGTCATCCAGCTCTCATCGAGCTTCGCTGCTGTCTGTGGCGCCCATAAATTGAGCAAGGCTATGAAGCCGGAAACCAGCGGGGCTCCCATATTGGCCAGCAAGCCGAACACGAATTTGAAGACCAGAAACGTGACCCATAAGGGCAGGAAGGTCAGCAGGCCGGTGATGAGATAGCGTTTGAGGCGCAACCGCGGCATTGGGGAGATACCGATGGAGTGGGGAGGCCCATTGTAGGGGAGTGGAGGGAGGGACGATGGACCGATGCGCCACGCAACCATTTCCCGTGGTCCAATAAGTCGTGCCCGGTAAATACGGTACTGGTGTGCAAAAAGCGCAATTGATACTTGAGCACATCGCGCGCTTACCGTGAGAATGAATCGCTTACAGCGCTAACAGGGGAAGCGCATGCGTCGTCTCGAGGGTAAGGTGGCCTTGGTCACCGGTGCCGCGCGTGGCATCGGCGAAGCGATAGCACGCGCTTTTGCCAAAGAAGGCGCTCACGTCGTGTTGAGCGACATCCGCGATAAAGAAGGTCAGGCTGCTGCGCAGGCCATCGGGGGCGATGCGTCTTACAGTCACCTGGATGTACGCGTGGAACTCGATTGGAAGCGCGTGATGGTGCAGATCCTGCTCGATCAGGGTCGGCTGGATGTGCTGGTCAACAATGCAGGCGTCACAGGTTTCGAAGACGGCATGCGTCTACACGATCCCGAGCACGCTTCACTCGAAGACTGGCATGCGGTCCATCGCACTAACCTGGATGGTGTGTTTCTGGGCTGCCGACAAGCCATACGCGCAATGCGCGACCAAGGCGCGGGTTCTATCATCAATATTTCTTCTCGCTCAGGTTTGGTAGGTATTCCTGCGGCGGCAGCTTATGCGTCATCCAAGGCGGCCGTGCGCAATCACACCAAGACGGTAGCCTTGTATTGCGCGGAACAGGGCCTGGCGATTCGCTGCAACTCGATTCATCCGGCAGCGATCCTTACGCCGATGTGGGAACCGATGCTTGGCCGTGGTCCGGAGCGCGAAGCGAACATGCGCGCGTGCGTGCGCGATACACCCATGCAGCGTTTCGGTGCCCCGGAAGAAGTGGCTGCGCTGGCAGTGATGCTCGCTTCCGACGAAGCCGCATATATGACGGGCACCGAGCTCAATATCGACGGTGGCATTCTCGCCGGTTCCGCGGCTACGCCTGCGCTGGAAAATTAGCGGCTTTTCGGTTTCAGCCGCACGTAGATTTGCTTGCGAACGATGGCGACGATTTCACCGTCGGCTGTCTTGATCGGCACTTCAAACCAGCGCAGTACTTTTTCACCGCCGGCCGCCGCTGCACGCAGTTCATCCAGCACGCCCGGTTCGAGCTTGAAATGCGCATAGACATCGGCGCGTCCCGGTGCGACGAAGTCGATCGTGCCTGCCTTGTCCCAGACGTAATGATCTTTCCCCAAATGCTGGATGATCAGCAGCATCCAGAACGGATCGGCCATCGCGAACAAATTGCCGCCGAATTGCGTCCGCACGTAATTGCGATTCCATGGGCGCAAGCGCAACACCACACGCGCTTCGGTGTAATCCTCGTCCAGACTCACCACGCGAATGCTGTTGAAGAAAAACGGCGGCCACAGGTTCAGCAACCGGCGAAATGTCGATGCGCGCATCCCTCAGCTCCCGGGAAAGAAAGCACAAAGCCTACCATGCGCACGCGTATGGTAGGCTTTGTTTTGGGGTTTTCCCGCAGAACTGCGTTTGAGCTGTTTAGAACAAAAGCGACGTCATGCGGCGGCGATAGCGTCCAACGAGTTCGGCATCGTCCAGCGTGTTGAATGCTGCTAAGAGGCGCTTTTTTGCCTGACCGTCGTTCCAGTCGCGCGCCTTTTCGAGCATCAGCAGCCAATGCTCCATGCCAGCGCCGGGATCGTTGCCAAGCAGAAGGCGTACACCGAGGAGATCGTGCGCTTCCCAATCCTGCGGGTTGGCTTGCACGCGTTGTTGCAGCACGTCCAGCGCAGGCGTGCCTTCGAGGGAGTGGGCAAGATCGAGCTGACTGCGTAAACGAACTGCGCGGGTATCGGTCGCGAGATTCGCTGGCAGTGCATTGAGTTCGGCCTCGGCCGCCGATGCCTGGCCGGCCTGTGCCAGCGCCACAGCAAGATCGAGCTTCAATTCGGGACGATCGGCATCCGCAGCGATGGCTTGCTGCAGGCGATTGATGGCTTGTTCGGGCGATTCGGGTGCAGCATCTTCGATGTCGTCAGCGAGATCGCCTTCGAGCGGTTGCACGTGGCGTGAAAGAAATTCGCGCAGCTGGCCTTCGGGCAGGGCACCTGCGAAACCGTCGGCAATCTGGCCATCTTTGACCAACATCACTGTCGGAATGCTGCGGATACCGAAAACGCCAGCCAGTTCCTGGTTCTTGTCGACATCCACCTTGCCCAGGCGAAACGCGCCGTTGTACTCGGTGGCCAGTTTTTCCAGCATCGGACCCAGCGTTTTGCAGGGGCCGCACCAGGTTGCCCAAAAATCCACCAGCACTGGGGTCTTTAGCGAGGCCTGCAATACGTCGGTCTCGAAGTTTTCCTGGTCGACATCAAAGATAGGCGAAGTGACGGCGGCGTTCACAAATAGGGCTCCCTGAGGATTATCCGCACATAAATCGGGGCATAAGGGAGCTTATCAAGTATGCGCACGGTTGCCGCGGATTTGCGAGAATCGCCCGCATGAGTTTGCCGCCTTCCAGCATCGAGCACACGCAGAAAGCGGCAACGCCCGAATTGCTGATCTGTGAGTATTGCGACACGGTGCATCGCCGCCGTTCCCTGGCGTATGGCGAAGTGGCTCGCTGCCTGCGCTGTCAGGCTGTGTTGGAGCGGCACCAGCGGATCGGCGTCAACGGAATGTTTGCGCTGGTGGTTACGGTGATGGTGGTGTTCGTGCAGGCCAACGTGTGGCCGATCATCACGCTCGGTTTCAACGGCGAACAGATTCGCACCACGTTGTGGGGCATCATCATCATGATGTGGAAAGAGCACTCGCAGGTTGTGGCGGTGCTTGCCGCCGGGACGCTGTTCTTCTTTCCGCTGTGCAAAATGCTCACGATGGGGTGGTTGCTCGCGTACGGCCGCGTTGGGCGGCGTGCACCGGGTTTCGGTCGCCTGATGGTGGTGATGCATTACATCAACCCATGGACGATGAGCGAAGTGTTTGTGCTCGGCGTGCTGGTGTCGATCGTCAAGGCACATCTTTATTTCGATGTGAAGCCCGATATCGGTGTTTTCGCTTATGCCGCGCTGGCGGTGCTGATCACCATTTTTTCTGGCATCGATGTGCGTCAGTTATGGGACAAGATTCCGGAGCAGGCGCCATGAGCGCGTTGCCGCGTGCCCACGAACTGGGGCTGATCGGTTGCCACATATGCGGCCAGGTCTGTCGCGATACCGGTATCGATGACGCCGCATGTCCGCGTTGCGGCGCCGAGCTGCATCGGCGCAAACCCAATAGCTGCGCCCGGACATGGGCGTTATTGATTGCAGCGTTTCTGCTGTACATTCCCGCCAATGTGCTGCCGATCATGCGCACGGTCAGTCTGGGCGATGTGGATGACAACACCATTCTCAGCGGCGTCATCGAGCTGTGGGTGAAGGGGTCGCCGGATCTGGCGGTCATCGTCTTCACGGCCAGCATCGTGGTGCCGATGATGAAATTCCTGGTCATGGGCACACTGTTGCTGAGTGTGCATCGCGGTACCAATTGGGCGCGCGCGCAGCGGTCCAAGTTGTTCCGGCTGGTAGAGTTCATCGGTTACTGGTCGATGTTGGATGTGTTCGTGGTGTCGCTGTTGACCGCGTTGGTGCAGTTCGGATTTTTCAGTCAGGTGGAACCGTTGCCGGGCGTCGTTTACTTCGGCTTGACGGTGGTGCTGACCATGCTGGCTTCCATGAGTTTCGACCCGCGCTTGATCTGGGATTGCAAGGACGAAGATGAGTGACGAGACCAAACCCGGTTTGAACGACCATTTGCCAGAGCCGGTAGTGCGGCGTCGCCGCGCGACGCCTGCGCTCATCTGGCTGGTGCCGATCGTGGCGGCGCTGGTGGGCCTGTCGCTGGTCATCAACGCATGGGTGCAGCAAGGGCCGACCATCACCATCAGCTTCCAGAACGCGCAAGGCCTGGACCCTGGCAAGACCGTCGTGAAGTACAAAGATGTGGTCATTGGCAAAGTGACCACCATCCGTTTGAGTCCGGATCATCACAACGTGTTTGTCAAAGTGGATCTGGAAAAGAGCGCGGAGGGCATCGCCGTATCGGACACGCGTTTCTGGGTGGTGCGTCCGCGCATCGGTCTGGGCGGTGTGTCGGGCATCGACACGCTGCTGTCGGGTTCGTTTATTGGTGTGGATGTGGGTAGTTCCCAACAGCCGCAATCGAACTTCACCGGACTGGAAACGCCACCCTCCGTCACGCATGACGAGAAGGGCAGAAGCTTCATGCTGCATGCGGTGGACTTGGGCTCGCTGGATATTGGTTCACCCATTTACTTCCGTCGCATACAGGTTGGTCGCGTCGCGTCCTACAAACTCAATGACGATGGCAAAGCGGTCTCGCTACAGATTTTCATCAAGGATCCCTACGACAAATTCGTGACGACCGATTCGCGCTTCTGGAATGCCAGCGGTATCGATGTGTCGATCGGCGCGGATGGCTTGAAGCTCAATACGCAATCATTGGCCACGGTGCTGGCCGGTGGCGTGGCTTTTCTTGATGCGCCGGGTCCGCATCCCAGTACGACGCCCGCGGCGGAAGGTACCAATTTCACGCTATTCGACACGCAAACCAATGCGATGGCGCCGCCGGATGGCGAGCCGCATTACATCCGCATGCGTTTCGATCAATCGCTGCGTGGTCTGGCAGTGAATGCGCCAGTGGAATTCAAGGGCATTCCGCTGGGTAATGTCGTGTCCATTCGCATGGACTACGACGAGAAATCGCAGAC
The DNA here is from genome assembly GCF_003977615.1 of Dyella dinghuensis. Lineage (GTDB taxonomy): Bacteria > Pseudomonadota > Gammaproteobacteria > Xanthomonadales > Rhodanobacteraceae > Dyella_B > Dyella_B dinghuensis. The sequence continues at coordinate 701,155 of NZ_RYZR01000007.1, forward strand.
CTTCCCGATCTATGTCGGCGCGGTGATCTATCCGGATCGCCTGGGCCGCGCGCACGAAAAGCTGGTGCAGGTTGCCAAGGCGCAGGGTGATAACGACGAAATCTCGCACTTGATCGGCACCCTGGTTGCGCGTGGTCTGCGCGCGCAGGCGCGCTCCGGAAATCTGCTGACCGGTCAGTTGTACATTTCGCTCGATTTCGTTCCCAAGGCACCGAAGGTCGCCTATGACCCGAATGCGCGCCCGCTGGAAATTCCGACCGCACCGGGCGATTTCGACAAGCTGCAGGAACAGATCGGGCAGATAGTCGACAAGATCCAGAAGATCCCGTTCGACAGCATCGGCAAGAATCTCAACGATTCGCTGGCAGAACTCGACAAGACCCTCAAAGAGGTCAATGGTCAGGTGTTGCCGGAAATGCGTAACACGCTGAAGGGTGCGAACGAGACCTTTGGTACGGCAAACAACGCGCTGTCGCCCGATTCGCCGCTGCAACAGAATCTGACGGGTACCTTGCAGCAGCTGCAACGCACCGCGCAATCGTTGCGTGCGCTGACCGATTATCTGAGTGCGCATCCGGATGCGTTGCTACGCGGCCGCCGCGCCGATCCGGCACCGGCCACCGACAACAGCGCACCGGCAGCGCCATCCAACAACGCCAAGCCGCAACAAGGGAGCAACCCATGATTCGCCTGCGACACCTCATGGTCGTGCTCGGCGCAGCGATGTTGGCGGCGTGCTCGTCCGCACCGATGCATTACTACACGCTCGTTCCCGCACCGGATACGGCGCAAGCTGATACAACCCTTCCGCCGGCCAGCTTCCAGTTCGAGCTGCTGCCGGTGGGCATTCCCGCCCAGGACGACGTGCCCCAGCTCGTGGTGCGTCAGGGTGGCCAGGCGGTCGACCTGCTCAACGGCGAACGCTGGATCGCGCCATTGGCCGATGAAGTGCGTAGCGCGCTGTCGGTGGACCTTTCCCGCCGCCTGAATGCGCAGGACATCACGACCGGGCTGCCGGTGGATGGCAAGCCGATCGTACGCATCAAGGTCGAGCTGCAGCGGTTCGATTCGTCGCCCGGCAATTACGCGCTGATCGACGCCACTTGGACCATCCGTCCTTTGAAGGGGGAGGGCGTACTCACCTGCCGCAGTCGGATCAACGAGGACGCCGGTCAGGGTTACGCAGGGCTCGTGGCCGGTCATCAGCGCGCACTGTCGGAGCTGGCCGAGCGAATCGCCAGCGTGGCGCCGGCCATGGCGGCGGGCAGCACGCCGGCATGCCCGGCGGGATGACGGAATAAGCGCTGCCCGATCCAAGGATTAGCCCATTTCTGCTAGTCTGGTCCGTTCAATGCAGCGCTCGGGGAAAGCCCGTTTTGCGCTGACGAATAAGCATAACGGCGCCGGATCATGCAGGACATTCAAGACCAGGGTTCCCAGAACGATTACAACCCGCAGGCGGTGGAATCCGCCGCGCAGCAGTATTGGAATGCGCAACGCGCGTACGAGGTGACGGAAGACCCCGCAAGGCCCAAGTTCTATTGCCTGGCGATGCTGCCTTATCCCTCTGGCGCGCTGCACATGGGGCACGTGCGCAACTACACCATTGCCGACGTCATCAGCCGCTATCAGCGCATGAACGGCAAGAACGTACTGCAGCCGATGGGCTGGGACGCATTTGGCCTGCCGGCCGAAAACGCCGCGATCAAGAACAACACCGCACCGGCCAAGTGGACGTACAAGAACATCGACCACATGCGCGAGCAGCTCAAGTCGCTCGGTTATGCGATCGACTGGTCACGCGAATTCGCTACCTGCCGCCCGGACTATTACCGCTGGGAACAGCAGATGTTCACGCGGTTGATGAAGAAGGGGTTGGCGTATCGCAAAAACGCGGTCGTGAATTGGGACCCGATCGATCAAACCGTGCTCGCGAACGAGCAAGTGATCGATGGCCGCGGCTGGCGTTCCGGTGCCTTGGTCGAAAAGCGCGAAATTCCGCAGTGGTTCTTGAAGATCACCGACTACGCGCAGGAGCTGCTCGACGGTCTGGATACGCTGCCCGGCTGGCCGGATGCGGTGAAGACCATGCAGCGCAACTGGATCGGTCGCAGCGAAGGTCTGGAAATTCACTTCGCCGTCGAAAACGAAGCCGAGCCGCTGACGGTTTTCACTACGCGCCCCGATACGTTGATGGGTGTCACCTTCGTCTCGATCGCAGGCGAACATCCGCTCGCGTTGAAAGCCGCGAAATCCAATCCGAAACTTGCCGCATTCCTGGATGAACTCAAGCACGGCGGCGTGTCCGAAGCCGAACTTGAGACGCAGGAAAAGCGCGGCATGGCCACCGGCCTGTTTGCGATTCATCCGATCACCGGCGAGAACCTGCCGATCTGGGTCGCGAACTTCGTGCTGATGGGTTACGGCACGGGCGCCGTGATGGCTGTGCCTGGTCACGACGAGCGCGATTTCGAATTCGCGCACAAATACGATTTGCCGATCAAGCAAGTCATCGCCATCAGTGGCGATGATGCGAACTACGATCCGCAAGAGTGGAAAGAGTGGTACTCGGACAAGACACGCACCGACATGCGCGTAGTCAACTCCGGCGATCTCGACGGCAAGAATTATCGCGAAGCATTCGACTTCCTCGCAAGGAAACTGGAAGCCGAAGACAAGGGCCTGCGCCGCGTGAACTGGCGTCTGCGCGACTGGGGCGTCAGCCGCCAGCGTTACTGGGGTTGCCCGATTCCGGTGATCTATTGCGGGAAATGCGATGCCGTGCCGGTACCGGAAGATCAATTGCCGGTGGTGCTCCCGGAAGACGTCGCGTTCTCCGGCGTGCAGTCGCCGATCAAGGCCGATCCCGAATGGCGCAAGACCACCTGCCCGCAATGCGGCGGTCCGGCTGAGCGCGAGACCGATACGTTCGATACCTTCATGGAATCGAGCTGGTATTACGCGCGCTACACCAGTCCGGGCGCGCAAGGCCAGGTCGATGAACGCGCCAACTACTGGTTGCCGGTCGATCAATACATCGGCGGCATCGAACACGCGATCCTGCATCTGCTGTACTTCCGCTTCTATCACAAGTTGATGCGCGACGCGGGTATGGTGAAGTCGGATGAGCCGGCCACCAATTTGCTCTGTCAAGGCATGGTGATCGCCGAGACGTTCTATCGCGACAATGCCGACGGCTCGAAGGACTGGATCAACCCGGCCGACGTCGACATTCATCGCGACGAAAAAGCGCGTGTCGTCGGGGCGGTGTTGAAAGCCGACGGCAAGCCGGTGCAGATCGGCGGCACCGAGAAGATGTCCAAGTCCAAGAACAACGGTGTCGATCCGCAGACGATGGTGGATAAATTCGGTGCGGACACCGTGCGCCTGTTCTCCATGTTCGCCGCGCCGCCGGAGCAATCGCTGGAATGGAACGAAGCCGGCGTGGAAGGCATGGCGCGTTTCCTTCGCCGTTTCTGGCGCGAAGTGACGACGCATGTCGGTCAACCCGATCATCCGGAAGTCGATCCTGCCGCGCTCGATGCGGGGCAAAAGACGTTGCGCCGCCAACTGCACGAAACCATTCAAAAGGTGAGCGACGACTTCGGTCGCCGGCATGCGTTCAACACGGCCATCGCATCACTGATGGAATTGCTGAACGCGGTGAACAAGTTCACCGACCAGAGCGATCAGGGGCGTGCGGTGCGCCATGAGGTACTGCAGACCATGGTGCTGTTGCTGAACCCGGTGGTCCCGCACGTCAGCCATACCTTGTGGCAGGCGTTGGGTCACAAACAGGCGGTGGTGGATGATCAACCATGGCCGGCCGTGGATACCGCAGCGCTTGTACGCGATTCGCTGACCCTGGCCGTTCAGGTCAATGGCAAACTGCGCGGTACCATCGAGGTCGCGGCCAATGCGTCCAAGGAAGATGCCGAGGCTGCCGCCCGCGCACATCCGCAGGTTGCTGCGTTCCTCGAAGGTCAGGCTATTCGCAAAGTGATTGTTGTTCCGGGCAAGATCGTCAACATCGTCGCAGGATAAAAATTCATGAATCGCTTGCTCAAGCCGTTACTGCTGTTGCCCGTTCTTGCACTCGTGGCATGCGGTTTCCACCTGCGAGGAAGCACTGCGTTGCCAAAGGGCATGGAACGTGTGCATCTCACTGTCGGCGGCGGTGGCGATCTGCAGCGTAAGATCGCGCGCGCATTGCTTGCGTCAAACGTGACGGTTGAAAAGGACAGCGGCACCGGCATCGCCGAGCTGCATGTTCCCATTCAGAACTTCTCGATCCAGACGCTGACGGTCAATGGCGTTGCGCAGGTGACTGAGTACGCCGTTCACTACCACGTCTTGTTCAACGCACAGGATGGAACCGGCAAGACGATCATTCCGGGCGAAACCATCGACATGCAGCGCGAGTACAGTTACGACGCCAGTCAGCCTGTCGGTACGCAAGCACAGGTCGAAGCCATTCAGGCCAGCTTGGTCGACGACATGGTGCAGGCCATCCTGTTCCGTCTGCAGGCAGTCAGAAAGCACGGTGAAGAAGCAGCTGTGAAGGCTGCAGGTACGGCAGCACCGGCGTCGGCGGCTTCGACGATGAATTCGTCGCCGCAGGCTGTCCCGTCCACGTCGATTCCCTGACCACATGCCGCTGAACAGTTCGCAGTGGCAAAAGACGCTGGCTGCAGACAGCCTGAGTCCGGTGTACCTGCTTGCTGGCGAGGAATTGCTGGTGCTCGAGGCCGCCGATGCCTTGCGCGCACAGGCGCGCAAGCTCGGTTACACCGAGCGCGATGTGCTGGATGTCGGCGCCCACTTCGACTGGGATGAACTGGCTCGTGCTGGCGCAGGCATGTCGTTGTTTGCAACACGCCGTCTGATCGATCTGCGCTTGCCAACAGGGCGCCCCGGTACGGAAGGCGCCAAAGCCATCACCGAATTTTGTGCCAATCCGCCACCGGATGTCTCCCTGGTGATCTCGGCGGTGGAGTGGAGCAACAAGCACGAAGGTGCATGGACCAAGCAGGTCGATAGCGCCGGCACCGTCGTCGTCTTCAACGCGCCGCGACCGCATGAATGGGAAGCGTGGATCGGCACGCGACTGGCGACACGCGGTCTCACTGCCACGCCGGAGGCTGCAGCGCTGCTGGCTGAGCGCGTCGAAGGCAACCTGCTCGCAGCCGCACAAGAAGTGGACAAGCTTGCGATCCTGCACGGGCAGGGCAAGATCGGTGCGGACGAGATGGAACATCTTGTCGCCGACAGCGCGCGTTATGACGCGTTCAAGCTCACCGATGCAGCGCTGGGTGGCGATGGCGCCCGTGCGCTACGCATTCTGGATGGCTTGCACGCCGAAGGTGAAGAGCTGATCGCATTGATGGGCTGGGTCGTCAATCAGCTGCAGCTGGCCTTGCGTCTGGCCAATGCCCATGACTTCAGCGCGCAGGCGCGGGCAGAGCGTTTATGGCCGGCGCGCGAACAACTGTTCCGAAAGGCTTTGCGCCGTGCGCCGCGCGAGCACTGGATGCAGTGTCTCGCACGTGCCGCGCGTATCGATCGCATTGCCAAAGGGCGTGAAGGTGGCGATGCATGGCTGCAAGCACAGCGTCTGATTGCGGCGATGGCCGAGCCAAGGGCTGCCCAGGCACTGGCATGATCGCACCACGCTCGACCCGCGACGTAAAATCTCCCTCGTTGCAAGACAGAGCAGGACAGGACGCTTTGGTATGAAACCGCTTGCGCTATTCGGCGGCACGTTCGATCCGATTCACATCGGCCATCTCAGCGTCGCCTGGGAAGCTTCCGAGCTGCTCGATGCGGAAGTGCGACTCATGCCGGCCAGCGTGCCGCCGCATCGCTCAGCACCTACTGCCACCGCCGAGCAACGCGTGGAAATGCTGCGCGCGGCATTGCGTGGACAATCCCGATTGACGCTCGACACACGCGAACTCGATCGCAGCGGCCCGTCTTACACCATCGACACGCTGGAAGAGCTTCGCGAGGAATTCGGCGATCGTCCGCTGGTGTTGCTGCTCGGCGCCGATGCCTTCGCCGGCCTGCGCAGCTGGCAGCGCTGGCGCGATCTGTTCGACGTCACTCACATCGGCGTGATCAATCGACCCGGTGTCGACACCTTCCGCTCTGTGGAACTTGAACGCGCGGTCGCGCCGCGCCGCACGGACGATCCCTCGGTGGTTCGCTCGCAGCCGGCGGGCCGGGTGATTGAACTGACTGTCACGCCGCTGGAAATTTCAGCCACGCGCATCCGCGAGCTGCTGGCAGCAGGGCGTGATCCGCGTTATCTGCTGCCAGCCGGTCTGTTCGACGATCCGTCGCTGTTGGCGCCGTACCGCGAACTTTCTTCGCCGTAACTCAGCTGTACGCGACAAACCGCATCGCGACCGAATTCATGCAATAGCGCAGGCCAGTCGGTTGCGGGCCGTCATCGAAGACATGACCCAGATGGCTGTCGCAACCTGCACAACTGACGGCGGTGCGGTCCATGCCGAAGCTGTTGTCGGTCGACGCGATGACATTCTCTTTGGCAATGGGCTGCCAGAAACTGGGCCAGCCCGTGCCGGAATCGAATTGCGTCGATGCGTCGAACAAGGCGGTGTCGCAACCCTGGCATCGATAAAGACCCTTGTGATTGGGCTTTTCGTGCTGCCCGCTGAAAGCGATTTCGGTGCCCTGGCGGCGCATCACCGTGAAGGCTTCATCCGAAAGGCGCTGATGCCACTGCGCATCGGTCAATACCAGCTTGCGTACATGGCATAGCCCCATGCGATGGCCATCCTCATCAGCAAAGCAGACGAGCAACAGATCCGGCGCTTCGGCGGCTGGCATCGCGGCTGCCACTGCCACGGGGCGGGCATCTTTCCCGCCAAACAGACGCAAGACAGATAGACCGCCGAGCGCGAGCGCTGTTCCGCCGCCCACCGCTGCTAGAAGAAAACGGCGCCGGTCCAGTCCTTGATGATGCGATGTGGATGTCACGCAGACCTCCTGATGAATTATCGATGTTTCAGCCGAACGTGAAGGCATAGGCACGTACGTTCGGATCAAGAAAAGTGATTTCAAAAACGCGGTCGCCCGTGCCCTGCGATTGACGAACGAGCTGATAAAGACGCTGACTCGTGATGGTGCCATTGCCGTCGGCATCGACATCTGCGCCGTGATCGGCACCCGGTGCTTTGCCGTCTAGCGTGATGCGGAAATGTATCGGCTTGCCGTCTTCACCCGGACCCAGCACGAGATGCAGATCGCGGCCGCGGAAGCGATAGACGATGCTGCCATCGGGCTTGTCGAGCATGGCGCTCTGCTCGCGCACCGTCCAGGTTCCGTTGAACGCCCATTGATTGATCGTCAACGAAGCCGGTGCGTGGTAGTTCCAGCTGTCGCCATGCGCGATCTGGCCGCCTGCGAAATTTTCGCTGCGCGCATAACCGACGTAGGTTTCCGGCGAGCGATTCGTGTCGTTCGAACTGGCGGCCTCGGCACCGGTCGCACCAGGCTGCACATAGCCCTGCGGCAAATCCTTGTAACCGGCATCCGTCAGCAACCGGCGAATCACATCTTCGCTTTGCGCGTAACCGCCTTCGCCGAAGCTGTGATCGCGAATCTGTCCCTTCGCGTCGATGAAGTAATGCGCCGGCCAGTATTCGTTATTGAAGCCTTGCCAAATGGCGTAGTTGTTATCCATCGCCACGGGGTAGTTGATGCCGAAATCCCTGATCGCCTTCGCCACATTCGCCGGATCTTTTTCAAACGCGAATTCCGGTGAATGCACACCGATCACTACCAGGCCGTGATCGTGGTATTTCTGCGCCCACGCATTCACATATGGAAGCGAGCGAATGCAGTTGATGCAGGAATACGTCCAGAAATCGACAAGTACCACTTTGCCGTGCAGCGACTCCGGCGTGAGCGGTGCGCTGTTGAACCATTGGGTGGCGCCACTGAGTGACGGAAGTTCGCCTTCCACCGGCAGCGCTGCATTGGCGCCAGGTGCAGGTGCGGCGGCAGCCGGGGCAGGGCGAACCGCATCGATCAGCTTTTGCTCGACGCTGCTGGTGCTGGCCAGCGATACGCGCGTCAGCAAACCAGTGTCCACGCCGAGAGCGATGACCACCACGCCACACAGCACCAACGCACCCAGTGCCCGGCGCACCCATTCACCCGTGCCCAATGAGCGTTTCATGATCGAAAACACCTGACCGCCCACCAGCAGTGCAAGCGCCAGCGAAACGGCTGCACCGCCTGCGTAGGTGAGCAACAAAAGCGTGGTTTGCACGCTCGCGCCTTTCAGCGCTGCACCGGTCAGCAGCAGTCCAAGAATGGGGCCGGCGCAGGGTGCCCACAGCAAACCTGTCGCGACGCCCAAGCCAGCGGCCGACCACGGCGAATCATCGTGTTCGTTCGAACGCGCCGTAAGCCGATTGCCGAGTTTTACAAACGGACGGCTGATCCACTCGGCGAAGTGCGGCGACAGCAGCGTGAGGCCGAGTATCGCGAGGACTGCCAACGCAATGTAACGGCCGTATTGATTCGCACGTACTGCCCAGCCACCGCCCACCGCAGCGAGCGTAGCGACCAGCGCGAAGGTGAGCGCCATGCCGATCAGCATCGGCAAGCCGTTGCGCGCGAACGGACGATCCGCACGCGCAAACACAAACGGCAAGAGAGGCAGGATGCACGGGCTGAGGATCGTCAGCACGCCACCCAGGAAAGCAAGAATCAGCAGGATCATGAGGCGGCTCGTTGATACCGATAAGGATGGGGAGTCCTGATGACTATTCGTCGTCAGCGCGGTGGCGGTTACGCCCAGTGTGCGACGTCGCGCCATGCAAGGTAACCGTGGGCCCATGTGAAACGAAATAAATCCTGAAGCACCTATGACGGATCGAGCATGTCGCCAACCCTGGCCATCAGCACCTTGACCTTTCGGGGCCCGTGGGTACTACTACGCGGACTCCCGGACCGGGTTCCGGGTATTGATCAGGCTGTGTCGACCGAAAGCATCAACGCCAACGAGCAGGCTGACCGGCAGCGGGCAGCGTGGATGGCCGCCGCGCAAGCGGGCGACCAGCGCGCCTATTCGCGTCTATTGAGCGATTCGGTGGCGTTGATTCGTGCGGTCGCCCGGCGCCAGGGTGTGCAAGTCGACGCACTGGATGACGTGGTGCAGGAAACGCTGCTCACCGTGCACCGCGTGCGCCACACGTTCGATCCTTCGCGTTCTTACGATGCCTGGCTGTCGGCGCTGGCCAGCCGGCGCGCGATCGATGCGTTGCGCAGCGGTGGCCGTCGCGACCGGCGCGAAGTCCATGATGACTTCGCATTCGAGAGCCACCCCGATCGCGACGATGCCAGCAAGCACACCGAGCGCGATCAGGAAGCACAGCGATTGCGTGAAGCCATCAAAACATTGCCACCAGGTCAGCGCGAAGCGATCGAACAGCTTGGTCTGAAAGAGCGCTCGTTGGCCGAAACGGCGGAGCGTACCGGCCGCAACACCGGTGCATTGAAAGTGAATCTGCATCGTGCGCTGAAAACGCTGCGCGATCGACTGCATGGAGAACCTTAGTACCGATGTCTGACGTATCACGCCACGATGCCTTGATCGACGCGCTCGGCGCGGAGCTGACGCCCGTACGGCGTTTGCTGCCGCCGTGGGTGCGTACGGTCGGCTGGCTGGTGATCGTGGCGATCATCGGTGCGGTGATGCTTAGCCGCTACGGTGCGGCAACCATGCTCCGCCGCTGGGACGCGGCGCCGGATCTCGGCATGGCGGCGCTCGGCGCCGTGCTTACCGCGATTACCGCGTCGCTGGCGGCGTTTGCGCTGGCCGTGCCCGGCCGCTCTGCCAAATGGGCATGGCTGCCGGTGCCCAGTGCCCTGCTGTGGATCGGCGCCAGCGGTATGGGGTGTCTGAGGGCGCATATTCCGGGGATGCACGTCCTGGACATGCATGGCGCCAATGACTGCCTGATCTTCATCATCAGCTTCTCGGTCCCGCTATCGGGCTTGCTGATCTGGCTGTTGCGGCGGGCGTGCCCGTTGCGCCCGGTGCTCACCGCGGTCGTGGTGGGCCTAGCCAGTGCTTCCGCCTCGGCATGCCTGCTGGAAATCATCCACAACGTCGACGCAGCCGCGTCGGATTTGCTGATGCATGCGCTCGCCGTCGCCATCGTTATCGGGGCGAATGCCCTGATGGGCGGGCGTCTGCTTTCACGCGCCTGAGTCCGCGGTTCCAACCTCGTACAAATGGCAGAGCCATGACCGTGAGCCCGGTCGATGGTGAAAGCGTAAAACGCCTGAAACAAGGCATTCAGCGAGCCGGATCGTCCCCCCCGAAAAGACGCCGGAATGAATCTCAAATAGCCGATTTTCAAGCAACCACTTGACGTCCCATTACGGTCGGGCGGATATACTGGAGCCGCGCCATTCCGCGCAGCCGATACGCCGCGAGGCCCTAACTCTTGATCACATCCCGTAACGCCAAGGCCGTCACCACGGCCACCCTGCGCAAGTCCGTCATTGCCGCGCTTGAAGACCTCAAGGCCAAAGACATCCGCGAGATCGATGTCCAGGGCAAAACCTCCATCGCCGACCTGCTCGTGATTGCTTCCGGCACCTCGGCACGCCACGTCAAATCCATCGCCGACGAAGTGGTCAAGTTCGCGAAAAAGGCGGGCGTGATGCCGCTTGGTGTCGAGGGCGAGCGGGAAGCGGAGTGGGTGTTGGTGGACCTGGGCGACGTCATCGTGCACGTCATGCTGCCGCGCATCCGCGAGTTCTACGGCCTGGAACGCTTGTGGACAGTTGCCGACCGTGACGAACAGGGCGAAGCCGCTCTGGCCACCGGTTAAGAACATCCGGCATGCGTGCTCGCCTGATCGCCATCGGCGAACGCATGCCCGCATGGGTTGCAGAAGGGTTTGCCGAATACCGCAAACGGCTGTCTCACGATTTGCCTCTCGAATTAGTCGAATTGAAACCCGGTGCGCGCGGCAAGGGGCGCGACGATGCGCGCGCAATTCAGGAGGAGGGCAACGCCATCCTCGCCGGATTGCCGCGTGATATTCACGTTGTTGCGCTCGATGGACGTGGCAAGACCTGGTCCAGCGAAGAGCTTGCCGAACAGCTCGCGAAATGGCGCATGTCCGGGCGCGATATAGCATTTCTCATCGGTGGCCCGGATGGCCACTCGCCCGATGTTTTGGCCCGCGCCGATCAAAAGTGGTCATTGGGTCCGCTGACCCTCCCGCATATGCTGGTCAGGCTTGTACTCGCCGAACAGCTTTATCGCGCTACGACTTTGCTCGCCGGTCATCCCTACCATCGAGCGTGAGTCGACGAAGGTTCGAAAGCGGGCACGCAACATCGCATCGCACTCGGAGCCTGCATGAACATCCAGATTCGCCAAGCCACCATCCACGATCTCGATGTGCTGGTTCCTTTGTTCGATGGCTATCGGCAGTTCTACAAGCAGGCGTCCGATCCGGCGCTTGCACGCAGGTTTCTCAGCGAGCGTTTTGCACATCACGAGTCGCTGATCTTGCTCGCCTCCGATGCGCAACAACGAGGACTCGGTTTTACTCAGCTCTATCCATTGTTTTCATCAGTGCGTGCGGTGCGCACGTATTTGCTCAATGACTTGTTTGTTGCGACGGATGCTCGCCGTCACGGCGCAGCGAAGTCATTGCTGTTGGCCTCCGCCGATCATGCGCGGGCTTTGGGAGCCGCGAATCTTTCGCTTGCAACAGCGTTGGACAACACACCTGCACAGGCACTTTACGAGTCGCTTGGATGGCAGCGTGATCGGCAATTTTGCGAATATGGTCTCGTGCTTTAGCGATTTTCGGTTCTTTCATCCACGCACCCCGCGGTTTTATTCCCGTCAGCGCAAGGCTGACGGTGACGTCTGTTGCGCAACCCCTTGACGCCGGTTGCCATTGTCACAAAGATGCAACCTTACGATAAGCTGACGAGCATCTTGGCGAATGATTTTGCCGAAAATGCAAGCCGATATCGCGGGTAATACTTTTCTGAAAACAACAGCTTAGATATGTGCTCTGCGCAAGTCGTCGGATTACATGAAGGAGAGCACCGTCTCATGGACTAGCCCTTCATAAAGCAGAGCATGGCTCGATCACGAGACGAAAGTTTTTGCGAAATCGAGGGCGATCTATGGGCGCGTTCAAAGAAGCTGGCAGCGGGAAGGGCGCCGTTTGGCATCGCGCATTGAGCGTTGGCGTAAGACTGCTGGCGCTTGCACTTATCTGCGTCTTGCTCGCGCGGCACCTCGATCCAGCGCTGCACGCTGGATTCAATCCGGGATTGGTATGGCGGAATGCATTTCCACTCTTCTTGATAGCGCTGCTGCTGTATGGCTTTTTCGGCCGAATTGTCCTCACGGCCGTTGTGAGTGCTGCGCTTATCGCACTCGTCTACAAGATCAATGCCATCAAAGTAAGAAACCTTCATTCGCCACTCACGCCGGACGATGCGGCGTTGAGTCATCAGGTGGCGGGCGATATCGGTTTCTTTGCGCACTACACGGGCTATCACGTCGTCGCGTTGGTATTGGCGCCGGTTTTACTCATCGTCGCGGCTGTAGTGTTGTGGCGCAGGGAAACACGCCTTTTTAAGCCGCACCGTGTAACGCGGGTGGTATGCGCGCTGTTGGCTGTTCTGGGTTTGTATGCATTGATGCAAGGCTATCGTCCGTGGCGCGAATGGTATGCAAGCAACGCCATGACAGGCTATCAACAGTGGAATCCGATATTCAGCGCACAAAGCAAAGGGTTTACGGCCATGTTCGTGAGAATGTGTCAGGACCGGCAGGTGTCCGTTCCACCTCCCGACAAATCGGTTGTCGCGACGTTTGTAAGTCATCACGCCCAGGACATTGCGCAGCGTGAAGAACGTCAACCACCGCAGGTGCTACCCGACATCGTTATCGTTCAGAGCGAAGCATTCTTCGATCCCGGCGTGCTGAAAAGCGTCGACTACGGCCAGTTCGATCCGAATTTCGAACGCCTTGCAGCGACAGGGATCACTGGCAGTCTAACCACGCCGACGTATGGCGGCGGCACGATCCGAACCGAATTCGAAACGCTCACCGGCTATCCGATGATGGCGTTTCCCGCTGTGCAATATCCTTATTTCGGCTTGGCTCATCGTTGGATGCCGACGATTCCACGACGTCTGCAAGCGCTGGGTTACACCACCGCACTTTTTCATCCGTATGAAAGCGATTTCTGGAATCGCGACGAAACGATGCCCGCGCTCGGTTTTCAGCGCATGTATTTTGAAGATGCCTTCAAGGATGCGTCGCGTGCGGGCCTGTTCGTTTCTGACCATTCGCTTTTCGATGCCGTGCTCGCCTATCTGGATGACTTGCACTCGTCACCGAGTTACACCATGGTTATCACCATGGAAAATCATGGGCCGTGGAATCGCGACCCGGGCCAGCTGGCCAATCTTCTGAAAACGAACCCGTTGCCTGCCGGTCTTTCCGAGGAAGGTACGGAGCAGATGACGTACTACGCGTCGCATTTGATCAATGGCGATGCCGCACTCGCGGATTTTGCGACCAAACTACTCGCCCGCAAGCGCTGGACGATTTTCCTCTTCTATGGCGATCATCTGCCTGCGCTCGATGCGGCTTATCAGGATCTGGGCTTCGACGACAACAGGGCGGCGTATCAGGAGCACACGCGTTACATGATGTTGTCGAATCGCCCGTTCGATTCCCATCAGCGACGCCAGCTCAACTTGTCCGCCTACGATCTTCCAGGCTTGCTGTTTGACGTGGCTGGATTGCCGGAGGATGGCTATCTCGCACTGGCGTCGACAATCCGTTGGGCGTCCATGCATGACGCCATCGCCAATGCCGACGGCTACCGTGACGTGCAATTCAATGCAGCAAGGCTGGAAGTAACGTGCGGACATAAATTGAATTTGGCCGAAAACTGTCCGCCCTGATCTGGAACGTTGCGCGCTTCGTTACCGACGCGCAGGCGGTTATGCTTGCGCCTGGCGTATTGATGGAAGTAGCTCATGCTTTATTTGGCTTCGCAGTCGCCGCGTCGTCGCGATCTGCTTGGACAGCTTGGTGTGGTGTTTTCCGTGCTCGATGTGGATGTCGTGGAGCAGCGGGCTATCGGTGAATCGCCCACCGATTATGTTCAGCGCGTGGCGTGCGATAAAGCGAAAGAAGGCTTCGCTTCCCTTGATGGTTATAAACGAACTGCAGCCGTGGTGCTTGGCGCGGATACGGAGGTCGTGCTGGACGGCGACGTTTTCGGTAAACCCAGTGACACCGCCGATGCAGCCGCCATGTTGCGGCGCCTGTCCGGGCGCACGCATGAAGTCATTTCAGCAGTGTGGTTAGTCGGCGACGATCGCGAAGCCGGCGAGGTCTGCGTATCCAAAGTTCGCTTCGCCACACTCGATGACGCAACGATCGATGCTTACGTCGCAAGCGGAGAACCTTTCGGCAAGGCCGGTGCCTACGCCATTCAAGGGCGCGGCGCGACGTTGATCGAATATCTGGAAGGCAGCTATTCGGGCGTGATGGGATTGCCGCTGTTCGAAACGGCACGACTGCTGCGAAATTTTGGCGCGCATACCGCGTGAGCGTTTATGTGCTGCCTGCAAGGGTGGCGAACAGCGCAATGAGTGCGAACAAATTGTAGACACCGTGTGCCAATACCGCAGGCCACAATGACGACGACTTCAATCGCAGCCACGCAAGTCCTACTGCAAGCAGGATCAAGCCAGGCAGCGCAAACCATTTGAAATCCAGCCCTTCCAAGTGCACGACACCGAACAGCACGGCGGAGATCACGACCGACCATGCCGTCGACAAGCGGCGCATCAACGCCGACAGCAGCACGCCGCGAAACAGCAGCTCCTCGATCAGCGGCCCGACGATCACCATCACCATCGCCAATGGCAGGCGCAGGTTTTCGGGCGCATTGCGGCTGAGTTCTTCGACGTTTTGCGAGACCGTTTGTCCGTGCGCCAACAGCTCAGTGAGCCAACCGCCAACCGGCGGTGTCACGATGCCGACGATAAACGCCAGTACGTACCAGTAGGCCGATGTCGCGGGTGCGAATCCGAATCCCGGCGGTTTTTCGAGCGGCCAGAGTGCAGGCCATTGGCGACGTACGAGACTCAGCATCACCAATGCAATCAGTGGCAATCCCAGGATGATGAATAGCGCATTGCTACCAGGCCGTTTCAATATGGCCATCACGTGGCTATGCAAATCCGCTTGCGAGAGGTCGGGGTGTTGCACGTGCGCAACGACACCCACGATGAAACTGACGGTCGCACCTGCTGCGGCCTGCAGCAGGACATAAAGCACGATCAAGCCTATAGCGATCCAAACGCTCGGCGCAGAGGATCTGGCGGTTTCGTTTGGCGACATGAATGGGTCGGGATTCGCCGGTTTTTCAGTCATGCGTCAGGCGCTGGTTTCAGCTCACCATCATCGCGCGGACGATACCGATACCCGCCATGACAACCAGTGCACCCCATGCCACGATGGCGATCATGTAGCCCGGGCCACGCTTGCTCGCATCCTTCAGGTAGGCCAGCGCGTACCAGACGCGGCCAACGATCCACACAAGGCCCGCAAGACCCGCCCACAGTTCGAAACCGAAGTGGCCCGCCAGCAAAAGGACAGGCAGAAACATGACCGCGCTTTCCAGCGTATTCATCTGCACGCGATAGGCGCGCTCGAACGCCGGATGCCCGCTGATTGCCGGAGCTTCAATGCCGTATTTCGCCCGCGCACGTCCCACCGCATACATGGTGCCGAACATCAGGAGAACCGTCAGCAAGGTGACCAGCTCAGGCAGATAATGGATCATGGAAAAACTCAGCGAGGAAGGTGGTGCCACTGTAGCGGTTTGGTGCCATGCTGGGGAGGATGGCCGGAAGGGCCGGCCGACACGTTTGACGACACGTACGGCGGAGGTCTTATGGATTGGCAGAAAGGCGAACGCAGTCAGAATGTCGAAGTGGACAGCGGCGGCGGTGGTGGCGGAGGCGGCGGTTTTGGTGGGGGACGCATGGGGATCGGTGGCCTGATCATCCTGGCCATCCTCGGGTGGGTCTTCTTCAAGAACCCGATGGCGCTACTCAATCAAGACAATACTCAACCCGGTGCCTACGCACCCTCCGGACAACCGGCGCAGGTGGATCCGCAGCAGAAGGATTTTGTCAGCGCGATCCTGGGTTCGACCGAAAAAACCTGGAGCGACATTTTCAGCGGCATGGGTCGTACCTATGTCGATCCGAAACTGGAGCTTTTCAGCGGCGGCGTAAACACCGCGTGCGGTGCGGCGTCGACGGCCGTTGGCCCGTTCTACTGTCCGGGCGATCAGAAGGTTTATCTGGACCTGGATTTCTTCCGCGAACTGGATACACGTTTCCATGCCAGTGGCGATTTCGCCCGCGCTTATGTGATTGCGCATGAAGTCGGACATCACGTGCAAAACCAGCTGGGCATTTTCGACAAAGTCGCGCAGATGCAGCGGCAGGGCGCGCGCATGGAAGGTGCGGATGGTTTGTCGGTGCGTCAGGAGCTCCAGGCCGATTGCTTTGCGGGCGTCTGGGCCAATCGCACGCAACAGCGATTGCAGTGGTTGCAGCCCGGTGACGTCGAGTCGGCCTTGAATGCTGCGAGCCAGATCGGCGACGACACCCTGCAACGCGAAGCGCGTGGCACGGTCGTACCCGATTCCTTCACGCACGGCACCTCGGCGCAGCGCGTGAAATGGTTCAAGACCGGATTCCAGAGCGGCGATATTCAGCAATGCAACACATTTAGCGGTGCGCTTTAAATAGGCCAGTGGCCCCTCTGCGGAGGGGCCGTTGCGCTCAGCCGGTGATTGACGGATGAATAGAATTCTCGCAATGCGCCGGGAGCGCCTGTAGCCACCGTTATGACCCATCCATGCTTGCGCTGCGGTGCGTGCTGCGCCCATTTTCGTGTGGCCTTCCATTGGTCTGAAGCACACTCGGACCTGGGTGGTGTCGTGCCCGTTGAATTGACCGAGAAGCTCGACGCGCATCGCCTCGCCATGCGCGGCACATGGGCGCAACGTCCGCAATGCATCGCGCTGGAAGGTGAGGTAGGCGGCAACGCGTGTTGCAGCATTTATGCGCGGCGGCCGTCTGTCTGCCGGGATGTGCAGCCTTCATGGGAAAACGGCGCGCCCAGTGAGCAATGCGACAGGGCGCGCATGGCACACGGTCTGGAACCGCTCACGCCGCAAGTTTGGATTGAGTTCGCAGTCGCTGCGGCGTCGTGATGCGTTAACAGCGTCAGCGCATCGGCGGATTTGCCGCATCGTTCTCAAATGCAAGTACAAACTGGCGAAGATCATCCTCGTTGACATCCGAGACAGCGACATACTGCATATTGGAGGACGCCCAGCGAATCACGGTATATCCGTGCCATTGCGTGATGTCCTGTGCCGAGGGCGCCGATGCCGATGGCCATTGATAAAGATTGATCACATGCAGCCGGCGCTTGTAAACCAGTGCCGCGACACTGTGGCCATCCAATGCATCGAGTCGTCCACCTATCAGCGGAAAACCTTCGCTGGCCAGATCTTTCACGCGCGGTGAAAAATCTAGCTTGCCTTCGAACCATGGCTTCACGGTGTGCTGATCGGTCGAAACGACATCCATCAGATGCTGCTGCTGCATCGATCGGATATGGCTGGAAACCGCTTCGTCGGCAACCAGGTTGGTATCCGCGCCGCGCGGATGCAGCACGTACAACCACATCGGCGCGACAAGCAGCAGCGCGCCCGCAAAACCTGCCGCCATGGCCAAGCCGACAAGTCCGCGGCGCGGCTTGGCGATGACGGGCGAAGCGGCCTGTTTCGGCGTTTCCCACTGCTTGCGCAACGCATCGGGTGCGCGCTGGTAGAGCGACGGTTGCGCCATGGCCTTATGCAATTGCACATAGTCCGCGTAACTGGCGGCGCACGCGGTACAGCCTTGCATATGCCGTGTGATCGCCACGCTTTGCGCGGCGTCGAGTTCGTCGTCGAGGTAGGCGTGCAGGAGCAGCCTCGCGTCATTGCACATCATGACGGCGTGCCTCCGAGGGTTGTTGAGTCAGTTCGGTCTTTAGGCGTTCTCGCGCACGTGCAAGCCGTGACATGACCGTTCCGATTTTCTGTCCGGTGATGGAAGCAATCTCCTTGTACGAGCACTCTTCCAGTTCGCGCAAAATAATGACTTCGCGCAACGGATGAGGAAGTTTTTCCAAAGCCTTTTGCAGCGAACCCACATCGGTTGCGAGCATCATTCGTGCTTCGGGTGACGGCTGCTCGTCGGCGACGGTGTGCACGTCATCGTCGAACGATTCGTGCATGCCCACGGGAGACGTCTTTGCGCGCAACGAATAGAACGTATTCCGAACAATGGCCAGCAACCAGACCCGCGCATCCGTGCCATGAAAACTGTCGAAGTAACGGAAGGCGCGAAGCATGGCTTCTTGCACGACATCCTGTGCATCCATATCGTCGCGCGCCAGCCAGCGAGCGAGGTTGTACGCCGCATCCAGATACGGCAAGACGCCCACCTCGAAGTTGCGGCTTCGATCGGCGTTTGTGCGAAATGGCGTGCTCTGAAAGTCAGCTGGCATAAGAGGTATTACCGCCGTTCAAGCGACTTTATTCCCTTCGCACAAAACCCGGAATAGGCCGGCTACGTCGCCGGTAATGCAGGTGAGGGGGTTGCACGGGCAACGCCCATTCCTTCAAAACGGGACACGAGATCATGCAGGACAATCATGACAGCGAGGCCAGAGGCCGTCGCGACTTTCTCAAGTGCATGGCCTGGGCCGGCGCGGGCACCTTGTGGTTGATGAAAGGTGGCGTCTTGCACGCGCAGCCGCTGGGCGCTGGGGTTGAGGCTGGTGCGAGGGACGCAAGCTTCAGCTTTGCGCAAATCAGCGACTCGCATATCGGGTTCCACAAAGCGCCCAACATGGACGTGGGCGCGACCTTCAAGGAAGCGCTGGCACTGGTGAAAAAGCAGAAGCCGGCGTTCGTCATGCACACCGGTGATCTGACGCATCTATCGAAACCCGAACAGTTCGACACGCTGGCAGGCCTGGTGCAGGACGCGGGTGTCGGTCGCGTGTTCTATGTGCCGGGCGAACACGATGTGATTGGCGATAGCGGTGCGGAATTCTTTCGCCGCTTTGGCGAGCGGCAACAAGCGGGCGGCTGGTATAGCTTCGATCAAGGCGGCGTACATTTCGTTGCGCTGATCAACGTGCTAAATCTGAAAGCGGGCGGATTGGGTTCACTCGGCACCGATCAGCTTGCATGGCTTAAGAACGATCTGGCGGGGTTATCATCCGAAACTCCCCTTGTGATTTTCGCGCACATGCCGTTGTGGTCGGTGTATCCGCAATGGGGTTGGGGTACGGACGATAGCGATGAAGCCATGTCGTATGTACGGCGCTTCGGTTCTGTCAGTGTGCTCAACGGCCACATCCATCAGATTCAGCAAAAGGTGGAAGGCACGATCACCTTCTACACGGCGCGCTCTACGGCCTACCCGCAACCATCACCCGGAGTTGGGCCAGGACCTGGGCCGCTGCAAAGCGTTGCGCCGGATGCGTTGCATCGTTACATAGGCATTCGCGATGTGCGACATGTGCAGGGTAAAGACGCGCTCGCCGTGACCGATGAGGTGCTGTCATGACGGCACATCATCGACGACATGTGTGCTGGATGTGGATGGCGATGCTGATGGCTGTCATCGGCATCGCCCGGCCCGCGCGAGCAGAGGATGCCGCCATGCTGAAAACGAAGATTTATCGCGTGGAGATCCACGGTTTTGCATTCTCGCCCAAAACATTGAGCGTGCCTGCCGGTGCCCGCGTGGTATGGGTCAACAGTGATGACGAGCCCCATGTCGTCACCAGTGCGGGCTCTCTCTTTACGTCGTCCAAAGCGCTGGACACCGGCGATTCGTTTAGCACGACGTTCCAAAAGCCGGGAACGTATGCGTATTACTGCTCGATCCACCCCATGATGGTCGGAACCATCATTGTGCAGTGACAGCGGCTTTCGCGGTGTCGAATCGGTAGATATCCATGGCAAGGAAGCCAAGGTCGACACCTGCATCGATGCGTTGCGCCTTGAACGCTTCGCCTGCTGCGCCCAGTGCGACATAAAGCGGAAGGAAGTGCTCATCGGTGGGATGCGCACGTTCCGCAAAGGGCGCCTGGCGACGGTAATCAAGCAATGCACTCACGTCGCCGTCTGTCATTTTCTGTTCGATCCAGTTGATGAACGGGCGCACGTAAGGTGCCTCGCGTTCGTCGCTGTAACCGGCACGAAAATCGTGGAGGTTATGCGTGATGCTGCCGGAACCGATGACAAGGACGCCTTGCTCGCGCAGAGGCGCGAGCGCTTCGCCAATCGCGTAGTGGTGCGCGGGACCTAGTTGAGGCTGGATGGACAGCGGCACGACCGGGACGTCGGCGTGCGGATAGAGCAGGCGCAACGGTACCCATGCGCCGTGGTCGAGACCATGCGCGGCATCGAGCGTCGGTGCGAGTCCGGCACGATCAAGTAAATCCATCACCTGCGCAGCAACAGCCGGTGCTCCGGGTGCCGGATAGCGAATGTCGAACAACTCACGCGGAAAACCGTAAAAGTCGTGAATGGTTTCCGGATGTGCGGCGCCGCCCACTGTGGGCGAATGCGCGAGCCAATGCGCCGTGGCAATGACGATAGCCTTGGGCTTGGGCAATGCCGAAGCGAGCGCAGTCAAACGCTCGCCGACCTTTCCCGGATGCAGGGCAGTCATCGGCGAACCGTGCGAGATGTACAGGCTGGGCAGTGCGTTCATGGCGCTCAAGGGCTCGTTCAGATAACCCATAAGTATGGGCTGACCGAGCCATTTTCAGCGACAGACGCCAGGAAACGCACTGTTGCGTTGTTTGAACGATCGACGCCCTACTTGCGGCGTGGTGGCTTGCCGCCGCCGGGCTTACCGCCGCCATGTCCATGCGGGCGCGGCTTTCCGCCACCGTAACCACCACGCGCGTGTGGTGGCTTGTGGTCGCCATGCTTGCGCGGCGGATGCTCGCCGGCATCGGCTTCTTTGCCATCCCACTCGCTGATGCGCAGGGTCTGTTGATTCACCCACACCTTTTTCAGGTGCTCGAAGACCTCACCTGGCATGCCGTCGGGCAGATCGATCAGGCTGTAATCGCCGCGAATGCTCAGGCGGCCGATGAATTGGCTCTCCAAACCCGCTTCATTGGCGATGGCGCCGATGATGTTGCCGGGCTTCACCCCGTGTTCGTGGCCCACTTCGATGCGATACGTGCGTTTGCCCGCTTCGGTGGCATGCGGACGAACCTGACGCGGTGAAAAATCGCGCGACTCATCGCCGCGATGGCGCGGTTCGCGTGCTGGACGGCGTCCATCGCCATCTTTTACATGCTTCGGTTGCGTATCGCGCTCACGCGTATGTTCGCGTTCCCGCTCGCGTTCGCGCTTGGCAGGCGGCTCAAGCAACAACGGACGGTCGCCTTGCGCAATACGCGCCAGTGCGGCGGCAATCTCGACAGCGGGAATGTCGTGCTCCTGCTCGAACTGTTCGATCAACTGCTGGAACTGTTCGAGGCCACCCACTGCGAGCGTGTCCTTGATGTTCTGCTTGAAGCGTTCGATGCGGCGATCGTTGACGGCCTCGACCGTCGGCAGCTTCATTTCCTCGATCGGCTGGCGCGTGGCGCGTTCGATAGCGCGCAACATACCTTTCTCGCGCGGCGTAACGAAAAGAATAGCGTCGCCATTGCGGCCCGCACGGCCCGTACGTCCGATACGGTGCACGTAGCTTTCAGTGTCGTACGGAATATCGTAGTTCAGCACATGGCTGATGCGTTCCACATCTAATCCGCGTGCCGCAACGTCTGTAGCGACGAGAATGTCGAGCTTGCCATCTTTCAATTGCTGGATAACACGTTCGCGCTGTGCCTGCGCGATGTCGCCATTGATGGCGGCAGCAGCGAGTCCGCGCGCTTGCAGTTTTTCAGCGAGTTCTTCCGTTGCCTGCTTCGTACGCGCGAAGATGATCATCGCGTCGAACGGTTCGGCTTCAAGAATGCGTGTCATCGCATCGAGCTTGTGCATGCCGCTGACCCACCAGTAGCGCTGGCGGATGTTGGCAGCAGTGGTGGTCGCCGCCTTGATGGTGACTTCCACGGGATCTTTCAGATGTCGCTGCGCAATCTTGCGGATCGGTGGTGGCATCGTGGCAGAGAACAGCGCAACCTGACGTTCCGGCGGCGTGGCTTGCAGCACTTTTTCCACGTCATCGATAAAGCCCATGCGCAACATTTCATCGGCCTCGTCCAGCACCATGAAACGTAGCTCGGACAGATCGAGTGTCTTGCGATCAAGATGATCGATCACGCGTCCCGGTGTGCCGACGACGACGTGCACGCCTCGACGCAGCGCATGCAGCTGCGGACCGTAACTCTGGCCGCCGTAGATCGGCAGAACTTGAAAACCTGGAATGTGCGTCGCGTACCGCTGAAATGCTTCGGCCACCTGGATGGCCAATTCGCGCGTCGGCGTCAGCACGAGTGCCTGCGGTTTGCCGACGCGCATTTCGATGCGGGAAAGAATGGGCAGCGCGAAGGCAGCGGTCTTGCCGGTACCGGTTTGCGCCTGGCCCAACACGTCGCGACCTTGGAGCAGCGATGGAATCGTCGCGGCCTGGATCGGCGAGGGGGCTTCGTAACCTACGTCCGCCAGTACACGCAGCACCTCCGGCTTGAGTTCAAGCGCAGAGAAGCCAGCGGATGCTGGGACGGAGTCGGAAGAGGGGGAGGACATGGGGAAACCTCGACGTGGCATGCACGAGGGCATGCGGGAGAATGGTGTCTATTGTAACAGCCCACAGCGGCTGTACCTTTCGACAGGATGTTATTAATTGGCTGGATTATCTGGAGCTAGCATGCAAAACCGCTTGAAAGACCGTGTGGCGTTGGTGACGGGCGCATCCTCGGGCATTGGGGAAGCCACGGCGCTGGCGCTTGCCGATCAGGGCGCCAAGGTGGCGATTGCCGCGCGCCGCAAAGACCGGCTCGACGATCTGGCTAAAAAGCTCGCCGAAAAGGGTGCAGAGCCCCTGGTGCTGGTGGCGGACCTGTCGCATGAAGCGGAGGCGCAACGCATCGTGAAGGAAACGGAAGCGCGTTATGGCCGTCTGGACATCCTCATCAACAACGCTGGCGTGATGTATCTGGAACCGATTGCCGAAGCGGATCTGGGTCGTTGGCGCAGGATGCTCGAATTGAATGTGCTGAGCTTGATTGCTTCGACGCAGGCCGCGCTGGCGGGCATGCGCGAACGGCGCGACGGACACATCGTGAACATCTCGTCGGTGGCAGGGCGCGTCGCCAATCCCAACTCGGCGGCTTATGCGGCGACGAAATTCGGTGTAGTGGGTTTTTCCGAAGCGTTGCGCCGTGAGGTGTTCAAGGACAACATCCGCGTGAGTGTGATCGAGCCGGGCATGGTGGATACCGAATTGCGCGATCACGTCAGTCACGAAACGACGAAGAAAGCCGTGGATGCGCTCGCTGGCGGAATGCGCCAATTGCAGTCTCAGGATATTGCCGACACGATCCTTTTCTGTGTGACGCGGCCCGACTACGTATGCATCAACGAAGTGTTGCTTCGGCCGACGGATCAGGAGCGGTGAGCTTTGCGACATATAAGCCTGTAATGGCCCCTGCTTTTGTCTGGATATAGGGGTAAATGTGAGCGTTTTCCCCATTTTGCGTACACCACGCACCGTCATTCGGTTGCCTGAAGAGAACGACGCGCCGAAGCTTCTTCGATACCGCGTGGAAAACCAGCTTCATCTTGGTCCCTGGGAGCCGTTACGCGAGCCGGTTTACTACACGCTGGATCACTGCATTACATCGATTGCGGAAGGTCGCGAGAATGTGCGGCTTGATCGCGGTTATCCGTTGCTCGTGTTCGACCGTGACGAGCACATGCTGTTGGCGACTTTCACCTTCGCCAACATCGTGCGCGGTGCTTTTCAAGCCTGTCATCTTGGCTATGGTGTCGCTGCGCACATGCAAGGACAGGGTTTGATGCAGGAGGTCCTTCGCGCCGGTATCGATTGGGCATTCGACGAATTGGATCTGCATCGCGTGATGGCGAACTATCTGCCGCGCAATGAACGCAGCGCAAAGTTACTCGCGCTGCTTGGTTTTGTGCGGGAAGGTTACGCGAAGCAATATCTGAACATTGCGGGAGTGTGGGAGGACCACATACTTACCGCACGTGTTCGGCCGGATGGTTGAACACTGACGAGGCGCCCAGTTTTACTTCGCCGTCCCCGATTTACCTCACCGTCATTCCGGCGCAGGCCGGAATCCAGTGGCGACGCAGAGCAAAAGCACCAGACCAAAAACGTTCTGAGTGCTTTGCACGGCTTATTTTTACTGGATTCCGGCCTGCGCCGGAATGACAGTGAGGGGGTTGAGCGCTTGAGGAGGGCTTACGCCTTCGCCGCAGGCCTACGCCCACCCGGACGGCGTTTGCGATTACCCATCGCATGCTCGCCGCCACCGCCATTCTTATTCTGCGCATGACCATGTGGACGATGCGACGAACCACCCTGGCGCGGACGCTGCTGCTGACGTTGACCCTGCTTCGGACGCGGAGCGTGCGCATCCAGGCGCAACGGCACCGACAATTCAAAACCAGCCACTTCGTTAATCGCGATGTCCTGATTGAGCAGCTTGCGAATATCGCGTAGCAAGCCCGACTCATCGTGGCTCACCAGCGACAATGCCAAACCATCGGCGCCGGCACGTCCCGTGCGGCCAATGCGATGCACGTAGTCTTCCGCAACCATCGGCAGATCGAAGTTGATCACGATCGGCAGCTGATCGATATCGATGCCGCGTGCGGCAATATCGGTCGCGACCAAAACCGTCACGCGGCCATTCTTGAAGTCCGCGAGTGCACGTGTGCGAGCGTTCTGGCTCTTGTTGCCGTGAATCGCTGCGGCGCGCAGGCCGGATTGTTCAAGGTAGCGCACCAGCTTGTCGGCGCCATGTTTCGTGCGGCTGAAAACCAGCGTCTGGCGGCGGCTGTCCTTGCTGAGCACGTGCAACAGCAAATCGCGCTTGCGCGATGCGTCGACCGGGTGCACTTCATGGCTGACCGTCGTCGCGACGCTGTTGGCCGGCGTCACCGACACTTCGCGCGGCGAATGCATGAACTGCATCGCCAGCGACTTGATCTCCGACGCAAACGTCGCAGAGAAAAGCAGCGTCTGACGCTGTGTCGGCAATGCGCTGATGATGCGCTTGAGCGAGGGCAGGAAGCCCATGTCGAGCATGCGATCGGCTTCGTCCAGCACCAATACTTCGATGCCGCGCAGATCGATCGTGCGTTGCTGCATGTGATCGACCAGGCGACCCGGCGTGGCGATGATGATGTCCACGCCGCGACGCAGCGCATTCACCTGCGGGCCCATGCTGACGCCGCCAAAGATCACGGCGGTGCTGACGCGAAGATGCTTGCCGTATTCGCGAATGTTGTCGTTGATCTGCGCGGCGAGTTCACGCGTTGGCGTGAGGATCAGTGCGCGCGGACGGCGGTTGCCCGAAGCGGCGGCCGTTGACATGCGTTGCAGCAACGGAAGCGCGAAGGCGGCGGTCTTGCCGGTGCCGGTTTGCGCGGCAGCCAGCAAATCGTGACCTTCCAGTACGACCGGAATGGCACCAGCCTGGATGGGGGTGGGTTCGGTGTAACCCTGTTCGGCAAGCGCGCGCAACAACGCAGGGGCTAGGCCCAGCGATTCAAATGACATGATGTACTCCAGTGTGCAACCCGGAGCTCATGTACAGAACCGCGTCGCCGTTTCAAAAATTCTAAGGAACCATTCGCAGCAAAATGGCGATATGGAGTTCCGCAGTATACACGATTCGGGCCCGCACGGTCGGCGCTGGCTGAACAACGTGCTAGCCTCCTGCGGTCGCAAACCGGGAGCCCTCCATGTCAGCCCTGTCCGCCCTGCGCGAATTGAACCATGAGCAGCGCCACACCGTGCTGGCGAGCTTTCTAGGCTGGACGCTCGATGCGTTCGACTATTTCCTCTTCACATTCGTGATTGTGGCGATATCGAAGGAATTTCACGCCGACCGTACCGATGTGACGTTGGGTGTCTTGCTCACGCTCGCGGCGCGTCCCATTGGTGCGCTGATTTTCGGCCGTCTCGCCGATCGCTACGGTCGCCGTCCCGTGTTGATGATCGACGTGATCCTGTTCTCGGTGTTCGAACTCGCCACTGCGTTCGCACCGTCGCTGACGATGCTGTTGATCATGCGTTTCATGTTCGGTGTTGCGATGGGTGGTGAATGGGGCATTGGTGCATCGCTGGCGATGGAAACCATTCCGCCAAAATCGCGCGGTCTTGTCTCAGGGTTACTGCAAAGCGGCTATCCGTGCGGTTTTTTCCTAGGCGCGCTGGTGAATTGGTTGCTGGTCGATCACATCGGCTGGCGTGGTTTGTTTGTCGTCGGCGCGATACCCGCATTGTTGGTGCTCTACATTCGGCGCAAAGTGCCGGAATCTCCTGCGTGGGAAGCGACACAAACGCAGCACGGTCGCCGCAGCTTGCTTGATGCTATGCGCGGGCATTGGAAGCTGGCGATTTATCTGATGTGCCTGATGGCTGCGTTCAACATGTTTAGTCATGGTTCGCAGGACATGTATCACACGTTCGAAGAAGTGAATCTGCATTTGCCGACCGGATCGGGTGCGGCTTTTATGCTTGTTGCGTTGCTTAATCTTGGTGCACTCGTCGGCGGAATTTTTTTCGGAGCGTGGTCGGAACGTATCGGTCGTCGCCGGGCGATGATCATCGCTGCATTGCTCGCCATTCCAGTAGTGCCGCTATGGACCTATGGCGGATCTTTCCTCTTACTTGGTTTGGGTGCATTCCTGATTCAAGTGATGGTGCAGGGCGCATGGGGCGTTGTGCCTTCGCATCTCAATGAGCTTTCTCCGGATGCCGTGCGTGGCACATTGCCAGGCTTCGCCTATCAGATGGGCAATTTGCTCGCTGCGGGCACTGCTACGGCGCAGTCATGGCTGGCTGCCCAAGGGTGGGGTCTGCCTTTGGTGATGTCCGTTTGGATTGCATGCGTGGCCTTGCTGCTGGCGTTGCTGGTCTGGCTTGGGCCGGAGGCACGCGGCGTGCGATTTGGGGAGTAAGTGGAGTTGAGCAGGGTCAAGGAGGCATGTGGCATGTACGACATCACGCTTGCGACCGTCGCCGATGTCGACGATATCAGCGAGCTCTTGCAGGCCAACGCCCCCTCGCAGGGTGGTTCGTTGACGGGAGAGTTTCCGCCTGAAACCGTGGCGCGCATGGTGTCGGGCGGTATGCCGGTCATCGTGGCACGGCGAGAGCAGCGGCTGGTCGGAGTGTTGTTCTCGGCTGCCAAGGACAATGCGGCAGCTCCTCTCTCGGTGAAAGCCATGTGGGTGGCGTGGCCGGGTGCGCTCTCTGCCTATGTTTATGGACCGGTTTGTATTGCCGACTCCGAGCGTGGCCATGGTTTGTTGCCGCGGTTGTACGAGGCATTGAGCGCGCGGTGCCACGGTCGCGAAGCAGTGCTTTTTATCCGGCGCGACAACCTTCCATCACTTCGCGCCCACGAGCGCCTGGGTATGCGCGAAGTGGCGGGATTCACCTTGGAAGGCTTCGAATACGCCGTTTATAGCGACGGCGGTCATTAGCAGGCTGTTTTACCGGTAAAAGGGCTGTCACAGGTAGAATAGGGCCTTTACTCAACCCGAGAGACAGGTAATGAAGGCTGGCAAGGACAAGGTCATCGCGTTCCACTACACGCTTACCGTGGACGGCGAGAAGGTTGAAAGCTCGCATGAAGGCGGGCAGCCGTTGTGGATTCTGCTTGGCCATGGCCAGCTGATTCCCGGTCTGGAAAAGGCGCTGGAAGATCACGGCGCGGGCGACTCGCTGCAGGTGGAAATTGCCCCTGCCGACGGTTACGGCGAGCGCCAGGAAGGCCAGATCCAGCGCGTGCCGAAGAAGTATTTCCAGCAGGGTAATCGTCTGAAACCGGGCATGGTGACGGTGCTGTCGCTCAAGCAGGGCGGTCAGCGCGCCGTGACGGTGCACAAAGTCGGTATGAGCACAGTCGATGTGGACATGAATCATCCGATGGCCGGCAAGACGCTCAACTTCGATGTGGCGATCCAGGAAGTGCGTGACGCGACCGAAGAAGAAATCCAGCACGGCCATGCGCATCCGCCGGGTGCAGAAGCGCACTGATTGCGTAACGTACAAGCATAAAAAAACAACGGCGCCGAAAGGCGCCGTTGTTGTCTGAGTTTCCAGGCAAGATCAAACCAGGCTGATCTGCACGTCGACATTGCCGCGCGTCGCATGCGAATACGGGCAGATATCGCGATGCGCCGTATCGACCAGTTCTTGCGCAACAGCGCGGTCGATGCCGGGGAGGCTGACGTCGAGCTTCACGGCAATACCGAAACCGGTGGGTTCGCGCGGGCCGATACCGACATGCGCCGTGACGGATGCATCTTTCAGCGCAACCTTCTTCTCGCGCGCAACATAACGCACTGCACCTTCAAAGCACGCGGCATAACCTGCGGCGAACAGCTGCTCCGGATTGCTGCCGGCACCGCCCGGGCCGCCCAGTTCCTTCGGAACCTTCAGATCGAAATCCAGCACGCCATCGCTGCTATGGATGTGACCTTCGCGGCCGCCCTTGGCGGTGGCTGTAGCGGTGTAGAGAACTTTGGTCGGATTGCTCATGGTCGTCGTCTCATTCTTGGGTGGGGGCGAGTTGGATCGCCAGGGATTTGAGTTCGTCGCGCAGACGTACGAATTCGTCGGCGGACATGCAAAGTTTTTTTGCCAGGCAACGCGGTACTTCGGTGGCACGCTCGTGCAGGCTACGTCCCGCGTTGGTCAACGTTATTTCCACTTCACGCTCGTCACTCTCACGACGTCGTCGTAAAAGCAGATCGGCTTGCTCCAGTCGCTTCAGCAGCGGCGTGAGCGTGCCGGAGTCGAGCTGCAGGCGCGCACCGAGTTCGCGCACCGTAATCCCGTCGCGCTCCCACAACACCAGCATCACCAGATATTGGGGATAGGTAAGGCCCAATGCGTCGAGCAGCGGGCGATAAACCGCCGTCAGGCGTCGCGACGCGGCGTACAGCGCGAAGCAGAGCTGTTCGTCGAGCAACAAGTTGGGTTCGAGGTCAGCCTTCATGTTTCGAAAGATAGCATCAAATTTAATTGTGCACAATATATTTTTTGTGAAGAGAGCAAAAAGACTTCTTTGGGGTTCGAATGATCAGTCGAGCAGGCGTTTGCCGTAGGCGAAATGGTCGCGCCAGTAGGGCCCGTCGATGTCGTCGAGGCGAACGGTGCCGCCGCTGTTGGGTGCATGCACGAATCGGCCTTTGCCGACGTAGACGCCGACGTGGCTGATACCGCCGCCGATGTCGAAGAAAACCAGATCGCCGCTGATCAGGTCGTCCATGCTGCGGACTTTCTGCCCGTCGATCCCGGCCATGTCGCGCGAGCTGTGCGGCAGCATGATGTTGGCCGCATTGCGATAGATATAGTCGACCAGCCCGCTGCAATCGAAGCCGCCTTCGGGCGTGTTGCCGCCGTAGTGATACGGCGTGCCGACCAGCGCCATGGCGCGGAACAGCACATCGTTGGCGGTTCCGACGGAGTTTTCCGGCGCGCGCGCCGGTTCGTCGGCGAGGGCCGAGTGCGAAGGTTTGTAAGTTGCTTCGCGTCGAGGGTTGCTGGCACACGCGGCCAATAACAACAGCAAGCTAGCGATGGCGGCCAGGCGCAGCGCCTGGCCCATCGGTCTGTGCTTATCCGTATCACCCGTGCTGGCCAGAGCCATACATAAACCTCGGCGGCGTTTGCGCCGAGCTTATATCAAATCAATAGCTTGGATGGAAGTTCCTAGAAACTGCAAGAGCTAAGTGCGGCAAGTCGACTTAGGCCCGTCAGTGCATGGCGACGTCGATATTTTCTTGACCAAGCGTGGCCCCTGCGGCATTCCACGCCCGCAGCCGGTAATGACCGGGGTAGAGGTAGAGCACGTTGTGGGAATGACCTTTGAGAAAGGTGTATCGATCGGCGGGAGTAGCGTTGTCCGGTTCGCCGGGGTAATACGCATCCACGACGCAGGGAACCTGGTCTTGGCACAGACTCGTGTCGATGGAAACAGTGGCGCGCTTTCCATCAAGGCTCAACCAGGATGGGCGTTCGCGAACATCGAACGGCTGGCGCGGCAAAACAATTTCCCGGCGCACAGCATCGGCCTGGTTGGCGATACCGTAATCCAGATCGCCTGGAGAAGCCGGCGGCAGAATGACGCTTATGTCGTGCTCGCGTGGCGCGGAAGTCCAGTAGGTGTCCGAATCGAGTTTGCGCAACGCGATGGGTTGGTGCGGCGAAAACTGCAAGGCCATCTTGTCGTAGAAGCCGAAATCGAGTCCGCCCACCGCGACATCGCGAAATTGCACCTGGTCGATGCACAGCGGGTCGTATCCACTTAGCACTTTGAGCTGCATGGCCATCGGCTTGATGTTGTTGCCGAGATTGCCCGCGGCTTTGTCGATGTGGGAATAGCCGGCGTGCACGAATAGTTTTGCCTGCGGATCCTTGGCGAACACCTTTTCGTAAAGCGTTTGCGCTTCGACGGTGTCGCGGCCGGTGGATGTTGGCTCGTCCGGGTCATAGGGCACGATGATGTAGCCCAGCTTGACCGCCTGACGAATGATTTCGCCGTAAAGCGGTTCCAGCAGATATTCGGTGCCGGTTGTCTCATTCGGATAGCCGCGTTGCGTCAGGCCCGGGTCTTTATCGTCCACCGCCTCGGCGGCGAAATACCGAAAACCCATCGCACGCAGGCGTGGAAGCAACT
The DNA here is from genome assembly GCF_003977615.1 of Dyella dinghuensis. GTDB lineage: Bacteria > Pseudomonadota > Gammaproteobacteria > Xanthomonadales > Rhodanobacteraceae > Dyella_B > Dyella_B dinghuensis. The sequence goes on from NZ_RYZR01000007.1 coordinate 732,209, forward strand.
CCAGCGTCAACTCACGGGTGTGCGCATCGTGGTGGGCTTCGTTGACCATCACGATATGGCGGTTCGCGGCCATATCGACGACGGCATCGGCAGCGCTCACGGTCGCCCATGCACCGCGCTGCGGAAGCATTTGAGACCTCGGTGGATTGATGCGGTTGTCGAACGGAAAGGCCATCATGGCTTCGTTATAGAGACCCAACTCGCTATCCACGGTAGCGAGCAGTTGTTCTGCAAACGCGGCATCGTCTTTATCGAGCCTGGGTATCACTTCGGTAAGGTAGTCGTAACGCGCAAGGCCGTTGGGCGCGTCACCGAAGTGCTTGATCACTTCGTCGGTACTGGGGACCGAAGTATCGGGCGCAGGGGTTTGCGCATGCACGCTGGTCAATGCCAGCAGCACGGTCGTGCAAAACAGGCACTTCGGTAAACGCATCGGCATAGTGGGGACAATGTCGTGGTTGCGCGACACCAGCCTGCGACGTTCTTTGTCCGTACGCAAGTACCAATGCAGCAGGATCGCTACAATGGTCGGATGGATGCTTCCCGTTGCGATGTCCTGATCCTTGGTGGTGGTGTAATCGGCCTGTCCTGTGCGCTTTACCTGCTCAGGGGTGGCGCCAGCGTGCGCGTGCTGGAGCAGGGGACGCCCGGTTGCGGCAGTTCACACGGCAATTGCGGCACGATAACGCCCAGCCATGCAGCGCCCTTGGCGATGCCGGGCATGCTTGGCGTTGCGTTGCGTTCGATGCTTCGTTCCGACGCGCCGCTATATCTCAACCCTCGTTTCGACAGCCCCCGACTGCGCTGGCTGCTTGGCTTTGCCAGGCATTGCAACTGGCAGGACTTCAACCGTGCCGCGCAGGCGCGCGCTGCGATCCTGCAGCGTTCGCGTGGTTTGCTGGCCAACTTGATTCGTGCGGAACGCTTGGATTGCGAGTTTGTCGAGGAAGGGGTGCTCTACGTCTATCGCAATGCACAACAACGCGACGCCGACGAACAGCACCACGCACAGTTGCTTGATCGCCTGGGTATCTCTGTGCAGCGCATGCGCGGCGATGAAGTGGAAGCCATGGAGCCTGTACTCAAACCCGGTGTGCAGGGCGGCTTTTTCCATCCAGACGATGCGCGTTTGCGGCCGGATCGCTATGTCGCGGAGCTCGCCCGTCTCGTGCGCGAACACGGTGGTGTGATCGAAACCGGTGCAAAAATCGAAGGGTTTCGCACCGAAGGCCGACACATTGCCGGTGTAAGCACGTCGCGAGGCGACTTCATGGGCGAGCGCGTTGTCATGGCGCTTGGCGCATGGTCGCCATTGCTCGGCAAACAACTTGGACTGCGTTTGCCGATGCAGCCGGGCAAGGGTTATTCGCTGACTTTCACAAGGCCGGCCCATGCACCGCAGCATGCCCTGGTGCTGCGCGAAGCGGCCGTCTGCGTCACCACGTGGGAAAGCGGTTTTCGTTTGGGCAGCACGATGGAGTTTTCCGGTTATGCCGAAGGCCTCAATCGCAAGCGCCTCGATGCGTTGCGTCGTGGTGCTGCAACAAGCTTGCGCGAACCTGAAGGCCCGCAGTTGCAGGAAGAGTGGTGGGGATGGCGACCGATGAGTATGGACGAGGTGCCGATCATCGGCCCTAGTACGCAATGGTCGAATCTGCATCTTGCGACGGCGCACGGCATGCTTGGCGTAAGCATGTCGGCGGCCACCGGTGAACTGGTGGCAGCACAACTCAACGGAACAACGCCTGCATTCGACCCGACAGCTTACGCACCGGCACGATTTGGCCTGTAGCGCATAACCACCCGCATCCCAAAGGAGAGGCAAGATGGCCGACCGCTTCGATCTGATCGTCCTCGGTGCGGGTTCCGGGGGATTGAGCGTTGCGCAGCGCGCGGCGAAGCTGGGCGCACGCGTGGCGATGTTCGATCCCGATGCGTTGGGTGGCACATGCACCAATCGCGGCTGCGTGCCGAAGAAGGCGATGTGGTTTGCGGCGCAGATGGCCGATATGCATCGTCTTGCGGCGGACTTCGGTTTCGAGACGACGCCGATGCGACTGGATTGGGCGCGTTTTCGCAAACTGCGCGATCAATACATCACGGGTATTCGTCACCGTTATAAAGAACGCCTGGAAGCTGCTGGCATTCACGTCGTTATGGAAGCGGCGCGGCTGATCTCAGTCGACACCGTGGAAACGACATCCGGTGCGCGCTTCAGTGCGCCGCACATTGTCGTTGCAACGGGAGCGCGTCCTCACCGTCAGGATTTGCCTGGTTTTGAGTTAGGCATGGTGTCCGACGACATCTTCACGCTGGAAGTGGCGCCGCGGCACATCATGGTCGTCGGTGGCGGTTACGTAGCCGTTGAATTTGCCTGTGTTTTGCGTGCTTTGGGTTGTGAAGTCGATCTTTTGATTCGCGAAAACATGCTCGGCAATTTCGATGCGGAACTCGTTGCAGCGTTGATGGAACGGATGCAGGCGCATGGCATCCGCATCGTGCGCCGTTCGCAGGTGATAGCGGCCGAAGGCAAGCCGGGCGCCATCACGCTAAAAACGGATGACGGTGCCGATTACGGTGTTTACGATGCGCTGCTCTGGGCTATCGGCCGTGTTCCCAATAGCGAACATATCGGTCTGGAGGCGCTGGGCGTTGCCCGCGACGAAGAAGGTCACATCCTGGTCGATGCATTTCAGAACACCAGCGTATCGGGCGTCTACGCGGTAGGCGATGTCACCGACCGCTGGGCACTGACACCGGTTGCCGTAGCTGCCGGACGCTCACTGGCGGATCGCTTGATCGGCGGCGATGCGAATGCGCGCTTCGACGACACCGCCGTTCCCAGCGTGGTGTTCTCCGAACCTCCGCTAGGCATGGTCGGTCTCACCGAACAACATGCACGCGCGCGTTATGGCGATGACATTGCCGTCCACACGGGACGCTACACGCCGTTGATGTTCATGGTTGCCGGACGTTCGCAGCAGAGCGTGGTGAAGATCATTTGCGTCGGCACCAATCACAAGGTGGTCGGCATCCATGTGCTGGGGCCCGGTAGCGATGAATTGCTGCAAGGGTTTGCCGTGGCGATGCAAAAGGGCCTGTATTGGCGCGATCTAAAAGCGTCGATTGCGATTCATCCCACGGCTGCCGAGGAGTTGCTGTTGCTGCATTAAGTGCGAACGGGTCAAACTGCGCCCATGGAAACGTTCACCCTTACACGTGGCAGCGCGCCGCTACTCATCAGCCTGCCGCACAACGGCAGCTTCATTCCTGACGATCAGGCCAAGCGCATGTATCCACGTGCGCGCCGCTCGCCGGACACCGATTGGCACGTCGCGCAACTGTACGAACCGCTCGCGGCCGATTTCGGGGCGAGTGTGATCAAGCCCGTCGCGTCGCGATACGTCGTTGACCTCAACCGTCCGGCGGATGGTCACGCGCTTTATCCGGGGCGTCGCGAAACGGGGCTGGTGCCAACGATCAGTTTCGACGGTGAGCCGCTTTACTTCTCCGGCCAGGAGCCGGCCGCCGAGGAAATCCAGCAGCGTGTGGAAACATGGTGGCGTCCTTATCACCAGGCGTTGGCGCAGGAAATTGCGCGACTGCTAGAGGAGCACGGCCGGGTAGTGCTGTGGGAAGGTCACTCCATCCGCAGTCGTGTCCCGATGTTGTTCGAAGGACGCTTGCCCGACTTCAACCTGGGGACTGCCGATGGAGCCAGTTGCGGCCCCGATCTGCAGTGGAGTCTGACCAGCGTGATGGAGGCCCAGTCCCGCTACGACTTCGTGCTCAACGGCCGCTTCAAGGGGGGCTATATCACCCGCCAATATGGCAAGCCGTCGGAGGGGATCCAGGCTATCCAGCTGGAGCTTGCCCAGTGCCAGTACATGAACGAGGAGAGCTTTGCCTGGGATGCCAGCAACGCGCCGATGGTGCAGGGCATGATCCGCCGATTGCTTGAAAAGTGCCTGGACCAACCGGAAAAAAACGAAATTTGAAGGTTCAAGCCACGGCTTGCTTAATTTGTAACCAGATGGGCTTTTTTTCTGAATTCTGTTCAGTTGCCGTATGCCGAGAACCATGCATTGTTGCTACCGTCACGCCGCCCGAGTTTGCCGGGTTCCGGCCGGGTCCGTGGCAATCAAAAATCTCGAGGCTCATGATCATGATGCGTAAACTTGCGATCGCTTCTCTGCTCGTTGCTGGTGTGGCGCTCTCCGGTTCCGTCTTCGCCCAGTCGGCCGCTTCCTCTTCGGCAGCACCGGCATCGTCGACGTCGACCGCGAAGCACCACAAGGCTGCTAAGTCCTCGTCTTCGTCCACGTCGACCAAGAAGTCCCACAAGAAGTCGAGCAGCACGCCGGCTTCCAGCAGCACCGCTGGTGGCGCGAAGTAATCGTTGCAATACGGTTCGGTATACCGAGAAAACCCCGGCTTCCAAGCCGGGGTTTTTTTATGCTCAGTGGTCGGCGGAGGGAAGCGCCGCGATGCATTTGAGCTCGATGGCGATCGGTGTCGGAAGCGCCGTGATGCCTAGCGTCGTGCGGCATGCATCGACGCCTTTGAAGTATTCCGCATACAAGCGGTTGTAGATCGGAAAGTCGCGTGCCATGTCGGTGAGAAACACGGTGACATCGACAAGCTGTTCCCAGCGCGCTCCGCTGGCTTCCAACACGGCGCGCACATTCGCAAACACCTGCCGGCACTGCTGTTCGATGTCGTAGCTGATCAGCTTGCCGTCGGCATCGTGCACATTGCCCGGAATGACATTGGTGCCGGGCTGACGTGGGCCTACGCCCGAAAGAAAAAGCAGATGGCCGACCCGGCGCGCATGCGGATAAGCGCCCACCGGTGTGGGCGCCGCATCGGTGCGTACGACGTCGCTCACCGCATTTCTCCGGCGTGGCGCATCACGTGATGGAGTGCCTGCTCGTAAACCGGACGCAGCGACTCGCGCGAATCGACATGCATGCCGAGGTCGTGCATGTGTCCATTGGACAAGCTGTAGCACCACGCGTGCACCGAAAGCGGCTGTCCGCGCTCCCAGGCTTCCATCACGACGGTGGTCTGGCAGACATTGACGACCTGTTCGATCGCATTGAGTTCGCACAAGCGCGTGTTGCGCAAGGGCATCGAAGGGAGCGAAGCAAGCACTTCGCCGTGTTTCTGCGCGACATCGCCGACGTGACGCAACCAGTTGTCGACAAGGCCAAGTCGACGCTCGTCCAGCACAGCCTGCACACCGCCGCAGCCGTAGTGGCCAACAACGATAATGTGCTCGACTTTGAGCACGTCCACCGCAAACTGGATGGCGCTGAGGCAGTTGAGATCGGTGTGCGAGACGACGTTGGCGACATTGCGCTGAACGAAAATCTCGCCGGGCGGGAGATCGACAATCTGCGTAGCGGGCACGCGCGAATCCGAGCAGCCGATCCACAAGTATTTGGGTGACTGCTGTTTGGCGAGGCGCTCAAAGAATTGCGGATCGGCGCGGGTCATGTCGGCCGACCAGCGGCGGTTGCTGTCGATCAGATCCTGTAGTGGGCTGCTCAAGATGAATTCCTCAATAGCGAATACAAATATTGCGCGGCTCGGTGAAGAAGCGCAGCGCCTCAACGCCGCCCTCGCGACCGACGCCAGATTGTTTGCTGCCACCGAACGGCGTGCGCAGGTCGCGCAACAGCCAGCAATTGATCCAGACGATGCCGAATTCCAGCTGGTTGGCCATGCGATGTGCGCGTGAGAGGTCCGTCGTCCACAACGATGCGGCAAGGCCATAGCCCGTGCCGTTCGCAATCGCCAAGGCTTCGGTTTCGTCTTCGAACGGAATTAGCGTGACAACGGGGCCGAAAATTTCCTGTTGGTTCGTCATCGTGTCGTTCGACAAGCCATCGATCACGGTTGGCGCGACAAACCATCCGTTGGTGCAACGGCCGTTGAGTTTCAACGACTCGCCGCCAATGAGAACGTTGCCACCTTCATCGCGCGCCTGCGCAATGCAGCGCATGACTTTGTCAAAATGTTCGCTGGAGACGAGCGCACCAAGGTCGCTGGATGCTTCTTGTGGATCGCCGACGCGCAAAGCTTTCACACGCGCCAGATAGCGCTCGCGGAATGCGTCGTAGATCGAGCGTTGCACCAGCAGACGCGAACCGCACAAACAGATCTCGCCTTGATTGGCGAAGCCCGATCGCACAATGGTGTCGAGATTCTCGTCCGAGAGATCGGCATCGGCAAAAACGATGGCGGGATTCTTGCCGCCAAGCTCCAGCGAAACCTTCTTGAATTGCGGTGCCGCGATAGCTGCGATGCTGGCGCCTGTACGCGTGCTACCGGTGAAGGAGACGGCCTTGATGGCGGGGTGTTCCACGATTGCCTGACCGGTGGTCGGGCCACGGCCCTGCACAATGTTCAATACGCCCGGCGGAAAACCTGCTTCGATACTGAGTTCGCCCAACAGCGCAGCTGTGCAGGGCGTGATTTCCGACGGCTTCGCGACCACCGCATTGCCACTCGCCAGGGCAGGCGCGATCTTCCACGTAAACAGATAGAGAGGAAGGTTCCACGGGCTTATGCAGCCGACAACACCCAGCGGCCGGCGCAGCGTGTAATTGATCGCACCGGTTTCCATCGCGTGCGATTCGCTATCCCACGCCGTGATGGCGGCAGCGAAAAAGCGCAGGTTGGAGATTGCGCGCGGAATATCCAGACGCTTTGCGAGCGCAACCGGCTTGCCGCTATCGCGCGATTCCAGTTCGGCAAATTCATCCAGCCGCGCTTCGATCAGATCGGCGAGACGATTGAGGTAACGTGCGCGTTCGTCGGAGGGTGTGGCAGCCCATCCCGGCGCGGCTTTTTGTGCCGCTTGTGTGGCGGCATCGACGTCGGCAGCGGTGGAATCCGGGCAGTGTGCGAACAACGTGCCGGTGGCCGGCTCGTAAACGTCGAGCCAGTGATTTTCCAGGGGCGCCTGCAGGCGACCGTCAATGAGATTGGCGAGGCGTGTGCTTGGCATCCTTGCAAGCTTAGAACCTGCGCGCCCGGATTGCACCGGACGCGTGCGTACAGGCTTAACTCAGCGACTTGGTGCGGCCGCCATCGACCGCGATGCTGACGCCGTTGACGTAGGCGGCCGCCGGTGTGCACAGGAACGCGATCACTGCGCCCACTTCGCCCGGTTCGCCGAAACGGCGTGCCGGAACGGCAGCCACCATCTCCGCAGCGAGCTCTTCTTCGCTGCGCCCGGTCTTCTTCATTTGCGCATCGAGGATGCCGTCAAGGCGCGCGGTACGTGTGTAGCCCGGCAGCACATTGTTGACAGTGATGCCGTCCACAGCGAGCTCACCGGCGAGGGTTTTCGCCCACGCGGCAACCGCCGCACGAACGGTGTTGGATACGCCAAGACCCGGAATCGGTTCTTTCACCGACGTGGAAATGACGTTGACGAGGCGGCCGTAACCACTCGCTCGCATGCCGGGCAATACGGTTTGCAGCAATACCTGGCCAGCAATCAGGTGCTGGCGGAACGTATTTTCGAATGCAGCAGGTTCGGCCGTGTGAGCAAGGCCACCTGGAGGGCCGCCTGTGTTGTTGATCAGGATCTGCACTGGATTGGCCGCGACAATGTCAGCTGCCGCGGCCTGCAAGCCTGCGGTGTCCTGCATGTCGACGCTGCGCCAGTCGTGCCGCTGCGACGCGTGTTTCTTCGGCAGGCTCGCAGCAACCCCCTTGAGCTGATCTGCCGAGCGCGCAAGCAGCGTGACGTTCGCGCCGAGCTCGGCCAGTTCGACCGCCGTTGCGCGGCCAATGCCTTGCGATGCGCCACACACCAGCGCGTGACGGCCACTCAAATCCAATTGCATGTGATCTCCTTGGCGATGTTTTGATCGCTTACGAGTGTGCGCTATGCCACTGCAGGGCGAGCGCCGCAATCCAGCATCCCCACGCGATCCATTGACTGTAGCGCCAGACACGCCAGATGCGCGTGATGGATGCATCGTCGATGGCCGCAATCGCCGGCGATCGCAGCACGTGCTGCATGCGTAGCCACAATTGCGGTCCGCGCGCAGCCTGACTGCCGCCCGTATCCACGATCACTTTCCAGTGCTGGGGATAGTCTTCACGCAAATGTTTGGCAATACGAAACGGCAACACCGCGTGCATGGTGAAGGCCACAAGACCAATGAGCAATAAACCGATGTAGACAACAAATGGAATCAAAGGGGGCCCCAGCTCAAGTGTGACGGCAGATCGCTGCGCAGCGTGTTGAGCACGCCATCACCGGGAGGTGCCTTGCCGCATACGGCCTTGTCGACGGCCTGAGCATACGTCTTATCCATCATGCCTACCCACACGGTGCCATCCGGACCATGCTGGATTTTGTAGCTGCCGCCCATCGTGGTTGCCGCCGGCGTGCTGGAGGTATTGTTAATCGAGAACGTGCTGGCCGTTTGCTCCCAGTACGTGTTGTCGTTTTGTTGCTTGCCCGAGCTGTAGACAACGACGTAGCGCGCGCGCTTGTCCGTGACCGTGACGCTACCGAATGCGCCGCTGTCGCTGTTGCTCCAGCCCATGTATTCGCACAGTTTCACATCCGTCGAATCGATTGGCTGAAATGCACCATCCAGCAGGACGACGCTCGGTGCGAACAGGTAACTGGAATTCGTTACCGAACGCCCCACCAGTTCGGATTTCAGCGCGATCTTGTACGGCAGCTTGGCATCCGTCGGCAGCGCGAAGCTCAGGAAGTAGCTGCGCACGCCGTTGATCGCCGCGACGGGACTGGTTCCTCCCAACACAAATTGCTGCGGATGCCAGGGCAGCGGATTCTGATAAGAAAAATCCGCGAAGCTGGTGCAGCAGGGCGTGGCCTGATCGAGCGCCTTCTTTGCATCCGCCAGCGTTCGGGTTGGCGGACTCTGCGGCAGCAAGGTCGTAGGCAAGGGCAGCTTGACGCTATGGCAAGCGCCGAGCAGTAACGAGAAAGCGATGATGAGTAACGGACGCAGTTGCATGGGATCGATAACTTAGAAGTCGGCACTCCCTGCCGCGCGGGGGTAGGGGATGGCATCGCGGATGTTCTGCAATCCGCACACATACACCAGCAGGCGTTCAAAGCCTAGGCCAAAGCCTGCATGAGGTACGGTGCCATAGCGGCGCAGGTCACGGTACCAACCGTATGTGGCGATATCGAGACCGAACTTGGCCATACGGCGGTCCAGATAATCCAGACGTTCCTCGCGCTGGCTGCCGCCAATGATTTCACCGATGCCAGGCGCGAGTACGTCCATCGCGGCAACGGTTTTTTCGTCGTCGTTGAGGCGCATGTAGAACGCCTTGATCTGCTCGGGGTAATTCATCACTACCACCGGACGGCCGACGTGTTTTTCGGCAAGGTAACGCTCGTGCTCGGTCTGCAGATCGATACCCCATGCCACGGGGAATTCGAACTTCTGATTGGACTTTTTGAGTATTTCGATGGCATCGGTGTAGTCGATGCGTTCGAACGGTTGCGCGATAAAGTTTTCCAGACGCGTGACGGCTTCAGGCAACACACGTTCGGCGAAGAACGCCATGTCGTCGCCACGCTCTTCGAGCACGGCCTTGAAGATGGCCTTCAGGAATGCTTCGGCGCAGTCGGCATCTGCGGCGAGATCGGCGAACGCAATTTCCGGTTCGATCATCCAGAACTCGGCAAGGTGACGCGGCGTGTTGGAGTTTTCGGCGCGGAACGTCGGGCCGAAGGTGTACACCTTGCTCATCGCCAGCGCATACGCTTCGACATTGAGCTGGCCCGATACGGTAAGAAATGCTTCGCGGCCGAAGAAATCCTTGCGGAAATCGATCTTGCCTTTTTCATCGCGCGGCAGGTTCGCCAGATCCAGTGTGGACAGGCGGAACATGTCGCCGGCGCCTTCGGCATCCGACGTGGTGATGATGGGCGTGTTGATCCAGAAGAAGCCTTCGTCGGTGAGATGGCGGTGAATCGCCGTCATCATCGTGTGGCGCACGCGCGTGACCGCGCCGAACAGATTGGTGCGCGGGCGCAGATGTGCGACTTCGCGCAGGAATTCCATCGAGTGTTGCTTGGGCTGGATGGGGTAGGTTTCCGGATCGTCCACCATACCCGTAACGACCACATCGTCGGCCTGGAGTTCGAACGTTTGGCCTTTGCCTTGTGAGGGGACTAGCGTGCCGGTGACGATCACGCCCGCACCGGCGGTGAGATGTTTGACCTCGCTTTCGTAATTTCCGACCGTGGCAGGAACGACGGCCTGGATCGGATCGAAGCACGAACCGTCGCTGACATTCACGAACGACAGGCCAGCCTTGGAGTCGCGCCGGGTACGCACCCAGCCACGGACAGTGACTTTGCTGCCGGCTTCGACTTTGCCGGAAAGGGCCTGTTTGACGCTTACCACCGTCATGGATTGAAACTCCTGGGAGAAGCGCCCATTTGTTAAGGGCAAGCTGGCTAGCTCGCCACTCCTTTGGGCGTGAGGGCAAGCGGGCATGATAATGTAGCCCTTGCCCGCACTGCGACATGCAAAGCGGGTCATTAGTGCCAAATCAGAAACACTGTCCTATGAGCATCTCGATAACCCCCGCCGCCAACCAACGCATGCGCCAGTTCCTTGAACAGACGCCAGCGGCCGCGGGCGTCCGTTTCGGCGTGAAGAAGACCGGCTGCTCGGGCTTTGCCTACGTGGTGGACCTGGCCGAAACCGCGGGCACGGACGATCAGACGTTCCAGATCGACGGCGTGCCCGTCATCGTCGATGCCAAGGCGCTGCCGCTCGTCGACGGCACGGTGATCGACTTCCAGCGCCAGGGCCTCAACGCCAGCTTCGTCTTCCACAACCCCAATGCCACCGGGGAATGCGGCTGCGGCGAAAGCTTCACCGTCGGCTAAGGCCATCCGCAAACCCATTTAGATCAGCACGTTGCGCTGACTGGTTGATCCCGCTTACAATTCCGCTTCTGTCTGCGCGCAAAGGCGTGCGGGTGGGACCTTGCCTCACCGCATCTGCGGGAGGCTGACTGGCCTGTAAGGGCCTCATCCATAAGGAGTTTCCCCAATGACCTTGCGTCATTACGAAGTAGTGTTTCTGGTCCATCCTGACCAGAGCGAACAGGTTCCGGCGATGATCGAGCGTTACAAGGCGCTGATCACGGCCGACGGCGGCAAGATCCACCGCCTGGAAGATTGGGGCCGCCGCCAGCTGGCGTACCCGATCGTGAACCTGGCCAAGGCTCACTACGTCCTGCTCAACATCGAAGTGGGCCAGAACGCGCTGAACGAACTGGAGTCGGGTTTCCGCTTCAACGATGCGGTGCTCCGTCACCTCGTCATCAAGCGTGACGAAGCCGACACCGATCAGTCCTTCATCCTGAAGAGTAAGGAAAAGGATGATGCCAAGTCCTCGCGCCGCCGCGACGACGACTCCGACGGTGATGACCGCCGTGTTGGTCGCGCTGACAGCGACGATGTCGATCTCGAAGACTGATTAGGAGCCTAAAGCCATGTCCAAGTTCTTCCGCCGCCGCAAGTTCTGCCGCTTTACGGCCGAAAACGTCAAAGAGATCGACTACAAGGATCTCAACACGCTGCGCCAGTACGTCACTGAGAACGGCAAGATCGTTCCCAGCCGCATCACCGGCACCAAGGCTCGTTACCAGCGTCAGCTGGCCACGGCCATCAAGCGCGCTCGTTTCCTCGCGCTGCTGCCGTACACCGACAACCACGACGTCTGATCGTCGTTTTTCCTCCTCTCCCCTTTGGGGAGAGGATCGAGGTGAGGGGGCATGCTTGCGATAGCGCTGGTTCGGAGCGTGCTTCGAATCGGCCATGACGCAAGATTGGCCCCTCACCCCAGCCCTCTCCCCGTAGGGGAGAGGGAGTAATTAAGTTAATTAAGTAAGTTGTACGACTTCGGACAACCGTCCACGGCTGCGCTGGGCCACACCGGTGCTAACGAATTAAGGAATTACCATGGAACTCATTCTTCTCGAGAAAGTGCGCAACCTCGGCAACCTCGGCGACAAGGTCAAAGTGAAGCCGGGTTACGGCCGCAACTACCTGCTGCCGCAGGGCAAGGCCGTTCGCGTGAATGCCGACAACCTCGCCGCGTTCGAAGCACGCCGCGCCGAATACGAAGCCAAGGCCAACAACCTGTTGACCGACGCTGAGTCGCGCAAAGCCAAGCTGGCTGACGTGACGGTGACCATCAGCGCCAATGCAAGTCCGGAAGGCAAGCTGTACGGCTCGGTCGGTCCGCGCGAGATCTCCGACGCGCTGCAGGCCGCCGGTCACGACATCCACAAGAACGAAGTGATCCAGGGCGAAGGCCCGATCCGTCACATCGGCGAATACGATGTGGTGATCAGCTTGCACGCTGACGTGCAGAGCTCGGTGAAGGTGATCGTGGTCGGCGAAAAATAAGCCGCTACGTCATCAACCTGATGCAAGCGAACGGGCGCCCATGCGGCGCCCGTTTCTTTTGTGGGTACTCGCAACGTCGGTTATCCCCAGGCGCCCACAAGATATCCACAGACTTATTGTCTCGTTCTATGAGACAGCGCCGCGTATGCTCTCTCTTCGTGCCCGCCGACACGGTGTGCGCCTTTCCTTGCAACAGGGAATGTCCATGTCCTTTGTGCCTGAACGCAAATCCAGTAACAGTGCCATCGAAGCCCTTCGCGTTCCTCCGCATTCCATCGATGCGGAGCAGGCGGTGCTGGGCGGTTTGATGCTTGCGTCCGATGCGCTGGACCGCGTCGCCGACAAACTGGGCGAGCAGGATTTCTATCGCAAGGATCACCGCCTGATCTGGCGCGCGATTACCGAGTTGGCGAACAAGGGCATGCCGTGCGACGCGATCACGCTTGGCGACTGGTTCGAAGCCAATAGCCTGGCCGAGATGGTGGGGGGCGCCAGCTATCTGGTGGAACTGGCTAACTCGACGCCCAGCGCGGCGAACATCGTCGCGTATGCGGAAATCGTGCGTGAGAAATCGGTGCTTCGTCAGTTGATCGACGCCGGTACCGCGATTACCGAAGACGGCTATCGTCCCGAAGGTCAATCGGTGCAAGAAGTGTTGGAAAACGCCGAGCAGCGCGTTTTCCACATTGCCGAGTCCGGTGCGCGCGGACGTAAAGACACGGTTTCCATGCGCGAGGCGGTGAAAGACGCTTTTCGCCTGCTGCATGAGCGTTATCAGAATCGTGGCCAGCTTACCGGCATTTCCTCGGGTTTCACCGATCTGGACAATCTTACGTCCGGTCTACAGCCCTCGGACTTGATCATCATTGCTGCGCGTCCGTCGATGGGTAAGACAGCGTTCTCGTTGAACATCGCCGAAGCGGCTGCGTTGCGCGCCAAGAAACCCGTCGCCGTGTTCTCGATGGAAATGTCGGCCTCACAGCTGGCGTTTCGTCTGATTTCGTCGGTCGGCCGCATCCATCAACAACATCTGCGCAACGGTGATCTGGCCGAAGAAGACTGGCCGCGCGTGACCAATGCGATTGCGCTGCTGTCCGAAGCGAAAATCTTTATCGACGATACGCCGGGTCTTTCGCCGGTGGAATTGCGTTCGCGCGCACGACGTCTGCATCGCGAGCACGGCGGCCTTGGCCTGATCGTCATCGACTACCTGCAGCTGATGCAGGTGCCGGGCAACAAGGAAAATCGTGCGACGGAGATTTCCGAGATCTCGCGCTCGCTCAAAGGTTTGGCGAAAGAGCTCAATGTGCCCGTGATCGCCCTGTCGCAGTTGAACCGCTCGCTGGAACAGCGCGCCGACAAGCGGCCGATGATGTCCGACCTGCGCGAATCCGGCGCTATCGAGCAGGATGCCGACGTCATCATGTTTATCTACCGCGACGACTACTACAACAAGGAATCGCCGGACAAAGGCCTCGCCGAAATCATCATCGGCAAGCAACGTAACGGCCCTACCGATACGGTGAAGCTGACCTTCCTGGGTCACTACACCAAGTTCGAGAACTACAGCCCGGATAGCTATGTGGGGAATTTCTGAGGCGATTGCCTGCGGATTGCCATCGCATTGCCCTGATCTACCGCGCGCCAGCCGATACCCTATGATGCAACGGTCATGCGCTTTCACGCCTTGAAAGCGCCGGGTTCGATCAAGCTGGGTTCGATCAAGTCAGGATCATGAGTCGCACTACTGTCGCCACCATCCATCTGGGCGCGTTGCGCCACAACCTTGAACGGCTGCGCGAGTTGGCTGCGCCAGCCAAGGTCATGGCGGTCGTCAAAGCCGATGCCTACGGGCATGGACTGGAACGTGTTGCGCGTGCGTTGAACGGTTCGGCCGATGCCTTTGCCGTGGCGTCACTGGGCGATGGATTGCGTTTGCGCGCAGCGGGACATCGTCAGCGCATTGTCGTGTTGTCGGGTCCGGATCAGGCGGGCGATATCGCCGAGATGCAGCGTCTGGGCCTTGATGCCGCGATTCATCACGAAAGTCAGCTTCAATGGCTATCCGAAGCCTCGCCGATACGCGGTCGTGTTCGCGTGTGGTTGAAGGTGGATAGCGGCATGCATCGGCTTGGGTTTGCGCCGGAGCGGGCAGTCGCCGTCCATCAGCAGTTGGCGACGATGCCGGGCATCGATCCGGACATCGGTTTGATGACGCATTTCGCCGAGTCCGAAGTGTTCGATGGCGAGCGCACACGTGAGCAGATCGAACGCTTTCGCGACGCGACGCGTGGACTGACCGGTCCGCGTTCGCTATCCAATTCGGCTGCGGTCATCGGATGGCCCGATGCGCGCGGTGATTGGGTTCGTACCGGTGGTTTGCTTTACGGGCTTTCCGTCGTGGAAGGCAAAAGCGGCGCCGATTTCGGCTTTCGCGCCGCGATGACGCTATCGACCCGATTGATTGCCATCAACGCCATCAAGCGCGGTGAGCGCATCGGCTACAACGGTTTGTGGGAATGTCCGGAAGATATGCCGGTGGGTGTTGCCGCGGTCGGTTACGGCGACGGCTATCCGCGCAGCGCAGTCGCAGGAACACCGGTGCTTGTCGGTGGCCAACGCGTGCCGCTGATCGGTCGCGTATCGATGGATCTCATCACACTCGACCTGCGCGATGCGCCGGGCGCCAAAGTAGGCGATCGCGTCACGTTGTGGGGGCCTGAGCTTCCGGTTGAAATCGTTGCCGCGCAGTCGGGCACCATCAGCTATGACCTCACCTGCGGCATGACGCGCCGTGTGCTGTTCGTCGAAGACGAAGAATGATCCGCGTGTCTCGCGGTGTGCGACCGGCAAACGCTAACCTCCCTCCATCGATCATCAGCGCATAACGCCATGGCCAAAGCCAAGACCGCCTACGTCTGCACCGACTGCGGTGCCGAACACAACAAGTGGCAAGGCCAATGCGTGGAATGCAGCGCGTGGAACACGCTGTCGGAATTTGTCGTGCAGCCCGCGCAGAAATCCGTAGGCGCTGCGCGACAGGGCGGTTATGCCGGCGCGGCGAATACCGTACCGAAAGTGACACCGCTGACGGATGTGCTGATCACCGCCGAATCGCGCACGCTTACCGGTATCGGTGAGTTGGATCGCGTACTGGGTGGCGGTTTGGTCGAGGGCTCGGTGGTGCTGATCGGCGGCGATCCCGGTATCGGCAAATCGACGTTGCTGCTTCAGATGCTGGGCAAGCTGGGTGAAAAACTTCCCAGCGTTTACGTGACCGGCGAAGAATCGCTGGCGCAGGTCGCGTCGCGCGCGCAGCGGCTCGATTTGCCGTTGCAGCCCTTGCATGCACTGGCGGAAACGGGCATCGAACGCATCCTCGAGCAAGTCGCTTCCACGCGCCCGCGTGTCCTGGTGATCGACTCGATACAAACGATCTGGACGGAACTGCTCACCGCAGCGCCCGGCTCGGTGAGTCAGGTACGCGAATCCGCGGCGAAGCTGACACGTTTTGCCAAGGAAAGCGGTACCTCGGTCTTTCTTGTCGGCCACGTCACCAAGGAAGGTGGTATCGCCGGCCCGCGCGTATTGGAACACATGGTCGATGCGGTGCTGTATTTCGAGGGCGAATCCGGCAGCCGCTTTCGCGTGCTGCGTGCTTTCAAGAATCGCTTCGGTGCGGTGAACGAGCTTGGCGTTTTCGCGATGTCGGAAAAAGGGCTGCGCGAGGTTCCGAATCCTTCGGCCATTTTCCTGTCGGCGCATAGCGGTCCAACATCAGGCAGCGCGGTCATGGTGACGCGCGAAGGTACGCGCCCGTTGCTGGTCGAAGTGCAGGCTTTGGTGGATCAGTCGTCGCTAGGTAATCCGCGCCGCGTGGCGCTCGGTCTTGAGCAGAATCGCCTGGCCATGTTGCTGGCGGTGTTGCATCGGCATGGCGGCGTTGCTGCGTACGATCAGGACGTCTTCGTCAATGTCGTCGGCGGCATTCGCGTGCAGGAAACCGCCGCCGATCTGCCGGTGCTGCTGGCGGTGCTTTCGTCGTTACGCGATCGGCCGCTTCCCGAGAAAACCATCACGTTCGGCGAAGTGGGTTTGTCCGGTGAAATCCGCCCGGTTCCCAATGGCGACGAGCGCCTGAAGGAAGCCGCGCATCATGGCTTTCGTCGCGCCATCGTGCCAAAGGCCAACGCGCCGAAGCAGGGGCGTGTCGGTGAGATGGAAGTCATCGGTGTCGAGCGGTTGTCGCAGGCTATCGACGCCTGTCGCTAACAACGCGCCGATTCAGTTCACGGGACGATGCAGGATCAGCTCCAGCACGAACTTCGAACCGAAGAACGCCAGCACCAGCATACCCATGCCGATCAGCGTGAGATTCACCGCGCTGCGGCCGCGCCAGCCATGGCGCCAGCGTCCGTAGAGCAGGGCGCCGAATACCAGCCAAGCGATAATCGACAGCACCGTCTTGTTGACGAGGTTTTGCCCGAACAGGTTGTCGACAAACAGGATGCCGGTCAGCAGCGTCAACGTAAGTAGAACGAAGCCGGCGCCAATCAAACGGAACAGCAGCGATTCGGTCAGCGTGAGCGGCGGTAGCGCGCTCAGCCATGAGCCGAGCTGACGATGCCGCAGTGCGCGTTCCTGGATCGCCAGCAAAATAGCCATGGCTGCGGCGATCGATAGAACACTGAAGGCAAGCAGCGCAACGGTGACATGCAGCTTGATGTGCCAATCCATCGGCATGGGTACGGTGCGGGGCGCGAGAAAACTATCGGCCAGCAGCAACAGCGCGCTAAGCGGAAAAACAATCACGCCGAGTGCGGCGACCGGACGCGTGAGGTTCACCAGCAGCGTAAGCGCCGACACCACGCACGCTACGAGCGATAGCGCCGCAAAAAAGTGCAGATCCAATGCGCCGCGATGCACGGCGAGCAGCTGGGCAGCGTGCGCCAGTACGGCGATGGTGGCAATCGCAAGCGCTGGCTGTGCGCCGGAAGCCGGCGCGGTGGCCTTTCCGGTAAACAGCGGGCGCGACAACAGGCCGCCGGCAAGCAGGTAGCAAACAATCGCGAAGATAGAGAGGGCGGCTAGCATCGACGGTTAGTGTGGCATATGGCCGGGGCAGGGTGAACGCGGCGTTTTGACCGGCACTTGCACTTTATTTAGACATTTGTCTAAATATCTATAGATGAATTGGAGCCGTCGCTAAACCGTGAAACAGCAGGCCGTCTTCAAAGCCCTGGCCGACCCCACCCGCCGTGCGATTCTCAAGCGCCTGCATGGCGGGGCCATGAGCGCGGGCGAGATCGGCGCAGCGTTCGACATCACCGGCGCCTCGCTCTCCCACCACTTCGCCGTTCTCAAGCAGGCGGATCTGGTGCGCACCGAGCGCCGCGGTCAATACATCGTCTATTCCCTCAACAGCACCGTGATGGAAGACCTCACCCGCATGGTGCTCGACCTGATTCCGTCCAGTGGCGGAAAAGGAAGCAAGCGATGAATCCGGTACGCAGTCTCTTGTTGTCGGCGTTATTCGTATTGATGTTGCTGGCGGCTTACCTGTGGCTACTTCCACACATGCCAGCGGTGATTCCCACGCATTGGAATGCGCAAGGTCAGATCAACGGCTATATGACACCGCTTAAGGCGGTCGCTGTGCCGATGGTGATCATCGCAGGGCTTGCATTGCTGACCATCCTCTTGCCTGCCATTTCTCCGCAGGGTTACAGCATCAAACCGTTTGCAGCGGTGTTCACGATCGTGATGCTGGCTGTGCAGGCCTTCGTGTTGTTTAGCGCATTTGGAGTGTTGCTGAATGGTGCAGGACACCCCATGCAGCAGCCGCTCTCCACCATGGTCGGGCTGGGACTGCTCTGCATGGTGATCGGCAATTACATGGGCAAGCTCCAAAAGAACTTCTTTGCAGGCATTCGCACGCCATGGACGCTCGCCAGCGATGAGGTATGGGAGCGCACACATCGCATGGCTGGCTGGTTGTTCATGCTTGCCGGACTGGTAACCGTCATCGCTGCGCTCGCAGGCGCGCCGCTGATGATGGCGATCTATGCGGTGCTGGCAGCGGCCCTTATTCCTGCGGTGTATTCGTATTTCATTTATCAGCGTGTGCAAGGCAAATCGTGAGTAACCCGGGAGATGGTTATGAAGTCACGGATACATGCGGCATGTATGGGTCTTTTCTTCTCTGCGGTGTCATTCGCGGGCAACGCTGAGCCGACTGCGGCGTGTCGAGCGAACGCTCAGGCCGCGCTGATGGCTTTCACACACGGTGAATACGATCAAACCGTAAAAAATTTCGCGCCGAACATTGCAGCGAACGTAACGCCGGACAAATTGAAAGATGGATGGATTCACATCCAGGGCGTAGCCGGGGATTTCCGTCAGCTTGGCGCTTTGCAGTCGCGCGCGCTGGATGGACACAGTCTGCTCGAGGCCGACATGGATTTTTCCCGCATGCCCATGGCCGCACTTGTGGATTGCGATGCGCAAGATCGCATCACGACATTCCGCATCGTGCCAGCAAGCATGCTGCCGAGCACTTCGTCGCAAGCGGCAACGCTAACTTCGGCGACAGGTATCGCGAGCGCGCTGAATGTTCCATCGCCGTACGGGCCGTTGCCGGGGACGCTTGTGCTGCCGAAAGGAAAAGGTCCGTTCCCTGCAGTGTTGCTGGTAGGTGGCTCAGGCAATCACGATCGCGACGAAACGCTGGGGCCGAACAAGCCGTTCCGCGATCTCGCCGACGGTTTGGCGGCCGCGGGCATTGCGTCGTTGCGTGTCGAAAAACGCACGCATATCTACGCGCCGCAGGCAGTCGTCAGCAACTTCACGCTGGATGATGAAGTGACCGACGATGCTTTGACGGCCTTGAAGCAGCTAGCTGCGCAACCGGCTGCGGATCCCAAACGTGTCTTCGTCTTGGGCCATAGTCTTGGCGCGTTTATGGCGCCGCGCATCGGACAGCGTGACCCGCAATTGGCGGGCGTGATCATGATGGCTGCGCCGACGCGTTTCGATATCGATCTTTTGATTCGGCAGACGCATCGCCTGGCGCAGATGCAGGGTGCCTCGGCCGATCAGGTGAATGCGCAACTCGCGCCGTTGATCCAGGCGCGCGATGCGCTGGCGCACGCCGATTCCGCGCATCCGCCCGCGGGAAATTTTCTCAACGTCCCCGCCAGCTACTGGCTCAGTGCGCGCGATTACGACCCTGTTGCAACCGCCAAGCATGTGAGTGAGCCCATGCTGATCGTGCAAGGTGCCGCGGATTTTCAGGTATTCCCGCAGGAAGAATTCACCGGCTGGCAGGCGGCTTTCGCGCACGATCCGCGTGTGAAGTTGGTCGAATACCCCGGGCTGAGCCATTTATTCATGCCCGCTGGCAATCCGCCGTTGCCAAAGGATTACTTCCAGCCTGCCCATATGGACCCCAGGGTGATTCAGGACATCGCCGACTGGATCAAGGCTCAGCCTGCGCATTCCTGAGTCGGATGGGCGTCTCTGCTATATTTGTCAATCCGTTTGACCTTTATACGACGTAGACGCCCATGTTCGAGTCGCTCAGCCAACGCCTCTCCACCACCGTCAACCGCTTGCGCGGCCGCGGTCGACTGACCGAGGAAAACATTCGCGAAAGCCTACGCGAGGTGCGCATCGCGCTGCTTGAGGCAGACGTCGCGCTGCCCGTCGTGCAGGCGCTGATCGAGCGCGTGAAAGTGCGCGCGGTCGGTCAGGAGGTGCTGAAGAGCCTGTCGCCGGGCCAGGCGCTGGTGAAAGTGGTCAGCGATGAATTGACCGCATTGATGGGCACGGCAAACACCGAGCTCAATCTGGCGCAGCAGCCGCCGGCCGTCGTGTTGATGGCCGGTCTGCAGGGTGCCGGTAAAACCACCACCGTCGCCAAGCTCGCGCGCTTCCTCACCGAGCGCAAAAAGAAACGTGTGATGGTGGTGAGCTGCGACGTTTATCGTCCGGCTGCTATCGAGCAGCTGCGCACGCTGGCCGAACAGGTCGGCGTGAAGTTCTTTCCGTCCGACGCCGGCCAGAATCCGGTGGATATCGCCAAGGCCGCGATTGTCGCTGCGCGCAAGGAAGTGATCGACGTACTGCTGGTGGATACTGCGGGCCGTCTGCACGTCGACGAAGCGATGATGACGGAGATCAAGGCGCTGCACGCCGCGATAACGCCGATCGAAACGCTGTTCGTCGTCGACTCGATGACCGGTCAGGATGCCGCCAACACGGCGAAAGCATTCAGCGAAGCATTGCCGCTTACCGGCGTCGTGCTGACCAAGACCGACGGCGATGCGCGCGGCGGTGCGGCGTTGTCGGTGCGTTATGTCACCGGCCGCCCGATCAAATTCCTGGGCGCGGGCGAAAAGACCGATGCACTGGAACCGTTCCATCCGGACCGTATCGCGCAACGCATCCTCGGCATGGGCGACGTGCTGTCGCTGGTCGAGGAAGTGGAGCGCAAGGTCGATCAGGAAAAAGCGCAGAAGCTCGCCACCAAGGTGATGAAGGGCAAGCGCTTCGATCTGAACGATATGCGCGATCAGCTCGAGCAGATGTCCAACATGGGTGGCCTGGCAGGCCTGATCGACAAGCTGCCCGGCGTTTCCGGGCTGCCGGACGAAGTCAAAAACAAGGTCAACGACGGCGAAATCAAGCGCATGGTCGCGATCATCAGCTCGATGACCAAGAAAGAGCGGCGCCATCCTGATTTGCTGAACGGCTCGCGCCGCGCCCGCGTGGCGCGCGGTTCGGGCACCCAGCCGGCGGATGTGAACCGCCTGCTGAAGCAGTACATGCAGATGGAAAAAATGATGTCCAAGCTCTCCAAGGGCGGCTCCAAGGGTCTGCTGCGGCAGATGCGGGGCGCCATGAAGGGTATGGGCGGCATGGGAGGCGGTTTTCCTCCGATGCGCTAATTGCTCGTCATCCCGGCGCAGGCCGGGATCCAGTGTCTTCAGGCTGGACCCGAGTGAACGATTCCACACGTTATCGCCACTGGATTCCGGCCTGCGCCGGAATGACGGCCCTAAGGCAAGTGGCTGTTACGGTCTCTGGTTAAGCCTAACCCCTTCCTTTTTCCTCGAATTTCATTAAAATGTCGCGTTTACCGCGTCCGTTCTAGGACGCGCTTGCCGAGCATGCCGGCAACTCTGGAGCTTTTACTATGGTTAAGATTCGTCTTTCGCGCGGCGGCGCCAAGGGCCGTCCGTTCTACCACGTTGTCGTGACCGATCAGCGCAGTGCGCGTGACGGCCGCAGCATCGAACGCGTGGGTTTCTACAACCCGACGGCGGCAGGCAAGGACAAGCGCCTTGAGCTGAACGTCGCACGTGTTCAGGAATGGGTTGGCAAGGGCGCTCAGCTGAGCGACAAAGTTGCCTCGCTTCTGAAAGAAGCCGGCAAGCAGGCTGCTGCCTAAGCATGACTGCAGCCGGTCGACGCGTCCTTGTCGGACGTATCGTCGGACTGTACGGCGTGCAGGGTTGGCTCAAGATCGAATCCTGGACCGAGCCCCGCACGCAGATCTTCAAGTACCAGCCCTGGCTGCTTTCATCGGCGCCGGACCAGGCAACGGAGATCAAAGGCATTACAGGTCGACCGCAGGGCAAGGGCCTTATCGCCAAGCTGCCCGAGGTCGATGACCGGGAAGAGGCCGCAGCGCTGGTGGGGTATGACATCTACGTCGCCCGCGAGCTACTGCCACCACCCGGCAAAGATGAGTACTACTGGGTCGATCTCGAAGGTCTTGAGGTCGTCACCACGGAAGGCGTGATGTTGGGACGGGTGACTCACCTGTTCGCAACCGGCGCGAACGATGTGGTGGTCGTGAAGGATGGCGAGCGCGAGCGGCTGATTCCTTTCGTCCAGGGTGTTTACGTGCGTTCGGTGGATTTATCCGGTGGACGCATGGTGGTGGACTGGGACCCTGAGTTTTAACCGAGTCTGGTGAGGGTCCGATGCGCATCGATGTCGTTACGCTGTTTCCCGACTTCATGCGCCAGTGTGCCGCGGTGGGTGTCGTAGGACGCGCGCAGCAACGCGAGTTGCTACAGGTGGAAGCCTGGAATCCGCGCGATTACGCCACCGACAACTACCGTACCGTGGATGGCCGCACCTGCGGCGGTGGTCCCGGCATGGTGATGCTGATCGAGCCTTTGCGAGCAGCCCTCAAGGTGATGCGCGAGGCAGCACCGGAACCGGTGCATGTGATTTATCTCAGTCCGCAAGGAGCGCGGCTGACGCAGGGCAGAGTGGAAGCGCTGGCCAAGTTGCCGCGAATCGCTCTGCTGTGTGGACGTTACGAAGGTGTGGACGAGCGTCTGCTGGCGCACGAAGTCGACGAAGAGTTATCCATCGGCGACTATGTGCTGTCCGGCGGCGAGCTAGGCGCCGCGGTGATCATCGATGCCGTGGGCCGCTTGCAAGACGGTGCGTTGAATGACGCGCAATCGGCCGAGCAGGATTCGTTTTCGAACGGTTTGCTCGACTGTCCGCACTATGCAAGACCGGTGCATGACGCACTGGGCGATGTGCCGGAGGTTTTGCTCTCTGGCGATCACGCGGCCATTCGCCGCTGGCGCCTGAAGCAATCACTGGGACGGACCTGGTTGCGGCGTCCCGATTTATTGGCGCAACGCGCGCTGGATGCTGAGTCCCGAGCGTTGCTGGATGAATTTCGTCGTGAATACGCTCGAGAAGAGCAGGCTCAGCGGCCATCACGACAAAACGATGCGGTCAATGACGACCGCAATCATTGAGAAAAGACAGGTGTTGCCATGAACAAGATCATCGAACAGTTCGAAGCCGAGCAGATCACCCGCCAGCTGCCGGAGTTCGGCCCTGGCGACACCGTGATCGTCAACGTCAAGGTGAAGGAAGGTAACCGCGAGCGCGTTCAGGCGTTCGAAGGTGTCGTCATCGCCAAGCGCAGCCGCGGTCTGCATTCGGCCTTCACCGTGCGCAAGATCTCGCACGGCACGGGCGTTGAGCGCGTGTTCCAGGCGCACAGCCCGACCATCGAGTCAGTGACCGTCAAGCGCAAGGGTAAAGTGCGCGGCGCCAAGCTGTACTACCTGCGTGGTCTGGAAGGCAAGGCCGCTCGCATCAAGGAAGACATCGCTGCGGCGTCCTCGGCCGACTAATCCGGCACGCGACATTCGCATACGAAAAACCCGCGGAGCGATCCGCGGGTTTTTTCATGCGTGCCGCGCTGGGCGGCACGATTGTTCGGATCAGATGTTGATCAACAGCGGTTGCGGTTCCTGCAGGAAGTTGCCCTGCACGAAGTCCACGCCGCATGCGAACAGCAGCGACGTACTCGCCGCATCCTCGACCCATTCGGCGACGGCCATGCGCTTCATCTCGTGCGCCTGCTGGCAGATCTCGGTGATCTTCTTCTGATTTTCCGGATGCTGCGGCAGATCGGCCATGAAGCTACGGTCGATCTTCAGGTAATCCGCG
Source organism: Dyella dinghuensis (assembly GCF_003977615.1). Taxonomy (GTDB): domain Bacteria; phylum Pseudomonadota; class Gammaproteobacteria; order Xanthomonadales; family Rhodanobacteraceae; genus Dyella_B; species Dyella_B dinghuensis. The sequence continues at coordinate 756,144 of NZ_RYZR01000007.1, forward strand.
TCGATGTAGTTGAGCAACTGGAACGAGTTCAAACCAGAGCCGAACTGTTCCAGCGCGAACTGACCGCCGAGGTTCTTCCACCCGGTGATGAATTCCTGCGCCGGACGAAGCAAGGTCACCACCTTGCTCTCGGTCATTTCCAGAACAAGGCGTCCGCGCTTCAGGTTCGCGTTCTTCAGCGTCTTATCCAGCCACGGCAGTAACGTGCCTTGCTGCTGCAGCGATTCGGAGGTGAGCTTCACAAAGAAAGTCGTGGGCACGCCCGCGCGATCGCGTGCCTTCAGTGCGTTAATCGCCTGATTGAGCACCCAACGGTCGATCTCGGCATTGAGACCATACTTTTCTGCGATCGGCATAAAGAAGCCGGGCGAGACTTCGCCCTGCGGGCCGTTCATGCGCAGCAGGATTTCCGAGTAATCGCCCTCGGCGTCCTGCAAGCTGATGGTCTGCTGGTGATAGAGCACGAACTCGTTCTGGGTGAGCGCCTGGCGCAATAGGCCCAGCCAATTCCGCTCGCGTTCGCCATCGGCTTTTTCGCGTGCAGCCGGATCGTGCAGTTCGCTGCGATTGCCGCCCTGGCCCTGCGAACTACGCAGCGCCTGGCTGGCCTGGTTGAGCAGCATATCCGTGTTGGCGTTCCTCTCACCCAGCAGGCTGCCGCCGATGCTCACCGTCAGCGTGATGGATTGCGTGCCCAGATCGAAGATCTCGCGCGAAATCACCTGCTGAAGCCCGGCGATCCAATCCCGAATCGCTTCGTCGCTTTCCGTATGCAGGATCACACCGATCGTGTGCTCAGCCAGCAGGCCGGCCACATCTTCCTGGCCCAGCTGCATGCTTACGCGATGCGCAAACGCGGCGAGCAGTTCGTCGGTCTTGCCCAGGCCGACGCTGTTGACGATCTGTGCCCAGTTGTCGGGTTCGATCAGCAACAGGCTCTGTCCTTTACGGCCCTCGCTGGCGGCGCTCACCGCGTTTTCGATGAATTCCAGCGTGCGCGCGCGATTGAACAGACCCGTCACCGCATCGCGCTGCAATTGCTCCACCAGCGCCGGATCGACCTGCTGGCGGCGGAATACGATCTGCAGGCAGGTTTCGCCTTCGAATGTCGCGTGCGCGAATTCGGCCGTGGCGGGGAAGGTGCTGCCGTCGGCACGCCGCGCGTGCAGTTCCATCCGATAGTCTGCCTTCTCACCGCGTGACAGCGAGCGCAGGAGGTTTTTGAAGTTGTCCGCATCCGACGGGCCGATCAGGTCGAGCACAGGCAGGCCAAGCAGATCGTCATAGTCGGCATAACCGAACGTATCCAGATACGAGCGGTTCGCGCGCACGTGCATGCCTTCGTGCACGTAAGCAATCGGATCGTTCGACGAATCGAGCAGCGCATCGCAACGGCGTTCGGATTCGCGCAAGGCCGATTCCAGACGGCGCACCTGACGGCGCATGTTGAGCGCTTCGAACTCGCGCTTGATCACCGTCACCAGCTGTTTGGGTTGGGCGCGTGAGCCGACACCTTGCGCACCATCCTGAAACATCTCCGCGACAATCTGGTCGTCGATCTTGGCCACGCAGGCCAACAGGGCGATATCGCGCGCGCTCGCGTCGATCTGCTGCACGACACTGCGCAACGGCAACCCGTTGACGCTGGGGTTGAACAGCACCACGTCCGGCCCGAGTTCCTCGAGCGCCGCGTGAATCTGGTCGGCGGTGGTGGCTCGGGCGGGGCGAACCGCTACGCCCGAATTGCGCAACAAGGTAATGATCTGTTCCGCGTCCTCGACCGAGTTTTCAATGAAGAGGATCTTTATAACGGAGTCTGTCTTCATGGGCGGTACGTGCTTCCTTGGATAGGGCCGCCCATGGAAAACCCGAGGACAAGCCGGCACTAATACCCGTTTTAACGGATTCTGCATAACGCCGCTAGCGCCAATTCACCCTTTGGTGACCAAGCGCATGGGAAGACAGGGACTTAGAGCGCTCGTTTGGACGGATCGCCGCCTACTTCACGGACCAGTTTGGGCACAAGATAACCAGGTAGCTGGCCGCGCATTGACGTCATCAATGACTGCGCCCGTGCATCGTCCACTTCAAAATGTGCGGCGCCTTGCACGCGATCGAGCTGATGCAGGTAGTAGGGCAGCACGCCCGCGGCGAACAGGCGTTCTGACAATGCGATCAACGCGTCGGCATCGTCGTTGATCCCGCGTAACAATACCGATTGGTTAAGGAGTGTTGCGCCCGCGTCACGCAGACGAGTGCAGGCAGCGTCTACATCCGCGTCGAATTCATTCGCGTGATTGGCGTGTATCACCACCACCTTTTGATGGGGCAGGGAGCGCAGCCATTCGACGAACGGACCGTCGATGCGCTCCGGCAACACGACGGGCAGGCGCGTGTGGATGCGCAAGCGCGTGACATGCGGAAGGTCCGCAAGGCCCTGGCTGAGTTCCTCAAGCTTGCTCGTAGCTAACGACAGCGGATCGCCGCCAGAAAGAATCAGCTCGGTGATGGAGGTGTCTTGCCGGACATGTTCCAGCGCATGACGCCACTGACCCGCTGCAGCCATTTCGTCGCCGTAGGGAAAGTGCCGGCGGAAGCAATAGCGGCAATTGATGGCGCAGCTGCCGCTGGCAATCAGCAGAGCGCGGCCCTGGTATTTGTGCAGCACGCCCTGCGCTTCGCGAGCGGCCATATCGCCCACGGCATCTTCGGCAAAGCCGGGCACCCGATCCAGCTCGGCCAACTGAGGCAACACCTGCAGCAGCAACGGATCGTGCGCATCGCCCCGGCGCATGCGCGCCGCGAAACCGCGCGGCACGCGCAGCGCAAAGCCGGCATCTGCCGCAGGCAGGCGGTCGGCCAGGTGGCTTAGCTGGAGCAGATCGAGCAGCTCGCGGCCATCGGTAATGGCATCGCGCCAGAGCTGCCGCCAATCCGCCAGGGCGGGCGATGTAATGCGGGCGCCTGGGCTTGCGGTTATCATAGTGGGCTCTATACGGGCCGTATGGCCTCTAAAGCAGTCTATTTTACCCGCTGATCGCAGCGGTTTTCCTTAATCCGGAGCGAAGTGCATGGCCAGTTACGATCTGAATGGCGTCAAGAACGGTCTGAAGATCATCGTCGACGGCGATCCCTACATCATCACCGAGGCGGAGTTCATCAAACCGGGCAAGGGCCAGGCCTTCACCCGTATCAAGATCCGCAACCTGCTCAACGGCCGCACCACGGAAAAGACCCTGAAGTCGAGCGACTCCTTCGAGGGCGCCGATGTGGTCGATACCGACATGCAGTACCTCTACAGCGACGGCGAGTTCTGGCACTTCATGCACCAGGAATCGTTCGAACAGCACCAGGCCGACGCAGCCGCGATGGCCGAGACGGCCAAGTGGCTGAAGGGCGAAGAAGAGTGCGTGGTCACGCTGTGGAACGGCCGTCCGATCTCCGTGCAGGCGCCGAACTTCGTCGAACTGAAGATTGTCGAGACCGATCCGGGTCTGCGTGGCGACACCTCGGGTGGCGGCGGCAAGCCGGCCAAGCTCGAGACCGGTGCCGTTGTGCGCGTACCGCTGTTCGTCAATCAGGAAGAAATCATCAAGGTCGACACGCGTTCTGGCGAATATGTCAGCCGTGTGAAGTGACGAACTGGCGCGAGCTTGTGGTTCGCGCCTAGGCCATGTCGTCGTTCCAGCGCATGTTGGAGTGACGAAATAAAATGGATGGGGCGGACATCGTAAGATGTACCGCCCCATCTCGTATCCATCCCCAGCAAGGCATTCACGATGAGCCAGACCGCTCTGCAGACCGTCGATCTACTTATCGAGGCCCGCTGGGTCGTGCCGGTCGAGCCGCACAATGTCGTGCTTGAGCATCACGCCGTCGCTATCGACGGCGATCGCATCGTCGCGGTGCTACCCATCAGCGAAGCGCGCAACACATACGTGCCGCGCGAACGCGTCGAGTTGGGTGAGCATGTGTTGATCCCCGGCCTCATCAATACGCATACGCACAATCCGATGACATTGATGCGCGGCCTCGCCGACGACCTGCCGTTGATGGTCTGGTTGCAGCAGCACATCTGGCCGGTAGAGGCCAAAGTCATCGGCCCTGAATTTGTACGCGATGGCGTCGAACTTGCGGTCGCAGAAATGATTCGGGGGGGTACCACCTGCGCGAACGAAAACTACTTCTTTCCCGACACGATTGGCGCGACGTATCGCAAGCTCGGCTTCCGCGCGATGGTCGGTCTGCCGATCATCGAATTCCCCTCGGCGTGGGCCAAGACGCAGGACGAATACTTCGAGCGCGCCGGTGAAACGCACGATGCCTTCCGCAACGATGCACTGATCCGCACAGCCTTCGCACCGCATGCGCCGTACACCGTGTCGGATGAGTCGTTCGAGCGCATTCGTGTGCTTGCCGACCAGCTCGATATCCCGGTGCATCTGCATCTGCACGAGACTGCGCATGAAGTCGAAGAGGAGCGCAAGAAATCAGGTCTGCGTCCGTTCCAGCGGCTGCAGAAGCTGGGTCTTGTCAACGACCGTCTGATCGCCGTGCATATGACACAGCTGACCGACGCTGAGATTGCCGCCTGCGCCGAAGCGGGTGTTTCCGTGGTGCATTGTCCGGAGTCGAATCTCAAACTTGCCTCGGGCTTCTGTCCGGCCGAGAAAATCCGCAAAGCTGGCGTGAACCTCGCCATCGGCACAGACGGCTGCGCGTCCAACAACGATCTGGATATGTTCGGCGAAATGCGTACCGCCGCGTTACTCGCCAAGGCCGTTGCCGAAGATGCCGCCGCCTTCGACGCTGCGTTTACGTTGCGCGGGGCGACCATCAACGCGGCCAAAGCGCTGGGTATGGAAGAGCAGATCGGTTCCATCGAAGCCGGTAAGCAGGCAGACCTCGCCGCCGTGCGTTTGAGCGATCTGGAAACGCAGCCGCTTTTCCACATCATTTCCCAGCTCGTCTATGCAACGGGCCGGCATCAGGTCAGCGATGTATGGATTGCTGGCAAGCGCAAACTCGCCGAGCGCGAACTGGTAGATATGGATACCGCCGATATCCTCGCGCGCACGCACGCTTGGCGTGAACGCATCGCGGCCATTTGACACGCCATGCATCGCTACCTCGTTCTTCTCATCCGTCGCCCGCAGGTTGATCCTGCCGTGGTGCCGTTGCATCAGCAGTTTCTCGAAGATCTGCGTGCTGAAGGCCGCAATGAAATGTCCGGGCCGTTCGGCGACAAATCCGGCGGGGCATACCTGCTGAAAGCCGCATCGATGGACGAAGCGCGCGAGATCGCCTTCCGCGATCCGGCCCACACCAGCGGTGGCTGGGATATCACGTTATACGAATGGCACGCCCACTAAGCTTGGCGCGTTCTGCAGGAGTTGGATGATGGAAACCACGCAAAACGTCAGTCACGACGAAATCGCCCGCTTCGACCGGCTCGCCTCGCGCTGGTGGGATCCGGATGGCGAATCGCGGCCACTGCACGATCTCAATCCCACCCGCCTAGCCTATGTTGCAGAGCGCGTATCGCTGCGCGGCGAAAAAGTCGCCGATATCGGTTGCGGCGGCGGCTTGTTGAGCGAAGCGCTGGCGCGCGCCGGTGCAAATGTCGTCGGCATCGATCTTGGCCTCAAGGTTATCGAGATTGCGCGATTGCATCTGCACGAATCCAACCTTGTCGTCGATTACCGCAAGCAATCCTCTTCGGAACTCGCGGCGGCTGAGCCAGCCAGTTTCGATGCCGTGTGCTGCATGGAGATGATCGAGCACGTTCCCGATCCCGCGGCATTGGTGCAGGATCTGGCCGCGATGCTCAAACCCGGCGGGCGTCTTTTCATGTCCACGCTCAATCGCACGCCTGCGTCATTCGGCGCGGCGATTCTCGGTGCCGAATACATCACGCGCATGTTGCCGCGCGGTACACACCATTACGCGAAATTCCTCAAGCCTTCCGAACTTGCGCGCTTGTTGCGGCAGGCCGGATTAGAGCTGGAGGATGTGAGCGGCCTCGGTTACAACCCGGTCAATCGCAAGGCATGGATAAGCCGCATCACCGCCATCAACTATCTTTTGAGCGCACGCAAACCCGCATGAAATCGCTTCCCGAGTCACCGCAGGGTGTCCTGTTTGATCTGGACGGTACGCTGATAGATAGCGCGCCGGATCTTTATGCTGCGCTCAATGCGTATTGCGATGAGGTTGGTGCGCCGCACGCGCAATACGAGGCGATGCGCGAGGTCGTATCGCGCGGTTCGCGCGCCATCCTTCGCTGCGCATTCGATGAAAGCGACGACGCGCTGATTGAACGTATGCCGCGTTATCTGGAGCTTTATCATTCCATGATGTACCGCCATACGCGTCCCTTCGATGGCATCGATGCATTGCTCGAAGCGCTGGAAAGTGCGGGTATCGCATGGGGCATCGTCACCAACAAGCCGGGTTATCTCACCGATGATCTGGTGGAACAGATCGGCTGGAGCGCTCGCGTTTGCGCTAGTGTTTCGGGCGACACGCTGCCCGTGCGCAAACCCGATCCCGCACCAGTGCTGCTCGCTTGCGAACGCGGTGGACTAACACCGTCGCGCTGTCTTTTTGTCGGTGACGACCGTCGCGACATCCAGGCAGGCCGTGATGCGGGATTGTTCACTGTCGCGGTGAAATGGGGTTATCTCGATGGCGGCGATCCGGATGCATGGGGTGCGGATATCGTGCTGGACCATCCGCTCGACATCGCTCAGTTGCTCAAGCTCAAGGTCGCCGCGTGACCGTTGATGTTTCCCAGCACGGCGCGTTGCAGAGCTACATCGATAAATGGCTCAGCGTGCAACCGCAGCAGCGCGTGGCGTTGGTGTTTGTCGATCCCAGCAAATACCCTGGACATGTTGCGCTTGCCGCGTGGGAACAGGAGTTGCTCTCTGCCGCTTATGGCATTCGCGAACCCCAGGTCGCACTCACCAAACTCAACTGGTGGGCGGAAGAGTTGAGCAGCGCGCACGAGACTGGCGGACGACATCCATTGACCCGCGTGCTGTTCGATGACGAGCGTGCGCATGCCATCTCGAAGGAGCGTTGGGTCGCACCCGTGCTTGCAGCAATGGCACAACTGGAAGAGGGCACTGCGGTCGATTTCGCCGCGCAGCTTAACGCTGCCTCCGCGCTGCACGGCGCGTTCGCCGAAGTGGAAACCAACTGGTGGTATGGCGATGCGGCATCGCCTGCTCGCGCGGCGCGCATCGCTACGTTGAGCCACTTGCTGTACGCGCTGCGCCGCCTCCAAGACGATGCCGAACGCGATCGCCTCCCACTGCCCATGTCGCGCCTGGCCCGCTTCAACCTGAGCCGTGCCGGGTTGCGGGATCGCAGCGATGCACGCGATCAGGCCGTCAAGGCGCAACTGGGCGACCTTCAGTCCTCGTGGGACGAAGCGGGGCGTCTGGCGGGTCCGCTGAGCGTCTTCCGGGCGCTCGAAGGTGGCCAGGGTGAACGGTTGGTCCGCAGGGCCGCTGGCGCGAGCGACCCACTGGCTGCGCTCCAGAAAGGCGCCCCGGAGGGTGGCTTTATGGCCACATTCCGCGCCTGGAACGCGGCTCGCCACTGGCAAATGCAGGTTTCGGGCTGATCGCCAAAACGCACTGTTTCCTGTCCGGGCCTGTTGCAACGCCACAAGCTGCCCCAAAATACGTGAACCTCGCGGCGCTCTATCGCTGACGGTTACAGGAAATACCCATGCACAGCCATGAAAACACTGTTCGTCTGATGCCCGATGTTGCTGGCCAAGCGCAGCCGCATCTGGCCGGAGCGCTGGACTGGGTGGGCATGGACGGTATCGAAGTGCCGGTGCGCTTCGACGCCGGCGACGGCGATGTGCAGCGCGCGAGCGCGCAGGTCGGTGCTTTTGTCAACCTCACCCGGCCCGACAAGCGCGGCATTCACATGTCGCGTCTGTATCTGCTGGTCGATGAATATCTGAGCAGCAAGACCGTCGATGCGGCGATGCTTGAATCCTTGCTGCGCGCGTTTCTGGATTCCCACAAGGATCTGGCCGATCGCGCGCGTATCAGCATCCGGTTCGACCAGCTTGTGCGCCGCGCCGCCTTGCGCAGCGACAACAGCGGCTGGCGCGCCTATCCGGTTTCCATCGAAG
>NZ_RYZR01000008.1 GCF_003977615.1 Dyella dinghuensis
CCACAGCGCTATAGCCGCCAGGGAAAGGGTTGAAGCAGCGCACGGGTGCGCCGGCTTCAAACTTTGAAGAGTCCAGCCATGGGTGGCCGGTTTTTGCTCTTCCGCGAGATAGATATCTCGCGTTGGATAAGGGGTAAACGAGTTGACAAGCGTCTGGTGAAAGTCCGGGATGTTTCGTTGGTCAATGCCACGAAGCGTCTTGGGGTTATATGGTCAAGCCGCACGGCTCATTAGTATGCGTTAGCTCAATGCATTGCTGCACGTCCACACCGCACCTATCAACCACCTAGTCTAGATGGGGCCTTAAGGAGAGTCGAACTCTCGGGAGATCTCATCTTGGGGCGTGCTTCCCGCTTAGATGCTTTCAGCGGTTATCACTTCCGTTCATAGCTACCGGGCAATGCCATTGGCATGACAACCCGAACACCAGCGGAACGTCCACTCCGGTCCTCTCGTACTAGGAGCAGCCCCCCTCAAATCTCCAACGCCCACGACAGATAGGGACCGAACTGTCTCACGACGTTCTGAACCCAGCTCGCGTACCACTTTAAATGGCGAACAGCCATACCCTTGGGACCGGCTACAGCCCCAGGATGTGATGAGCCGACATCGAGGTGCCAAACACCGCCGTCGATATGAACTCTTGGGCGGTATCAGCCTGTTATCCCCGGAGTACCTTTTATCCGTTGAGCGATGGCCCTTCCATACAGAACCACCGGATCACTAAGACCTACTTTCGTACCTGCTTGATCCGTCGATCTCGCAGTCAAGCACGCTTATGCCTTTGCACACAGTGCGCGATGTCCGACCGCGCTGAGCGTACCTTCGTGCTCCTCCGTTACTCTTTGGGAGGAGACCGCCCCAGTCAAACTACCCACCATACACGGTCCCCGATCCGGATTACGGACCTAGGTTAGAACGTCAAGCACTTCAGGGTGGTATTTCAAGGTTGGCTCCACCGAAACTAGCGTCTCGGTTTCATAGCCTCCCACCTATCCTACACAGAAGAACTCAACGTTCAGTGTAAAGCTATAGTAAAGGTTCACGGGGTCTTTCCGTCTTGCCGCGGGAACGCTGCATCTTCACAGCGATTTCAATTTCACTGAGTCTCGGGTGGAGACAGCGCCGCTGTCGTTACGCCATTCGTGCAGGTCGGAACTTACCCGACAAGGAATTTCGCTACCTTAGGACCGTTATAGTTACGGCCGCCGTTTACTGGGGCTTCGATCAAGAGCTTCGCCTTGCGGCTGACCCCATCAATTAACCTTCCAGCACCGGGCAGGCGTCACACCCTATACGTCCACTTTCGTGTTTGCAGAGTGCTGTGTTTTTGATAAACAGTCGCAGCGGCCAGGTTACTGCGACCCGCTAGTGCTCAGTCACGCATGTGACCACACCGGCGGGCGCACCTTCTCCCGAAGTTACGGTGCCATTTTGCCTAGTTCCTTCACCCGAGTTCTCTCAAGCGCCTTGGGATTCTCACCCTGCCTACCAGTGTCGGTTTACGGTACGGTTTGCTGTAGCTGAAGCTTAGTGGCTTTTCCTGGAAGCGTGGTCTCAGTCACTTCGCCCAAAAGGGCTCGTCTCGGTGCTCGGCGTATGTGATCCCGGATTTGCCTAAGATCACCGCCTACCTCCTTTCCCCGGGACAACCAACGCCCGGTAGACCTAACCTTCTCCGTCCCCACATCGCACTACAGTCAAGTGCTGGAATATTAACCAGCTTCCCATCGACTACGCATTTCTGCCTCGCCTTAGGGGCCGACTCACCCTGCGCCGATGAACGTTGCGCGAGGAAACCTTGGGCTTTCGGCGTGCGGGCTTTTCACCCGCATTATCGTTACTCATGTCAGCATTCGCACTTCCGATACCTCCAGCACGCTTCTCAACGCACCTTCACAGGCTTACGGAACGCTCCTCTACCGCGCACACTTGCGTGTGCACCCCGAGCTTCGGTGTATCGCTTAGCCCCGTTAAATCTTCCGCGCAGACCGACTCGACCAGTGAGCTATTACGCTTTCTTTAAAGGGTGGCTGCTTCTAAGCCAACCTCCTGGCTGTCTATGCCTTTCCACATCGTTTTCCACTTAGCGATAACTTGGGGACCTTAGCTGCGGGTCTGGGTTGTTTCCCTTTTCACGACGGACGTTAGCACCCGCCGTGTGTCTCCCGGATAGTCTGTCCTGGTATTCGGAGTTTGCCATGGTTTGCTAAGTCGCGATGACCCGCTAGCCATAACAGTGCTCTACCCCCAGGAAGATTCGTCCGAGGCGCTACCTAAATAGCTTTCGAGGAGAACCAGCTATCTCCACGTTTGTTTAGCCTTTCACTCCTATCCACAGCTCATCCCCATCTATTGCAACAGATGTGGGTTCGGTCCTCCAGTGCGTGTTACCGCACCTTCAACCTGGCCATGGATAGATCACGTGGTTTCGGGTCTACTGCCAGAGACTATGCGCCCTATTCAGACTCGGTTTCCCTTCGCCTCCCCTAGACGGTTAAGCTCGCCACTGACAGTAAGTCGCTGACCCATTATACAAAAGGTACGCAGTCACCCTTACGGGCTTCCACTGCTTGTACGTATACGGTTTCAGGGTCTATTTCACTCCCCTCTCCGGGGTTCTTTTCGCCTTTCCCTCACGGTACTTGTTCGCTATCGGTCAGTCAGGAGTATTTAGCCTTGGAGGATGGTCCCCCCATGTTCAGACAAGGTTTCTCGTGCCTCGCCTTACTCAATTTCATGCCATGTGCGCTTTCGTCTACGGGGCTATCACCCGCTACGGCCAGCCTTTCCAGACTGTTCGACTAACACATACGACACTTTTGGGCTGCTCCCCGTTCGCTCGTCGCTACTCAGGGAATCTCGGTTGATTTCTTTTCCTCCGGGTACTTAGATATTTCAGTTCCCCGGGTTCGCTTCCAACACCTATGAATTCAGTGCTGGATACTGCTTACGCAGTGGGTTTCCCCATTCGGACATTGCCGGATCAAAGCTTGTTGCCAGCTCCCCGACACTTTTCGCAGGCTGCCACGTCCTTCATCGCCTCTGACTGCCAAGGCATCCACCGTATACGCTTAGTCGCTTGACCATATAACCCCAAGTCGCCTCAGGGTTACTCCCATTCCTCCTCAGGAATTATAGGGAGTGCCAAACAACGCATTCGTCGTTGCCTCAACGACACATCTCGGTTTGGTTTCAAACCAAGACGCTTGTCAACTCGTTTACATTTTCAAAGATCACAAGCACGGCCTCAACGCCGCCTCGTTTCAAAATCTTTTGTGTGCGCTACACATCCGCTTACCGATAAAACTGGTGGAGCCAGTCGGGATCGAACCGACGACCCCCTGCTTGCAAAGCAGGTGCTCTCCCAGCTGAGCTATGGCCCCATACATGGGATCTCCAAGCTTGCATCTCGCTTCTTTCAAAGCGGCTGTGCTTGAAGAGTCCGGCCATGGATGGCCGGGTTCTTGTCGATGGATCGACACCCTAGTAATGGTGGGTCTAGGTGGACTCGAACCACCGGCCTCACCCTTATCAGGGGTGCGCTCTAACCACCTGAGCTACAGACCCATAAAGCTATAAAGACCCCCTCCCTTGCGGGATGGAGCCTTTCACGCCGTCGGCGTGCGGATGTGCAGGTGTCTTGTGTGGACGTCTTACGACAGAGGATCTGTCGTTCTCGAAAGGAGGTGATCCAGCCGCACCTTCCGATACGGCTACCTTGTTACGACTTCACCCCAGTCATGAACCACTCCGTGGTCGTCGCCCTCCTTGCGGTTAGGCTAACGGCTTCTGGAGCAACTCACTCCCATGGTGTGACGGGCGGTGTGTACAAGGCCCGGGAACGTATTCACCGCAGCATAGCTGATCTGCGATTACTAGCGATTCCGACTTCACGTAGTCGAGTTGCAGACTACGATCCGGACTGGGATCGGCTTTCTGGGATTGGCTCCACCTCGCGGTATTGCAACCCTCTGTACCGACCATTGTAGTACGTGTGTAGCCCTGGCCGTAAGGGCCATGATGACTTGACGTCATCCCCACCTTCCTCCGGTTTGTCACCGGCAGTCTCCTTAGAGTTCCCACCATTACGTGCTGGCAACTAAGGACAAGGGTTGCGCTCGTTGCGGGACTTAACCCAACATCTCACGACACGAGCTGACGACAGCCATGCAGCACCTGTGTTCTGGTTCCCGAAGGCACTTCCGCATCTCTGCAGAATTCCAGACATGTCAAGGCCAGGTAAGGTTCTTCGCGTTGCATCGAATTAAACCACATACTCCACCGCTTGTGCGGGCCCCCGTCAATTCCTTTGAGTTTCAGTCTTGCGACCGTACTCCCCAGGCGGCGAACTTAACGCGTTAGCTTCGACACTGATCTCCGAGTTGAGACCAACATCCAGTTCGCATCGTTTAGGGCGTGGACTACCAGGGTATCTAATCCTGTTTGCTCCCCACGCTTTCGTGCCTCAGCGTCAGTGTTGATCCAGATGGCCGCCTTCGCCACTGATGTTCCTCCCGATCTCTACGCATTTCACCGCTACACCGGGAATTCCACCATCCTCTATCACACTCTAGCTTTCCAGTATCCACTGCCATTCCCAGGTTGAGCCCGGGGATTTCACAGCAGACTTAAAAAACCGCCTACGCACGCTTTACGCCCAGTAATTCCGATTAACGCTTGCACCCTTCGTATTACCGCGGCTGCTGGCACGAAGTTAGCCGGTGCTTATTCCTCAGGTACCGTCAGCCCCACCGGGTATTAGCCGATGGTATTTCGCTCCTGATAAAAGTGCTTTACAACCCGAAGGCCTTCTTCACACACGCGGCATTGCTGGATCAGGCTTGCGCCCATTGTCCAATATTCCCCACTGCTGCCTCCCGTAGGAGTCTGGGCCGTGTCTCAGTCCCAGTGTGGCTGATCATCCTCTCAGACCAGCTATCGATCGTCGCCTTGGTGAGCCATTACCTCACCAACTAGCTAATCGAACATCGGTCCATCCAACCGCGCGAGGTCATTGCTGATCCCCCGCTTTCTCCCGTAGGACGTATGCGGTATTAGCGTAAGTTTCCCTACGTTATCCCCCACGTCTGGGCAGGTCCCGATGTATTCCTCACCCGTCCGCCACTCGCCACCCATCGTATTGCTACGACTGTGCTGCCGTTCGACTTGCATGTGTTAGGCATGCCGCCAGCGTTCAATCTGAGCCAGGATCAAACTCTTCACTTAAGTTTTCGAATGTCCGAAGACACTCTATCTTTCTGAAGCGTTGTCCTAACCGTAAAACGTCAGCTTTTTGAATTGACTCTTAGGTTAGACGCTTGCATTTATTGGACAGGTTTCCCTTCCATCGCAAGACGCCCACACAAGTCACCTGCGCACACTGTCAAAGATCATCTCAAACCAACCTCTTGCGAGGCCGCCCCATGTGGACGTTTCGTCCGGGGTGAGCCGCCCATTCTACATCTCTTCACCCTTCCGTCAACACCCAAAATTTGGAAAGTTGTTCAGCGAGCGGGGAGTCCTTCGACACGGGACGTTTCGTCGAAGGGGGTGAAATCATAGCGCTTGGGCGGGGGTGATGTGAAGGGGCAAAACACACCGAATTCCCGGAAATGGGGAATGGTTGTAACCGCGCCGTCATGAGCAACGCCCGCAAAACGAGACGCCACCGGGCTTGGCGCCGTGGCGCGGGACTTACTTTCGACGAATGCCCAAGCTGAACGCGTGAGCGAAAAACGGTAGGACCCGCCCGCTTAACGCTGCATCAGGCCTGATTCGCGGCTTCCGGAACCAATAAAGGCACAGAAACGGCAGTAGGTGCCGACGGTGACGCGTGACTAGCAGGCTCGTGCGCAGGCACATAACCCACGCGATACGGGATCAACGCTTCAGGAAGCAGCTTTTCCAGTGCGTCCCAGTCGTCTTCAAATGGAATGAATTGCTGCATGGCAGTTCCTCGGGGATAAGGATCGCTCGAGGAACATTCCAACAGACGAAACGGCCCGCGCTCTGTCGAAATCGGGCGTTTCGCGGGCCGAGTGCGGCGAAATCAGTCGATTTCGATCATCTCGAAATCGTCCTTGGTGGCACCGCAATCCGGGCATGTCCAGGTATCGGGCACATCGCTCCAGCGCGTGCCGGGATCGATGCCCTCTTCCGGCAACCCCAGCGCTTCGTCATAAATGAAGCCGCAAACTACGCACATCCATTTGCGCAGGGTGGTGTCGGTGGAAGCTTGGTTCATGGGTGTGCGTCGCCAGATCGGGTTGAATAGGGCATTCTCGCAACTCCTTCGCCGATGCGAAAGTCGGCCTATCGGCCTGACCCGTGAATTTATGACGTCCACATCTTTTCCGGATCGCGGCCTTTATGTGATTACCGACGGTCCGCGCCCCGATCTTTTCGAGGCGGTGAAACAGGCGCTGCTCGGCGGCGCACGACTCGTGCAATACCGCGACAAAACTCACGATGCGCAGCGACGCCACGATGAAGCCCGAACGTTATTGGCACTTTGCCGCGAACACGGCGTACCGCTGATCATCAATGATGACATTTCGCTTGCGCGCACTATCGGCGCCGACGGCGTGCACCTTGGCGAAACCGACGACGGCATCGCCGAAGCGCGTGCAGCCTTGGGTGCCAACGCGATCATCGGCGTGTCGTGCTACGACTCGCTCGAACGCGCGCAACAGATGACAAAGCAGGGCGCCAACTACATCGCGTTCGGCGCATTCTTTCCCTCGCCCACCAAGCCGCTGGCACGACGGGCACACGTCGATCTGTTGCGGCACAGCGCCGCCCTGGGTATTCCCCGGGTGGCGATCGGCGGGATCACACCGGACAATGGCGCGTCCCTGATCGCAGCAGGCGCGGATTACCTGGCGGTTATTTCGGCCGTGTTTGGACGTCCAGACGTTCGTGCGGCTGCGCAGCACTTCACTCAACTCTACTTTTCCGATCGAGCCGTTTCTTCATGACGAATCACGAACTGTTTCAGCGCGCCCAGCAATTGATGCCCGGTGGCGTGAATTCTCCCGTGCGCGCTTTCAAGTCTGTTGGCGGCGAGCCGTTCTTCACCGTGCGCGCAGATGGCGCTTATCTTTGGGACGTGGAAGGCAAGCGCTATATCGACTATGTCGGTTCGTGGGGGCCGATGATTGTTGGCCACAACCACCCCAAAGTACGCGAAGCGGTGGAACGCGCTGTGCGCGATGGCTTGTCGTTCGGTACGCCCTGCCCGGCTGAAATCACGATGGCCGAAACCATCATCAAGCTGGTGCCGTCGATCGACATGGTGCGCATGGTGAACTCCGGTACCGAAGCGACGATGTCCGCAATTCGACTGGCGCGCGGCGCAACCGGCCGTAGCAAGATCGTGAAATTCGAAGGCTGCTATCACGGGCATGGCGACAGCTTTCTGGTGAAAGCAGGCTCGGGCGCATTGACGTTTGGTGTGCCGACATCACCCGGCGTGCCCAAAGCAAACGCCGACCTCACTCTTACACTGCCGTACAACGATCTCGCCGCAGCACAAGCGCTGTTCGCCGAGCATGGTTCCGATATCGCGGGACTCATCATCGAGCCCGTCGCCGGCAACATGAACTGCATTCCGCCGAAAGACGGTTATTTGAAAGATTTGCGCGATCTATGCACGCGTCACGGCGCGCTACTTATCTTTGATGAAGTGATGACGGGTTTCCGTGTTGCGCTCGGCGGCGCGCAGGCGTATTACGGCGTGAAACCGGATCTGACGACCTTCGGAAAAATCATCGGCGGCGGCATGCCGGTCGGTGCTTACGGCGGACGCCGCGATCTGATGGAACAAATCGCTCCTGCCGGACCCATTTATCAAGCAGGCACGTTGAGCGGCAATCCGGTGGCGATGGCCGCGGGTCTGGCGATGCTGGAACTCATCCAGGCACCGGGCTTCTACGATACGCTGGCTGCGCACACACGCCTGCTAACCGATGGACTGCAATCGGTGGCCGATGGCGAAGGCATTCCTTTCAGCACCAATCGAGTGGGCGGCATGTTTGGATTGTTCTTCACTCACGAAAAAGTCCATAGCTACGCGCAGGCGACTGCCGCCGACACGGCGCTGTTCAATCGCTTTTTCCACGGCATGCTCGAACGCGGTGTTTATCTTGCGCCAAGTGCCTTCGAGGCAGGCTTCCTCTCCAGCGCGCACAGCGACGAAGACTTGGCAGCCACGCTGGACGCGGCACGCGCGGCCATGCGCCAGGCGCGGGCCGGATAGCCGACATGTCATCGCACTCGCCTTTTTCCGATCAATTCGGCCCTGCTACGGCAACGGGATGGCGAGCGCGCTGGTTCCACATCATCTTCGGGCATGAGGACACAGCAGGGCGACGCTTCGACGTCCTGCTGATCGTCGCCATTCTGGCAAGCATTGCTGTGGCGGTATTCGACAGCGTGGCGCAGATCCATCTTCGTTACAGCACGCTGTTCTATGCGCTGGAGTGGTTCTTCACTCTGGCTTTTACGCTCGAGTACGTGATGCGCATTGCCGTGGTGGATCGGCCATGGCGATACATGCGCAGCTTCTTCGGCATGGTTGACGTGCTCGCGGTATTGCCGACATGGTTGAGCCTGTTCGCAGCAGGAAGTCAGTATTTGCTGGTAGTGCGTGCGCTACGCATCCTGCGCATTTTCCGCATACTCAAACTGACCCGTTATGTCGGTGAAGCCGATCTGCTCTGGCTGACGCTGATTCGCGCCCGCCGCAAGGTACTGATCTTTTTCAGCACCATTCTTACCTTGGTGCTGATCTTCGGCGCGTTGATGTATCTCATCGAAGGGCCGGAAGATGGTTTTACGTCGATTCCAACATCGATGTACTGGGCCATCGTGACCATGACGACCGTGGGTTTCGGCGATATCACCCCGAAGACTACGCTCGGCAAAATGCTGACGTCACTGATCATCCTGATCGGCTACAGCATCATTGCGGTCCCCACCGGAATCTTCACAGCGGAACTTGCCGCCGGCATGCGTGCACGCAGGAAATACACGCCGTGCACGCATTGCGGCCAAGCCGATCATGAAGGCGATGCGCAACATTGCCGGATTTGCGGTACAACGCTACCCGCAGAAAACGACTGACTTCACTGCGATTCGCGCGTTACCAGCTGCCTGTATTGGGCATCGATGTCCACGGCTCGCGCGGCGGCAGATGTCCATGTTGCAACAGCTCGATCGAAATCTGATCGGGCGAACGCACAAATGCCATATGCCCATCGCGCGGCGGACGATGGATGGTGTAACCCATCGACTGCAAGTGCGCACACGTTGCATAGATGTCTTCGACACGGAAAGCCAGGTGACCGAAGTTACGGGCCGAGCCGTAATCTTCCTCGGATCCCCAGTTGTGGGTCAGCTCGACTTCGGCTTCCGGGCTATCCGGCGCCGCAAGATAGACCAGCGTGTACTTTCCTTCCGGCACGTCCATGCGGCGCACCTGTTTCAGGCCGAGGCCTTCGCAATAAAAACGCAGCGACGCGTCGAGATCGCGAACGCGGACCATGCTGTGCAGATATTTCATTGAAATGTCCTAAACGTGATGGCGCCAGCAAGCGCCACTATCGGCCTATGAATGCATGAAGCGCGGCGCGAAGCCGAGTCAAACCATCCGAAATGTCTTGGTCGCCGATATTCAGCGGCGGCACGAAACGCAACACATCCGGACCGGCCTGTAGCATCAGCAAACCGTGCGCCGCTGCGAAATCCAATATGTCACCTGCCTTGCCGCGATAACCTTCCGCCAGCACGGCACCCAACATCAATCCGCGACCACGCACTTCGGAGAACAAACCCAGCTCGGTGCCAATCGATGTCAGCGCTTCGCGCAACACAGCAGACTGGCGTTGAACATTCGCAAGCACCTCATCCGAGGACAGCTTGCGCAACGCGACACGTGCTACCGCAGCGGCCATCGGATTGCCGCCGAATGTAGTGCCATGCGCGCCAAACTGCATAGTTTGCGCGACTTTCGGTCCAGCGAGCATCGCACCGATCGGAAACCCGCATCCGAGTGCTTTCGCCAGCGTCACGATGTCCGGCGCGACGCCATCTTGCGTATGCGCGAACAGGGTGCCGGTGCGGCCCATGCCGCACTGAATTTCATCCAGCACAAGCAGCGCGCCGTGCGCGTCGCACAACTCTCGAATGCGTTGCAGAAAACCCGGGGCCGCAGGCAGTACACCGCCTTCGCCTTGCACCGGTTCAAGCATCACAGCGGCGACATCGCCTTGCGCGAACGCGTGCTCTAGTGCGGCAACATCATTGAAATCCAGATAACGAAATCCGCCGGGAAGCGGTTCGTAGCCTTCCTGATATTTCGGTTGCGCCGTTGCCGTGACCGTCGCGAGGGTTCGTCCGTGGAACGAACCACGAAATGTCACGATCACGCGCTGCTCCGGCGGCCTGCCTTGCGTCGTCGCCCATTTGCGCACCAGCTTGATCGCCGCTTCGTTGGCTTCTGCACCGGAGTTGCACAGGAACACGCGTTCCGCGAAACCGGCCGCCTTTACCAGTTCTTCGGCAAGATGCAGCGGCGGTTCGGTGTAGAACACATTGCTGCTATGCCAGAGTTTGTTCGCTTGCGCTGTCAGCGCGGCAAGTAGATCTGGATCCTGGTGACCCAACGCATTGACAGCAATACCCGCGCCGAAGTCGATGTAATCTCGGCCTTCCGTATCCCACACACGCGCACCGTTGCCGTGATCGAGCACCAGCTCGCGTGGCTTGTACACCGGCAGCCAATAACGCTTGCCAAGGTCGATGAGCGGCTGAGCAGAGGGTTCCTGCGAAGGTTGCATGCGTAACTCCAGGCGCGGCCGCAATGACCGTGCCATTGGGATGAAAATGGGGAGCTCGCATCGTACCAGCGTGATCTGCCGATGCCAGCGCCAGCAACCATACGCACGCGTTGTCCAACAAACCGTGACCTGTATCAGCGCTGTTACAGCCGCTGAAAACCGCATCACCACGGCCTTTGGGAGCGTGTATCGCGTGGAGGGCGTGTAACAGGCTGTAACAACATCCCTAACGCCGGCTCGACGGACCATTCACGGGAAGCCGCGATTTTCCTCAATTTTCCCCGGTTTTCCGGTGATGGCACGTTGCTTGCCATTCATACATCAAGGAAATGTAGGGGAGGCTCGCCCATGGACAGCTCGCGCCATTCATATGGCCAGGTATGCCGTTGCGTAGTAATCGCCAGTGCTGTGGCACTCGCGCTCACCCCGCTCGTCTCGTTCGCCGATGGCGCGCGAGTCGCGCAGAAGGCCCAACCGGGCGAGATCGTTTTGATCCGAAATGTCGCTACCCGCCCGGCGGATCGCAATCCGACCGCACCGGGCATGGCGCTGATGGTGAGTGCGTCGCCAAATCCGCAATTGGGGAATGCGGTACACGGCGCCGGCAACGGAGAGATAACTGATCAGGAAATCGACGACCTGACTGCAGGTATCAGTTCAGGCGCGCGAGCCTCCGGGCAAGGAAGCGGTTCACAGCACCTACTCAATCCCGATCTTGCTCAAAACACCGGCGGCAATAACGCAGCCGCGGCCAATGGCAACACCACGAACAGTTTAACGGCCGGCGGTGGTGCGGGCGGTGCAACCGGTGCCGTCGTCGATAGCACGCGCAACATCAGCGACCAGATCACAAACACGATCTCGCAGCTGCCTATAGGCGGCGGTCACTGAGGGGGAATGATGAAACGCATCCTCCGTCATCTTGCGCTTTGCGCAATCGGGTTGTGGCTTGCCACCGGATGGCACGCTCCCGCGTTCGCGCAGACAAGCAACGACAGCTATAGCGCGATGCTTACCTATCTCGATAGTTCCGCCATCGACGGTAATGCGATGCAGAACACGCAGGGTGTCACCGGCGTCAACCAGGCTACCGGCAACGGCAATCTGCAAGGCAATCTTCGTGCGTTCGCGGTGGGCGATCAGGCACAGGCGATGATTCAGGCGCAGCAACATGCGCACGCCTATGCATCCAACGCAACGCTTTATGCAAGCGCCACGATCAGTGGCCACGCCTATGACAACGCTCAAGGCATTGCATCGATCAATCAGGTCAGCGGCAACAACAACACGCAATTGAACGGTGTTGCGGCAGCGCTGACCAAACAAGGCATACGCGAGGCGACGGACGGCACCCTGTCGGCCACCGTCTCTGCGTCGGCAGGGGGGCAACCTTCGTCGAACCCACATGCTCAGGCCGGCGGCACGCGGAGCGTGGGAGTAGATCCGTCTGCAATGGAAGGGTTCGACGGTGTGATGCAACTCAACCAGGTCGCGGGATCAGGCAATGCGTCGGACAACTTGCTTTTGTTGTCAGCGCCGCCTTCCTCGCATTGATTCCTGAAATACCCAGTCATCTAGAGAGGACACCATGAACGCTAATCTGAGAAGGACTTTGATCGCTCTTGCTGTGTTGAGCGTGTTCACCGTTACCGCTGCCTATGCGCACGACGACCAGGGCCAGGGCGGAACCTCAACCAGTGTCAAGATCACCAAGAAAGTATCGCTGTCGACCAACGTCAACCTTGATGGCAGCATCAAAGTGGATGGCAGCATCGACGTCAACTCCGCTGCCGTAGCGCTTTCCAGCGCCACCCAGAACTCGTCCGACAACACCGTCACGAACAACAGTGACGTGTCGAACAAGGCAACGATCAAGGGAAGCGTAGGCGAAGACGCAACCGGCAACGTCGGCGTGAACCAGGCAGCTGGCGACTTCAACGCACAGGGCAACAGTGCAGCGATCGCAGCTGGCGGAAGCGGCAGTAGCAGCAGTGATGCGGATTTCACCTTCAACTGCGGCGGTGGCTGGGGCATGAGCTGCGGCGGCGGCGATCCGGGCGCTTCGGCAGGTGGAATGGCCGATGCCGAAACGTTTGCTGCGCAGACGCTGAAGGACACCAAGACGTACAACTATGGCACCACGAATACAGCGAAGATCAGTGGCAGCTCGTTCGAAGACGTCTCCGGCAACGTGGGCGTGAACCAGGCTTCGGGCAACAACAACGAGCAGCTGAATCAGCTGGCCGCCGCGACCAACTCGAACAACGTGTACGCGCTGGCAACCTCGACGCTCGACCAGGAATGGTCCGGCAATTCCGTGCAGAACGATCCAGGCTCACTCGGCTGGTGCAGCCCGTTGCAAGCCACCACGAACACGGCATCGCTGTCGGGTTCTGTGGCTGAAGACGCAAGCGGCAACATCGGCCTGAACCAGGCCGCCGGCACAGGCAACCTGCAGAGCAACAGCCTCTCCATGGCAGCAGCCAACCCGAGCAAGTAATCGGCTCGTAGGCTGAGGAGCAATGCGCCGTCGCAAGACGGCAACGAGGGCGGTAACCCGGCGACATGCCGCCGGGCACCATGTGGAAGCCCCCTACCCGTCCCCTGCGGGTAGGGGGTCTTCCCTTCGCAAGGATGATGAGGGAGAGGATCGTGCGACGTGCCGGTTCAAACATCGTTGGCTTGCTCGGGCTCGCCGCGGCCTGCTTGAGCTTGCATGCGTACGCGGGCGACGTGAGCTTCTCCGGCGTGCTGCCGAATGGTGCGCAATACAGCACCAATGTCACCAGCATGAAGGAGCTGCACTTCACGAACATCGTGCGGCAGCACACCGATTACAGCTGCGGCGCGGCGGCGTTGGCAACGTTACTACGCTACGGCTATCACCTGGATGTCGACGAGACCGTCGTCATCGATGGAATGCTCGGTGTATCGGACCCGGATATCGTCAAGAAGCGTGGATTCTCCATGCTCGATATCAA
Source organism: Dyella dinghuensis (assembly GCF_003977615.1). Classification (GTDB taxonomy): domain Bacteria; phylum Pseudomonadota; class Gammaproteobacteria; order Xanthomonadales; family Rhodanobacteraceae; genus Dyella_B; species Dyella_B dinghuensis. The sequence continues at coordinate 13,823 of NZ_RYZR01000008.1, forward strand.
GCACTACGTCGAATCGCTGGGTATGCGCGGTCGTGGTTATCGAGTCGACATGGCGCGCCTGCGCTCGCTGCGCGTTCCGGTGATTGTGCTGATGGACATTCGCGGTTATCGCCACTTTGTTGTCCTGAAGCAGGTTCACGATGATCAGGTGGAGCTTGCCGACCCCATGCTCGGCAATCGCACCATGCAGTTGGATGCCTTCATGAAAGCATGGCCCTCGCATGTGTTGTTCGTCGTGATTGGGAGCGACTTCGACCGGAATACCGTCTTATTGCAGCCGGTCGACAAACCCAGTGCAAGGAATCTCTTCGCTCGCCAAGGTGGCGCCATCACAGACGCCGAATTATTGGACTTCGGCTTCACCCATGCCGATTTGTTCTGAGGGCTTGGTCATGTATAAGCGTTCATTGATTTTTACCGCACTTGCACTAGGAATTATGTGCAGGTGTGCTCCCGTTCTGGCCAATGACGAGCCGAACGACAGCCATCTTGGCGCAGGTATTCACGACGTTACCGATCCCGAACTGGCGGACATGCGCGGCCGCTATGTCGTCGGCGACAACACGGTCGTGTATTTCGGCGTGGAGATGATTACCACGTTCCAATCGAACACCGGACAAACGCTGCAAGGTACGCTGACCATCGGGATGAATTTCTCGAAGAACAGCAATTCGCCGCAGGTTACGTTTGTTCCAACCGTCACGATCACCACACCTAATGCGCCACTACCGACGGCATCCACCGTCCAGTCCAATGTGAGTCGCGGCATTCAAAGCGGCGGCGTGGCCAATGTAGGCGGCTTTGTTCAAAGCGTGCAGATCGCCGGCGATAACAACGCCGCGGCGAACGTCACCAGCTTGAACATCCAGAATGGTGGAAGCGCCCCCAATACATCGACGACGAGCAATAGCAGCACGACGTCATCCAGTTCGAATGATCCGTCCACGCCATCGGTAGCCAGCGTCACATCGACGGGATCGATGACGAACACAAATTCATCGACAAGCACGACTTCACCGGACAACGGCGGAAGTAACAACTCGAACAACACCAGCAATACCAGCAACAGCACAACAAGCAACAGCAACAGCAACAACACAGCAGGCAACAGCAACAACCTCGCTGGCAATACGGCGCCTGGCACGACCACCAACACGGGCGCTGCGACGCCTACAGGGCGTACTGCCACCGTCGGTGGGTCAAGCGTTTCTTCCACGTACTCCAACAACAGCGCTGAAGTAACGGCATCGATCGACGGCCAGGGGACGGCGTCGCAGTTTATGCACCCAGGCAGCCTTGGCCAGGAAATCCAATTGGCTACCGACAACGCGGTGGTGACCAACCAGATGATCGTGAATCTTGTGACGCAGCAATTGAGCAGCACGGAACAGCTCGCGCACACGCTGGCGCAGTCACTGAATCTTTCCCATCTCAACGGCCACTGAACGCGCGCACTAGCCCAGCGCACGTTCTAACCATGCAGGGGATACAACCATGCGCAAGACACTATTGGCCACAGCCGTGGCGTGCAGTTGGATATCCGGTGTAGTGAGTTTTGCCGCTTTTGGACAGGATGCCCGGTCCACCGCAGCCCCCGCATCCGGTCAGGCGGTAAGCGCACAGGATCAAGCGGACGTGCAGGAGCTCGTCCGCCAATTGCAACAACTTAAGGTGAGTTACGCACAGGAAGTGCGTCGCCTCCGTGTGCTCGACATGCAAGTGCAGGCGATACAAGCGCGCATCGCCGGTAAAACGACACCGAACCCGATTCCCGCCGAAGTTGCCGGCACAGAAGGAACCTCCGGCACCACAACTGCGGCAAACAATGGCGCAGTGGAAAGCACGCAGGCGGCGTCGACTACGCAGAGTACACAGTCGAGCAACTCCTCGCAGTCTCGCAGCGTGCAAGACGTGGTTGAGCAGACGCAGAACGCTTATTTCAGCCGAAAGTTCACGCTTGAAAGCGACCTGACGTATAACCACTACGACCGCGCCGAACTCACGCTCAATGGCTTTTTGGCCTTGAACTCGATTTTCCTTGGCAACATCGCCATCGATCGCGTGACATCCGATTCACTGACGTACGATCTGATCGGTCGTTATGCCATCACGCCACGATTGAGCGTGAATCTTGATGTGCCGTACGTCGGACGTGCTACCGATTATCAGCAAGGTGGTGCGGGTGGTTCGGCGGCGTCCATCGATGAAGCACAGTCCAGCGGCAAAGGCCTTGGCGATGTAAATCTATCCGTCAACTACAAGATTCTGACGGAAACATCCCATCGCCCGGATACCGTGCTGACCTTTGGCGTGACGGCGCCAAGCGGTCTCGCTCCGTACGGCATCAAGTGGTACAACGTTTCCACGTCGCAATACGAAGAGTTCGCCGTGCCCAGCAGACAGCCTACTGGCAACGGTGTGTGGCAGGCCACGTTGGGTTCGTCTTTCGTGAAAACGATGGACCCGGCAATCGTCTTCGGCAATATCGGTTACATCCATTCGCTCATTCGCGGCTTCAGTGATATCGACACCGACCCGCAGGTCGTCACGCCAGGCAGCGTGAAGTTGTCCGATGTGTATTACTACGGTGCGGGTCTCGCGTTCGCATTCAACGACCGTTCGAGCCTGAGCCTTTCGTTCAGCGATCGCATCAACGGCAAGGATTCGCTGCGCGAAACCGGCGGCTCGTGGACGAAGATCATCGGCAGTCAGGCGAATGCGGCAACGCTGAATCTTGGATTCACCTACGCGCTGGACTCGCACACGACGCTCGTGACGATACTCGGCATGGGCATGACGCCAGACGCGCCAGACTTCACGCTGACGTTCAAGATTCCCTACATGTTCTAAAACATCGCTTTCCAGGGGAGACACCGAGCGCAGGCCGATGGCCTGCGCTTTTTTTAGTGCATGTCTTCCAGCACCAACTGGTGCTTTTTGCACAGCCGGTAGATGGTGACGCGCGATACCTTCAGTCGACGCGCACACTCGCTGATGTTGAATCGCGTTTCGCGCAGGCAAGCGACCACCGCATCGCGCTCTGCCGACGTGCGTGTCAGGCCAAGACTGGAATGCGCCTGCCGAAGATTGACGACTTCCTGCAAATCCAGATCGGCGACACTGATTTGCGCGCCTTCTGCCACGACAGCCGCGCGTTGAACGCGATTGAGCAGCTCACGCACGTTGCCGGGCCAGGAGAAATCAATCAGCGCCTTGCGCGCCAACGCGCTGAACGTGCGTGCATGGCAATCGTGCTGCTTGCGGAACGCGTCCAGGAACAACTGTGCGAGCTGCAGCACATCTTCGGCACGCTCGCGCAAGGCGGGCATGCGCAGACGCAGTACGTTGAGCCGATAGTAAAGATCTTCGCGGAAGCGGCCTTGCGCTACAGCTTTTTCGAGATCGACGTGCGTCGCAGCCAGCACACGCACATCGAGCTTGATGGATTGAGTGGAACCGACGCGCTCCAGCGTTCCTTCCTGCAGCAATCGCAGCAGGCTGATCTGCGCGTCCGGCGGTAAATCGCCGACTTCGTCGAGGAATACGGTGCCGCCTGCGGCCGCTTCAAAATGGCCGATGCGGCGTGCGTTCGCGCCGGTGAACGAGCCACGTTCATGACCGAACAACTCGGACTGCACCAAGTTTGCAGGCAATGCGCCGCAATTGATGGCTGCAAAAGGATGATCGCGACGCGGCGACAACTTGTGCAAGGCGCGTGCCGCAACTTCCTTGCCGGTACCCGTCTCGCCCGTGATCAACACCGGCAAATCGACCGGCGCGTATTTGCGTAAGGCGGCCACCACGGCCATCATCGCCGGACTTGCACCGGTGATGCCGGGGACATCGGTGTACGCAACAGGTGGAGGCGTATCGCCAGCGAGTGTGGCAAGTGTCTCGATCAAACGCTGCATGTCGATCGGTGCAGTGAAGAAATCGATGCTTGCGCGCAGCACGCGCTCTACGTCAGGTGTTTGGACGGCCGTATCGGCCGAGAGCAATGCAAGCCATGGAAGTCGCGGCTGTTCGGCCATCAAGCGGGCCATTTCGAGCAGCGCATCATTACCCGCGCTGCGTAAGTCAGCCATCGCAACAACCATATCGCCGCGACGGATGCCAACGCCACTACCCTGTGTGCCTGCATCGGCAACGCGCGTATGCCAACCTGCTTGCGCCAACTGCGCTCTTTCAGCGCTCGTAGGCTGTCCGAACCACACAACACAGCGGATCGATGTGTCGCTAGTCATCGCAACGCCTCCCTAAGGATTGCTGAAGCTACAGCGTTACCGCGTCCCTGTCGGCAACTTCCTTCCCCACCCCAACACTTAGATGCACTGCAACAATGGACCGCATGAATGTGATGCAGTTCACGGAATATACACCGGTTTCTAGCCGAGTGATCACTTTTTAAGCAATTAATCGACGGACCGAACCGTTTGGTTTTGGGCGGAGTGGGGTCGATATTACGCAGGAAATAGCGGCGGCCTGATGACAGCCGCATCGTTTTCTGGTGAACCCATCAGTTCAGAAATAGATCGGGTAGTAGCGGATTACCCGGCTCATAGGCATAGGCATCGAAGTCGCGAACGCCCGCTTCGCGCAGGACATCCTCGTCGATCGCGAAGTGACCGGTGTATGCGTGGGACGGCTTGATCAACATCGCGTGCGCCGCATCGGCAACGATCTCTGGGCGACGGCAGTGCTCCGGCTTCACCCCATCGATCATGGCGATCGCCGCCGTAGCAATCACAGTACGCGGCCATAGCGCGTTGACAGCGATACCTGACGAGGCAAGTTCCGCACTCATGCCAAGCACGCACAGGCTCATGCCGTATTTGGCGATGGTGTAAGCCGTATGCGGTGCGAACCATTTTGGATCGAGGTTCGGCGGCGGCGCCAGCATCAGCACATGCGGGTTGGCGGCCTTCCTCAAATGCGGCAGACACGCCTGCGTGACCATGAACGTGCCGCGTGAATTGACCTGATGCATCAGGTCATAGCGCTTCATCGGCGTGCCTTCCGTACCGGCCAGCCAGATGGCACTCGCGTTGTTCACCACAATGTCGATGCCGCCAAAGCGCTCGACGGTTTTGGCGACAGCGTCGTGCACTTCCGATTCCTCGCGGATATCCACTTTCAGCGCCAGCGCCTTGCCGCCTGCCGCTTCAATCTCGGCGGCCGCGCTGTAAATCGTGCCGGGTAATTTGGGATTTGGAACGCCGCTCTTCGCAGCAATCACCACATTCGCACCATCGCGTGCGGCACGCAGGCCAATGGCCAGACCGATGCCGCGCGAGGCACCCGTAATGAATAACGTCTTGCCGGCGAGAGTGCTCATGGGAATACCCGTCTCAGGCTTTCTGGAAACGAGGCAGGATATCGCGCACCGCAGCCAGACGCTGTAATGGATCGATCATTTCCAGCAATTGCTGTTGCTCTTCGCCTGCCAGCGGCAACAACTCCGCCAGCCGAAATCCGAGCCAGCTCGCATCGTCATACAATGATCGCTCGGCGTTGCGCCATTGCGGCCCGATCGTTTCAATCAAACGTTCCAGAATGGTTTGCAGCAGTGCGAATTCCACCGGCACCTGCTGGGTTTCCTCATCCAGCCATGGCTCTACTTCGCCGCGCAGCAAACCATCCGAACGCACGCGCGTACGCACGACGCGGAAACGACTGCCACCTTCCGTCGTGATGCCGAGCAAACCGTCTTCGCGATAACTGAAGTCGACAATGCGCGCCAGCGTACCCACCGCGGCAGGCGTCGCAGGTGCACCTGCTTCGTGCCCTTCCAGAATCTGACACACACCGAACGATGAACCGGTACGCGTGCATTCGCGCACGAGATCCAGATAACGCGGTTCGAAAATACGCAACTGCAGCTGGCCGCCCGGGAAAAGCACGGTATTGAGCGGAAACAGCGGAATTTCAGTGGAAGGAAGCTGGGCAGCCATGCGGGCTAGTTTAACGGCACAAGACCCCACTGGACGGCCTGCCACCGCACAGGCAGAGTGGTCGTGCCTATTTCTATGGAGTGCTTGCAGGGATGTCTGCTTCCAACCTGGCTTCTGTTGAACCGGCGACGTCGATGCCCGCGCCGGAGTCCATTGCCTCACCCGTCGTGCAGGTGCGTGGACTGGAGAAATCGTTCAAGAAACGGCAAGTGATCCAATCGCTGGACTGGAGCGTTCCGTCCGGACGCGTCATCGGTCTGCTCGGGCGCAACGGTGCGGGCAAGACAACCTTGCTTCGCTGTCTGCTGGGGCTCTCGCCCATCGATGGCGGCAGCGTCGAGCTATTCGGCGAATCGATGCTGGAGCCCGGTGGCAAGCGCATGCATCGCATCGGTTTCGTGCCGCAGACGTTCGATCTGTTTCCGTGGATGAAAGTACGTGCATACCTCGATTTCACGGCCGCGTTTTACGAGCGCTGGAACGCATCGCTGGTCGACCGCTTACTCGGCGCGTGGGAACTCGATGGGAAACAGAAGATCGGCGAACTGTCCCAAGGTCAGCGACAGAAACTGGCGATTGTGCGCGCGATCGCACCCGATCCGGATTTGCTGGTGCTGGACGAACCCGTTGCCAGCCTCGACCCGCAAGCACGTCGTGCCTTCATGAGTGAGCTGCTCACGTTGATGCGCGCGCCGGGCAAGACAGTGATCTTTTCCACGCACATCACCGCCGATCTCGAACGCGCCGACGCCGACATCGCATTGCTTCGCGATGGTCGCATTCAATTCATGCGACCGCTCGCCGAACTTCGCGAGCGGCTCAAGCGCGTCGTGTTTGAGCGCCCCGAAGCCTGGAGCCATCCGCCCGTTGTAGCAGGCACATTGAAATCGCATGTGCAGGATCGCCGCGCTGTGCTGCTTGTCGAAGATCCTATGGTCGAAAGCCTTCACGCACTGGCGGCGCGCGAAAACGCCACGGTACAGATCGAAACGCCCACGCTGGAAGATCTGTTCGTGGAGCTGGCATGAAAGCGTCCTGGCATATCTGGCTGCAGCTCTTCCGGCGGATGCCGTTGCTGGTGGTTGTCGCCAATGCGTTGTGGCTCGCTGCCTTGGTCATGGGCGTGATGGCGTTAAGCGGCGACAACGGCATGCTCGCACTCGCCACGCCGCTGTTCGGTATGGGTACCTGGTTCTGGCATATGGGGCAAGGTTATAGCTTGCGCAGCCTGTGCGTTCCGGAGAGTTTTCTGTTGCCAGACTTCCGGCGCCGGTTGCTCAACTATGCAGCGATAGATATCGCGCAATGGATTTTGATTCCGCTGGTATTTGCCACCCTTTTGCATGTTTCACATCTGCCGCTTGTCGCCAGCATGACGGTGCTGATCGCCGCGATTGGACTGATGATGGGCTGCAACCCGCGCGCAGCCATCTTCATTTGGCCGGCCTTTATCGTGCTTGGCTGGATGCCGGCGGTGTTTGTACAGGTGATGAAGGTCGCTGTGCAGTCGCCGTTGACGCCACTTCTTATTCTGGCAGTCGCTGCGTTGATTGTCCGGCTCAGCGTCACGCCCCTGCTGCGCATTAACGATCGCGATGTGGATGCTTCACCGCTGGAAAGCACCAGTCTTGGACGCATGCAGACGCGCAGCATGCCGGGCGAGCCACGACGCACCGGCGCGTTCGGCAAGCGTATCGCCGCGCTTTATGACGCAGCGTCGCAACGTGCCATGACGCGTGCCTTGGCAAGCTACAAACGACATCCGACACTCACTCGTCGCATGGTGCTGGTCCGCCGCTTGCTGTTGCCGCACGACAATCCCGAAGCGATTGCACTGCGCATCGCACTGGTAGCGGTGATCGTGTTCTTTTATTTCTTCGTGGTCATGCATCGCCAGCACTTCAATGCGACGATCATCGGCGCGTATTCGATCATGCTCAGCATTTCGCGCTTTCCACAGTTGAATGTCGGCATGACACGCATGCGCCCCAACATGGCGGATCTGTATCTGACCTTGGCACCCGAAACACGCGCCGAGTATCAAAAGGTCGTATCGGATGCACTGACCGTGCTTGTGCCGATCAGCATGCTTACGGCTTTGGTGTACACGGCACTCGGCGCCGTGCTGGTGCATGCGGCCGATCCCTGGCGCATGTTGTTTGTCGCGGCGATCGTTTCCGCGTCAGCCAGCCTCGCCGCATTAGCGGTTCACTTGATCGGCCCGGAAGGAACAACCGGCCGCACCATCGTCAACTTCGTGATTCTGTTCGGCGTGATGGGCGTTTACTGGGGCGGTTACTGGCTGGTGGATACCTTCGACTATCTCATCGGCGGCGGCATCCTGGCCGTGATCACGCTTGGATTCGGATTGAGCGCCTGGTTTGCCGCACAACGCGAATATCTGTTGCGGCCGCCGCGTTTCGATGCACCGATTGGCTAGCTCAACGCTTCAGGAACCGGAAAGCGCTGCGACAAATCGGCGTGGCGCATTCTCGAAACCGCCGTTGGACATAAAGACCACGTGATCACCCGCGCGCGTTTGCGACTTCAGCGACGTCAGCAAGTCATCCACCGTGGGCGCTGTCGTTGCGCGACCATGCAATGCATCGGTAACACGCTTGGCATCCCACGGCAGTTCCGGACGATGCAGGAACACGACGGCATCGGCATCGGATAGAGACGGCGCAAGACCATCCGCATGAGCACCAAGCCGCATCGAATTGGAACGCGGCTCGAGCGCGACAAGAATGCGCGACTTGCCTACTTTTGCGCGCAGACCAGCTAGCGTCGTCGCAATCGCAGTCGGATGATGCGCGAAGTCGTCGTACACGCGCACGCCATCGACATCCCCGACAATTTCCATGCGCCGCTTGACGCTTTCGAAGCTGCCGAACGCCGGCAACAATGCGCGAGGATCGGCACCCGCTGCCGTTGCAGCCGCGAGCGCTGCCAGCGCGTTCATCACACTGTGATCGCCAAGCAACGGCCAGTGCACATCGCCGATCGTCTCGCCTTTGCAGGTCACGCTGAAAGCCGAACCATCCGCGCTGATCAAACGCGCTTGCCAATCGCCCTTGCCGATACCGAAGGTTTCCACCGGCGTCCAACAACCCATCGCCAGCACTTCGGCGAGGTAGGCATCATGTGCGTTGACGATCAAGCGGCCATTGCCCGGCACAGTCCGCACGAGGTGATGGAATTGCCGTTGAATCGCGGCGACATCGGGAAAAATATCCGCGTGGTCGTATTCGAGGTTGTTGAGAATCGCGATGCGCGGGCGGTAATGCACGAATTTGGAACGCTTGTCGAAGAACGCGCTGTCGTATTCGTCTGCTTCGATGACGAATGGCTTGCCCTGGCCCAGACGCGCCGAAATACCGAAGTTGCCGGGAACGCCGCCAATCAGGAAACCGGGCGCCAGACCCGCACTCTCCAGAAGATGCGCGAGCAAGCTCGTCGTCGTGGTCTTGCCGTGCGTACCGGCCACGGCGAGCACTTCACGATCGACCAGCAAACGCTCGCCCAGCCACTGCGGGCCGGAGATGTAACGCAACTGCTGATCGAGCATGTATTCCACCGCAGGATTGCCACGCACCATCGCGTTGCCGACAACGACCAGGTCAGGCGCAGGTTGCAGATACTCGGCTTTGTAGCCCTGCATCAAATCGATGCCCAGCGCTTCGAGCTGCGTGCTCATCGGCGGATAGACGTTGGCATCGGAGCCTTCGACGGTTTCGCCGAGCTCGCTCGCCAAGGCGGCGACGCCGCCCATGAAGGTGCCGCAGATGCCGAGGATATGCAGACGCATGGTTGACCTGTTTTGCGTATGTCGTGGCTTCAACTCGAGCCCCTCTCCCTCTGGGTGAGGGGTTGGGGTGAGGGGCGAGTCTTGCGAAAGGTAGATATCTCGCTTCGACCGTGCCCTCATCCGCCTGCCGGCACCTTCTCCCATCGGGAGAAGGACTCATCGTTTGACGATGAGGATCAGCCGTTCGCAGCTGCCGTTTCGGTGGATAGCGCACGCTTCACGCGTGCCGTGATGTCGTCGAGTTCACCGACCCCATCGACCACTTGAAGCTTGCCGCGGCGGGCGTAGAAATCGGCGACCGGGGCCGTCTGTTCGGCGTAGACCTTCAGGCGATCGCGCACCACGGCCGGATCGTCGTCTTTGCGATGTTCAGCGGCGAAGCGAATCTCGCAGCGGCCGATGATCACCTCGTTAGGCACGTCCAGCTTCACCACGGCATCGAGCGGCTGACCGATCTTGGTCAGCAGATGATCCAGCGCATCGGCCTGCGCAAGGTTGCGCGGATAACCGTCGAGGATGAAACCGGCTTTGGCGTCCGGCTGTGCAAGGCGCTCTTCGAGCATGCCCAGCAGAAGATCGTCGGAAACCAGTTGGCCTGCATCCATCACGGCTTTGGCTTGCACGCCTAGTGGGGTGCCCGCTTTCACCGCGGCGCGCAACATATCGCCGGTGGAAATGTGCGGCACGCCAAGATCGGCTTTCAGCCGGGCAGCCTGGGTACCTTTGCCCGAACCGGGCGCACCTAGGAGGACAAGTCGCATAGAACTCCACAAGACCCAAGGTCTGCCGCACACTGCGCCAGTTCCACGGATTCTCTTAAATGATAGGGTCAAGGTAACGTCTGCGGGGGGTGCCGTCAAACCGCAAATCGTCCGAATCGCGGCCAAGTCTCTGATATGCATGCGATCCGTGATGGAGACCCTGTTGTCACATGCGTTCTTACATTGCCCGGAGAGTAGCCATGAAGTCCAAAGCCCGCCCCGCCACCGGCCGCCTGCTCTACGCCCAGTCCGGCGGGGTGACTGCCGTCATCAACGCGACGGCCGCGGGCGTGATCCAGAACGCCCGCAAGCACGGCATCAAAGTCTATGCGGCGCGCAACGGCATCTTGGGTGCGCTGCGCGAGGATTTGATCGATACAAGCAAGGACACCATGGCGGCCATCGAAGCCCTGCGCCATACCCCGGGCGGCGCGTTCGGTTCGTGCCGCTACAAGCTGAAATCGATCGAGGCCAACCGCGCCGAGTACGAGCGCCTGATCGACGTGCTGCGCGCCCATGACATCCGCTGGTTCCTCTACAACGGCGGCAACGACTCGGCCGACACGGCGCTGAAGATCTCGCAGATTGGCAAAACGTTGGGCTACGACATTCGCTGCATTGGCGTGCCCAAGACCGTCGATAACGATCTGGCTGTCACCGACTGCTGCCCGGGTTTCGGTTCCGTTGCGAAGTACACGGCCGTGTCCACACTCGAGGCGAGCCTCGATGTTGCGTCGATGGCCGACACGTCGACAAAGGTCTTCATCCTCGAAGTAATGGGCCGTCACGCCGGATGGATCGCCGCTGCCTCAGGACTCGCGGGCGAAGGCCCCGATCAGGCGCCGCACATCATTCTTTTCCCCGAGCGCGTATTCGAGGAGAAAGCGTTTATCGACAAGGTGAAGGCAACGGTCGAACGTGTGGGTTGGTGCACCGTGGTCGCATCGGAAGGCATTCGCAATGCCGAAGGCCAATTCCTTGCCGAAGCGGGCACGCGCGACTCGTTCGGTCACGCACAACTCGGTGGCGTTGCACCGGTGCTTGCCGCACTCGTCAAAGAAAAACTCGGTTTCAAATACCATTGGGCGCTGCCTGATTATTTGCAACGCTCGGCACGCCATATGGCGTCCAAATCCGATGCAGAGCAAGCCTATGCGGTGGGTAAAGCCGCTGTGGACTACGCGCTCGCGGATATGAATGCTGTGATGCCGGTGATCGTACGCACTTCCGATTCACCTTACCGCTGGAAGATCGAATCCGCGCCGCTGGAAAAAATCGCCAATCGCGAAAAGAAAATGCCGAACAACTTCCTTACCAAGGACGGCTTCGGCATCACGGCGGCAGCGAGACGTTATCTCTCACCGCTGATCCAGGGTGAAGCGCCACCGCCGTATGGAAAAGATGGGTTGCCCAAATACGTGCAGCTCAAAAACACGGCAGTGAAACGCAAGTTGCCGGCCTTTTCGGCATAAGGAGAGATCGGCAAACCCGGGTTATCTGATCGATCTGCCCCGCAGCGATACACCTTTGATACACCTCAAGTCGCCGCTGTGCGGCGCCTCAGGCAAACCGCTGCGTTGCACAACACAGAATCTGCATATGTCTGCCTATACTCTCTGGAACACCTGCAATAGGTAACAAACACCGGGTGCCGCAGGTACCCGGCGTGATAGTTCACAACTGATGGGGAGGCACCGATGCTGCAGCAGTACGGCTTGTGGATCGCGTTGGCTTGCGCGGTCGTGGCGATTTTGTATGGAGCTTTTTCAGTGCGTTGGGTGTTGGCGAAGTCGCCAGGCAACGAACGTATGCAGCAAATTGCTTCCGCTATTCAGGAGGGCGCTCGCGCCTATTTGAACCGGCAATACCGCACCATTGCGATCGTGGGCGTGGTGTTGCTGGTCATCATCGGATTCGCGCTGGACTGGGGTACAGCGATAGGTTTTGCGATCGGTGCGGTGCTGTCCGGCGCCACCGGTTATATCGGCATGAATGTGTCGGTGCAGGCGAACGTGCGTACGGCCGAAGCCGCACGCGGCGGTCTCTCTCCCGCACTGAACGTCGCGTTCCGCGGCGGTGCGATTACCGGCATGCTCGTAGTCGGCTTGGCTTTGCTCGGCGTCGCGGGTTATTACGGTTTGCTGACGCACTTCGGTTACGACACCGATCATGCGCTGCACGCCATGGTCGGCCTCGCGTTCGGTTCCTCGCTCATTTCGATCTTCGCGCGACTGGGCGGCGGCATCTTCACCAAAGGTGCTGACGTGGGTGCTGACCTCGTTGGCAAGGTGGAAGCAGGCATTCCGGAAGACGATCCGCGCAATCCCGCGGTGATCGCGGACAACGTGGGCGACAACGTCGGCGACTGCGCAGGCATGGCGGCCGACTTGTTCGAAACCTACGCGGTGACGCTGATTGCCAGCATGTTGCTGGGTGGCGTGCTGGGCGATACGGTCGGGCCCAATGCCGTGCTTTATCCGTTGATACTCGGCGGCGCGTCGATCATCGCATCGGTGATTGGTACGTTCTTTGTGCGTGCCGGTGCGGGCACCAAGATCATGAGTGCGCTCTATAAAGGCGTGTGGGTTTCCGCATTGCTGGCTGCCGTGGCGTTCTGGCCGATCACCAAAATACTGATGGGCGATACGGCGCTCGGCTTCACACATCTTTATGGAAGCGCACTGATCGGTCTGGTGCTGACCGGCATTATCGTGGTGATTACCGAGTACTACACCGCCACCGAGTACGCGCCGGTTCGCCATATTGCGAAATCTTCGACCACAGGCCATGCGACGAACATGATTGCCGGCCTTGGCGTGTCGATGAAATCGACAGCGCTTCCGGTGCTCGCAGTGTGTGCCGCCATTTGGGGCGCTTATGTGTTGGCCGGTTTGTACGGCATTGCGATTGCCGCGACGGCGATGTTGTCGATGACGGGCATGGTGGTTGCACTCGATGCATTCGGACCCATCACCGACAACGCAGGCGGTATCGCCGAAATGGCGGAACTCCCGCCGGAAGTGCGTGGCGTGACCGATCCGCTCGATGCCGTCGGCAACACCACGAAAGCGGTGACGAAGGGTTACGCGATTGGTTCGGCAGGCCTCGCCGCACTGGTGCTATTCGCCGATTACACGCATCGCCTGGCAATCGATCATCCCGGCAAAGTGTTCACGTTCGATCTTTCCGATCACCGCGTGATTGTCGGTTTGCTGATCGGCGGCATGATTCCCTACCTCTTCGGCGCGATGGCGATGGAAGCGGTGGGTCGTGCAGCGGGTGCGGTGGTAGAAGAAGTGCGCCGCCAGTTCCGCGACATCCCGGGCATCATGCAGGGTACGGCGAAACCGGATTATTCGCGCGCGGTGGATATGCTGACCAAGTCCGCCATCAACGAAATGCTGGTGCCATCGCTGTTGCCGGTGCTGATTCCGATCCTCGTCGGTTTCATTCTCGGCCCGATTGCACTGGGTGGCTTGCTGATCGGCACTATCGTCACCGGTTTGTTCGTCGCCATCTCGATGACCACCGGCGGCGGCGCGTGGGACAACGCCAAGAAGTACATCGAGGATGGCAACTTCGGCGGCAAGGGTTCCGATGCGCACAAAGCTGCAGTGACCGGCGATACCGTGGGCGATCCGTACAAGGACACCGCCGGCCCTGCGGTCAATCCGTTGATCAAGATCATCAACATCGTGGCGCTGTTGTTGATTCCGTTGCTTTGAGTGTTCCTTCCGATATCCCTCGCCTGACTGGGCGAGGGATATTTCACCGTCTACGTCCAGCTCACCTCACCGTCATTCCGGCGCAGGCCGGAATCCAGTGTCCGAGCAGATGGCTGTGCGTATGTCTATGTGCGGTTAAAGCCACTGGATTCCGGCCTGCGCCGGAATGACGGTGAGGTACAAAAGACGGTGAGGTAGTGAGGATGCCTTCCGCTTAGTGCACGCTTGGCACAGCCAGGAACGTCGAACTCACACCCGATATCGCATTCGTCGACTGCCCCGTAATCTGCCCGACATCGTTAATGTCATTCGCAGACACCAATTGATCGGTAAAACCGGGCGCCACCAACGTATTCATATCGACAATCGCGCCGTTCCGCCATAGCACCGCCCGGCAACCGTTCGCACCGCACGATTCGCCGACCACAAGACCTTCATCGTTGATGCCAAGCGCTTGGCTGGTCGTGTCACCAGGCAATGTGCCCAGATCGCGCATGCCGGTAAACGGCGTCCAGATAAACGCATGCACATTGAAATTACCGGGATCTCCGCCACCGGGCGCATTCGCGAATCCCACCACCGTGCCGCGCTGATTGATCGCCATGGGCGTGTTCCAAGCAGCAACGCCAAGGCTGCCGAGATTGATGACGGTATTCCCCTGCCACATCACAGCGTGAATCGCCGTGAAGCGACCGACGGCCTGATCGCAGATGCCGGAAATGCCGACAATCTGCCCGCTGTTGTTGATCGCCGTCGCTGCACCCGAGGTATCGGTACCGATCAACGGCAACGCATGAACGTCGTTGTCATCGGGCCCCCACACCACCGGTTTGAACTGCAACACCTGCGTGGAACCTAGCGTGCACGTAGGATCGTGCACCGTATTTTCCGCCCATCCGACGATCAGCCCAAAATCATTCGCACCGGTGGCAAATCCATTGTTGCCACCGAGGGTCGGCAACGCCTGCATATGCCCCCATCGCCAAACGAAGCCGACACAGACGTGCCCGGTAACCGTGGGAAAGAATGCCGAGCAGCTCCAGTTTTCACCCAGTGGATCGACCTGCGCCGTTTCTGCCACACCAACCAGCACGCCAAAGTCGTTTTTCACCGGCCACAGAACAGCACTGTTGGCGCCACCCAGCGTACCCAAATCCAACGTCGCGCCGTTCAGCCACGCCGCAGCATGCGTGCTCTGATTACCCGGAAGATTGGAAGACCCGCTGACCAGTCCAAAATTGTTAATGCTGCTGCCGCCGCTGGATGTGCCACCCAGCGAGCCAAGATTGCGAACCTGGTATTGAATGGTCGATGCGGCCGCTTGATCCTGCATTGTCATCTGGCCTGCGAAACACGCAGCCACCACCATCACGCTCGTGATCCGATGCATGGGATGCTCCTTCACTCAGTTGTAACGACATACAGCCGTGGGGACGAACGGCTTCAGCTTGGCCGCTCCGGACTAGCTGGAAAAGCGCCACTTTTGTGATACCCGCTAGTCCGGTCCGCGCTATAGTCGGCGCATGCGTCGGTGGGAATTGACCATTGCGCTCGACTCCAGGCACGAACTGCCGATCTTTCTGCAGCTCGCCAATGCGATTGCGCATGACATTCGCAGCGGACGACTGAAAACCGGCGAACCGTTGCCGGGCACGCGCGAACTTGCCGAACAGCTTTCCATCAATCGCAATACAGTGGTGGCCGGCTATGAAGAGCTTGCTGCCGAAGGCTTGGTAAGCACGCGCGTAGGTGGCGGTACGTTCGTCGCCGCGCCCATGCACACCGAAGCGCACACCGTTGCGCCCACCAGCGACACCCCAACCTACGCGCTGGCAACACCTGCATGCGCGTTGCCGCCCGTGGTGGCACCGGCACCCGGTACGCTGGTTATCGGAAACAGTTTGCCCGATACGCGCCTGTTTCCCGCCGCCGCGCTTACGCGCGCATTCCGGCGCGCCATTGCGCAGCGCGGTCATTCACTGCTCGGCTATGCCGATCCATGCGGTCATCGCCGCTTGCGCGAAGAACTCGCCAATATGCTCGGCAGCACACGCGGCTTGCCTGCAACACCAGACTGCTTGATGGTGACGCGAAGCCTGGAACAAGCGATCGATCTGGTTGCGCGCATGCTGCTGCGGCCGGGTGACGTGGTCGCGGTGGAAGCATTCGGTTATCCGCCAGCGTGGAACATGCTGAGCCTGACGGGTACCAAGCTGATGCCGGTACCACTCGATGAAAACGGACTCGATGTGGAAGCGCTGAAAACGTTGCTGTGCAGGCAACGCATTCGCGCAGTGTTTCTCACACCTCACCATCAATTCCCGACGACCAGCGTGATGTCGCCATCGCGGCGCGCGCGTCTTGCACAGCTGGCGCTATCACATAACTTCGCGATCATCGAAGACGATTACGATCACGAGTTTCACTACAACGGCAAACCCGTTCTACCGATTGCGTCAGGCCCGGGACGCGCGAACGTGATTTACATCGGCTCACTTGCCAACTTGCTCGCACCCGGCATCAGCACCGGCTTCGTGCTGGCACCCCCCGCGGTATTCACGCAATTGGCCGCGCTGCGCGCCAACAGTGATGCACGCAGCGACGTCGCGATGGAAAGCGCCATTGCCGAATTGTTCGAAGACGGCGAATTGCTTCGCCATGTGCGTCGCATGCGCCGTGCCTATGGCGCGCGGCGCGATGCGCTTGTCGATGCGCTGAGGCAACAACTGGGCAGCGCTTTGCGCTTTCGCGTTCCCGAAGGCGGCATGGGTTTATGGGCACGCGTGGACGATTCGATCGATCTTCCCGCGTGGGTCCGTGAGGGCGCCAAGGAAGGTGTGCAATTCCTCAGCGGCGGACGCTACGACTTCCAGCAACGCGAACAGCCGTACATACGCCTTGGCTTCAGTTATCTCGACGAGAAAGAAATCGGCGAGGCCGTTCACCGCATGGCGCGTGCGTTGCCCAAGGCGAAAAAACGCACGCCACGCCCCTTCCGGGCAAGCCCCACCCTGCAAGGCCGCGCCTGACGCGCCAAAAGTGACGTCACAGGCAGCGCCCTGCTGACTTCCCTCACTGGCACTTTTTTCACGAACGTGCATGCTGGGCATTCCGCGCGACGGAGGGATCGCGCACATCACGGAGCGGAAGCATGAGCTTGAAGACATCGGCCCGTCTCGCCCTGGCGCTTGCCGTCATAATGGGCGGCATGACCCAGGCCCACGACGCAACACCAGCCACCGGCAGCAGCGCCGCCAGCGACGATCCTTATCTCTGGCTGGAAGACATTCATGGCGACCGCTCGATGGATTGGGTCAAGGCCCAGAACGCCATCACGCAAAAGCAGTTCGCCGATACACCCGAGTTCACGCATACCCGCGACCGCATTCTCGAAGTGCTCGATTCGGAAGCGAAGATTCCGTACGTCACCCGCATGGGCGATCACCTGTACAACTTCTGGCAGGACAAGGTGCACCCGCGCGGCATCTGGCGCCGCACCACGCTCGATCAATACCGCAAGACCGATCCACAGTGGGAAGTGTTGCTGGATATCGATGCGTTGAACAAAGCCGAAGGCAAGAAATGGGTGTTCAAGGGCGGCGATTGCCTCAAGCCCGCTTACACCAAATGTCTTGTGAACCTGTCGGCCGGCGGTGGCGACGCGGTGGAAGTGCGCGAGTTCGACATTCCCAGCAAGTCTTTCGTCAAAGACGGCTTCTTTGTGCCGATCGCCAAGACACAAGTGTCGTGGATCGATGACAACCACGTTTACATCGGCACCGACTTCGGCCCGGGCTCGATGACGAAGTCCAGCTATCCGCGCATTGCGAAGGTGTGGAAGCGCGGCACGCCGCTGAGTTCAGCTACCACGGTCTACGAAGGCAAGGACGCGGATCTCGCCGTCTCTGCTTATCACGATCGCACGCCCGGCTTCGAGCGTGATTTCATTACCGTCGCGCACGACTTTTTCCACAGCGACATGTATCAGCTCAAGGATGGCAAGCTGATTCACGTGGATGTACCGGAAGATGTCGCCAACGCCGATCCGCATCGCGAATGGCTGCTTGTGCAGCTGCGCGATGCGTGGACGACCGGCAGCACCACGTATCCATCCGGCGCATTGATCGCAATCAAGTACGACGACTTCATGGCCGGCAAACGTCAGTTCACGACGCTGTTCACACCGGACCAGCACACGGCACTGTCCAGTTTTATGTGGACGCGTCATCACCTGATCCTCAATGTGATGGACGACGTGAAAAGCCGTCTCGACGTGCTGACACCCAAAGCCGATGGCACCTGGGCGAATGAAGCGATGCCCGGCGCACCGCAATTCAGCACCGTGGATGTCGTCGATACCGATCCGGACAACACCGACGAATACTGGCTCACCGTCACGGGTTTCCTGACCCCGTCATCGCTCGAACGCGGCGTGCTGGGCAAGGAACAGGCGACGACGATCAAGCAGAGTCCGCCGTTCTTCGACGCGTCGAAGTATGTGGTGAGCCAGCATTTCGTTGCATCGCGCGACGGCACCCAGGTGCCCTACTTCGAGATCGATCCGAAGGGCATCAAGCTCGATGGCAAGAACCGCACGTTGCTTTACGGTTACGGCGGATTCGAAGTGGCCCTGCAGCCGTACTACAGCGGCAGCGTCGGCCGCTCCTGGCTTGATCGCGGTGGCGTGTATGTCGTCGCCAACATTCGTGGCGGCGGCGAGTACGGCCCGCGTTGGCATCAGGCGGCGCTTCAGGCAAATCGTCTTCGTGCTTATGAAGACTTCGCGGCCGTCGCGCAGGATCTGGTCAAGCGTGGTGTTACCTCACCGGCACATCTGGGTGCGGAAGGCGGCAGCAACGGCGGCCTGTTGATGGGCAACATGCTCACGCTCTATCCGCAGCTGTTCGGTGCCATTGCGTGCGAAGTGCCGTTGCTCGACATGAAGCGCTACACGCACCTGTCGGCAGGCGCATCGTGGATTGCCGAATACGGCGACCCGGACGATCCGAAGCAATGGGCTTTCATCAAGACGTTCTCGCCCTATCAGAACGTGAAAGCGGGCGAGAGCTATCCGCCGGTGCTGTTCTTCACCACTACCAGCGACGATCGCGTCGGCCCCGTACAGGCCCGCAAGATGGCCGCGAAGATGGAAGCCATGGGCTACAAGAACGTGTGGTTCTACGAGAACACCGAAGGTGGCCACGGCGCAGGCGCCGACAACAAGCAGGCGGCGTACATGCATGCGCTGACCTACAGTTTCCTGTGGGACCGCCTGCAATAAAACCGTGATGGGCGTCCAGATGCCGCGCGCGTCTGGACGCCCAAACCGGGCGCGCAAGCATGCTGCTGTGGCATGCTTTGCCCATGAAATCGCACCTCCCCATCCGTCCCGAACTGCGCGACTGGATTCTCACGACCACACGCGCCGGCCACAGCGTCGACGAAGTCCTGCGCCTGATGCACGAGACCGGCTACGACCCGCGGCAAAGCCGCAGCATCGTCGCCACCGTGCTCAACATGCCCGTCTCGGCACTCGATGCGCATACGCAAGCGCCGAAGGTGCAACAGGGGCGCCGCACCCGTCATCCCGAACCGCCGCGCATGACGATTGACGGACGCAGCTTCAACGTCTCCACCTGCATTGAAAGACCGATCGTTCGCGTGCTCGACGATTTTCTTTCCGCCGACGAATGCGACGTGCTGATCGAGCAGGCCAAGCCGCGCCTGCAACGCGCCAAAACGGTGGATAGCGGCGGCAAGCAACAGATCGACGCGCGACGCACGAGCGAAGGCATGTTCTTCGGCATCGGCGAATCGCCGCTGATCAAGCGCATCGAAGCGCGCATCGCGACGATGCTGAGCATTCCCGTCGATCACGGTGAAGGTCTGCAGGTGCTGCATTACCTCCCCGGACAACAGTACGAACCGCATTACGACTGGTTCGATCCCGAGCAACCCGGTTTTGCCGCGATCACCGCCAAAGGCGGCCAGCGCATCGCCAGCCTGGTCATGTATCTCAACACGCCCGATAGCGGTGGCGGCACAGCGTTTCCGGAAGTCGGTTTGACTGTGACGGCGCTGCGCGGATCAGCCGTCTATTTCGCGTACGACACGGGCGATACCTCATCGTTGCATGCCGGTCTTCCGGTAACGAAAGGCGAGAAATGGATTGCGACCAAATGGCTGCGTGAGTGGCCGTTTCAAGTCTCACCCCAGGGCTAGGTGTGCAGCGTTACGATTTGTTCGCCGCCCAACGCGCACCCAACGCCACCGTCACTCCGATCACCAGATGCACGACGATGCTGAGGATGATCCAACTCGCAATCACCGGTCCCCTCGGCGCTGCCGATAGCGGCACCACGACGTGATTCATCGTCACGTAGAGCACGAGTCCATACAAAAGACCCCATAGCCAGGGTTTTGCGTTCAACGCCTTGATCCGTCGGCTGGTCACGTAATACGTGCCGACCATCAGCGAGATCATGAAATATTGCAGAACCACGCCAAGCAGCACGGTGTTTTCGCCGCCCGCGAAGGCGCGCTTGCCGAGCAACCCGGATGCGATGTTCTGGATCAGCCGCGCAGGAGGCACGTCATAGGTCGCATGCCAGTACGTGCAGGCAAAAATCAGGTCGCCCGTTGCCAGCAAAAAGACGATGGCCGCGGCGGATATGACGTAGCGATTCATAGGCCCCGAACCATGTCGCGTCTGCAAATCGGTATGCGCTGTCGACATCGGCAACCTTCCGAATGCGTGGAACCGGCCTGAGAGTGCCCGCATACCTTACAGAGAAGCCCGCGGAGTGGTCGTGAGATGGAACCACTCCGCGGGTGGGGACACATGGGAGACGTCGCCGGGGTAACTGGGGGACCTCTGGGGAAGGTAGTCAGTTGTGTCTGGTGCCTGCGACGAGCCCAGACTAGGTATCCTGGCACATTCCCTCCATAGCCAATTTGCCGATATTTTCCAGTACCAATTGGAGCGTTGGCATACTGGAGGGATCGGGTGTACCTGGAACTCGACGGCCAAGGGCCGCTTTATGACCAACTGACGCGCGCCCTGAAGCTCGCCATTCGGGACGGGCGCATCACGGTCGGCACGCAACTCCCGCCCACGCGCGAGCTGGCCGAGGAGCTGGAGCTTTCGCGCACCACCGTTCTGGCGGCCTACGAGCAGCTGCGCGCGGAAGGCTTTATCGATGGCCGGGTCGGCTCAGGCAGTTATGTGAGCGACCTTCACGCCAGGCCGATCACCCATCCCAGCAACGTCCCCATTGCGGCGCCTTCACGCTACGCGCAGCGCGCCCGGGAAGTGCGCAACTGGGATATTGCGCGGCTTCACCGCGGCCTGCGTTACGACATGCAATACGGCAATCCGATCTTGAACCCGGCGCTCAACAACGCCTGGGGACGCGAATTGACCCGTGCAGCGGCCTATACGCGCCTGAATATCAGTGAGGTCGCAGGGCTTTTAGCCCTGCGTAAGCAAACCTGCGATTACCTGGCCCGCCGGCGCGGCATCCAGATTCAACCGGACGATATCGTGATCGTCAGCGGCACACAGCAGGCGATCGAGCTGACCGCCCGCGTGCTGGTGAACGAAGGCGATCGGGTGGTGTTGGAAGAACCGCATTACTTCAGCGCACATCAGGCACTGGTTGCGCATGGTGCGGAACTGGTGCCGGTGCGTGTCGACGATGAAGGTCTCGTCTGCAGCGAACTTCCGGAAGAATCGCCACGACTGATCGTCGTCACTCCCTCGCATCAATTTCCAACCGGCGCCGTGCTCTCCATGCAACGGCGGCAGCAATTGCTGCAATACGCCGAGCAGCATCAGTGCTGGATTCTGGAAGACGATTACGACGGCGAGTTTCGCTACGACGCGCATCCGCTGGCCGCCTTGCGCGCGCTCGACGAACTGGATCGGGTGATTTACGTCGGCACGTTTTCCAAAGTGATGTTTGGCGGCTTGCGCCTGGGCTACATCGTGTTGCCCGCCACGCTTCGCGGCGACTTCATCAACGCAAAATACCTCAACGACATTGCCTGCCCAGTCATCGAACAAGCGGCACTGGCCCATTTCATGGAAGATGGCGGTTTCGAACGGCACTTGCGACTGGCGCGCAAGGAACTGAAAACGCGCCGCGAAGCGTTGATGGCCGGCCTGAAGGAATACGCGCGAGATCGCGTGACGATCTGCGATACACCATCGGGCATGCATCTCACCGTTTGGTTGCGTGGCTACGACGGTGCGCGCACTCAGGCGCTAGTCGAGTACGCGCATGATCGTGGTTTAGGCCTTCACCCGATGGCGCCGCTTTATCTGAATACCCCAGATAGACAAGGATTGCTTCTCGGTTATTGCGGCTTATCGGCGCCCGACCTGCGTGAAGCAGCGCAGCTGTTCGGAGAGTGCCTGGATCACTTCGAGCTGCACTGACGCTTTTTTTCGCAGTTGCACGTGATGCGAGTGCGTTTCCTCGCACTCGTATTTCCGTCGCGACATAAATAGCAACTTTAAAAAACGACACAAACAATCATGCTCATATAGCCTGCGGCGAAGCTTTCATTCTTTGAGCAACGCCTTAAGCGTCAACGACGTGTACAACCTGCGCATGACTACGCCCGTTCTGTGTATGCGCGCTACTCGCGGAAACTCTAAACGCATCGCACGGTTACGTCTGGACATGGCTATCATGCCTGGTGGACGCCAAGGCTCCTCAATCAACAGGTATCACTATTGACTATGAAAGTCTGCGCCGCTCTCTTCTGTGCACTGTTCTCTTGTTCGTGCCTGGTTTACGCCGGAGGCAACGAGCTGCCACTGATTCCCCTGCCCTCAAAGGTGGATCAGCACGAAGGGCAGCTGGTGGTGGGTCCAGGAACGACTATTCGCGTCGATTCCTCCGACACCGCGGCTCTTCGCGTGGCTCATGCCTTTTCCGACATGCTCGCGCGAATCGGCGGCCCGACTTTGCTTATCGCCGCAGGGGCGACGAGGACGGAGCACGCCGCCAACGGAGTCAGAGAGATTGTGATTCGGCTCGACCCGAATGCGTCGGTCACGCAGCGTGAAGGCTATGTGCTGGACGTGTCGCCCGGTGGGGCGCGCATCGTGGCACGCGATGAGAGCGGTCTTTACTACGGGGCCGTCACCCTGTGGCAGCTGCTGACGGCCAATCAGAACGGCAAGACGTTCACCGCACACGCCGTACACATCGAAGATTGGCCGCAATTCGCATGGCGGGGCTTGATGATCGATTCGGCGCGGCATATGCAAAGCGTTACCGAGATCGAAAGCATTCTCGATCAGATGGCCTTGCACAAGCTCAACATGCTGCATTGGCATCTAACCGATGATCAAGGCTGGCGCATCGAGATAAAGCGTTATCCGGAGCTGACGCGCATCGGTGCGTGGCGCACGCCGCCCGATGCCGGCAAGAATGGCGAATTGACTCGTTACGGCGGCTTCTATTCGCAAGATGAAATCAAGCAAGTGGTGGCCTATGCCGCCGCGCGGCACATCACCATCGTGCCGGAGCTGGACATGCCCGGCCACGCACAAGCCGCCGTCGCCTCTTATCCGCAATTCGGCGTGACGGGCGAACGCCCCGAAGTGTCGGCCGATTGGGGTATCAATCCCTATCTGTACAACGTCGACGACAACACGTTTCAATTCCTCCAGAACGTGCTCGATGAAGTAATGACATTGTTCCCTTCGCGCTACATCCATCTGGGAGGCGACGAAGCCATCAAGGATCAGTGGAACGCATCGCCAGCGGTTCAAGCGAAGATGCGCGCAGTCGGCGTGAAGAATGCGGATCAGCTGCAAAGCTGGTTCATGGGCCGCCTTGGCCAATATCTGCACGATCACGGCCGGCACCTCATCGGATGGGACGAGATTCTCGATGGCGGTGCTCCCGGCGATGCGGTAGTGATGTCGTGGCGTGGCACAAATGGCATCGAAAAAGCCATCCATGCGGGACATGACGTGGTGGTCGCGCCCGACCCTTACCTCTATCTCGATTATGTGCAGAGCGATCGCGACGACGAGACGGCCGGTCGTCTGCCGATGCGTAGCCTGCAAGCCGTCTACGATTTCCAAGTCGCACCGAAAGGATTGTCGCCGCAGCAAGCGCAGCTGATTCTTGGCGCCCAGGCCAATGTGTGGACTGAACACATGCCGAGCGATGCGCATCTGCAACACGCGATCTTTCCGCGCCTGGATGCCGTTTCGGAAATCGTATGGACGCCGGTAGGCGAACAAAATTGGCCGAGCTTCCTTGCGCGCCTTCCCACGCAGCTAGATCGTTATCGCCGTGAGGATATTCAGTACGCCGATAGCGCGTTCGCCGTAAAGATCGACGTCAATCGCCAGCAAGCGCTCGCTAGCGGCAAAGCACGCGTGACGCTTTCCAATCAGATTCAGGGCGAAACGATTCGCTACACCGTGGATGGCACCGCACCCGACAGCAATGCTGCGATCTATAAAGCGCCGTTCGACGTCACGCTGCCAACCACCGTACGTGCCGTCACGATGACGAGTGCAGGTCAAGCACTTGCCGAGGCACGCGAGCGCGTGATTGACGATGAAAGTCTGCGCAGCGTGGCAGGAAATGAACTTTCCGCCTGTCCCACGCCGAACGTCGACGAGATGCGTGCCCAACCTACGCCCGACGCAACATCGTTTACGCCGGTCTATACCATCAACAACTTCGATAACTGTCGACTTTCTCGCGCCCTTCCACTCGACGGTGTAAAAAGCATTGCGGTTGATCTGGCACGCCTTCCTCGCAATGTCGCGCTTGCGCAGGATGCTCACTTGATCGTGCAGCATAAAGCGGCAACGCCGCATGGCGAGATGGAATTGCGTGTCGATCATTGCAGCGGCCCGGCGTTGACTGTGGTTCCGTTACCGGATCCGGCCACTTCACCCGGCACGTTTACGCTCCAAACCAAGCTGCCGCTCACGCGTGGCATGCACACCGTATGCATTCTCACTACTACGGCGCCGCACGATCCTTACTACGGTGTAGGTCGCCTGCAGTTACACACCGCCGACACCGCTCCAGCAAATCAACATCCATGAGCAACGCATCGGCGCAGTGGCATTTCGATCCACGCGTGGCTTCGCTCGCGTATGCCCTCGTTTTCGTCGCTTTTTGGTGGCGATTGTCTGGATCATGGATCGGCACCGGATTTATCTGAAGCTTTGACATCCGGCCGAGCTGCCCCATGGTGCGCCGCGGCAAGGATTGCCGTATCCTGAGTAGCTTTCCCACGCTTTGGATAGATGTAAGGAGTGCCCCATGGGTTTGGATATGGTTAGCGCCGGCCGCGACGTGCCGAATGAAATCAACGTCGTTATCGAGATTCCGAAGGATGCGGAACCGGTCAAATACGAGGTGGACAAGGAAAGTGGCGCGATCTTCGTGGATCGCATTCTCTCCACCCCCATGCGCTACCCCTGCAATTACGGCTACGTGCCGGGCACGCTGGGCGGCGATGGCGATCCGCTGGACGCGCTGGTGATCCTGCCGCTGCCGCTGATCCCCGGTTCGGTGATCCGCTGCCATCCGGTCGGCATGCTGCACATGACGGACGAAGCCGGTAGCGACGAAAAGCTGCTCGTGATTCCGTCTTCGAAGATCTTCCCGGGTTACTCGCACATCGAGGACATCAAGGGTGTGTCGCCGCACTGGCTGGAACGCATCGGCCACTTTTTCGAGCACTACAAGGATCTCGAGAAAGGCAAATGGGTGAAGATCGAAGGCTGGGTCGGCGCGGAAGAGGCCAAGGCCGAAATTCGAGCCGGCATCGAACGCCATAAAAAGCACAAGAACTGATCCATCATTTGGATGGCCAAACGGCGCGTCTTCCGTGGAGGGCGCGCTTTTTTATTGGGCGACTTTTATTGAGCTATCTTCAAGCCACGTTTCCACAATGGCATGTCGCGAAACTGCCCGGCCAAAAAGTCGACAAATGTCGAGCACCTCAGGCGTAATCGGGGAATGGCCGACTATCCATTTTCTGCACATTCGTTTGACTATGAGAGTCCAGAGATTCAGGAGGCATCATCATGAAAGCCATTGCACTAACGCGATACCTGCCCATCGACGACCCGCAATCACTGATGGAAGTTGAACTTCCCACACCGGCAATCGGCGAGTACGACCTGCTGGTGCGCATCGAAGCGGTATCGGTCAATCCGGTGGATACCAAGGTTCGCTCGCCCAAGCCACAGGTGGAAGCGCAGCCGCGCGTGCTTGGTTACGACGCAGCGGGTGTCGTCGAGGCAGTCGGTGCGTCCGTAAAAGCTTTCAAACCCGGTGATGAGGTGTATTACGCGGGCGATATCACGCGTGCCGGAAGCAATGCACAGTATCAGGCGGTAGACGCACGCCTTGCAGCGCTTCGCCCGCGCAAACTCAGCGCGGCGGAATCCGCCGCGTTGCCGCTCACGGCGATCACCGCATGGGAACTGTTGTTCCAGCGCATGCCGTATGACAGCGAACATGGCGGCAAGGGAAAATCATTGCTGATCATCGCGGGTGCGGGCGGTGTTGGATCGATTGCGATTCAACTGGCGCGGCGCGCCGGCTTCACCGTCATCGCCACGGCATCGCGTCCGGAAACGCAGGCATGGTGCCGTGCGATGGGTGCGCAGCATGTGATCGATCATCGTCAATCGCTTGCGCCGCAGTTGTCGGCACTCGGTTTCTCACAGATCGACGCTGCCATGAATCTCGCGGACACCGTACGCTACTGGGACGTTTTGGGCGAATTGCTTGCGCCCGAGGGGCATGTTGGACTGATCGTCGAGCCCAGCGCTCCGCTCCATATCGGCGATCCGTACAAGGCGAAATGCATCGGCATTCACTGGGAGATGATGTTCGCGCGCCCGCGCTTCAAAACGCCGGACATGGCGGAACAAGGACGCATACTGGCGCGCGTGGCGTCGCTGGTCGACAGCGGGGAATTGCGCAGCATTCAGCAAGAATCACTCAGCCCCATCAACGCCGAAAACATGCGCGAAGCGCATCGCCGATTGGAATCGGGCACAACCATCGGCAAACTGGTGGTGTCGGGCTGGTGATGAAAAACCTGCTCTCCGTACGTAAAAGCACGGAGAGCAATTGCCTGAATTGCTTACTTGCGCTTGGATTTCGCCGGCGCCGGTTTGGCGGGCTCGCCTTTCTTGCCAAGCTCATCCAGCAACGTAGATAGATCCTCGGCGTGCTCTTCCTCCATCGCAAGAATCCCTTCCATCAAACGGCGCGACGTCGAATCGTTGTTACCAAGGTAATCCACTATCTCGCGATAGCTGTCGATGGCGATGCGTTCAGCGACGAGATCTTCCTTGATCATGTCGACCAGATCGTCGCCTTCCACATAGTCGGCGTGGCTACGTGAGAGCAAACCTTCGGGATTGAAATTCGGCGCACCGTCCAGCTGCGTGATGCGCTCGGCAATCAGGTCCGCATGACCCTGCTCTTCATTGGCATGTTCGAGGAATTCCGCCGCGACGCTTTTCGCATGGATGCCCTTGGCCATGTAGTAATGCCGCTTGTAGCGCAGCACGCATACGATCTCGGTGGCGAGCGCCTCGTTCAAAATCTTCACCACGACCTTGCGATCGGCCTTGTAACCGGGGGTGATGGCGCCCTGATCGATGTGCTCGCGCGCGCGTTTGCGGATGGTCTCGATGTCGCTCAGAAACGGCTTGGCCGCCATGGCGGTCTCCTTGTAGCGATGGCTTGAGGATGAAGGCGATCCATCCTCACGTCACCGACGCGAAGTACCGGTGAAAATCCGGTAGTGAAGCCGTTCGACGTTCAGACTGTGGGACTTATCCGGGCAAGTTATAGTCGAAAACGTAGGCGTGTTTGCCCTGCTCGATCTGGATTTCCATCGTCCCGGTAAGACCGGTCAACGCGTCCGTACCCGAGTCAGGCACCACGGTAATCACCAGACTGGGAACGCCACGATTCATGATGCCGGTGTGCTGTAGCACGAAAGTGCCGCGCTTGCCGTGCAGCACGCCCGTCACGCGTTCCATGGCGACATAGCCGGCCGAACCCTGCACGCTGCTCATGGCAGCGATCATTTCGCCAAGGCTAGTCGCCTCCAGATCGCCATGAAATTGTTTGTCGATGGTCTGGCGCCCGAGATTGGCCGCTTCGATACCCTGTGTGGGCGGCTGTGGCGCGAGCTTTACGTCAAAAGGTCCAGTGGCCTGCATGACAGGAATCTCCGATTGGCTTTATGCCCGCGACATTAGTACAACTCAGACCCGTGACGATTGGAAAAACGCGACATACCCGGACAGATCGATGACGACCGGCGGCCCAGGTCTACCTCGCGGCGTTCTGCACCAGCGCCTGCAACACGGCGAATTTCAGCATGCCCGTCGCGCGCCATCGTCGCGTCTCGCCGGCTTGATCGAACACTATTGGCACGTATCGTGGGACTTGCGCGACCTGCCCGCGCAAACGCAGGAAACCCTGCCGCATCCCAATGTTCAGTACGTGGTCGAACCGGGGCTGACAGCCATCTATGGCGTACACACGGGCCGATTTACGCGCATGCTCGAAGGCCGCGGCCGCGTGTTCGGCATCAAGTTCAAGGCGGGAGGCTTTTTCCCGTTCTATGGACAGCCTGTATCCGGTTTGATGGATAGTTCGCTCGATCCATCAACGATTTTCGGTAGCTCTGCCGCCGGTTTTGAAAAGCAGATTCTTGCAGGCGACAGCATCGATGCAATGGCCGACGTTGCGGACCAGTTACTGCTCACGCATTTGCCTGCGGATGATCCGAACGTCGCGCGTGTCAGCACGCTTGTCGCCACAGTCGCGAACGACCGTAGCATCACGTCCGTTGAAGAATTGGCGTCGCGTGCAGCGCTAACCAAGCGCACATTGCAACGACTCTTCGATCAGTACGTCGGTGCAGGACCGAAATGGGTGATCAACCGTTATCGGCTTCATGAAGCCGTGGCGCAGCTGCAAGCGGGCGTAGCGATCGATTGGACGGAACTCGCGCTGGCACTGGGCTATTTCGATCAGGCCCATTTCATTCGCGACTTTCGCAAGCTGGTTGGGCGAACGCCTGCGGAATACGCGAACAAGGAACGTCAGCCGTAAGCGTGAAGACGTGCTGGATGGCTGTGGCAGCGCGCCACAGCCATCCGTCGTTGCATCACGCCTTGTGATAAACCTCGGCACCTTGCGCAAGGAATTCAGCCGACTTCTCGGCCATGCCTTCGCTGATCGCAGCGCTTTCATCAACACCATGTTCGGCAGCGTAGTCGCGCACGTCCTGCGTAATTTTCATCGAGCAGAACTTCGGGCCGCACATCGAGCAGAAGTGTGCGGACTTGTGCGCATCCTTGGGCAACGTCTCGTCGTGGAATTCCTTGGCTTTTTCAGGATCGAGACCGAGATTGAACTGATCGTCCCAGCGGAATTCGAAGCGCGCCTTGCTTAGCGCGTTGTCGCGCACCTGCGCACCGGGATGGCCCTTCGCAAGATCGGCAGCGTGCGCGGCAATCTTGTACGCGATAATGCCGTCGCGCACATCCTGCTTGTTCGGCAGGCCGAGATGCTCTTTCGGCGTGACGTAGCAAAGCATGGCGGTACCGAACCAGCCGATCATCGCCGCGCCAATCGCGCTGGTGATGTGATCGTAACCGGGTGCAATGTCGGTGGTCAGCGGCCCGAGCGTATAGAACGGCGCTTCGTGGCACTTTTCCAGCTGGCGCTCCATGTTTTCCTTGATCAACTGCATCGGCACATGGCCGGGGCCTTCGATCATGGTCTGCACATCGTGCTTCCACGCGATCTGCGTGAGTTCGCCCAGCGTATCGAGTTCGCCGAACTGCGCGGCGTCGTTCGCATCGGCAATGCAGCCCGGACGTAGACCGTCACCGAGACTGAAGGACACGTCGTACGCCTTCATGATCTCGCAGATGTCTTCAAAGTGCGTGTAGAGGAAATTTTCCTTGTGATGCGCGAGGCACCACTTGGCCATGATGGAACCGCCACGCGAGACGATGCCGGTCACGCGCTTGGCGGTGAGCGGCACGAAACGCAACAGCACACCCGCGTGGATGGTGAAGTAGTCCACACCCTGCTCGGCTTGCTCGATCAGCGTGTCGCGGAACAGTTCCCAAGTGAGATCTTCGGCAACGCCACCGACTTTCTCAAGCGCCTGATAGATCGGCACGGTACCGATCGGCACCGGCGAATTGCGAATGATCCACTCGCGCGTTTCGTGAATGTTCTTGCCGGTGGAAAGATCCATCACGGTGTCGCCGCCCCAGCGGATCGACCACACCAGCTTTTCCACTTCTTCGGCGATGCCCGACGACACCGCGCTGTTGCCGATGTTCGCGTTGATCTTGGTGAGGAAGTTGCGGCCGATGATCATCGGCTCGCTTTCCGGGTGATTGATGTTCGCCGGAATGATCGCTCGGCCACGTGCGACTTCATCGCGCACAAATTCGGGCGTGATCAGTTTCGGCAGCGCAGCGCCGTACGATTCACCGGGATGCTGCGTGCGCAGTGCGCTGTTCTGCAGCGCTTCGATGCGCTGGTTCTCGCGAATGGCGATGTATTCCATTTCCGGCGTAACGATGCCGCGGCGCGCGTAATGCATTTGCGTGACGTTGGCGCCGTCTTTCGCGCGCAACGGTTTACGAATGTGACTGAAGCGCACCTCGTCGAGCTTCGCGTCCGTAGCGCGTTCGCGGCCGAAGCGGGAACTGAGGCCGGAAAGTTCTTCCACGTCACCGCGCTCGGCAATCCACGATGCGCGCAACGCAGGCAGACCCGCTGCGAGATCGACGCTGTAATCGGGATCGGTGTACGGACCCGACGTGTCGTAGATCGTAATCGCCGGATTGCTTTCGCCGCCGAACAACGTGGGCGTCTGCGCCTGACAGACTTCGCGCATCGGCACTTTCAGATCGGGGCGGCTGCCCTGCACATAGACTTTGTGCGATCCGGGAATCGGCCGCGTCACGGCTTCGGAGAGGTCTTGCGCGGCACGCACGAGATCGGAGGGCAAGGCATTCATCGGCATTCGTCCTTCAAGATATCCGCACGCAGAGGTGCGAAGTTCGTGCGATGCATCCGCACGGGAACGAAGCGACGGCGCCAACGCACGATGTTCCGTGCGGCGAAGCTCCCTACACCGGTGCTAACCGGATCAGGTTCGAAGGGTGTCTCTCAGCCGACTGCGGTCGGCACCCCCGCTTCCAAAGTCGTATTTGACCACGAAGCGGGGTTACAGACGAGTGTAGAACTCAGTGCGGGGCGTACGCGCGCAGGAACATGGCAACGCCGGCACGCGCGTTTTCTTCCACTTCCCGGGTATAGGTCTGCACGCATTCGGCGCAGCCGAACATGCGGCGCATCATCATGTCGCCCTTGATCAGCGACATGAACTGCATGGAAGCGCGCGGCACGTTGTCGATATCGAGCTTGTGCGAGTCAACCGCTTGCTGCAGCAGGCGTTCCATCAACCCACGGGTACGCATGGGGCCTTCTTCCCACATCAGCTTGCCGTAACGGGGATTGCCCTGACGGCAGTCGCTGAGAATGGCGCGGAAAGTACCGACGTTTTCCTGGTCGCAATCCAGCTTTGCGTGAACCAGGGCAACGCGGTTGAGGATCTCGCCAATGTCGGCACTGGGGTCGAAGCTGTAGATATCTTCCGGCAGAAGGTCCTGGATGCGCGCGCGAATGACTTCGCGGAACAAA
The DNA here is from genome assembly GCF_003977615.1 of Dyella dinghuensis. Taxonomy (GTDB): domain Bacteria; phylum Pseudomonadota; class Gammaproteobacteria; order Xanthomonadales; family Rhodanobacteraceae; genus Dyella_B; species Dyella_B dinghuensis. The sequence goes on from NZ_RYZR01000008.1 coordinate 45,830, forward strand.
TTGTCCTTATCACCAAAATGACTATAGACCGTCAGTTTGGACACGCCTGCTTCGGCGGCAATGGCGTCCATGCTGGTGCCGGCGAAGGCGTTGCGGATGAACAGGGCTTTGGCAGCCTCCAGGATCGCCGCACGCTTCTCCATGTCTTTCGGGCGACCAGGCCCGTGAGCTTTGGTGAGCGGGATCGAGTTCATGGTTGCACCTTCACAAATCAGTTTACCCAATTTATTATACGGGACGGTTTAATTATTTCCTGAATGATACCGAATATTCGCGATATGTGTGAAACGACTCCTGAACTGGCTCTCACGGCCCCCTATCGCCACGCCCAGCGCCTGCTGGCCGGATGGCTGGAGCGGGATGTGGTCGGCGCCCTGCGCGAGGTGTTCGCGGTGCGTGCCGCGTTAGCAAGCTTGAATGGCGTCGAGCAGCACCGTTTGTCGCGATGGCTGGCGTGGTTGTGCGTATCGGCGGCCAGCCGTGGCGAATCGATTCTCGGACGTATCCGGCGACTGGATTTAACCCTCGGGGCGAGCACCGAAAAAGCGCTTTCGCAGCTACCCGCCGGGATGGATTTTCAGGCCGTGCGCAACCGTCGAAAGAGTGCGTAAGTGTCCGCGGACACAGCTATTTACATGACTTACGTCAGATCATCGCGATGACTTCCGGCACTTCGTACAACCTGGCTCAACCCGCAGGCTAACCATTGTCGAAACAGGGGCTAAACGCGTATCCTTTTTGACCTTTTTCGATCTCCAAAGGCTTGTTTCCAGATGGCGATGAACTTCGATCAGGCGCGTCAAAACATGGTTGAGAACCAGGTGCGCCCCTGGGAGGTGCTGGATGGCCGCGTGCTCGAGGTACTGGGCCGCGTACGCCGCGAAGACTTCGTGTCGCCCGACCACCGCCAGCTGGCTTTCGCCGACCTGTGCCTGCCCATCGGCCACGGCGAAGTGATGATGAAGCCGGTCGTCGAAGGCCGTGTGCTACAAGCCCTCGCGCTGCAGCCGGAAGACCATGTGCTGGAAATCGGCACGGGCACGGGCTTCCTCACCGCCTGCATGGCGAACCTCGCCGGCCGCGTCACCAGCGTGGATATGCATGCCGACTTCACCGCCGCAGCGGGCCCGCGCCTGCAGGCCGCGGGGGTCAGCAATGCCGAGCTGGTGACGGGTGAAGCCGTCACCGCCTGGCAACCGCAGGGCACGTTCGACGCCGTGGTTGTCACAGGCGCCGTCCATCGTATTCCCGACCGTTTTCTTGGCTGGCTGAAGCCAGGCGGCCGACTGCTCGTCGTTCGTGGCGATTCGCCGGTTCAGCATGTAATGCTGCTCACCCACGAAGGCAATGGCCGTTTCCGCGAAGAGAGCTTGTTCGAGACGGATCTCCCGTACCTCGCGCACGCCGAACCACCCCGCCGTTTCGTTTTCTGATCCCGCTACCCCGAAACCCCACGAGGCAACCCATGCGCTTGAAGCTTCTGACCCTTGCCCTGTCGTTGGCTGCAGTATCCCTGCCCAGCCATGGCGAGGATTTGCTGGATGCATACCGTCAGGCGCGTGCGAACGACCCTGTACTGGCCCAGGCTGACGCCACCCGACTCGCCGTCCGCGAAGGCGTGCCACAGGCGCGTGCGCTGCTGTTGCCGCAAATCAATGGCTCGATGAGCCTGACGCAGCAGAGCGCCAGCGGCGGCAGTAGCAGCTCCAGCAGCAGCGCGTTGGACAGCGGCGCGGGGAACTTCGACTACGGGCACATCCGTACACGCTCGGTTGGCGCGGAAGTGGATCAAACCGTCCTCAATCTCGCCGATATCGCGAACCTGCAAGCCGCCCACTCCACCGCGAATGCGCAGGACCAGACCTACGATGCCGCTGCGCAGGATCTTTTCGTCCGCGTCGCGACCGCCTACTTCACCGTGTTGAGCGATGAAGATCAGGTCACCTTCGCCAAGGCGAACGAAGAAGCGCTGCGCGTGACCTACGATCAGGCCGATCAGCAGTACAAGGTCGGCATTGCGGCGGTCACCAACGTGTATCAGGCCAAGGCACTGTACGAGGCGTCCAAGGCCACTACCATCAGCGACGAGAACACACTGGCCAACGATCGCCAGGCGCTGACGGTGATCACCGGCCAACCGACGGGCGACTTGAAGAAGCTGCGAGAGGATGTCCCGCTGGACGAACCTTCTCCTGCCGATCCGCAGGCGTGGGTGGATGTCACCAGCAAGAGCAACCCGAACATCCTGTCGGCGCAATATTCCGTCGATGCGGCCGAGCACAGCGTCAACGCTGCGCGCGCCGGCCATCTGCCGACCATTTCGGCAAGCCTGAGCCGCGACAAGAGCACGGCATGGGCCGAGAACGGTGGCTACAACCCGCTGGGCAACGGCCGCTGGGGCAACACCATCGGCCTCACGCTGTCGGTACCTATCTTTTCCGGCGGCTTGACCCAATCGAAGGTTCGCCAGTCGATCGATCAGCGTGACGAAGCGCAGGATTCGCTGGAATCCATCCGCCGCCAGTCGATCCAGAACACGTTGAACTACTACAACTCCGTGATTGCCGGCATCAGCGAAGTGAAGTCGGGCAAGTCCTCGGTCGAATCGGCGCAGGAAGCACTCAGTGCGACCAAAGCCGGCTTCCAGGTCGGTACGCAGATCATGCTGGACGTGCTGAATGCGATTCAGGTGTTGACGCAAAACCAGAGCCAGTATTCGCTCGCCCGCCATCAGCTGGTGCTCAATCGTCTGCTGCTGAGACAGTCGGCCGGCACGATCGATTACAAGGACATGGAATACATCAATACGTTGTTGCAGTAATTGCTTCACGCGTAGCACAAAAAAGGCCGGGAAATCCCGGCCTTTTTTTATTCCTGCAGCATGCGGTCGATCAGCTTCATCACGCGCCCCACCGCACCGCGCTCGCTGTCGAACACCACGCGCGCTTGCCGGCCCATCTGAGTGCGTTGCTCGGTATCGTGCAGAAGCCCAAGCACCTCTTCACCCAGCGCTTCACTTTGCAGCACGCGCCTTGCACCGCCGCCGCGAATCAACGCGAGCGTGATTTCCTCGAAGTTGAAGGTATGCGGCCCCACGAGCACCGGCTTGGCCAAAGCCGCAGGTTCCAGCACGTTGTGACCGCCGATGGGCACAAGGCTGCCGCCGACAAATGCGAGATCGGACGCCGCAAAAAACGGCATGAGTTCGCCCATCGTATCGATCAGAAACACCTGATGTGCCGCACCGGGAACGCGATCGATGCTGCGCATGGCCATCGAGAAACCAAGACTGCGCACCGAATGTTCGACCAGACGAAAACGCTCCGGATGTCGCGGCGCAATCAGCAACAATGCATCGGGAAAACGCTTGAGCACTTCGAGATGCGCTTCCAACACGGCGAGCTCTTCGCCTTCGTGCGTGCTGGCCGCAATCCACACCGGCCGCAGATGACCCCACTGCTTGCGAAAGAGTGGGCCACCTTCCAGCGCCGCCATCGGCACCGGCATATCGAATTTGAGGTTGCCGCTTACGGTGACCATCGCCGGGTCGGCACCGAGCAACCGATAACGCGCCGCATCCGTGCGCGATTGCGCCGCAATCTGGCGCACGCAGCGCAAGGCCGAACGAAGCAGCGCGCGCATCGGCGCGTAACCACGCAGCGAACGCCCCGAGAGCCGTGCGTTGACGATCATCAGCGGAATCCCGCGACGATGGCAGCCGAAATACAGATTCGGCCAGATTTCGGTCTCCACAATCAGCGCCAGCCGCGGCCGTATCTGGGTCAAAAAGCGGTGCACGGAAAACGGCAGGTCATACGGCAGATAGACATGAAACACGCTGTCGCCGAACAACTGCGTGACGCGCGCGGAACCGGTGGGCGTCACCGTCGTCACCACCAGTGGAGCGTTGGGATAATCCTCGCGCAACGCCTTGATCAACGGCTCGGCTGCGTTCACCTCACCGACCGAGACGGCATGCACCCAGATGCTGCCGCGCAGATCCGGCGACTTGAAAATGCCGAAGCGCTCCGGCCACCGCTCGTGGTAATTGCCATAGCGCATACCGCGTGTCAGCAGCCGCATCACGATGATCGGCGTGGCCAGGTACATCAAAATCGTATACAGATAGCGCAACGGACATCCCCAACGGTGACACCGCAGTATAAGAGGCCGCGCAAGCCCCGAAAGCGGGCCAAGCCCCTTAGGCACCGGTACAATACGCAGGATGCCTGGAACACCCCGTCCCGTTTTCACCCGCTCCCTGCTCTCCCCTCGCCTCTGGCCGGCGTGGATCGGCGTGGGCGTGATGAAGCTGATCGCCATGCTCCCCTATGGCGTGCTGATGGGGATGGGCCGCCTTCTTGGCGCCATCATCGAACGCGTTCCCTCGCCGCGACGCGAAGTAGCCGCGATCAATGTGGCCCTGTGTTTCCCGGAACTCGACGCCCAGGCACAGACCAAGCTGGTCGATGCACACCTGCGCGACATCGGCATGATGCTGATGGAATTCGCGCTCGGCTGGATGGGATCGGATCGCGCCATCGCGCGCATTCCCGTCGTCGTCGAAGGACTGGAACATCTTGAAGCGGCAAACGCCCAGGGCCGCGGCGTGCTGCTGGTCGGTGGCCACTTCTCGCACCTGGAGCTGTGCGCGCGGCTGGTCTCGCAACGCATCCGCATCGCTGGCATGTACCGGCGCATGGACAACCCGGCGTTCGAATGGACCGTGCTGCGCGCACGTCTGGGCTATGCGCGCGCCATGTTCGACAAGGACGATATCCGCGGCACGGTGAAATACCTGCGCAACGGCGGCACGCTGTGGTATGCGCCCGATCAGGACATGCGCAGCAAGGACAATGCATTCGTGCCGTTCTTCGGCGTCACCGCGGCGACCATCAAGGCCACCCATCACCTGGCGCGGATGTCGAACTCGCTGGTGATTCCCTTCTTCCATCGCCGGCTGCCCGACAATCAGGGCTATGCCCTTCGCCTGGGTGCCCCGTTGGAAAATCTGCCCAGCGACGATGCGGACGCCGACACGGCACGTGTCAACCTCGCCATCGAGCAGATGGTGCGCGAAGCGCCGGAACAATACCTTTGGGTGCACAAGCGCTTCAAAACGCGCCCTGAAGAGGAGCCGCAGATCTATTGATCAAGACAGGCCGACGACAGGCTAGCCGGGTAGATAAGCAGGCTGGCTTTTTCAAGCATCCCCGTACCATGTCCAAGTGTTGTCCGCCCTTCCAGCCGGCCTGCCGCCCGGCTCCTTCGTTTGCCTTAAGCTCTTACGCGTGGCTGACACGGAGTGCCGCATGACCGCAGCGGAAGGACAACAGGATCGGGCCTGCCCGATTTTCATGTATCACAACATCGCCCAGGCCCCGAAAGGCCTGCGCCGCTGGCGAAGCCTGTACGTCAGCCCAGGCGCTTTTGCGCGTCAGATGTGGCTGTTGAAACGCCTCGGCTACACGGGCCTGTCGATGTCCGATGCCATGCCCTATCTGCGCGGTGAGCGCAAAGGCCGTATTGCGGTGGTCACGCTGGACGACGGCTACATCGACAACCTCGAATCGGCCATGCCGGTACTGCAGCGCTACGGTTTTACCGCCACCTGCTACGTCGTCAGCGGCAGCATCGGACGCTTCAACAACTGGGATGCCGAAAAGCTGGGCATCGAAAAACCGTTGATGTCGCCGGCGCAAATGCGCGCGTGGCATGACGGCGGCATGGAAATCGGCGCGCACACGCGCAGCCATCCACGCCTCACGCAATGCAACGATGTGCAACTGCAGGACGAAATCGCCGGCTGCAAGGCGGATCTTGAAGATCACCTGGGCGCGCCTGTCACCCAGTTTTGCTATCCGTATGGCGACATGAACGATCGCGTCGCCGACGTCACGCGCGATGCCGGTTATGCGGCTGCCACCACCACCCAGCGTGGACGCGCCGTCATCGGGACTGATCTGTGGCGTCTGCCGCGCGTACAAGTTGCGCGACACCACGTACTGCCGCAGTTCGCCATGCGCGCTTTGACCAATTACGAGAATCGACGCGCATGAAATTCCTTTTTGTCGGCACCAATCCGGAAAACACCGGTGCCGCGACCCATTTCGTCGCGCTTGCACAGGCGATGGTTGAAGCGGGCCATCAAGTGAGCGCCGTGGTTTATCCGGATGGCCTGATCGCGAAAAACCTCGCGGCATCGGGCGTGCGCATCTATCCGGCGAAATTTCGCAACGTGTTCGATCTGCGCGGCTACTTCGCAACGATCAAGGCGGCGCGTCATCTTCGTCCGGATTGGCTGGTCGGCAACTTCGGCAAGGAATACTGGCCGCTGATTCTCGTGAGCCGCCTGCTGAGCGTACCGGTGGCATTGTTCCGTCATCGCACGCCGCCTATGGGTCGTGTTTCTGGTTATCTCGTGCCGCGGCTGGCGCAGCGCTTTTTTGCCGTATCCAGCCATGCGCGACAGGCGTATCTCGATCGCGGGGTTCCACCGCAACTGGTGCGTGTGCTGTACAACCCGGTGAATATGCAATGGTGCAAACCCGATGCGCAAAAGCGTAGCGAGATCCTGCATCAGTTGGGCATTCCGCAAGATGCCATCGTGATCGGCTATGTCGGCCGCATGCACGGTAGCAAGGGTATCTACACCTTGCTGGAAGCCGTCGAAGGTGCGATGACGCAGGAGCCGCGTTTGCATTGCATGTGGCTCGGTCACGGGCCTGATGCACAAGCGATTGGCGAGCGCATTGAAGCGGGATCGTTTGCGCACCGGCATCACATGCTTGGCTGGATCGACGACGTGCATCCTTACTACAGCGCGCTTTCGATGCTGGCGTTTCCATCCATCGCGACTGAAACGTTTGGTCGCGTGTCGGTGGAGGCGCAGGCAGCGGGGGCGCCGGTGTTGGCTAGCAATATCGGCGGCGTGCCTGAAACGCTTTCGGCGAATGTCACGGGTTTGTTGCTGCCACCGGGGAATGCGCCGGCGTGGCGTAATGCGATTTTGCGCATGTGTGAGGGTGATGTGCGCGAGACGATGGGGGTTGCTGCGCGGGACTTTGTCGATCGGCATTTCAGTACCCGCGTTATCGCCGACGAATTCGTGAGAATTCTCTGCGATAGCTAACGCGTCGCTTGCTCACAATCAGCCCGACGAAGCCCACCACCAACGCAGCCACGTTCATCTCGTCATTCCTGCGTAGGCAGGAAGCGCTTTACAACAGCGAAGCTGGTCATCCAGTGTCCTCGGTTCCCATTTGCGCGCTATCGCTAGGTTGCTCGCCTACGCGGCGGGCGTTTCGTGCCTCTGCCGAGGCCCGAGTCACTTTTCTTTGCGTGCCCAAAGAAAAGTAACCCAAAGAAAGGGCACCCCGTATTCGGTGCTCTACGGGCTATCGCCCTCCGAGGCGTAAGAGGGGGCCGGGCTTTTCGACAGGGCTCCTGCCCTGGCGAAAAGGAATCGGCATCCTTGCCGATTCCCCTACGGGCCTTTTCGTCCCCCTCTCACTCACCGCATAAGGGGACCCCTGCGCGCGTGGCGCGCACTCTTGAAAGGGCAAAAGCAAGGAGCGAAGAGCGAAAGACGTGCGGTCGCGGCTTTACTTAGACTTGCCCTTCGCCCTGCGCGCCTCATGCAATTTGGCGTACTTCAGAAATACATAGAACGCGCCGAGCACGCTTGCGATGAAACCTGCCCAGCCGCTGAGAAAATAACGCTTCAATAGATATTGGCGCAAAAAAAACAACGGCGGATAGATCACCATGCGTAGCCCGGTGAAGCGTTGGCCACGCCGCAACTTATGCGCGACCATGCCGCTGCTGTAGCGATTGATCTTTTCGACACGCGTGGCGATATCGCCATCGCCGCTGTTGACGAAGTCGGCGCTCCAAAGCGTTTTGACGGGGCCTTTTACTTCGACGGCCGCGTGCACTTCGACGTCATTCATGCCGCCGCGATGCCGATTGAACAATCGCAGATGTCCATTGCGATGACTCCAGCGATGCTGCACTGTCCAGAACATGCGTTCGCGGCGTGGTATGCGAAAACCGGCATGCGTGGGATCTTCCAGCGCACGCTCGATAATTGCCCGGGTGCCAGGCGATAGAATTTCGTCGGCGTCGAGATTCAAGATCCAGTCGTTGCGCGCCATATCGTAGGCGCGCTGTTTTTGCGGGCCGTAGTCGTCGAAGGGATGTACTTCCACGCGCGCGCCATGCATGCGTGCGATGGCAACCGTGCTGTCGGTCGAGCCCGAATCGAGCACGATGATTTCGTCGACCCAATCGACCTCGCGCAGGCACGCGTCCAGCGTGTCGGCGTTGTTGTAGGTGATTACGACCACCGAAAGCGGTTCACGCGCCATCGCTCAATGTCCTCTTTGCGGCGTAAAGCGACGCGCACCACAAGCCGAGCAGCCAGGCGAACAGCAAGCCCCACCAGGCCGAATAGAAGGCCAGATGCGTGTTGATTGGAAAAAGCATGGCGAGCAGCGATACCGACACGGGAAAAACGGCGGTGCGACAGGCATCGCCTGCGCGCCACCACGCACGCCACGCGATGACCACGCCAAGCAGCCACAGCACAAGTCCGATCACGCCGGTTTCCGTGAGAATTTCCAGCACGACCTGATGCGCGTGGCATGCTCCTTCGCCTTCGCCGCAATTCTCGGCGGTCAGGAAGTGATCGTTGGCGGGCGCAAATTTCGGATAGGCGTATCGAAAATCACGCACGCCCACACCCGTGAAAGGATGCGCCTCGATCATGCGCAAACTGTTGCGCCAGATATCGAGGCGACCGGTTGTCGCCTGATTGATATCCGCTTCGTCTCCGCTCAACGCCGCAAGCGTTCGCTGCATGCGTGTGTCAAAACGCGTCGACGTTTTCCACGCGATGCCGCCCGCAGCAAGCAAGATGACCGCACCCAGCGCGCACGATGCGATGAATCGCAGCGGCGAACCTGCCTCGCGCCACGCAAACACAAGCGCAACCAGCCCATAGCACACCCATGCCGCACGCGAGCCACTTAGCATCACCGGCCCCAGCACGAGCAAGAACGTAACAATGAGGCCGAATCTTCCCCAACGTTGGCGCGCTGCCCACAAGGCAATCGGCGAGAGCACTGCTAGCGTGGGGCCGAGTTTTGGATCGTCGGCGCCGAATAATCCAGAGATGCGTTCGGGGTCGGCCTGCCCACGCAAACTCCATCCCGTCAGCATCTGCATCCACGCGTCGAGTACCCAGAACGCCACCACGACAGCAACGGCCACATAGAAACCTCGCAGGCGCTGTTCGCCGCGGATGACATAGCAGGCATACAAACCCAGCGGCAGATAACGCAGTAGCGCCAGCACAGTCGTCCAGCTCTTGCCCCGCTCTACCGCCGTAAACGCGGAGAAAAAGGCCGCGCCGATGTAACAAGCGAGCAGCAACATCAATAGGCGGGCGCCCGGATTGTTCCAGAATTCACCACCATCGCGACGCCATACGATCACAGCACCGATCGCGCATAAAAGCGTGGCGAGTTCAGCACTACGCCCGAACGGCAGCAACGCGACCAGCAACCAGAACGGCAGCAGCGGTGAACGCAGCAAGTTCGCGACAGCGGAAGTGGAAGTGCTCATGCCGGGCCCGGAGGAACGCTCCGCCCATTGTAGGCGACGGAAGGTCCGTCGCCGCGAGGCGCCTGCTAACCCGAGACTTCTTCGTAGAGAGCGAGCGCGGCGTGCTGCATATCGATCAAACGATAGCGCTGCAGCGGCGGGATCGGCGGCGCGACGCGCAAAAGCTCTGCGGCACGTTCGACCAGACGCTCATGATCGCCCGGCGGCACACGGCCAGCGGGGTACAGCTCGGCCAGCAGCTCGCCGACGCCACCGTGAGCGTAGCCAAGCACCGGACGGCAAAGCGACAACGCCTCCACCACCGTGCGGCCGAACGCCTCGGGCTTGTTGGAGAGTTGCAGAATCAGCGCCGAGGTGGCGTAGATATCCCGGATGTCGTCACGCGCCGACGTCATGACGACCTGCGAGTCGATATCGCGCGCATGGACAAGGTCCATCAGCTCGCGAACGTACGCTTCGCGGCCCGGCTCGATCACGCCCAGCAACAACAGGCGCGTTTCGATGCCACGCTGTTTGAGTTCCGCCACCAGCTCAATCGCATCGCGATGGCCTTTCAGGCGTGTACCTCGACCCGGCAAGGTAAGAAGGGGCGCCCCGGTCAGCTTCGGGAATTCCGCAAAGAACGCTTTCTGCCATGCCTCATCCGGGCGATGGCCGTAAGGAAAAGCCTCCGGATCGATGCCACGCGGAATGATGCGGATACGCGCGGTATCCAGATTGCGATAATGGCTGATGAGGTAGTCGCGCACGGTCTGCGAAACCACCACTACCCGTTCGCCGCGCAACATGATGGCGCTGTAGCGACCGGGCGAATTGAGGCCGTGGACCGTCGTGATGAAATGCGGCCGCGGGGACATACCCTTCAGCGCCCACCATCCCATCCAGGCGGGAAGACGCGAACGTACATGAACGACATCCGGTTTCAGCTCGCGCAACAATCGGCGCAGCTTGCTTAGGCGCCCCAGCGTGAGCAGCGACTTTTGGCCAACGTCCAGGACAATGTGTTCGCTGCCCTCGGCCTGCAGCTGTTCGACCATGCGGCCGCCCGCCGAGATCACCACCGAACGGTGACCGGCCTGCACCAACGCCCGTCCTACTTCCAGGACGGACCGCTCCGCCCCACCTGCGCGCAGCGCAGGTATGAGCTGCACAACAGTCAGCACCCTGGCCGGTGTGGCAGCGACGGACATGATTCCCTCATTCGCAACTTTCATCCGAAAAAACAAGCACCAATCGTGCCGTAAACGTTCCCTTCGATCGGATGCTGGAGGACATCTAGTCGCGTAGCACGTAACGTGCGCCGCAATAAGGACAAACGGACTCGCCACCGTCTTCGACGACGGGCAGGTAAACCTTCGGATGTGAGTTCCACAGAGCCATGCCGGGCATGGGGCATGAGAGCGGCAGGTCCGAACGCGTCACTTCGTAACGATTTTCGGCATTCGCCAGAATGGGCGTGACGGCGGCAGATGAACCCGACATGGGATGTTGCTCCGGGTGAGACATGGGACTGCCAATGGTAGCAGGCCGCCCGGATCGTTCCATCCCTCCCCCGTTGCGGGAGAGGGATGATGGCTACGTGAACGCGATTACTTCGCCGAACCGGCCTTCGGCACGGAGGCTTCGGTGGTGATATTGATCGTGATCTCGTCGCTCACGTTCGGCACATAGGCACCCAGGCCGAAGTCCGAACGCTTGAGCGTGCCGGTCGCATTGAAACCGATGGCGGCCTGACCGGTCATCGGATGCTTGCCGCTCTTGTTAAGCGTCGCGTCCAGCACCACCGGCTTGGTGACGCCATGCACGGTCAGGTCACCCGTCACCTTGAAGTGGGTGCTGTCCACCGGCTGCACGCTGCTGCTCTTGAAGGTGATCGTCGGGAATTGGGCCGCATTGAAGAAATCCGGCTGCTTCAGATGGTTGTCCAGCGCGGGCACATGCGTGTCCAGGTTGGCCAAGGGCATGGTCACCTGAACCGACGACTTGGACGGATTCTGCTCGTCGAACACCAACGTGCCATCGGCGATACCGATGTCAGCGACCGGATTGGAGAAGCCGAAATGGTTCCAGCTGAACAGCACCATGGTGTGACCGGGGTCGAGCTTGTAGGACACCGGGGCGGCCTGGGCGGAAAACGCTGCGCCCAGCAAACCGGCCAACATGACATAACGAAGAGTACGCATAAGTTTCCTGCCTCAATCGATGATTAGTGGGGAAAAGAAGGTGTGGGCTATCGAGGACAGCTCAATCAATGCGACAGGCTTCGTCGAACGAAAGACGAGGACTGCGCGGGAAAAGGTCGCGGCTTGCATCGCCGTAGCCGATGTTGATCAGGAAGTTCGACTTGATCGACGTGCCGGCAAAAAACGCTTCATCGACGCCCGCGTTATCGAAACCGGACATCGGTCCGCAATCCAGGCCAATGCTGCGCGCGGCCATGATCACGTAAGCGCCTTGCAACGTCGCGTTGCGAAACGCAGTGATGTCGGCCAGCACCTGATTGTCGACGAACCAGCTGCGCGCATCGGCATGCGGAAACAACTGCGGCAGCTTTTCATAGAAGGTGTGGTCGTTGGCAACGATCGCCGTGACCGGCGCTGCCAGGGTCTTGGCGCGATTTCCTTCGGAAAGGAAAGGCTTGAGCTTTTCCTTGCCTTCCTTCGACGTCACGAAGACCAGGCGCATGGGCGAGGAATTGGCGCTCGTCGGGCCGAACTTGGCCAGGTCGTACAGCGCATGCAACTGTTCGACGCTCACTTCTTTGGGCAGAAAGGCGTTATACGTACGCGCGGTGCGGAACAGTTGATCCAGCGCCGCCTCGGCAAGTTTCTCGCTCATGGGTATCCTCTGCATGAAGACGCGCCTTCGTTGGCGCAACAGACCTAGAGTGTAAGCGCTTGCCGGGCACGTCTGGGGTGAAGGGGGCGAAACGTACTGTGCAGATTCTGACGACAATCCCGGGTACGAGTTCCGCATGACCGCCACGCTGCCGGGCGAATGCTGGGCCATTACCGATCACTCCGCCGGAAACCAGCGCCAGGCACTGGCCCTGGCGGAGGGTCTGGGCATGCCTGTACGCCATATCGTTATGACCCCACGTGCACCCTGGTCATGGCTTTCGCCGCGACTGGCACTCGGCGGTCGTCTCGCCCTGCCGGCTTCGCAGCGTGCCACCTACGCATCGCCATGGCCCGATGTCGCCATCGGATGCGGCCGCAGCGCGGCATTGTTCACGCGCATGCTTCGCGGGTATTCAAACGGCCACTGTTACACGGTACAGATTCTCAATCCGCGCATCGATCCATCGCATTGGGATACGGTCATAGCGCCGCGTCACGACCAACTCTCCGGCCCCAACGTGCTGCAGCCAGTGGGATCACTCAATCCGGTGGACGATGCATGGTTGAAGGACGGCCGCGACGCGTGCCCGGCATTGGAAGAACTGCCGCGTCCGCGCGTGGGCGTACTGATCGGCGGCCCGCGCAAGGGCGTCGCTATCGATACCACTTACGCGCAGCAATTGATCGAACGACTGCTCGCGCGGCGACGTGTCGAAGGCGGCAGCCTGATGGTGCTCGCATCACGCCGCACACCCGCTGCCGTAATGGATCTCATGAACGCTGCGCTCGCCGATATACCAGGCCTGACATGGTGCGGTCCGGACGATGGCAACAATCCTTACCCCGGCGTACTTGGCTGGGCAGATCGGCTTGTCGTCACACCCGATTCGGTCAACATGCTCAGTGAAGCATGCGCCGTCGGCTGCGCCGTGCAAACGCTGGTGACAGCGCCACTACCGCCGAAACTCGCACGCTTTCACGCAAGCCTGCGTCAAGCAGGCCTGTTGCATGATCTGGATAGCGAGCCGCCTGCGCGTCAGCGTCCGTTGCGCGAAACCGAGGCGATTGTCGCCACCTTGCGGCAGCGTATTCTCGCGACCTGACACGCGCGCGCTAAAACGTGAAGCCCAGCGCATGCGTCACGGCACTCACATCACTGCACAGCGCTTCCAGACTTTCATCTCGCGGCGCGATGCGTGAACGCAAATCAAGCGTACAGAGCAGCGCCTGCCGAAGTAGCTCGGTATGCGCGCGCGCAAAGCTGTTCGCCTGCGCGGTATCCAGCAAACCGACATCACGGCATGCGTCGATCAAACCCGCATTTGCCGTAATCGACAACAAGGATGGATTCGTTGCCGCGTGCGCCAGCACCAAGCCTTGCAGCGCAAACTCGATATCAAGCAATCCGCCGCGCCCTTGCTTGAGGTCGATCTGCGATGCATTCGAGCGATCGCGTTCGGCGCGCCACCGTTGCCGCATGCTGCTGACTTCGGCAAGCACCGCAGCGCGATCACGTGGCACCGCGAGCGTTTTACGGCGCACATCCGCCAACTCTGCGTTGAGTACAGCATCGCCCGCCACCGGACGCGCACGCAGCAGTGCCTGATGCTCCCATGTCCACGCGCGGCTTTCCTGATACGCGACGAAGGCGTCCAGGCTTCCAATCAGCAAACCCTTGGAACCGTCCGGCCGCAACCGCGTATCCACCTCATACAAGCGTCCCGCACGTGTTAGCACGGTCAGCCAGTTCATCACACGCTGCGTGAGGCGTTGATACCAGCGAGAGCCATCGAGCGAGCGCGGGCCGTCGCTCATCGCTTGCGCACGCTGCCCGTCAAAAACAAATACCAGATCCAGATCGGACGCGAAGCCAAGCTCTTCGCCGCCAAGGCTGCCGTAGCCAAGTATCGAAAAACCCGAGCCTGCGCCCGGAAGGCGCCCGTGTTGCGCAATCACTTCGCGTTCCGCCAAAGCAGCGACGGCGATCACCACCGATTCGGCAAGCGCTGCAAGACGCCGCGCGGTTGCGACAGCATCGGCGCGTCCATCATTGAATGCCAGGCCGAGGCGAAACGCGATGCTCGATTTGAATTCGTTAATGCGCTCAAGCTCTGCTTCGGCTTCGCGCTCATCGAGCGTCGTCAGCACATGTGCAATCTCGGCGCTGATGTCCGCACGTTTCATCGGCAAATGATCGATGCGCGGATCGAGCACATCGTCCAGCAACAAGGGTTGCGCGATGACGCGCTCGGCCAGAAATGCACTGTCCGCAAACAGCTGTGCGAGACGCTTACGCGCCGCAGGCTGTTCTTCCAGTAATGCTAGATAAGACGGACGCCGCGCCACCGTCTGCACCAACCGGCATAGACGCAACAGGCAAGGCACAGGCGCCGCCGTTGCGCGCGCCACGGCAAGCAATTGCGGCATCAGATGATCGAGCTGCTCGCGCGTGCGCGGCGACATGGAGCGCAGTTGCGGACCTTGCTGCAACTTGAGCAGTGCCTCGGCGGCCTCTGCGCCAGGCACGAAACCGGACGCTTCGAGCAGCGCGGCGTCGAGCGACTCGTTGCAGGCGTGCTGCCAAAGCGTGGCATCTTCCGCAGGAACGCGTGCCTTCGGGCCGCCCTCGGGCATCAACACCGCAGCAAATTCTGTGGCGACGATCTCGCGATGTTTGGCAAGTTCTTCTGCCAGCGGTTCCCAGGAGGGATAGTCCAGCCCCAATGCGAGACGTTCGCGCGTCAGCGGGTCTTCCGGCAAATCGTGGGTTTGCGCATCGCGCAGCATCTGCACGCGGTTTTCCAGCTGACGCAGGAATACATAGGCCTCGCGCAATGCCCGCGCACGCTTGGCGGGAATATGCCCGCGTGCCTCGCATGCAGTGAGCGCAGGCAACAGGCCGCGCACACGCAAGCTGGGTTCACGGCCACCGCGAATCAACTGCACCAGCTGCACGATGAACTCGATTTCGCGAATGCCGCCCGGCCCAAGCTTGAGATTGTCGGCAAGGTCCTTGCGCGCAACCTCCGCGTCGATCAGCGCCTTCATTTCACGCAGTCCGGCAAACGCCGTGTAATCGAGATATTTGCGATAGACGAAAGGACGCAGCATTTCCTGCAGCTCTTTGCCGGCGCTGCGATCGCCCGCCACCGGACGCGCCTTGATCCACGCGTACCGTTCCCAATCGCGACCTTCGCGCTGGTAATACTGCTCCATCGCGCTGAACGGCAGCGCGAGTCGCCCGGCATTGCCGAACGGACGCAATCGCAGATCCACACGTGCGCAAATGCCGTCGATGGTCGGCTCGTGCAGCAGGCGCACCAATTGCCGCCCCATGCGCACGAAATATTCGCTGTTGTCGAGCGGGCGCGAACCATCGCTCTCCCCGCCATGCGGATAGGCGAGCACGAGATCGATGTCGGACGAAAAATTCAGCTCGCTACCGCCCAGCTTGCCGAAGCCGATCACTACCAGTCGCTGCAAGCTGCCATCGGTCGCGCGCGCATGTCCGTAACGTGTTGCGAGCACACGGTCGCTCCACTCCAGTGCGCTGCCCAGCAATGCCTCGTACAGCACGCTGGTCGCGGAAAGAATTTCTGGCAGCTCGTCCAGACCGTTGACGTCGCGGAACACCAGCCGCAGCGCCTCCGCATGCCGGAATTTTCGCAACGCTGCCATGTAGGCTGCTTCGTCAGGATCGAGCTTGATCGTCTCGATGCGCGCCGACGCATCGCTGCCGGAACGAAGACGCTCCAGTCCCTGCGGCGACAACAACTGCGGCTGACTGCGCCATGCCTCAAAAGCAAAATCGCTGGCCAGCAGCGTGCGGCGAATGCGCTCGGCCACACCCGCATCGTCGTGCAGGGGAACACCCGCCGCACGGCAGCGAGCCACCAGTTGCGCATAGCGATCGTCGATCAATGCGCGAAGCGCGGGGGATTCAAGCGAAGGAGTTGCCACGGCCATGGATACATTATGACTGCATCCACGCGCTGTTACGAAAAACCGGCGATCAGGCCTCCAGACGACGCCAAGGCCCTACCGTCACCGGCGATGTCGCATGCGGCGGGTGCACGTCTATCCTTGCATGAAGCCGCCCTTCACCGCCTTCCGCGAAAACCGTCAGCGTTTGGAAATGGACATTGATGCGCTCACCCACCGCGACACCGTGACGAAGCCAGTCGCGCTCGGTCCATACCGCATCGAGGGGTTCATCGAGGCCGCTCACGTGCAGCGCGACGCGAGCGGTTCCCGCAACATGCCGCACGCTCAGTAGCCGCGCCGACCATCCTTCGTCCTGGTGACACACGGGAACGATATCTTCCGGGCGCACGTGAACCGCAATGGCGAGCGTCGGATCGATGCCATCGTGTTCCAGCGGCCAGGAACGGCCAAGCACATGTATGACTTTGTCTTCCAAATAACCCGATAGCACCTGACTGCGCGCAATGAAGCGCGACGCAAATGGTGTCGCCGGATATCGATGAATCTGCTCGGGCGTCCCGATCTGTTCGATGCGGCCGCGATTCATCACGACAACGCGATCGGCCATCTCCAGCGCCTCATCTTGATCGTGCGTGACGAACAACGTAGTGATGCCCAGCGAACGGTGAAGCTCGCGCAGCCAGCGCCGAAGGTTTCCGCGCACTTGTGCATCGAGCGCACCGAACGGCTCATCCAGCAAAAGCAATGTCGGTTCGATCGCCAATGCACGCGCTAGCGCCACACGTTGCCGCTGACCACCCGAAAGCTGGGCAGGATAGCGTCCGGCAAATCCGTCCAATTCGACGCGCTTTAGCAATTCCTGCACGCGGGCTTTGATCGCCGCTGCACGCGGCCGCAACCCCCATGGCCGAACGCGCAAACCGAAGGCCACATTTTGCGCCACGGTCATATGCGGAAACAGTGCGTAGTGCTGAAAAACCAGCCCTACGCCGCGGCGGCGTGCATCCAGCGCAAGCAGATCCTCGCCCTCTCGTTCCACGGTTCCGGCATCCGGATGATCCAGGCCTGCAAGGATGCGCAAAAGACTGGTCTTGCCGGACCCGGAAGGACCGAGCACCGCCACGAACTCGCCCTCGGCAATCGTGAGGTTAAGGTCGTCCAACGCAACGTGTTGGCCGAATTGGCGACGCAGGCGCGAAATCTCGATAGCCATAATGCCGCACTCCCTCAATGACCGGCGTTCAGATGATCGCCGTGCCGCCATTCGAGCAAACGCTTGATGGCGAGCGTCAGAACCGTAAGCAGCGCAAGCAGCGATGCCACGGCAAAGGCAGCGGAGAAGTTTTCTTCGTATAGCTGATCGACCTGCAGCGGCAAGGTATTCGTAATGCCTCGCAGGTGACCGGAAACGACATACACCGCACCGAACTCACCCATCGCACGGGCATTGCACAGAAGCACGCCATAAAGCAGCGCCCAGCGCACGCGCGGCAGCGTGACGCGAAAGAAAATCTGCCAGCCGCTTGCGCCTAGCGTGAGCGCTGCCTCTTCCTGTTCGGAGCCCTGCGCCTGCATCAATGGAATCAGCTCGCGCGCTACGAAAGGAAGCGTCACGAAAACGGTGGCCAGCACCAGACTCGGCAACGCAAAAATGATCTGTATACCGTGCGACTCAAGCCACGCGCCAAGCCATCCGTACTTGCCATAGACGAGAATCAGCATCATGCCCGCTACGACAGGCGACACCGAGAACGGGAGGTCGATCAACGCACCGAGCAACGCTTTCCCGGGAAACTGGAAATGCGTCATGGCCCAGGCTGCGGCCAATCCGAAGACGAGATTCAACGGCACGGCGATCGCCGCAACGGTAAGCGTCAAACGTATCGCCGCGATGGTCTCGGGTTCCCGAACCGCATTCAGATAGAAAGCGAGGCCCCGGCGGAATGCCTCGGCGAAAATCGCCATCAATGGCAATACCAGCAACCCGACAAGCACGGATATCGCGGCAAGGATCAGCACGCCGCGTCCTAATCGCGCCGACGAAGACACCCGCACATCCATCGCGATGGCAGCGGATAGCGCGGCCATCAGCGAATCACCGCCCAGCGACGGGCCCAGCGCTGCAAAACGCCGACCGCGATCAACAACAACAGCGACGCTATCAACATGACCGCACTTAGGGCTGCAGCACCGCGATAATCGTATTGCGACTCGATCTTTTGAACGATGAGATACGGCGCTATCTCGGTTTGAAAAAGCCGGTTCCCAGAAATGAAAATCACCGATCCGTACTCGCCGACCGCACGCGCCAACGCCAACGCAAAACCCGTGAGCAAGGTGGGAAGCAACAACGGGAGGATGACCTTGAGAAATCGCTGCCGCGGTGACGCACCGAGTGTGTACGCTGCTTCCTCAAGATCGGTATCGAGGCTTTCCAGCACGGGCTGCAAGGTGCGCACGACGAACGGGAACCCGACAAAGACCATGGCCAGCAGCACGCCAAGTCGCGTGTAGGCAACCTCGATTCCAAGCGGAAGCAGCCTGCTTCCGATCCAGCCATTCGACGCATAAAGCGCAGTGAGCGCCAAGCCCGCCACCGCGGTGGGCAACGCAAAAGGCAGATCGACCAGCGCATCGCAAACACGCCGGAAGGCAAAGCGATAACGCACCAGCACCCAGGCGACCAGCAGCCCAAGCAACGTGTCGATGATGGCAGCAAGCAGCGACGCGCCAAAGCTCAGACGCAATGCAGCCAGTACACGCCGCGTACCGATCTGCGCCCACCAACCCGATGGACCGAGCTCGAACGCCGTCCACAACAACGCCGCCAGCGGCAGCAGCACGCAACTGCCAAGTACCGTGAGCGTGTAACCCGCGCTAAGGCGAAATCCTGGCAGCACGTGATGCGTCACGTCGTCAATGCTCCCCTTCGGTGATTTTGTCGAACACGCCGCCGTCTGCGAAATACGTCGCTTGCGTCTTGCGCCAATCGCCGAATTGCTGCGCGATAGTAAAGGTCTTCACCGCTGGAAATTGCGCGGCGTAGCTTGCAGCGACTGATGCGAGGCGCGGCCGGAAGAAATGCTTCGCGGCGAGCGTCTGCCCTTGCGGGCTATACAGGAACTGCAGATAAGCCTGCGCGACCTTTTGCGTGCCATGCGCGTTGGCAACCGTATCGACGACCGCGACGGGCGGCTCTGCAACGATGGTTGCCGATGGCACGACAATTTCATACTTGTCCTTGCCGAATTCCTGCTGCGTCATCAACGCCTCGCTTTCCCAAGCGATCAGCACATCGCCAAGGCCGCGTTGCACGAACGTGTTGGTCGCCCCACGAGATCCGGTATCGAGCACCGGCACGTTCTTGTAGAGCGCGGAGACAAAGGCACGCGCCTTGTCGGCGTTGCCACCGGGCTGACGCTCGACCCAGCCCCAAGCGGCGAGGAAGTTCCAGCGTGCGCCACCCGACGTTTTCGGATTCGGCGTGATGACCTGCACATCCGAACGAATCAGGTCCGGCCAATCATGGATTTTCTTTGGATTGCCCTTGCGCACCAGAAACACGACGGTCGAGGTGTACGGCGAACTGTTGTCGGGCAGCTTCGATTGCCAGTCCTTCGACAACAGTCCTTTATCGGCCAGCACGTCGATATCGTACGCAAGCGCCAGCGTCACCACATCCGCCTGCAGGCCATCCAACACTGCACGCGCTTGCTTGCCCGAACCACCGTTGGACGTGGTCACCGTTACGTTCTGCCCCGTCTGCTTGGCCCATTGCGCCTTGAACGCCGTGTCTACGTCCTGGTAATACTCACGGGTGGGATCGAAGGAAACGTTCAGAAGCTGCGTATCCGTCGCGGTTGCGTGACCGAAGGCAAGCCCGAATACGGCAGCAAGTATGAGCAATGATCGTTTCATGCGGAACAATATCCTTCGGAAAGGTCGAAAACGCCCACTGTCGACTATAGGTTTGGATGGCCATACGTCCAAAACCACGGTTCGTTCTATACATATGCTTTAGCGTTGCCTTCCTTCGGCCGTTCAGTCCATGGCCGGAAGCCGTTAGGTCAGAACGGGTAATAGCGAAAGCTTGTAAAGAGCATGTTGTCGGGAGCCGTCGGCGCATTGCCGTGAATGTCGGTGAACAGCGTACGCGTGGCGTGCGCGAACTCGGCACCGAACTGCACCTTGCCGAACTTGCCCTGATAGAACTTCCACCAGAAACCGGCGGCCTGCTGGGCGATCTGACGCGTCTGACCGGTGCAGTCGCTGGGTGCGCCGTAGATCAGGCAGTCGCTGTTGTTGTAACCCAGCAATGCGCTGCCGTAACCGAAGGGCGACGCGTTGGCACCTGTCGTCAGATAGCTGTCTTCCTGCTCGCGTCCACCTTCGACGTACACGTCAAAATCGGGTGTCGCATGCCAGGTGATGGCGCCGAGCAGCATGTTTTCTTTTAGCGGTTGCGGCGCACCCGATGGCGTGTAAGTGATGTCGTTTAACTGCGCCGAACCGTAGCGGCCGATGCCCTTGCCTGTCAGGCCGGAGAACTGGAATTCAAGCACGTTCGGAACCAGCGGCAACACCATGCCTAAACCGTAACCCTGACCGTGCGATGTCTGGTTGCTGGTCGCTGCGGGACCGCCGTCGGCCGCCGTCGGCGTGACACGGGTGAGGAACTCGCGCGAGATGCCGAACACTTCGTAGTGGCCCCACCCCGGATCGGCGGCAAACTTCACGATGATGTCCGGAATCCGGTTTAGCGAAACGGTGTTCAACGTGTCGTAGTTATTGCCAGCGGCGATCGTCGCCGTCGACGTTGTGTAGTCTTTGGTGCCTTTACCGGCCACGGCGCCGATACCCGCGGTCTGCGGATTTTCCAGCGACAGACCGAGCCACCAGGTCTTGTCCCAGTCTTTCACGATGCGAAACTGCGTCTGCCGAGCCCAGGTGAAGCCGGGTACGGGCTGAGAGTCGATGGTCGGCAGCTGCGCTTCGGAGGTGCCCGCAATCATGCCTACTCTGTTGAGAGTCAGTAGCGACCAAGCCTGACCTGCCAGCAAATGCAAACCGTAAGTATCCCAATCCACGTTGGTCCACAGCTGGCGGATACGCGGGTTGTACGAGTTGCTCTCGTTCATGTTCGCGGTCTGGGCTCCGCCCAGGAAGTCCATGTCGTAGTAACCGGACACGTGGGTGGTGTCGTTGATGTCGCCCTCGACACGTATCGTCAATTTGCTCTGACGCGCGCTTTCCACGAACTGACTGTTGCGTGCATTCGTGACGGGGTACGTCGTGGTCGCACCACTGCTGGTACTGATGGGCGCAGCACTCGTGCCGCCAGGGAATGGGATATTGCTAAACTTGGTGCTGATGTCATCAGCCGTGTCGCGAGAACGGTAGACCGATTCGCCCGCCAGATAGCCGCCGAAAGTCCACTTCACGCCACCGAGTCCGCCCAGGGTATCGCCGCTCTTGGTCAGCGCATGCTGTTGCGCCGCCTGCACCTGCTGCTGCGTGGCCGCCACTTGCGCCTGCGTCGCCTGCACGGTCTGCGCGGTCTGCTGCTGCACCTGTGTCTGGGCTGCAGACTGGGACTCCAGATCTGCGACCTTCCGCTCCAGCTCGGCGATCTCCGCTTTCATCTGAGCCAGCTCTGCCGCACTAACGGTCACTTTCTTGTCAGACGTCGTTTGTGCCGACACGGCCGTAACGCTGATCAAGCCCAAACCGGTAGCGATCGCGACAGTGAGCATCTTGGAGCGTGAAAGTGCTGCTTTTTTGGAGATTGGTCTTCGTGGCATGGATGGCTCCGGCGTCGCCTGAATACGGCGCCTGTCGTGGAATGGAAAACCCCTGAAGAAGCACCTGAGGGAAAGGCGCTCGGAATCCATGCTGCCCGGCCGCTTTCGCTTAGGGGAAAGGAGGGAATGGCATGCAGATATGCCGCCCCATCATTTCTTCGCGAAAAAACGAAGTTCTAACATCTTCCAATTAGATGGACGTCTATACGTCCATGGACGATGACTCATGACGGCTGCAACACTATCGCCACTGCCCGAAGACAAGCAACCCCTCGTCGGCCGCTTGGTCGAGGGGCTGGATGTGACCGCGCTGCAGTGGTTATCGGGATATATCGCCGGGATCGCATCGCAGCGGCAGACTGCTTCACGTAGCGCGGCGGATACCATAAGCATTGCGAATGACGCACAGAGCCGGCTCACCGTGATTTACGGGAGCCAGACCGGCAACGCCAAACGTCTCGCCGAGGATCTGAGCCGCCGCGCCAGCTCGGCTGGTTTAGCGGCACGCCTGGTCCGTGCCGATGCTTACCCCGTTCGCGAGCTGAAACAGGAGAGACTGCTTTACGTCGTCATCAGCACGCAGGGCGATGCCGAACCGCCGGACGATGCACGCGCGTTAATTGAATTCCTGCATAGCGCGCGTGCGCCAAAACTCGAACATCTCCGCTATGCCGTGCTTGGCCTGGGCGATTCCAGCTATCCGCAGTTTTGCGCCATCGGCCGACAGGTCGATGAACGTCTCGAAGCATTGGGCGCCCAGCGCTTATTTGTCGCCGGCGAAGCCGACGTCGATCTCGAGACCGTTGCGCAGCCGTGGCTCGAACAGGCACTCCAACAAGCGCGGACACAATTAAAGGCAGCCGCATCGCTCGCGACCGTCACACCTCTGCGTACAGTGCGCAGCAATCCCGTCTGGCATCGCGATCAGCCATTTTCCGCGCCCATTTTGTTGAACCAGCGCATTACAGGACGCGGCAGCGACCGCGATGTGCGCCATGTGGAATTGTCGCTGGAAGGTTCCGGACTTCGTTATGCACCGGGCGACGCATTGGGTGTGTGGCCAACGCAATCTCCCGTGCTGGTAGACGCCGTGTTAGCCACGCTGCAACTCGACGGCGATGCGCTGGTGAAGACGAACGGCGAAGAACTTCCGCTTCGCACGTGGCTTTCCGACCGGCGAGAGCTCACGCAACTGACACGTCCGTTTTTTAAGGCGCACGCAGAACTAAGCGGCGATGACGCGCTGCGTAAACTGCTTTCTACCGAATCACGCGAAGCCTTGAACGAACTGTTCTCACACTGGCAAGTGATCGACCTTCTCCAGCGCCACTCTGCGAAATGGTCGGCACAGGCGCTCGTATCTGCCTTGCGCCCGCTCGCTCCGCGCCTCTACTCGATTGCGTCCAGTCAAACGACGGTTGGCGATGAAGTGCATCTGACTGTCAGCCATGTCGATTACGCATTCGAAGGACAGGCGCGATGGGGCAACGCCAGCCGCTATCTCTCCGAACGCGGCGAAGGTACTTCAGCGCCGATATTCATCGAAGCAAACGAGCGTTTCCGGCTTCCTGCGGATGAGCGCGATGTCGTGATGATTGGCGCCGGCACGGGCATCGCCCCATATCGTGCCTTCGTGCAGGAACGTGCAGAGCGCAACGCGAGCGGGCGCAACTGGCTGCTCTTCGGCAACCCGCACTTTCAATCCGACTTTCTTTATCAGGTCGAATGGCAGCAAGCACTGAAGAAAGGCCAGTTGCAGCGCCTGGATCTCGCCTTCTCGCGCGATCAGGCCAACAAGGTTTATGTCCAGCATCGGCTGCTCGAACAGGGACGGCAGGTTTGCGAATGGCTTGATGGCGGCGCGCACCTCTACGTCTGCGGCGATGCGCTTCATATGGCCAAGGATGTGCACAAGGCATTGATCGCCATCGTTGCCGAGCATGGCAAGCGCTCGCCCGACGATGCCGAGGCCTGGTTGGACGAATTGATCCAGCAGGGCCGTTACGCCCGCGACGTGTATTGAGGCCTGCGATGACCGACACTCCTGTTTCCGAATTCGAGCGCATCAAGGCGAAAAGCCGCTTCCTGCGCGGCACATTGGTGGAAAGCCTGGCCGATCCGGTCACGGGCGCGATCAGCGACGACGACAACAAGCTGATCAAGTTTCATGGGAGCTATCAACAGGACGATCGCGACCTGCGCGAGGAACGCCGCAAGCAAAAACTGGAGCCGGCGTATCAGTTCATGGTGCGCGCGCGACTGGCCGGTGGCGTGCTAAGTCCATCGCAGTGGCTCTCGTTCGATCACATCGCACGCACATGGGCGAACGGCACGCTACGTATCACGACACGGCAGACGTTCCAGCTTCACGGCGTACTCAAGCATGACCTGAAGCGATCCATCGCTGCGATCAACGATGCGTTGATTTCAACTGTCGCGGCATGTGGAGACGTGAATCGAAACGTCGTCGCCAGTGCCAACCCGGTTGCAACGCCCGCACATCGCCTCGCCTATCGCTGGGCGGAGCGGCTGTCGGAGCATCTGAAACCCAAGACCCGCGCGTATCACGAAATCTGGCTGGACGAAAAGCTGGTTGCAGGTGGCGAAGAAGAAAGCGAGCCGCTGTACGGCCCCACGTACCTGCCCCGCAAATTCAAGATCGGTATCGCCGTTCCGCCCACCAACGATGTGGATGTGTTTGCGCAGGATCTTGGTCTGATTGCGATCATCGAGCACGGTGAATTGCTGGGTTTCAACGTCGCCATCGGTGGCGGCATGGGCGCCACGCACGGCGATCCGACCACTTATCCCCGCCTGGGAAGCGTTATCGGCTTCGTTGTCCCGGAACAGTTGCTACGCACCGCCGAAGGTGTGATCGAAGTGCAGCGCGACCATGGTGATCGCCAGGAACGCAAGCATGCGCGGTTGAAGTACACGATCGATCGCATGGGTTTGTCGGCCTTCAAAGCGGAGCTCGAACAACGCATCGGTTTCACCTTGCAACCATCGCGCACTTACCACTTCGATCATAACGGCGACCGTTACGGCTGGACCGAGGGCGACGACGGACGCTGGCATCTGACCTTGCAAATCGAGTCGGGGCGTCTGGCCGATGCGCCAGATCAACCGCATCTCAGTGGATTGCGCGCCATCGCGCAGGAACATCAAGGCGATTTCCGATTGACGTGCAATCAGAACCTGATCATTGCCAACGTACCGGCTGCGCATCGCGCACGCGTCGACGAACTCGTTGCGGAATACAAACTGGACGGCTATCGACACACCAGCGGTATCCGCCGACATGTGGTCGCATGCGTCGCGTTACCGACATGCGGGCTGGCCATGGCTGAGAGCGAGCGTTATGTGCCCTTGCTGCTCCCGAAGCTTGAGGCGTTGCTGGACCACCACGGCCTGCGCGACGAACCGATTTTGCTGCGACTCTCCGGCTGCCCCAACGGTTGCTCACGTCCCTATCTGGGCGAGATCGCGCTGATTGGACGCGCGCTCGGCCGTTACGACTTGCGCGTAGGCGCCGACTTTGCCGGCCAACGGCTCAATCGCACGCTGCGCGAGAACATCGACGAAACGGAAATCCTGAAAGAACTTGACGCCTTATTCGCTCGCTATGCGAAGGAACGCCTCGAACAGGAACGGTTTGGTGACTTCCTGGTACGCGCAGACGTTCTTCCCGCCGCACACCACGCCATCCACGCCGAGGTATTCGCATGAACCTTCCCACGCCGGAGGAAGCGGCCGACGATCTGCGTCAACGCGCGAAGCTCGATGCGTGGCTGCTTGCGCTGACTGCCGAAGAACGCGTGGATTGGTCGCTGCAGCACTTGCCTGGCGCGCACGTGCTTTCGTCGAGTTTTGGTGCGCAATCGGCGGTGTCGTTGCATCTGCTGACGCAGCGCGTTCCCCACATTCCTGTGATCGTGATCGATACCGGCTATCTGTTTGCCGAGACGTATCAGTTCATCGATGCATTGACCGAGCGGCTGTCGCTCAATCTGCACGTCGTTCGTCCCGCGATCTCTCCCGCGTGGCTGGAAAGTCGCTATGGCGAGTTGTGGGCGAAGGGACGCGAGGGGCTTGATCGCTACAACCATCTGGCCAAGGTCGAACCGATGCAGCACGCGCTTGCCGATCTGGGTGCGGGCACATGGTTTGCCGGACTGCGCCGCCAGCAGTCGGCCAGCCGCGCGAACGCACCGGCGCTCGACTACCGTCACGGCCGCTGGAAAGTGCACCCGATCATCGACTGGACGGATCGTGACGTCGGTTTGTATTTGCGCCGGCACGACCTGCCCTATCACCCCCTATGGGACAAGGGTTATGTGTCGATCGGCGACACGCACACAACACGCCGCTGGGAACCCGGGATGCGCGAAGAAGACACCCGCTTTTTTGGCATCAAGCGTGAATGCGGTTTGCACCTGGACGTCTGAAACACCGCTGTCTGCAACACCTTCATCCATAAGAAACGCCCCGATAAGGACAATCCATGAACGCCATCGCCGCCGAGATCGTCTCGGCCGAGCACGATGCGCTGGTGCCGCCGCATGGCGGCGTACTGCGCGACTTGTACTTGCCTACCGCCGAGGCTGAAGCGCTTAAGCGCTTCAGCGCATCGCTGCCTCAACGGACGCTCAATCAGCGTCAGTTATGCGATCTGGAGTTACTGCTCAATGGCGGATTTTCGCCGTTGCAGGGTTTCCTTGGCCGCGCCGATTACGATCGCGTCCTTGCCGACATGCGATTGGCCGACGGAACGCTCTGGCCGATTCCGATTACGCTGGATGTGAGCGAAGCCTTTGCGGCAAGTCTTTCGGCGAAAGCGCAGATCAGCCTCAACGATACGCAGGGAACACCGCTTGCCGTACTGACGGTCGAAGAGGTGTATTTTCCCGATCATATTGCGGAGGCGCGCGCGGTATTCGGAACGACGGACCGCACACACCCGGGTGTTGCCGAATTGCTCGATCGCACGGGACCTGTCTATCTCGGCGGCACATTGCAGGGTATTCAACAACCTTCTCATTACGATTTTGCAAGTCTTCGCCACAGTCCGCGTCATTTGCGCGAGTGGTTCCGGCAGCATGGATGGCATCGCATCGTGGCG
Organism: Dyella dinghuensis; assembly: GCF_003977615.1. GTDB lineage: Bacteria > Pseudomonadota > Gammaproteobacteria > Xanthomonadales > Rhodanobacteraceae > Dyella_B > Dyella_B dinghuensis. Next base: position 73,165 of record NZ_RYZR01000008.1, read on the forward strand.
TTTCAGACACGCAATCCGATGCATCGCGCACACCGTGAACTCACCTTGCGCGCGGCGGAGCAAGTGGGTGCGAAGCTGCTTATCCAACCGTCGGTCGGCCGCACAAAACCCGGCGATGTCGATCATTACACTCGCGTGCGCTGCTATCGCGCGCTCTTGAATCATTACCCAAAGGATCACGCAGCGCTCTCACTGTTGCCCTTGGCGATGCGCATGGGCGGTCCACGCGAAGCGCTTTGGCATGCCATCATCCGCAAGAATTACGGCGCCAGCCATTTCATCGTGGGTCGTGATCACGCTGGGCCGGGCAACGATACAAACGGCAGACCCTTCTATGACCCCTACGCCGCACAGCAATTGCTGGCCGCGCATCGGGACGAGCTTGGTATCGAGATCGTTCCCTTCCCGGCGATGGTCTACGCGGCCAACCGCGACACCTATCTGCCGCAGAACGAAGTGGATGCCAAGGACGAAGTTCGCGATATCTCCGGCACCGAATTGCGCCGCCGGCTGCATAGCGGCGAATCCATCCCGGAGTGGTTTACCTTTCCGGAGGTCGTCAACATTCTCCGCGAACGGCACCCCGCTAACGCACGCGAAGGATTCGCGCTGTTTTTCACCGGACTTTCCGGCTCGGGCAAATCCACACTGGCGCAAGCGGTGCTGGCGCGGCTGCTGGAAACGGGAAGCCGTCCTGTGACCGTGCTAGACGGCGATGAAGTGCGCAGGCATTTGTCGAAAGGACTGGGCTTTTCGCGTGAGGACCGCGATGCCAACATCACTCGCATCGGCTATGTGGCGAGTGAAGTGGTACGTCATGGCGGTATAGCGATCTGCGCACCGATTGCACCCTATGCCGGTGCCCGCGATGAAGCACGTCAACTCGTGCAGGCGCACGGACGCTTCGTGGAGATTCACGTATCCACACCACTGGAAGTGTGTGAGGCGCGGGATCGCAAGGGACTGTACGCCGCAGCGCGCGCCGGGAAGATCAAGGGCTTTACGGGTATCGACGATCCCTACGAAACACCTGCCTCTCCCGAGTTGCGTGTCGATACCAGTCAGCGCACGGTGACTGACGCTGCTGACGTCGTCTTTGCGTGGCTGAAAAGCGAGGGTTTGGCCTGACGAAACGATCTTCCTCCCCTGTTCGGGGGAGGAAGAAAAACAGCGTTACTGCCTGCAAGCGTGTGCAGACACCACTGATTACGAAAAGGCCGACGGGAAGTCAGGCCGCGCGTGTCGCCGCGCGCCGAACGTTGCGCTGCTGCAACTCGCTCCACAGCGGTGGCTTGGGCCAATGCGCGTCGGCGTGCCCTGCCACGACACGACGCAACTCCGCGTCGTCGATCTGCGGCGCAACCAGTCGTGCGAGCTGTGCCACATAGCTACGCAGCACATGGTCGCGGCGCAGAACGAGCCAGCTGGTGCAGACAGGAAGCAGGTCGTCGATATCCAGCGCAACCAATTCGCGCGAATCGCTGGGTGCCAGCGCCATCTCGGCCAGAATGCCGACGCCAAGGCCGGCCAATACGTAGGTCTTGATCAGATCCGCGTCGGCGGAGGTGCAGGCAATACGCGGCGTGAATTCCGCGGCAGCGAATGCCTTGCGCAACGAGGACTCCGGCTGCAGCGAGGATTCGTAGCTGACCAGCGGATACTCCGCCAGGTCCTGAATGCGCAGCGGGCGATTGAGCTTGGCGAGCGGATGGCCGAGCGGCACGACCGCACGGCGATACCAGCGGAACAGCGGCACGGCAATGCCGCCTTCCGGTGCGTTACCGCTAGTGCTGACGATGACCAGGTCCACCTCGCCGCTTTCGAACAGGCTGATGATGCGGCCCTCGCCTTGCGGGCGAATGTGCACGCTCAGCTCCGGGTAGTGCTGCTTCAATCGTGCAATGGCTTCCGGCAGGACGAAGCGCGCCTGGGTGTGCGTGGTGGCCAGCGACAATTCGCCATGGGCCTCTTCGCGCAGATTCGCGGCCAACGCACGAATGTTGCGTGCCTCGTGCAGGATGCTACGCGCGCGTTCCAGCACCTGACCGCCCGCCGGGGTAACGGCGTCCAGGCTCTTGCCGCGCCGGGTGAACACCTGAAAGCCCAGCTCGCCCTCCAGCTGCTTGAGCTGTTTGCTGATACCCGACTGCGTGGCATGCACGTTGTCGGCGGCCATGGTGATGTTAAGGCCGGCGTCGGCGATGGCGACGATGTAGCGAAGTTGCGTGAGGGTCATGAGGTCGGCTCCAGGAAGGGTTGCATGCAGGGCTGTGCGTTGCGCATGGCGCAGCACATACAGCTCTGGCAACACCCTGGACGGCGCTTCATCACGATCTCCGGATACTGGACACTGGGAGCCAGTCGTCGTTCGACCTTAACACAGCGTTATTTGGACGTCTATACATCTATAAGTCCCGCAGACTTTCGGCGATATCGCTATGCCTTCGAGCCATATCTTCGGGCTAAGCGGCCATTTCCACTGGAAAAATACTAGGGTTAGCGTGGTCGAACTCGCCGCCATTACTGAACTCGCACCATGCAGCTGTATCCACTTTTCGCCGATCTGACCGACCGTTCCGTCCTCGTGGTGGGTGGAGGGGATGTTGCGGATCGTAAAGTTGCCATGCTGTTACGGGCCGGTGCCCGTGTGACAGTCGGGGCCCCGATGCTGGGTCCGGAGCTGCGCGAGAAGCTGCAACATGGACGCATCACGTATCGGCCTGGCGCTTATCAATCGGAGTGGCTGGACAACGTATGGCTGGTTATCGCGGCTACACGCTCACGGCCGCTGAATGCACGTATCGCCGCCGACGGTCATGCGCAACAGCGTCTGGTGAATGTGGTGGATGATCCGTCGCTTTCCAGTTTTCAGGTGCCCGCATTGATCGATCGATCGCCCTTGCTGGTAGCGATTTCGACCGGTGGCGTAGCGCCCGTTCTGGCGCGCCGCTTGCGCGAACGCATCGAGAGCTTGCTCGATCCCACGATTGGTTCGTTGCTGCAACTCGCGCAACGTTATCGCGCACGCATTCGGCAGCGATATGCCGATCTTGCTGCACGCCGGCGTTTCTACGATTGGTTGCACGATGGCCCGGTCAATGCGCTGATACGCGCAGCAGATCCCGTGCGCGCGGAACGACAGCTGCGTGCTGCGCTATCCAGCGCCATCGAACCTACCAGCAAGGGCTCTGTTGTATTGGTGGGCGCCGGTCCCGGCGACCCGGGGCTGCTTACACTGCGCGCGCTGCGTGCATTGAATGAAGCAGACGTCATCTTGCATGACGAACTCATCGGTCCGCAGATTCTCGATCTCGCGCGACGCGACGCGCTGCAGATCGCCGTCGGTAAGCGCGGAGGCGGCACGCATACACCGCAGGAAACCATCCACGCACTTTTGCTGCAGCATGTGCAGGCCGGTCATCGGGTCATTCGGTTGAAAGGCGGCGATCCGTTCGTATTCGGACGCGGCGGCGAAGAACTGGCATTTCTGCGCAAGCATGGCATCGCATACGAAGTCGTTCCTGGCATCACGGCAGCCGCAGCGTGCGCGGCATATAGCGGCGTGCCGCTGACGCATCGCGACCATGCGCAGTCCGTGCGTTTCGTCACCGCGCATTGCCAGCAATCGCTTGACACGCTCGATTGGCGCGATCTCGCACGCGAACGCCAGACGCTGGCCATCTATATGGGCGTGAGCCAACTCGATGAACTCACCCGACAGCTTTTGGCGCATGGATGCGCCCCCAACACTGCATTTGCACTGATCGAGAACGGCTCGCTGCCAAACCAGCGAACGCTTACCGGTGCACTCCATGATTTACCGGCGCTTGCCAAACGCCATGCCATTCGCGCACCTGCCATCGTGATACTGGGCGAAGTGGCGACGCTCGCCGATGCCTCGCACTGGTACGGCGAGCTGATCGGCAACCCTCCACACCATCCGGCTATTCCACGCAATCTGGCCGACGCGGCATGACCCGCTACAACCGTTGACGGAGATCTCCATGAGCCTGCAATTGGGCGAAATCGCCCCCGACTTCACTCTCGACTCCACCGAAGGCCCGATCGAGCTGCACGATTACATCGGCGACCATTGGCTGATTTTCTTCTCGCACCCGAAGGACTTCACACCGGTGTGCACGACCGAGCTCGGTGCGTTTGCCCGTCAAAAACCGGCGTTCGACAAACGCCATACGAAGCTGCTTGGGTTGTCGGTCGACCCGGTTAGCGAGCACAAGAAGTGGATCAAGGATGTGGAAGACGTCGGCGGTACGGCGGTGAACTATCCGATCCTCGCCGATCCGGACCTCGCGGTGGCCAAGCTCTACGGCATGTTCCATCCGAAGGCGGACCCCAAGCTCACGGTGCGCTCGGTTTTCATCATCGATCCACAGAAGAAGGTGCGCCTGACCCTGACCTACCCGCCGAGCGCCGGCCGCAATATCGACGAGATTCTGCGCGTGCTCGATTCCCTGCAGTTGACCGACGGCCGCAAGCTGACCACACCGGTGGACTGGCGTCCGGGCGACGACGTGATCATCGCGCCGTCGGTCTCCGACGACGACGCCAGGCAGCTGTTCCCCGAGGGCTGGCGCACCTTGAAGCCCTATCTGCGTTTACTGCGGTTCAGCAGCACACAACACTGAAAACGCCGCAAGACCTTGCTTGAGGTCAAAAAGACCGGGGCGCCACATGCGGCCCGGTCTTTTTCGCACCGTTTTGATGATCCGCATGTACTGGCGATCTGAACCCGGAGCAACACCTTTGGCCCGGGTGCCAACCGATTCATGTCAGTAACGTTACAGTCCACACCCCACGGAACGATCGACTGTCCGGACTGTTATGAGCCCCGTCTCCCCGACACCCCTTTCGACACAAGCCAAGCTCGTGCGCACCGCCGTAGTGCTCGCGATGATGGCCGGGTTCGTGCTGCTCACCGGCTTGCTCGATGGTAATGACGGCGTCGCCGCATCGCAGCTGATCGCGCAGCCCACGTTCCCGCTGGCCAATGCCATGCCCGGGCTGATGCTCGCGCTGCTGTTGCTGGTGATCACACGACGAGCGTTTCTGTCTTTTGGGTTGGCGTATCTGGCGCAGGTCGTTGTGTATGGCGTGAATTCGCTGAAAGTCGCGAACCTCGGCACACCGCTGGTGCCGGCGGATTTCCGCATGGTCGGACAGCTCGGCAAGGGCGGCATGCATGTGCTGGGCAGCTATCTGCCGCACAGCCCGTGGCCTTATCTGGGCCTGATCGCAGGCGTCGCATTGATTGTGGCGCTGTGGCGTTTCGAACCGCCGCTGCTTCAGCGACGCACCGGCGGCAAGCGTGTGATCGCAGGAAGCATTCTTGCCGCGACATTCGGCACGTTGCTGTTTGGCGTGCCGGGATGGGGAAGCCTCTACAACGGGCACAAACTGTGGCTTGAACCCTGGTCGGCGGCGGCAACAACCAGTCATTCGGGCCTGGTGAGTTCGCTGGTGATGTTCCATCTGCAGGATCGCCACACCAAGCAGAAAGTCGATCCGGCTGCGGTGACGCAACTGCTGCAGACCACGGGTGATGCGGTGCGTGCGCGCATGCAGACGACGCCCGATCCGAACACGGCGCTTCCCGACATCGTGGTGGTGCAAAGCGAATCGTTCTTCGATCCGGGCATCATGCGTGGTTACGAGAATGCCGATCTCACGCCTAACCTGAAACGTCTCGCCGCGCAGGGTATGAGTGGGCCGTTACATGTACCCACTTTCGGTGGCGGCACCATTCGCACTGAATTCGAAGTACTGACAGGCCTGTCGCTGCGCTACTTCAACACCATGCAGTTTCCGTATCTGCAGTTGAACAATAAGGTCGTGCCGAGCATGGTGCGCGTGTTGCGCTCGCACGGTTACGAAACGATCGCCATTCACGGCAACGATCCGACGTTCTGGAATCGCAACACCGCATTCAAGGCGCTCGGTTTCGATCGCTTCATCTCGCAATCGGGTTTCCCCGCTGATGCGGCGATGGACGGCAAGTACATGGCCGACAGCGCGATGACGGATGAAATCATGTCGCAGCTGAAAGACGCCGGGCCGCCGCAGTTTCTCTTTGCGATCAGCCTGGAAGCGCATGGTCCGTATGACGTGACGCCGAAGGATGTTGCTGCACGCGATGCGATTGCCGTGCCGTCTGTCGTCGATGCCGCGCATAAGCAACAGGTGCAGACGTACCTGTATCACATGCAGCATGCCGATCAGGAACTCGGACGTCTCGCCGCACTGCTGGCCAAGCGCAATCGTCCGACGCTGCTGCTGTTTTACGGCGATCATTTGCCGGGTCTCGATGACGCCTATCGCGAGACCGGCTTCGTCGACGGTCAAAGCATGTTGTCGCAAGCGGGCACGTGGCTGCTGATCGACCCGCGCAATCCGGGCAACATGCAACGCGTGGACATGGCCTCATGGATGTTGCCGGGCTTGTTGCTGGAACGCGCTGGCGTGCATGACGATGCGTATTACGCGCTGACTCAGGTACTGGCGCCGTCGCTGGCAGCACTCACGCGTGCACCGGGAGCAACGCCGCCGCCGATCGACGCACAACAGAAACAGTTCGATAGCGACATGGCAAGCGTGGCTGCGTTGCGCATGAGCGGCAAGCTGGACAAGCTGTTGCCGGCGAGCCTGTTGCCGCCCGCCACTATTCTGGCCCAAGGTCAAAGTACGGAGCCCACGTCTACGATGGGAGCGATGGGCATGCACCATTAATCCGCATGTAACCCATATGCATTGCAAGGGCTCTCGCTAGAGGGCCCATTTCGTTTCCGGCACGTCGTTTCCGGCATGCGGAAGCATGAATGCTTAACGGCATCCTAAGACCGAGGTCAGAGCTTTAGGATTGATCCGATACTTTCTTGCGCGGGTTTTTGACGTAATAGGCAGGTGCCAGCGCATGGCACATCGAGCCTTCGGCGGTGACGGATTCCTCGCCTTATTTGAGATAAATCGCTTAACCCGGGCTGCAACGGGTGCGCGGTTTCGCACCTGTGTACATGCCGATGTTCAGTTCTTGCAGAAAATGGATGGCGTCACGCATTCCCTCTCCTCGCGCGCCTTACACGCTTGGCGCGTTGATCACAGGGTTGGCAGTGTGCTGGCTTGGCGTACCGCAGACGCATCTGCATGCTGCGGAGTCTTCGCAAAACAGCACGCAGTTGTTGCTACCACCGCCTAGCTATGCGGAGAAACCGTTCCTCGCCACGACCGGTGCTTTTAGCAGCGCACAGGCGGCGCCATCGCCTTACTTTCGTGCGCAGAGGAAGCTCTACGGCGCACCCTCCGAAACATTCGATGCCACGCCGCTGCCGCCGGACGAGGTGGATCGATTTCATCAGCTTGATACGCAGATGCCGATCGCACTCGCGCGCATCACATCGCACTTCGGTCACCGGCACGATCCGTTCGGCAAGGGCGATGTATTCCATCGCGGCATCGACATGGCTGCGCCCGTCGGCACACCGGTACAAGCCGTCGCTGACGGCACGGTAATCAGGGCCAATACGGATCGCCATTACGGCAACGTCGTCGTGATCGATCATCACAACGGCTATCACACGTTGTACGCACATAATTCGAAGCTGATGATCAAAGCCGGCGAACGCGTCAAGGTCGGCCAGACGATCGCTAAAGTCGGCTCGACCGGTCGCTCGACCGGCCCGCATCTGCATTTCGAAATTCATCGCAACGGCGAGCATGTGGATCCGTCGCCCTATCTCGCTCGCATGTAAAGGCGGCCAACTTTGTGCGCGATGTATCGACACACACTCACGTACACACAACGAAGGCTCCTCAACGAAGAGCCCTCGCTGCAAACGCGTCTACGGCATACCGCCTTGATTGGTCAGAACATCGCCGACATCGAAATGGCCCAATGCGGTGGGCGACGCATCGCCTAAATCATCGACACGCGTCCACGAATTGATCCAGCGGCCCTGCGAGTCGAATGACAACATGGTCGCGTATCGAACTTTGTGACGCTTGGGAAGCGCCGTACCGGTTTCAGGGGTGCGATCGTTGTTGACGTCTTGAGAGCGAATCTTGACGTACGCGATGACTTGATTTCCCGAAGGCGTACGCACTGCACCGACGGGCTTTCCTAGCATGGTTTCGACCTGATCGAGCGTGGTGGCGCCCGCTTTGAACGAAGCGATCGTCTCAGGACTCACTGCGTACATCTTGGCGGGCGTAAGCGTCTCGCCCGACGATTCGTTCTGCGCCGGTGCTGTACCGCCCGATGTGCTGCATCCTGCCAGTGCAAGGCTCGCAATAACGATCGCTGCCATGAACTTGTTCATAGACCCTCCTGCAACGTTATTTATGTTGATTCCACTCACAGACATCAAAACCAGGAACGCGATGAGGTTTTTCTTTTCGCGGATCCGGCTTGTGTATGCGGGGGACGTGGATGGAAGCCTCTCCCAAGCTGATCATCCAGCGGCTTCCGGCGTTCACAGTAAGACGGTGATCGGGAATATTCAACGGCTGTCGTTGAGGTGTCGCGATGCAACACGAAGTCCTCTTTATTCGGCAAAAACTATGGACAAAAGAAAACCCCGCTTGCGCGGGGTTTCTCGTAACACCTTGCGTTTGAGCGCAGGACTTAGAAGTCCATGCCACCCATACCGCCCATGCCGCCGCCCGGGGCGCCATGGTTGTGCTCTTCCTTCTTCGGCAGCTCGGCCACCATCGCTTCGGTGGTGATGAGCAGGCCAGCGACGGACGAGGCGTACTGCAGTGCCGAACGCGTGACCTTGGTCGGATCCAGGATGCCGAATTCGATCATGTCGCCGAACTCGCCGGTCGCGGCGTTGTAGCCGTAGTTGCCCTTGCCTTCCTTGACCTGGTTGACGATCACGGACGGCTCGTCACCCGAGTTGAAGACGATTTCGCGCAACGGAGCTTCCAGCGCACGGCGGGTGATGGCGATGCCGTGGTTCTGGTCTTCGTTCTCGCCTTTCAGCTTTTCGATCGCAGCCAGCGTGCGGATCAGCGCCACGCCACCACCGGGGACCACGCCTTCTTCAACGGCTGCGCGCGTGGCGTGCAGGGCGTCTTCGACGCGGGCCTTCTTTTCCTTCATTTCGATTTCGGTCGCAGCGCCAACCTTGATCACGGCAACACCGCCGGCCAGCTTGGCAACGCGTTCCTGCAGCTTCTCGCGGTCGTAATCGGAAGAGGTCTCTTCGATCTGCGCCTTGATCTGGCCGATGCGCGACTGGATCTTCGCCGCTTCGCCGGCACCGTCGATCAGGGTGGTGTTTTCCTTGGTCACGACGACTTTCTTGGCGCGGCCCAGATCCTGGATGGTGGCCTTCTCAAGCTGCAGGCCCACTTCTTCGGAGATGACCTGGCCGTTGGTGAGGATGGCCATGTCTTCCAGCATCGCCTTACGGCGATCGCCGAAGCCCGGCGCCTTCACGGCAGCAACCTTGACGATGCCGCGGATGGTGTTGACCACCAGCGTGGCCAGCGCTTCGCCTTCCACTTCTTCGGCGACGATCAGCAGCGGCTTGCCAGCCTTGGCGACGCCTTCGAGGATCGGCAGCATTTCGCGAACGTTGGAGATCTTCTTGTCGTACAGCAGGATGAAGGGATCTTCCAGCTCAACCTGCTGGCTCTGCTGGTTGTTGATGAAGTACGGCGACAGGTAGCCGCGGTCGAACTGCATGCCTTCGACGACGTCCAGTTCGTTTTCCAGACCCGAACCTTCTTCCACCGTGATCACGCCTTCCTTGCCGACTTTCTTCATCGCGGTCGCGATGATGTCGCCGACGGCAACGTCGGAGTTGGCGGAGATGGTGCCGACCTGGGCGATGGCCTTGTCGTCAGCGGTGGGCTTGGAGAGCTTCTTCAGCTCTTCGACGGCCGTGATGACGGCCTTGTCGATGCCGCGCTTCAGGTCCATCGGGTTCATGCCGGCGGCAACGGCCTTCAGACCTTCGCGCACGAATGCCTGGGCGAGAACCGTGGCAGTGGTGGTGCCGTCACCGGCATTGTCGGAGGTCTTGGAAGCGGCTTCCTTGACGATCTGCGCGCCCATGTTTTCGTAGGCGTCGGCCAGTTCGATTTCCTTGGCGACGGACACGCCGTCCTTGGTGACGGTCGGAGCGCCGAAGCTCTTCTGGAGCACGACGTTGCGGCCCTTCGGGCCCAGGGTAACTTTGACGGCGTTCGCGAGGGTGTTCACACCCTTGAGGATGCGAGCGCGGGCGTCTTCGCCGAAGCGGACTTCTTTAGCTGCCATTTTGTGTATTCCTTCGAATTCAGTAGTGAGATGAAGAGGGGGCGGGAGAGGCCGATTAGCCTTCGATCACAGCCACGATGTCGTCTTCCTTCAGGAAGACCAGCTCTTCGCCGTCGATCTTGATTTCCTGGCCGGCGTACTTGCCGAACAGGACCACTTCGCCCGTCTTGACCGACATCGGACGGACCTTGCCGTCTTCCAGGATGCGGCCTTCACCGGCAGCGATGACCTTGCCGCGGGTCTGCTTTTCGGTGGCGCTATCGGGGATAACGATGCCGCCGGCGGAGACGCGCTCCTCTTCCAGGCGCTTGACGATGACGCGATCGTGCAGCGGACGCAGTTTGCTCATGGGAAAAACTCCAGCTATGGCTTGAGGTTAGAAAAATTGGCGACCCCGTGGCCGGCCTCTGGAAGGCTGTTAGCACTCGGGCGACATGAGTGCCAATTTTAGCCTCCAAAAAAACCCCTGGTACAGGGGCCGGACGTGTCTTGAGAAGGTTAATGGGGGACCCGCCAAGGCTTTCAAGGGCGATCAACGAAACGACGTAGTTTGGAAATAGGGTCGAGGGGCAGATACCCCTCGCCACGAAGGGAAGATGACACGGGCGGCAAAAATGCCGAGGATGCCTCGTTTCCAGTCGATCATCAGGCAAGCCGAGCAGTGAGCAGCGAGCAGACATTACGTGAGGAAATCGTCGCCAACGGATTGAAGCTGACGCCGTCCGGCTTGAGCCAGGGCACGTCGGGCAACCTCAGCATCCGGTTCCAGAACGGATTCCTGATCACGCCCAGCGGCGTGCCCTATGGCGAGGTCACCCCGGACGATGTCGTATTCGTCGACATGGAAGGCCACTACGACCATCCGCGGCGCCCATCGAGCGAGTGGCGCTTTCATCGCGACATTTATCTGGCGCGCGCAGACGTTCACGCGATCGTCCACGCTCACCCTCCGTACAGCACTGCGCTGGCGATGTGCCGCATGGACATTCCCGCCGCGCACTACATGATCGCCGTCAGCGGCGGCGATTCGATTCGCTGTTCGGACTATTACACCTACGGCACACAGGAATTATCCGATGCTGTCGTGCGCGCACTCGATGCACGGCTCGCTTGTCTGATGGCCAATCACGGCATGATCGCGGTCGGCGCCAACATGGAACAGGCGATGTGGCGCGCGATTGAAGTCGAAACGCTGGCAAGGCAATACACCATTGCACTGCAGATTGGAAAACCCGTAATGCTGCGCGATAACGAAGTGACGCAGGTGATCGAGAAATTCAGCAATTACGGCTTGATGTCGAAAAAGTAGCGAGCCATCCCATGACCGATCCGACAACCGTTCTGCTCTGCTATTGCACCTGCCCCGATGCCGCCAGCGCGCAACGTGTCGCGGACGCATTGGTGAATGAAGCGCTCGCTGCATGCGTCAATCGCGTGCCCGGCATCCAGTCGACCTATCGTTGGCAAGGCAAGGTCACCACCGACAGCGAAGAACTGTTGTTGATCAAGACTACCGTCGAACGTTTCGATGCACTCAAAACACGCGTACTGGCCTTGCATCCGTACGATCTGCCGGAAGTGATCGCCATTCCTATCGAGCAGGCGCACGCGCCTTATCTCGACTGGGTACGTGACGCTGTAAAAAGCTGACGCGCGGCATCACCGCATCCATTTTCCGCAAACAGGATTGGGATCATGATCGATCTTTATTTCGCCGCCACGCCGAACGGCCTGAAAGCCAAACTGTTTCTTGAGGAAGCGGGACTGCCGTATCGCGTCATACCGGTGGCGCTTAGCAAGGGCGAGCAATTCAAGCCGGAATACCTGGCGATTTCGCCGAACAACAAGATTCCGGCGATCATCGATTATGATCCCGTAGGCACTGACAAGCCGGTGCAGATGTTCGAATCGGGCGCGATTCTGCTTTATCTCGCCGAGAAGATCGGCCGCTTCATTCCCAAGGACATTCAAGGCCGCACGCAGGTGCTCGAATGGCTGTTCTGGCAGATGGCCGGGTTGGGGCCGATGGCCGGTCAGATCGGGCACTTCAACATCTATGCGGCGGAAAAGGTGCCTTATGCGATCGATCGCTACACGCGCGAAGTGGCGCGTCTTTATAGCGTGCTCAATCAGCGTCTGGAAGGCCGTTCGTTTATCGTGGACGAGTTGTCGATTGTGGATATCGCCTGCTATCCGTGGATCGTGCCGCACCAGGCGCATGGTCAGAATCTCGACGATTTCCCTCATCTGAAACGCTGGTTCGACACCATGGGTGCTCGGCCGGCCACGATTCGCACCTATGAAGGCGTCGAGAACGTCTACACGCCCAAACACGGTGCATTGACCGAGGAAGAGCGTCGCATCTTGTTTGGCCAGGGCGCCAAGCGTTAACGCGAATACTGCTGACAGGTTCTGTCACCAGCGCGATTTACATTACGAACATGGATGTCACTGAGCACCCCGCCATGAAGAAATCCGACGCTGCCGAACTTTTACTGTTGGGTGCCATCTGGGGTGCGTCGTTCCTGTTCATGCGCATGGGTGCGAATGAATTCGGCGGCATGGCACTGGCAGGTGTTCGTGCCATTGGCGCAACGATCTGCTCGATCCCGTTACTGTTCTCGCGCCGTCGGCGCATTGAGCTGCGCACGCATTGGTTTTCGGTCGTGCTTATCGGGCTCGCCAATTCGGCGCTTCCGTTTGTGTTTTTTTCCTACGCGGCACAAAGCCTGCCGTCGGGTTTGTCCGCCATCTTCGATGCCATTGCGCCGCTACTCGTCGCCGCATCCGGCTGGCTCTGGCTGGGCGAGAAACTCGATGCGCCGCGCATCAGCGGTCTGGTGATCGGCTTCGCGGGCGTGGTGTGGCTGATCGGCGGCACGGTGGGTTTTGGACATGGCGGTGCCGCGGCCGGCTGGGCCATGGTGGCCTGCGTGGCCGCCAACGTCTGCTACACCTTCGGCGCGCACTACAGCCATCGTCGTCTGCAGGAAGTTTCGGCGCTGACGGTCGCCACTGGCAGCCAGATGGCCGCCGCCGTGATGCTGCTGCCCTTCACGATCTGGTTGTGGCCAGCCAAATCGCCATCGACGGAAGCCTGGATCGCCGCCATTGGGCTCGCAGCTCTGTGCACATCGCTCGCTTACGTACTTTTTTACGGATTGCTGGCACGCATCGGCTCGGCAAAATCGATGGCCGTGCTGTATCTGATCCCTGTGTTCGGCGTGCTTTGGGGCGCGCTGTTCCTGCACGAGCGAATCACGCTCCCGATGGGCGGCGGTTGCATCCTTATCCTGCTCGGAGTGGCACTCACCACCGGCATGCTTCATCCGAAGGCCGCGCCGTTAGAATCGGCGTCTGCGGTAGAAAAGGCATAACGACGTAGCGCCGGCGTCGGCGCGCCTCAAGCTGAGCCATAATCTCCACTATTCGCGTACCCCGGCGCGAACCCCTTCTGGAGCTGCAATGCGCTCGCTTTTTCAACACCGCGCTGTTTTTGGCCTGCTGACTTTGATCGCGCTGCTTTTCGGCACGCCCATCGTGTCGGCGCAGGATGGCACTGAAAATCTTCTGCCCGTCACCGAGGCATATAAGCTCTCGGCCGATGCCAGCACGCCCGGCGTCGTGAAACTGCATTGGACGATTGCCCCCGATTACTACCTGTATCGCGGACGCATGAATTTCAAAGGCGGCGACGGCGTCACGCTTGGCACCGCGCAACTTCCCGATGGCGAAAAGCATGACGATCCGTATCTGGGCCCAGTCGAGACGTATCACCACAGCATCGACGCCACGATTCCGTACACACTCGCACCCGGCACTACGCACCTGACGTTGAGCGTGCGTTATCAGGGTTGCCACGAAACCGATCCGAAGATCTGCTATCCGCCGCATACGGAACAATTGGATCTTCCGGTTCCCGGCGCTGGCAATGCGCCAACGAACAAACTCAGCGAACTGCTGCAATCGCCATCGCAACCCGCTGCAGGCAGCGGCGGCGCAGCGTTACCCGCCGAGCAGGCGTTTCACTTTGAAGCTATCGCGCAATATCCGCATCACCTGTTGATTCGCTGGACGATGGCCAAGGGCTATTACCTGTATCGCGACAAGACAACGCTATCGGTAAAGAACGCACCCAATGTTGTGCTGACGCCTGCGTGGCCCTCGGGCGAAATGCATACGGATGCCAATGCCGGTAACACGACCGTTTACTTCGGCGACATCACCGTGCCCGTCAGCGTGAACGGTGATTTATCGAAACTGAAAACGCTGGATATCGCTGCCAGTTTCCAGGGTTGTCAGGATGGTGGCGTGTGTTATCCGGTGATGACGCGCGACGTAAGCGTCGAGCTCGGCAGCGCTGCACAAGCAAGCGCACAAGCAACGGCAAATCCCGCACCCGAGATGCCGCCCGCCAGCGCGAATGGCGCATCGGCAAGTTTGCTGTATCAGCTGGCGCTCGCCTTGATCGGCGGCCTGATTCTCAATCTGATGCCGTGCGTGTTGCCGGTTCTTTCGATCAAGGCCGTGGGCATTTTGGAGAGCGGCGAGAATCCCGCACGACGCCGCACACACGCATTGATGTATACGGCTGGCGTGCTGATCAGCTTCGTGACGCTCGGCTTGGTGATTATCGCGCTGAAGACGGCGTGGGGCGCGCATCTGCAAAATCCGCTGGTTGTTGCGTTGTTGTCATTGGTGATGCTCGCCGTCGCGCTGTCGATGTCGGGTGTCGTGCAGTTCGGTGCATCGCTCGGCAACACGGGCAGCTCGCTGGCCAATCGCTCGGGTCCCGTCGGCGACTTCTTCACCGGCGTGTTGGCCGTGGTGGTCGCCAGTCCGTGCACGGCGCCGTTTATGGGTACGGCGCTGGCTTACGCATTGGTTGCGCCTACATTGAGCGCGATGGCTGTTTTCTTCACGCTTGGTTTAGGGCTCGCCCTGCCCTTTCTCGCAATCGGCTTCATACCCGCCGTGTCGCGTTGGTTGCCGCGTCCCGGACGCTGGATGGAAACGCTCAAAGAAATATTGGCGTTCCCGATGTATCTGACTGCCGCGTGGCTGGCGTGGGTGCTTGCGCATCAACGCGGCGCCGATGCGGTAGGCTTGCTGATGGTGGCTGCCGTACTGCTCGCCATGACCCTATGGTGGTTCGAACGCAGCCGCGGGCGCAGCCTATTCAGTCGTGCATGGGTGGTTGTGCTCGCGCTCATCACGCTCGCACCGCTTTATTACCTCGCCACACTGCCCGCGACGGTCCACGCTGCCGAGACATCGAGCGGTGTCGTCGCTTACTCGCCGGAAAAACTCGACGCGCTGCGCAAAGCGGGCACGCCTGTTTTTGTCGACATGACGGCCGACTGGTGCGTCACCTGCAAAGCGAACGAGCACACCGTGCTGGATCGCGATGCGTTCCAGGCGCTGCTCAAACGCACCGGCACCGTCTATATGAAAGGCGACTGGACCGATGTGAATCCGACCATTTCGGCGTTCCTCGAGCAATACCACTCGCCGGGCGTTCCGTTGTACGTGGTGTTCCCCAAGAATGGTGGGCCTGGTCACGCATTGCCGACAGTTCTGACCGAATCGCTCGTGGACGACGCAGTCAACGAGGCGGCGAAGTGAAGGCACTGGCCCCTCCCCCTGCTTGCAGGGGGAGGCGGGAGGGGGTAACGCTCGTGCCCCACACAAGGCTTCACCCCACCCCAACCCTCCCCTGCTGCACGCAGGGGAGGGAGTCTGGAGGTTGTCGCTAATATGCTGAGCCGCCCGAACCTCGTGATTCTCGGCGTGGCTGTGCTGGCCGCGATCGGCGGCGGGTGGCTGCAGCACGAAAGTCAGATCGCCCACACTCCGCCCGGCGTTGATGTTGCGAACGTCGGCGATCTTCGTCCAGATCTGGTTCTCACGGGTCTCGATGGCAGACCCCATCATCTGTCCGAATTTCATGGCCAGCGGGTGCTGATCAATTTTTGGGCAAGCTGGTGTGTGCCGTGTCTGGCCGAGATGCCGGCGTTGAGTACTGCCCAGCATAACTTCGCCGATAAGGGTGCGATCGTGCTGGGTATAGCGATGGATGACCCCGAACATGTGCGTAGCTTTCTCAGCGCCCACCCCGTCGATTACCCGATCCTGATCGGCCAGCTAAACGAACCAAGCACATCGCTTAGCCTCGGCGATACCGACGAAATTCTGCCTTTCAGCGTGCTGCTGGACACCAACGGGCGGATCGTAGCGATGCGTCGCGGTCCACTCGACCCTTCGCAACTCGGTAAGTGGCTGTCCCCGGGAACCGCGCCGTAGCGCGGTTTGCGCACCACATACGTCCACGCACGGTTTCTACGTCACTTCTCCGTCAAACATCGCCGATCTGCGCCGAACTGGACAATATTGGCGGCACCGAGCACACTGCGCGGATTCCGAGGCGCCCGGGGGCGGCCTGGAGCCTGTTATGGCGAAGCTGCTGGTCCTGCACGGACCGAACCTCAACCTGCTTGGTGTGCGCGAACCGGACGTTTACGGCCGGGAGACGCTGGCGGACATCAATACCCGCTTGGCTCACCTTGCGCAGAAGGCCGGGCACGAGCTGGCGTGGTATCAGTCCAACGCCGAGCACGAGCTGATCGGCCGCATCCATCAGGCCCGGGACGAGCAGATCGCATTTATCCTGATCAACCCCGGCGCATTCACCCACACCAGCGTTGCCCTGCGCGACGCCCTTGCCGCGGTCGACATTCCCTTTATCGAGCTGCACATGAGCAACGTGCACGCGCGGGAGCCGTTCCGGCACCACTCTTATCTGTCCGATCTCGCCGTGGGCGTGATTGCCGGCTTCGGCAGCGATAGCTATTTCCTGGCGCTGCAAGCCGCCGTTTCGAAACTTGAACCGAAACCGGCTGGCTAGGCCGCACCTACCGTTTCCTTTCATTCCCTTTACCGTCCAGCCACCAAGCTGTGGCCCCAGACCCAAAGAAGGCAAGCCCGATGGATCTGCGAAAGATCAAAAAACTGATTGACCTCCTCGAGGAATCGAACCTCGCCGAACTGGAAATCAAAGAGGGCGAAGAAGTCGTCCGTTTGTCGCGCGTACCCAAGGGCGGCGTTGCCGTCGCCGCTGCGCCGGCCCCCGTGGCGCACGCGCCAGCACCGGCGGCTGCACCGGTCGCGCCAGCCGCACCGGTCGAAGCAAGCGCGCCGAGTCTGCCGGCCGGTCATGTCGTGAAGGCGCCGATGGTGGGCACGTTCTACGCGTCCGCCACGCCGGGCGCTGCGGCGTTCGTCAAAGTGGGCCAGCAGGTGAAGGCCGGCGAGACGCTGGGCATCATCGAAGCGATGAAGATGTTCAATCAGATCGAGGCCGATGTGGCCGGCACGGTGCAGGCCATCATGGTCGAGAACGGTCAGCCGGTGGAATTCGATCAGCCGATGTTCGTGATCGCCTGAACGGCCTGACGACTATGCAAAAGCTCGAAAAGGTCGTTATCGCCAATCGCGGCGAAATCGCATTGCGCATTCTGCGTGCGTGCCACAGTCTCGGTATCCGAACCGTGGCCGTGCACTCCACCGCCGATCGCAACCTCAAGCATGTCGGTCTTGCAGACGAAGCGATCTGCATCGGTCCGGCACCATCGGTCGACAGCTACCTCAACATTCCGCGCATCATTGCTGCGGCGGAAATCACCGACGCCAATGCGATTCATCCCGGCTACGGCTTTCTTGCCGAGCGCGCGGACTTCGCCGAACAGGTGGAACAATCCGGCTTCATCTTCATCGGACCGACGGCCGATGTGATTCGCCTGATGGGCGATAAAGTCGAAGCGATCCGCGCGATGAAAGCAGCCGGCGTTCCTTGCGTTCCCGGCTCGGGCGGCCCACTCGGCGATGTGGTGGAAGAAAACATCCGCATCGCGCGCGAGATCGGCTATCCCGTCATCATCAAGGCCTCCGGCGGCGGCGGTGGCCGCGGTATGCGCGTGGTGCGCACCGAAGCGCATCTGGGCAACGCCATCACCATGACCAAGCAGGAAGCCAAAGCCGCTTTCGGCAACGATCAGGTGTACATGGAGAAGTTTCTGGAGAATCCACGTCACGTGGAAATCCAGGTGCTCGCCGACGGTCAAGGCAACGCGATCCATCTGGGCGAACGCGATTGCTCCATGCAGCGTCGTCACCAGAAAGTCGTCGAAGAAGCGCCCGCACCGGGCATCACGCCGGAACTGCGCGCGCAGATCGGCAAAGTATGTGTGGATGCCTGCTTGCGCATCGGCTATCGCGGCGCGGGCACGTTCGAATTCCTGTTCGAAAATGGCCGTTTCTACTTCATCGAAATGAATACGCGTATTCAGGTCGAACATCCGGTGACGGAGCTCATTACCGGTGTGGATCTCGTGCGCGAGCAATTGCGCATCGCTGCCGGCGAAAAGCTCTCGATCAAGCAGGAAGACATCAAGATTACCGGTCATGCGATCGAGTGCCGTATCAACGCGGAAGATCCGGAAACCTTCCTGCCCTCACCGGGTACGGTGAAACGCTTTGAGGCGCCGGGTGGTCCGGGTGTGCGCGTCGATACGCATCTGTACGACGGCTACAAGATTCCGCCGAATTACGATTCGATGATCGGCAAACTCATTGTGCACGGCCCGGATCGCGAAACGGCGATTGCGCGCATGCGTCTCGCGTTGGCCGAAACGGTCATCGAAGGCGTGAAATGCAACGTTCCGCTGCAGCAGCGCATCATGAACGATGTGGGCTTCCAGCAGGGTGGACAGAATATCCACTATCTGGAAAAGCGTATGGCGGAGCATAAGGAACATCCGCATAGCGGACATTGAGTTGCTCTGCATCCTCTCCCCTTTGGGGGGAGGACCGAGGTGAGGGGTCACTCTTGCGAAGGCTCCGCAACGAAGTTCGTTCCTAGTGACTTCCATCGCAAGATCAGCCCATCACCCTACCCTCTCCCCGCAGGGGAGAGGGACAATCGCGCATCACCTGCCTCGTCTCGGACCGCAAATGCCCTGGCTCGAACTCTCCCTGATCGCCCGCGCCGAACAGCAACCCCGCGTGGAAGAAGCGCTCGACGATCTGGGCGCGATATCGATCACGCTGCAGGACGCCGACGCCGAAACACCCGATGAGCAGGCGATCTTCGAACCCGGTGTCGGCGAGCTTCCGCTGTGGCCGACGATCACGCTCAACGCGCTGTTCGAGGCTGGCACCGATCGCCGCGGCCTCACTGAGGCCCTGAGCGAGCTGCTGCCCTGGCTGGAACCCGATCAACTGAACTTTCGCGACGTCGCCGACGAAGACTGGGAACGCGCCTGGATGGACCAATTCAAGCCGATGCCCTTCGGCAAGCGGCTGTGGATCTATCCGTGGAACATCGAGCCACCCGAGGACGACAGCGTGGTCGTGCGTCTCGATCCCGGCCTGGCATTCGGAAGTGGCACGCATCCCACTACGGCCCTTTGCCTTGAATGGCTCGATGGCCTCAACCTCGCTGGCAAGCGCGTGATCGACTTCGGTTGCGGCTCGGGCATCCTTGCGATTGCAGCACTCAAGCTTGGTGCGGGATCGGCGATTGGCGTGGACAACGATCCGCAAGCACTCACCGCATCGGCTGACAATGCCGAGCGCAACGACGTCGCCGATCGTCTCGCCTTGTTTCTGCCGGAAGATTTCGCAGGCGAACCGGCAGATGTTTTCGTGGCGAATATTCTTGCAGGACCGCTCGGCGATCTCGCGCCCACCTTCGCTGCCGCCGCAAAACCCGGCGCGCCGTTTGCCATCTCCGGCATCCTGCAGGGGCAGCAAGATGAACTGCTCGCGCGTTATGCCGAATGGTTCGAAGCATTGCGTGTCGACACACGCGAAGATTGGGTGCGCATCAGCGGCCATCGTCGCGCATGATTGGACGAATGATGCGATGGCTTTGCTAAGCTTGCCCGACACAGGTCCAAGCGCACCGCATGTATACGCAATGCCCTGAATGTCTATCCGTGTTTTCAGTGGATGCGCGAACCATCGCGCAAGCACACGGCTTTGTCATGTGCGGACATTGCGGCGCCGGTTTCGATTGCATCGCCACGCTTGCCGATCAGTTGCCGCCGGAACCCTTCAACGAGCTGCCCTCGCACGAACCCGGCGTGGAACCGCCAAGCGTGGAACTGGTGGTTTATCGGCCGCAGCCGGAGACCCAACAAGTCGTCGTCGCAAACGAAACGGCAACGCGCGAAAACTTTGCCGATCTGGTCATTACGCCACGTTTTGCACGCGATCGACGCAAGAACAAACCGCGGCGCTGGCCCTGGATTTCAGCCTGTTTTCTGCTGTTTTTAGGCCTTTTGGGGCAACTGGGCTGGGCCTTGCGCGACACACTGGTTGCTGATCCAACCATGGGTCCGTTACTTCAGCAAGCTTGCGCTACGCTGAATTGCACGCTGCCACCGGTACGCGATGTCGGCAAACTGCGCTTGCTGGCACGTGACGTGCAGACGCACCCCACTGTTCCCAATGCATTGCTAATCAGCGCCAGCGTAAGGAACGATGCAGCGTTTACGCAGCCATGGCCATTTGTCACGATTCGATTGTCCGATGCCAACGGCAAAGTCATCGCTATGCGCCGTTTGAATCCATCCGAATACCTCGATGACGTTGATGCACTGCGACGTGGAATCGGCCCCGGCGCAACCTCGGCCCTGATCTTCGAGGTGGAAGACCCCGGCCATCAAGCGGTTGCTTTTGACCTTGGGTTCGAATAAAGCGTCCTTAGTGCCTGTTCGGCATGGGCTTATGATTTTTCTTATCGCAAGGCTCTTAATTTTGTCCGCGGGCACGAGTACACTCGGTCCCTCGCGCTAAACAAAGCACGAGCTATTAACCCGCCGCAAACGCGGTAACTGCCATAAGCATGGCGACGACCTATGTAGCCGTCGCGTGAGTACGTGAGGGGAAATGTCCTTGAACGCTGTCAGACTGCCTGTCAACGAGGCCATTAATGATTCCTCGTCGCAGAGCGCATTGAGCGAATGCGTAAGCCGTACTGTGCGGCGTTACCTTGCGGACATCGGTGACACACCGTGCGACGAAGGTTTGCACGCGCTCGTCATTCGCGAAGTCGAAGGTCCGTTGCTGCGCGAAGTGCTGGCGTTTCATGACGGCAATCAAAGCCGCGCAGCTGCCGTGCTCGGCATCAATCGCGCAACGTTGCGCAAGAAGCTGTCCGCTCACGGCCTTCTCTGAAGCGTCGCTTTTAACGGCGCGCTCTTTAAGAGCATTTAGCCGTCCAAACGCAAGCCGCTAGACAAACAGCATCCGCTGCCGGGCCGCGCTATAATGCGCGGCTTTACCGTATCGGAAACCGCCATGTCCGCACCCGCCGTCACCCCCATCCGCCGCGCGCTGATCAGCGTTTCGGACAAGACCGGGCTGATCGAACTGGGACGGCGTTTGGCCGCGGCAAAGGTGGAGCTGCTTTCCACCGGTGGCAGCGCCAAAGCCCTGCGCGAGGCGGGCATTCCGGTCAAGGACGTCAGCGACGTCACCGGCTTTCCGGAGATCATGGACGGCCGCGTAAAGACCCTGCACCCGAAGGTTCACGGGGGGCTGTTAGGCCGTCGCGGCACCGATGATGCGGTCATGGCCGAGCTGGGTATCGGCCCCATCGACCTGCTGGTGCTCAACCTCTATCCCTTCGAGTCCACGGTCGCCAAACCGGACTGCACGCTGGAACAGGCGATCGAAAATATCGATATCGGCGGTCCGGCCATGCTTCGTTCAGCGGCGAAGAACTGGAACGATGTCGGCGTGCTGACATCGCCCGATCAATACGACGAAGCGTTGAACGACATCGAACAACAGGGCGGCCTGACTCGCGCGACACGTTTCAAGCTGTCGGTGGCGGCATTCAATCGCGTCTCCAACTACGACGCAGCGATCAGTGATTATCTCTCCGGTGTGCAGCTCAACGAAACGCACGATGCGATTGCCGGTCACGATGCATTTCCGGCGCAGGCAAACGGCCGCTTCGTCAAAATGATGGACCTTCGCTACGGCGAAAATCCGCATCAGCAAGCTGCGTTTTACCGCGACCTGTATCCCGCGCCCGGCACGTTGGCCACTTTCCGACAGCTGCAGGGCAAGGAATTGTCCTTCAACAACATCGCCGATTCGGATGCGGCATGGGAATGCGTGCGCAGCTTCACCAAGCCCGCATGCGTCATCGTCAAGCACGCGAACCCCTGCGGCGTCGCGGTAAGCCTCGAAGGCATCCGCCGCGCGTATGACCTGGCGTTTCAGACCGATCCCACATCGGCGTTCGGCGGCATCATCGCGTTCAATCGTGAAGTGGATGGCGACACTGCGCGCTCGATCGTCGATCGCCAATTCGTGGAAGTTGTATTGGCGCCGGGTTACACGGAAGACGCGCTGAAAGCGTTCGGCAAGAAGACCAACGTACGTGTACTCGAAATTCCGGTGCCGAAGGATGCCGAGCTGGGCGATGCACATCCGGGCAACGATGTACGCCGCGTCGGCTCCGGCTTGCTGATCCAGACGGCCGATCGCGGCATGGTCACGGCGAACGATCTGAAGATCGTCACGCGCCGCACGCCGACGGCAGAAGAAGTGAACGACCTGATTTTTGCCTGGAAAGTGGCGAAATACGTCAAAAGCAACGCCATTGTGTACGCGCGCAACCGCCAGACCATCGGCATCGGCGCCGGCCAGATGAGCCGCGTCTACAGCGCACGCATCGCGGGCATCAAGGCTGCGGACGAGAAGCTTGAAGTGCGCGGCTCAGTGATGGCATCCGATGCGTTCTTCCCGTTCCGCGACGGCATCGACGCCGCCGCCGCAGCGGGCATTCGTGCCGTGATTCAGCCGGGCGGCTCCATGCGCGATGGCGAAGTGATCGCAGCGGCCGACGAACACGACATGGCGATGGTCTTCACCGGCATGCGCCATTTCCGGCATTGATATCCCGCGACCGTTTATTCGGTCACGGCAATCTTCGTGACGCCATTTGCCTTGCGTGAATTAACGCTGGCGCGTTCTGCATAGCGGCGCGCCAGCACCGCACACGTCATCAACTGCATCTGATGGAACAGCATGATCGGCAAGACGATCATGCCCAACGCGTGCGTGGAGAACAGCACTTTCGCCATCGGTACACCGCTCGCCAGACTTTTCTTCGAGCCGCAGAACACGATGGTGATTTCATCCTCGCGATCAAAACCCAGGGCCCGCGAACCGTAACGCGTAATCAACAACGCCGCCGCCAGCAATACCGCGTTGACGATCAGCAATCCGCCGAGCACCGGCAACGGCAGGTGCTTCCACAAGCCCTGCAGCACCGCTGCACTGAACGCGGTGTACACCACCAGCAGGATCGAGCCCTGATCGACAAAGCCGATCAACGGACGATGACGCGTCACCCAACCGCCGATCCAGCGTTGCGAAATCTGGCCGGCCACGAATGGTACGAACAGCTGCAGCACAATCTCGCCCACGGCTTCCCATGACATCGCGCCCTGTCCGTGCGCCTGCAACACCAGGCCTGTCAGCAGCGGCGTGATAACGATGCCGAGCAGACTCGACGCCGATGCCGAACATACCGCCGCTGATACGTTGCCGCGCGCAATCGACGTAAACGCGATCGACGACTGCACCGTGGATGGCAACGTACAAAGGAACAGGATCCCGACGTAAAGCGAAGGCGTCACCAGCGGCGACAGCACCGGCTTCAGCAACAGCCCGAGCACGGGGAACAATACGAACGTGCTGGCAAGCACCGTCAGATGCAGCCGCCAGTTGGTAAGCCCCGCGACCACGGCGTCGCGCGAGAGCTTCGCGCCATGCAGGAAAAACAGCAGCGCGATGGCCACATCGGTCAGCAGCCCGAAGGCATTTGCAGTAATGCCGCGGCACGGCAGCACACTGGCCATGATCACGGTGGCTATCAGGCAAAGAGTGAAGTTGTCCGGCAGGAAGCGGCGCAGAGTGCTCATAGCGAAACGCCTGATTCGGCGACCTGATCAAGGAAGGATGGACGTCATTTCACGCTCGCCCCATTGATAAATCAAATCATTTTATTGTATTCATTGATGCCATATGAGCATGAATATCAGCCTCCGGCAGCTCAGGGCCTTTCTGGCCGTGGCCCGCCAGCGCCATTTCCGCCGCGCGGCGGACAATCTGCACCTGAGCCAGCCGGCGGTAAGCCGGCATATCGCCGAGCTGGAATCGGAGCTCGGCGTACGGTTGTTCGATCGCAGCACGCGCGAAGTGGTCCCCACCGAGGCCGGCCGCTATCTGGAAAGCGCGATCGAACGCGTGCTGGATGAGCTGGAAGGCGTGCTGGAGCACGTGCACTCCGAAGGCGAACGCAAACGCGGGAAAGTCCGTGTCGCCGCCGTGCCGACATTGTCGGCGAGCCTGATGCCTGCGTGCATTGCCGATTGCGCTCGCGCTTATCCGGAACTGACCATTCAATTGCACGATCAGGCGCAAACCCTGGTGCTCGATAGCGTGCGCGGCGGCGAAGTCGATTTCGGCATCGCCATCGATCCACCCGAAAGCGGCGAGTTCGATGGCGAAACCATCATGCGCGATCCGTTCTGTTTGGCTTGCCGTCCGGATCATCCGTTTGCAAAGCTGAAAACCATCGCGTGGGAAAAACTGCAGGGGCAACCGCTGATCCTGCTCGACTACTCATCCGGCAGCCGCCCGCTCATCGATGCGACGTTGCGCAAATACGGTGTCGAGGCACATGTCGTTCAACAGACAGGCCACACTTACACGGCATTCCGCATGGTGGAGGCAGGGCTTGGCATCACCATCACGCCGACACTTTCAGCGCCGCCCGCATCGCTTGCGATGCGTCCGTTGACGCCGACGGAGCAACGCTCGGTGACCTTGATCCATCGTCGTCATCGCTCACTTTCACCGTTGGCGGCGTTGGTGTGGAATCGTCTGCGCGAACTGGCCGAGAAGGGACCGCTCACATCCTATTGAGCGCACGGCGTTTAGGCTGCTTTCTCCATCCGGAGGATGTCTCATGCGCTACGAGCTTTACTACTGGACCGGCATCCAGGGCCGCGGTGAATTCGTGCGCCTCGCACTGGAAGACGCCGGCGCCGATTACATCGATGTCGCGCGCAAACGCGGCGATAGCGCGATGATGCCGTTCCTTCGCGGCAAATACGACGGCGCGTTACCGTTTGCGCCACCGTTTCTCAAAGCCGGGAAACTGGTGATCGCGCAAACCGCCACGATTCTCGCGTACCTGGGCCCCCATCTTGGCTTGGTGCCCGGCGGACAAGCAGCAGAAATTTACGCGCAGCAGTTGCAACAGACCATCGCCGATATCGTGGTGGAAGCACACGACACACATCACCCGATTTCATCAAGCCAGTACTACGAACAACAACGCGCCGCCGCGAAAAAGCGCGCGACGTTTTTCCGCGACGAACGCATTCCCAAATACCTCGATTACTTCGAAAGCGTGATCGAACGCGGTAACGGAAGGCAGGCGTTGAGCCGGCATTCGTATGTCGATTTGTCGCTGTTCCAACTGATCAGCGGACTGGATTACGCATTTCCCAACGCCATGCGCCGCATGCAGAAACGCATTCCACGTTTGCGTGCACTAGCCGAACGCATTGCCGAACGCCCGAATATCGCCGCCTACCTGCAATCACCAAGGCGCATTGCGTTCAACGAGGACGGCATTTTTCGGCACTATCCAGCGCTGGATCCAAAGAACTGAAGAGCGCCCGATTGCACGCGCTCCAAAGAAGCGCGCGAAGCGCGCAGGGTCCCCTTATGCGGTGAGTGAGAGGGAGACGAAAAGGCCCGCAGGGGAATCGGCAAGGATGCCGATTCCTTTTCGCCAGGGCAGGAAGCCCTGTCGAAAAGCCCGGCTCCCTCTCACGGTCTCGGAGGGCGATAGCCCGGAGAGCACCGCATTGGGGTGCCCTTCTCTTTGGTTACTTTCTCTTGGGCACGCAAGAGAAAGTAACTCGGCCGTCGGCAGACGGACGAAACGCCCGCCGCGTAGGCGAGCAATCTGGCGATAGCGCACAAATGAAAACCGAGGACACTGGATTCCTGCCTGCGCAGGAATGACGGGATAAACGTGGCCGCATCGGTGAAAGGCTTGCGCCGGAATGACGGTCATGATGTCGTGTAATCCGTGGGCGATTGCGCACAGATGAAAACTTCGGCGCACGAACCAATCACGCTACAACAACGCAATAACCAGCGACCCCGCAACGATCAACACACCACCAATCAGCGTGGCCCAACTCGGCCGTTCGCCGAGAACCACCAACCCAAGCACAATCGCTATCGCAACACTCAACTTATCGATCGGTGCCACTTTGCTGATCGGACCCAATTGCAGCGCCCGGTAATAACAAAGCCATGAAAGCCCGGCCGCAATGCCGGAGAGCACCAGAAACAGCCAGCTATGCCACGGCAACCCGGTGGGCTTCGCCCATTCCGCACGGAAACTGAGAATGCCTGCCGTCACGCCGAGAATCACCAGCGTGCGGATGAACGTGGCGAGATTGGAATTGATACCGGCAACGCCGAGTTTGCCGAACAACGCCGTCAGGGCTGCAAAGAACGCCGAACCCAGAGCGAACAGCAACCAGCTTTCGCGGATGTTCATGCCCGCTCCAGAGAAACGAAACGATACGAGGATTATGTACCGTTATCCCCATTGTCTTCCGTCGACTCGGCCGACGCCGGCTTGCTCTTACCCCACTGAATGAGGCGGTATTGCACCGGCTTCACCGGCGGCTGACCATTCGGATCGAGCATATGGCCGTCCGGATCGACCGTATAAACCTGCTGCGGGCCATACTTGGGCGTCACCACCACCATGTAGACGTGACCGTTCTGGCGATACTCCTGAATGGTGTTGTCGCCTTCCTGATGCACGGCCACTTCCGGTGGCGGCTGGCCGTTGGCATCCTGATTGGCCTGACCCGGCATCTTCGTCGTCGGGATCGGCTTGCCCGCCATGTGGCTGGGCTCGAGCTCGGCCGGCGTGGATACCGGCGCGTTCGCCGCGGTGCTGGACGACATCGGTTCCTTGGAAGGATTGACGCCCGGATCGTTCATGCCCGGCGGCGGTGGCGCAGGCGCAAAGTGCGGCTGGGCCGTCGAGGAAGACGATGTCTGCGCAAACGCTGGCGCCGCGGCCAGGACAGAAAGGACGAGCAGGCAGGCAGCGTGTTTCATGGCGAAGACCTCGTTAGGGAGGCGAATCATACCAGCGCCGCCTTCACCACCTCGTGAACCGGCGCCCGCCGTCATCATGCGAGAATGTGCGAATGCCAAACCTGACGCTTATCGACGGCTCCTCCTACCTCTACCGCGCCTTCCACGCGCTGCCGCCACTGAGCAACGCCAACGGCGAACCGACCGGCGCGCTGTTCGGTGTGGTCAACATGCTGCGCACGACGCTCAAGGCCAAACCCGATTACGTCGCCTTCGTCAGCGATGCGTCCGGCCCGACCTTTCGCAATGTCCTGTACGACAAGTACAAAGCCAATCGCCCGCCCATGCCGGACGAACTGCGCGCGCAGATCGAACCCATGCTGGCCATCGTCGGTGCATTGGGTTTTCCGATTCTGCGTGTTACCGGCGTGGAAGCCGACGACGTCATCGGCACGCTGGCCAAGCAAGCTCATGAGCACGGCATCGATGTGCTGATTTCCACGGGCGACAAGGATCTCGCGCAACTCGTTCGTCCCGGTATCAAGCTCATCAACACGATGACCAATACCACCATGGACAGCGCCGGTGTGGTGGACAAATTCGGCGTAAAGCCCGACCAGATCATCGACTTCTTGAGCCTTACCGGCGACACGGTCGACAACGTTCCTGGTGTCAACAAGTGCGGTCCGAAGACGGCCGCAAAGTGGCTGGCCGAATACGGCTCGCTCGACGGTGTGATCGCCAACGCGGACAAGATCGGTGGAAAGATCGGCGAATACCTGCGCGAAGCGCTTCCCTCGCTGCCGCTTTCGCGCGAACTGGTGACGATCAAACTTGATGTGCCGCTCGATAAATCGGTCAAGGATCTGACACTACGCGACCGCGACGCCAACGCGCTGCGCGAGCTGTTCACACGCTACGAATTCAAGGCGGCATTGAAGGAACTGGACGGTGCCGCTGCCGACACCGCAACATCCACGCCCGCGACAACGCCCGCAGTAACCGACAGCGCGCCGGTTGCGCCCTCGCGCAGCGAAGCGATGCCTGCTGTCGAATTGAGCGGCCCTGGCCACTACGAACTGGTCACGACACAGGCGCAGTTCGACGCATGGCTGGAGCGCATCAAGGACGCGCCATTGATTGCGTTCGACACCGAAACGACCAGCCTCGATCCGATGCGTGCCGACATCGTGGGACTGAGCTTGTCGGTGCAACCCGGTCACGCCTGCTATCTCCCGCTTTCGCACGATTACCCCGGCGCACCCAAGCAATTGCCGCGCGATGCGGTACTTGCTGCGATCAAGCCGATCATGGAAGACCCGCGGCGGCCGAAGGTTGGTCAGCACGCCAAGTACGACATGAACATCCTGTCGCTGTATGGCATCGTCGTGCAGGGACTCAAGCACGACACGATGCTCGAATCGTACGTGTGGAACGCGACCGCAACGCGTCATGACATGGATTCGCTCGCCTCGAAATACCTCGGCTACGAAACCGTGAAATACGAGCAAGTCGCAGGCAAAGGTGCAAAGCAGATTTCCTTCTCGCAAGTCGATCTTGAAACCGCCTGCCGTTATGCCGCCGAGGATGCCGACGTCACGCTGCGCCTGCATCACGCGCTGTGGCCACTGCTGGAAAGCGAACCGAAACTTCTGAAGGTCTACGAAGACATCGAAATTCCGCTGGTGCCCGTGCTTGCCGGCATGGAGCAGCGCGGCGTGTTGATCGACGTCAACGAACTTCGCATGCAAAGCCAGCAACTCGGCAAGCGCATGCTGGAGCTGCAGAAGGAATCGTGGCAATCGGCCGGCCGTGAATTCAACCTCGACTCGCCCAAGCAACTGCAAGCGATACTCTTCGACGAACTCGGCTTGCCGGCCAAACTGAAAACACCAACCGGGCAACCTTCGACGAACGAAGAAGCGCTCGAAGCGATTGCTGACGATCATGCGTTGCCACGTCTGATTCTCGAATATCGCGGCTTGGCCAAGTTGCGCTCTACGTATACGGAAAAGCTCGCGGAAATCGTCAACCCTCGCACGGGCCGCGTGCACACGAGCTATCACCAGGGCGCAGTGGCCACAGGGCGCATTTCCTCCAACGATCCGAATTTGCAAAATATTCCCGTGCGTACCGAAGAAGGTCGCCGCATCCGTCAGGCGTTCATTGCGCCCGAAGGATGGCTGGTGATGGCGGCGGACTATTCGCAAATCGAGCTGCGCATCATGGCGCATTTATCTGGCGATGAAGGTTTGGTGCGCGCCTTCCAGGAAGGTGGCGATATTCACCGTGCCACGGCAGCGGAAGTGTTCGGTCTGGAACCCGAAGCGGTCACGAGCAATCAGCGACGTGCCGCGAAAGCCATTAATTTCGGTTTGATGTATGGCATGAGCGCCTTTGGTCTCGCACGTCAGCTCGGCGTCGATCGCGGCGAAGCGAGCGACTACATGGCGCGCTACTTCTCGCGCTATCCCGGCGTGCACGCGTTCATGGAAGCCACGCGCGAGCGTGCGCACCGCGATGGCTACGTCGAAACACTGTTCGGCCGCCGCCTGTATCTGGACAACCTCAGCGCACGCAACCAGGCCCTGCGCGCTGGCGCCGAGCGCGCCGCGGTGAACGCACCCATGCAAGGCACCGCCGCCGACATCATCAAGCGCGCGATGATTTCCGTCGCGACATGGCTAAAGGATCGCGACGACGCGCACATGTTGATGCAGGTGCACGACGAACTGGTATTCGAAGTACGCGCCGATGCCATCGACGAGGTGCGCGAAGCAGTGCGCGAACGCATGTCCGGCGCCGCGACATTGCGCGTTCCGCTGATCGTTGACGTGGGTGTCGGCAAGAACTGGGACGAAGCGCATTAAGGCCGCTGCCGCCAACCGCACGCATTAACGCTGCTCTGCCGCCACGTATCGGCGGCAGTGATCCAGATACTCGCTTTCGTGTTGCGCAAGCAGAAGTGTCACG
Organism: Dyella dinghuensis; assembly: GCF_003977615.1. Classification (GTDB taxonomy): domain Bacteria; phylum Pseudomonadota; class Gammaproteobacteria; order Xanthomonadales; family Rhodanobacteraceae; genus Dyella_B; species Dyella_B dinghuensis. The sequence continues at coordinate 103,640 of NZ_RYZR01000008.1, forward strand.
CTGCGCCACAACCAGGATGGTGCATCCAACGTACGCGTGTGATTGCGCGCCAACTCCGCGCGCCACGCCTTGCGCGTCGATGCATCCATCTGGCGTGCATGCGCGCGCCCCACCACGCTGGCGAGAAACATTGCTACGCGCATGGCTTGCTTCCGTCCCATGCGATCGATATCGAGAGTGAGATCCTGCGGCAGCAGCTCACGCACGAATACCTGACTGTCCAACAGCGTTGCTGCACGCATGCGATGCCCGAGCGAAGGCGAAAGATGCGTCGCCGCCTCGACCACGCGTTTCGCGTTGTCGCGCGGCATCCGCACTTTGGTGGCGTGCGGCGCTACGGATTTGACCGCTTCCTTGATGTCGATCAGGCAGAGATCTTCTCCGTCACTAGTCCCGCCATCGACATCCAGCAACACGGCGTAGCGCCCTTTGCCAAGCGAACTGCAACCCTTTCGCCAATACGCCGCATCGAGCAGCGACACATGCGCCTCGTTGTCGCGATGATGCAGTTGCGTCGCAAGCTCGACTATCTCGGTCTGCGCCATTAACTGCGCGATCGCGGAACGCTCCCGCTTGGTCAGCGTCCAGAAGTTTTTACCCACCGGAAAACTCGGTTCAACGCCGTTGATACGTTCCTGCGCCAGCGATTTCCAATTGCGGCGAAGCGCACGTTTCATCACCAGACGAATCGACGGCGGGATATCCGGCTCATCGTCATCCGATTCCGGAAAGGCGGATTCGTAACCGGCAAGCATCGCCTCGATCATGCGCACCGTGGTGACACCGGGAAGATCGGAACCGCGCGCGACGGTGGCAAGCGATAGTGCAAGCCGAATCAGATCGTGCGCGGGATTGCCGATGACGCTCTGATCGAAATCGCGAATCTGGATATGGACGGCACCCTGGTCGTTGGCGACGGGGCCGAGATTAGCAATATGACAGTCGCCGCAAATCCAGATCGCAGGTCCATGCGGAATGGACGGCTGATCTTCGTCATGCAACCACTCATAAAAACGTGCCGTGTTACCGCGTACAAAAGCATGTGCAGATCGCGCCATTTTTCGGTTGCGCAGATTCGTCAACACGGCTGCGCGCGCTGCGGGAGCAACGGCACGAATGCGGGCTTTCTTAGTCTTTTTCGTCACAAAACGCAGCCATGTATGTAGCGGTGGTGTTACATCCTCAGGTGACAACTGTGAAAGTCTTGTTTCATCTTTCCGAGCGTCTGTGCAGTGCGTTTTCCAGAAATGAATCGCAGCTAACCATTTCCAGAAATTTGTACCGGGATGTGCAACTTTTCATGCCAACCCGCGCTCTAAGTTTTCGGATGCACGCAACGGCATCCCCCGGCGCCCACCTCCCTGGGTCGCCAATCGGAATCGAACCTCTCCCCTGGGCTTCGATTCCACCGGCCCCGAGGACTCCCCCTAAGTTCTCGGGGCTTTTTCTTGCCCGTTTTCCGCGCCTTTCAGCCGACTGACGACATCCACCCTGCGGAACCGTTAGGATGGTGTTACGGGATGGCAGATCGCTGCCCGCAGCCATCAGGCCGAGAGTCGCGACGTAGTGCAAATCAAAGGGAAAGCCACCTCCTTCGATATCGCCCACCTGACCGGGGTTTCCCAGTCCACGGTGTCGCGTGCCTTGCGCGATAGCCCGCTGGTCAGCGAGGAGACCCGGCAGCGTATCAAGGCGGCGGCCGATCAGCTCAATTACAAAGTGGACAAGAACGCGTCGAACCTGCGTTCGCAGCATTCGGGCACGCTGGCGTTGCTGCTGTTCGAAGATCCCACGGCGGACGACTCGCACATCAATCCGTTCTTTCTTTCGATGCTCGGCTCAATTACGCGTGCCTGCGCACTGCGCGGTTACGACCTGCTGATTTCGTTCCAGCAGTTGTCGTACGACTGGCATGCCGATTACGCGGACACGAAAAAAGCCGACGGCATCATTCTGCTCGGCTATGGCGACTATCTCGCCTATCGCGACAAGCTCGAAAAACTCGCCGCGCAAGGCACCCATTCGGTGCGTTGGGGCGCGGTGTTGCCGGATCAGCCGGATGTCTCCATCGGCTGCGACAACTTTCAGGGCGGGCACGCCGTTGCCACGCACTTGCTGGAACAAGGCTGCAAACGCATAGCGTTCCTGGGCGATGCATCGAGCCACTATCCGGAATTCTTCGAACGCTATCGCGGTTACGTTGCCGCATTGCAGGAAGGCGGTGTTACCGCCGAACCGATGTTGCAGGTCGATGCCACCGAAAGCACCGAACAGGCTGGCTACGGCGCGATGGAAACGCTGCTTGAACGTGATGCACCGTTCGACGCCGTTTTCGCCGCGAGCGATCTGATCGCGATCGGCGCCATGCGCGCGCTTACCGACCGCGGCATCAAGGTGCCCGACCAAGTCGCCGTGGCCGGTTTCGACGACATCCCCATGGCGCGCTTCCTCAATCCGCCGCTGACCACCGTGCTGCAGGACACCAAGCTTGCCGGCGAAACGTTGGTCGACAACCTTATCCGGCTGATTCGCCGTGAACCGGTGGAAACGCTGGTGCTACCGGTCAAGCTGGTCGTGCGACGTTCTAGTCTGCTCGCTTCGCGCTAAAAAAGCGCCGCCCTAACCTTTCCTGTGATGCCGGCGAAGACGGGCGGATGTACCGTGTCGATTTCCGCCGTCCTGGTTCGTCTGTTATCCAAAGACCCGAAAAGCGATCCAGGACTCTTCCGTTCACATCAGTCTCACATCACGGAGCACTCACGATGTATATCCAGCCATATCTGTTCTTCCGCGGGCACTGCGAGGAAGCTGTCCAGTATTACCAAAAGCATCTGGGCGCGAAGGTCAACATGCTGATGCGCTACAAAGACATGCCACCGGATGCCGCCGGTCCAGGCGCGGACTATGACGGCGAAAAAATCATGTACGGCAATCTGACCATCGGCGACTCGGTGATCATGGTCTCCGACGATTGCGTGAATCCCCACGTGCAGTTTCAGGGCTTCTCGCTTTCCGTCAGCGTCAAGGACGAAAAAGAAGCCGAGCGCGTCTTCACGGCATTGAGCGATGGCGGAAAAGTCCACGCGCCGCTCAGCAAGACTTTCTTCTCGCCGTGCTTCGGGATGGCCGTGGATCGTTTCGGCGTCAGCTGGATGGTCATCGTACCGGGTCAGCAGTAACTCTTATCTTTTCACCGGAGAACACGTCATGCGTTTCATGATGATCATGCTTCCCGCCGGCTATGCCAGCGCACCGGCCGGGAAGCGTCCTGAGCTCAAAGCGATCGAAAAGATGATGGATTACAACATGTCGCTGCAGCAGGCAGGCGTGTTGCTGGCCATGGATGGATTGCACCCGGCGTCTACGGGCGCACGCGTCACGACCGTCAACGGCAAAGTGAAAGTGACCGATGGACCGTTCGCCGAAGCGAAAGAAGCGATTGGCGGTTACTGGGTACTCGACGTCGGCTCGCGCGCCGAGGCCATCGCGTGGGCCTCGCGTTGTCCGCTCGAGCCGGGCGACACCATCGAAGTGCGACAGGTCTTCGAAATGACCGATTTCTCGCCGGATGTGCAGAAAGCGGTCGCCGACATGCATTCGAACTGCGCGTGATGTGCCGGATTGCGCTTGCACACCTTACGCGCAAGTGCTGTGATCGCCCGTCATGACGGGCAGCGACATCCATCGCACGATCGAAGCGGTATGGCGCATCGAATCGGCGCGGCTGATCGCCGGACTCGCACGCATGGTGCGCGACGTGGGTCTGGCCGAAGAACTGGCGCAGGATGCGCTGGTGGCAGCGCTGGAGCGTTGGCCGCAAAGCGGCGTGCCGGACAACCCCGGCGCATGGTTGATGACCACCGCCAAGCATCGCGCCATCGACCAGCTACGCCGGCGCAAACTGATCGAACGCAAGCATGAAAGCCTTATCCATGAACCGGAGTTCGAGCCCACGGACGAGCGGCTGGAGCTGGAAGCCATGCTCGATGAAGATATCGGCGACGATCTGCTGCGGTTGATATTCACCGCCTGCCATCCCGTGCTTTCCGCCGAAGCACGCGCTGCGTTGACGCTGCGCCTGCTGGGCGGCCTGACCACCGATGAAATCGCGCGCGCGTTTCTGGTTCCCGAACCGACCGTCGCGCAACGCATCGTGCGCGCCAAGCGCACCCTCACCGAAAAAAACATTCCGTATGAAGTCCCACGCGGCGAAGAACGCGACGAACGTCTCGCCTCCGTGCTGGAAGTGCTCTATTTGATTTTCAACGAGGGCTACGCCGCCACATCGGGCGATGACTGGATACGCCCGGAACTTTGCAACGAAGCCATGCGTCTGGGCCGCGTGCTGGCGGCGCTGGCGCCTGACGAACCCGAAGTGCTCGGCTTGCTGGCATTGATGGAAATCCAGGCGTCGCGCTTGAACGCGCGCACGACATCGTCGGGTGAGCCCATTCTGTTACCCAATCAGGATCGCAGCCGCTGGGATCCCCTGCTGATTCGCCGTGGGCTTACCGCGCTCGACCGCATCGAAAAGCTTCGCGGCGCAAGTGGACCGTATGCCTTGCAGGCAGCGATTGCCGCCTGTCACGCACGCGCACGTACCGTCGATGAAACAGACTGGTCGCGCATCGCGTCGCTGTATGCCGTGCTGGCAACGGTGATGCCTTCGCCCATCGTCGAACTCAATCGCGCCGTTGCCGTGGCGATGGCCTCAGGTCCGGCAGCGGGGCTGGCGCTCATCGACGCTTTGGCCGACGAACCGCAGCTCCGGAATTATCATTTGCTGCCCAGTGTTCGCGGCGACCTGCTCAGCCGATTGCAACGTCACGATGAAGCACGCCACGAATTCGAGCGCGCCGCGTCCATGACGCGCAATACGCGCGAACGCCAGATGCTGGAACGTCGCGCCGCCGCAAGCGCGCAAGCAGCACGCGCTCAAGCCTGAGCAACTTCTGCTGTGACGTTGGGTTCTTCAACGCGCAACACACACAATCCCGCAATCAGCAAACTCGCACCGCCCAATGCCAATGCATAAATGGGTTGCGCGTGGAAAAACACGCGCAACAACAAACCCAATATGCTGGCGGCGAGCAGTTGCGGAATCACGATAAAGAAATTGAAGATGCCCATGTAAACGCCCATCTTCTCGGCGGGCAAATTGTCCGACAGCAACGCATACGGCAGCGAAAGAATCGACGCCCACGCAAAACCGACGCCCACCATCGGCAACAACAGCCAGTTGGGATCGCGAATCAGCAGAAACGCGGCAAGGCCCAAGCCACCCAACCACAGATTGATCAGATGGCTGACGCGCAAACCCACGCGGCGAACCATCAACGGAATCACCAGCGCAGCAAGCGCGGCAAAACCGTTATACGCGGCGAACAGTACGCCGACCCAATTAGCGCCGTTGTTGTAAGCCTCCGATTGCGGATCGGTGCTACCGAAATGCATCTGCGCGACACCGGCGGTGGTGTAGATCCACATGGCGAACAGCGCAAACCATGAGAAGAATTGCACCCACGCCAGCTTTCGCATGGCCGGTGGCATGGTATGCAGATCGCTCATCACCTGCGTGACCACGCCTTGTCGCACACCCGCGCTCAACCACCATTGGGACAGGCCATAAGCAATCAGGCCACCCGCAAGCAGATAGAGCTCTTTTTCCAGAGCGTAGACGTAGACAAGCCACGCACCGACTGCACCCAACGCCAACCAGACCATGCCACGGCCCATGGCATGGCTACGATCGATCACTGTCTCCGTGTGCGTCACCGCATCGGCAAATTTACGCAACTGATCAGGCGGGTATTCGCGTGTAGACAGCACAGTCCATAGAACCGAGCCGAGCAACACGACACCGCCGATGTAGAACGCATCGCGCACCGTGGCAGGAATGCCGCCGGGCCCTGCCACGTTACTCACGCCGAGGCGCGCCAGGAGATAGGGAAGCAACGATGCAACCACCGCGCCGATGCCAATAAAGAAACTCTGCATTGCGTAGCCCAACGGCCGCTGGCTTGTCGGCAACTGATCGCCAACGAAGGCACGGAAGGGCTCCATCGAAACATTGATCGATGCATCCATCATCCACAGTAATGTCGCAGCGACCCACAACACACCCGAATTGGGCATCCACAGCAACGCCAACGTCGTGAGCACGGCGCCTGCCAGAAAGTACGGACGTCGACGCCCCAGTGCTCCCCACGTGCGATCCGACGCATAACCGATCAGCGGCTGCACGATGAGACCGGTGAGCGGCGCAGCGATCCACAGCGCTGGAATGTCCGTGACGCCCGCACCGAGTGTCTGGAAGATGCGGCTGACATTGGCATTTTGCAGCGCAAAGGCGAACTGGATGCCCAGAAAACCGAAACACATGTTCCATATCTGCCAGAACGACAGATTCGGTTTGCGGCTCATGGCGCACCCGCCGCTGCCGACGCCGGCGAGATCAACAAATCGCCCATGCGTGCGTCATTCAACGGCCCATCGACGCCGCCCTTGCCGCCCGTGTAATGCGCGAAGTGGCTCAGGTCGCTCATGTTGAAACCCTGATCCAGGTCGAAGCGGCAGGAAGCATTCGCTTTCGCCGTGACGATCGCATACGTCGAGGTTTGCTCGCCGACGCTGTGCGGCATGACGATGGGAACACGCTGCGTGGTGTTGCCATCGCAATTGACCACCAACATCTTCACGGCGGCCGTGACGCCGGTCGTGATCGGCCCGTGGTTGTTCTCGAATCGAAGCGCCACGCGATAACTACCGGTTGCCGGTGCGATCCAATGCCGAGGCCAAGGGTCGGAAATACGTACGGGATCAGCGGCACACACCGTCGGGCTGTGCAGTGATTCCACACCGTGCTCGTCGACGCGCGTCGCACTGAAACACGGAGGCGCACCGACCTGAGCGACGTATGTGTTTCCGTCGACTCTGCCAAGGCGCTGCCCATCGGCGTAAAGCACGAACTTGCCATCTGCTTTCACACGCCAGCCCTTGCCTTCCACCGTAACCTCCGGCGCGTCGGGCGATGCCGGCGCGTAGAGGGTTGCATCGATATGCAACGGCGCTGACGGAACATCCACCGCTTTCAGGGTCACGATGGTTTCCGAACCGTGCACATGCGTTGCACCCGCTACAAGCAAATTGCCGTGCAAGGTGGCTGGGCGAACCAGCGTGATGGTGCGATCGGGCATCTGCAAACGAATGCGATCGTGGCGACCGAACAACATGGGTACCAGCGTCGTCGGAAGCTTGGGTTCGATATGGCCGCTCTGCGTCAAACCGAATACGCCCTCGCTGACCATATCCAGATACGCGGCGACAGACCAAAGCTGGCGTGGCGAATCCACGACGGGGCCACTGAGTTTGCCTTCGTCGACATGTATCGATTGCGTCATCAGCTCGTAGTTTTCCATGTTCGAGCCGGACATCGCCGCGCCACGCATGATCGAGCGCAATTCGTGTTCGATGCGATCCGGATCGTTCACAGTGCGTGCCGCGCGTAATGCATAAGCGCTTACGAATGGCCAGATGGCGCGGTTGTGATAAATCGGTTGGTCCGCACGCTCGGGCCAGATCACGGGGCTACCCGCCGGCCATGTCGGATAATTGTCGATTGCCTCGCGCGCCCGATCTCCGTCGGCGACACCGCTGGTAACGGCCAATGCGGTGCCGAGCAGATCGTAGGTGTCGTAAGGCGTTCCGTCACCACCGATGTAACTCATGTACATGCGCCGGTCATCGCGCCAGAAGCGTGCATTGATCGCTTGCTTGAGCGCGGCCGCCTGTTCCGAATACTGCTTTGCTTTGGCCGCATCGCCATGCGCATCGGCCTGATGCGCCGCAAGTTGCAGCGCCTGATAGTGCAAGACGTTTGTCGACAGCGCGTAGGATTGCGCGATGGAAACAACGTTATCCGCGGTCCACGCCGGATACGTCTGCTCGCGCCAATCCAGGAACGATGTCTCGCCGCGATACAAACCAAAACTACTGTCGAAAGCGTACACGCGATCCTGCGCCAGCGTGTCGTTCAAGGCGCGGTAAACGTCATCAGCGAAGGCTTTGTCATCCAGCAAATGTCCGGCACCCAGGAACCAGACAACGCGATCGGTGCTGATCGGCCAGCTTCCGCCGGAACCGGTGTCCTGCATCACATACAGACCCTGCGGCAAAGACGGATCGCGGACCTCCGACAATTTGAAGCGCAAGCCGTTGCGTGCACGCGTCGCGTCGAACTTCCACAGTCCCAAATCAATCGAATAAGAGAGATCGCGCGTCCACACGTACGGCCATTTCACGCCGGTAACAAAGCACGTGCATGGAATCGGTTGACCGTTGTCGAATGCGCCGTCCTGAATCGCGGTGACGGAATCCTGCTTGAGTTCATCCTGCGCCATCGCGAACAAACCATCGAACATCGGGCTGGCCGTGTCGGTGCGCATGAGCTGATGGGGAATAATGCGTTTGCCGAAAGGACCCGTCAGCTCGAATCCTTGACCTGCGCTCACGCTCATCTGCGATGTCTGACCGCGCCAACCGATCTGATCGCGCCAGACATCACCGGCGGCAAGCGCCACGATCATCACGACACTCAGCATGCCATCTCCCGATGCAGACGAATGGATGTGCTAGCGGCCATCGATGGTCTTCTCCCGTACAACGGTTATGTCACGATGCGACGTCGCGCACATGCTGCACTCGCAGCATTCATCGCAACGTTTTTCCGCATGAGCGACCGTGCATGGTAGGCAACGCGATGCCCGCTGGCAGCTTTATGCATACGTATTCATCCGTATGCGTTCTACGAACGCCGCACGCTGGCCACGCGCCAGCGCCGCGACGATGCGCTGTTTAGTGCAGCTCAACGACCACCAGCCCCTGCGGGGGGATATCGAGCGTGAGATGGCCGTTCTGCAAGGCGACCGATTCCGACGGCGCCATCTTTCCGGCCGCACGAAGTTGCTGGATCTGTTCGCGGCTCGGGAACGGAGGGCGTCCCATGCGATCGAATGCGGCGATGACATTGCCGTGCGTTTCGTCCAGGCGCCACACCGTCGCGTTGGCATTAGCGCCCAGATGCGATACGTCGACATCGAAGTGCTTGACGTTGCCTTTCGGTTCGCCAGGCGTGTAGTCGGCTGTATCGCCTACGGGCGGTGCGTAATTCCATAGCGCCAGCACCACGGTGCCGTCGGCGCGGCGCGTCGCCAGCGCCGTATCGGAGGCAAGCGGAAGACGCATATCGCCAAGATGGTGCAGCATCGCGAATGCGTTGAACGCAGGCTTCTCGATGCGATCTTCGGCGATCAAACCGAAGCCGCCGTAGAACGGTGTACGCACGACGCCCTGCTCTTCGAACACATCGGAGAACGACCAGTAACTCATGATCGCCACCTTGCCCGCGCATTCGCGGATCGTGTTCGCCATCCACGGACCCATGTAGATCGAATCGGTGACGTTCGGCAAATTGGCGTAAGAGGCGTTGTATTCGCTGAAGATCAGCGGCAGCTTCGGAAGCGGTGAAGCGGCGATCTCCTTGTGCACTTTGTCGACGGAACGGCACACCATGTCCGAGCGAGGAATGTTTTCATCCGTCTTGAACACGTTTTGCGCCGTGTCGTCGCCATACACATGCGTGCTGACGAAATCCACTGGCACGTTCGCGTCGCGCACGTGCTTGAGGAAAACAGGCACCCACGCCGCCTGCGCCGTGCTCGGACCACCGACGCGCAAGCGTTGGTCGACGGACTTCAAATCGCGTGCCGTGTGATCGTAAAGCGTGAAGTACGTCGATTGTTCGGGTGTGCCGCCCCAGAACTGCAGATTCGGCTCGTTCCATACCTCGAAGTACCAGGTCGACACTTCATCGATGCCATAGCGCGCAATCAGATGCTGCGCAAACGCGCGAATCATCGCGTCCCAATCCGCATAGTCTTTCGGCGGCATCACATTGGGGTGATACCAAAAGTCGTGCACCTTCGACGGATCGGAACTGATTTCCGGCGGCATGAAGCTCAGCTCGACGAACGGCTTTACGCCACGCTCGAGCAGGCCGTCGTAAATCTGATCGACGTATGAAAAGTTGTAGCTGATGTGTCCGGCGGCATCGCGCTGCACGAGTCCGACATCGTGATCGAAAATGCCGTGGAAGCGGATGTAGCCGAAACCGGTGGCGTCATGCACCGCCTCCAGATCCTTCCGGTAGTCGTCGCGTAGGGCGAGCGAGGCACGCCCCGAACCGAACATCTGTTCCCAGAAGTGCGGGAACGGCGTACCGGTTGCGGTGGCGTCCACCTTCAGTTGGACGGTGTCGCTGGAGGGGGTAGCGGCGTGTGCCGCGCCGGCGACTAACAAGGCAGCCGCGCAAAGGCTGAGTGCAAGACGGCGGAATGAAGGTTGGTCTGACATGGCGATTCCCTGAAGCGGCAGTCCACCGGGGTGGATGCGTCCCGGCATGTAAACGTTTACTTCCTTGACCGGGAAGTCTCTTACAGAAGGGGCTTCACGTCCATCGGACCCGTTTTGACGATGGCTGCGCGGCTTAAGGGCCGGCCGTATGGAGGCTTATCTGGCGGTCCTGGCCGGCAGCGAGCTGAATCAGGGTCACCGGCCCATAACGATCATGGCCGATCGCCCACCCCTCGCCCTTCTCCGCCTGCAAGGCCTCGGCGCTGCCGACGGATTTAAGCGTGTCGCTCCCGCTGCTGACGGCTGTGGCGGTGACGCCGTGAATCTTGACGAGGTAGTACTTCAACGCCGGCTTGTAGCTGCCGTGCGCCGCTTCGGTCGTGAAGACAACATCGCCGCCCTTGCGTTGTGCGGTTATCCGTTGCGAGAAGTACGCGCCGTGTTCGTAAGCGTAGGTCTTGCCGTCGTCATCGTAGTAATCGAAGTGCGTGAGCGATGTGGCAGGGAAGACATCCACCGACAATTCGGCCAACGGATCCTGGCCGACGAAATCCATCGCCGGGCCGGTTGGAATGATCGCGCCTTCACGGATGAAGAGCGGGATATCGCTCCATGTCTTGCTGTCGACCGCATAGCGGATCGTCTGACCGCCTTGGTATACCGTGCCCTTGAAGTAATCGATCCACGTGCCCGCCGGCAAATAGATGTCCTTTTGCGTTTGACCTTTTCCAACGATGGGCGAAACGAGCAAGCCATCGCCGAACATCCATGCATCGATGTCATCGCGGACGTGCGTGTCATCCGGATAATCAAACGTGAGCGGGCGCACGAGGCCAACGCCATCGGTCGTTGCCGCGCGTTCGTAACTGTAGATGTACGGAATCAATGCATAACGCAGGCGGATCGCGTCTGTCGCGGCTTTTTCGGCCGTCGGCCCATAAAGCCACGGTTGACGCTTCTCCCCGAAGGTACCGTGCACACGGAAAATCGGCACGAAGGCGGCAAACTGGATCCAGCGTGCGTAGTTTTCGTCATCCGGATGACCCTTGAAGCCACCGCTATCCATGCCCCACTTCATTTCGCCGACGTTGATCGCGCTGAGCATGCGTTGACGCTGCGCTGCCATGGCGTCGAAGCCGGTGTCGATGTCGCCAGACCATAGGCCGTAGGCGTAGCGCTGTGCGCCAAGATAGAAATCGCGATTGATCGACCACACGCGAATCGGCGTGTACGCGCGTTGTCCGTCGTAAAGCGCACGTTGCATGTTGAGGAACTGCGTGTCGCTGTCGGTATCGTCGGCTTCGTCATTCCACCAACCGACAATGCCGGTATCGAACGCATGCTTCAGCTGCGTGTTGAAGAACCACGTGCGTACGGCAGGCTGATTGAAATCCACTTCGCGCACGGGCTTGAGCGAAAAGTAATCCGTGTTCTGCGGGCGACTCTTGAACCAATAACCATGTTCCTGCGCGTAGCGGCCTTCCACCGTATCTACGTGGATGCGCGGTTTCATGATGCCGGTCATGTGCATGCCAAGCTTGTCCATCTCGGCTTTCAACGCACCGCTTGGACCATCCGGAAATTTCGTGGCATTCCAGCGGAACTCGCCGTAGTTGTCGTCACCCCAGGCTTTCCAGTCGAAATCGAAGGTGAAGTTGTCGATCGGAATATGCCGCGTGCGATACCCCTGCACGATGCTCTGCAATTCCTTCTGATCGATGCCCCATTGGCTGTTGGTAAAACCCATCGCCCATTTCGGGAACAGCGGCGGCGCACCGCTAAGGTCCGCGAGCGCGGCAAAGATTTGCGGCGGCTTGCCCGCGATCACGTCGTAGCTGACATCCATACGACTGATGCCTGTGATCTGCACATGCCCGGCGGCCAGATCGAACTTGGCCCCCACCGTATCGACCAGCAGGCCGTAGCCGCTGGTGCTCCACACGAACGGGCCGCCCGGATAACCCTGCTCACCGGCTTTCACGATCTGCACGCCCTTGCGCAGCAATCCGCCTGTTGCCGGTTCAAAGGCATCGTAGCCACCGATACCGTAAAGCGAATCGCCTGCGTCGTGCTGCAGATCGATCTGGCCGTCCATGAGGGAAGCGGGGTCGGTCTGCAACAGCGTATGCCCTTGCGCATCGGCAATGGTCAGGCTTGCCTTGTGTTTGTCCCAGATGACGGTCAATGCATCGGTTGCCACCGAGGCGCTGTCCGCCGTCGTCGTGACATGCAGGTTAGCCAGATCGCCATGTGCGGCATGAGGATCCATCACCACGCCCGGCGGTGTGCTGATGTGATCGGGCATGCCGTGAATCTGCAGTACGTTCGGCGCGAGGAAACGCAAGCTGATGCGATCCTTGCCGCGTACCAGATCGATGCCGTGCGCATCGGCATGTTCGAGCTGAAAGTTTGGACCGGCTGACTTCACAGGCGGCACCGCCAGGATCGGGAACGCGACCGTCGACAAGAGGCCGCATATGGCCAAGTTACGCAGTGTTGTCATCCAACCGTCCTTCTTCAGTACAGGATCGCCCGAGCACAGCCCAAGCGCGGGCGCGATAGCGCCCGACTATAACCAGATGTCTCGTATAAGGGGATAACGCGTGGCCGTCCATACCGGCCTAAGCGGATTGTTACATCCGCTCACGCAGCGTCCGTTTCAGTGCAGGATCGCACTGCCATAAGGCGGCAGGCTTAGCTGCCCCCGGGTCACCGTGGCGCCCGGCGTGCTTTGCACGAGAATCGTCGCATTCGGCAACGCTGCGCCCAGCGATACGGTTCGCGTATCGCGCGAGAGGTTATGCACGACCAGCACGCGGGATTGCGCATCCTGCAGCGTATACGCAAGCACATGGGGATCATCGACGGGCACGTTGTGCAGCACGCCGTCCCTCAGTGCGCTGATCTGCGTGCGCCAGCCGATCAAGCTGCGATAGAGCTTGAGCAGCGAATTCGGATCGGTCTCTTCGGCTTCGACGGAAACGTCCGGACCATCGCTCGTGCTCCACGTTTTCCAGCTCGCCACACCGGGACCGCTGTTGCGATACCAGCGCATCGGTTCGCGGATATCTTCGTCGGGCTTGATGCCTTGCATGCCCAACTCTTCGCCGTAGTAGATGAACGGGTGACCCGGCAGTGTCAGCAGCAGCGCTGCGGCAAGACGCATATGCGCCGTGTTGCCCTCGAGTTCGCTCATCACGCGGTTCTGATCGTGGTTGGTCAGAAACGGTGCGTCGTCGAATTGGCCATCCGCATGTGCGCGATACGCAGCGTAGGTATATTCCAGTCCCGTGCCGATACCGAGATTGCGCTCCTGCCGCACACTGTTGAGCAATTGCGTGGCGAGCGGAAAATTGAACACCGTGTTCAACGGGCCCATGTACGGCACCAGATCGTCCGGATTCTGGCGCGCCACTTCGCCGACCAGCCACACGTTCGGGTCCGCCGCTTCCAGGCCGTGGCGATATTCGCTCCACCACGTCACGTTCTTTTTCAACGCAACGGGGCTATCCATGTCGGATCGTAGATCGTCATAGATGTGCTGGGCTGCGTCGAGACGAAAACCATCCACACCCTGCTTCAACCAGAAGCGACCGACGTCGATCATTTCCTTGCGCACCGCGGGATTGTCGTAATTGAGATCGGGCATCGCGCTCGTGAAAACGCCGACGTAATACTGACCATTCGGCGCGCGATGCCATGCGGGACCACCGGTGGCGCTGATCGCATGCAGATCGCTCTGCGGCGTAGCCCATACGTACCAATCGTGATGCGGATCTTTCGGATTCTGCGCCGCCTTGAACCACGGATGCTGATCGCTGGTGTGATTGATCACCATGTCCATCACGACCTTGATGCCGCGCTTGTGCGCTTCATCCAGCAATCGCTTGAAATCCTGCATCGTGCCGTATTGCGGACTGATGCCTTCGTAATCGGTGATGTCGTAACCGTGATAACTGGGCGACGGATTGATCGGCATCAACCAGATGCCGCTCACGCCCAGCGACTTGATGTAATCGAGTTTGGCAGTAATGCCATTGATGTCGCCCACGCCATCGCCATTGCTGTCGTAGAAGGCGCGAACAAAAATTTCGTAGTAGACGCCGGATGATTGCGCCGATGGCTTCGTTGCCGAATTGCCCTCTTTCGCACCAGCAGGGAGCGCCAGCACAAGCATCACCATAGCCATGGTGATAGCGCGAATGACGGGGCGAATCTTTGACATGCAGGGTTCCCGGGGATGGAGTGTCGTTGTCATGGCATCGGCTGCACAAGCGTGTCGACAACGACTAGGGCGAACCGGGCCTCGCCTGAAAAGAACCCGGTTCCGCAACAGCGCGGAACCGGGGAGGGAGTCGACTTGGCGCCATGAGAAAACGCCAGGCGATGGATTAAATTTTCAGGTTGAAACCAGCGTAGAACGTGCGTCCGAAATACTGGATCGTGCCCGTCTCGGACGGATTGCCGAAGTAGGTGCGCGTCGGCTGGTTGGTGATGTTGAGAACCTGGAACAACAGGCTGACGTTCTTGGTGAGGTTGTACGCCGACTGCATGTCCCACACCGTTTCAGGCGCGAAGTAAACGATCTGGTTGGTGACCGCAATCTGCGAATCCGACACGAACTTCGAACGATAGTTGCCGGTGATGTTCGCCGAGAACGTGCCGTTGTCGTAGAAGATCTGTGCACTTGCCACGTTACGCGACAGTCCCGGCAGACCCTGGGCTTGCGGCGGACCGCCGAGCGTGGATGTCTGACCGAACGGGCTCTGCGTCAGCGCGTAGTTCGCACCGAAACCCAGCCCCGACCAGATGCCCGGCAGGAAGTGCGTCTTCTGCAACGACAACTCAAGACCACGCACCATGCTGCCCGGCGCGTTGTACGCGGTGGTGTACGAACCGTTGAGGTACGGCACGCCGGTCGCCGGATTGATCGGCACCTGGATGCCCACCGACGCGAAGTTGAAGTTGTTGTACGTCACGTTGGTCTGCACGAACGTGTCGATGTGCTTGACGAACACGCCGGCAGTGAACAGACCGGTGGAATCGTCGAAGTAGTGTTCGTAATCGAGGTCGTACTGCATCGCCGTCAGCGGACGCAGCAGCGGGCTGGTGCCGCCCCACACGTTGTACTGACCATTGGTGATGTACGAACCGGCGCCGGCCAGCATCGAATCGATCGGCGGACGCGACAGCACTTTCGACACGGAGAAACGCGTCTGATCGCTGTCGGTCCAGTGATAGATCAGGTTCAACGACGGCAGCCACTTGGTATAGGTCATGCCGACATTGATCGGGATGAAATCGTTCGCTACGTAGCCAAAGCCGTCGGTCATCGGCACGCCCTGGCCGGGCTCCACTTCTTGAATACCCGAGCTGTATTGCGAAGTATGCGTACCGCGCACGCCGATGTTGCCCGTCACTTCGTGGCCAAACCACGTCGTGTCGATATCCGCCATGACGAACGCATCGCGCACCTTCTCATTCACCGCGCCGCTCTGAATGCCCGACCAGCTGTTGTTGTCCAGATCGAGCTGCGGATTGGGATGAATACCGTACTGAGCGAGAATCGCAGCGGTATTCAGCTGCAGAAAACACGGCATGCCACTGAACTTGCCTTTCCAGCAGACAACCTTGGTGTCGCTGCTGTTCAGCGGCAGCGGCGGCTCGGGATTGGGATTGGGTGTGTACGAATTCCATTCCGAACCGTAGACCCAGACCGTGCGATTGGCTTCGAAGGTGTGGTTGTTGATGTAAATACCAGCCTGGATGTCGCTGAAGATCGGATTGTCTTCCAGGTCGTACTGGACCGCCGTGCGGAACGCCTTGTAGCGATCGTGGTAGATATACGGATACACGCCGTAACGCGACAACGCCATGTCGGCAGGATTGGTGTAAACACCGGGGTTGCTCACCGACGCGGAGCCGATGTTCAAGCCATTGAACGCGAACGTCGTGGACTGATTCATCAACTGCGGGTTGGACGTGCCGAGCCCTGTATACGCGTCAGCCGTGGTATCGACGTTGATTTCATCGCTTTCGGCGTGCGAGAGCGAAAGATCCGACTCGACATGCCACGGACCGCTGTTCCACTTCAGATTCAGGCCGCCGGAAAAGATTCCCGTATCGGTGCTGTAGTTGTCGGCCGTGGTTTCGTTGGAGAACTGAACCTGTCCTGCCGGAAGCGCCGTGTTGGTGCTTGCAGTACCGCCGAGCAGCGCACCACCGGCACCGATGACCGGATTGGTGATGATGGCATTGTTGCCGTAGAAATTTTGCGAGCGAAGACCGTAGCCGTAGTAGTTGTTGTCGAACTTCGAGTAGTACATGTCGCCCGTCACCTGAAGATGATCGGTCGGTTTCCACACGATGGTCGACAGATAACCGGTACGGCGCTCGCTGCCGCCGTCCTGCTGCAGCTGGATACCTTCGGGCAGGTAGGCTTTCTGGCCGTCTGCCAGCGTGTACAGATTGCCGTCAGAGGCTTCGCCCACGAATTGTTCGGCGATATGCGGCTGATACAGCTGCGCAAAACCCAGGCCGACACCTAGCGTGTTGTCGAGGAATTTTCCTTGATACGCCACGCTGATGCGGTAACCGTTCGTGCCGTCACCGACGATGTCATGCCCCTGTCCGTTGTAGCTTCCGCGCGCGTCGACGTTGAGCGTCTCGTCTTTTTTATTGTCCAGCGGATTGGCCGTCTGCAAGGCAATCGAGCAGCCGACACCGCCTTCGATCAACGATGACTGCGACGACTTGTAAACGGTCGCCATGCTGATCAGTTCCGAGGGGTACTGATCGAACTGGATGTAGTTGCTACCGCTGGTGGATGGCTGTTCGCGTCCGTCCAGCGTCGTCTCGATGAAGTTGCCGGACAGACCGCGGCAGTTGATCTGCGAGTCCTGGCCGGCAATACGCTCGGCCGCAACGCCGGGCAGACGCGTCAACGCATCGGCAATGGATTGATCGGGCAGACCGCCGATGTCCGCGGCCGTGACGACGTTCTGAATCGTGTCGGCGTAGCGCTGATAGTCGATCGACTTCTCGACGCTGCTGCTGAAGCCGGTCACCGTCACCGTCGACAAGCTCTTGGCCAATGCCTGTTGGCTCTTGGGATTGCTCGTCGACTGATCCGTGCCGCCATTGCCCGTACCGGTACTGGCCGTGGTCGTTTGCTGGCTGGTGCCAGACGTTGTTGTTTGCGGGCTGTCGCCGGCTGCCTGTGCACCGAATGCCATGCATAGTCCTGCCGATGCCAATGCCACTACCAGCAAATTGCGCTTGAGAATCACGTGTTCCCCTCCCCCGAAATTTTTGTCGTTGCGTCGTTCTTGATCGCCAACCACCGTCATTCACGCTGCATGTGAATGCCCCGACCGCTCGCACCCCAATGGTCATGGTGGAGGCGTGAGCGGATGGTAGGGCGCGTTTTTCCAAGCACACCACACCCTGCATACGTATTCATTTCGTCGGCCGTCCGGCATGCATCGCAGCGCAACATGCCATTCACACGCCGTCGTGATGAACATGAAAAATACCCTGAAAATGAGCCTTTTCCTGCCTTTTACGCAATGGATGCCTGGTGCGCGACGTACACGTGCGATTCGACGTACGCACATCCATGACGCACTCGCAGCACGAATGAATACGTATGCAAACCCCTGCGATCCGCGGCAGGGCAAAGGCTAAGCTGCACTCCGTTCGCGCAGGTGCCAGGAGGTGCCTGCTTACAGTGGGGTTTTCGATGATCGATGCATCCTGGTGGCGCGGCGCCGTCATCTACCAGATTTACCCGCGTAGCTTCCTTGACACCAACGGTGACGGGGTGGGTGATCTGCCGGGCATCATTCAGCGCCTGGATTACGTGGCGAGCCTGGGCGTGGATGCGATCTGGATCGCCCCGTTTTTCCGCTCGCCAATGGCCGATTTCGGTTACGACATTGCCGATTACCGCGATGTCGATCCGCTGTTCGGCACGCTCGACGATTTCGATCGACTGCTCGCCAAAGCGCACGGCCTCGGCCTGAAAGTGATGATCGATCAGGTGTTGAGTCACACCTCCGATCAACACGCATGGTTCAAGGCAAGCCGCGAAAGCCGCGACAACGACAAGGCCGACTGGTACGTATGGGCCGATGCGAAGCCCGATGGCAGCGCGCCGAACAACTGGCTGTCGATCTTCGGCGGTTCCGCATGGAAATGGGAGCCGCGCCGCAGCCAGTATTACCTGCACAACTTTCTTTCCTCACAGCCGGATCTGAACTTCCATCATCCGGATGTGCGCGCCGCCGTGCTCGACAATGTGCGCTTCTGGCTGGACAAGGGCGTGGATGGGTTGCGACTGGACGCGATCAATTTCTGTTTCCACGACAAGCAGCTGCGCGACAACCCGCCCAAGCCGAAAGAAAAGCGTGTCGGCCGCGGTTTCAGCGCGGACAATCCCTACGCGTTCCAGTATCACCTCTACAACAACACGCAGCCGGAAAATCTCGCTTTTCTCGATGAATTGCGCAGTTTGCTCGACCGTTACCCGACGGCCGTCACGCTGGGCGAAATTTCTTCGGAAGACTCGCTCGCCACGATGGCCGAATACACACGCGGCCACCGTTTGCACATGGGCTACAGCTTCGAACTGCTGAGCAGCGATTTCAGTGCGCACTACATTCGCGACACGGTGGAGCAACTCGAAGCGCAGGTCAGCGAAGGCTGGCCGTGCTGGGCGATATCCAATCACGACGTGGAGCGCGTGCTCACGCGTTGGGGCAACGGCAATGCATCGCCGCGTCTTGCCAATCTGCTGACGGCGATGGTGTGTTCGCTGCGCGGCTCGGTTTGCGTGTATCAGGGCGAAGAGCTTGGCCTGACAGAAGCGGAGGTGCCTTATGAATCGCTGCGCGATCCGTACGGCATCGCGTTCTGGCCGAACTTCAAGGGCCGCGATGGATGCCGCACGCCGATGCCCTGGGACGACAGCGCGCACGCCGGTTTCAGCCCAGCCGATCCATGGCTGCCCATCGACGGAAAGCACAAGACGTTGGCGGTTGCGCGGCAGGAAGCCGATCCGGATTCGGTCTTGCAGGGCTTTCGGCGCTTCATGACGTGGCGCTCCGATCAACCAGCCTTGCGCTGGGGCGCGATTCGCTTCCTCGATACGCCCGAGCCGGTACTCGCCTTCGTGCGCAGTCACCGCGATGAAGACGTGCTGGCGGTGTTCAATCTGGGCAAGCAGCCAGCCGACGTGACGCTCGATCTGCCCCACCTCGATAAGGCGCAGCTGCTGGACAGCCACGGCCTGCTGCAGGGATCGCTCGACGGCCAGCGATTGCATCTGCCCGGTCACAGCGTTTTATTTGCGCGGCTTGCGAAGTAGTACCGATATTCACGGATTTGGCTGGTTTAAATCCGCTGAAATCCCCGTCAACGGCCCAACCCTCAGTTGCCTGCTCCCTCTCCCCTCCGGGGAGAGGGCTGGGGCGAGGGGCCAATCTCGCGATGAATGGCGCTATTGCACGAAACATTCAAAGCCATGCTTTACGCAAGCCATGAGGATGGTGGCAAGTCCACCCCTCACCCTCTCCCCAGAGGGGAGAGGGAACCATTCGAGCGCAACTGAATTTCGGGGCTAATGTCGTAAGTCATGCGCCAGGGGCGCGAATCGTTCGGCAATCTGGTTCATAATCGACGGGCTAGCCCTGTCCATGTACTGTGCACCCCCACGTACGCTCACGCCCCGCCGCGACACAGGTGAAACGACCCTGCTCGGCTTAGGACGGAATTGAATATAGCGGCAGCATGAGCCCGATTTGACCCGAGGAACACTGGTTTTGAAGACAGCGAATGAGACGGCAGCACAACGGTGCAATCCTGGTGTAAGTGGTTTGAGCCTGTATGTTCCGCAGCCGCGTGTGCCGTTGCGCGACTGGTGCGAATGGACCGGCAATTCGTGGGACAAGGTGCAGGCCGTGGTCGGCCGCAGCTTTCGCCGCCCGGCGCCGTATGAAGATGCCTACACGATGGCCGCCACCGCGGTGCTTCGCCTGATCCGCAACTACAACATCGACCCGCGCGAAGTCGGCCAGCTTGCCCTGGGCACCGAGAGCAGCAAGGACAACTCCGCCGGTGCCGTGATCGTGCGCGGCATGGTCGATCGCGAGCTGGAACGCCTTGGCTTGCCGCGTCTGTCGCGCAACATCGAAGTGCCTGAATTCAAGCATGCCTGCCTTGGCGGCGTGTATGCGCTGAAGAGTGCGCTGCGCTATGTCGCCTTCGACGGACAGCATCGCAAAGCCATCGTCGTGTGCAGCGATATCGCCGAATACGAGCGCGGCTCCACCGGCGAACAGACGCAAGGCGCAGGCGCCGTGGCCATGCTGGTGGAAGCCACGCCGAAACTGTTCGAAGTGGATCTGGAACACTCCGGCAGCGCATCGGACTACCGCGGCCCGGATTTCCGCAAACCGTTCGCTCGCCATTTCGATCAGGACTATTCCGAGCGCGGCAAGCGTCTGCACGATTTCCCGATCTTCAGCGGCAAGTACTCCACGTTCGCCTACCTCGACGAAACGGGACAGGCGTTCGACGCGATGATCGAACGCCTCGGCACGACCGGCAGCGAATTCCTCGCGTCGGTGGATAGCCTGTTTTTCCATCGTCCGTATCACATGATGCCGCTGCAGGCATTGGCCTTTATCTACGCCCGCGCACTCGCACGCGCACCGCAACCCAATGCGGAATTTCAGGCGCTGTGCGAACAGGCTGGCGTGTCGCCGGAAGGCGTGATCGAAGAATGTCGCAACAATCCGGATCTGTACGGTGACTTCGTGCGTCGCGGCGGTCACGCCGATGCCGCGCAGGAACCGCATCCGCTGACGACGAAGTTGTCGGGCGTGGTGCGCAAGAGTCCGGCGTTCCAGCAATTGCTCGCCACGCGCGTGAAACTTGGCACCGATTCGGCCATGGAACTGGGCAATCTCTACACCGCCGCCTTGCCGGCGTGGATTGCTGCAGGTTTCGAAGATGCGCTGGAGCAGAACGTCGACCTGACGAACGCCAAGCTTGCCGCTATCGGCTATGGCAGCGGCGATGCCGCCGAGGCTGTGCCGCTGCGTGTCGTACCGGGTTGGCGGGATGCCGCCAGCAAGATCGGTTTCCGCAAAGCGCTGGAAGCATCGGTCGATCTGTCACAGCAGCAGTACGAAGCCCTGCACGACGGCAAGCACGTCGATCTGAATTGTCCGCCGCGCGATCAGTTCGTCATCGCCCGCACCGGTAGCACGTACGAAAACGCGTTCCAGGACTTGGGCGTGGATTACTACGAATTCGCGCCTTAATTGGCGGCGACTCGGCGCTTCACCGAAAGCATGTTGCCCGTCATTCCCGCTTGACCAGCTTCGCTGTTGAGAAGCGCCTCGCGGGAATGACGAGCCGAGACACTCGCTTCGCGGCCCATTTAGCTAGACTCGGTCTCGCTGAAGCGACACCACGAGGCTGGCGCGATCATGTTCAAATTAAAAGGCGTACTCTCGCTTCACTCCGACGACCGTGCTCTGGGCGGCGCCGATCGCATCGCATTGCTGGCCAAGATTGACGAAAACGGATCGATCACCGCTGCCGCCCGCGCCGTAGGAATGAGTTACAAGGGCGCATGGGACGCCATCGACGCCATGAACAATCTGGCGGATGAGCCCCTCGTAACACGCGTAACCGGTGGCAAGGGCGGCGGCGGCTCGCAACTCACCGAGCGTGGCAAGCGGTTGATCGAAGCCTTCGCTGCGCTGGAAGATGTGCATCGCCGCTTCTTCGAACAATTCGAAACGCTGGCCAATGAATCGGCCGCCGACATCAAGCTGATAAGGAGCCTTATGTTCCGAACCAGTGCGCGCAATCAGCTGGCCGGTCGTGTGGTGAACATCCACAAGGGTGCCGTCAACGACACCGTTGAACTTGCATTGCCCGGTGGTGAACATGTCGTGGCCACCTTGACCTGCGAAAGCACGCAGGATCTCGGACTTGAGATCGGCAGCGAAGCGATTGCGCTCATCAAATCGTCGTCGGTGTTGATCGCACTGCCGGATGACGGTATGCGCCTTTCCGCGCGCAATCAATTTCCGGGAACGGTCGTCCAGGTGACGATGGGCGCGGTGAATGCGGATGTACGTATTCGCCTGGACGGCGGCAGCGTCATGACGTCCATCGTGACGACCGAAAGCGTGTCGGCCTTGGGCTTGGCCGAAGGTGTGGCGGTGGTAGCCGTGGTCAAGGCATCCAGCGTCATTCTGGGGACAGCCCGCTAGTCCGCGCTTTTGTACTGCCCTTCACAGGAAACCGTCATATACTCGACCTTATTACGCCTCGACCCGAGGCGCGGGGATAGGTCGGGCTTATGCTTCCCAAGGGCGGATGTGCATTCATCACGCAGCAGACCACATCGCGCGCCGCTGGTTTTCGTTGCGGCAACACCGCGATGACGCGCCGATGGTTGGCGCTGTTACTCGCCCTCCTCGCCTTCTCATCCATCAACGTCGCTGCGCAAACGGCGCCCGCCGATCAGCCGGTTGTGCGCGTCATTGCCGATGGCAAGGCACCTATAACGCTCGATCACACTGCATTGGCCGCGATGCCGCGGGTCAGCGTCACTGCATCTGCGCATCACGAAGCACCGAGTCGATGGCAAGGCGTGTCGCTGCAAAGCATCCTGCAAAAAGTGGACGCACCAAGCGGCGAGAAACTGCGCGGACATGCCATGACGACGATCGTGCGCGTCACCGCATCCGATCACTACCAGATTGTTTTCAGCCTCGCCGAACTCGATCCGATGCTCGGCAACGAACAAGCGATGCTGGCCGACACGCAAGACGGTCATCCGATTGCGAAGGACGGCCCTTACCGAATCGTTGTACCTGGGGACAAACGGCCGGCACGCTGGATACGCAGCGTGACGACGATCGAGGTAATCAACACCGCAGCACCCTCACCCTGATTCCTTTCCATAACCACGCAGATGGTGATTGCGTTTCGCCACGCCATCACGGGAGAACTCCACATGCTGAAGAAATGGATAGTTGCGAGTCTGGCTGTTGCGTTGATGATTGCCAGCATCACGGCACAGGCCGATACGGCAAGCCCTGCCGATCCGCAAGCCGCACAACCGGCTCCTGCTGCGCCATCCACTCCTGCCGCGTGCTCAAGCACGCAAGAGTTCTTCGCTACCGATTGCCCACTGACCTGGCACGGCATCACGCTGTACGGCGCGTATGACGTCGGCTTCGGCTGGGTCAGCCATGGCATGCCGACCAACGGGCATAACTATGAAGGCGAATCGTTGGTCAATCGCAACGGCAATCGGTCTCGATATCTGATCGAACCGAACAACCTGCAGCAGACGGGTGTCGGCATCCGCGCGAAAGAAAAAATTGTCGAAGGCTGGACGGTGGTGTTCAACGCATCGACCGGTTTCAACCCACAGTCTTTCGAGATGGCCAATTTGGCGGCCACCAATACCGTCAATAACGGCCGTGCGCGGCAGAATTATTCGTTTGCCGGAGATGGCGCACGTGCGGGCCAAGCGTTCAACGACGAAATCTATGGTGGTATCTCGTCGACGGATTTCGGCACGCTTACGTTCGGTCGTCAGCGCGCGCTCGGCACCGATGTGATGCTCCAATACGATCCCGCCGGCGGTGCCTACGCCTTTTCGTTCATCGGCTATAACGGTTTGATGGCTGGCGGCGGCGACACGCAGGACACGCGTTGGGACAACGCCGTGAAATACCGCCTCACCTATGGCCCGTTCCACGTCGGCGCGATGTACAAATTCACCGATGGTCAGGGCGGTTGCTACTCAGCATCGTCCACCTGGACGGCTGCCACGTGTACACAGGAAGGCACGCACAACCAAGCTTATGGATTGGACGTCGGTGGAACGTACAACAAATTCTCCGCCGACTTTGTCTACCAGCATGTCGACCAGGCGATCAGCGTCGTCAACCCGCTGCTGGGGCCGGAGAGTCTGACGCAACCGTATCAATCGACGCTCAATAGCATCAATACCAACCCCATTACCGGCGCCAACGTGATCTCGCCGGCCAACACCGAATACGGCATCGTGACCAACAACAGCGCCATCATGGGCACAGCCAAATATACGTGGGACGCGTTCAAGTTCTTTGTCGGCTACGAACATATCCGCCAGATGAATCCCAACAACCCCTTGGGCGTTGGCGCCACCGCGCAGGGCGGTTATCGCCTGAGCGGTGTCGAAGACAACAATCTCGATTCGCCCAAGATCGTGCAGGTCTGGTGGACAGGCGTGAAATACGCGCTCGGCAGCAAGACCGACATCACGGTGTCTTACTATCACGAGCTGCAGAACGACTTCCGTATTCCGACGACCTGCTCAGTCGCCGCCGGATTCCGCAGCTCCTGTGGCGGCACGCTCAACGAAGTGTCGCTCTATGTAGATCATCACTTCACCAAGCGTTTCGACGCGTATGCGGGTGTTGCGTATTCCGACGTGAGCGGCGGCCTTGCCATCGCCATTCCGCACGGTCCCGGCGTTCCCTACTACCACGACAACAATCTTGCGCCGACCATTGGTGCCCGCTTCATCTTCTGAGCGGTTTGCGGGCGATCGCATCGAGAGTGCACCGACAAAGTAGCCGTCCACACATTGCAGGCAATCATGAAACGCCGCTGAGGAAAGTACGTGCGTAGCTTCCTCGGCGACATGTCTGCGCTTATGATCGGGCGATCATCCTCGAGGAGCCAATCATGCGTGCCATCCTGGTCATCATCGGAATCGTGCTGTTGGGCGCAGGGCTTTGGGTTGTGTTCGGTCACGGCAGCTATACGCAAACCGATACCGTCTTTCAGCTGGGTTCGGCGAAGCTCACCGCGACCCACGACAAAGTCATTCCCGAATGGCTGGGCATTGCAGGCATCGTGGTAGGTGGCTTGCTGACACTCGGCGGCCTGCTCTCGAAGCGCTGATTTTCTCCCTCTCCCCTATGGGGAGAGGGCTGAGGTGAGGGGCCAATGTTGTGCTGCCCGCCATTTGAAGCGAGCTTTTGCTCTCAACGCTTCTCGCAATGAAAGCGCGCGCTGTAGAAACATTTTCGCAAGCCCGAGCCCCTCACCCCGCCCCTCTCCCCATCGGGGAGAGGGAGGAATGCGTAGCCGCACAGCGGCTACAATGCCGCAGATGGATGTCTCGCACCTGATCGACTCACTCAACGACGCGCAACGCGAAGCGGTCTGCGCGCCACCCGGCCACTACCTGATTCTTGCGGGCGCAGGCTCCGGCAAGACACGCGTATTGACCCATCGCATCGGCTGGCTCAATCAGGTCGAGCATGTGCCGCCGTGGGCGATTCTTGCCGTGACCTTCACAAACAAGGCCGCGGGCGAAATGCGCGCGCGCATCGAGCACCTCATTCCCGGCGGTACACAAGGACTGACGGTCGGCACCTTCCACGGCATCGCGCATCGTCTGCTACGCAGGCATTGGCGTGAAGCCGGATTGCCAGAAAGTTTCCAGATTCTCGATGCCGACGATCAGCAACGGCTGGTCAAGCGCGTCATCGCCGGACTCGGCCTGGACGAAGCACGCTTCCCGCCGCGTCAGGCCGCATGGCAGATCAACAGCTGGAAAGACGAAGGCAAGCGCGCGGAGAACATCGAGCACGGACAACATCCCGTCACGCGCACATTGGTGCAAATCTATCAGGCGTATGAAGACGCATGCCGTCGTGCAGGCCTGGTCGATTTCGCCGAACTGCTGCTGCGCGCACACGAATTGTGGTTGAAACAGCCGGCCATTCTTGAGCATTACCAGCAACGCTGGCGCTATCTATTGATCGACGAATTCCAGGACACCAATTCGTTGCAATACGCGTGGATTCGCGTGCTCGCCGGTCAAACCGGCCAGGTCTTCGTCGTGGGCGACGACGATCAGGCAATTTACGGCTGGCGTGGTGCGAAGGTCGAGAACGTGCAGCAATTCCTGCGCGATTTCCCTGGCGCGCGAACGATCAAGCTCGAACAGAATTACCGTTCTACGTCGAACATTCTCAAAGCCGCCAACAGCGTGATCGAACGCAATGGCAGCCGTCTTGGCAAACAGTTGTGGACGGCCGGCGAGGAAGGCGATCGCATTGCCGTTTACGCCGCGTATAACGAGCAGGACGAAGCACGATTCGTCATCGAGCGCATTCGCGAATACATCGCCGAACACGGCAACGCGAAAGACTGCGCCATTCTCTATCGTTCCAACGCGCAATCGCGCAACTTCGAAGAGCAGTTGATCCAGCACGATGTTCCGTATCGCGTGTATGGCGGCCTGCGCTTCTTCGAGCGCGCCGAAATCAAGGATGCGCTTGCTTACCTGCGCCTCACCGCGAATCGTCACGACGATGCGGCGTTCGAGCGCGCCGTGAATACGCCGCCACGCGGCATCGGCGATCGTACGCTGGATGTGTTGCGCCGGCGTGCGCGGCAGGACAGCACGTCAATGTGGGAGGCTGCGCTTGTCGAACTTTCCAGCAGCACGGAATTAGCAGGGCGCGCGAAGAATGCGGTGAAAAGCTTCCTCGCCATGATTGACGAGATGGCGCGCACTTTTGCCCCCTCTCCCCTCCGGGGAGAGGGCTGGGGTGAGGGGACAACCTCGCCGGAACTCCTCGCTTCGAACAGCCCCTCACCCAACCCTCTCCCCGAAGGGGAGAGGGCTAGTGCGGCATTGCCACTGGCCGAACAGATCGACCACGCCATCGTGCAATCGGGTCTGCGCGATTTTTATGAAAAAGACAGCCGCGGCAATGCCGAATCGCGCGTAGAGAACCTGGACGAACTGGTCAACGTCGCGTCCCGCTTCGAATTGACACCCGATGACATCGAAGCAGGTCTGAGCGAACTCTCCGCATTTCTTTCGCACGCAGCACTTGAAGCCGGCGAAGGCCAGGGCGACTCGTGGGATGACTGCGTGCAGTTGATGACACTGCACTCGGCGAAAGGCCTCGAGTTTCCGCTGGTTTTCCTGGTTGGCGTGGAAGAAGGCTTGTTCCCGAGCCAGCGTTCCGTCGAAGACGAAGGCCGACTGGAAGAAGAACGCCGCCTCGCCTACGTCGGTATCACGCGTGCACGCGAACGTCTCGTCATAACGCACGCCGAATCGCGCCGCATGCACGGCACAGAAATGCTGGCGCGCCCTTCCCGCTTCCTGAGCGAAGTGCCGCCGTCGCTGATCGACGAAGTACGGCCGCGCGTGCAGGTCAGTCGCCCGCTCTACGCCGGCCGCTTTGCCGAACCGGCGCCGTCGCTGAAAGAAGATTTACCGGTGAGACTTGGACAACGCGTCAGCCATCCCAAGTTCGGCGAAGGTGTCGTGGTCAGTGCCGAAGGCAGCGGCGCGCATACGCGCTTGCAAGTGAACTTCGAAGGCGAAGGCAGCAAGTGGCTGGTTGCCGCTTACGCGAACCTCACGCCGCTTTGAGGAGAGTGCGCCGATGAGCGAACAAGATCTCCGCGACAGCCGTCGCCAGCTCAGCTTTTTTCATGGCCAGCTCGAAGACTTGTACAAGCGTCTGCCGTGGGGTCATCGCTTGGTCGATGGCCTTTCGATGGCGGCGCAGGCCTTGGCTGCGGGCAGTCTCGGTTACAGCGTCGGCTTGCTGCTACACACGGAGCAAGCCTTCTGGGGCGCGCTGACGGCGATCTCCGTCACGCAACAAACGTACATGGATACACGCAAATCGTCGCTCGATCAGGTGATTGGCGCGGGCATCGGCGGGACGGTCGCGCTGATCGGCTCCTATGTGGCGAAGGACAATTACACCGCCTATGCCATCACCATGGCGGTGGCGATCATGCTGTGCTGGTGCTTCAAAGTGGGCAGCTCCGGTAAGTTGAGTGCAACGACGGTCACCATCGTCATGCTCGTCCCGCATGCAGGTCCGTTCTGGACCGTGGCACTTACTCGACTGGGTGAAGTCACCATCGGTATTGCGAGCGCGCTGCTGGTCACGCGGCTCGCACATTGGCTGGAAGATCACTGGCTGGGCGATCCCAACGCAGATTCTTGAATCCATCTCGCAGTTAAACGCAGGCTCTTGCTGTGAAACCTGCGCCGGATAGGCCGGTCCATTTTGATCGACGCCACACGTATCGATCACGCCATGAACGCCGCAGCAGAAAAACAACAACCGTGTCTGCACCACGATATCTGCGTACACATCTTTACCGCATCGGCTGCAATGGTCGGCGTGTGCCTTACGGTGATCGGCATCATCCGCGTCGTGATTTCGCTGCGTCGGCCGGACATCTTTGGCGATGATCTGCTGGCCATCAACGCCATGCTCTATCTCGCTGCCTGCCTGGTGTCGTACTGGGCGTTGCGCACACGTAACCTGCGGCGAAATCACCGGCTGGAACGTGGCGCGGATGTGTTGTTTCTTGTCGCGTTGACGCTGACGGCGGTGAATGCGGCGTTTATTGCGTGGGCCGTTTCCGTGCATTGAGGGGCTTACCCCTCCCCAACCCTCCCCTACTTCGCAGGGGAGGGAGTTTGATGCGCGCTGCATTACACCTCCCTCGAATGGGAGCCGCGTTGCCCCTCCCCCTGCGAAGTAGGGGGAGGTTGGGAGGGGGTCGCACGCACTAGCCGTATCGCCAGGTTGTTTGACCCCACCCCAACCCTCCCCTGCTCGCAGGGGAGGGAGCAGCGAATGACCAAGTTCCTGCCGTTCGAAAAAATTTACGCGTTCTATACGCGGGGCGCCGATTTCGCTACCCGCTTCTTATACCCCGGTCTCCACAATGCGCAGCTGTGTGGCACCGAGGCTTTTATGGACGCTATCTATCTCATTTTCGGTTTTGTGCTGGCTGCGGCCACGCTGGGCTTTCTGTTGCTCTGCGACCGCCTGGGGCCACGAAGCTAACCGCGCGCGGCGCTGCCGCGAGTCTCTAACGGAGCGAATCCCATGAACTTTTTCTACGGACTGGCCGCCGTCATCGCGGTGGCTTTGACGGTTTATTTGTGCGTGGCGCTGTTGAAACCGGAGTGGTTCGAATGACTGCCAATGATTTCATCCAGATCGGTATCTTTCTGGTCGTCCTTTTGTTGCTCGTCAAACCGATGGGCCGCTACATGGCGCATGTGTACGCCGACGAACCCAATCGCGTCACGCGTCTGGGCGGTGGCGTGGAGCGCTTCATTTATCGCCTCTGCGGCATCAAAGCAAATGAAGACATGGGGTGGAAGCAGTACGCCATCGCCATGCTCGTCTTCAATGTGTGCGGCATGGTTGCGGTCTATGTTTTCCAGCGTGTGCAGCAGTGGCTGCCGCTGAATCCGCAGCACTTTCCGGCACTCTCGCCGGATCTGTCGATCAATACCGCCATCAGCTTCGTCACCAACACCAACTGGCAGGCCTACTCCGGCGAGTCGACGATGAGCTATCTCACGCAGATGGCCGCGTTGGCAGTGCAGAATTTCCTGTCTGCAGCGACGGGCATCGCGGTGCTGATCGCCGTGGTGCGTGGTTTTGCGCGCAAGACGACGAAGGGCATCGGCAACTTCTGGGTCGATCTGACGCGTACCACGCTTTATGTGCTGATGCCGCTGTCGTTCCTGCTGGCGATGCTGCTGGTCTCGCAGGGCGTCATCCAGAACTTGAAGCCGTATGTGGACGTGCCAGTGGTGCAGACCAGCTCGTACGCCCAACCGGTGACCGACTCGGCTGGCAATCCGGTCAAGGATGCTTCCGGTAATCCGGAAACCAAACCTGCACAAACCACCACGCAAACCCTTCCGATGGGTCCGGCTGCATCGCAGATTGCGATCAAGATGCTGGGTACCAACGGCGGTGGTTTCTTCGGTGCCAACTCGGCACATCCGTACGAAAACCCGACACCGTTCTCCAATTTCCTGGAAATGCTGGCGATCTTCCTGATCCCGGGCGCACTCTGCATCACCTTCGGTCAGATGGTGAGCGACCGTCGGCAGGGTTGGGCGATTCTCGCCACGATGCTGGTGATCTTCATTCCGCTTGTCATTGGCGTAACGGCTGCCGAACAGAGTGGCAATCCGATACTGCATTCGCTGTCGATCGATCAGCACGCATCGGCCTTGCAATCCGGCGGCAATATGGAAGGCAAGGAAACGCGTTTTGGCATCGTCGCGAGCAGTCTGTTTACGGCCATCACCACGGCTGCTTCCTGCGGCGCGGTGAATAACATGCACGACTCGCTCACGCCGCTCGGTGGTTTGGTTCCGATGTGGTTGATGCAGTTGGGCGAAGTGATCTTCGGCGGCGTGGGTTCGGGTCTTTACGGCATGTTGGCCTTTGCGGTGGTCGCCGTATTCATTGCAGGACTGATGGTAGGCCGCACGCCGGAATACCTGGGTAAGAAGATCGAAGCCTACGAGATGAAGATGGCGAGCCTCGCCGTGCTGATTCCCTGCGCGCTCGTCGTGATCTGCACTGCTATCGCCGTGATGATGCCAACCGCGACCGCCACCGTGGGCAACCCGGGCGCGCACGGTTTCAGCGAAATTCTCTACACGGTGACGTCGGCTACCAACAACAACGGCAGCGCGTTCGGTGGGCTCTCCGCGAACATTCCCTTCTGGAACGTCATGCTGAGCGTATGCATGTTCTTCGCACGCTACACGCTGGCGATCGCGATGCTTGCACTGGCGGGCTCCGTCGCCGCGAAAAAGCATGTACCCGAATCGGCCGGCACGCTGCCTACGCACACGCCACTCTTTGTCACGCTATTGGCCAGTGTGGTGATCATCGTCGGCGCACTTACCTTTTTGCCCGCGCTCGCGCTCGGTCCCATCGCCGAATATCTGATGTCGGCGCACTGATCCCTCCGGGCTGATTGAATAGGAATTCTGATTCCATGACTTCGCATACACACGCCGTTAGCAGCTTCGATCGCACGTTGATCTGGAGAGCCGTTGCGGATGCGTTCCGCAAACTTTCGCCGCGGTTGCAGTTCCGCAATCCGGTCATGTTCGTGGTGTTCGTCTGCAGTGTTCTCACCACCTTGTTATGGGTGCAGGCACTTGCCGGTCACGGTGAGGCGCCGACCGCCTTCATCTTCTGGGTTAGCATCTGGTTGTGGTTCACGCTGTTGTTCGCCAACTTCGCCGAAGCATTGGCCGAAGGCCGAGGCAAGGCGCAAGCCGCCGCACTGCGCAGTTCGCGCAAGGACGTGATCGCCAAGAAATTGGCCGAACCCAAGCGCGATGCTCCCATTGTGTTCACGCCATCGAGCGAATTGCGCACCGGCCACTACGTGCTGGTGGATGCGAACGAGCAGATTCCCGGCGACGGCGAAGTGGTCGCCGGCGCAGCGAGCGTCGATGAAAGCGCGATCACGGGCGAATCCGCACCCGTCATTCGTGAAGCCGGTGGCGATCGCAGTGCAGTAACTGGCGGTACGCGCGTACTGTCGGACTGGCTTGTCGTGAAGATCACCAAGAACCCGGGCGAAAGCTTCCTCGATCGCATGATTGCGATGGTGGAAGGCGCGTCGCGCCGCAAGACGCCGAACGAAATCGCGCTGACCATTTTGCTGGCGAAGTTCACGCTGATCTTCCTGCTGGCCTGCGCCACGCTGCTGCCCTACTCCATCTACAGCGTGCAGGTGGCAGGTAAAGGCAATCCGATCACGTTGACCGTGTTGATCGCGCTGCTGGTCTGCCTGATTCCCACCACGATTGGTGCGCTCCTGTCGGCGATCGGCATTGCCGGTATGGATCGCATGATCCGCGCCAACGTCATCGCGACATCCGGCCGTGCCGTGGAAGCGGCGGGCGACGTCGATGTGTTGCTGCTGGACAAGACCGGCACGATCACGCTCGGCAATCGTCAAGCTGTCGCGTTTCATCCGGCCCCGGGCGTCGAAGAGCGCAGCCTCGCCGATACGGCACAGCTTGCGTCGCTCGCCGACGAAACGCCGGAAGGCCGCAGCGTCGTAGTGCTGGCGAAGGAGCGCTTCAATCTGCGCGAGCGCGAGCTGGAATCGCTGCACGCCGAGTTCGTTCCGTTCACCGCGCAGACGCGCATGAGCGGCGTAAACATGGGCGAGCGCCGCATTCGCAAGGGCGCGCTGGATGCTGTGGAACGCTATCTGGAAAGTCTCAACAGTCATCTTCCGCCGCCTGTGAAGCGCATGGCCGAAGACATCGCACGCCGCGGCGCGACGCCGCTGATCGTCACCGAAGGCGACCGCGCACTTGGTGTGATCGAACTGAAAGACATCGTGAAGGGTGGCATCAAGGAACGCTTTGCCGAATTGCGCCGCATGGGCATCAAGACGGTGATGGTGACGGGCGACAACCCGCTCACCGCCGCAGCGATTGCCGCCGAAGCCGGTGTCGACGACTTCCTCGCAGAAGCGACGCCCGAAGCAAAGCTCAAGCTGATCCGCTCCATGCAATCGCAAAGCCGCCTGGTCGCGATGTGCGGTGACGGCACCAACGACGCCCCCGCTCTCGCACAAGCCGACGTGGCTGTGGCGATGAACACCGGCACCCAGGCGGCGAAAGAAGCCGGCAACATGGTGGATCTGGATTCCAATCCGACCAAGCTGATCGAAGTGGTGGAGATTGGCAAACAGATGCTGATTACGCGCGGCTCGCTGACCACGTTCTCGATCTCCAACGACGTGGCCAAGTACTTCGCGATTATTCCAGCCGCGTTTGCCACCACCTATCCGGCCTTGAACACGCTGAATGTGATGAAGCTGGCGACACCGCAGAGCGCCATCCTTTCGGCGGTGATCTTCAACGCACTGATCATCATTTTCCTGATTCCGCTGGCATTGAAAGGCGTGAAGTACCGCGCGCTCGGTGCCGGTGCACTGCTGCGCCGCAATCTATTGGTCTATGGCCTGGGCGGCATCGTGGTGCCGTTCATTGGCATCAAGTTGATCGACATGCTGTTGGTTCTGTTTGGACTCGCCTGAGGAGGCGTTGTTATGCAAACCGTGAAACTGTCCGTTTCGTTACCCGATGCTGACCATCCGCAGATGGAATTACGTGTCACGTCAAATGATTCCGATTGCGATGTGGTGATAGAACTGCCGGTACGCGGGCAGCCAAGGGGAGCCGCGACAGCCACCGATGCGCCACTGACGGCAGAAGACGAATACGTGCTTGGCGGTTACGCCGGCATCTGACAAAAAAATCGGCGTCGCTACGGGGCGATGCCGTCCCAGTAGTGACTCGTTTGAGAGGAAGTTATGTACGTCAAGAAGGCTCTTGTCACCTCCATCCTGCTAGCCGCCGCGCCGTTGTCGCAGCAAGTGTTGGCGCAATCGACCAACGTCAGCGTGATGCCGGCCGGTCCTGCTCCGACGGCGCTCGCCCAAGCGGGCAGCAGCGATTGCAGCCATGGTTTCTTCACGCGCTTTGCCGATGCCTATCGCGAAGATGCGCAACCATCTTCCTCGAGTTCGCCTGCACCTGCGCGCCGCGCGATGGATGCGCCGTTCGATTCGCCGCCCTTCCCCAATTCGGAGTGGCAGATGGGTGGCGTACCCGCGCCGATCGGCGTGCCGGATACCAATTCCACCTATCCGTTGGAA
Organism: Dyella dinghuensis; assembly: GCF_003977615.1. Classification (GTDB taxonomy): domain Bacteria; phylum Pseudomonadota; class Gammaproteobacteria; order Xanthomonadales; family Rhodanobacteraceae; genus Dyella_B; species Dyella_B dinghuensis. The sequence continues at coordinate 137,642 of NZ_RYZR01000008.1, forward strand.
AAGGCACTGGCTTGCACCAAGGTCGGTAATTGGATGCAGCGCAATCGCATCGAAGTTTTCGGTTGGGTGACACCGGCGGCCAATGCGAGTACGTCCAACTTTTCGAACTTCCCCGTGTCCTACAACACGCGCCCCAATCGCGTTGAGTTGGACCAACTCGTTACCAACATCACGCGTGTCGAAGACACGGTGCAGACCGATCACATCGATTGGGGTTTCGACATTTCCAATCTATACGGCTACGACTATCACTACACCGTGACCAAGGGCATCTTCAGCAATCAGCTGCTGAACAATCCCGCGCCGGGCCAGCCGAGCAACGGCAAGATTTACGGCGACGATCCGATGCTTTTCTACGGCGATATCTACATTCCGTGGGTTGCGGAAGGCATGGTCATTCGCGTCGGTCGCTGGTTGTCGCTGCCGGATATCGAAGCACAGTTCTCACCGCAGAACTATCTGGTGACTCACTCGATTCTGTACACGGTCGATCCGTACACGCAGACCGGCGTGATGACAACGACCAAGCTAAGCAGCCAGTGGACATTCCAGATCGGGATCAATGCCAGCAATGACACGGCGCCGTGGAATTCATCCGCTCGCCCGTCGCTGCAAACCTGCGTGCGCTGGGTATCGGCCGATAACAACGACATGCTTTACCCCTGCATCAACAACTGGAACAAGTCCGACTACAACTACAACAACGTGCAGATGTACGTCACGACGTGGGGCCATCGTTTCAGTCAGCGCTTCCATATGCTGACCGAGGCCTACCGCATGTATGGCCGCGCCATTCCGGGCTATGGCCCCGGTGGCACGCCGGGTGTTGCCGGCTCGTCGCCGGTGCCGGGCGAAGCGGGCGAATTCGGCGTCGTGAACTATCTGAACTTCGAATTGAACACCAACAACATGCTGTCGTTCCGCAACGAGTTCTACAACGACGAAAAAGGTCAGCGCACGGGTTTCGCCACGCGCTACAGCAGTCATACGATCGGCATTACACACTGGGTTTCGCAGGATCTGGAGATTCAGCCGGAACTGCGTTACGACCATTCGTATGACGAGAACGCATACAACGGCGGCCGGAAAGACTATCAAGTCCTTGCCGTGCTCGACGCGATCATTCACTACTGAGGTAACCGCCATGGGTCGGTTGATTCGCAATGCACTAACCATGTTGGTGGTGATGACCGTCATCACCGGCCTGATCTATCCGATGGTCGCCACCGGTGTGGCGCAGGTGCTGTTTCCGCACCAAGCCAACGGCAGCCTGATCGAACGCGACGGCAAGCCGATCGGTTCCGAACTGATCGGCCAGTATTTCGACGACCCCAAGTATTTCTGGGGCCGTCCGTCGGCCACGACACCGCAGCCGAATAACGGCACCGCGTCAAACGGCTCGAATCAGGGACCGACCAACACCGCGCTGCGCGATGCCGTGCAGCAACGCATCGATGCGCTGCGCAAGGTCGATCCGGGTAATACGGCGCCGGTACCGGCAGATCTGGTTACCGCATCGGGCAGCGGCCTTGATCCTGAAATCAGCCCCGCGGCTGCGCAATATCAAGTAGCACGCGTTGCGCGTGTGCGGCACTTGAGCGAGCAGCAAGTGCAGACGTTGGTGGCGCAGTTCACGCAAGGCCGCCAGCTGGGCTTGCTTGGCGAACTACGCGTCAATGTCCTGCAACTGAATCTCGCGCTGGACAGCCAGCAGGTGCATTGACATGGCATTTCCGACGATGTCACAACGCCAGGGACGGCGACTTTCCTCTGCAGCGATTCCGGCGCAAGCCGGAGTCCAGTGTGCCGACGTGATTTGCACAAAGCTCCCGCTGCATCGCTACTGGATTCCAACCGCCTGCGATGACAGAAGGAAAGACAGTCGCTTTCGCAAAGCATTGCGCGCATGATGCCCGCCATCGGCAACTCGATGACTGCCCATGACCGAAACATCCCGTGACGCACGCGCCGATGCCCTGCTCGATGTCGTGCAGGAAGACAGCCATCGGCGCCTGAAGATTTTTCTTGGTGCAGCTCCCGGCGTCGGCAAGACCTACGCCATGCTTTCGGCTGCGCGCGAGTTGAAACGACAGGGCGTCGACGTGGTAATCGGCTTGGTGGAAACGCACGGCCGCGCTGAAACAGCGGCGTTGCTCGAAGGCCTCGAAGTTCTGCCGCGACTGGTTCTGAACTATCAAGGCCGCGATTTCACCGAATTCGATGTCGATGGCGCGCTCGCGCGCAAGCCGGACATTCTGCTGGTCGACGAACTCGCACATCGCAATGTGCCTGGCAGTCGGCATGAACGGCGCTGGCAGGACATCGCCGAGTTGCTCGATGCAGGTATCGAGGTTTACACCGCGCTCAATGTGCAGCATCTGGAAAGCCTCAACGATCAGGTGCGCCGTATTACTGGCATTACGGTGCGCGAGACGGTTCCCGATGCTTTTCTCGATCGTGCGCGCGATATCGTACTCGTCGACCTTCCGCCACGTGAGCTGATTACACGCCTGCGGCAAGGCAAGGTCTATATGCCGGAGACGGCAGCGGCCGCGCTCGATGCGTTCTTCTCGCCGACGAACCTCGGTGCATTGCGCGAGCTGGCGGTTGATACCGTTGCGGGCCACGTCGATAGCGATCTGCGTGAGCACATGCTGGCGCGCGGCGGTGCGATGCCCGTGCGCAGGCGCGTCATGGCAGCGATCGACGGGCATGCGCAAAGCGAATACTTGGTGCGCATTGCGCGGCGCATTGCCGAGCGCCGTGGCGCGCCATGGAGCGTTGTGTTTGTCGATACCGGCGCAGCGCTGGACAACGCGCGGCGTGAGCGTGTCGATACGGCGATGCGTCTCGCGCGTCGTCTTGGCGGCGATGCCACCGTATTGCGCGGACATGCGATTGCCGATGAGCTGCTGTTGCACGCCGACCGCGAAGGCGTTGGCCAGATTATTCTCGGCCGCACACGCGAACGCCTGCTTGCGCGCATGGTTGGACGCTCACTGACGCAACAATTGCTTCGTCGTGGTGCGCATCTTGAGTTAACGATCGTTGCCACACCGACAGAGCGCGCACAGGCACGCCGGCGATTGCGCCTAATGCCAGCGCGAGGGCGGCGCGACGAATACATCTTTGCGACCGTTGTCACAGCGGTCGCCATCGCACTGGCATTTGTCGCCGATCGCTACCTATCCGTCGCCAATCTTGCGCTGATTTTCCTCACCGCAGTGATGACCGTCGCGGTGCGCACACGCATGGCGGTAGCAGTCTACACCGCGATCCTGTGTTTTCTCGGCTACAACTTTTTCTTTGCACCGCCGCGCTACACGCTGGCCATCTCCAATTCGGATGACGTACTCGCGGTGACCCTATTCCTAGCGGTCGCATTGATTTGCAGCCGGCTTGCTACGCGTCTCGCCAGTCAGGTGGAATCGCTGCGCGCCGCGCATGATCAATCGCACGCACTGCTCACGCTCGGCCAGCGTTTGACGGCCAGCGCCGATGCGAACGGCGCACGCGAAGTGGGCGCCGCCGCACTAGCGCACGGCTTGCGATGCGAGGCGGCGATTCTCGCGCGCGATGTCGAACATCATCTGCAAATTGCCGCACATAGCACGCCCGAACTCAAACTGACGGCACAGGACCTCGCCGCTGCGGAATGGTGCGAACAGCACGCCGAAGCGGCGGGCCGTTTTACCGATACGCTGAACGCCGCACGCTGCTGGATGTTGCCGCTCGGCAGCGAAGATCGTCGCCTTGGCGTGGTTGCACTGCGATTTGAAAACGGCAATGCGCCGGATATCGAACGCCGCAGTCTCGCACTGGCGATGGTGCAGGATATCGGTCAGGCGCTGGAGCGCGCGCGTCTGGCGTCGGAACTGGAAGGTGCACGCGTACAAGGCGAGACGGAGCGTTTGCGCAATGCCCTGCTTTCGTCTGTTTCGCACGATCTGCGTTCACCGCTGGCATCGATGATCGGTGCAGCGGGCACGCTCTCCAGTTACTGGGCGCAATTACCTGCAGGCGAACGGCAGGAATTGCTCGACGCGATTCTGGGCGAAGGGCAACGCCTGGATCGCTATATCCAGAATCTTCTCGATATGACGCGACTGGGTCACGGCACACTCAAGCTCAATCGCGACTGGACCGACGCCGAGGAAATCGTCGCCTCCGCGGTGACACGTTTGCGCAAACTGTTCCCCGAATTGCGCGTGGATTGCATGCTGCCGAACGAAACGGTGCTGTTGTTTGTGCATCCGGCATTGATCGAGCAGGCGCTGTTCAATATCCTGGAGAATGCCGCGCGTTTCTCACCGCCCGGTGAAGCCGTGCGTGTGGTGGTGCGCGTAGCCGGTGACCGGTTGTTTATCGACGTGATCGATCGCGGCCCCGGCATTCCCGAAGAAGAGCGCGCACGCATCTTCGACATGTTCTATTCCGTCGCACGCGGCGACCGCGCGCCGCAGGGCACCGGCCTGGGCCTGGCGATCTGCCGCGGCATGATCGGCGCGCACGGCGGCAGCGTGGAGGCCTTGCCCGGCGAAGGCGTTGGGACCACCATTCGCATCAGCCTGCCCCTCCCCACGCCTCCTACGCCATGACTGCTGCCAATCCGTGCGCCTTGGTCATCGATGACGAGACGCAGATCCGCAAATTTCTCGATATCGGTCTGCGCGCCGAGGGCTATGACGTGTTGCTCGCCGCCAATGCGGCGGAAGGGCTGGCGCTCGCAGCGACACGCGATCCGGATGTGGTGATTCTGGATATCGGACTGCCCGATCGCGAAGGGCACGACGTGTTGGCCGAACTGCGCCAATGGACGCAAGTCCCCGTACTGATGCTGTCCGTGCGCGATACCGAACAGGAAAAGGTCAAGGCGCTGGACGCCGGCGCCAACGATTACATGACCAAGCCTTTCGGTATCCAGGAGCTGATGGCACGACTGCGCGCATTGATGCGCAATCGGGTTGGCGGTGCCGAGGCGCCACCACGCTACGACGACGGGCACCTGCATATCGATCTGGGTTTGCGCGAAGTGACGCTTGATGGTGCGCCGCTGGCATTGACGCGCAAGGAATACGCGGTACTTGCGATGCTCGTGCGTCATGCCGGACGCGTGGTCAGTCAACAGCAATTGCTGCGTGAGATATGGGGCGGCACACATGTGCAGGACACGCATTATCTGCGCATAGTGCTTGGCAAACTTCGGCAGAAACTCGGCGATGACCCCGCCACACCGCGATGGTTGAAAACTGAGCCCGGCGTGGGTTATCGGTTTCTGCCTGGCGGCCAATAAGACGCCTCAACTTCATCGCACATAAAAAATCCCCGGCACATGGGTTACCGGGGATTGGAATAACGCTGGATGTGCAAAACCCGTCTTGTGATTCGCGCTTTACAAATGAAAAAACATCCGTGTTCGCAATGCTCCACACACAGCTGCTTGTTGTGAGGGCGCCAAGCAGCGAGTGGAATGTAAGGCGAAGCACGACAGCGAAATATCGGACGGGGCTTAAATGCAGGCCCCATCGCACACTCATCAGACAAAGACGAGATTTACGGCGAAATGATTTGCGCTACTCGCGCAATCGCGGCACGCCATGGGCATCGCGTTCTTCGATAGCGATGGGACGCGTGTCCAAACGTCCACCCACCACATCCGCAGCGGGCAACGGTTCGGCATTGTCGCCACGTGCCAAGGCGATGGCGTTGCGATAGCAGCGCTGCGCCAAGCCGGTGTCGCCGATGCCGGTATACGTATCACCAAGGGCTTCCCACGCATTCGCGCCGGGTGCCAGCGCCAGCGACCGTTCGAGGTACGGACGTGACTTGGTCCATATCTTCAGGCGAACGCACATGCGACCCAGCGCGAGCAGCAGGCTCGGATCATTGGGATGCCCATCCAACCAGCTTTCGGCGCGGCGCAACCGCGCTTCCAGATCATCGCCCGCGAGCGTGCCGTAGGTCTCGACCAACTGTGACGACCATTCGCGACGCAGCGCGGATTCCACTTCATCCATAGCCGGAAGCGTGAGTCCGTACGCGGCCGCTTTGCGGGCGTAAGCGTCGACAACGGCAGGTGCGCGCCGCTGCGATTTCGGCAACGACGACCACAACGCGTTGAGCACGGCGCCATCGCCCGCACCGTTGAGGCTGGCGACGAGAATCTGCGTTTCGAGTGCGTTGTAGGCACGCGTGCCGAGCACGCCGCTTTTCTGCAACGGATCGAGTGCTTCGCGCGCGCGACGCGTATCGCCGTTGGCCAGCGCCGCCATCGCATATTCGCGCCAGCCACCCGGACTCAAACTGCCGCTATCGGCTTCAGATGTGAGCAGCGCCAGTGCTTCGGCGGGTTTGCCATCGCGGCGCAAGACGCGTGCACGCAGGACACGCGCAGCACGTGGCGCAACCTGGGCAGCTTCATCCAATGATTCCAACGCACGCCCGTGCTCACCGCGACGCGATGACGCTTCTGCTGCAGCAAGCAACGCAGGGCCACGCAACATGTCCAGACGCGACGCACGGTTGAGGTCGCGTTCGGCATCGCCATGGCGACCCTCCATCAACGCCACAAGACCGTCCGCAAGCCGCTGCTGACTGACGCGGCGATGACGGCGCGAGAAGGCACCAAACGGCCAACGCACGACACGCCACAACACGTTGATCGCTGCCCACAGGAGCACCAGCAACACGACAGCAGCGAGCAAACTGGTCTGCGCGGTGACACCGCGAAAGCGGATCAAGACATAGCCGGGATCTTCCGCCACCCAATGCCAGCAGAAAGCTGCCACCGCGGCGGCGATCACCAGCAGCAGAATCCAGCGCCAAACCTTCATGGCTTGTTCCCTGCTGGTGCAACGGCGCTGCTTCCACTATCGGGTTTGAGTGCGTGCACAGCGCGCAGATTGCGCAGTTCGCTCAATGCACCGCCGAGTTTTACCGGAATGGCCGGCTTGAGCTGAGTACTCATCGTGGCCAGATGCTCGCGAGCTTGTTGCACCGCCGCCGATTGCGGATCGAATTGCGTGGCGAGACCTGCATCGGCGCGCTTGAGTGCCGCGGTGCAACCGTTGTCGTCCCATGCGAGCAAGGACGCCTGCGCCTGCGCCAGATCGAGCGCAATGAGCTCGCGCGCAATACGCGCATCGGCGATATCGACGGGTGCACCGTTATCGCGCTGAATCTGGATCACGCTGTGCAAGCCGCGCACGATGCGCGCCCACACGCCGTTGTCCTGGTTCGTGACGGGTTCGTCCAACGGTTTCAGCGGAAGATTGGGAAGATCGTTGCGCAGCTGCATCACGGTATCGAGCAACTGTTCGCGATCGGCGACCTGACTCTTCACCAAGGCATCGTGCTCGGCATCGATGCTTTGACGCACACCGTTGAACGCGTTGTCGTTCACACCGGCCAGCGTCTGCGATGCAAGCGCGTACGCCTGCGCGGCACCTTGTGCATCGTGGAACAGCGTATAGCGCTCCGTGCCCATGCGTAGCAGGGATTCGGTTTCATCCAAGCGCATCGCGTCCTGACCGGATAGCGTCTTTTCGGAAAGCCGGCCGACGGCTTCTTCCAGATCGCGCACACGCTGGTCCTGCGCGAGCAATTCCTCACGCAGCGAGTGATTGACCTGATCGCCGTCGTTCAACCGCTGCAGCAGCACGGTGTCCTGGCCATTGGCGGCGGTGAGCGCGTGCTCGGTGGCCGTGACGCGATCTTCCAGTCCTGTCGTCGTGCGCAGCGCGACGGTGCTGATCTGAGTGAGCTTCCATTGCTTCCACCCCACGTAACCCACGCCGATCAGCGCGATCAACGCAATCAGCAGGGTCAGCGCCAGCGTGCCTCCCGTCGAACGCGACGATGTCGCTGACCGGCTGGCACGCGGGCTGTCGGAGGGCACGCTCTTGGGCGCGGCGGGGGTGCTTTCGGGGGTGAGGTCGTCCTGGCTCATGCGCGCATGCTAACAGCCCCCGCGGCCGGCTTAGTGGGGCATGCGTGAACAGATTTTGACAGTGGCGGCCAGCAAATCCTCGGAATGGGCAGACGTGGCCAGTTCGACCCGCGAAAAGCCGTCCAGACGCGCAAGCTCCGCGATCCGCTCGCTGCTCACTACAGCGACCGCGCGGCGCAAGCGGTCACGCGCGGCGGCGGGCAGAAGTGTCAGCAGATGACGCATGGCCTCGGCGCTGGAAAAGAGCACGCAGGCGGTACTGGGAAGTTGCATGACGGCATCGATGTGACGCCGGTTCAATCGCGGCGCGCCGCGGGTATAGACGTGCACCTCGCGCACCGTCGCACCACGTTTGGCGAGCTGTTCCTGCAAGAGGCCGCGGCCATCTGGTGCGGTAATCAGCGCCACGCGCCGGCCTTGCAAGGATTGCAGCGCCGGCAATGCGAGTACGCCTTCGCTGTCTTGCCGTGTCGTGGGGACTTGCGCATCCACGCCGTGCTGGTGCAACACGCGCGATGTGCCCTGACCGGTAGCGACGACATTGGCATGTGTATCCAGCGCCGATAGCGCCGTGGCATATCGCACGGCGGCGGGGCTGGTGAAAATCAGCAGGTCATCGCGCTGTGCCTGTTGCCATTGCGCGCGTGCCGTGTCGACATCGGACATCGCACGCAGGGAAAGTCCAGGCAAGAGCAATGGCGTAGCACCAAGCGTGCGAACACGCCGCGCCAGCGACCCGCCCGTGCCCGCCGGTCGGGTAATCACAACCGTACAGCCGGCCAGTGAACTGCCGTGTTGTGAAGACTGCGCGCTCACGCCCGTTTCGCCGGTATCTGGGTTGGGTCTGGAGTGTAGCGTCTACACTGTACGTCTCACCTCCCCTCCCTGTTGATGTTCGATGGACAAACCCGCTTTGCATACCGCCGCCCAGGCCTTGGTCGCATTTATTCACGATGGCATTCCGCTGGCGCGGGCCATGGCACTCGAACTCGGGGATTACGATGGCGAGCGGCTCACCCTTCGCAGCCCGCTGGCACCCAACGTGAACGATAAAGGCTGCGCCTTTGGTGGCAGTCTCGTCAGCCTGATGACATTGACCGGCTGGGGCCTCGTCGAATTGGCGCTGCGCCAGCGCGGCGAAGATTGCGATGTGTACGTGGGCGAATCGACCGTGCGCTACCTGAGTCCCGTGTGGGAGGACTTCCAGGCCGAAGCACAGCCCGCAGCGCACGCCGACTGGACCACCTTCTTCGCCACGCTCGCTACACGCGGCCGTGCGCGCATCGGCGTAACGTGTCAGATTCCCGGTGAAGAGGGCAAGCCGGCCGCTACCCTTGAGGCACAGTTCGTGGCGAAGCGTCGTACGACTGCGGCAGAATAGGTTGTCCTGAAGGGGAGGCTCGTCTCATGCGTCGAATTGTCGGTCCGCTGGTGCTGTCCACCGTGCTGCTGTTATCCGGTTGCGCCACCGATAAGCGCAGCGATTCGCTCGACCACACCCTACTCGAATACGCCAACGCGGTGCGTTGGGATGGCTTCGAAGCCGCCCAGCAGTTCGTCGATCCCAAAGTGCGCGATGCACATCCCATCACCGACTTTGATCGCCAACGCTTCACTCAGTTACGCGTAAGTGACTACGACGAAGGCACAGGCGCGATTGCAGGCAGCGACCCCAACGAGATCCGGCAGACCGTGAACATCGGCCTGGTCAACATTCATACACAGGCCGAGCGCCACATCATCGACCATCAGGTCTGGAAGTACGACCAGGCGAAGAACAAGTGGTGGCTGGAAACAGGGCTGCCCAATCTCGACGAAACGGCGCCTCCAAACCCCAACGGTTATTGAGGCCTGAACCCCGCTCGCCGGACAAGCCCAAGGCCCGTCGCGCAGGTATAATCTGCCGTTTACCTGCAACCGCGCGGCCTGTCCGCGCCCGTGGATGGTCCATGAACGATTTTATGCACAAGCTGCCCCAGTTCGTGGGCAACCATTTGTTTCTGGTCGCCTTATTGGTGGCGGTGATCCTCGCGTTGTTTGTCACGCAGGTGATGGTGTGGATGCGCAAATACACGGAGCTGACGCCGGCCGGCCTGACGCAGCTGATCAATCGCGATACCCCGCTGTTGATCGATCTTTCCGCGAGCGCCGACTTCGAAAAAATGCATGTACCCGGCGCCAAGCACGTGGCTATGAGCCAGTTCGATCCGGAAAACAAGGATCTGGCGAAAGCGCGCGAGTTGCCTGTCGTAGTGATGGACAAAGACGGCCGCAACACAGACAGCGCCGCGCAGCGACTCATCAAGGCGGGCTTTACGCGCGTCTACACCCTGGGTGGTGGCGTGCTGGCGTGGCAGGCGGCGCAATTGCCGACGGCGAAAGGCCGCAACTGATCAGGCTTCGTTGATGCCCGCGCGTGCGGCGAGAATCTGCGCCAGCACGTCGGGTGCGTAATCGAACGAGTCGTAATAAAGCCGGTCTTCGGGCAGACCGGCATCGGTAAACAATTTTCGTCCGGCATCGATCATCGCTGGCGGCCCGCTCATGTAGACGTCGTGGCCGGAAAGATCCGGATGATCGTCGAGCACCGCTTCGTGCACCAACCCTTCGCGCGTGCCATCACGGCGCGCCAATTCCGGATCGGAAAGCACCGCGTGAAAGCGAATATTCGGCGTAGCGGCCGCCCACTGTTCGGCAAGCGAGCGTTGATAGAAATCCGCAGGACTGCGTGCGCCCCAATAGACGTTTATCGCGCGGCGCGTACCTAACGCGAGAAAGTGTTCGACGATGGCTTTGACCGGCGCAAAACCGGTACCGCCTGCCATGAAAATCATGGGCCGCTCCGAATCTTCACGCGGCACGAAGGTGCCGAGCGGACCTTCGATGCGCAGCGTGTCGCCTTCCTTGAGCACGTCGCTCACCCATGATGTAAACCCGCCGCCCGCGACGTGGCGAACGTGCAGCTCGATCGTGCCATCGGCTTGCGGGCCATTCGCAATCGAAAACGGCCGGCGGCGGCCGTCTTCCAGCAAAACATCCAGATATTGACCAGGCAACCAGTTCAATCGCGCCTCGCCTGCCTTGGGTTCCAGATGCAAGCCGATCACATCGGGTGCGAGCTGCCATTTACGCGTTACACGCACATCGAGTTGCCGACGCGCCACGTCTTCAACCGACGTGATTTCACGTGCCGCCACGACGAGATCGGTCAATGGCACGGCCTGGCACAGCAAAACGGCGTGGCGCGCACGATCATGCACATCCAGCGCGGTAGGCGGATTGCGCGGATAGTCGCAACGGCCCTCGATCAAGGTGGCCTTGCAACTGCCACACACACCGGCGCGGCAGGAATACGGCAGCGCGACACCCGCGCGCTGCGCCGCTTCCAGCACGGTTTCGCCGGGCAGTACGTCGAAACGGCGGCCGGAATTGGAGAGGGTAACGGTATGCACGTTGAGGTGACCTGAGCGATCCTGCATTGTCGCCGCTGGGGTGGTCGGCGGACAATGCGGGCTGATCAGGCGAGTATCAACGTATGCGCATCTGGAAACAGGATATCGACCTTGCCAGCCTCAACGGTTGGAGCACCAACACGCTGATGGAGGCGATTGGTATCCAAATCACCGCCATGGGCGACGACTGGCTTCAGGGCACCATGCCCGTGGACCGCCGCACGCATCAGCCCTATGGCCTGCTGCACGGTGGCGCCTCGGTGGCGCTGGCCGAAACGCTCGGCAGCACGGCAGCCATGCTCACGCTGGATTCGGCCAAGGAACGCGCGGTGGGTCTGGATATCAACGCCAATCACATGCGCGGCGTGCTCAGCGGAACGGTGACCGGTACGGCGCGCCCGCTGCATCTGGGCCGTTCCACGCAGGTGTGGGAAATCCGCATTGAGGACGAAAACGGCAAGCTCGTGTGCATTTCACGCCTGACGATGGCGGTGGTGCCCGCCACTGCCGTAGGTTCGCGTTGATGCCATGCCTTCCCTTTGCACGGCGTCGCGATGACTGACGAAACGCCGTATGCGCGCCTTACGCCCGATCTCGTGCTCGATGCCGTCAATGCCTGTGGCTTATGGCCCGACGGCCGGCTGCTCGCGCTCAACAGCTACGAAAACCGGGTCTGGCAAGTCGGCGTGGAAGATGACGCGCCGGTGATCGCAAAGTTCTATCGGCCCGGCCGATGGAGCGACGCGGCCATTCTGGAAGAACATGCCTTCGCGCAGGAACTCGCCGATGCAGAGATTCCGGTTGTCGCACCCAGCGTTTACACCGGCCGCACGCTGCTGCATTACGACGGTTATCGCTATGCGCTCTCACCCCGAAGTGGTGGGCGCGCGCCCTCGCTGGAATCAGCCGATCAGCTGGAATGGCTGGGCCGGTTGATTGCGCGCATGCACTCGGTCGGTGCGCGCGCTTCTTTCGTGTATCGCGGCAGAATCGATCGCGAAACCTTGATTGAAACGCCGATGCACGCCGTGCTTCATTCCCACCTGCTTCCCGCATCGCAGATCGATCGTTATCGTGGCGCCGTAGAGCGTGTGGATCATGCTGTCGCCGCGCGCTTTGATGCAATCGGCCCAGTGCGTACGCTGCGATTGCATGGCGATTGTCACCCGGGCAATGTACTTTGGACGGACGCAGGCCCGCACTTCGTCGACCTGGACGATGCGCGCATGGGGCCGGCCGTGCAGGATTTATGGATGCTTGCGCATGATCAGCGCGCGATGGATGCGCTGCTTGAAGGTTATGGTTCGATGCGTGATTTCGATCACGCAGAACTTGCACTCATTCCTGCGCTACGTGCCATGCGACAAGTACATTATGCCGGCTGGATCGCGGCGCGCTGGCAGGATCCGGCCTTTCCCGCCGCGTTCCCGTTTGCCGCCGAACCGCGCTGGTGGGAACAACACATCACCGACCTGCACGAGCAGGCGGAAGAACTCGAATAACGATACACGAGGTATTGAATGCGCCAGATTTTGTTTCGCCTCATCGGCATTTTGGAAGTTGCGGGCGGTTTTTATGGTTTGGCGCGCGTACTGCCTCGCCTGTTGGAAATCGGACCCTTGCGCACTGCGGCGATTGGGCTCATCGAATTGGCGTTGTACGTGTTCGTCTTGGTGGCCGGCGTTCTGCTGATTGAAAACAGCGAACGCGGCGTTCGTCTCTCCAGCATCGCGCAGTTATTGCAATTGCCGCTGATCGCCACGCCGGTCTTCAGCTACGGCTTTCACTGCGGCGGCTTTGTGAACCTATACACCACGCTGCATATCCCCACTCACCCGGATATCGGGTGGCATTTCGGCAGCGAGGGCTTCATTCTGCAATTCGTCGGTCCGGCGGTGTCGCACCTGGGCGTCAACCTGCTGGCCCTGCTTTCCTGGCTGATCCTCAAGCTTCGCTAAGAATCGCCTGTCAAAACGGCCCCTTCGCGCATGGCGGGTTATCATGGCGGGATGAATAGCTCGTCGCCCGTTGCCAGGTCCGTGACCGATCTGCCAGTTATCCGCCTCAAATCCGACCGCACCCCGGGACATCCATGGGTGTGGTCGGCGCAGGTCAACAAACCCGAAACACGCCTTCCGCCCGGCAGCGTTGTCGATGTGGTGGATGCGAAGAACCGTTTTGTCGGTCGCGGATTCTGGAATGGTCACGCGCGTATTGCGTTGCGCCTGCTGACCACAGATGCCAGTGAATCGATTGACGCCGACTGGATCTCGGCACGCATCGAACGTGCCGTCACGCTTCGCCGCGAGTTGCTGAAGCTCGATGCGGTTACCGACGCATGGCGCGTCGTGCACAGCGAAGGCGACGGTCTTTCCGGGCTTATCGTGGATCGCTACAACGACATTCTGGTGATCGAATACTTCGCCGCCGGCATGTGGAAATTCCGCGACGCGATCCATGCCGCGCTGCTGCGCCAGTTTCCTGGCGCACGCCTGTACTGGTTTGCCGAAAGCCATGTGCAAAAGCAGGAATCGTTCGACTGTCGCGCGATGGAAGCACCCACTCCGGTGGAAGTGCATGAGCACGGCCTGCGTTTTCATGCTGCGCCGGGTTACGGGCACAAGACCGGTTTCTTTGCCGATCAACGCGACAATCGTCAACGCTTCGCCGAACTTGCGCGCGGCCGGCGCGTGCTCGACCTGTGCTGCAACGCAGGCGGGTTTGCCGTACACGCCGCAGCCGGCGGTGCGCGTGAAGCAATCGGCGTCGACATGGACGCGGGTATTCTGGAAATCGCTCGCGCCAATGCATCGGCGAACCATGTCGATGTGCGTTTCGAACAGGCCGATATCTTCGACTGGCTCCGTCAGGCTATCGCGCGCGGCGAGCACTACGACGCGGTAATCCTCGACCCCGCCAAACTCACCCGCGACCGCACCAAGGTGATGGACGCGTTGAAGAAATACTTCGCGATGAATCGCCTCGCACTCGACGTGATTCCACCGGGCGGCTTATTGTTGACGTGTTCGTGCACCGGCCTGGTCAGCGAGGCGGATTTTCTTGAGATGCTTCGCCGTGTTGCACTCAATGCAGGCCGCGAAATACAGATACTGGAAACGCGCGGCGCGGGTGCCGATCACCCGGTGCGTGCCGATGTGCCGGAAAGCCGCTATCTCAAAGCAGTGTTTTGTCGGATCGACTGAGCGGTTCGGCACCCACACGCCAAAGCAAAATCAGCAAGTAAGCCAGCATGAGAAACGCAATCAACAGAAAAACCGCATTGCGAAATGTCGTGGCGTAACCCAGTGCCGACGCATCGATGAAACCGTAAGGATAAGCGCCGATCACCTCACCGCGAACCATCGCGTAAATGAAATAAATCAGCGGATAGATACTCCACCAAAAGGGTAACACCCAACGAAGCCGCATGGCGCGCAACGCGACAAAACTAAAAAGCACGTATAGCGCCGGCACCACGTAGTGAAGCAGCACATCGGCGATCAACTGCAAACCTTGCGGCTTCCACACATGCCGCAAAAGCAGAAAATAAGCGACGCTGACAAAGGCAATGCTGGTCGCCACCCAGCCCACCGCGACCGGTCTTACAAAAAATCGGCCCAGCCAAGACGCCGGGGCCATCATTGGTGCCACTGAAGCAAGCAGCACCAATAAGTTGGTCGTGATGGTGAAGAAGCCCAGATACAGCACCACGCCGTAGCCAATCGATTTGCCATTCGCTTCAGCGAGACGCAGGGAAAGGTAAAACTGCAGCGCCAACGCGACGAACACCACCACCGCCGTCAAACCAAGCAACGCCTTGGCTGCTTTGCCCGATGTCGCCATGACACCCCCCAATCCGTAAGGATTGCCCGATACTACCCGCAATCTCAGGGACTGATACGCCTGCGGGTAAACTGTGCCCAGACAGCCCGGAATCACCCATGCCTTTGATCGATATTCTGCTGATTCTTCTCATTGTCCTGCTCATCTTGCAGGTCGTGACTTTGCTGCGCGGCCGCGGCGACGCAGGCCTCAACGCCCGCCTCGACGCTCTGAAGGACGACAACCGCCATCTGCGCGAAGCGCTGGCGCAAGAACAACGCGCCGGCCGCAGCGAACTCAGTCAAACACTCCTGCAATTCGGCCAGCGGCTGGACACACTGACCGAACGCACCGACACCAGCATTCAGTCACTCAACCAGCGACTCACCGAAGACGCACGCCGCGGCCGCGAAGAACTCACCGTCACGCTCGCCCGTCTTGGCGAACAACAGCAGCAGCAATTGAAGGAACTCACCGCCGATAACGAAAAACGCCTCGGTGAAGTTCGCACCACGCTGGAAACCAAGCTCAGCGCCATCCAGCAAGACAATGCGACCAAGCTGGAACAAATGCGCGCAACGGTCGACGAAAAACTGCAATCCACGCTCGAAACGCGCCTGGGCCAATCCTTCAAGCTCGTCTCCGAACGACTGGAAGCCGTGCAGCGCGGCCTCGGCGAAATGCAATCGCTCGCCAGCGGCGTCGGCGACCTGAAACGCGTGCTCAGCAACGTTAAGACACGCGGCATTCTCGGCGAAATGCAACTCGCAGCATTGCTCGATCAAATGCTCACGCCCGAGCAATACGCCTCGAACGTCGCCACGGTTCCTGGCTCCGACGAACGCGTCGAATTCGCCATCAAGCTCCCAGGTGGCGAGCGCGACAGCCAGGTGTGGCTACCCATCGACGCGAAATTCCCGCGCGAAGACTACGAACGCCTGCTCGACGCACAGCAGCAAGCCGACGCCGAAGGCGTCGAACGCGCTGCAAACATGCTCGAACGCCGCATACGCGACGAAGCCAAAACCATCCGCAGCAAATACATCGCCGCGCCCCACACCACCGACTTCGCCATCCTCTTCCTGCCCACCGAAGGCCTCTACGCCGAAATCATCCGCCGCCCCGGCCTGTTCGAAAGCTTGCAACGCGAACAACGCGTCACCATCGCCGGCCCTACGACGCTCTCGGCGTTGCTCAACAGCCTGCAAATGGGCTTCCGCACGCTTGCCATCCAGCAACGCAGCAGCGAAGTGTGGCAACTGCTCGGCGCGGTAAAAAACGAATTCGGCAAATTCGGCGACGTGCTGAAAACCGTCCGCAAAAAACTCGACGAAGCCGGCAAACACCTCGACACCACCACTACCCGCACGCGCGCTATCGAGCGCAAATTGCGTGATGTGGAATTGCTGCCCGGTGAACAAACACAGCAATTGCTTGGTGATTCTGTGGCGGGTGAAGAAGAGATCGCTGAAGACCAATAGGTCGCTGCCCGCGTTTTGGCTTTTCAGTTTTGGCCTTTCAACTTCGGGTTTTCAGCTTCGGCTTTCCGCTGTTCGCTTTTTCAAAAAGTGCGCGAAGCGCACCGCTCTTGATCTTCGAGCCCCTTATGCGGTGAGTGAGACGGGGACGAAAAGGCCCGCAGGGGAATCGGCATGGATGCCGATTCCTTTTCGCCAGGGCAGGATGCCCTGTCGAAAAGCCCGGCCCCGTCTCACGGTCTCGGAGGGCGAAGCCCGGAGAGCACCGCATACGGGGTGCCCTTTCTTTGGGTTACTTTTCTTTGGGCACGCAAAGAAAAGTGACTCGTCCGTCGGCAGACGGGCGAAACGCCCGCCGCGTAAGCGAGCCCACCGGCGATATCGCATCAACCAAGCGATACAGTCACCGGATTCCGGCCTTCGCCGGAATGACGGGATAACCGTTGAGGTGAATTTGACGGCGCTGGTTCAAGCTAGCGCTTGTGCAGCAGCTCGCTTGATCAGCGCATCATCCGGGCGAACCCCTGTGTAGAGCACAAACTGCTCCACCGCCTGCAACACAATCACCTCTGCCCCCGTAATAACCGGCTTCCCGAGCAACTGTGCCAACCGCACAAGAGGTGTCAAAACCGGCAACGCCACCACATCAAACACCATCCGCGCCGCCTCGACTTCCTCTCGGCTAAATGCCAACGTATCCGCCTCAGCCCCACCCTCCATCCCAATCGGCGTCACATTCACCAATAACTCCGCGTTCAATCCGGACGCATCAGCCGCCCACGCATACCCACAAATATCCGCCAATCTGCGCCCTGCCTCTTCATTACGCGCAACGACATACCCCGACATAAATCCAGCATCACGAAACGCACACGCCACAGCCTTCGCCATCCCTCCACTACCACGCAACACCACACGCGTATCCGGCGAAATACGATAACGCTCGATCAACTTCCGTATCGCGATGTAATCGGTGTTGTACGCACGCAATAAACCATCGTCATTGACAATCGTATTGATCGACGCAATCGCCTGCGCCGACGCATCGATTTCATCCACCAACGGAATGCATGCCTCCTTGAACGGCATCGAGACCGCGCAACCGCGAATCCCCAGCGCGCGGATGCCCGCAATCGCCGCAGGCAAATCCTTCGTCGTAAAAGCCTTGTAGACAAAATTCAGATCCAGCGCCTCATACAGAAAATTCTGAAAGCGCGTTCCGAAGTTGCCCGGGCGCCCGGACAGGGACATGCAAAGCTGGGTGTCGCGGTTGATCGAACGAGGCATGTCGCGGGCTCTGGGTCAGTCGGCAAGGTCCGCCATTGAAACCGGCCAAAACGGCCCGAATCTCCAGCGAACCCGCCAAGCATACCCACCTCGCCAGGCCAGTCCGTGAACCATCCTGAGCCGGCAGGCTTGACGCCAGCGCTACACTTACCCGCCTGAGCACGTTTCAAGGAAGCCGCATGAGCGAGCACCACACATCCAACGGGGTTACCCGCGACGAAGCCGAAGAAGCCGTGCGCGTCCTTTTGCGCTGGGCGGGCGAAGACCCGTCGCGCGAAGGCCTGATCGATACGCCCAAACGCGTCGTCAAAGCCTACAAGGACTGGTTCAACGGCTACGAGATCGATCCGGGTGAGTACCTGCGCCGCACCTTCAAGGAAGTGGCCGGTTACGACGAAATGGTCGTGCTGCGCGATATCGAATTCGAAAGTCATTGCGAACATCACATGGCGCCGATCATCGGCCGCGCGCACGTAGGTTATCTGCCCACTAATCGTGTGGTCGGCATCAGCAAGCTTGCGCGCGTGGTCGATGCCTACGCGCGACGCTTTCAGGTGCAGGAGAAGATGACGGCGGAGATCGCCCGCTGCATCCATGACAACCTGCATCCCAGCGGTGTGGCGGTCGTGGTCGACGCAAGCCACGAATGCATGACCACCCGCGGCGTGCACAAGCGTGGCGTATCGATGATTACCAGCCAGATGCTCGGCAGCTTCCGCGACGATGCACGCACACGCGCCGAGTTTCTGGATTTCATCGGCATCCACGGCGGCCGGCGCTGATGCGCGCCTTGGCCGCCGCGCTGCTGTTCCTACCGCTCGCGGTGCTGGCCCAGGGGACGGACCTTTTCCATGCCATGGATACCAATGGCGACGGCCGCATCAGCGAAGACGAGTATGTGACGTACATGAGCCAGGGCTTCTACCGCCTGGATCGCAACCACGACGGCATTCTCGAATCTGACGAACTGCCCGGCGGCCGCGGCGGCCCGGTCACCCTCAAGCAGTGGCAGGACAACCTGCGGCGCGAATTCCACAAGCTAGACCGCAACCACGATGGCTACCTGAGCCCACGGGAACTGGCCCAGCCGCCGATGTAACCGCTACAGCCGGCTTCCCTGCGGCGTTTCGCACACTTTCAGCCCATGCCAAGGGTAGTGTCATCGGCTATCGTTCGCGCTCCACCTTTCCGTACACATCACTGCATGGACTCCGCTCCGACCACCGTCACCCGCCGCCACAACGCCGCGCTGTCTTTCATCTTCGTGACGGTGATGCTGGACATGCTGGCCTTCGGCATCATCATTCCGGTGCTTCCGCACCTGGTCGTGCAACTGAGCGGCGGCAGCATCGCGCACGCAGCTGTGTGGACGAGTTTCTTCGGCACGCTGTATATGCTGATGCAATTCGTGTTCTCGCCGATCCAGGGCACGCTTTCCGATCGCTTCGGCCGGCGCACGGTGATTCTGATTTCCAGCTTCGGGCTTGGCATCGACTTCATCGTGATGGCGATAACGCCAGTGCTGTGGCTGCTTTTCATCGGCCGTGGCATTTCCGGCATTTGCGCGGCAAGTTTCTCGACGGCGAATGCGTATATCGCCGACATCGTGCCGAAGGAAAAACGCGCGGCGGCTTTTGGTGCATTGGGCGCGGCGTTCGGCGTCGGTTTCATTGTCGGCCCTGCGCTGGGCGGTTTCCTTGGTCATTTCAGCCTGCGCTTGCCGTTCTGGGCGGCGGCGGTGCTGTCGCTCGCCAATTTCTGCTACGGCTTCTTCGTGTTACCCGAATCGCTGCCGCTGGAGAAGCGCACGAAACGATTTGACTGGAGCCATGCCAATCCGTTCGGCGCGCTCGTCTTGCTGCGCCGTTATCCGCAGGTGTTTGCGCTGGCCGCGGTGTTTTTCCTGATCAATCTGGCGCAGTTCTCGCTCAACTCCACCTACGTGCTGTACACGGACTACCGCTACGGCTGGGGCCCGCAGGCCGTGGGTTACACGCTGGCGCTGGTGGGTCTGTGCAGCGGTCTCGTGCAGGCGGTACTGGTGAGCAAACTGATGCCACGGCTCGGCGAAAAACGCCTGATCATGATTGGCCTGACGCTCTGCGTGGTTGGCTATATGTTCTTTGGCCTGTCCTCGGTGGGCTGGGTTTTCCTGCTCGGCATTCCGTTCCTTTGCCTGGGAGGCCTTTCCGGACCGCCCGCACAGGCGCTGATGACGCAGCAAGTCGATCCGCACGAACAGGGTCGTCTGCAAGGTGCACTAACCAGTCTTGCCAGTCTCGCCGGCATCTTCGGACCGGCGCTGTTCGCCAACCTTTTCGCGTTGTTTATCAGCGATCACGCGCCAATCCATTTGCCCGGCGTTTCCTTTGTGCTCGCCGCGTCGTTGCTGGCGATCGCGGCGATCATCGCGTACTACGCAATCCAACACGTGCAAGCGTCCCATTCCCCCTCTTCGACGGAACCTTCCGCTGCCATGGCGTGCGAACTCTCGCCACTGGCTGGTGAAGTGGCCGGCGAATCTCTTCACACCGATAAAACGGAGTCGTCCCCATGAGCATTTCGATGTACCAGACCGCTGTACCTGTCTTCCTGCGCGCACTCGGCAACCTCAAGCACGTGCTGCAGCAAGGTCAGGCCCACGCCAAGGACAAGAAGGTCGAAGATTCGGTGATGCTGCAAAGCCGCCTGATCGCCGACATGTTGCCGCTGGTCAAGCAAGTGCAGATTGCTACCGACATGGCCAAAAACGCTGCCGCGCGTCTGGCAGGCGTCGACCCGCTGAAGTTCGAAGACAACGAAACCACGTTCGATGAGCTGATTTCGCGCATCGACCGCGCTGTCGATTACATCAAGAGCTTCAAGCCCGAGCAGATCGACGGCAGCGAAACGCGTGCCATCGTCGTTCCGTCACGCAATGGCGAAACGAAGTTCGAAGGTCAGGCCTATCTGCTGCACTTCGTACTGCCGAACGTGTTCTTCCATTGCACCACCGCTTACAACATTCTGCGCGTGGCTGGCACGAACATCGGCAAGAACGATTTCATCGGTAAAGCGTAAGGCTTTTCTTTTCGCGTGCAGGGCGAATCATTCGCCCTGCACAGCGTCTCTTGATGCTGTCGCCCGCAATGGGCACATCGAGCAACTCGCCCTGCATCAAACACAACCCCTCTAGTACTTGTACGTACTGCATCGTGCAGTAACGGGCTTTTTTTCGTCTTTCAGATTTCCTGGCACTCGCCCTTCATCAAATTAGGCGCCGTCCGATTGTTGCAAAAACCTCGGTCGCTTATTTGATCGTTACGGTTCGCAACGAATTTTCCCTTCTGGGGTCGGGCCGTAAATCCGCGGCAGTCACCTTAGTAGCCATGCGTCATGGCTAGGGATGACTTTCGCTTTTGTCATCCGCCATTCGCTGTACCGCTAAGCAACGAACGGCGACTCCAGGGAGAACACCTTGAAAGCAGGAAGTACTTTTAATTACTCGTTATTGGCCTTGGCCTGTGCAGCCGCGCTGGCGAGCACGAGCGTGTTTGCGCAGTCCACAACCGGCAGCATTGGTGGTCAGGCGCAGCCAGGCGTAACGATCACGGCCACCAGCTCAACTGGCTTGGTTCGCAAAACCATCACAGACAATTCGGGGCGCTATAGCTTCACTAACCTCCCGCTTGGCACGTATAGCGTCTCGCTTCAGCGAGACGGGGTTGTTGTTGATAAGCGCGACAACGTGAGTATTGTCGTGAACGCGAACACAGATGTGTCGTTCGCTTCGGCTTCGAATGCGAAGTCGCTTGGCACGGTTACTGTCTCTGCCGCAGGACTACCCCCTATCGACGTGACAGCCGTGGATTCGCGCACAGTTCTCACATCCAAAGAACTTGCGCAGCTTCCGATTACTCGTAGCGCAGAAGCGATTGCGTTGCTTGCACCGGGTACTGTTGGTGGCAGCAGTTACTTCAGCGGCCCGACCGGCAATCCACTAGTTTCGTTCGGGGGCGCATCAGTTACTGAAAATGCCTATTACATTAATGGCTTCAACACGACAGACCCGCTTTCCGGCCTAGGTGGTATCAGCTTGCCTTATGGCTCGATTGATCAGCAAGAAGTGTTCACCGGCGGCTATAGCGCCAAATACGGACGTTCGGACGGCGGCGTTATCAACCAGGTTGGCATGCGCGGCACCAATCAGTGGCATTTTGGCGTGCAGGTATTGAGGGAACCTGGTTTTCTTGCATCTGATCCCAAGAACGTCTACTACCCCAACACGACACTTCCCGCAGGTTACGGTTATCAAAATCCCGCGCTTGCCGGCACGCTTTACCGTTCGCGCAAGGACAATACGGCTACGCACACGGCGTACAGCTTTTATGTCGGCGGTCCGCTGATCAAAGACAAGCTTTTCCTTTTCGCATCGGCAGAAGCTGAGAAGAGAGACGGCTTGTCGACATCGTCGTCATCGTCCTCCCAACCATACGACGAGCACTACAGTTACAGCCTGCCAAAGCATTACGTCAAGCTGGACTGGAATATCAACGACAGCAATATCCTCGAGTTCACCAACATATCGAGCAAAGAATCCTTTAGCGGCAGCCTGGATGAGTACGACTACGACACTCGTTCGCAAGGTCCACTGTTCGGTTATGACACATCGACCAAGACGGGCTCTGATATCTACATCGGCAAGTACACCAGTTATATCACCGATGACTTGACCTTCTCGGCCACTTACGGCAAGACCAAGGTTATGGATTACAGCCAAGTTCCTGGCGCTGATCCCACGCTGCCTTATCTCGGTGGTGTGTTGAGTGAGGATCCGAGCATTACTGGTGGAATCCCCATCACCAATGGCATTACCACGCCCTACGTAAAGTCGCCTGATGCCAGAAGCAGCAGCCATGGCCTGCGCCTGGATCTCGAATACAAACTGGGCGATCACACGCTTTCCGCTGGCATTGACAACATAACCACTTCATCGACTGATGAAGGTCAACAGGTATTTGGACCTGCCTATGCATGGCTCTATGGCAAGGCCAGCAAGCCAAATACCCCGCTGAATCCCGACTTCGGCGTTGGTGCGCCAGGTGGTAATGGTTACTACGTGCGCAAATACATCTACACCACGACGACCAGCATGTCGGTGGATCAAACCGCGCAATACCTGGAAGATCGCTGGCAGGTGAATGATCGCTGGTTGGTGAGCATTGGTCTTCGCAACGACCAATTCTCCAACTACAACAATCTCCATCAGGCATTCGTGCACAACACGAATCAATGGGCGCCACGCCTCGGATTCAGCTGGGACGTATTGGGCGACTCCACGTTCAAGGTATTCGGTAACTTGGGCCGCTACTACCTTGCGCTGCCCAATAGCGTGGCCGAACGGGCAGCGGGCCCTTCCACTTATACCAACGAGTATTTCACCTACACCGGTATTGATCCGACCACCGGCGCGCCGACTGGGCTAACTCCTATCGGACCCGGCCCGATCTCTTCCAATGGCGAATACGGGCAAACGCCGGAACCCAAGACGGTTACCGCGACTGATCTTCGTTCGCAATATCAGGACGAAGCTATCCTGGGTTTCACCAAGATGCTTGGCAGCAAATGGATGTACGGCGCCAAAGTTACCGTGCGCAGGCTGGAAACAGCTATCGATGACGTTTGCGACGATGATGCTGTGGCCAGAAAGATCGTTGCGTCGGGTATCGATCCGAATAGCGTCGTATTTCCGAACAGCTGCTTGATCTTCAATCCCGGCAAGACCAACACATTCTTGCTGGCCAATGCCGATGGCAATGGCTATTCCAAAGTCACGATGACGAATCAGGATTGGGGTTTCACCGATGGAGCAAAGCGTAAGTACTACGCACTTGATCTATTCCTGGAACATCCATTCGATGGCAAGTGGCAGGGTCGCATCGACTACACATTCTCGCGTAGTTATGGCAATACCGAAGGTCAGGTGCTTTCCACCATCGGTCAGGACGACGTGTCCAAGACGCAGGACTGGGATTTCTGGCAGCTCATGGAAAACAGCAATGGGGTTCTGTCGAACGATCGCACACACGTGCTAAAGGCCAGAGGTGCGTACCAAATCTCGCCGGAATGGATGATTTCCGGTTCGCTGCAAATCGCGTCTGGCGCACCCAAAGTTTGCCTGGGCTATTACGGCACTGACGAATCCGATCCGGTGTTGTATGGCTCCGCTTACCACTATTGCGCTGGCAATCCGACGCCGATCGGTAGCCTGGGACGGTTGCCATGGACGAAGCAGCTCAATCTGGGTGTGACATATCGACCACCGTTTGCGGATAAGAAACTCGCATTCAGCCTGGACGTTTTCAATGTGTTGAACGAACGCAAACCTACAGTGCTCGATGCAACCTACGAAACCGATCCGTATACGGTTTCCAACACCTATGGCATGCCGCTGTATCAAGAAGCTCCACGCTACGTTCGCCTCTCGGCCACGTACGACTTCTGATTCATGGATTGAAGTGACAGCCATCTTTTAACGCTGAAAGACGCAAAAGAAAGATGGTGGCCTTACCCGGGCTAAGGGGCCGGCATTGCCGGCCCCTTTTTCGTTGGTTCGCGTTTATCAGAGGTGGGGTTGCCATAGGGCGGACCGAACCGCATATACCGGTCATAACCAGCTACCTGAGACCAAACATGGCTGACACCAAACATCTAAAAATCGACTTCGTCTCCGACGTCGTCTGCCCATGGTGCGCCATTGGGCTCAAGTCGCTCGAACAGGCGCTTCAGAAGCTCGACGGCAGTGTGTCGGCCGATCTTCACTTCCAGCCCTTCGAGCTGAATCCGCAGATGGCGCCGGAAGGCGAGGACGTGGCTGAGCATCTGGCGCACAAGTACGGCAGTACGCCGGAGCAGATGGCCCAGAACCGTGAAGGCATACGCCAGCGTGGTGCTTCGCTGGGTTTCACCTTCGATATGGACAAGCGCAGCCGCATCTACAACACCTTCGACGCGCATCGCCTGCTGCATTGGGCCGAGCTGGAAGGCAAGCAGCATGCGCTGAAGCTTGCACTGCTGGGAGCGTATTTCACGAAAGGTGAAGACGTGAGTTCGTACGACGTGCTGGCCCGGGTGGCCGGCGAAGTGGGTCTGGATGCCACCAAGGCCCGCGAGGTGCTCGACAGCGGGCGCTATGCGGACGAGGTTCGCACGCAGGAGCGTTTCTTCCAGGAACAGGGCATTCGCGCCGTGCCGTCGGTGATTGTGAACGGGCGCTACCTGATCCAGGGTGGCCAGCCGCCGGAAGTCTTCGAGCAGACCCTGCGGCAAATCGCTGCCGAAAGCTGAGGCAGCCATCTGCGGCAGGCGGTGGACGACGTGAGACAATGCGTCGTCCCGTTCCGCCCTGCCCTGCATGCTGCGACTCACCGATATCAAGCTACCGCTGGACCACGCCGAGGAGGCGCTGGCGGCGGCCATCCGCGACCGGCTTCACGTCGGCCAGCAGGCTATCCGTAGCTACACGGTGTTTCGCCGTGGCCACGATGCGCGCAAACGTGGCGCGATCCAGCTGATCTATACGCTGGATGTCGATGTCGCGGATGAAGCGAAGTTGCTGCAACGTTTTGCGGACGACCCGCATGTGCGTCCCACGCCCGACACGAACTACAAATTCGTGACGCAGGCGCCGACGACGCTCGCACGTCGCCCTGTCGTGATCGGCCTGGGCCCCTGCGGTTTATTCGCCGGACTGATTCTGGCGCAGATGGGCTTTCGCCCGATCATCCTCGAACGCGGCAAAGCGGTGCGCGAACGCACCAAAGACACCTGGGACCTGTGGCGCAAGCGCAACCTGCATCCGGAGTCGAACGTGCAGTTCGGCGAAGGCGGTGCGGGTACGTTTTCCGACGGCAAGCTCTACAGCCAGATTTCCGATCCGCATCACTACGGACGGAAAGTGCTGGTCGAATTTGTGAAAGCCGGCGCGCCGGAAGAAATCATCTACGTCAGTAAACCGCATATCGGCACCTTCCGCTTGGTGACGATGGTGGAAAATATGCGCAACACCATCGAATCGCTGGGCGGCGAAATTCGATTTCAACATCGCGTCGACGACATCGAAGTCGAAACCGATTCCGATGGCGTGCGTCACGTACGCGGTGTGGCGCTGAGCAACGGCGAGCAAATTCGCACCGATCACGTTGTGTTGGCACTGGGCCATAGCGCACGCGATACGTTCGAGATGCTGCACAAGCGCGGCGTGTATCTGGAAGCCAAACCGTTCTCGATCGGCTTTCGCGTCGAGCACCCGCAATCGATGGTCGACAACGCACGCTTCGGTCCGCAAGCGGGACATCCGCTGCTCGGCGCGGCGGACTACAAACTTGTGCATCACTGCCACAACGGCCGCTCCGTCTACAGTTTCTGCATGTGCCCCGGTGGTACCGTCGTGGCCGCAGCAAGCGAGCCGGGCCGGGTTGTCACGAATGGCATGAGCCAGTATTCACGCAACGAACGTAATGCAAACGCGGCGATTGTGGTCGGCGTCGAACCGAGCGACTTTATTCCGTATGACGACAGCGGCAGCCCGCTTGCAGGCATCGCGTTGCAACGTCATTGGGAAAGCCGCGCTTTTGAACTGGGTGGCGGCACCTATGAAGCGCCTGGACAGTTGGTGGGCGACTTCATCGCCGGTCGTACTTCGTCGGCGTTCGGCGAAGTACAGCCTTCCTACAAGCCAGGTGTGCATCTGACCGATCTCGCTCACGCCATTCCCGATTACGCCGTGGAAGCCATTCGCGAGGCCATGCCTGCCTTTGATCGAAAGCTGAAGGGCTTCGCGCGGCATGATGCGATTTTTACTGGCGTGGAGACACGCACGTCGTCACCCGTTCGCATACGCCGCAACGACGACGATTATCAAAGCCTCAACACGCGCGGGCTGTTTCCCGCAGGCGAAGGCGCTGGTTATGCGGGCGGCATTCTTTCAGCTGGCGTCGATGGCATTCGCGTTGCCGAAGCCGTAGCGCTGAGCATCGCTGCCATGCATCAGGCAGCACATGCTCACTGACGATCTGAAAACCGTCATTCGCGACGCGTATGCACGCATCAAGGATGGACTTCCCGGCTTCCGGGCGCGCTCCGCGCAAACACGCATGATTGCGGAGGTGGCCCGCGCGCTGTCGCACGCGGGCGGCGCCGCGGTGATCGAGGCGCCTACCGGCACCGGTAAATCGATGGCTTATCTGATTGCGGGCGTGGAAGTAGCGCGTGCGCAGAAAAAGAAACTGTTGATCGCCACGGCCACGATCGCGCTGCAGGAACAGTTGGTGGAACGCGATATTCCACTGTATTTGAAACTCAATGGCAGCGATGCCAAGGTCGCCATCGCGAAAGGCCGCGGCCGCTATCTGTGCCCGCGCAATTTGCGCATGGCCGCCAACAGTCTCGTCGACAGCGGACAAATGGGATTGGCGCTCGACACCGATCTTGCGCTGTGGAGCAAACCACCTGCAGAGCGTGACAAAACGGTTCTGCGCAGACTCACGGATGCGTTCGACCACCATGAGTGGAACGGCGACATGGACGCCGCACCGGAAACACCCGGCGACATGCTTCGCGCCATGATCACGACCAGCGCCGGCGGCTGCACGGGGCGTCGTTGTGCGCAATTCATGGCGTGTCCGTTTTTCGCGGCTCGTCGTGCCGTGGCCGATGCGGACATCATCGTCGCCAATCAGGACCTGGTGCTTTCCGATCTCACGATGCCCGGTGACGATGACAACTGGGGCGGCATCATTCTCCCCAAGCCCGACGACACGCTTTACGTGTTCGACGAGGCGCATCACATGCCGAACAAGACGATCGATCGCGGTGCTTCCGATGTGCCGCTAGGCACGGCCGTGCGGCAGATCAGTCGCCTGGCGCGCCAGGTGCATGCGGCCTATTCGCTGACCGATAAGGAAGTGATCGCCAAACTCACGCTCGATACCGGCGATGCAAAACTGCAGGAATTGAGTGACGCGCTGGAAGATCTCGAACGCGAGATAAAACTATCGTGGTTGCCGGATCCCTCCGAAACGGAACCGATGTATCGCGGTTCACTGGGGCAGCTTCCCGATACGTGGGTGCAACACGCCACATCGCTCTACATCCTGACGTCGGAAGTGCATCGCTGGCTGACCGCGGTGCGTCGAACGGTCACCGAGATGAGCGAAGGCGGCCCAACCCAGGAAGCGCTGTCGCGCGAATTGGGCATCGCACTGGAACGCATGGATCGCCAGGTACGCACATGGCGCGCATGGTCCAGCGACGATCCCGAGCATGCACCGCCACTGGCGCGCTGGGTCACGCTCTCGCACGATCAGCAATTCGTTTGTCATGCGTCGGCCGTTTCGGCTGGCGCATTGTTGCGCGCCATTCTCTGGGACAACGCCAGTGCCGCGATCATGACGTCCGCCACGCTCAGCGCAGGCGGAAACTTTCGCGGCTTCGCCGATGCTGTGGGTTTACCGGACGACGCGGTAACGATAAGCCTGCCCTCGCCGTTCGATCTCAGCACGCAAGCCCGTCTGGAAGTACCTGCTTTGTCCGCACTACCGGATGAGCGCGAACTGCATGCGCAAGCCGTCACCGAATGGCTCGCCGAACATCTGGACTGGGATGCGGGCAATCTCGTGTTGTTCACCTCACGCGCAAAACTGGAGCGCGTGCTGCAACGCCTGCCCATCGACAAAGTGCGCAAGGTTCGCGCACAAGGGTCGCTTGGTAAAACGCAACTTATCGCCGAACATGTTGCCGCGGTGGAATCGGGCAAAGGCAGCACGCTGTTTGGTCTTGCATCGTTCGGCGAAGGGCTCGATCTTCCCGGCAAACTTTGCGAAACCGTGGTGATCACGCAATTGCCGTTCGCCGTGCCGACCGACCCGGTGGGCGCAACATACGCCGAATGGCTGGAATCGCGCGGCCGCAACCCATTCCTCGAAGTGTCCGTACCGGAAGCGACGCGATTGCTGACGCAGTATTGCGGACGACTTATTCGCAGCGAAACCGATCACGGCCGCATCGTGTTGCTGGATCGTCGCGTGGTCACGCGACATTACGGCAGCCAGATGCTAAAAGCTCTACCACCCTTCCAGCGCGTGATCGAGCGTACGGCATGACCATCATCCGATTGCGCGAATGTCACTCCGTGCCATGGAAGAACGGCATGGGACGTACGCGCGAACTGGCGATCCATCCAGCTGGCGCGGGTATGGACGATTTCGTCTGGCGTGTCAGTGTCGCGGATGTGGATAGCGCATCGCCGTTCTCTGCGTTTCCGGGCATCGATCGTCACATCGCATTGCTGCAAGGCGCCGGTTTTACGATGACGCTGGACGACGGTCGCGAGCATGCACTCGTGGCGCCTTTCACGCCTTTTGCATTTCCTGGCGAGGCGCATGTTTCGGTGAGCCTCACCGGCGGCCCGACGCGCGATTTCAATCTGATGATTCGCCGCGAGCGTGCGCGCGGTGAACTGGTCGTCTGGGAAGGGCCATGCCGTCAGGTTGTCGATGATGCCGTTGCGCTGATTTTCTGCGTGCAGGGACATGTGGATACGTCGGAAGGACGGCTGCAGGCCGGCGAAGCGTGGCTTCCCGTTCGGCAGACGGATCGTGTCACACTGGATTTGCATGCATTGGCACTTGTGGCACGGGTTGAAGTGCGCGGAAATTAGTGCGTGTGGCGTCAAGGTGTATTTTGTGACGCTCTTGCTTCTATGCTCGTCATTCCGGCGCAGGCCGGAATCCAGTGACGACAACATACAGACGAGGTACTTAGGCACAGCCTGAGTACACTGGATTCCGGCCTGCGCCGATACGCTTTACAACAGCGTAGCTGGTCAATGACGAGTGAAACAACTTCGCAAACCAACATAATGAGGTAGCCGTATGCTCGTGCTAGTCCTCGGCTTGATTCTTTTTATCGGCATCCATTCGGTGCGCATCGTTGCGGACAGCTGGCGCACGCAATTCATCGCCAAGCACGGGCTGAAGCGTTGGAAGGGCATCCACTCCCTGTTCGCCATTGTCGGTTTCGTATTGATCGTGTGGGGCTTCGGGTTGGCCAGACAGCATCCGGTCGTGCTCTATGTACCGCCGATATGGTTGAGCCGCCTCAATGCATTGTTCATGCTTATCTCGCTGATCTTTTTCGCGGCGGCGCGTGTACCGAACAATCACATCAAGGCGAAGTTCGGCCATCCACAAACCCTCGCCGTGAAGATCTGGGCGTTTGGCCATCTTCTCGCCGTAGGCATGCTGCACGATGTGGTGCTGTTCCTGCCGTTTTTGATCTGGTCGATCGCGCTGTACGCCGTGTCCCGTCGCCGCGACCGGCTAGAGGGCAAGGTGTATCCGCCAGGCACCGTCAAGGGCGATGTGCTGATCGTCGTGATTGGCGTGGTGGTCTGGGCCCTCTTCGCCTATTGGCTCCACAGCCTGCTGATTGGCGTTAAGCCCGTGATGTGAACGGGGTGCCAGCAGTCATCTTCGCCTGCCGGGCTGCCTGGGCTAAAGTTTGGGCAGTTCTCTCCACCGGGTGAAACATATGGTCGGCTTTCTGCTCTGGTTGGTGTTGCTGATCTTCTGCTGGCCGCTGGCCCTGCTGGCGCTGGTGCTCTATCCCATCGTGTGGCTGCTTTTGCTGCCATTCCGCCTGGTCGGCATTACTGTCACGGCAGTTTTCGAATTGCTTGGCGCAGTGCTGATGTTGCCTGCGCGCGTTTTGCGCGGACGGCCGGTCTGATTTTCAGCCGCTGCCTGCGCACGCGTCGCGATGTCTGAAAAACCTTTTTCACCCGCTAGCGAACGCAACCGCGGACCTATCCTGACGGTGTTGCGCGAGTGGTTTGCCGATCGTACGAGGGTGCTGGAGATTGGCAGCGGCACAGGCCAACATGCAGCGTATTTCGCGGCGGCGATGCCGCAGCTTCTATGGCAGTGTTCGGATCGCGCGGAATATTTATCCGGTATACGTTTGTGGCTCGACGAAGCGGCGTTGCCCAACGCGCCGTCACCCTTGCCACTGAATGTCATGGGCAATTGGCCGACTGAGCGCTATGACGCCGTATTCAGCGCCAACACCCTGCACATCATGGCGTGGCATGAAGTCGAGCACATGTTCGCGAAGCTTCCCAGTGTCATGACAGACAATGCCTATGTCGCCATCTACGGCCCGTTCAATATCAATGGCCGCTTCACTAGCGAGAGCAACGCATCGTTCGACCGCGACCTGAAAATGCGCGGTGCACATATGGGTATTCGTGATGCTACCGATGTCGATGCGCTTGCATCGAAAGCAGGTTTCGATCTCGTCGACGACGTGGCCATGCCGGCGAACAATCGACTGCGTTTGTGGAAGCGGCGCCGGATGTAATCTGTCCGGCGCCGTTTCGTCTTTCTTACTGGCCCGATACGACCGGCAAGCTGATGAAGCTTGCATGGTCGGGCGTATGCCAGATGCGCTGCGTGGCTTTCACGTAATCGCTCGGCTTGGCGTCGAAGATGTTGTCGACGAACGTCTGCGGGTTGCGGTCATACAACGGGAACAGCGTCGACTGCACCTGCACCATGATGCGATGGCCCGGCTGGAACACGTGATTCACCGTCGGCAAACCGAAGGTGTAAACCAGCGGCTCGTTTGACGCGATCGCCTGCGGATGTTCGAAACTGGTGCGATAACGGCCGCGGAAGATATCGAGCGAAATCGGCAGCTCGTAACCGCCCATCGACGGAGTCGACGGCACCGTGTCGGGATATACGTCGATGATCTTCACCACCCAGTCGCTATCCGTGCCGCTGGTCGATGCCACCAGATTCACCTGCGGCGCACCGCCCAGATGCATCGGTGCAGTGAGCGGCTCGCTGACGTATGTCACGACATCCGGACGGCCATCGACAAAACGCTGATCGTCGAGCAACCAATGCGTCCACGCTTCATGATCGGTCGCCACGACGGGACGCGGGAGATACGGCACGGGCTTGGCCGGATCGGAAACGTATTCGTCGTACTTCGCATCGCTTGCGCTCGGCGCATCGAACGACAAACGGCCATCCGCCTCGAGGTAGAGCGGCTTCGGCTTGGATGCGCAACCCTTCTCGCACGACAGCGGCCAATGGCTGTAACGATCCCAGTGATTTTCGCCCGTGTTGTAGATGAACACCGGCGGCGTGTTTGCCTTCGGCGCGCCATCTTTCAGGTATTGATTGAAGAAGGGCAGCAACACATCACGACGGAATTGCAATGCGGTGTCGCCGTCCCACTTCATCGGTCCGAGCTCGCTACCGTCGTAGTTCACCTGACTGTGACGCCATGGGCCCATCACCAGATGGTTCAAGGTGTTGGTCTTGTCTTTCGGCTCGATCGCTTCGTAGCTGTGGATCGCGCCCCACATGTCTTCCTGGTCCCACAGGCCCTGCTCCCACATCACGGGCACTTTCAGCGGCTGCTGCGCCATCACTTTGTCGAGCGCCTGGGCCGACCAGAAAAGATCATAGGCCGGATGCTCATGCACCTTGCGCCAGAATGGCAGCGCGTCCAAGCCATTCGCACGCGCGTAATCACCGGCCGATCCGGCACGCAGATAGTTGGTGTAATCGTCCAGATTCTCGCGCGGGATCATGTAGCCCGTGCCTTTCTGCGTCGTCTGGAAGGTGATGTAGTCGAGATTGTTCTGGCGGAACGCACCGTAGTGGAACCAGTCATCGCCCATCCAGCCATCCACCATCGGGCTTTCCGGTGCAGCGACCTTCAGCGCCGGGTTCGGATTCACCAGCGCCATCACCACTGTGAAACCTTCGTACGACGAACCGAGCATGCCAACTTTGCCGTTCGATTCGGGAAGGTTCTTCGACAGCCAGTCGATGGTGTCGTAAGCGTCGGTCGACTCGTCGATCTTGGTGCTGTTGAGCGGTCCGCGCAGCGGCAACGTCATCACGTAGTCGCCTTCGGAACCGTATTTGCCGCGGATATCCTGGAACACGCGGATGTAACCGGCTTTCACGAACACTTCGTCACCCTGCGGCAGGATGTCGAGCATGTGCGTGGAAAGCGTACGCTGCGCGCGCATGCTGGCGTTGTACGGCGTACGCGTCAGCAGGATCGGCGCGTTGTGTGCGCCCTTCGGAATCACGATCACCGTGTGCAGCTTCACACCGTCGCGCATCGGGATCATCACGTCGCGCTTGATGTAA
The DNA here is from genome assembly GCF_003977615.1 of Dyella dinghuensis. Lineage (GTDB taxonomy): Bacteria > Pseudomonadota > Gammaproteobacteria > Xanthomonadales > Rhodanobacteraceae > Dyella_B > Dyella_B dinghuensis. The sequence goes on from NZ_RYZR01000008.1 coordinate 170,844, forward strand.
TCGTAGGAGTCTGTCGGTGCCTTGAAGCCGGCCGGAATATCCGGCGTCATCGGCGCGGTTTGCGCATGGGCGCAGGCAGCGGAAAACGCCACCGCGAGTGCGGTGAGCGAAAGCAGGGAACGAATGGGACGCATGGGAATCTCCGCAACGGCCGCCCAAAGCCCTGGCGGCTGGTGCCATCGATGTCAGGAATGCTGCTCTCCCGGCAGCCTTGTGACTTTACGCGATCCTGTCATAAACCCATGCATGACTTTCCGCCTAGTTCCCCCTTGCATTTGCGGCTCACTGAGGGAGGATGTCGGCGGGTTACTTCGTAGGATTTCGCACCTTGCAAGCCATCGACACCCTGACACCGTGTCCCTGCGGCAATGTCGCTGGCTACGCGCGCTGCTGCGGCCCGTTCCATGATGGTGCTGTCGCGCCGACGGCCGAGATGCTGATGCGTTCGCGCTACAGCGCGTATGTGCTCAAGCGCGAGGACTATTTGCTTGCCACCTGGCATCCCAGCACGCGACCGGCACACCTGAAGCTTGCTGCGCAGCAACCTGCGCCGACATGGCTTGGGCTCGACGTGAAATACCACGAGGAAGACGGCGAGCACGCGACGGTCGAGTTCGTTGCGCGCCTGCGCTATGGCGGCGGCAAAGCCCAGCGCATGCATGAGATCAGTCGGTTCGTGCGCGACGGTGGTTGCTGGTATTACCTGGACGGCCGTTTCCCGGAAAGCTGAAACGTTCGCGTTCGTTAGCGAATGATCAATTCGCTTTCGCCATCGAATCGTGCATTCGGCCCAAAACGCCGTTCGACGATACGGCCTTTGCCTTTGTAATCGATCGCCACGATGGTGCTGGCGCGCGTGCCGTACTGCTCGCCTCGAATGAATGCCGACGAGAGCCAACGCTCGCGCTCAAGACCCACGCCTGTATCCGGCAGCGTTTCATCGGGCGCCTGACGTTCATCAGCCAACGCAGCCAAGAGCGGTGCGAAATCCTCTTCGTGACCAGCATCCATCCAATGCCTCAGCCGCTGCATCAAGGCACGCGTCTTCGGCCACGGCGTGTTGAAGTCGGCGTTGGAAAGACCGTGAATGCCTGGCTCAATTGCTTGCGCACGCGCCTGCGGACGATTGCCGATGTAAAAACCATGCGCGGTATCGAACGTAAGCAGATTGAAGGGACGATAATCGGACGCTGTATCGACCAGTTTTCGCGCATGCACCAGAGCGTCATCTGGACCATTGAGATAGTCCGTCGCCAGCAAGCCACGGGATGCGCCGTGTTGCGGATCGCGCGGATCGCGCACATTGGTCACCACGCAACAGCGTCCCGCGGCCGTTGCACCCAGCCACGTACCGCCTGCCTCCAGATCGCGACCGCCGGTGATGGGCGAGTCGGCCCAATGCGCCAGCGGCGCGCTGGGTCTGGCATGAAACTCGTCGCGGTTGCCCGCGAGCAAAAGCCGCCAGCGCGGGTGGACATGCCAGGCGAAGGCGATCAGACACATGTGCGTCTCCTCAACCCGTCCGCAGCGAAGCGCGACGGCGCGCCGCTTCGGCCCAGCGCGTGGCCACGCGCGGCGATGTCACGCAGACAGCGGCATCCGTCACGGTCGTCACGGCGCGTTCCAACAACTGAATGTCGGCTTCGTGCTGACGAGCCACATGCGGATCCTCGAAAAAGATCGCGCGCTGGCAACGGCGCTCCAGCACAAGATCGGCAATCTGTGCGTCGCCGCCCATCGGGCCGCTCTGGTAGCGATGCACCCAAAGCTTGTCTTCCGGCCAACCGCGGCTCCAAGCCAACTCGTTGAGCTGCTGGCCTGTCGTCCCAGTACCCACGCGACGCGCAAAACGGGAAAGCAGATCGAAGTGATCGGAAGCATACGCCATCATTTGCGGTTTCATGGCGTCATGCGCAATCAAGGCGATCGTCTGCGTTTCCAGCGCGTACAACGCATCGGCGCCGGGATCGGGCGCGAGACCTTTGTGCATGCGCTCCGCTTCGATCCAATCGCGCGCCGACGCCACGGTCGAGATGAACGGCTTATGGTGAATCACGCATTGCCGCTTCAGTGCAACAGCTTCGGGAAACGTGGACGACGGTGTCACCGGGTTCATCAGATAGATCGCACCGTCGAGCACACGTCCCGATTCCGGCAAGCCCACGACTTCGGCCACGAGCTTCATCAAGCCACCCTCGTGGCCATACGGATAGCGCACGAGCCCAGGGTATTCGGCCAACCAGCCTTCACGCACGATCGCATCGTAGGTGCGACCGACCGCGTGCAGATGGATGTCCAGCTCACGGATGCCCTGATGGCAATCCTTCAACCAATGAAACAACGCCGCATCGTTGTGATCGTGATGACGGGTATTGGCAGCCAGACCGATGCGCATGCAGCATTTCCTTGATAAGACGATTTATCCGAAGAACCAGTAACACACGGCGATCGATGCGATAACCCCCGCAAGATCGGCCAGTAGTGCACATCCAACTGTATGTCGTACTCGCTGTATGCCCACCGCGCCGAAATACACCGCGACCACATAAAACGTAGTCTCCGTACTTCCTTGCACCGTGGCCGCGACAAGCGCCGGAAAGCTGTCGACGCCCGAATGATGCATCGTTTCGATCAGCATCGCGCGTGAAGCGCTTCCGGAAAATGGCTTCACCAGCGCCGTGGGCAACGCATCGACAAATCTCGTATCCAGCCCAGCGTGCAGTGCCAGCCAGCGGATGCCGTCCAGTGCGAAATCAAGCGCACCTGAAGCGCGCAGCACACCCACCATGCACAACATCGCCACGAGGTACGGCAACAACTCTTTCGATACCTCGAACCCTTGTTTCGCGCCATCGATAAAACTTTCAAACAAGGGTACGCGCTTGTAAGCACCCGCACACAGGAAAACGATGATGATGCCGAACAGCGCCAGATTACCGAGCAAGGATGACAACGAAGCCAAAGCCACCGCACTAAGCGATGCGAGAAAGGCCAAAAACGCTGCCAATATCAGACCACCACCGCCCAACCAGGCCAACACGACCGGATCCCACAGTCGCAGGCGCTGCATGTACGCCACCGACAAAAGCCCCGTGAGATTGGAAGCAAAGTGCGCAATCAGAATCGGAAGAAAAACCAATGTGGGATCGTGTGCACCGGCTTGCGCGCGGTACATGAACACCATCACCGGCAATAGGGTGAGCGATGATGCATTGAGCACCAGAAAAAGAATTTGCGCATTGCTGGCCGTGTTGTCGGAAGGATTCAGCGTTTGCAGTTCGCGCATCGCACGCAAACCAATCGGCGTGGCCGCGTTATCCAGACCCAGCGCGTTCGCAGCGAAATTGAGCGTGATCAAGCCAATGGCAGGATGACCACGCGGCACTTCCGGCATCAGCCGCGCAAACAGCGGGCCGAGCAGGCGTGCAAGCCCATCGACGAGCCCAGCGCGCTCTGCGATCACGAGGAACCCCAGCCACAGCGTCAACGTGCCGAACAACATCAGCATGAGCTTGACGGAGAGGTCGGCCATCTCGAACAGCGCGCTTACTATCGCTGCAAAAACGGTTTCGTCGCCGCCGATCAGCCAGCGCGCCAACGCGGCGACTGCGGCAACAAGGAATAAGCCGAACCACAGGCGGCTCAGCATGCGCGTTGATTCGGATCGATGCGATAAGGCATACCACCATTCTGAGCGACAACGTCCATCGTCGCCAGACGCTATAAAGAAAACGGCGCGCCGATGGCTCGACGCGCCGTATTTTCCGCATGCATGGAAAGGAAGCTTAGAACTTCACCTTCACGCCTATGTTCCAGAAGCGGCCGACAATACCGGCGTAATCGTAGGTCGGGTTGTAGAGGTTCGCTGCATAGTTCAACGGATCGATCGGTGGCTTGCGGTCGGTAACGTTATCGACCGAAGCCGTCACTGTGATGTGATCGTTGATCTTGTAGCTGCCGACGAGATTGCCGTAGGTGAACGAGGCCATGGTGCAGTTGCTCGCCAGCGGGCCACCATCAGCACCCAGAGCGTCGAAGCACGCCGTGGTACCCGTGACGTCTTCAGCCGACTCGTACTCCTTGCTGGTGAAGTACACGGTGGCAGTCACACTAAGCGGACCGTACTCGATGGTGTTCGCCCAGTTGCCGCGTGTGCGAGGCGTACCGGCACCCGAGGACAGGTTGTACGGACCCTGCGTACCGACGTAGCTCTGGATCTCGCCAGCGACGTCTTCCTTCCACTGGAAGATCTGCGTGCCTTGCATTTCGCTGATGTATTTGATGCCATTGCTGAACTCGAAGTGCGCCTGCAAGTCCAGATCCAGACCCGTCGTCTTCAGCCAGTTGCCGTTGATGTAATCGGCGCCCACGAAAACCGGGCGCGCCGGAGCGGTCGGATGCAACGGATCAGGCGTATCGAACACCATCGTATAGCCCGGCAATACCGTGCCGGTGTTGTAGTAGTTCAACAACGCAACGCCCGGATCAGCCGGTACGATCACATTGCTCTTGCGGATGTTGTAGTAATCCAGCGAGGCATTCAGCCAGCTGGTCGGCTGCACCACCACACCGAAGGTGAAGCTCTGCGATTTCTCCGGCTTCAGGTTCGGGTTACCCGAGTTGCCTTCTTCCAGGGCATACGGCACGGTCACGTAGTTGTCGTAGCCGTGTGCTGCAAGGTACGCCGGCGGCGCGCCCTGAGCTTCCACCGAACCATTGACGAAGCCTGCGCTGTAGCTGCCTGCGCTTTCACCGAACTGCGGAGCGCGGAAGCCCTTCGAGTAGGTGCCACGCAGCGCCAGCCAATCGAACGGTTTCCACTTCAGGCCGGCCTTCGGCGAGAAGTCGTTGCCGATATTCGGGTAATGGTCGAAGCGGCCGGAAACGTCGGCTTCCAGGCTTTCCAGCAGCGGTGCGTCGAATTCGCCGTAGATACCGCTGACGTTGCGGTTACCGGTGATGAACGTCGAGCCCAGACCCTGATAGATACCACCCGGATTGAGCGGCTGTTCCGACTGGTTTTCATGACGGAACTGCACGCCACCGGCGAAGCCGGAGGTGCCGCCCGGCAGGTCGAACAGTTCGCGGTTGACGGTGAAGTCAAACACGTCCATGTCCGAGGTGTCGGTCACGCGGTAGGTCGGTGCCACCAGATTACGCACCGCCTGGCTGTTCGACGACGGATCGACGAAGTTGTACGAACCGTTGGCGATGGCGGTCAACAATCCTTCGTAACTGATCAAACCCGCGTTCGTGTAGTCGAGCGAGTTGTGATTGCCCACCACCGACGCTTCGTAGTTCCACTCGCCCCAGGTGCCCTGCAAATCGAGCACGCCGCGAATATTGTGATTGTCGGTCGAGGTAAAGGTCGGAATATCGCCGAATGCGTAGTTGATCAGCGCGTACTGGCCAGGGTACGGATTCGACGGATTGCCAGGCGGCAGTTCGATCGTGTCGGTGTTGTTCGGCACGCTGCTCTGAATCTGCGACGGCTGACCATTGGCGATCAATTTGCTTTCGTAGTAACTCAACGAGGCATAGGCCTTGGTCGTGTCGTTGAACTTGAACGTATAACGACCATAGAGGCCACCGCGGTTCGTGTACTGCTGGGCATAGCCGAATTTGTTGGCTTGGTCCTGCGCGCAATAGGTACCCGTGTTCGGCCCCGTTCCGGGAACCGTTTCAAGTTGGGTACCGTCCGTGCAAGGACCCAGCGGTTGGAAACCACCTGTCGCCAGACCACCCGGTGTGGTTCCAGCCGGCGCCACCGAGCCAACCGTGGAGCCGTTGGTGTTGTTCGGGTTGCCGTTACGCAGATCAGGGCCGCCGATGCCGGTGAAGTTCGAGCTGTTGAATGGATAGCTGCGATCGCTTAAGGGGATCGCCTGATCCTGCTCCCATTCGGCACTGAAGTAGGCGTTGTAGTGATCTGTATCCAGATCGCCGAGACCGGCCAGCAAGGTCGCCTTCTTGGTGAAGCCGCCGCCGTGCTGCGAATCGCCAACGTCGGCGCTGCCCTCAACGCCCTGGTAGCTCGACTTCAGAATGATGTTGACCACGCCTGCGATCGCGTCGGAGCCGTAGATCGAGGAGGCGCCGTCCTTCAGGACTTCGATGCGCTCAACAGCCGCCAACGGAAGGCTCTGCAAGTCGACGAACGAACGGATACCGTCGTCCACCAGCGGGTAGCTGGCTGCACGTTTGCCATCGATCAGCACCAGCGTGGAATTCACGGTCAGGCCGCGCAGCGCGACGCCCGCCGAACCCACGGCGAAGCCGGCGGTGAATGAGGGAGGAATCGTGCCGCTGTTGTCAGCGGAAACGGCACGTACGACGTCGGAGACAGTGGTGAAGCCCGAACGTGCGATGTCCTGGGCGGTAATCACGGTCACCGGCGAGGGCGTTTCCGTGTCAACGCGCGGCAGCGCAGAACCCGTCACCGTGATGGTCTGCAGCTGTTTGGCGTTGCCGGAAGCTGGAGCAGTTTGCTGAGTCGTCGACTGCTGATCCTGGGGACTGGTAGCCGGGGCAGTCTGGGCGAAGGTGGCTCCGTAGACGGGGGCCAACAACAACCCCGCCAACGAGAGCGCAAGCTTATTACGTTTCATTTGGAACCCCTCCAAGGTGTGACCGCTTTAAGGTGTAACCGCTTGTGAGTTGCCCATTCGATCCGCTGGATAGAGAAACCGGATCCCTCCCGATCCGTATTTGGCATCTAACACATTACCAAGCCATATACAAGCAATTAACATTACGCACGTTGTTGCGGCTAGCGCAAGAGCAGACGATTGCTTGTAATCTATTGTTCTATCAGTCCTTTTTTCCTTACGAAGATGTAAATCGCAAATTTTTATGAAAACGATTTCATAGCAAACGGCGACGCATTTGTTATGCCCTTACTGGGGGAATCGCGCCCGTTTGATGAGTGATTTTTGTAAAGCGATACCGCAAAAAGAACGCGGCGCGTCGATTGCTCGACGCGCCGCGCTTGTACAACAGATAGGTTCTATATCGTCTTTGACGGGTCGCCCGCCGCGATGCTCGCGACGGGCGAACATCGCCGAAGCTTAGAACTTGACCTTCACGCCCAGGTTCCACATACGGCCGACGATACCGGCGTAATCGTAGGTCGGGTTGTAGAGGTTGGCCGCGTAGTTCAGCGGGTCGATCGGCGGCTTGCGATCCGTCACGTTGTCGATGGAGCCCGTCAGCGTGATGTGATCGTTCAACTTGTACGTTGCCACCAGGTTGCCGTAGGTGAACGACGCCATGGTGCAGTTGTTGGCCAGCGGACCACCGTCGGCACCCAGGGTGTCGAAGCAAGCCGTGGTACCCGTGACGTCCTCAGCCGATTCATACTCCTTGCTGGTGAAGTACACGGTGCCCGTCAAGCTGAACGGACCGTACTCGATGGTGTTCGCCCAGTTGCCGCGCGTGCGAGGCGTACCGGCACCCGAAGACAGGTTGTACGGACCCTGCGTACCGACGTAGCTCTGCACCTGGCCCGCGACGTCTTCCTTCCACTGGAAGATCTGCGTGCCCTGCATTTCGCTGATGTACTTGATGCCGTTGCTGAACTCGAAGTGTGCCTGCAAGTCCAGATCCAGGCCCGTCGTCTTCAGCCAGTTGCCGTTGATGTAGTCGGCGCCCACGAAGACCGGACGCGCCGGAGCGGTCGGATGCGACGGATCGGGTGCGTCGAACTGCATCGTGTAGCCCGGCAACACCGTGCCGTTCTCGTAGTAGTTCAACAACGCCACGCCCGGGTCAGCCGGCACGATCACGTTGGTCTTCTTGATGTTGTAGTAGTCCAGCGAGGCATTCAGCCAGCTGGTCGGCTGCACCACCACACCGAAGGTGAAGCTGCTCGACTTCTCCGGCTTCAGGTTCGGGTTACCCGAGTTGCCTTCTTCCAGGGCGTACGGCACGGTCACGTAATTGTCGTAGCCGTGTGCAGCGAGGTACGACGCCGGTGCACCTTGCGCCTGCACCGAGCCGTTGACGAAGCCAGCGCTGTAGCTGCCTGCGCTTTCACCGAACTGCGGAGCGCGGAAGCCCTTCGAGTAGGTGCCACGCACGGCCAGCCAATCGGTGGGCTTCCACTTCAGGCCGACCTTCGGCGAGAAGTCGTTACCAACGGACGGGTAATGGTCGAAGCGGCCGGAAACGTCGGCTTCCAGGCTTTCGAGCAGCGGTGCGTCGAATTCGCCGTAGATACCGCTGACGTTGCGGTTACCGGTGATGAACGTCGAACCCAGACCCTGGTAGATACCGCCCGGATTGAGCGGCTGTTCCGACTGGTTTTCATGACGGAACTGCACGCCACCGGCGAAACCGGAGGTGCCGCCCGGCAGATCGAACAGTTCGCGGTTGACGGTGAAGTCAAACACGTCCATGTCCGAGGTGTCGGTCACGCGGTAGGTCGGCGACACCAGGTTGCGGACAGCCTGGCTGTTCGACGCCGGATTGACGAAGTTGTACGAACCGTTCGCGATCGCGGTCAGCAGACCCTGGTAGCTGAGGAAGCCAGCGTTCGTGTAGTCGAGCGAGTTGTGGTTGCCCACCACCGATGCTTCGTAGTTCCACTCACCCCAGGTGCCCTGCAAATCGAGCACGGCGCGGATGCTGTGGTTGTCGGTGCTCGTCTGCTGCGGAATGTCGCTGAACAGGTAGTTGATCAGCGCGTACTGACCCGGGAACGGGTTGGACGGATTACCGGGCGGCAGTTCGATCGTGTCGGTGTTGTTCGGCACGCTGTTCTGGATCTGTGCCGGCGTACCGTTGGCGATCAGCTTGCTTTCGAAATAATCCAACGACGCATAAGCCTTGGTCGTGTCGCTGAACTTGAACGTGTAGCGGCCGTAGAAACCACCGCGGTTCGTGTACTGCTGAGCATAGCCGTACTGATTGACCGTGTTCTGCGCGCAGTAGGTGCCCGTGTTCGGACCCGTGCCCGGAACCGTCTGAAGCGAGGTACCGCCCGTGCACGGACCCAGCGGCTGGAAGCCGCCCGTGGCCGCACCACCTGCCGTCGCACCAGCCGGTGCCACCGTGCCAACAGAGGAACCGTTGGTGTTCAGCGGATTACCGACGCGAAGATCCGGGCCGCCGATACCGGTCAGGTTATCGCTGTTGAAGGGATAGCTACGGTCCTTGAGCGGGATCGCCTGATCCTGTTCCCATTCCGCGCTGAAGTAAGCGTTGTAGTGATCCGTATCCAGATCACCAATACCGGCCAGCAAGGTCGCCTTCTTGGTGAAGCCGCCGCCGTGCTGCGTATCGCCGATATCGGCGCTGCCTTCCACACCTTGGAAGCTGGACTTCAGAATGATGTTGACCACGCCCGCGATCGCGTCGGAGCCGTAGATCGAGGAGGCACCGTCCTTCAGGACTTCGATGCGCTCAACAGCCGCCAGCGGAAGGCTCTGCAAGTCGACGAACGAACGGATACCGTCGTCCACCAGCGGGTAGCTTGCTACGCGCTTGCCATCGACCAGCACCAGCGTGGAGTTGACGGTCAGGCCGCGCAGCGCGACGCCCGACGAACCCACGGCGAAGCCGGCGGTGAATGAGGGAGGAATCGTACCGCTGTTATCCGCGGAGATGGAGCGCACCACGTCGGAAACAGTGGTGAAACCCGAACGTGCAATGTCCTGGGCAGTGATCACGGTCACCGGGGAGGGTGTTTCCGTGTCAACGCGCGGCAGTGCAGAACCCGTCACGGTGATGGTCTGCAATTGCTTGGCGTTGCCCTGGGTCGGAGCAGCCTGCTGAGTCTGGTCCTGCGAGGTTGCGGGGGCGGTTTGTGCAAAAGTCGCGCCAGCAATAGGAGCCAGCAGCAAACCCGCCAATGAAAGCGCAAGCTTGTTACGTGTCATTTCTAAATACCCTCCAAGGTACAACTGATTGTGATCGCCCAACTAGATATTCGGTACTTGAGTGGGGAGTTGGACGTGTGAGGCCACCTCCGAAGTCTTCCACACCCCGAAGGTTTGATACAAGTCCTTAACAAGGCGCAATTTATTACGAAGCGTTCCCGTAAGGTTCTTCTTGATTATTTACGATATATGTAATTGTTTTTTTTGGATTTTATAGAGAGAAGCCGACAACACTAGTGTTACCGGCGCATTACCGATTCGCAAATTCTAGCGGTTAATGTGAGGTGCGCTTAACGACTGACGAGACTGTTTGCGGTCTCTTTCGCCAGAGTCAGGGCGATGCTCGCCGCAGCTTCGCGACCGTCGTAAACCGCACGTACCACAAGGTCTGCACCACGCACGTTGTCACCGCCGGCAAAGATGCGCGGGTGACTTGTTTGATGAGGAAGCTTGCCGTTCGCCGACGTCACAATCTTTCCCGCAGCCGACAGTTCAACACCGTGTGCGGCTAGCCAATCGGGCGGACTTGGCAGAAAACCAAACGACTGAATGATTACATCTGCAACGATTTCGGTTTCAGTGCCAGGAACGTTCTGGGGTTTTAGACGTCCATTTCCATCGTCGACCAAATGCGTTTCCACCACGCGCACACCACGCACGTGTCCATGCCCGTTATCGAGGATGGCGACAGGTTGACGATGGAATAAGAAGGTCACGCCTTCTTCGCGGCTGTAACTGACTTCGCGCGCCGAACCCGGCATGCTTGCTTCATCACGGCGATAAATACATGTGACCGATTTGGCGCCAAGACGAATCGCCGTGCGATTGCAATCCATACCCGTATCGCCGCCGCCCAATACGACAACATGCTTGTCGCGGAAATCAAACGTCGATGCAGGTTCGTCGCGAAGCAGACGCTCGGTATTCGCGATGAGGAACGGCAGTGCATCGTGCACGCCGCGCAACTCCCTCCCCGGAAGCTGCGCATCGACATAGGTGTAAGCGCCGGTGCCGATGAAAATCGCGTCATACTCGTCGAGCAACGCACCGAACTCCACGTCGCGCCCAACTTCTTTATTCAGAAGGAAGCGCACACCCATGCCTTCGAGCACATCGCGCCGCGTGCGCACGACACCCTTGTCGAGCTTGAAGGGCGGAATGCCGAACGTCAGCAGGCCGCCGATTTCTCGCTGCCGGTCATAAACATCGACCGCAATGCCAACGCGCCGTAAACGATCAGCGCACGCAAGGCCTGCGGGACCCGCACCGATAACCGCCACGCGATGTCCCGTTTCTTTCACGTTGGACAAATCCGGCCGCCAGCCCTGACGCAATGCTTCATCGGTCACCCAACGCTCGATGCTTCCGATCGTCACCGATCCGAAATCCGTCTGCTCAAGCGTGCAGGCACCTTCGCATAGACGATCCTGCGGACACACGCGACCGCAGATCTCCGGCAGCGGATTGGTTTCATGCATCAACGTGGCCGCTTCCATGATGCGGCCCTGCTGCACGAGTTTCAGCCAATTGGGAATGTAGTTGTGAACCGGACAGGCATGTTCGCAATACGGATTGCCGCAATCGATGCAGCGTTCCGCCTGCGTCGATGCCTGTGGCGAGGCGAAGTCACCACCGATTTCGCCATAACCCAGTACGCGCACTGCCACTGGGACAGTGCGAGGCGGCTGTCGCGGTACATCGAGAAACTGGAAAAGCTTGGCGCTCATGCCGCCCTCCGCAGTTCTTCGGCCAATACTGCAAGGCTTGCTGCTTTGGGTTTCACCAACCAGAACTTGTATTGCAGACCGCGGAAGTCGCGAAGGATCTGCCGGCCCCATTCGCTGCCTGTGAGTTCGACGTGACGCGTCACCAGTCTGCGCAGATGCTGCATGTAATTTTCCATTCCCTCCGGTGAGATGCGCAGAATGTCGACCAGCTCGTGGTTGTAGCAGTCGACGAAATCGCGTTCGAGATCGAGCACGTAGGCGAAGCCGCCGGTCATGCCGGCACCAAAATTGAGACCGACCTTGCCGAGCACTGCGACCACACCGCCGGTCATGTATTCACAGCAGTGATCGCCTGCGCCTTCGACGACGGCCAGCGCACCGGAATTGCGAACGGCGAAACGCTCGCCTGCGCGACCCGCTGCATAGAGTTCGCCGTCTGTCGCACCGTACAGACAGGTGTTGCCGATGATCGCAGCATCCTGGCTCGCATACGGCGCGTCCGCAGGCGGACGCACCACGATACGGCCACCCGCCATGCCCTTGCCGACGCCGTCGTTCGCTTCGCCGATCAATTCAATGTGCACGCCACCGGCATTCCATGCGCCCAGGCTTTGGCCCGCAGCACCTTCGAGTTTGAGTTCGATCGGTTGTGCATCCATGCCGTGATCGCCATGGCGGCGTGCAACGTGACCGGACAACCGAGCGCCAATAGCGCGGTCTGTGTTGCGGATCGAATAGGCAAAGCTGCCGCCACTTTTTTCGGCTACCGCTTCGGCCGTATCCGCGGAAATGCGCGAAGCCAATGCTGCTTCGTCGCGCATGGGATTGCGCGGCAACGTGCAGGCAAAGTCGCTGCTGGCACTCAGACCCACGCCATCGATCAATGGCGAGAGATCGAGTTTGTGCTGCACAGGTGTTCCGCCTTCGAGCTGCTCCAACAATTCGGTACGCCCGACCAATTCGCCCAATGTGCGCACGCCAAGCCGCGCCAGATGCGCACGAACGTCCTCGGCCACAAACCGGAAGTAGTTCATCACCATCTCGGGCAGGCCGATGAAATGATCCTTGCGCAAAACCGGATGCTGGGTAGCGACGCCAGTCGCGCAGTTGTTCAAATGGCAGATGCGCAGATATTTGCAGCCCAGCGCCACCATCGGGCCAGTGCCGAAGCCGAAACTTTCCGCACCTAGCAATGCCGCCTTGATGACATCGAGACCGGTTTTCAAACCACCGTCGGTCTGCAGGCGCACACGACCACGCAGATCGTTACGGCGCAGCGTCTGCTGCGTTTCGGCCAAGCCCAACTCCCATGGTGTGCCGGCATATTTGATAGATGTGAGCGGACTTGCACCCGTACCGCCGTCATGGCCGCTCACCGTAATGAGATCCGCACCCGCCTTCACCACCCCCGCAGCCACGGTACCGACGCCCGCATGCGACACAAGCTTCACCGACACCAGCGCTTCGGGATTCACTTCCTTCAAATCGTGGATCAGTTCGGCAAGATCTTCGATGGAATAGATGTCGTGATGCGGCGGCGGCGAAATCAGGCCGATGCCCGGCTTCGCATAACGCAGGCGCGCGATGGTCGCATCCACTTTGTGACCGGGCAATTGTCCACCCTCGCCCGGCTTCGCACCCTGTGCAATCTTGATCTGCAGCACTTCCGCGTTGACGAGATACGCCGGTGTCACACCGAAACGACCGGATGCCACTTGCTTGATCTTGGAAGCACGCTCGGTGCCATACCGCGCGGGATCTTCGCCGCCTTCGCCGGAATTGCTGCGCGCACCGAGACGGTTCATCGCGATGGCTAGCGCTTCATGCGCTTCAGGCGACAGCGCACCCAGCGACATGCCCGCCGAATCGAATCGCTTGAGAATGGAATCAGCCGATTCCACCTCTTGCAGCGGAATCGGTTCGGCCGCGAGCTTCAATCCAAGCAGATCGCGCAATGCCGATGAAGGACGACGATCGACGAAATCGGCATAAATGCGATAGTCGGCCGCGACGCCTGTGCGCACCGCTTTCTGCAGGCTCCCGATCACATCCGGGTTGTACATGTGGTACTCGCCGCCGTGCACATACTTATAGAGTCCGCCTGCGCGCAACGGCAGTGCCTGGTTCCATGCTTCCGCGGCAAGCAGACGCTGTTCGTGTTCCAGCTCGGTAAAACCTGCGCCACCGATGCGCGAGGGCGTGCCTGGGAAGCACAGCTCGACGACTTCCGGCGCCAGCCCGACAATTTCGAACAGCTGCGCGCCGCGATAGCCGGCAACCGTGGAGATACCCATCTTCGACAGAATCTTCAGCAGACCCTTGCGGATGCCGCGGCGATAACTGCGCCCGATCTCCTGCCTGTCGCCATCGATATGCCCTTCGTGGCCGAGCTCGAACAGACTTTGATAGGCCAGCCACGGATAGATCGCCGTCGCACCGAAGCCGATCAGACACGCGAATTGATGCGGATCGCGAGGCGTCGCGGTTTCCACTACGATGTTGCACTGACAGCGCAAACCTTCGTCGATCAGATGCGCGTGCACAGCGCCCGTGGCGAGCAACGAATGAATCGGCAGATGGTCGCGTTGCGGATAACGGTCGCTGAGAAATACCAGCGCGCGCCCATCGCGCACCGTTTGCGCGACTTCGCGACAAAGACGACGCAATGCCGCTTCAAGCCCTTCTTCCGGTGCATACATCAGATCGAAACGCGGCGTATCGAGGTATTGCGGCATCGCCAGCAACTGACGCAACTTGCGCTGCGAGAGAATCGGCGAGTTGATCAGGATCTGCTTCGCGTTTTCCGGCTTGAGCTCGAAGACATTTCCTTCCGGCCCGATCTGCGTGACCAGCGACATCACCAGCTTCTCGCGCAGGGGATCGATCGGCGGGTTGGTTACCTGCGCGAAGCCCTGACGAAAACGATCGAACAACGGACGCACCTGGCGCGACATCGCCGCCATCGGCGTGTCGTCGCCCATGGAACCGGTGGCTTCTGCCTCCAGCTCCGCGAGCACCTTCAGCACGGTCTCGCGTTCTTCGCGCGAAAGGCCGTACAACTTTTGATAACAGCGTAGTTCTTCCGCCGGCAACGGCTCCGCCGCCAGCGAAGGATCGATCAGATCCGATTCGAGATAACTGACGCCCGCACGCAGCCAGTCGCGATAAGGCGCGCGCTTGCGGTTGATATCGTCGATGTCCGCATCGCGCAGCAGGCGATGCATCGCGAAATCCACCGCGATCATTTCGCCCGGCGCCAAACGACCCTTGGCGATGACGCGCGCACTGGGCACATCCCACAAGCCCGCTTCCGAAGCGACGATCAGATGGTTGTCATCCGACAACGTCCAACGCGCAGGACGCAGTCCGTTGCGATCGAGCGTGCATGCCGCGTAACGCCCGTCGCACATCACCAATCCAGCCGGGCCATCCCATGGCTCGCTGTGCAACGCGTAATACTCATAGAACGCAGCGAGATCTTCATCGATGCCTTCACGCGCGGCGAACGCCGGCGGCACCAGTGCACGCATGGCAGCGAGCAGGTCCAGACCTCCCGCCAGCAGCAATTCGAGTGCATTGTCGAGACTTTCGGAATCCGAGCCGGTTTGTCGCACCAATGGGCCAATGTCGCCTAACTCAACCAAGGGCGAACGCCAGATTTCCGAACGGGTCTGCATCCAGCGTCGGTTGGCGCGAATGGTGTTGATCTCGCCGTTGTGTGCCAGTACCCGGAAAGGCTGCGCCAGCCGCCACTGCGGCATGGTGTTGGTCGAAAAGCGCTGATGGAAAACCACCGCATCCGCAATCAGTGCGCGATGCCGCAAATCCTCGAACACATCACGCAGGCGTCCCGGCGCAGCCATCGCCTTGTAGCCGATCACCTGTGCGGAAAGCGAAACGACATAGAACTGCGCATCGTCCGACAACAGATTCTCGGCACGACGGCGTGCATGGAACAACGCACGCTCGAACGCCGCATCATCCATCTCTGCCGCAGCGTTGACGAAAATCTGTCGAATCCGCGGCTGTGCCGAGGCTGCCAAAGGACCACACGCTTCCGCATTCACCGCCACGTCGCGCCAACCGGCGACGCGCATGCCTTCTTCCGTGATATGGCGCTCCAGCACCTTCGCGGCCTCGTCGTCCGCATGGTCGAGAAAGACCAACCCAGCCGCAAATCGCTCGCCCAGGGCGATCCCGGCTTCGACCGCCAGGGCGCGCAGCCACGATTGGGGGTGATGAATCAGCACGCCGCAGCCATCGCCGCTGACGCCATCGGCATTCACGCCACCGCGATGGGAAAGTTTGGCCAGTGCCTCGAACGCGGTATCGACGACCCATTTGCTCGCGCGGCCATCGATCTGGGCGACCAGACCGAAGCCACAGCTGTCGTGCTCAAAACCAGGGTCGTATAAACGCGGCTCGACCGACATGACCAAAACCCTCTTCCGATTTTTCGACTCGCTAGGGCGCAAAACGCTTACCGCCGTAAGGCAGTAAGCAGATGCGATAAAGGCGTGCAGCCCGACTTTACGCACATCTTGTGCGTCGCGTCAAAGCCTTCTAGACGTCCAAATGAAAAACAAACGCGACCGCATAACAGCGTGCGCTAACAGACCAATTTCTACTCGATGCCTGTGAGGGCGCGCCACGGCGCCATTCGGGGCGTCTCGCCGGATGAGTCCAGCTCGGACATAATCCGCGCATGCCGACACTTTCACGCGCCCTCCGCCCGCTCCTTTCCGCCTCGATCGCCTGCGCGATCGCACTCGCAGGCCTGCCCGCTGTGCCCGTTCACGCGGCGCAGGACAGCAAGACCGAAGCCGAGCAAGCCCAGACACGGCAACAACTGGCCGATCTGCGCGCCAAGATGCAGGCATTGGCCAAGGAGGAGGCCGATACCGCTTCCAAGCGAGATAGTGCGAATGCCACGCTGGCGAAGCAGTCCGATGCTGTCGCGGCGGCCGCAAAGGCCATTCGCGACACCGACGCGCAGATCGCCGCCAAGCAACAACAGCTGGATCAGTTACAAACGCAACGAACGGCGCTCGAACAAAACCTGGATGGCCAGCGCGCAGCGATTGCCGATCTATTGCGCGCGACCTACGCCGTCGGTTCGGGATCGGACCTTCGCCTTTTGCTGGGCGACGAGGACATCGCGCGCATCTCGCGCTCGCTCGCCTACTCCAAATATTTCCAGCAAGACCGGTTGCAGAAAGTACAGCAGCTGATGACCGAGCTGGCCAAGCTGCAGGATCTGGAAACGCAGATCACCACCGAGCAGCAAGCCTTGCAGGCCACCCGCGCCCAACGTCAGCAGCAGGCCGCCGCCCTGGAAGACCAGCGCAAGGCGCAACAGAAACTCGCCGGCCAGATCGACGCGCAATATAAGAATGAAGCCCAACGCCTGTCGGCCCTGAAGCAGAACGAGCAGTCGCTGGACGAGCTGTTGGGCAAATTGCAGAAAGCCATCGACGAAGCCGAACGCGAAGCCGCGCGCCGCTCGCGCCCGAACCCGACGTTGCCGTCGGGAGCACCCGGCAAGGCCCTGGCCAATATCCGCGGCAACCTGCCCTGGCCGGCGCCCGGTTCGGTGCACAACTTTGGCAATGGCGTGTTGATCGCCTCGCCGCGCGGCAGCGAAGTGCATGCCGTGGCGGCAGGACGGGTGGTCTATGCCCACTTCATGCGCGGATACGGCCAGCTGATCATCCTCAACCACGGCAACGGCTGGTTGAGCATGTACGGCAACAACGAAACCCTGCTGCACGGGGTCGGCGACGACATTGCCGAAGGCGAAGCACTCGGCACCGCCTCCCTTGCCACCAGCGACAGCACCGGCGTGTATTTCGAGCTGCGCCAGAACGGCAAGCCGGTCGATCCACGCACCTGGCTGAGTCAGCGGCGCTGACGGTATCTGCGTTTGAACGGGGTATCAGGCCCCGTTTCGACACGTTCAGGCAACACCGTTCGGCGTATTCTTGGACGCGAATTCCTGCGACGCGAAGCGGTCTCAACCACGTCGTCACATCTTTTTCCTGTGGAGTTGTCCCATGCGTTTCCCCCGCCATTGCCTGTTCGCCCTGCTGTTGGCGGCGCCTTTGCTGCACGCGCAGAAGGCTCCTCCCCAGATAGCGCCAGACACTGACGTCCCGACGGCGCCGGCCAAGGCCAGCAGCAGTAGCGCTGCATCCTCCGACCAGATCGACATGGACGACGTTCGCAACTTCGCGCACGTCTACCAGATCATTCGCCAGGCTTACGTCGAGAAGGTCGACAACAAGACCCTGATGAACGATGCGATCAAGGGCATGCTCGCGGGCCTCGATCCGCACAGCGCCTACCTCGACAAGGACGGCCTGCAGGAACTCAACGAAGACACCACCGGTCAGTACGGCGGACTTGGTATCGAGGTGATGGAAGACAACGGCGCGCTGCGCATCGTCTCGCCGATTGACGACACCCCCGCATCGCGCGCGGGTATCAAGCCGGGCGACATCATCACCTCGATCAACGGCAAAGCCGTCACCAGCGACAACATCGACGGCATGTTCGATGCGCTGCGCGGCGACCCGGGCACAAAGATCACGCTGGGCATCCTGCACGAAAAAGCCGATCAGCCTGTAACGCTGACGATGACGCGCGAACGTATTTCTATGACCAGCGTGAAAGTGCGCGAATTGGAACCCGGTTATGCATACATCCGCATCAGCCAGTTTCAGGACGACACGGCCGGCGATCTGGAAAAGAAGCTGGGTGAATTGCTGAAGAAGAATGGCCCACAGAAAGGTGCTGTGCTTGACCTTCGTTCCAATCCGGGTGGCCTGCTGACTGCGGCGGTTGGCGTGAGCGATGACTTCCTCGATTCCGGCACCATCGTCACCACACGTGGTCGCCTGCCCGATTCGAACCTCACCTTCGCTGCACACCCAGGCGATTTGCTCAACGGCGCGCCGATGGTGTTGCTGACGGACAACGGCACGGCCTCCGCCGCTGAAATCGTTGCTGGTGCATTGAAGGACAATCATCGCGCACTGATCGTCGGGCGTCGCACCTTCGGTAAAGGCGTGGTGCAAACTGTCTTGCCGCTCGATGCTGATCACGCGGTGAAACTGACGACCGCACGCTATTACACGCCTAACGGCACGTCGATTCAGGCAGAAGGTATCAAGCCGGATATCGCATTGGGCGATCTGACGGTGGCGAAGGTAGACGATACGTCGGAGCCGACGATCAGCTCCGAAGCAGATCTGCCGCATCACCTGGCGAATGAAACGACCCAGAGCAGCGACATCAACAACGATGGCAGTGTCGAGAATGAAAAGCTCGCGACGAGCGACTATGCGCTATCGCAGGCGTTGAACATTCTTAAAGGCTTGGCGCTTCGTCACGACTCCGGCGCCGCATCCGCGCAGTAGGACTCTTTGCTTTCAAGCCCCTCTCCCTACGGGAGAGGGGTTGGGGTGAGGGTGCGACCCTTGCGACACGATTCAATGTTTCGCGCTGACCCGAACCCTCATCCGCCTGCCGGCACCTTCTCCCAAAGGGAGAAGGAATCAGCTATGTAGCCCGCGGCAATCAGAAATCTTTCGACAGCGTCAGATACACGCCGCGACGCGGCCCAAACTGCGGCGCACCCACACCCACGCCCGTACCGCTGCGCAGTTCATACACGCGGTCCAGCGCATTGATCAACGCCAACGACGTGTGCAACTTACCAAAGCTGTCGAAGTCGAAATCGTGCGACACATCCAGATTGAGCTGGAAGTAATCCGGCAATGACACGCCATTCGGCGTCAGACCATCTTCGCGCAAGCCGCTGCCGAACAAAAAGTCAGTACCGACTTTCGTGCTGTCGTTGATCGCGTAATTGATACCACCCGACGACGTGTACTTCTGGTCGTGATCGAGGTGAATCCAGTTGTCCATGATGTAAGCCAGTTCATCCGGACCGAAGTTGTACTGGCTCGTGATCACGTCCTTGCCCATCGCGCGATTGAACGAGAAGTTGAAGTACGCGGTGATGGGGCCGTTGTTGTAGTTAACGCTGAATTCGTTACCGCGCACCTTGCCGTATTTGTAATTGAAGGTGGAATAAATCAACGCCGTACCGAACTGGCCTTCGTCCTGCAGACGACTCACCTGGCGGTAGTAATTATCCAGCCCGATCGTCCACGACGAACCGATATTCTGCGAAACGCCAAGATCGTAGTAATTGGAACGTTCCGTCAGCGGCGTGTTGTTGCCGTAATTCTTCACCGCGTTTGTGGTATTGGCGAAGACCGCAAGATCTTCGCTGGAAATCAGTTCCGTCTGCGGCGGCGTGAAGTAACGCGAATAGCCGGCATGCACAGTAGTGCTTTCGGTGGCCTGCCAGACCACACCGACGCGCGGGCTCAACTGGCTCTCTTCGCGGAATGCTTCGTAGCGATCGCCACGCAGACCGTAGTTCAGCGTCCAGTTGTCGCTGATGTTCCACTCGTCCTGCAGATACGCGGCATCCGTCTTGGCCAGAATGCGATCGCTGGTGAAGATGCCGAACGGCACGGTGCTGGTCTGGTTGCCAGCTGCATCGGCCGGGAAAACCAGCGACGCGGTGTTGGTATAGGCGCGATCGAATTCGCTGTACAAACCGTAACGAAGCGTGTGATCGCTCGCCCACGGCATCGAGAAGTCGGCCTGCAGGGTCGATGCGCGGTCGCCCTGATTGATCTGTCCCGCAACGCCGTTGAACATCAGATCGCCAATGTCGTCGGGGTAGTACTGCAGCGCGCTGTAACGCTGACCTACGGATATCTGATAAGCGGTTTCGCCGAACTTGCCTTGCAAGGCGATGTTTGCGAAACGCGTCTGTTCGTCCTGCCGCTCGTCCAAATCCGCGGAATTGAAATTGGTGATATCCAGATAGCCGAACTGCGGCGTCTTGCCCGGGTTGTTCGGAATCTGGAAGCGATTGTTGGTGATGCCGGCCATCACGCTCAGGCGCGTGTCGTTGTTAATCAGATAAGACACGTCGCCAAACGCTTTGACCTGATTGGTGCGATCGTGGATCGGCGTGCGGCTAGCCGTCGGGTTCTCGATACCGACATTGTTTTCCACATAGTTGCCGGTGAAGAAATAACTCCACTTGCCGCTGCTGCCCCAGAACGAGGCGAACGGATTGAGCGTACCGAACGACCCGCCGGTAATGCCTACGTTGCCGCCGTTACCGAGATCCGAACCGGTTTTGGTCGTGATATCCACCACGGCCGCGGTGCGCTCGCCGTATTGCGCGGGCAATGCGCCGTCCAGCAGCGTCACGCTTTGAATCGTGCGCGGATCGAGCGTCTGACCGAAGCCAGAAATCGATTCCGGAATCATGATGCCGTTGATGCGGTACTGCAGATTGGCGTGATCGCCGCGCACATGCAGCTGACCGTACGAATCCTGCACCACACCCGGCGCCTGCAGAATGACCTGATTCATCGGTGTGGAGTCGCCCAGCGGCAACGCCTCGATATCTTTGGCCGTAATCACGTACTGACTGCTGCCCGTATCCGGCGACAACGAATTGCGCGCTTGATCCAATGCTGCGTTGACGTTCACCGCACCCAGCTGCTTCACCTTGCCGGGATGCTTGTTGCGATTGCCGCTGGCATCGGTCGAGTCGTCGGTCGTGGTGTCGTCCGCCGTGCTGTCCGCGGGTTGCGCGGCTGCACTGGATGACGCGTTAGCCGGCGATGCGCTGGGAGTCGGTGTGGTTGTCGTACTGCCGTAGCTGGTGACGGCGTACAGCGCGAGGCCTAGACCTATGGCAAGCGGGGTCAATTTCATGCGGGGTTCCGGTCAAACGTGGATCGGGGCGGTGAGTTCGATATGTTATAACATTTCCGTAACCGCCGCGCGCCCGTACCAGAAGTCATGCCTGCCACAGGTCATTGCGCATCCAAGAGGTTTGCGAGTTCATCTGGAGGTCGCCGGACGGGGTCTATGATCCCCAAGCGATCCTCAAAGGAGCACGGCATGACCGAGCCCAGTCAGATCAATTCTGGTGCGACCAACCTGCCCGCCGTCGTCAGCCAGGACGACGCGAGCAATCGCGTCACGCGCGCCATCCTCGATTTCGTCAGCCAGATTCCGGGTAGCAAGGTGCATAGCGCTACCGATCCGGAAACGAAGGCCCGTCAACTCGCGCATAGCGCGGCCAAGCGCGCGGCGCTTACCGCCGGCACGCTCGCGCTGCCACCCGGGCCGCTCGGCTGGCTCACCATTCTTCCGGAGCTGGTCGCCATCTGGAAAATCCAGGCGCAGTTGGTCAGCGATATCGCAGCTGCGTACGGCAAGCATGCCGAGCTGGGGCGCGAGCAGATGCTGTGGTGTCTGTTCCGGCATACCTCGGCACAGGCTTTCCGCGATCTGGTGGTGCGGCTGGGCGATCGTCTGATTTTCCGGCGCGTGTCGTATAGCGTGATTGAACGTGTGGCCAAGCAGATTGGCGTGAAAGTGACTCAGCGCGCGCTGGGCGAAGGCCTCTCGCGCTGGATGCCAGTCATTGGCGCGATTGGCGTTGGCGGCTACGCGTATTACGACACACGTAAAGTCGCCACCACCACGATTGCCATGCTGAAGAGCCAGATCGAAACCGCCGAAGAGAGCATGCCCATCGTTTCGGCCTCGCAGGAAGTTCAAACTATCCGTCTGAACGGCTGACGCAGACGCAGGTTTGCGTCAAGCTGCGCGCCATCGTCGCTTTCGTGCCGGAGCCATTGCATGAGTTCGTTCAACGAGCGCCCGGTGGCGCTGATTACGGGCGGTGCCAAACGCGTCGGCGCGGTGATTGCACGCACCCTGCACGCGGCCGGCTACGACCTCGCGCTGCACTGCCGTCGTTCGATGGCCGAAGCGGAAGCGCTTGCAGCCGAACTCTCTGAACAACGTGCAGACAGTGTGCTGGTGTTGCAAGCCGAACTCGCCGATACGCGGCGCTTGCAGCAACTCGTCGATGCCACGCTGGCTCGCTACGGACGATTGGATGCACTGATCAACAATGCGTCGGCGTTTTACGAAACGCCGATCGACACCGCCAGCATCGAGCAATGGAATGATCTGTTCGCATCGAATGCACAGGCGCCGTTCTTTCTTACCCAAGCGGCGTTACCAGCACTACGCGCTGCGCATGGCGCGATCGTGAATCTCGTGGATATCTACGCGGAACGCTCGATCGCCAATTATCCGATCTATGTGATGGCCAAAGGTGCGCTCGCGGCGATGACGCGCACGCTTGCGCTGGATCTCGCACCGGATGTTCGCGTCAACGGTGTAGCACCGGGTGCGGTGATGTGGCCGAGCGACGGCAAGTCCTACGACGATCAGCAAGCGATGATGGCGCGCACACCGCTTGGGCGCGCTGGCACACCAGAAGATGTTGCTGCCACGGTGCTATGGCTGTTGCGCGATGCGCCGTTTGTCACCGGCCAGATCATCCGCGTCGATGGCGGTCGCAGCATCTCGATTTGATCGAGCTGTTTTATCGAGCCGTTTTAAAGCGGCTCGACCGCGAGCGGTTCGCTTTCTGCGGGAAACGCGGCCCACAACTCGGCCATCGTGTGCCCACTCACTGGATGCCGCAATTGCGGCGCAATGTCGGTGATCGGTTTAAGCACAAAAGCATGCTTGAGCTCTTTGCGCGGGATATCCAGGTGTCCTGGCCCCTGCGTCACCAGATCGTCGTAAAGCACGATATCCACGTCGAGCGTGCGGTCGGCGTAGCGCGGTACATCGCGGCGGCGGCCGTTGCGGTCTTCCAGTGCATGCAACCAATCGTTGAGTGCTTCCGGCGACAGATCCGTATCCAAACCCACGGCGAGATTGATGAAGTCGGCCCCGTCGAATCCCACCGCCGCGCTTCGATACGCAGGCGAGATATCCAGCTCACCGAAGCGCTCACGCAATGCATCAAGCGCTGCGCGTAGATAGCGGATCGGCTCCTCGTTGGAGCCAAGACTTAAATAAACGCGCGCCATCAGCCGGGCCGTTTACCGCGCTCGATACAGACACCCACTGCTTTCGCGCCACGCACGGCACCGGGCTTGGAGAGTTTCAATCGCACCCACGCCACCCCGAATTCCTCACGGATAATGCCGACGCAGCGTTCGGCCAGCGTTTCCACCAAGCCGAAGCTGGATTCACTGACGTAGGTGATCAGACGTTTGGACACTTCTTTGTAATTGAGCGTGTCCTTGATGTCATCCGACGCGGCCGGCACCGTGTTGTCGAACGCCATTTCGATGTCGAGCGACAAGGTCTGACGCACGCGACGTTCCCAGTCGTAAATGCCGATGACGGTGTCGATGCGCAGATCTTCGATAAAAACGATATCCATACGTGCAAGGTTCCGCGAAGCGTGTGATGCGATCAAGCGGCAGGAGGAAGGGTCTGCAAATCCCAGCGTGGAAACACCTGCACGGTTTCGTCCTGGTGTTGTCCGTGCGCAAGCCGAATGGCGCCGGCCAGCGCGATCATCGCGCCGTTGTCGGTGCAGAACTGCAAGCGCGGGAAGTAGGTTCGGAAGCCGTCTTTGACGCCCGCGGCAGCCAGTTCTTCGCGCAGTCTGCGATTAGCGCCTACGCCGCCGGCAATCACCAGACGCTTCGTGTTGGTCTGCGCCAGCGCGCGCCGGCATTTGATCAGCAGCGTGTCGACGATGGCTTCTTCAAACGCGCGCGCAATATCGGCACGCGTCTGCTCGCTCTTGTCCGAGTGCTGCCAGGCGAGCAGCACCTGCGTCTTCAGGCCGGAAAAACTGAAATCCAGACCGGGACGATCCGTCATCGGGCGCGAGAAACGAAACACACCCGGCCGCCCGCTTCCGGCCAAGGCGGCCAGCGCCGGGCCACCCGGATACGGCAGGCCCATCAATTTCGCTGTCTTGTCGAACGCTTCGCCGGCGGCATCGTCCAGCGTGTCGCCGAGAATCCGGTAATGACCGACGCCCTGCACTTCCACCAGCATCGAATGACCGCCCGAGACGAGCAGCGCGACGAACGGCGGTTCGGGCGGGTCATCTTCCAGCAACGGCGCGAGCAGATGCCCTTCCATATGATGGACGCCAATCGCCGGAACGCCGAGCGCCCAGGCCATTGCCCGCCCGGTGGCGGCTCCGACTAGAAGCGCCCCAACCAGGCCTGGGCCAGCTGTGTAAGCGACTCCGCCGAGATCGGCCGGCGTCATCCCCGCTTGCGACAAGGCTTCGCGCACCAGCGGCAGCAATTTTCGGACGTGATCGCGGCTGGCCAGTTCCGGCACCACGCCGCCATAATCGGCATGCAGCTTGATCTGGGTGTAGAGCGCATGCGCCAATAATCCGCTGCCCGGCGCCTGCGGCTCCCAGCGCAGCAGCGCCACGCCGGTTTCATCGCATGACGTTTCAATGCCCAGAACGGGGCGAGGGGCTGTGACAGGGCTCATGGCTGCTAAATGGGGCGCCGCAAAGGGATTTCGACTCGGTCGGACATGGTATCGGCAAACGCCGAAAGCCGCATTCAGGCCTGAGGACAGCGCCGATCCTCATGCGGCAGCTCATTTTGCCGCCATACCACTTTGAAATCCGCACCCGCCTGAGGGTATACTTTGCGGCTCGCCCGGTCCTGCGGGCGCGTTTACTATTCCGGAGTTTCCATGCCCAGCGTAAAAGTTCGCGAGAACGAACCATTCGAACTCGCCCTGCGTCGCTTCAAGCGCACCTGTGAGAAGGCCGGCGTCCTCGCCGAGACCCGCAAGCGCGAGTTCTACGAAAAGCCGACCCAGGAGCGCAAGCGCAAGCGCGCTGCCGCCGTGAAGCGTCACCTGCGCCGTCTGTCGCGCGACGTTTCGCGCAAGACCCGCCTGTACTGAGCGCTGTCCGCCTCGGCGGACCCGGTTCGAGCGCGATGGCGCCGAACCCTCGCATTGCTCTCGGTTGGCGCGTCCATTCGCAGCCACCGATTGCCTAGGCACTTGCACTGGCCGACGTTGCCCCGCAACGTCGGCTTTGTGCTTTCCGAAGATTGGCTTTTCGAAGGAGTGATGGGATGCTCCGCTCCATTCTGCGTAGGTGGCATGATGTCCAGAAGGCTCGCAGGATGTGTTGCGCGGCGCAGGCAAGACTGGCTGTCTTGGCAAGCTGCGCGGCGCAGCATGCGAGCCTTCTGGACATCACCCTTCGGGCCGGTTCTGTCCGTCCGCATTCCTTCGGCCCATCGCCTCAACAGACAGCCAGTCTGCCTTCGCCGATGCTCCTGCGGCCTGCGAACGGACAGAACCGGTGACACCCACGCAGAATGGAGCGGAGCATCCCCAGCATGAGTCTCAAGCAACAGCTCACCGAAGACATGAAGACT
Source organism: Dyella dinghuensis (assembly GCF_003977615.1). Classification (GTDB taxonomy): domain Bacteria; phylum Pseudomonadota; class Gammaproteobacteria; order Xanthomonadales; family Rhodanobacteraceae; genus Dyella_B; species Dyella_B dinghuensis. Next base: position 196,806 of record NZ_RYZR01000008.1, read on the forward strand.
GCGATGCGCGGTGGCGACAAGGAACGCCTCGGCGTCATCCGCCTGATCCTCGCCGCGATCAAGCAGCGCGAAGTGGACGAGCGTATCGAGCTGGACGATGTCCAGACTCTCTCCGTACTGGAGAAAATGCTCAAGCAGCGTAAGGATTCCATCACCCAGTACGTCGCAGCCAGCCGCGAAGATCTGGCCAACGTCGAGCGGGCGGAAATGGTTGTGATCGAAGCCTACCTGCCGACCAAGCTCACCGACGCGGAACTCGAAGCACTGATCGTTGCCGCCATCGCCGAGACCGGCGCCACCAGCCAGCGCGATATGGGCAAGGTGGTTGCCGCCGTAAAGACCAAGGCCGCCGGTCGTGCCGACATGGGCCAGGTCTCCGCACGCATCAAGGCGCGCCTGGGCGGTTGATGCTGGACCCGCAAAGACTGCGCCCGATACCATCGTGGCACAGTCTTCACATGTAGTCCGTTTAGATCGATCGCCGTCTGCCGCCATTCGGTGGCGACCATTGGGAGAACCGACGCATGCTCAAGTGGGCCATTATTTTCGCCATCGTCTCGCTGATCTCAGGTTGGCTGGGCTTTGGCACCTTGTCCGGTGTCGCCGGCACCATCGCCAAGATCCTGTTCGCCATCTTCGTGATCATTTTCCTGATCGCCGTGCTGGCGGTGATCGGCTTGATTCATATCCTGTAGCGACATCGCTCGCACAAACCGCGAAAACCTCAACGCGATGCCGTCATGGCATCGCGTTTTCGCAACAGTTCGGTGGCGCCGTCGATGACGGGGTCGCGATTATTGCGAACATCTTCCACCGTCGGCTTGATGATCATCGCGGGTGAAATGCCCTTGCCGACGAACACCCGGCCATCCGGGTAAGTGTCGTTCTTGCTGCATATCCAACCTTTGCCACCGCCTGGAAGATCGATCGTCAGAGGCTGGCCCGTACTGCCGCCCGTTGCTTCTCCCAGCAATGTGCCGCGCTTCATGCTGTCGAAACTGACCACGAAATCTTCGGCTGCCGAAAATGTGTAGGGACCGATAAGCACGGCAACAGGCCCCTCATAGTGTTGCTTGCGCTCGACGCTATAGGGCTGCGCCGGTCCCACCGGTTTCCACAAAACGTACGGACCTTGCCACGCGCGAAAAACAGGCACGTAGTCCATGGAGACGGCAGCGGAAAGCGGAATCGGCTTCTTGTCCAGATAGCTCAAGATAGCCGCGCCGTTCTGAGTGGAACCGCCACCATTGCGACGCACGTCAATGATCAAACCTTTGGCGTGGAGGATCTCGGGCAAATGCTGCTCGAAGGCTTTGACGCCCGCGTCGTCTCCGAATTCGTTGACCGCCAGATACGCAATATCGCCGTCGAGCATCCGCCAGACAACCGGAGAAAGTGCATCGGCGTGCGGATCGCCCTCTCGCGACAACGTGACGGAATGCGAATGTCCTGCCGCATCGACGATGCCCAACGTCACAGGCTGACGATGATCGCCCGCCAGCAGGCGCCTGCCGTACATGGTTGCAATACGGTCCTGCGGCGATGAGCTATCGACGTAGGGATTGACCTTCGTCAACGCGTACGTGCGCACATCCTGCCCGTCGATGCTCACAATCTCATCTCCGACATGCAGACCACTGGCGCGTGTAGCAGGACTGCGAAGCGCCGTGACGATCACCTTTTCTTCGACAAGCGACGTGCTGATGGCCGGGGTTGCCCAAAATTCGTTGACGATTGCACGTGGAGGAACCACGTGCGTATGACCGTCATGCAGCAGCGACGCAAATTGCATCATGACGTCGTAGTAGTCGTGCGTTGTCTTGGCGGCGATAACGCGCGGCAAATAATCCAGATAAGCCTGGTTCCAGTCCAGGTCCGGAACATTGTCGAAATGCGCGAAGTTGTAGCGGGCCTCGGACCAGAATAACGATAATCCCGCGATGCGATGCGCCTCATCCAGATTTTCGGTTTGTCCGTTGAGCGCCGACGCATTCCAACGGCTTTCCATGTGCTTGTAGCGATCCATCAACGCCTTGAATCGCGGCTCATCGTGCAAACTCTTCAAGCCCGCGGACTGTTCCAATATCTTTTCGTGAAAAAGATAAAGGCCGCTCGATTGCATCGTTTCCAATGCATTGAGCGCAGCGTTCTTGTCGCCTTTGAGTGCGTAGGCTTCGGCCAGAAAAATCAAGCTTTCCGAGCGACGGCTGTCGGCCTGCGCCCAAAGATCCTCGGTCGCGGCTTGGGACGAGAGGAACTGGTCCGCCTGAGCGATCGCCTCTTGAAGTAACGTTTCGGCCTTCGCCAGATCGCCATGGCCGCCATGGGCGGAATGGACGAGCTCATAGCCCTGATTGCGCAGGTCCGAAATATGGTCGTAGCGTTTCTGTAAATCCGAATCCTGTCCGTGAATAGGCATAGCCACCATCCCGATAACAAAAAAAGCGCACACTCCCAGTACGAATCGCATCCAACCCTCCTGTTGTTGGCAAAAGCCCGACGACGGCCCGATCAACCGCTAGAATAGCTCCCCATGCGCGGCCGCATCCCGGACAGCTTCATCGACGAACTGCTTGCCCGCGTCGACATCGTCGACGTGATCGAGCGGCGCGTGCCGTTGAAAAAAGCCGGTCGCGAGTGGACCGCCTGCTGTCCATTCCATAACGAACGCAGTCCTTCGTTCTATGTGAGCCCGGCCAAGCAGTTTTTCCATTGCTTCGGCTGCGGTGCGCATGGCAGTGCGATCAAGTTCCTGATGGATTATGAGCGGCTGGAATTTCCGGACGCGATTGACGAACTGGCACAGGCCGTCGGGCTGAAAGTGCCCTACGAAAATTCGCGCGACAACGCGCCGCGCGAGGATAAGACCGACCTTTACGCGGTACTCGATGCAGCTGCACGCTGGTACGAAGGCGAGCTGCCCAAAAGCGCGGACGCCAAAGCGTACTGCGCCAAACGCGGGCTGGATGCGGAGACCATCGCGCGTTTTCGCATCGGCTGGGCGCCCGCCGGCTACGACGGCGTGATTCGTTCGCTCGGCACCAATGAGCGGCGCATGCAACTGCTTACCGAAGCGGGCATGGTCGCGAGCAGTGAACGCGGCAGCAAGTACGACCGCTTCCGCGAACGCCTGATGTTTCCAATCATGGATCGTCGCGGCCGCGTGATCGCTTTCGGCGGCCGCGTGCTGCAATCGGAACAAGGCCCCAAGTATCTCAATTCACCGGAAACGCCGCTGTTCCACAAAGGGCGCGAGTTGTTCGCGCTGTGGCAGGTAAAGCAAGCCAATAGCAATCTCGCGCGCATCGTGGTGGTCGAAGGCTATATGGATGTCATCGCGTTGCATCAAGCGGGCCTGCCGATTGCGGTGGCGACGCTTGGCACGGCGACGACACCCGACCACACCGAAGTGCTGTTCCGCGCCGCGCCGGATGTCGTATTTTGTTTCGACGGCGATCGCGCCGGTCGTGCCGCGGCATGGAAGGCGCTGGAATCCGCATTGCCGCGTTTGCGCGACGGTCGTCAGGCGTACTTCCTTTTCCTTCCCGATGGCGAAGATCCAGACAGTCTGGTGCGCAAGGAAGGCAAGGAAGGCTTTGAAAAACGTCTGCGCGAAGCGACGCCGCTATCCGAATACTTTTTCGGCGAGCTCTCGCACGACGTGGACATGACCAGCCTCGACGGCCGCGCGCGCCTTGCTGAGCGCGTACGCCCACTGATCGCGCGCTTGCCTGATGGCGCCTTCCGCGACCTGATGGCGCAAGAGCTGGAAAAGCGCAGCGGCGCTCGTGCCGTGCTGGAACAAGATTCGAATGCACGCCGCACCGTGCAACGGCCAGTCGCTGTGCAACGTTCACTCGTGCGTAGCGCCATCGCGCTATTGCTGGCTCAGCCCGGCATCGCCGACCAAGTGGACAAACCGTATGCCTTCCTTCGCCTCGATAAGCCCGGCGTGGAACTGCTTGCGGAATTGCTGGATACCGCGCGTGCGCGACCAGGCATCAACCCGGCGATGCTGGTGGAACATTTCAGCGGACGCCCCGAATACGCCTCTCTTCAGAAACTCATGGCGGCGACCGTGGTCGGCGAGCCTGAAATCCAGCGCACGGAATTTTTCGATGCCTTGGTAAAAATGGAGCAACAGGCCATTACCCAGCGCCGCGATGCACTGGTTGCCAAGAACCGCGAAAGCGCATTGACCGACGCCGAAAAAGCCGAGCTGCGCGAACTGCTGGCCGCACGTGCGCCTGCACCCACGGCGCCGACATGACATACCGACCGCGTTGTTCATGGCAGAATGCAATCCCGCGCGACGACACGTCGACAATAAGGAACGTCGATGGACTTGCTTGAGCGTCTCGTCACCATCTTCGCCCACAACGGATACATCGCGGTCTTAATCGCACTTTTGCTTTGCGGCGCAGGTATACCCATTCCCGAGGACATTACGCTGGTCGCCGGCGGTGTGATTGCGGGCCTGGGCTACGCCAACGTGCATGTGATGGCCGTCGTTACGATCGCGGGTGTGCTGATTGGTGATGTGGCCATGTTCGGGCTAGGTCATCACTTCGGCGAACACATGCTGCGATGGCGCCCGATCGCGCTACTCATGCCACCACGCCGTTACGCAAAAATGCAGGATAAGTTCGAGCGCTACGGCAATCGACTGATGTTCTTCGCGCGCTTTCTGCCGGGCATGCGCACGGCCGTCTACATCACCGCAGGTGCGACGCGTCGCGTCACGTTCATGCGCTTTTTCATGCTCGATGGTCTGGCGGCGCTGATCAGCGTGCCGTTCTGGGTGTATCTGGGTTACTTCGGCGCGAACCGGCGCGAGTGGCTGGGCACGTGGATCCGCCGCGGACAAAGCAGCTTATGGGTTCTTGCTGGCCTGGTCGTACTGGGTGTGTTGGCGCTATGGTGGTACCGGCGCGCACGTAAATCGCAGTCTTAGGGGTCCACCCACGGATCTAGTGCGCGGTGTTCGACAGCTGCATGTGCAAATCGTCGCTCAGACTTTGCACGCTTTGTTGATTGACCTGGATAAATCCACTTGCCGGTGTGTCCAGATCGGCAATCAGGCTGATCGCAATCGCGACCATCAACACAGGCACAAACGTCGCCATCCATGCACGGCGCCGCTGCCCATAACCCACGACCAACGATGTCGTGATCGACAAAAATGCCAGCAGCACCCAGATATCTGCAGGAACACGATTGATCGTGGCCGCAACGCGCTTGCCATCCAGATCGATCATCTCGTTCAACGACGACTCGTAAAGCCCAACGATCGGCGTTGGCGTCTGCTTCGCTTCAGTGCTGACCTCGCTCCAGAGCTCATCCTGGATTTGCCTGGACCGCTTCGCAGCACTGTCGCGATCCGGCTCTTGTGCCTTGCTGCCGAAGATCAGCAGCCGCGCATCGGCATAGTCTCGCAGCAACGCTGGCGCACTGCTGCGTACAGGTTCCGCCTGTGTGGCCGTACGCAGGTAAACCGTTCCGATCGCATTGGCTTCATCGACGACCAATTGCTTGCGCTCATCGAAGCGGCTCAGCGCCATGCTCATGGCAAAGCCGATGAGCAGGCTCAGCAAAAAGGCGATCTGATTGCGCGTGTCGTGGACCTGCTTCTGCCAGTCTTTATCATCGCGATCCTTCGCCAGCACGCGAAGACGAAAACCGATTTCGTGCGCGAGCAGCAACACGATAGTCGCGACGACAAACAGGTGAATCGGATGGTCCAGTAAGTACATCGCCACCCCTTCTGCAGTTTGCCTGATTCTATCCCGGCTTATGCCATGGATGACAAGCCATCCAGATGGCTGGATGGCATGCCCTTTTACTTCGACGTATCGGCCACATCGTGACGATTCCACCATCCGCCGCCAAGCGCCTGGAACAAGGCGACCGTGTCGGAGTAGCGGTTCGCACGCGCCTGAATCAAGGCGAGTTCGGCCTGGCGATACGTCACCTGCGCATTGAGCAGCGCGACCATGCTGATGTCGCCCAGTGCGTATTGATGCTTCGCGATGTCCAGGCTGCGCGCCGCCGCGCGTTCGGCGCGTGCATCGGCCACCATTGCATCGGCATCGGCTTGCAGGGCGTGCAAGGAATCGGCGACGTTCTGCAAGGCGGACATCACCGTACTGCGGTATTGCTCGGCCGCCTGGCGATAATTCGCTTCGGCAGCGCGTTGGCGATGCAGCAACGTACCACCGCTGAAAAGCGGCGCCGTGATGTCGGCGCCGAGGTTCCAGAAGCCGGTACCGGAACCGAACAGGTTATGCATCTGATCGGCCGCGCTACCCCAGTTGGCGGTGATGTTGATGTTCGGCAGACGCGCCGCAAACGCGACACCGACCTGTGCACACGCCGCATGCAGATTCGCATCGGCCATGCGCACATCCGGGCGCTGCTCTACCAGTCGTGCCGGCAGCGTCAATGGCAGATCTTGCGGCAATTGCAGTTCATCGAAATTGAACTGCGCCGGCACATCCTGATCCGGTGAGCGGCCCGTCAGCACAGCGAGCAGATCACGTTGCTGCGCGAACTGCTTTTGCAATGGCGGCAGCGCAGCACGCGTTTGTTCCAGCGTGGCTTCCTGCGAGGCGATATCGGCGTCCGACATGTCGCCGAGTGCCATCTGTTTGCGATTGGTCTCCAGAATCTTCGACTGGCTATCGATCATGTCCTGCGTCGCAGTGATCTGCGCACGCAGCGATGCATCGCCAATCGCCGCGTTGACGACATTCGATGTCAGCGTGAGATACGTCGCTTCCAATTGAAAACGCTGCGCGTCGGCCTGTGCGACAAGCGATTCCACCTGACGCCGATTGGCACCCCACAAATCCGGCGTGTAGGAAATGCTCAATTGCGCAGTCGTGAGGTTGTAGAGCGTGCTGTTGGACGCAAGATTGCTGGACAGCACGTCACCGACTTTTTGCCGCGTCGGATCCACGCTGGTGCCAACTTGCGGATAGTACGCGCCACGCTGGGCTTTCACGCTTTCAACCGCCGACATCAACGCCTGCTGCGCAGCCGCCAGATCCGGATTGCGCTTGATCGAGTCGTCGATCAAACCATTCAACGGCTGGGAGTGGAACAGCGTCCACCACTGGCCGGGAATATCCATGCCCTGCACAAACTGCTGCGCGTCACCGCCCGGCCCCGGCACCGACGGTGTGGATTGCGCGATCGGTGTAGGTGCGTACGTTTGCGCTGTTGGCGCTGCCGGACGATGGTAATTGGGCCCCACTGCGCAAGCGCTCAACGTGAGACCGATACCGATGGCGAGCGCAGTACGCCCAGCACGCCACGATGCGATGTTCTTGATGGCGTTCATGGTCAGATCTCCGCCGCCGATGGTGCGTGACCGAAACGCTTGTAGATGAAGTTCTCCAGCCCGTAATACAGCGCAGGAAGGATGAAAAGCGTTAACAGCGTAGCGATGGGCAAGCCACCTACCACGACCGTGGCCAGACCGCGCTGCACGTCGGTACCGACACCTGTTGCCAGCGCTGCGGGCAACATGCCGATGCTGGCGACAGTGGCTGTCATGAGCACCGGGCGGAATCGCTCGGTGGCACCTACTACCACGGCTTCAAAGAGCGATAGGCCTTCTCGTCGAACGCGGTTGATGTTCGACACCATGATGATGCCGTTCTGTACTGCCACGCCAAATAGCGCAATGAAGCCCACCGCGGTCGCAATATTCAACGTTTCCCCGCGAAGATGCAGCGCGATCAGGCCACCCACTGTCGCGAGCGGCACGACGCCCAATACGAGCACGGCTTGATGGAATTTGCCGAACTCGGCGAACAACAGCACAGCCATGATGGCCATCACCATGCCCATTACGACGGTCAGCCGCGCCTGCGCGCGTTGCTCGTTCTGAAAGTTACCGGCCCATTCAAGTTGGTATTTCGATTTGTCGTAGTGAACCTTCGCATCGATTTGCGCTTGCGCATCGGCGAGGTATTCCGACAAAGCGCGGCCGCTGTTTTCGATGCTGATCGTCAGTTCGCGCTGACCGTGTTCGTGTGCAATGGTGCTTTCGCCCATCGCCAATTTGACATGCGCCACCTCTTTCAGAGGAACCTGCGCACCCGTGGTGGATGTCAACGGCGTCTCGCCAACGGCTTGCACGCTATTGGCGACTTCGTTGGCAACACGTGCGGTGACGTTATAGATGCGATCCTCGACGTAGACCTGTGTGATCGGCGCGCCGCCAATAGCCGTCTGGATAAGGTTGGTGATGTCGCCGACGTTGACACCGTAGCGTGCTGCCGCATCGCGATCGGCCGTGATCGTCAACTGGGGAATCGGCGGTTCCTGGAAGATCGCCGCATCTTCGGTGCCCCGCACACCCCTGATCACGTCGACCATCTGACCGGCGACTTGACGCATTTCCTTGAAATCCTGCCCGTAGATGCGAAGCACCAACGGAGCATGCGCGCCGCCGATCATATCGTTCTCGCCGTCGATGATCGGCTGGCTGATACCGACGGTAATGCCTGGAATCTGCTGCAGACGCGCGTTGAACTTGCGCAGGAATTGCGCCTTGGTTTCCCCATGCCACGCGCTGTAAGGCGTCAAACCCACACCGGCTTCAATGTGCGACGGCGTCCATGGATCCGAGCCCGTATCGTTGCGCCCCAGCTGCGTCACGATATACGACACCTCCGGGAACTCACGCACAACCTTGCGCAATTGCGCGGCCATATCGCTAGCTTTATCCAGCGAGAGTCCCGTTGGCATCTGAACCTGCAACCAAAGCGCACCCTCATCCAGATCGGGCAGGAATTCACGGCCAATCGTTGCGCCGAGAATCAGCACGCCACAGAACGCGACGATGGCAATGCCGTAAGCAACCGGCAGGTTGTGCAGCAGTCTACCAAGAGTATGCGCAAAGCCTTCCTGCAGTCGTTTGAGCGGTTTGTTTTCGAATATCTTGCGAGGCTTGCGCAGGGCTAGGAATGCCAGCGCCGGCGTCAATGTCACCGTACACAACAGCGCCGCCAGCAGCGCATAACTGACAGTGAACGCCATCGGCCGGAACAACTTTCCTTCCGCATGCTCGAAGGCGAACAGCGGGAAATACGCAGTGATAATGATCAAGGTCGCAAAGAAGATGGAGCGGCCGACGTGGCTCGTCACCAACATCACGTCCTTTTCGACCAGCACTTCCGTTGGTTTCATCTCGCGCTGCCGCAAGATCGCCTCGGTCACCACGATCGCACCGTCGACAATCACACCGAAATCGATCGCGCCCAGCGAAAAAAGATTCGCCGGCATGCGGGTGAATTGCATCAGGATGAACACCGTTACCAGCGACATCGGAATCGCGACGGCGGCAACAAGCGCGGATCGTGGACTGCCCAGAAAAAGGATCAGCACGATGCAAACCAAACCGATGCCTTCCATCACGGTGTGGAACACTTTTTCTTTCGTGGCGACCACCAGATTGTCGCGATCGATATACGGCACGATCTTCACGTCCTTCGATGCCAGCTGCTTGTTCAGCTCATCGACCTTGGTGTGAATCCCTTCCAGAACGCGTGATGCGTTTTCGTACTTCAGCAGATCACAGATGCCCTCGATCGTGTCGGGGTTGTTGTCCTTGCCGAGAATGCCCTCGCGCACCTGATGGCCGTAGCGCAACTTGCCAAGTTCGCGCACTAATACCGGCACGCCATTATTTTGCGTGACGACAATGTCGCCAAGATCCTGCAACGAGTGCACCATGCCGATACCGCGCACGATGTAGGACTGCTCGCCGCGCGTAATGCGACCACCGCCCGCATTGGATGTGTTGTTGGATATCGCCGCGGTGACCTGACTGACGCTTACGCCGTAATGCAGCAGTTGTTGCGGGTCCAGCTCCAGCTGAAATTCCTTGGTAAAGCCGCCAAAATTATCGACGTTGATCACACCCGGAACCTGCTGCAATGCCGGAATGACGATCCAGTTCTGGATTTCGGACAGCTGCATCAGATTTTGAGTCTTGGACTCCAGCGTGTAGCGATAGATTTCACCGGCCGGACCCGACACCGGATCAAGCCCTGGTGTCACGCCTGGCGGCAAGGTCACCTGGCTGATGTGCTCCAGCACGCGCTGGCGTTCCCAGTAATCGTCGGCGCCGTCCTTGAAAACCAGCGTGATGAGCGAGAGGCCGAACGTGCTGCTGGAGCGCATGCTGACCAGGCCCTGCGTATCGGCAAGGCCGCGTTCGAGCGGCGTGGTGATCTGCTGCTCGATTTCTTCGGCAGCCAGACCCGGCACCTGCGTGGTGACCTGCGCCGTCACGTCGCTCAATTCCGGATACGCCTCGATGGCCAACTGCGTCCACGAGTAATAACCGAAGATGAGAACGAGCACCGTCACCACGATAAACAAAATGCGCTTCTCGAAGCAGAAGCGAAAGAGTGCATTAATCATTGAGGAGCACTCCGCCCCGAACGATCACGCGATCACCTTGCTTTAGGCCCTTCAGCACACGCGTACCATCCGATTCGTCGTAGCTGATATCTACCGTGCGACGCTCGAACGTCCACGGCGAGACTTCGACGAACACAGTGACGCTGTCGTTGTTCATCAACAGCGCCGATTGCGGAATGAAGACTTGCTGCGGTTGCGGAATGTCGATGCTCGCGGTGGCGAACATGTTGGGTTTGAGCAATCCATCGGCGTTGGCAAACGTTACGCGAACCAGATCGCGCCGCGTATCCGATTGCAGTACTGGATTGACGAAGCTGACGCTGCCATGGAATACCTTGTCCGGATAAGCCACCAGCGTGGCATCGACCTTTTGCCCTTTGGCGATCAGGCCCGAATCGCTTTCCGGCACATTCGCAGTGATCCAGACCAATTCGGTGTTCGAGATCGTCATCATCGATGCCGTGGGATCGTTGACATACGTGCCCGGCGCGATCGTCAACGCCGTGATGTAACCCGTGATGGGTGCCGTCACTTGCATCGGTCGCGCTGTTTGCGCATCGGGTTCACCGCCCACAGCAACCAATCGCGTGCGTGCACGGTCGTATTCGGCCTGCGCCTGGTTGTAACCGCTTTGTGCTGCTTCGAGATCCTTGACTGCATTGCCGCCTGCAGCCTTCACGCCTAGCGCGCGATCGAGCGCCTTCTTCGCGAGATTCAATGCATCGCGTGCTTTGACGACATCGGAGTTCGCTTGCGCAAGATCGCCCGAGTCGATCACCGCGATCAGTTGTCCGCGCGTGACATGGTCGCCAAGCCCGACTTTCAGCTCGACCACTTTGCCCGTGAGCGCAGGAAGCACATTGGCTGTGCGTGCGGGATCGGCTTCTACATTAGCGGGGAACGTCATCGTATGCGGCGCCTGATGCATTTCCACCGGCTGCACCACCAGCTCTTTGCGCAATGGCGAAGTGTCGGGAACTTTGTATTGATTGTTTTCGACGGTGAAGGCTGGCGGTGCTGCGCTTTCATCTGGACCATGTGAGCAGGCGGCCATGCTCAGAGCCATAGCGATCACGAGCGCGAGTCGCGTGGCTGATTTGTTCAATGGGTGAAGCATAGGTCTTCCCTTCGGCTGGGCGCTCGAACGCGTTTCCTGCGACCACAAGGCCACAGAGCTGTTGCAAAACGGTGAAGGGGGAGCGGGCCGTTGTATTTCAACGACCCGGCGCGTCCCGGAACCGCGGTTTTTGGCCGCCTATAGCTTCCGCTTCCGGGTAGGGCTCCTTCTGGAGCACACGCGTGGGCGGGTCAGTAAGGCGGGGTAATTGTCGGAGATTCTGCTTGCGTGTGACTGTCCAAGTTCAGGCTTTTCCTTCTGCGGTATTGGGTGCAATGGGTTCGCGCACTAACCGGGCCTGCAAAAGACCGGCTCTTTCCAGCGGCAGATAGGCAATGGCCGCAAGATGCGAATGAATGCGCCGGAGGTCGCGCAGGATGCGCAGGTAGACATCGCCACCCCCGCCGTCGCGTTGCTCACGCAGGGCGCGAATGTGCCTGTCGGAGGCATCGTTTTCCAAGCGCCATAACAGTTCTTTACGTTCAACCAGTTGCTGTGCGGCGCGTAGATCGCCACGCATGAAAACGGTAATGCCAAGGCGAAGGCTTTCCATCACTTGCTCGTGCATCGCCGCAAGATCCTGGATGTCGTCGGCGGAAAAATCCTGTCCGCTTTTGGCCTTCTTTGCGGCGAATTCCATCATGTTGTTCGCCGTGATGTCGCCGATATGCTCAATGTTCATGACGAACGCATGGATCTCCTGACTGCGCTCGCCGTCTTCCTCGTTCAACGCTTCACCGCCAAGGTCGGCGAGGTACTGACGGATGGCGATACCGAGGCGATCCAGCGATGGGTCCATGCGGCTGATCACTGCGGCGCGCGCTGCATCGTCCTTGCCGAAAATTTCGACCAGGTTCGCGAGCATGCTTTGGACCGTGTCAGCCATGCGCATGGATTCGCGCGTGGCATTCACCAGCGCGACACCGGCGCTTTCCAGCACGGATTCGTCGAGGTAAAGCGGCTGGCCCGGATCGGCGGGACGCGGCGGATCCGGTAGCAAACGCTCCAGCAGTCGCGCAAAACGCTCTGCGGGCAGAATGAAGATCAGCGCCAATCCGAGATTGAAGGCCGTGTGGAAATTCACTGCGATACGCGCGGCCGAAGAACCCAACGGCTCCAGCCAATGCGCAATGGGATGCAGTAACGGCAGACAGATGAGGCAACCCAGCGCGCGCGCCAGCGTGTTACCGAGCGGCAGGCGGCGCGCCATGGGCGTTTGCGCTTCCAGCAGTGCGGGCATCGTGCCACCCAGGTTCGCACCCAATACGAGTGCCAGTGCACCGGGCGCATCGATCACGCCTGCCGTGGCGAACGACATGATCAGCAGCACGACCGCCACACTGGAATGACAGATCCACGTAAGCAACGCGGCGGCCAACAGCGCCAATACCGGCTCATCCGAGAGTGCCTGCAATGCGTCGCGCAAGAGCTTTGCGTTTTCGATCGGCGCCATCGTCAGCACGAGCAGATGCAGCGCCAAGAGCATCAAGCCCAGACCGATGCCGACGCGGCCGAGATTCTTCAGGCGCACATCGTCGCTGCGACGATGCATCGCGAAACCAAGCAAAATCAGGATCGGCGCGACGATGGCAATGTTGAACGACATCACCTGCACGATCAGCGTCGTGCCGACGTTTGCGCCCAGCATCACGACTAAGCCCGGCGCCAGACCCAGGAAACCGCTCGCGGCGAACGACGTTGCCATCATGCCCGTGGCGGTGCTGCTCTGAAGTAGCGCGGTGATGCACAGGCCAAACGCAAATGCCGTCGGACGCCGCCCGAGAAAATGGCCGAGCCCACGGCGAAGTGTGCTGCCGTATCCGCGCAGCACGCCGCTGGTGACCATGTGCGTACCCCACAACAACAGGGCGACATAGCCGAAGATGTCAAAGAAAGCGAATGTGCCTTTCATCTCGGCAACTCCTAAAAATCCACAACCATCGCTGCACTCCCGCTTCTTCCGACAGGTCGTAACAGCCCCTTTTTCCTTCCCGGCTCAGCGAGAAGGACGGATAAAAGACAAATACTGGAAGTGGCGATGCCCAGCACAACGCCAACCGTGTGCCATCGCCAGATCACGCCTCTATCCTGCTCCTCTCCCGGTCGGGAGAGGAGTCTTGCTTATCTGCCTGCGTCGTTGCGCTGCTAGCCCAGCGAGAAGATCAGAGCCAACGTCCGTAGCGTTTGATGTAGATCAACTTTACGACCTGGGTCAGTGCGCAGTACGCAAGGACGGTTGCCGCAAGCCACGCGTAATAGATATCGGGCACCTGGACCATGCCGATCTTGGTGCCAATCGCTGTGTACGGGATGATCATGCCGATCACGATGATGGCTGTGGTCAACCCGAGCACCGGCGCCGCTGCAACACTTTGCAGGAACGGAATCTTGCGCGTGCGGATCATGTGCACGACCAGCGTTTGCGTAAGCAGGCTCTCGATGAACCAGCCAGACTGGAACAACGATTGATGCACATCGCTGTTGGCGCCGAACACCCACCACAGCAACGCAAACGTGGTCATGTCGAAGATCGAACTGGTCGGCCCGATCCAGACCATGAAGCGCCCAATGTCACTGGCATCCCACTTGCGCGGCTTGCGCAGGTATTCCGGATCCATGCGATCGAAGGGAATCGACAGCTGCGAAATGTCGTATAACAGATTCAGCACCAGCACCTGCAGCGGAAGCATCGGCAGGAACGGCAGGAAGAAGCTCGCCATCACCATGCTGAGCACGTTGCCGAAGTTCGAGCTGGCCGTCATCTTGATGTACTTGATGATATTGCCGAACGTGATGCGTCCTTCGATCACGCCCTCTTCGAGCACCATCAGATTTTTTTCGAGCAGAATGATATCGGCCGATTCCTTGGCGATATCGGTCGCGGTATCCACCGAGATGCCCACGTCCGCTTCGCGTAGCGCGGGCGCATCGTTGATGCCGTCGCCGAGGAAGCCGACGGTATGACCTTGGCGTTGCAGCGATTTCACCACGCGCGCTTTTTGCAGCGGCGACATCTTGGCGAAGACCGTCGTGCGCTTGACCAGCTCATCCAGCGCAGCATCGTCCAGCGGTTCGATGTCGCGACCTTGTGCGGAGTGCTCCACATCGAGACCGACTTCGCGACAGATTTTGCGCGTCACGGCCTCGTTGTCGCCGGTGATGACCTTCACTTCGACACCGTGGTGATGAAGTGCGGAAATCGCCGTCGCCGCCGTATCTTTCGGCGGATCGAGGAACGCCAGGCAACCGACCGCAGTCAACTCCGCCTCATCCGCCACGCCGTACGGACCTGAGCGCGGCGTTTCTTCCTTGATGGCCACCACCAGCACGCGCAAACCATCTTCGTTGAGATGGCGCGTCATCGCCTTGATCTCGCGACGACGCTCATCCGTCATCGGCACAACCTCGTCGCCACGCCGCTCCTTGGTGGCGATGGCGAGCATCTCCTCCACGGCGCCCTTGCAGACGATCAAGTGATGACCGTTGCCGTTGGCGAGAACTACCGACATGCGGCGACGCTGGAAGTCGAACGGAATTTCGTCGACGACGCGATAGCGCGACACGATCGGCTCCAGATCGCGATGCGCCAGCACGGCCTTGTCCATCAGGTTCTTCAAACCCGTCTGGAAGTGGCTGTTGAGATAGCCGTATTCCAGCGCGTCTTCGGAATCTTCGCCGTCCAGATCGAGATGGCGTTCCAGCACGATCTTGTCGAGCGTGAGCGTGCCCGTCTTGTCGGTGCACAACACATCCATCGCGCCGAAGTTCTGGATCGCGTTCAGACGCTTTACCACGACCTTGCGATTGGACATCGCAATCGCGCCCTTGGCGAGATTTGCGGTGACGATCAGCGGCAGCATTTCCGGCGTCAGGCCGACCGCGACGGACAGCGCAAACATCAGCGCATCCAGGAATCCGTGCTTGTAAAACTGGATCAGGAAAACAATCGGCACCATCACCAGCATGAAGCGGATCAGCAGCCAGCTCACGCTGCTTACGCCACGATCGAAACTGGTCTGCACGCGTTCGCCGACAATGGAACGTGCGAGCGAACCCAGGTAGGTGCGGCCACCCGTCGCCGCGACGACTGCTGTCGCCGTGCCGCTGACCACGTTCGTACCCATGTAGCACACGGTGGGCAGGTCCAGCGGGTTGCCTTGCTGTGCGCCATGCGCGCCGCTTTCGACCACATGTGCCTGCGCCGGTCCCGCTTTCTCCACCGGCAGCGATTCGCCAGTGAGAATGGCCTGGCTTATGAACAGATCTTTCGCCGTCAGCAAACGCAGGTCCGCGGGCACCATGTCACCCGCCGCCAGATGCACGATGTCACCGACCACCAGTTCGCCCACCGGCACTTCGATGCGCTCGCTGTGCTCATCGGAGGCACGGCGCGTCACTGTGGCGGTGTTGCGCACCATCGCCTTCAGCTTTTCTGCCGCGCGCGAGGACCGATATTCCTGGCTGAAGCTCAGGAACACGCTGATAGCGACCATGACCGCGATGATGATCGGGCCAGACAAATCGTCCGGCGTAACGAAAACCTGCACCACCGCCAGAATCAGCAACACGATGATGAACGGGTTCTTGAAGGCGCGCAGCAGCTGGAACGTCCAGTGCGGCGGCTTTTCGTGGGATACCTCGTTCACACCGTCGCGATCGAGCCGGTCGGTGATCTGCTCTTCGTTGAGGCCCGCCAGGCTGGTGTCCAGCTGGGCGAGCAGTGCATCGTTTTCGCGGAATGCTTCCTGCGCGGCAGCCACAGTCGGATGCGCAGGCGCAGCCTTGCCCGTGGCCTTGGCCGTAGCAGCCTGGTTGGATCGGTTCATCATGTCTCGCTTCCGTGGAATCAAGTTGCTTGCGATGCGGGAGGCGAGCGATGGGAGCTGCTGCCTCCTACGGCAATCCGCGTCCAGGGTGACGCTCCCCAGACCGGCTAACCGGTGCTGGTGGAGGCCAACCCTTAGGGAGCCGGGAATGGCGCATCAGTGGCTTGATACCAGATGAAGATGACGAGACGTGCGCGGCGACTCCGCCGAGGAATGCTCGTGCCAGCGAGACAGGGGGCGACCCTGGGCGGCTTCGATCTGCCAATGCATATCGATCGGAGCCCGGTCGGCCGCATTATTCAGCGGCTGAGGAACGGTAACGGTACGGGGTGCGCGCACGACATCGCGGCGGCCGGTCAGGGGAAACCGCGCAGCGGTGCGAAGACGAAAGAAATCGCGAAGGAGCTTCATTGGCCCATCTCCTCAAAAACGGTGCTCACGGCACCGTTAGGAGCGGGCCGGACTTCCCTAGTCGAGGAAAGCGCCGGCCAACCGCTGGCGGTTGCCGCGAACGATCAGCTTGTTATGCAATGCCGGCACCCGATGCTCGCGGATGTCGACGTTGCGACTAGGGTAAACGTCCATATGCCTTGGTTAGTTCGGACAGAGGCCCGGTCGGCCATAAGTGCGCCGGTGGGCGCGTGCATTGTCATGCTGCGGTGCAAGGCTGTCAACCCTCGGAAATAAACCTTCCTTAAGCAGCCTGATGCAGCGCAGCGCCTTGCTGTGCGAGGGGGCCCATAAGCCAGTGATCGGCCAGTAGAAAAGCAAAAAGTGCCATCAAGTAGATGATCGAATACTTGAAAACGCGCATGGCGAAGAATTCGTCCGGCGGGTTCATCAGGCGAATGGCGTAATACAGAAACCCTACGCCGAGAACGGCAGCGCCACCGAAATAGATCAAGCCACTGTAGCCGGTGATGGCGGGCAGCAGGCTCACGATCACCAACAGGATTGTGTAAAGCAGAATCTGCCAGCGCGTGTAGCGCACGCCGTGCGTCACCGGCAGCATCGGAATTTGTGCGCGGGCGTAGTCGTCGCGGCGAAAGATGGCCAGCGCCCAGAAGTGCGGCGGCGTCCATACAAAAATGATGAGGCACATTTGCAGCGCAAAGGGATGAAGTGCCCCTGTTACAGCTGTCCATCCAAGCACCGGGGGAATCGCACCCGCGAGGCCGCCGATAACGATGTTCTGCGGCGTAGCGCGTTTCAGATAGGCGGTGTAGACCAGTGCGTAGCCGATCAAGCCGCCAAACGTGAGTACAGCGGTCAGCATATTGACCAGCATGCCGAGTATCACCATCGACAAAATACCCAGCACAACGGCAAAAATCAGAACCTGATGCGCATTGAGTTTGCCGGTAGCCAGCGGACGACGCGCAGTGCGCGCCATCAGCTTGTCGATGCGTTCGTCGATCAGATGATTGAACGCCGCCGCGGAGCCCGATGCCATCCAGATGCCGAGGGTGCCGAAAACAAGCGCGCGCCACGGCGGAATGCCCGGCACCGCGAGAAACATGCCGATGACGGCGCAGAACACCAGTAGCGCCACAACGCGTGGCTTGGTGAGCTGCAGGTATTCACGAGCCAGACTCATACCACGGCTTCCATTTCATCGGAACGCCACGGTTGCAGGCGCGCGAAATTCGCTAGCAATGTGAAAAGCAGAAGTGCCGCGCCGCCGTTATGCATCGTGGCGACCGGCAATGGCAAACCGAAGTGGACGTTGCTGATGCCAAGCAACACTTGAAGCACAAGCACGACTGCGACACCGATACCGCCGAAGCGGAATCCACTTTTTGCGAGCCGGTACGACAACCACCCCAGATAACAGAACACGACGAGCGCACCAATACGATGCGTGATCTGAATCGCGCTGCGCGCCGCCATATCCAGAATACCGCCCTCGTAGTTCACACCAACCTCGCGCCAAAGCACGAAGCCTTGTTTGAAATCCGTCGGCGGCACCCATTGACCGAGACATGTTGGGAAATCGGTGCCGCACGCTAGCGCGGCATAATTGGCCGATGTCCAGCCACCCAGAGCAATCTGGCATGCAAGCAACACGATGCCGATGACGACGGCGCGACGCAGCGTGGCGTAGCGATCATCTTTTGTGCCAAGACCATTGCAACGAAGTGCCGAATACGCGAGCAATCCGAACGTCGTCATGCCGCCAATCAGGTGTCCCATCACAACAATGGGTTTGAGCAGTAGTGTCACCGTCCACATGCCAAGCATCGCCTGGAAAATGATGACAGCGAGTGCGAGCACGCTCATCTTCAACGAAGCACGTTCGCGCAACCAGCATGCACCGGCTGTCGGTAACAGGATGGCGAGTAACGCCAATCCCGACGACACATCGCGCTCGCCGTGCAGATAAAGTGTCACGCCTATGGCGGCGAATATCGCGCTGATGACGATGCCCAACTGCGTGAGCCGATCGCGTTGTGCTGCCGCCAGCGCCAGTACAAGCACCAGTACACCGAGTGTTCCGGCCAGCATGCGATGCACTTGTTCGCGCCATGCCTTCGCCGCTTCATAGGGGCGATCCGGGAACGCGGCATCGGCTGTCGCCACCGCTTGCGCATGATGCGGCCACGTAGCCTGCCCGTAGCATGTCGGCCAATCCGGACAAGACAGGCCCGCATTGGAAAGACGAACAAATGCACCGAACATCACCAGACCGAAGGCGAACACGGCCGCCAGAATGGCCAGATAAGGCACGATTTTGCGGGTACGCAGCAACATCAACGGATAACCTTCTGCAGATCCTTGCGCAGGCCGCTCGGATCGAAGCCCGCAGGATACAGCGTTAAGGCCGTACCGTCGGATTCCACAAGTAATGCGCTCACGCTATCGGGCGTGGAGGGCTGGAATTTGGCGAGGGCATTGTTCACGTCCGTCCCAATTTGCCAATAGTTCTCCATGCCGTTGGTCGCAGCGTCCACCGGCGGCTGGCCGACGTAAAGCAGCCGCAATCGCGATGCATTGTTGTTGAGCGTGATGCGTGCTGCGGCCATCTTGGTCAAGGTATCCACGCAATTTGCCGCGCAGTTTGGCCCCGCCAGTGCGATGAGCGTCAGGCGCGGAGAGCTATCGCGCCATGCCCACAGCTGTCCACTGGCAAGCCGCATCTGCACATGTTCCTGCTCGAAATTCCGCTGTGGAAAAATCGGTTCGCCAAAACCTTTGCCGGTCGGCTGCCAACCACTGAGGTTCAGCAAACCCGCGGCAATGATCGGCGCAGCAAATACCAGAATGATCAGCAGGAATTTCAGACGGCTGGTGCGTAACGCTTTTGGATTGGGTTGATTCATGACTTGCTCTTGGTCGGACGCTTCTTCCGATGCAGCACCAGGAAAATCACCACTGCCGCCAGGGCAAAGGTGAACCATTGAAAAGCATACGCGCGATGCCGTGCCGGAGGCATCGATGAAAGATCGAGTGTGTGCACGCGCACGTAGATCGACGCCGGATCGGCGTCCAGCGCCAGCACGCGTGGATAGAGCTGCGCATGAAGATCTGTGGCGACCTGATCGAGTTCCAGATAGATCGACGTTTTCGGCCACTGCGCTTGCTGAGCCAGCGCATTGCCGCCCATTTCGAATCCGGTCCCGGGCGGCGGTTCGTAGAGACCTTGCAGGGTTTGCTCGCCGGATGGCAGCGGCGGCAGCTGAGGCGCTTTATCCGTGCCGTTGCCCGGCAAAAAACCGAGATCGACCATCAGCAGCCGAGGTTGTCCATCCAGCTGAAACGGTGCGAAAACTTCGACGCCACCGAGATTGTCGTGCTTGGGGTTGTCGAGCAGATACAGGCGATCGGCCCTATACGTGCCCTGCACGCGCACGCGCGGATAAGCGTCTTGTGGAGGCTGTGCTGCAACCGCGTCGAAGGCTTGCACGGGTGCGCTTGCCGCTGCGGCATACCGTCGCAGAAGTTCGTCTTTGTAATCAGCGCGATGCAGCTGCCAGATGCCAAGACGCACGAAAACAAGGGCTCCGGCGATGGTGAGCAACACCGACCACCACGATGGCTTGCGCATCCAGCTCACGCGGTGCCTCCGCGCTGGATAGCTATACTGACGATGTCGGATCTACTCAGGTCAATCACGTGGAAACCATTTACAAAGTCGCGCTGGTGATCATGTTCCTGGTGGTGATATTCAACCTGGGCCAGGCGCTGTATTTCATGATGACCGACAAGGATCAGAGCAAACGCACCGCTTGGGCGTTGACGCGGCGCATTGGCTTTTCCTTGGTGCTCATCGCCATGGTGATCGTTGGTATCAAGCTTGGCTGGATTCACCCGCATGGGGTGGGTCAATAAGCCGCCTCGCTCGTCATTCCGGCGCAGGCCGGAATCCAGTGTCCGCTGACTTCACTCATTCCTGAAATTACCGGCGTTGTCGTCACTGGATTCCGGCCTGCGCCGGAATGACGAGCCAAGAAAAGCCATTGTAACGAGACGCTTGCTTCGACGCCCGGCCCGCGACATTTAGCGCCCGCGTTTGCTGCGTGTAGGAAGGCAAGACACAAAAAAGCCCGCCAATGGCGGGCTTTTTTGCTGAGCACCGAGCGCTCAGAGAATGTAGACGAACATGAAGAGCCCCAGCCAAACCACGTCCACAAAGTGCCAGTACCAGGCAACCGCTTCGAACCCGAAGTGGTGCTCTTTGCTGAAGTGGCCAGCCAATACACGCAGCCAGATGATCGCCAGCATGATCGTACCCAGCGTCACGTGCAGACCGTGGAAGCCGGTAAGCATGAAGAACGTGCAGCCATACACGCCACTACCGAGCGTGAGGTTCAGTTCCTTATAGGCCTCCATGTACTCGTGCGCCTGGCAGTACAGGAACGAGGCGCCCAGCAGCACAGTGGCCCCCAGGAACAGCAACACCTTCTTGCGATGACCGGCGATAAGCGCATGGTGCGCAATGGTCACCGTGACGCTTGAGCTAAGCAGAATCAGCGTATTGAGCAGCGGGAGACCCCACGGCCCCACCGTTTCGAACGCACCGCCGACATGCGCCGGGCCGTTACCGCCGCCCGAGCCCCACGATGCAGCGTAGTCGCTCCAGATGTATTGATGCGTCAGCACGCCATGGCCGTAACCACCCAGCCACGGCACCGAGAACATGCGGATGTAAAACAGTGCACCGAAGAACGCGCCGAAGAACATCACCTCGGAGAAGATGAACCACATCATGCCCATGCGGAACGAGCGATCCACCTGCGTGTTGTAGCTGCCGGCCATCGACTCGTGAATCACCGAGCGGAACCAGCCGAAGAACATCAGCAGGATGCCAATGAAACCGATCATCAACACCGTCTTGCCGAAGCCGGTATCGCCCGGTTCCGCATTGAGCCAATGTGCGGCGCCGAACACGGTGAGGAACATGACCACCGCAGCCACAATCGGCCACTGGCTCTTGCTCGGTACGTAGTAAATGTCTTGCTGCTGACCCATGGTGTGTTTCCCGTAGACGTTCCAGGTTACCTACGTGCCTTACTGCATGAGTGAATCGATTTGGTGCTGATGAATCTGCGGATGATGCTGTAGCCAGAGCATCTGTCCGATGGAGAAGACGAACACGGCGAAGGCAATGATGCCGATGATTGCCGCGGTGCGTCGCGCGCGACGCAACCGTTGTTCCTGTCCCGTTTCCAGCGAGCGATGATCGAGCTTCATGCGATCAATCCTCAACGTGGCCATGCGCGAGTTCGTCGTCGTGAATCACCGGCGCGATCGTGAAGCTGTGATGCGGAGGCGGCGAGGACAACGTCCACTCCAGACCCTTGGCACCTTCCCACACGCGATCGGTCGCTTTCTTCTTCGAGAACCACACGCAATGGATGATGACGCCTAGGAAGATCAGCTGCGACGCACCGAACAGGAAACCGCCGATGGAGCTGATCATGTTGAAGTTGGCGAACGCGACGTTGTAATCCGGAATACGGCGCGGCATGCCGGCCAGACCCAGGAAGTGCTGCGGGAAGAACAACACGTTCACCCAGATCACCGAATTCCAGAAGTGCACCTTGCCCCAGAACTCGCTGTACATATGACCGGTCCACTTCGGAATCCAGTAATACGTCGCGGCCATGATTGCGAAGATGGCACCGGTCACCAACACGTAGTGGAAGTGTGCCACCACGAAGTACGTGTCGTGATACTGGAAGTCCGCCGGTACCAGCGCGAGCATCAGGCCGGAGAAACCGCCGATGGTGAACAGGATGACGAACGCCACCGCAAACAGCATCGGCGTTTCGAAGGTCATCGAGCCGCCCCACATCGTGGCGACCCAGTTGAACACCTTCACGCCCGTCGGCACCGCGATCAGCATCGTCGCGTACATAAAGAAGATTTCGGCGCCCAGCGGCAGACCCACCGCGAACATGTGGTGCGCCCACACGATGAAGGAGAGGAACGCGATCGACGCAATCGCGAACACCATCGCCTTGTAACCGAAGATCGGCTTGCGCGAGAAGGTCGGAATGATTTCCGAAATGATCCCGAACGCCGGCAGGATCATGATGTACACCTCGGGGTGACCGAAGAACCAGAACACGTGCTGGAACAGCACGGGGTCACCGCCACCGGCGGCGTCGAAGAAGTGCGTGTTGAAGTACTTGTCGGTGAGTAGCATCGTCACCGCACCCGCGAGCACCGGCATCACCGCGATCAGCAGGAAGGCGGTAATCAGCCAGCTCCACACGAACACCGGCATCTTCAGCAGATCCATGCCCGGCGCGCGCATGTTGAGGATGGTCGCGATGATGTTGATCGCACCCATGATGGAGCTGATACCCATCAAGTGGACGGCGAACACCACATAAGCAAGCGATGCACTCTGTAGCGACAGCGGCGGATACATCGTCCAGCCGCCGGCAGGGCCACCGCCCGGCAGGAACAGCGTGGAGAGCAGCAGCGCGAAGGCGAACGGCAGAATCCAGAACGACAGGTTGTTCATGCGCGGCAACGCCATGTCCGGCGCGCCGACCATCATCGGGATCATCCAGTTGCCGAGACCCACGAACGCAGGCATCACCGCACCGAAGATCATGACCAGCGCATGCATCGTAGTCATTTCGTTGAAGAAGTACGGCTGCACCAGCTGCATGCCCGGCTTGAACAACTCCGCGCGAATCACCATCGCGAAGCTGCCGCCGATGAAGAACATCAGCAGCGAGAACACCAGGTACAGCGTACCGATGTCCTTATGGTTGGTGGACATCACCCAACGCTGGAAAAAACTCTGGTGCTCATGATGATCGTGATGCTCATCGTGGTGGTCGTGGGCGGCTTCGTGGGCCATAACCTTGAACCTCTACCTAAATGAATGCGTTGTCGTGAACTGCACGTAGCAGCCGGTGAATCAACCTTGTGCGCCGTGCGCTGGAGCGACCTGCGCCGTTGCCTGCGCAGGCGCGGCAGCGGTAGACGCTGGCGCCGGTGCTGCGGGCGTAGCGGGCTTCTGCTGATCGGCCAGCCACTTGGCGAAGTCTTCCTTCGAGACAGCCTTCACCACGATCGGCATGAAGCCATGATCCTGACCGCACAACTCCGCGCACTGGCCGCGATACACGCCAGGCACCTTGATGTTGGTCCACGTCGCGTTCACCACGCCCGGGATCGCATCCATCTTCCAGCCCAGTGCAGGAATGAACCACGAGTGGATCACGTCGTCGGCCGTGATGACGAAGCGGATCTTGGTGTCGACCGGCACCACCAGCGGCTTGTCGACATTCAAGAGATAGACGTTCTCATCGCCCACCTTGACCGCATACGGATCGAGGCCGGAATTGAGCTGGCGGGTGGCGTTGCTCTGATCGTCGAGCTTGGACAGGAAACCAACGTTGCTGATCGCCTTGCCCTGGTAGTCGACGTAGTCGTAACGCCACTTCCACTGATAACCGGTGACTTTCACCGTCATCTGCGCGCCGGTCGTATCGGAGAACTGGCGCAAGCCATCGGTCGCCAGCCACGCCAGCGTGATGAGGATGATGATCGGGATGACGGTCCAGATGATTTCGACCGTGGTGTTGTGCGCCCACTTCTCCGCCACCGCGCCGCGCGATTTGCGGAAGCGGAACATGGCGATGAACATCGCGCCGAAGACCAGGATGCCGATGACAACGCAGACGCCCAGCGCCACGTTGTTGAGCATGTACGGCACGTTGGAATACGTGGTCACGCCCGGTGTGAGATTCAGCTGCCCGGGCTCTGGGTTGGCCAGGACGGTGCTTCCGAACAACCCCATGCCGATCAAACTCAGGGCCCCCACTCCCAACGCCCTGACTATGCCTTTACTACCTTTAGGCTTGATGCCGCCAGATATCATGTTTGCACCTTTGTTGAACCTACCTGCGCGCCTGGGACTGGAAATCCGTCAGCAGCACCTTGAGTTTCCGGAATAGCTCGTTGCGCTCCTCATCCCCGAGGAAAGCCCCGACTTCCAGCCTGCGTCCGTGCGACGACAACAACAATCGGTTACGCCCCTCCCCTGATTCCAGCAGCACGCGCACCCAATAGGGTTGGAAGCGCGTGCAGCGGCGACCTGGCAGGGTTTGCACCTCCAGCGACTCAGTGTCGAGGGTGATGCGTTCGCTGCGGTCGCCGGCTCGCCAGGCCACGCTAAGTGCGATAGCCACAGCGGAAGCCTCGATCAGGGCGAACAGCGGCGCGAACACATCGCCCTGCCACGCTCCCAGACCTGCCGTTATCAACGCCAGCGCAGCCAACACCATGATGAGGCGACGCAGGCCGCGTCGGCTGAGTACGCGGTTGGGCCGAAGCCACAACACGTACGGCAGGCCGCCGAGGGCTGGTCGAAGCACGATCATGGTAGTCCGGCGTGCCTGGAACGTTCCGATCATAGGCCGCGACGCACATCCCGGCAAGGATGGGTGCAGCGCTGAGCACTCGTTGCGCAAGCATTGAAAAAGCCCTTTCTGCGCGAAGATTTGCGAATACGCGCGCACGTGCTGACGCTGTCACGGATTTGCGATGTGAGAAGTGTGTTGTGTGACGGGTTGCTACAAATTGTCGCGGCCGCCGATTTGGAAGTGCCACACCGTTCCGCGGCTCTTGCTCGTCATTCCGGCGCAGGCTGGAATCCAGTGGCGAAAGCATATGGGCGAAGACGTATCACCGACCGTGAGGACACTGGATTCCGGCCTGCGCCGGAATGACGACGGCTAAAGAGCCTCCGTTCTGGCAAATTCACCCTTCCTGGCAGTACGGATGCACCCCAGCGCCCCCGGCCTTACAATTCGCAATTCCCCCAAAAGCCCTACAGCGCGCCACGCCATCGTGACCCAGCCCATTCTTACCCCCGAATTGCCCACCGGCGCCGACGCCGCCCGCGCGCGCATTACCGCCGCCTGGCTTCGCGACGAAACGGAAGCAGTCAACGACCTGCTCGCCCAGGCGACCTTGCCGCCGGCCGACCGCGAGAAAGTGATCGACGTTGCCGCCGATCTCGTCACCCGCGTTCGCGCGCGCGCGAAAGATCAAAGCGCCGTCGAATCCTTCATGCGCCAGTACGACCTGTCGAGCGAAGAAGGCGTGCTGCTGATGTGCGTGGCCGAAGCCCTGCTGCGCATTCCGGACAAGGCCACGGCGGACAAACTCATCCGCGACAAACTCGGCGATGCAAACTGGAAGAAGCATCTGGGCCAAAGCGAGTCGCTGTTCGTCAACGCATCCACCTGGGGTTTGATGCTCACCGGCAAGCTGGTGAATCTCACCGAAGACACGCGCCACGATTTTTCCGGCGCGCTGCGCCGTCTTGTCGGCCGCGCGGGTGAACCGGCGATTCGCCTGGCCGTGCGTCAGGCGATGCGCATCATGGGCCATCAGTTCGTGATGGGGCAGACCATCGGCGATGCACTCGACCGCTGCGCCAAGCCCGAATACGCGGTGTATCGCTATTCGTACGACATGCTCGGCGAATCGGCGCTCACCAGCGAAACCGCCGAACGCTATCAGCAGGATTACCGCAAGGCCATCGCGGCCATCGGTTCGCGCGGGCCGTTCGCCAATCACACCGATGCGCCGTCAATCTCGGTAAAACTTTCCGCGCTGCATCCGCGCTATGAAGTGGCCAATCGCGAACGCGCACGCCGCGATCTTACCGCCAAGCTGCTGGAACTTTCCCAGCTGGCGATGAAGCAAGGCATCGCGCTCTCGGTCGACGCCGAAGAAGCAGACCGTCTTGAGCTCTCGCTCGACATCATCGGCGATGTGTTCGCGCATCCGTCGCTGCAAGGCTGGAATGGTCTCGGCATCGTGGTGCAGGCGTATTCCAAGCGCACACCGTTCGTCATCGATTGGCTGATCGAAACCGCACGCGCCAGCGGCCGCCGCTGGTACGTGCGCCTGGTGAAAGGCGCGTATTGGGATGCCGAAATCAAGCGCGCCCAGGAAACCGGCCTTTCCGGTTATCCTCTCTACACGCGCAAGCCCAATACCGACGTGTCGTATCTGGCCTGCGCGCACAAACTGTTCGACGCGGGCAGCGACCTGATCTATCCGCAGTTCGCGACGCACAACGCGCACTCGATTGCAGCCGTGCATCACATCGCACGTGGACGTCCGTTCGAATTCCAGCGCTTGCACGGCATGGGTACGGATCTGTATGCCGAAGTGATCGGCAAACAGAATTTGAATGTGCCGTGCCGCGTGTATGCGCCCGTCGGCACGCATGAAGACCTGCTGCCGTACCTCGTGCGACGACTGCTTGAGAACGGCGCCAACACCAGCTTCGTCAATCGCGTGGTCGACGAAACGCTGCCGGTGCGCGAGCTTGTCGCCGATCCGTGCGAAACGGTCCGCCGTTACGCAGCGGTCAATCATGGTAGCTATGCGCATCCGCGCATTCCGCAACCCGTCAATTTATTTGGTGAACTTCGGAAGAATTCCATGGGCGTCAACTTCTCCAACGACAACGAACTGAAGGCCCTCGCCGAGGCAGTCAACGCAAACGCCGGTCCGTGGACCGCCGGTCCGTTGGTGCCAAACGCGCAAGGTAATGGTCCGACCGTGCAGGTCACCAATCCAGCGGATCGCCGTCAAGTCATCGGCAGCTACGTCAGCGCCGATGCTGCGCTGGTCGACAAAGCGCTCGCCAACGCCGTTGCCGCACAACCGGCATGGGATCGTCTGCCTGCCGCCAGCCGCGCGGCGATTCTCGAGCACGCCGCCGAACAACTCGAAGCGCGCCGCGCCGAATTCATCGCGCTGTGCGTGCGTGAAGCGGGCAAGAGCCTGCCGGATGCGATCGCTGAAATCCGCGAAGCCGCCGATTTCCTGCGTTACTACGCAGCGATGGCGCGTCGCCTGTTTGGCCATCCGGAACAGTTGCCGGGCCCGACGGGTGAGAGCAATCAGCTGTTCCTCAACGGCCGTGGCGTGTTCGTCTGCATCAGCCCGTGGAACTTCCCACTTGCGATCTTCCTCGGTCAGATTTCCGCGGCGCTGGCTGCGGGCAACAGCGTGATTGCGAAACCGGCCGAGCAAACCAGCCTGATCGGCTACGCGGCCGTGAAGTTGCTGCAAGACGCCGGCGTTCCCGCCGATGTGCTGCAGTACTTGCCGGGTGATGGTGCCGTCGTTGGTGCCGCGCTTACGAAAGATCCGCGCGTAGCAGGCGTTGCGTTCACCGGCTCGACTGAAACCGCATGGGCTATCAATCGTGCGCTCGCGGCACGTAATGCGCCGATCGCTGCACTGATCGCCGAAACCGGCGGCCAGAACGCCATGATTGCCGACTCGTCCGCGTTGCCGGAGCAGATCGTAAAGGACGTGATCGCCTCTGCGTTCCAGTCCGCCGGCCAGCGCTGCTCGGCCGCACGCGTGCTGTTTGTGCAGGAAGACATCGCCGACAAAGTCGTCGGCATGCTTGCCGGCGCGATGGCGGAATTGAAAGTCGGCGATCCCGGCCAGCTTTCCACCGACGTGGGCCCGGTGATCGATAACGACGCGCTGAAGATCCTCAATGACCACGCCGCACGCATGGACAAGGAAGCGAAGAAAATCGCCGAAGCCAAGCTCGATCCGGCGGCCACCGCAAACGGCACGTTCTTCGCGCCGCGTGCGTATGAAATTCCTTCACTCGATACGCTCAAGCGCGAAGTGTTCGGCCCGGTGTTGCATGTGATTCGCTGGAAAGGCAGCGATCTGCCGAAGGTTGTCGACGCGATCAACGCTACCGGCTACGGCCTGACGCTGGGTGTGCATAGCCGTATCGACGATACCGTTGAATACATCCGTAGTCATGCACGCGTTGGCAACTGCTACGTCAACCGCAACCAGATCGGTGCGGTGGTTGGTGTGCAGCCATTTGGTGGCGAAAGCCTTTCGGGTACGGGTCCGAAGGCGGGCGGTCCGCACTATCTGCTTCGCTTTGCGGGTGAGCGCACGCTGACGATCAATACTACGGCTGCAGGTGGTAACGCGTCGTTGCTGACCATCGGCGAGTAGATCCTCTCCGGACCGTTGAAAATTACCTCACCGTCATTCCCGCGTAGGCGGGAATCCAGTCTCAATATGTTGTGCGAAGCACACTCAATAGGTTTTGTGCGCTTCGCGCGGTGTACTTAACTGGATTCCGGCCTGCGCCGGAATGACGATGAGGCAGGACAGAGGGTGTGGCGAGAATGTCCATGCAACGCATAGCGATCCTGCTTTCATTGATATGCATGAGTGCGTCGGCACTCGCCGCCAGCCCCACTGCCGACGAACAACACTTCATCGCAACGCTGCAACTCGGCACATCGCCACACGTTCGTTATCTCGACGCCAACGGCAGACCACTCGACTACGCCACCTTCGCGCAGACACTGCACGAACGCCGCTCCTACAGCCTGACCCGCGATACGCAAACCGACACGGCCGTGCTGCGTTTGCGACCTGCCGGCGCCCATGCCGGCGAACCGGGACGCTTCGCATTCGGTCGCGGCGACGCGTTCCCACCCTTCGAATTACCCTCACTACACGGTGATGTACAACGGCTCGGCAACTTCCATGGCCGCTACACACTGATCAGCTTCTTCTTCGCCGATTGCGAACCCTGCAACGCGGAAGTACCCACGCTCAATGCCTACGCGAACGCGCACGGCGACATGAACTTCGTGGCGATCACTTTTGATGATGCCGAGACCGCGCGCGGGTTCGTGAGCAGCCGCGGCCTGAACTGGAACGTGCTGTACGGTGGCCAGTCGCTTACCGACACGCTCGGCGTGGGCATCTATCCCACGCTGATGCTGATCGACCCCTCCGGCCACATAGCAGGCGCTGCCGTGGGCATGACGATGAGCGACGATCCCGCCAAGCGTCTGGCCGATCTCGACAGCTGGATCGCGCAGTGGAAGCGCGCTTCATCCGCTGCCGCACCCTGAATTCAGGTAAACGATTTCGCTTTGATGAGGCGAAGACGGGCGCTTGTGCGCCGCGCCAACCATGTGAGCCGCACCCGTGTTAGAACACACCTCTGTGCCGCAGAGGGGCGGCCCGGGAGAAAGGCCCACATGTCGCAGGCAGTGTTCGAAGCACCGCGTCCACGGCGTATGCCGTCGTTCGCGGCGGAGCCCGATCCGCGCGCGCTGACGGCCGATATTCCGCCTAACGTATTGGTCCACCTTAGCGAGCTGGCAGCGCGACGCGGAATTTCCTGCGATGCATGGTTCGCGGGGCTGGGCATCACGCCCCAGCAAGTCAACGATCCCAGCGTTCGCGTGTCCTATCGCCAGGCGCGCACGGTCGTCGCTCGCGCTTTGAAATCGATCTGCGATCCCGGACTGGGCCTGATCGTCGGCCGCAACCAGACCGTTGGCAGCTTTGGCTTGCTCGGCCTGGCGATGATGACCTCGCGCAATTTTGGCGAGGCCATGAAAGTGGGCATCGACAATCACAAAGTCAGCGGCAGCCTGCTCGATGTGGATCTGGACATCCTCGACGAACAAACCGTCGCTGTGCAGGCGTGGCCGCGCTTCGGCGAATCGGATTTGATGCCGTTTCTGTGCGAGGAACTTTTTTCCAGTTGCCTCTCGTTTGCGCGCGAACTGGTCGGGCCGAAGCTGATACCTGTGCGCCTGGAACTCACCTATCCGGCGCCGTCCTATGCCAGCGAATACAACGCGGTATTCCAATGCGAGGTTCGCTTCGGCGCACAGCACAATCGCATTCTGGTCGACACCAGTTGGCTTGAACATCCGCTACCGGGCTACAACGCGTTGACATCGAAACAGGCGCTCGCCCTGTGTCATCAGCAACTGCGCGGCGCCGATCGGTCGGATGAAATTGTCGGGTCGGTGGAGCGCCTGCTACGCAGCCGACTGCGCGAGCACCCTCGATTGACCGAAGTCGCCCGCACGCTTCATCTCAGTGAGCGTTCGCTACGCCGGAAACTCGCCGACAGCGGACGTATCTTCCGTGAGATTCATGATCGCGTGCGAGCCGAACGTGCACTGGAATTGCTGCACGCTGGTCAACTCAGCGTGGCTGAGATAGGTATCGAACTGGGTTTCAGCGATCCGCGCGAATTTCGTCGCGCGTTCAAGCGCTGGACGGGCATGCCACCACAGCTCGCACGCCGCAGTCTGCCCAATACATCTGCCGAGAATTGGGACGACACCACGCGCTGAGGCTTCACCAGGCAAAGACGGCACTTACGTGCAATGATGGTTGTTGCGCAACGTGTCGGGCACAACCAGCCACGCCACCCGCCCGATGCGGAACGGCTATATCGCGTGCTGAGGTTTTTTGATCATGAGCTCCCCCGCTTCAGACGTCCAATCGATCAGCCGCATTCGGGCGATTCCGATGATTCTGCAGGTGGTCACACGTATCACCGGCATGCGTTTTGCCGCGGTGGCGCGGGTAACCGAGACAACCTGGACGTGTTGCGCGGCCTACGACCTCATCGACTTCGGCCTAAAACCGGGCGATGAACTGAAGCTTGAAACGACCATATGCAATGAGATTCGCGAGCATCATCAACCCGTAGTGTTCGGGCACGCCAGCGATCACCCCACGTTTTCCTCTCATCCAACGCCAAAGATGTACGGGTTCGAGAGTTACATCTCCATCCCCATCATGCTGTCGAACGGCGAGTTTTTTGGAACGCTGTGTGCACTGGATCCGCACGCAGCCGATCTGGATGCTCCCGAAATCGTGGAAAGTATGGAGTTGTTTGCACAATTGATCGCGTTGAACCTGGATACGGAAGAACGCCTTATCAGCAGCCGCACGGCACTTATTGCTGCGCACGAACGCGCGAAGCTGCGAGAGCATTTCATTGCGGTGCTGGGTCATGACCTTCGCAATCCTCTGGCTTCCATATCGATCGCCGCTGAGGTGCTCGAGTCGGATTTAAACGATCCGCGGGACCTGCGAAAGGTCGGTCTTATTCGTGGCAGCTGCAAACGCATGCTTGGATTGATTTCGGACGTCCTGGATTTCGCGCGAGGCGCGTTAGGCGGCGGCATCGATCTTTCGATGGACGAGGCCGACGATCTCGCCGACGAATTGCGGCAGGTTGCCTACGAAGTCGACACGGCGCATCCAGGCCATGCAGTAAACATGTCAATGGAACTGACGGAACTGGTGGTATGCGATCGCCGCCGCATCGGCCAGCTATTCAGTAACTTGCTGATCAACGCGATAACCCACGGCAACCCCGATACGCCGGTCGATGTTTCGATCCGCAGCGACAAGCATCATTTCGAATTGAGCGTCGCCAATAGCGGACCGGCGATCCCGAAGGACATCGCCAAGAAGTTATTCGAGCCCTTCAGTCGCGGCGAGCGCGAATCGTCAAGCAAGAAAAGTCTTGGCCTGGGCCTGTACATCGCAGCAGAAATTGCCAAGGCACACGATGGCAAGATCACGGTGTCGTCCAACCAAAGCGAAGGCACTCGCTTTGTTTTCACGATGCCCAACAAAGCTTCGAAGAAGCGTTGATCGGCCTGGCAAGTACGCAGGCATGTCGCGTCGTTGTTCGACATGCCTCCTGCCGCAAACGACTCAGCGTTTGCTCGTGCTCGATGCCGGCGTAGGTCCCGTTGCCGACATATCTTTGACCGCAGGTTTCTTCTCGCCGGTGCCAGGCCGTGTCCACACCGCCACATAGTCCACCATCATGGGGTGTCCCGGTTCGGTGTCCGCCGTAGGCGTTGGGCGCCCCGACATCGCAAATGAGAAACCGCCGCCGATGGCAAGATCGAGTATCAGAAAGTAACCGCGCTGATCGGTCAGCTCGCGCCAGGTACTGGCGGGAAGTTGATTTTCACCCACCTGGTTGACCAGCTGACCGTCGACGAACCAGCGCAGGCGCTCGGGCGTGATGCTGCGATCCCACTCAAAGGTGTACGTGTGAAACGACACCGTGCATGCCTCATGCGGACACGGCAGGTGACTGCCGATGCCGAACGGTTCGCCGCAGGGGCCGCCCGGATTCGTGCCGCAGTGAAGAATGCCCCAGACATTGTCCAGTCCGTTGACGTTCTCCATGATGTCGAACTCGCCCGCGAGCGGCCACGCGCCATTGGTCCGGTAATTGCTGCCCAGCGCCCAGAACGCAGGCCAATAACCAAGCGCCTTTTGCCCGATCACGTCCGGCATTTGTACGCGTGCTTCCAGTCGCAATGCGCCGCCATCGGGCGCCATGAAATTGTCCCTGATCGTTTCGACGCGTCCGGACGTCCACTGACCGTTTGCATCGCGCAACGGAATAATCAACAGATGACCCTGCCCATCCAGATGCAGATTGCTTGCATCGGCCGTGAAGCTTTCGATTTCGCTGGTGCCCCAATTGACCGGACCGTTCGGATACGAATGGCCCAGGTCGATACGCCAGTTATCGCTCGACGGCGCCGAGCCGGCCGGACCGGAAAAATCGTCGCCCCATACCAGGTTCCACCCCTGCGGTGTCGGAATGCTGCCGGCGAATACGGTGGTCGATAGCCCCATCAGTGCTGCGACCAGTGCGATCACACGCGCGTCGATGACACGACGGTGGCGGCGCTCTAAGCGCTCAGTGGCCGGATGTTTGACGGAAAACGCCTTGATGACATCGAAAAATGACAGCGCGCGGCTGGTAACGACATCGGGGATTCTTATTTTCTTCTTCTGCATGAGCACTCGGACCTGTACAGGCGTCACTAACCGCCGACTGCCATTAATACAGGAAAACGGCGGCAAATGGGCTTATTCACTGCTTCGGCCCGCCGTCGCAAATCTGTAGGAAAGTCTCAAATTCGAAGATGGACCGGGGCTCGATCGCATTTGACACGTCTAAATCGCGCCGCGTCACATTCGTGAAGACAGGCCCCTATGGATCAGCGATCGACGCCCTAACAAGGTTCATGGACGCACTGACACCGCGATAACGGCGAGAGGTGTTGAATGCGCACACCAATGGGAGGGTTTGCTCATGAAGATGCGACTCAGCAATGTGGCAGCAAGTGGTGTGGCGATCGTCTTCTGTCTTGCCTGCACTGCAGGCCATGCACAGGATATCGGCGGCCTCGGTAACAAGCTTGGCGGCATGATGCCCGGCAGTTCCATGCAATCGGGAAGCATGGGCAATGTTGCGGGTCTTCTGCAGTACTGCGTAAAGAATAACTACCTCGGCGGCGCTTCCGGCGCGTCGGGTATCCAGAGCCAATTGCTCGGAAAGATGCACGGTCAATCCAGCACCCCACCCACCAGTGATCCGGGTTACACGAGTGGTGCGAACGGCATCCTTCAGGGCGGCAACGGCAAGACCATGGACCTGTCCAGCGTCGGCGGCGGATCGAGCGACATGAAGTCGAAGATCACCACCAAGGTGTGCGATTCCGTGTTGAAGCAAGGCAAGTCGTTTGCGGGTATGTAGTCGACTATCGATGCAAAGAATGGCAGCTCCCTGTGCGCTGCCATTCTTGTTTACATGGGTTGGATGAATCAGCGTCCGTCTTGAAGACATCGCACATGCTGGTTGATTCTAAGTTCAATAGTTCATATAATTAGAACTATTGAATAGCCCCACATTCACTCAGGAAAGACATCCATGGATAGGTTGATAGGCAAAGTCGCCGTCGTCACTGGCGGATCGCGCGGCATTGGCGCCGTTGTTGCCAGCACGCTCGCTTCTCAGGGCGCTGCGGTGGCGATCGTTTACAAAAGCAACGCCGAACAGGCACAAGCGGTAGTCGACAAGATCGCGACTGCCGGAGGCAGCGCTGTTTCCTTCGCTGCTGACGTGACAGACCGCTCGGCGGTGGATAGCGTTATCGAGGCGATCGTGAAGCGCTTCGGCCATATCGACATTCTCGTCAACAATGCCGGCATCTTCGAATCCAGCCCTTTTGGAAATATCGATGCAGCGCTGGTGCAGCGTGTTTTCAGCGCAAACATGGATAGCGTGCTGAACATGACGCAAGCATGCGTGCCGCATTTTCCGGCGTCCGGCGGACGCATCGTCAATGTGTCTACCAACCTGATCTATTCGCCACGCCCGGGCACCAGCATCTACTCGGCGAGCAAGGCGGCCGTTTCAGTACTCACACACGCTTTCGCCAAGGAATTGGGTGCGCGCGGTATTACGGTCAATGCCGTCGCTCCATCCATGACCGACACCGATATGGCAGCCGCGACGCCTGAAGCACGTCGCCAGCAAGTGATCGCCAACACGCCTGCTGGACGCATCGGCGTGCCGGCCGATATTGCAGACGTGATCGCCTTCCTTGCATCTGACGAGTCCCGCTGGATAACTGGGCGCACACTGCTGACGGATGGCGGCCTGACCGACGCTCTTTGAGCAGGTGCATCGCCGTGTATGTTCTTACCGTGCAACTGAGCATCAAGCGTGAACAGGTCGAAGACTTCCTGCGCGAACTGTCTGCGCTACGTGCCTTGATCGAACGCGAACCCGACTGCCTGCGTTTTGATGTCCTGCAGGACGCCGCATGCCCCGAGTCCATCATGTTGGTCGAGGCGTGGACCAGTCGCGACTACTTCGAGCAGGTGCAGCTGAAACGCCCCTACTACACGCCCTATCTGGCGCGCGTGCAGCCCACGTGGGCGAAAGATCGCCGCATGCAGCATTGGCATGCCATCACTTGAACGAACCCATCGGCGCTGCTCGTGCAGCGGTGATTTTCTTGGCTGAAACGCTCAGCTCGCCTTTCTGCCCGCCGACTTCTTCAGCTTGGCTTCGCGAACGCGGCCGGCCGCCTGCAGCTGATGCGCCTTCATGATGGTGGAAATCAGATCTGGGAAACGCTGCTCGATCTCCGCGCAGCGCGTGGTATTGCGCATCTCCACGCCCTGCCGCTCGCTTCGAATCAATCCCGCCTCGCGCAGTGCCCGGAAGTGCTGGGAAAGCGTAGATTTGGGAATGTCCCGATCGCTGATCTTCAGGAAGTTGGAGCAGGTGGCGCCGCTTGAAATCGCCAACTCGGCATAAATGGCAGCACGCACCGGATCGGAGAGGGCGTGCAGGATGCCTTCGACGGTGATGTCTTCGATGGATGGATGGATCAGCGGCCTCATGGCGCCATTTTAGCAGCCCCTTGACAATTAGTTCTATAGTTCATATGTTGCGAACTACGGAAGTTTAGAACCGATTCAGCCCACCCATCCCTCAAAAGTCAGGAATCGTCATGAGTAAGCTCAAAGGTAAAGTCGCCCTCGTTACCGGCGCATCCAAAGGCATCGGCGCCGCTATCGCCAAGTCCCTCGCTGCGGAAGGCGCATCCGTGGTCGTAAATTACGCCTCCAGCAAAGCCGGTGCCGAAGCCGTCGTGGCCGAAATCGAGAAGGCTGGCGGTAAAGCCATCGCCGTGGGCGGCAGCGTCGCCAAAGCGGCGGAAGCCCAGGCGCTGGTCGATACCGCCGTCAAGCATTTCGGCCGCCTCGATATTCTCGTGAACAACTCCGGTGTCTATGAATTTGCACCGCTGGAAGAGATCACCGAGGAGCATTTCAACAAGCAGTTCAACGTCAACGTGCTTGGTCTTCTGCTGACGACCAAGGCCGCCGCGAAGCATCTTGGCGAAGGCGCCAGCATCATCAATATCGGTTCGCTCGTATCGCGCATCACGCCTCCGGGCAGTGCCGTGTACACCGCGACGAAGGGCGCTGTCGATGCCATCACCGGTGTGCTGTCGCTGGAACTTGGCCCGCGCAAGATTCGCGTGAATGCCTTGAACCCCGGCATGGTGGAAACCGAAGGCACACACACTGCCGGTTTTATCGGCTCGGATTTTCATACCCACGCTACAGCGCAAACTCCGCTGGGACGCATCGGCCAACCGAATGACATCGCATCGATCGCTGTGTTCCTGGCCTCCGATGACTCCTACTGGTTGAGCGGCCAACAGTTATACGCGAGCGGCGGTATGCGCTGATCGATTTGCTTGCTTGATGCAATGAAGCGCATTCGCCAGCGAATGCGCTTCTCTCTTATACGGTAAATGGTTTTCCGCCGACGCCGATTTCACCATCAGGCAGAAGATGTCGAACGGTGATGCGTCGATTGCCTGATCAAATCCGCAACGTGATCGGGCTGTGTCACAAGAATCATGTGACCGCCACCTTCCATCACATGCAAATTTCCATTCGGTAAAGCGGCGACGAGTTGTTCGCCATGCGTTTCATGGTTCAACACGGCGTCTTGCCGCCCGAATATCACGCTCACAGGGATCGTCAGTGTTGGATAAGAAGGCGGAATCGCAGCCATCTCGCGCGAAATGGCAACCATGTCCTTGCACGCAGCAGAGAACGCCCAGGGTCGAAGTCCGAGCACAGCACCGCCTGACGTATCGAAGCTTTCCACGGCGGCTTCCGGTGCGAACACCGCCTTGAGTGACTCGCGATGAATCAGCTTGCCGATCGGTGCACTGAACATCCACGCGACCATCCATTGCACCAGCGGCGACTTGATGCGCAGGATCTTCAATCCGTTCGGCGGTGCGCGCTCTACGTTGCTCAGTGGTGCGATAAGAGCAAGCGCGCGCACGCAGTCCGGGTGATCGATGGCTAACGCCAACGACAGCGCACCGCCCATGGAATGCCCAACCACGGTCGGTTGCCCAAGATGTAGTTTGCGGATGAGTTGTGCGATAAGCGCGGCCTGCGCACGCATGCTCGGGTGTTCACCCGAACGCATAGTCGAATAACCGCAGCCGGGCCGATCCACCGCAACGACACGATGATCGACCGACAATCGTTCGATCAATGCGTAGAAGTTGCGCAAATTGCCCGCCAGACCGTGCACCATGACGATGACGGGTCCCGCGCCGCGATCCACGAAATGCAATCGCGCGCCGTCGACGTCCACGAACGTGCCGATGGGCGGCACCAGCTTTTCCGCATATCGTGCCGCCAACAGCGTGAAAAACATCAGCCCTGCACTCAGCAAAACCAACGCGCCAATAACCGCGACAACGACCCATCCGATGATCATCCCGCTCTCTTCGTTTTTCTACTGATATCAGTGGAAAAGTTTAGAGCACGGATCTTTCTTCGCGTGACGTCGTGCCTGCATGCGCAGGACACCACGCCCCCAAGCATTCAATGCGACTTCTATTGGCGACGCATCGTGCCGTCGCCAATACCTAGGCAGAGCCGGGGATGGGTCGGCGATATCTGCGCCCGGACATGCAACGGACTAGCGCCCTTCTCTCGCGGCGACAAAACAGTCTGAACACCCTGCGGCGAGTGGGCAATCAGGCCACCCATCGCCGTCCGATGAAGGAATGGAAGAACCCAGGACGAGCGCATAGCAATCTCCGAAGGCACTTGATGTGAGCTCAAGATAGGAGCGTTGGATCGCTTGGAAAAGCGACATATCTGCAAGCCAGACTTGAGCTTTATTCAACCAAAATCGTCATAAACCAACCCTTCAAAGCGTGCCAGGCCCGACCTGCGCCGCTGTCACAACTCCTACACACTGGCCGCTTTGCCCCCCATATTCGGCCCGCTTGCCCTCCCCGCCACACGCCGCTTGCGGGACAGTGCCTGCATACGGCACCGCAGGGTGCGAGGGGAGGGTTCAACATGCGCAAGACCACCACGCTGATCGCTGCGGCGTTGCTCCTGGCCGGCTGCGGCCACCAGGAAGCGGCTCAGCAAAGCCAGACCGATCAGTCGTTCGAGAGCAAGCTCGAGCAACAACTGCTCGATGCGAAGCCGGGCAGCGTCATCGACATTCCCGCCGGCCATTACTCGTTGAAGCGCGGCCTCAGCTTGCGCACCGATGGCGTCACCATTCGCGGCGCCGGTATGGACAAGACCGTGTTGTCGTTCAAGGGTCAGGTGGTCGGCCCCGAAGGTTTGCTGGTGAATGCGAACGACTTCACCATCGAAAACCTCGCCATCGAAGACACAATGGGCGATGCGCTGAAGATCAATCAGGGCAAGAACATCACCATCCATGGTGTTCGCGTCGAATGGACCGGCGGCCCGAGCAGCACCAACGGTGCGTACGGTCTCTATCCGGTAAAGACGCAGAACACGCTGATCGAAGACTCCGTGGTGATCGGCGCGTCGGATGCCGGCATCTATGTCGGGCAATCCAACAACATCGTGGTGCGCCGCAACCGCGCCGAGCAGAACGTGGCCGGCATCGAAATCGAAAACTCGGTAAATGCAGACGTTTACGACAACACCGCCACGAAGAACACCGGTGGCATTCTCGTTTTCAACATGCCGAATTTGTCGCAGGCCGGACACGCGTCGCGCGTTTTCCATAACAAAGTGGTGGCCAACAACACCGCCAACTTCGCCAAGAAAGGCGCTGCCGTGGCGAGCGTTCCGGCGGGCTCGGGCGTGGTCATCAACTCCAACGACAAGGTGGAGATTTTCGACAACGACATCAGCGACAGCCAGACCGCCAGCATCATCATTTCCAGCTACTTCTCGACGAACTACTACAACACGCGCGGTGTAGCGGCAGACTACAACCCGTATCCGAAAGGCATCTTCGTATACGGCAACCGCATTACGGGCGGCGGCGATTCCCCGGACGGTTTGAAGCTCAAGACGCTGAAAACAGCCGTTTACGGTCTAAGCGGGAAATTCCCGGACGTGCTGTGGGATGGCTACGCCGATCCGAAGGATCTGGTGAATGGCCTGCCGCCAGCCGACGATCGCATCTGTCTGCAGGACGTCAACGGCGTCATCAACGCGGACGGGCCGAACGAATACAAGAATCCGAGTACGGACATGAAACCCTTCCAGTGCACCTTGCCGAAGCTGCCGCCGGTTGTGCTGAATCCGGAACCGAAAGTCTGAGAATGTGCTGATGCCGATGAAGATGTGGATGCGCGGGCTGATGTTGCTCGCGCTCGTTTGCTTGACAGCCTGTCATCGCGGGATGGACCCGGTGACGTTTCACGACGATGGCTATCCGCCGAAGCTGGGCGACTGGCACGTGGTCGAGGCGCGTGACGGCACCTTGCAGTTGAATAACGGCGTGGTGCCTTACGAACTCAACACACCGTTGTTTACCGACTACGCGCACAAGCTGCGCACGATCTGGATGCCCAAGGGTGTCTCGGCGAAGTACAACCCGACAGAGACATTCGATTTCCCGGTCGGCACGATTATCAGCAAGACGTTCTTCTATCCGTTGCCAAAAGGCGAGGCGCGCAATGCCACCGATGTGGCGCGCACATACGACACCAGTCGTGATTTCGCCGGACAGGGATTGAATCTCAATAACGTGCATCTGGTCGAAACGCGTTTGCTCGTTCGCCGCAAAGAAGGCTGGGTCGCGATTCCTTATGTGTGGAATGCCGACCAGACCGAGGCGATACTTGCCCGCACGGGAGACGTTCAAGCGCTGACACTAGTCAGCGATAACGGCCAACGCGAGAACTTCAATTACGTTGTGCCCGATCAAAGCCAGTGCGTCAGCTGTCATGCCCACGACTGGACGACGCGCGCATTGCAACCGATAGGTCCCAAGGCGCGCCATCTGAATCGCGATTATCACTATCCCGATGGCGACGAAAACGAGCTGACATACCTCACACAGGTGGGCTACCTCACCGGCGCGCCGGCGCCCACGGATGCACCGCGCAACGCCAACTGGATGGACCAGAAAGCACCGCTCGACGCCCGCGCACGCGCTTACCTCGATATCAACTGCGGCCATTGCCACAATCCGAAAGGCGCGGCGAATACGACGGGGCTGACGCTGGATATCAACACGCCCGAAGATCGCCACATCGGCTTCTGCAAACCACCGACCGCTGCCGGCCAGGGCACTGGCGATCACATGTTCGACATCGTGCCGGGACACCCGGACGATTCGATTCTGCCTTACCGGCTTAGCTCTACCGAACCGGGCACGATGATGCCCGAGATCGGACGCAGCACCGTGCACCAGGAAGGTGTTGCGTTGATCAAGGCATGGATTGCGGCGCAGCCGGGAGACTGCGTGGTACTTCATTAAAAACCAGGGGACGCAGCGGTTGAAACAAAACCGCGCGATTGACGACCGAGGGGAGACATTGCATGACCATGCGCCAACAACCGCTGCCTGCCTACATACGCCACCTGTTGCTGGGTGGCGTTGCCATGTTGATGTGGGCGCCGATGCCGGCTCTCGCCGATACACCGGCGCAAAGCACAACCAACAACGGCAATGCGCAGAACGCACCCGATGCGAGCAAGGCCAAGCAGCTGGGCAACATCACGGTGACGGCGCAGAGCCGCACGCAGCAGATGGAACAGGTGCCGATTCCGCTGCAGATCATTACGGCGGCGCAGATCGACACGCAGGCTGCTACCGATCTCAGCAAGATCTCCCTGTTCGTCCCTGGCCTGGTGGTGGATGGCTCGCAACCAACGCAACCGAACTATTCGCTGCGCGGTATCACGACCAGCGACTTCGGCATCGGTACCGAATCGGCGGTGGGTGTGTATGTGGACGGCGTTTACGCTGCGCGCACCGGTGGCGCATTGCTGGCCTTCAACGACATCGATCGCATCGAAGTGCTGAAAGGCCCGCAAGGCACGCTGTTTGGTCGCAATGCTGCAGGTGGCGCCATTTCGATTGTCACGAAAGAACCCACCGACAAGTTCGAAGGCAAAGTCGTCGTGCGCTTCGGCAACGAAGGCGAGAAGTACACCAATGCGCTGCTGAACATTCCGATCAACAAGGACATGGCACTGCGCATCAGCGTGGTGGACAACCAGAGCGACGGCTGGATCAAGGATCAGGCCAATGGCCAGCATTACGGCAAGAACGATGACTGGGGTAGCCGCATGGTCTACCGCTGGAACATCACGCCCGACACGCGCCTGCTGTGGTCGTTCGATCACGAGCGGCTGAATCAGCCGCCGCGCCCGGCTTTCGGCTTGGTTGCGCTGTCCAACGATACGAACGAGCGCCCACCGTTTCCGCCGAACCCGCAGACGTATATCAATCCGCTGAACTCGCCGCTGTACAACGATGCGATCACCGCCGACGAACGCCGCGAGTTCAACGACTCGACGCTGATCATCGATCATTCGTTCTCCTGGGGAAGCTTCACGTCGACGACGGCGTGGCGGTACTTCAACACCTATAACGACGAAGACGACGATGGCACCAATCACATCGTCTCGTATCTCGACACCGCCAACATCGAGCACAACAACAGTTACTACCAGGAATTCAAACTGTCGGGCGACAACGA
Organism: Dyella dinghuensis; assembly: GCF_003977615.1. Taxonomy (GTDB): domain Bacteria; phylum Pseudomonadota; class Gammaproteobacteria; order Xanthomonadales; family Rhodanobacteraceae; genus Dyella_B; species Dyella_B dinghuensis. The sequence continues at coordinate 238,862 of NZ_RYZR01000008.1, forward strand.
CCTGATGGACTGGGTGTCGGGCGTGAGCTTCTATTCCGAGCAGGCGCGTCAGACGAGTCAGGTTAATACCAACACCAGCAGCCTCGATACGCTTGCGCAAAATGTAGATGGACTCGGCCTGCCGCTAACGGAAATTACCGAAGGGTTGCAGGCACAAGGGCTGCCCTTCAGCCTGCTTAATGATCCATGGCGCGAACAGATCAGCAACGACGGCAACTTCAAGGCGTATGCCGCATTCGGTGACGTGATCTGGCACCTGAACGAACAATGGGACCTGACCACGGGCCTGCGCTACACCGAGGATCAGAAGCAATTCACGTGGTACACGCCGCCGCGCACGGCAGCGGCGTTCGATCAAACCATCGCCGAGCTGATGGCCACTGGCATCTACGGCATGTTGCCGCCTGATGCACAGGGAGCGCTGCAGGCATTCGGCGGCAATATCATTTTTCCCAACGCTGTCGGCCAGTGGGTGCAGGCGAAAAACAGCTGGCACGACTTCAGCCCGCGCGCAGTGCTGAGCTACAAAGCCACGCCGAACGTCATGGGCTATCTGTCGGTCACCAAGGGCTACAAGGCCGGCGGTTACAACAGCCTGCAAGTCGGTTCGTTGTACGCGCCGGAAAAAGTTTGGAACTACGAAACCGGCATCAAGATGGTGGTGCCCGATTACAACCTGCTGTTCAACGCATCGGCGTACTACTACCGCTATTCGAATCTGCAATCGTCGGTGCTCAATCCGAACTCGTCGGGTTCCGGCGTGCCGTTCTATACGGTGATGACGAGCGACCAGCATGCGCACGGTCTTGAAACCGAAGTGCAGTGGCAGCCGGCCGATGCGCTGCGCTTGAATTTCACCAGCGCCTATATCGACAGCACGTATATCGAGGGCATTTCCACGTCCGGTGCCAATCTCGCGGGCGAGCCCACCGGCGAACCGTTCTTCTCGGCGACCGCAGGTCTCGATTACACCTGGCACGAGGTCTACAACGGCGATCTGGAATTCAACATGCAGTACGCGTACCGCGGCCCCACGCGCTGCAATGCGGATTCGGGTTTCCAGGGCACCTGTCTCACCACGCCGCTGTTCAGCGTTGGCACCTCGTCGAACCGTACGGACGCACGCCTTGACTGGCATACCCCGGACGAGCGTTGGGGCGTAGGCTTGTACGTGAACAATATGTTCAACAAGCGCTACGTGGTGAGTATCGGCAACGACAGCACCAACGATTTCGGCACACCGTATGCGGTCGTGACGCCACCACGCGTGTATGGTGTGGAACTACGGACCAAATTCTGAGCCGCCATGAACCTGCCCGATCGCCCTGATCTGTCTCTCGAACTGCAGCGATTGCGCGCCGCGCAGTCGCGCGATCCGCTACCCGGCTGGGTGACGCGTGCGCGACGTCTGCATGCCCTTGAAGCGCTGGTACGCGATCACCGCAAGGAGATCGCCGATGCGATCAATGCCGACTTCGGTTGTCGCCCTGCTGAAGAAACCGACATGCTGGAAGTGTTTCCCAGCCTGTCGGCGGTTCGTCACGCGCTTCGCCATGGCAAGCGCTGGATGAGACCGCAGCGTGGCCTGGCCGACATCGCGTTTCTGCCAGGGCGCACCGAAATGCTGCCGCAGCCGCTGGGTGTCGTGGGCATCATCGTGCCGTGGAATTACCCGCTGTTTCTCGCCGTGGGTCCGATGGTGGATGCGCTTGCTGCTGGCAATCGCGTGATGGTCAAGATGAGCGAGTACACGCCACGGTTCTCGCAGCTGTTCGCCGAACTTGTCGCTCGTCACTTCCAGCCGGATGAAGTGTTGGTGGTCAATGGCGACGCTTCCGTCGGTCAGGCCTTTGCCGGTTTGCCGTTCGATCATTTGCTGTTTACGGGCTCGACGGCGGTTGGGCATCACGTCATGCGTTCGGCCGCTGCACATCTCACACCGGTGACGCTGGAACTGGGCGGCAAATCGCCGGCCATCATCGGCCCTGGCGCGCGCTTCGGTCATGCGGTGGAACGCATTGTGTTCGGCAAGATGGTCAACGCCGGCCAGACCTGCATCGCACCGGATTATGTGTTGGTGCCGCGTGCGGATGTCGCACGCTTCACCACGGCCGCGCGCGAAGCGATGGCGCGGTTGTATCCGGATCTGGCGAATAACAAACAATATGCGAGCGTCGCCACCGAGCGGCACTACCAACGACTGACCGGCATGCGCGACAACGCTGTCGCCGCGGGTGCGCGCGCCGAACCGCTCAGCGACACGGCTGACCGGCCCGCGCAACGCTTGCTGACACCGGTCATGCTTACCGATGTGCCCGACAACTTGCCGGTGATGCAGGAAGAGATTTTCGGTCCCCTGCTACCGATTGTTGCGTACAACAGCTTTGACGATGCGATCGATTACGTCGTCAATCGCCCTCGCCCACTCGCGCTGTATCTCTTCGAGGAAGACCAGGCGCGCATCGACGACGTGCTGACGCGCACGCATGCCGGCGGCGTGACACTCAACGACACGCTCTATCACATCGCCCAGCATGGCCTGCCGTTTGGCGGCGTAGGGCCGTCCGGCATGGGCGGGTATCACGGCGAAGCGGGTTTTCGCACGTTCTCGCACATGAAACCGGTATTCCGGCAGGCACGGTTAAATGGCACGGGCTTGCTCAATCCACCATACGGCAAACGCTTCAAGCAGATGGTGGAAATACTGCTGCGCAGAGGTTGACGGAGAAACCTCTCGCTAAGCAGAAGTGATCTGTGATTAGCGAGCCGGCTCGTTACTACTGTCGGCCCTGCGCAGGCCGATGGCGAGCAGCAATAAATCTTGTCCGTTTCTCGCCGCACCCGTGTCTCGCCCAAAGATCGATCCAATATGATCGACATGCACACGCACGTGCCATTGACCATCGGCGACAAGCGATCGAGGCACCCGCACCTCAATGGGTTCGCGCGCATCGGCACCACCGCGCTGCCATGATCCCAGCGATGTACCGTTGATCGACACTTCGATCGTGTTGCGCGGCACCGCTTGCGTGGTGAGCACGAGCGCGTCCAGCCGCAGCAGCATGTCGGTGTCGGGCCGACCCGTCACAAATACAATCCAACCGTCCTGGGTGAGCAATCGCACACCCGGGTAAGAAGGAGCAGCGAGCCAACCACTACCAAGGCGTGCATTGTCCGGACTGTTTTGCCCGAACTGCCACGTGATCGGCGACGTTGCCGGGTGCGTCTCGCCAAACGCCATCGCCCTGCCGTTGCGTTGAACCACGAGAAAGTTCTGGCTGTGCGCAGAAAAAAACAGATAGGCAGCGATGTAGCCCACGCCAAGCGCCAGCAGCGCTGCGAATGACGTCCAACGCCGCGCAGCCGAAGGCTTCACAGCGCGATGATCGATCCCAGTGCCCATGCGCAAGCTATCACTCCGCTGATCATGCCCAACAACGCGCACAGCAGCGTTGCCCCCATAGGTCGAACCGCGACCGAACGTGCCACGGCGATCCAGATCGGAAACAGGATCATCCAGTAACGGAATAGCGACACCACACCTTGACCACACCAGATAAGCAGAATGCTCGCGATACAGAATGCGAATTCCGCATACATTCCATACTGCAGCAGCAACAAAGAACACAGCGCAACGCTAATACTGATGGCGGCACACAACGCTAGCACGCTGCCACTGTGCAACTGCTCGAGCAAATTTTCCCATGGCGGGACGAAGGCCCAACCCCATCCGATCGATTCGGTCGATTCATGCGCAAACGCGTCGCCCGTCGCTACATAGCAGTAGGTCAGGAAGAGAAACATACCTAGCGGCGCGAGCACGATGGGAACGAACTTCTCCGGCATGCGCCATGGGGCAAGCACCGCACGCAGACCGTGCTGCTGCACCAGCAATACGCCGGCAAAGACGATGAAGAGAATGCCATTGGGTCTTACCGCTGTTAACAGCGCGGCGGCGATACCGGCAACGAGATACTGCTCGCGCCGAAAGTGATACATCGCCGCAGCCATCAGCAACAGGAAGATGCTCTCGCTGAGTGGCGCACTAAAGACGATGCTTTGCGGAAACACGCACAACATGCATGCGGTCAGCAATCCTACCGAGCGATTGAGCCCGAGCTCGCGCACATACAGGTACACATAGAAGAGCGCAGCCAAAAAACACAGGTTTGATACGAGTATGCCTGCGTGCAGCACATCGCCGCCCATCAGCGGCGTGAAGAAGCGAACGATGAGCGGGTACAGCGGATAGAACCCGAATGTCGTTTCACCGGGTGCGTGCCCGTAGGCGAGTCCCGGCTCGTAGGTCGAGTAACCATGCTGAGCGATGCCCAGGTACCACTCGCAGTCCCATCGGCACAGCATGGGCGCCAATGAACTGTTCGCCCCATGCGCTCCGGAAAGCTGGAGAGTCATCGAGGCAAGTACCAGCAGCACGAGCCGCGACGCCAGAAACATCGCCACCAACGGGACTAGAACGTCGCGGATTTGATGACGTACGGAATCGTTCTGGGGCATCACATACGCCGTCATGGTTGGCATCCGGAAGTCGGTTTATATCAGAACGACCACACCCCGGTAGCGGTGCAAGGAATAACGACCGCGCATATGTGATGCATGCCGGCGTTTTTCGTAGCCAAATAAAAACCTCCCCGCCGAAGCGGGGAGGTTTTCAAACGTGGAACGCTTAGAATTTATAGACCGCCGACAGCGCGAACAGGTTGCCGTAGTCGTCGTAGGTGCCGGTCAGCGTGTCTTCCGTGGCACTTACGTCGTTGGAGATCACTGCACGGTTCACGAAAATGTGTGCATACGATGCGTTGATCGAGAAGTGCTCGGTCGCCTTGTAGCCGATACCGAACGAGAGCAGCTTGCGGGTTTCATCCGGCACGCGTGCATCGCGGGTGGGAGACGAGGTTGGCGTCGTGTCGAAACCGATACCGCCGCGCAGCGTCAGCTGATCGGTCAGGTAGTACTCGCCACCGAACGAGGTGTACCACGAGTTGTGCCAATTGAACGCCTGCGTGGTCGCGGGCTGTGCCGGGTTGGCGTAGTTCACCGTCAGGTTCTTGAAGACGTCCCATTCGGTGTAGTCAACGTCCGCGCCGAAACCGAACTTGTCTTCCTGATGCCAGTAGCTGATGGCAGCGGTGGCGGGGGTCGTGAAATCCGCCGTACCCTGGGTGTTCTGGAACAGCGAACTCTGACCCGTTGAAGCGAGCAGGTAAGCGAAGTTGGCGGGAATGGTGAAATCGGCCGAGCCGGTCAGGCGATGGCTGATCTTGGAGTGATAGTTGAAGTCGATGCGATCCTGCGAATCGATCGTCCACAGTGCACCCAGCTGGTAGCCCCACGCCCAGGAACTGCCCTGGATGTGCGCATAACCGTCGCTGCCCGGCGGAACGATCGGGTAGATCTGGGAAGTCAGCGTCGGCGCCAAGGCCTTCAGCAGCGCCGGCGTGAGCGGCACGCCCAATTGCCCGGCAGCTTGCTGGGCACCGGCGAGCACGGCGGCGCTGGAGGTGTTGATGGCGTTGGTCAGTGTGGCGCTGGTGCGCTGCGCGATGGCGCTGCCACCAATGGCCAGGTTGTCGGTGACGTTGTACGAAGCCGAGAGCGTGCCATCCAGCGATTCGAACTTCGATTCGATCGCGTTGTAACGGCCCACCCAGTCATTGTCGTACTGTGTCTTGAAGCCGAACGGCACGGAGAAGCCCGCACCGACGTGCCACTTGTCGTTGACCTGGGTCTCGAAGAAGAACGCGGGCACCGGCATGGTGGTACCGGCGTTGCCGCCGTTGCCGCCGCTGATCGGCTGGCCCAGCACGTCATGCGCGCTGCCGTTGAAGGTCGCGCCGAAGTTGATGGCGGTGACGTCCGCTTCGAAATATGTACCCTGCAGCAGGCTCATGGCTGCCGGGGCGTTGGCCACCACGGCAACGTCGCCGCCGGCGGCATCGGAACCTGCGTAAGCGCGGCCCATGGCCTGTGCGTCGTCTTCCTTCAGCTGGAAGGCGCTGGCGTGGGCGGTTTGCGGAGTAACTAGCGCGCTAGCGATGGCCAGACCGAGTCCAGCCAATGCGAGCGGACGGGCACCCCTGAAGGTGTTGCGGAAGAATGTATGCATCGGTTGCTCCTGCTTTTTTGTTGACAGCTCGGGTCGTAGCCGGGGCAGCCTTCCGCCAGAATTTCATACGCGCGTTTGATACCCCAGGCGGGCACTGTGCCGACTCGGGTCGGGCCATGCAAGTGCGGTCGCAGCAATAGACACGCAGTACACGTGGATCGGGGCTTAACAGCGCAGCAAAATCCACGGGCGACGCTGGCTGCCGGTGCTGTTAACCTTCGAAATTACAGGTTACCCGGACACCCTCATGCACTGTTTTGTCTACGCCAGCCAGCGCAAGGCCGACACCTACCTGTGGCTAGCCAAGCGGGACAACTTCGAGCTACTTCCCTCCACGCTGGTGATGCTGCTGGGCGACCTTCGCTTCGTGCTCGAAGTGGAACTGGACCCAGGGCGGAGTCTTCCTCGCGAGAATGTCGAAGCGGTACTCGAAAATCTTCGCGCGCAAGGATGGCATCTGCAGCTGCCTGCGCAAGAGACGGTCGCTGTTGCAGGCGAACCGACATCCATGCCCACACGCCAGGACGAATAGGCGATGACGAACGCTTGTTAACAAGTGATTACCGTCTAACGCGCTTCGGGTTTCTATACTGCTGACATGCCACCAATCAAATCGCGCCGCTCATCGTCCTTTCTCACTTCTCTCATCTGGTTCGCACCTGGACTGATCATGGCGGGTATCTCCGCTGCGATCGGCGCGCATCCGTTGACGCTGATACCGCTGCTCCTGGCCAACACGCTGACAATGGCAGCGGTTTGTCATGCCATCGGTTTCGATCCTGAACCGGATTTCATAAGCACCGTGGTTCGCCGTGGCGGCGCGCATCTGGCGATGTTCACCTGCTACGCCGCGCTGGTGTTCCTGCTGATTGCGTGGCCGATGTTGCTCTTCAGTCAGCACCCGACGTTGGGCGCGAGCCTGCTGCTGGCGGCGGCGCTCGTCGTAGCGCTAATGGTGCTGTGGCGTTTGTGGCCTGCCTTTGCGCTGGCTTTTGTCTGGGACGACGCTTACCCCGCACACGGCAAGCACGAAGGCTCATGGCTGTTTACGGCGACTGCGCGAAGCGTAGCGTTCGGACGTCACCTCTCGCGCGAAGAACATTTCTTCAGTCATTTTCTGCCGAGCGCACTGTCGCTGCTCGTGCTTTCCTTTGCGGCGATCGCGCTGAGCGGCCTTTACGGCATTCTTCCCTCGGAAATGCGCACCGCCGCGCTGGTGCTGTACGCCGTGATCGTGATGCCTGTCGGTTGCCTGGTCATTGCCAACCGCACGTTGCGCGTGATGTTGAGCGAAGGCCGTCCGCGCCGCCAGAACGCGTCTCGCAAGACAGCTGCGCCGATCGTCGCAGCCGTCGCTCCCACCTTGAGTGAAAAAGAACGTATCGCAGGTACACCGGAACAAGCCGACGCGTTACTCGCTGCGACACGTCAAGGCGATATCGCGCGCGCGCTGGCATTGGTCGAGGCAGGCGCCAATCCGAATACCGGTCCCGAAGCCGACGACCGCGATCAGCGTCCCGTATTGATGCTGGCCGCGCTGCTGCCTGATCCACAGCTGTTACGTGCACTGATCATCAAAGGTGCAGACGTCAATCGCGCCAGCGGTGGCCTCACCCCTTTGCTGGCCGCGACGCGCGACAGCTGGCACGGCCGTCCGGACGCGGTGATGACACTGCTCGCCAACGGCGCCAGCCCACTAGTGGCCGATGCAGATGGCAATACACCGCTGCACGGCGCCGTACTCACGGGCGAACCTACCGTTGCAGCGATGCTGCTGGACGCAGGCGCCTCGGTGGATGCGGTCAACAGCACCGGTGCTTCGCCGTTATCCATCGCATGCCGTGCGGCAAATTGGCCGCTGGTGGAATTCCTTCTGGAGCGTGGCGCGAAGACGTCGCCCGCACAGGGCGAGCCTGCATTGGTGGCTGCGTCAGGTATCACGGACGACGACAAGACCGGCGTAAAAATGCTGCTCAAGCATCGTGCCGCCGTGAACGGCGTCGATGCCAAGCAACGTAGTGCATTGATGGTCGCCGCCGCCGAAGGACACGAACACATCGCGCGCGCACTGCGCGCAGCCGGCGCCGATGTGAACCTGGCCGACCGTCACGGCAGCACGGCACTCATGGAAGCCGCGCGCGCGGGCGCCGACGGCATCGTGCAGCTGCTGGCCGAAGCGCACGTCAATGCGTTGGCGCGCGATCATCACGGTCGCGATGCGCTCACACTTGCTTGCCAGTCGCCGCACGCCAAGGCCGAAACGGTGCGCACACTGATCGCACTGGGCGCAGACCCGAAAACAGTAGGCACTGATGAACGCAGCGCGCTGGATCATGCTGCAGCCAGCGGACGATGGGATCTCGTCGCGTTGCTCGATCCGAACACGCCACTGCCCGCCAGCCTCAACCTCGACGCTATTTCCGAAGGCGCCGACACACCCGCACATCTGCTGGACGCACTGCGCTTCGGGCATTGGGCGGTCGTTTCCAGCTTTACCGCGCGCGTGCGCGATTGGTCGCAGTCGCAGCTGGCACAGCTTTATCTGGAACTGGCCGAACCCGGATTGCGCTCTGCACGGCGCTGGTTGCTCGATCACGGCTTGCAGGCTGAAGCACGTTTGCAGCCGCAACTCATTGACGACCTCGACAGCGATCAGCCCACGCTGCCACCGCTGGGGCTTCGTCTGTTCGACGCCTTGCTTCCGCTGCTTCCGCAAAGCACGGAAGCGATCGACGATCTGCTCGACGCCGGCGCAAGCCCCGCCGGTGCGGGTCTGCTTGCGCAAGCGCTGGGCCGTTTGCATGGCGCGTCGTCATCCGCGTCGCTGCCGCTGGCGATGCTCGAACGTGGTGCCGATCCGTTTGGCACGGACGATCGCGAACGCACACCGCTGCACCTTGCCGCCACCAACAATCAACCTGCGCTGCTGCAGGCGCTGCTCGCACGCGGATGCGATCCCAATGGCCGCGACAGCAGTGGCCGCACGCCCCTGTTCGCCGCACTTGAATACGGCGCAGCTGCGTTGCCGCTGGTCCGCGCACTCGTCGCGCATGGCGCGGATGCCGAAGTGGTCGATGCGAATGGCGAAACACCGCTGGGCCTTGCGCTTGAACATCCGGAACTGGAACGCTGGCTGGACTGGAATGGCTGGGAACGTCCACGCCGTCCCTTGCGCGCAGACGATCTGATCCACGCCACCAAACACGGCGCCGGCGTAGCGGTGCAGCGTTTGCTCGAACTGGGTTTCGATGCCGATGCCCGCGATACGCAAGGCGCCACCGCACTATTGCACGCATGTGGCGCAGGTCACCGCGATATCGCTGTCGCGTTAATGGATGCGCACGCCGATGTCGGCATCAGTGCAAGCAACGGCATGACGGCGCTCGCTGCAGCGGTAGCGGCACGTCGCGAACCGCTTGTCGCGTTGCTGCTTGAACGCGGCGCAGTGGTCGATCAGCGTTTGCCCGGCGATGCCACGGCACTCATGGTGGCTGCCGTGCAGGGCTATCCGGAGATTGCCGAGCAATTGCTCGAAGCCGGCGCCGATCCCAATGCGGTCGACGCACGCGGTCATAGCGCGCTGCACGCCGCCGCACAATTCGGCTTCGAGCAGAACGACAGCCTGCGCGCACGACGCCTTTTTGATGCATTGCTCAAGCGCAAGGCCGATCTGAATCTCGCCGACACGGAAGGCAAAACACCGCTGCTGTTGCTGCTTGGCGCACACCTGCGCCCGGGCAGTCCGTGCGATGCGACACATATCGGCGCTCTGCTACCCGTATTGCTCGATGCCGGTGCGCGCATCGAGCATGCCGATCAACGCGGTGTGACGGCGCTGCATGCCTGCGCCATGCACGCGTTGTTACCGCCTGCGCGCGTGTTGCTTGCGCGTGGCGCGGACCGTAATGCGGCCGACGCATTCGGCCGCACCGCGGCAGATGTGGCGCGGCACCTGGGCTTTATCGATATCGCACACGAATTGGCAGCGCGTGGCGGTGCGATTCCCAGCGTGCGGCAAACGCTGCGCCAACCGGCACAGCCGTCCGATCAATAATCCGTGAACGCTTGCGTCATGCCGATGTATCGGCATGACGTATTGGCGATGCCGTAGCGATGCGCGACGGCAATCCACGCCACGCATCGATCACTTCGTCCGGCTTGATCGCATCGACACGCCGACTGCGCGGCGGACCGCCCAGCGCGTGCACAGCCTCGGGGAAACTTGCGCGCTGCATCCAATGGCTGGGCGCCACCGACCCGAACATTACGACCAGTGGGCAACCCATCGCAGCAGCCAGATGTGCGGGCCCCGTGTCGACGGAAATCATGCTGTGTGCGACAGCAAGCAACGCTCTCAACCGCGGTAGCGGCAAGTCTCTGGCGACGACTTCGACGTTCGGCTGCGCCATGTCGGTACGAATGCTTTCCAGATAGTTCGCTTCGGCAGGCGAACCGCACAGCAAAATGCGTGCATCCGGAAGCTTGGCTTGGATCGCAGCAACCACTTTCGCCCAATTCTCGATCGGCCACGACTTATCGTCGTCGCTTGCCTTGCGCACACCGTTCCAACGCATCGTGCGTTTGTTCGCAGGTTGCATCAACACGAGCGGATGACCGGCCAATCCGCGCGCTGCCAACCATCGATCGCAATCGGCACGCTCCTGCGCCGTGATCTCGAAGGCGGGCACGTGACTGCTCGTCGAATTCACGTGTTCGAATCGGTCGCGAAAAGCGGGCGGCGTGGCATCCGCCAGCGTCAGCAGGTGTTCGATCCAATGCCCCGCTTCGGGTAGCGGAATGTCATTGAGGAAAACGCAGTGGTCTTCCGGAATACCGGCGAGTTTCAGCAGCAGACGAATGCGCGCAAGCGAACCTGCCTGCGGCTCGCTGACATAGACGGGCACGTCGCGCATCCGTCGCAACGCACGCACGACGCGCCATTGTTCAGGACTGAGCGCAAACGGGCGATGATGCGACAGCAGGCTCATCACACGCGCCACATCCGGCTGATCGCGATAGAGCTCCAACGAGTGCTTGCCGATACCCAAAAGCTCGCAAGGCTCCCCGTAGCGCGCATGCAACCGGCGCAACAACGGTTGCAGCAGGATCATGTCGCCAACGCGACCGAAGCGAATCACAAGCGGGCGGATAGGTTTTGACATGTGAGACGCGAATCGGCGCTCTTGAGGTGGGTTACGGAAGTTGACCGCTTACTGTCCTACCGACCGCTTGCTTGAAACTTACCTCCCACGAGGAGTTTTAGCTATGACGCAGGGTGGCCGCGGATAGGCATGCTTGCATCTATCTATGGCAAACGACGCTTTTCCGCCGCGATTTCGTACGAAACGCCGCATTTCGCGACCATCCCTGGCTGACGACGCGTGCCGGACATGGGATGATCCGGCGCTATGAAACGACTTGTCCCCCTGCTCGCCCTCATCGCGCTCTGCGGCGCCGGTTTTTCATGTGCGCAAGCCGAGACGCCTGTCTACGGCTACAAAGTGCTGCACACCTATCCGCACGACACCGGTGCTTACACGGAAGGTTTTTTCTACCTCAACGGTTTCTTCTACGAAGGTACCGGCACAGTAGGACAGTCAACGGTGCGCAAGGTCGACATGAAGACCGGCGAGGTACTACAGCGTGCAATTCTGCCGCCGCCGGATTACGGCGAGGGCATCGTGGCGTGGAAAGACAAGCTGCTTGAGCTGACGTGGCAGTCGCACCACGGTTACATCTACGACCTGAAAACGTTCAAGCAACTTGGAACATTTGATTATCCAGGCGAAGGCTGGGCGCTCACGGAAGACGGCCATCATATTTTGATGAGCGATGGCACGCCGGCGATTCGCGTGATCGATCCCGATACGCTCAAGCAGATCGGCCAGATCAATGTCACTGACGATGGCACGCCCGTCACCAATCTCAATGAAATCGAATGGGTGAAAGGCCAGATTTACGCGAATGTCTGGCTGACCAATCGCATTGCGCGGATCGATCCGAAGACTGGCCATGTCGTGGGATGGATCGATTTGACGGGCCTCGCTCCGAAACCGGAAGACACGCCCGATCCGCAGAACGATGTGCTTAATGGCATTGCATATGATGCGAAGCGTGATCGATTGTTTGTTACCGGCAAGCGCTGGCCGATGATTTATGAGATTGAGCTTACGGCGCCGCAAGTGAGCAAGTGAGCAAGTGAGCAAGTGAGTTTTTGTGCGCCACGCCCTTGAGGGAAACGCGTAATAACCCTCACCGTCATTCCGGCGCAGGCCGGAATCCAGTGGCGAAAGAGCGTGTGGTACGGGGCGCGTCTGGAATCTGCGGTCACTGGATTCCGGCCTGCGCCGGAATGACGGTGAGGTTTTGTTTTTATGCTCACTCCGGGCGGAAGCGTCTCAAGCACTTGGTAGCAAAAACCTCAGCCGCGCAAACTCTGCCGAATCAACTCCGCAAGCTGCTCCACCGCCGGTGGAACATCCGCATCGCTGCGATAAAGTGCAAGACCAAGTTGAGGTAACGCAGGCAGATGGCTTCGCTGCGAGTCCACGACACGCACATCCCCGGGCAAGCCAAACGGCGTGCGCACACTGATGCCCAAACCGGCTTTGACCGCCGCCCACGTTCCAGCAAGGCTGGCACTGGTGAACGCAATACGCCACGGCACACCTGCACGATCAAGCGCGTTCGTCGCCGCAGAACGCATCAGACACGGCGCATCGAGAACAACGAGCGGCACAGGCTCGTTAGCTTCTCGCAGAATCTCCATCGACTCGTCAGCGGCAGCGATCCAGCACATCGGTAAGGTAAAGACATGCTCCATGTTCGGCGTATGGGTTTCCGTCTCCCACGCCAGCGCAAGATCGAGCCGCCCTGACTGCAACGATTGCAGCAACGCGTTGTTGCGCGCGATGTGCACTTCCACGCGCAGCTTCGGATGCGCGCGCTTGAAGCGGCCGAGCACCTCTGGCAGCACGTTTTCGCCGAAGTCTTCCTGCATACCCAGACGCACACGCCCTTCCAGTTGCACGCCGCGTACCGCCGTGGCGGCTTCGTCGTTGAGTTCGAGCAGGCGCCGCGCATAGCCGAGCAGCGTCTCGCCCGCTTCGGTCAGCACCATGCCGCGGCCGGATTTGCGCAATAGCGGCGTGCCGGCCTGATCTTCCAGCTTTTTCAGTTGTGCACTGACGGCCGAGGTGGAGCGTGCAAGGCGGTCGGCCGCCTTGGCGAAACTGCCCAAATCGATGCCGGTGACGAAGCTGCGCATGACGTCGAGATCGAAAGTAACGCGTTGCATGAAATTATCCCGTTTTTCAGGATCATTAATCCTATAAATCCCGATTTTCAACACTATGCTCGCGCGCTAAGGTGGCCTCGTCAACCCAAGGAACCGCCCATAGCCCGGGCCGCCCGGGTGGGGGCAACCAGGAGCAAGCGAGCCATGATCACCATGCAATACCGCATCGCCCTGCCGGCCGATTACGACATGGGCATCATCCGCCAGCGCATCGCAGACAAGGGCCATCTGCTGGACGATTTTCCGAATCTGGCCTTCAAGGCCTATCTCTACGCCGATCGCACCGCGGCTTATGCGCAAGGCCGGGAAAATCTGTACGCGCCGTTTTATCTGTGGCACAACACGCAAGGCATGAACGCTTTTCTCGGTAGCGCGGGGTTTTCCGGTGTCGTGGCCGCGTTCGGCCGTCCCGTGGTGCGTACGTGGTCGGTGTGGCGCGCCGATATCGCAGCCGATCTTTCCAGCGCCGAGCGTGCCACGCGTGAAATCGTGCCCATTGCGACTCACACATCGCTGGACATGTTGCGCGAGACAGAATGTGACAGCGCGCAAGACGATCTGGATCGTGGCGCGCTTGCGGCCATCAGCGCCTTCGATCCAACCGGATGGACGCTGCTTCGTTTCCGGCTATGGCGCGAATCCATCCAACGGCCGGTCGGCGACGACGTCGACGTCTATGAGATCGGCCACATCTCTCAGCCCGCGGCCAACGCGGCGCATGCTGCACTTATCAAGGAGCAAACCCATGCCTCTCGTTCGCATTGATCTACGCCGCGGCAAGTCGTCCGCTTATCTCAAGGCCGTGCGCAGCGGCATTTATGCCGCCATGGAGGAATCCTTCAACGTGCCGAAGAACGATCGCTTCATGCTGGTGCATCAGCACGACGCCGAAGAATTCGACTACGACCCGAACTACCTCGGCATCTCGCGCAGCGACGATCTGGTCATCGTCCAAATCGCCTGTAACAACACGCGCACCGTGGATCAGAAAAAGGCGTTTTACAAAGCCATTGTCGACAAGCTTGTAGCCGATCCTGGCCTGCGTCCCGAGGACGTCTTGATCAACCTGCTGGAAACAACCAAGGAAAACTGGTCGTTCGGCCACGGAATCATGACGTACGCGTAGTGCGCGAGTCGCTGGGGATCAGCGACCTTCGCCTTTCAGCCAGCGTGCGGCGTCGACCGCGAAATACGTCAGGATGGCGTCGGCACCAGCACGCTTGAAGGCGGTGAGCGATTCGAGCACGACAGCGCGCTCATCCAGCCAGCCGTTTTGCGCGGCGGCTTTCAGCATCGCGTATTCACCGCTGACCTGATACACGAACGTCGGCATGCCGAATGCATCTTTCACGCGGCGCAAAACATCCAGATACGGCATACCTGGTTTCACCATCACGACATCGGCGCCTTCGGCGATGTCCAGTTCCACTTCGCGCAACGCTTCATCGCTGCTGCCGACGTCCATCTGATACGTGTGCTTGTTGCCTTTGCCAAGATTGGCGGCAGAGCCCACCGCATCTCGAAAGGGACCGTAAAACGCGGAGGCATATTTCGCCGAATAGGCAAGGATGCGCGTATGAATGTGTCCCGCGTTTTCGAGCGCGTCGCGAATGGCGCCGATGCGTCCATCCATCATGTCCGATGGCGCCACGAAATCCATGCCCGCTTCCGCCTGCGCAAGCGACATTTTGATAAGTGCCTCGACGGTCGGCTCGTTCATCACGTAGCCGTGTTCGTCGATCAGGCCATCCTGTCCGTGCGTGGTGTACGGATCGAGCGCCACGTCGCCAATCAAACCCAGATCCGGATATTTCGCCTTCAGCGCACGCGTCGCACGTTGCATCAAACCCTGCGGATTCCACGCTTCTTTCGCATCTTCGCTTTTGACCGATGCATTCGGCGAAGGAAATAGCGCGAGCGCAGGAATACCCAAGCGCACGCATTCACCCGCGAGTTCAAGCAGACCATCGATGGACACACGCTCGACGCCCGGCATGGACGGCACCGGCTCGCGCTTGCCTTCGCCATCGATCACGAAGGCCACCATGATGAGATCGCTGGGCAGCAACGTGTTTTCACGCATCAGGGCGCGGGAGAAAGCATCGCGGCGCATACGGCGCATGCGGACGGCGGGAAAGTTCATACGTCGATCTCTGGGAATGCGTAAGTTCCCCTAGTTTAGCGCTGTGAACTGCCGCACGTTTGGACACCCTACCGCGACGCGGCGACTCAGGCCCTGAGATGCCGTTCGGGAACAATCCTCACCGTAGATAAACGGCGCGCCGCGCGTACGCAAGATCGACACATAGTGTGTGTCATGGTCGGGCGGTGCATGTCCCCCTCTCAGGAGTTGAACCATGAGTCATCCTGCGCGCACGCCGCACTGGACCACCCCCGATGGCATGAAATACCTCGGACCGCACGACAGTTCCGAGCCGATGGATGTGACGCTTGTCTTGCGACGACGCCAGGGTGACGCACCACCGCTCGCGTCATGGCCGCATCCCCCGCGTTGGCCGCGCGGCGAGTTCGGTGAGCATTACGGCGCCGCACCGGCGGATCTGGAAAGTCTCCGCCGTTTCGCGCGGGAACATGGCTTGTCCGAAGTCAGCAACGATCCGCATCGACGCGTTCTGAATGTGCGCGGCACACCCGCCGCGCTGGAAAAAGCATTTGGCGTGACGCTGGGCAAGTATCAATTCAATGGCATGGGGCCGTTCGTCGGTTGCGCCCACGCGCCTGCATTGCCTACCGAGGCGATTGCGGTGCTTGGCCTGGATCGCCGGCCCGTGGCAAAACCTCAATTCCGCAAACCCCTGGCGCAACCGAACAATACGTACACGCCGTTGCAAATCGGCCAGTTGTACAACTTTCCCGCCAATACCGATGGCACCGGTCAGGCGATCGGCATCATCGAGCTGGGCGGCGGTTACAGCACCAGCGATCTCAGCACGTATTTCAGCGGCCTGGGCATTACCAAGCCGCCACAGGTAACTTCCGTTTCGGTCGCCGGTGGCCAGAACACGCCGGGTGGCGATGCCGATGCCGAAGTCATGCTGGATATCGAAGTGGCCGGCGCGTTGGCACCCGGTGCGCACATC
The DNA here is from genome assembly GCF_003977615.1 of Dyella dinghuensis. Taxonomy (GTDB): domain Bacteria; phylum Pseudomonadota; class Gammaproteobacteria; order Xanthomonadales; family Rhodanobacteraceae; genus Dyella_B; species Dyella_B dinghuensis. The sequence continues at coordinate 255,387 of NZ_RYZR01000008.1, forward strand.
GTGGTGTATTTCACGGCGAATACGGATCAAGGTTTTTACGAAGCGATTTCGCAGGCGGCACACGACACGACGAATAAACCATCGGTCATCTCCATCAGCTGGGGCGGTCCGGAAGACAGTTGGACGAGTTCAGCGCGCGCTGCGATGGAAACGGCGATACAAGATGCTGCGGCATTGGGTGTAACCGTCATCGTTGCAGCCGGCGACAACGGTTCCACCGATGGCGAAACCGATGGCGCACCGCATGTCGACTTCCCCGCATCCAGCCCGTATTCGCTAGCGTGCGGCGGCACCACGCTGAGCAGCAGCGGCCAGACCATCAAAAGCGAAGTGGTGTGGAACGAGACGGCGAGCAACGAAGGCGCGACGGGTGGCGGTGTCAGCATCGAGTTCGATCTGCCGAGCTGGCAGGCGAATTCCAATGTGCCGAAGTCACCCAGCGGCAACGCCGGGCGCGGTGTTCCGGATGTGTCGGGCAACGCCGATCCGATGACCGGTTATGAGGTGCTGGTCGATGGGCAATCGCAAGTGATCGGTGGCACCAGTGCGGTCGCTCCGCTTTGGGCCGCGTTGATTGCGCGTCTCAACCAGAGCCTTGGCACACCCGTAGGCGACGTACACGCGGCGTTCTATCAGATCGGCGAATCGGCCTTCCGCGACATTACGCAGGGTAACAACGGCACCTACCAGGCCGGACCCGGGTGGGATGCCTGCACGGGATTGGGCAGCCCTAACGGTCAGGCGTTGTTGACTGCGCTCGCATCGCTCAAGACCACCTCCACACCTTCTTAATTCTCGGCGATTTATGGCCCTTTCCCTTGCGGGGGAAAGGGCCATGAGCTGACCGACTCCGGTCGGCAAACCGTCAAATGCTGGACGAATCGGGTCGCAACGGGCAGTCTTGTCAGGCTCGCTGTTTGGATTACCCATGGATCGCTCCGCCTCACACCCGACCCTGCTAGCCGACCTTGGCGGCACCAACGTCCGCTTCGCGCTTGCCGATACGACGTCCGCCACACCGCTGATGATGGACAGCGTCCGCCGCTACCGCGTGAAGGATTTCGACACGCTGGCCGACACCATCCGCCAGTACTTCACCGACACCGGCCACACCGCGTCGCACGCCATCATTGCGGCAGCTGGACGCATCGCCAACGGCGAAACGGTGCAGATCACCAACAATCCGTGGAATGTTTCTGCGCACGGATTGCAGGCCGAACTGGGGCTCGACGGCGCACGGCTGGTGAACGACTTCGCCGCACAAGGCATGTCGATTCCCTTGCTGCGCAAGGATCAACTGCAACCGGTCGGTCCCGACCTGTTGCCGGAGCACGATCAAAAATCGTCGCAGACTTTCGTGGTGATGGGTCCGGGTACCGGACTGGGCGTCGCCGGTTTGCTGCTGCGCTACGGGCACTGGATCGTGCTGGAAACCGAAGGTGGTCATGCGGGTTTCGCCGCGCACACCGCCGAAGATGTGGAAATTCTGCATCGGCTCAACGCGCGCTTCGGCCGCGTGTCGAATGAACGCATGATCTGCGGCAACGGCCTGGTGAATCTCTATCTCGCGCTGGCCGACATGGCCGGTCAGCGTGCCGAGGAATACACACCCGAAGACATCACCGCGCGCGCGATGGATGGCAGCGATCCGCTTTGCGTTCGCACGGTCGAAACGCTCGCCGGCATTTTCGGCAGCGTCGCGGGCGATCTCGTGCTAAGCCTTGGTGGTTGGGATGGCGTCTATCTCACCGGTGGCGTGCTGAAAATTCTGATGCCGTGGCTGCAGAACGGCGGTTTCCGCGAACGCTTCGAAGCCAAGGGACGCTTCCGCGATACGATGGAACGCGTGCCGACAATTGCCATCACGCATCCGGAACCCGGTTTGCTCGGCGCTGCAGCGTTGGCCGTGCTGGATTCGGGTAGAGCGCTGCCATCGCAGCATTGAGCAACCTCTGAGGCCACTCGCCATGCTGCGGCTTCGACGTAGAAGGTTATCTTCCTCGTTACGCTAACCTTACCGTCGCGTAGTTATCCAAAGACGGAACTATCCCATGCCACGCTCAAGCACCGCTTTTCTTTTCGATCTCGACGGCACCTTGATCGACAGCGTTTACCAGCACGTGCTGGCGTGGAAAGAATCGCTGGATCGCGAAGGCGTAGTGCTCCCCGTGTGGAGCATCCACCGCAAGATCGGCATGAGCGGCGGCCTGTTCACCAACATCCTGTTGCGCGAAACCGGACTGGACATCACCGAAGAACGCATTCAACGCCTGCAGCGATGGCACGCGGAAGCCTTCAATCGTCATCACACACAAGGCTCCGTGCGGCCGCTGCCCGGCGCACGCGAGTTGCTGGATTTCCTGACGCAGCAGGATATCCCCTGGGCCATCGCCACCAGCGGCCGCATGGTCACGGCGGCACATAATCTTGCAGCTTTGGGCGTGGATCCCAACAAGGTGCCGGTAGTGACGCGTGACATGGTTCGTCACGCCAAACCGGACCCTGATTTGTTCCTCGCTGCTGCAGAACGTCTGGGTGTCGACATTCATCAATCGCTGGTCATCGGCGACAGCATCTGGGACATGCTCGCCGCGCAACGTGCGCGAGCACTTGGCGTGGGCCTTCTTTCCGGCGGATATGGACAGGACGAACTGCAGCGCGCAGGTGCCTTCCGCGTGTATGACGATCCAGCAGATCTTTTACGGCACATCGACGAAATCGCCGCGCGCGACTGATCGTCGCTGTGCCGCTGTAAAACAGCTTTGCTAGGATAATCCGTACCGGGTGCCCGCCATCCGGCACAGGGATATTTGTTGTTCTGAGCCACCAAACAGGGGAAACATGCATGCGTTATATCGCACTGGCACTGCTTTGTGTCGCTGGTTTGTCGGCCTGCGGATCGCATCCGTTCAAGCCGCAGGAATACCCGCTGGACAAAACTCTGGTCTCCGCTTTTCCCACTAGCGGACCCGTAACAGTCGATAACAATCAACCCGCGACCGAACAGGTTATCGTTTCGTCTTATTCGGGCATCTCGCTGACATCGAGCTTGAGCGACATCACCGACGTCATGGTGAAGCAGACGCGCGAAGAGATTGGCAAGCACGGCAATGCGGGCAACACCACGCCCAAGACGCTTTCGCTGAAAGTGAATTCGCTGCGCAGCAACTACATTGCGTTCTTCTACAAGAGTACGATCGTATTCGACGTCACACTTGGCAACGGCCAGGTCATCGAAGAGACGGTGCATCACGCCAGCGGTTCCGTGGGCCAGGATCTTGACGGCTGCATTGCCGAGGGCGTCATGACCATGTTGAACGATCCGCGCGTGCGCAGCTATCTGGCGAGCTGATCATGGTGCGCACATCTCCGATCGCGGAGATGTGCGCGTTAGTGTGCGTGGGTGAGTGCACCTGGCAACTTAGCTGGGAGCGAGCAGCGCATCCAGATCGGATTGGTCGAAGCTGAGTTTTTCGCGCGTGCCGCCACCTTCCAGAACGGCTTCGGCAAGCTCGGCTTTGCGTGCTTTCAGTTCTTCGATTCGCTCTTCGACCGTGCCTGTTGTAATCAGGCGGAACACGAACACCGGCTTGTCCTGTCCGATGCGATGCGCACGATCGCTCGCCTGCGCTTCAGCCGCCGGATTCCACCATGGGTCGTAATGAATCACGGTGTCGGCTGCAGTGAGGTTAAGGCCCACACCGCCCGCTTTCAGCGAGAGCAGGAATAGCGGCACATCGCCTTCCTGGAAACGTTGCACGGGTTCCGCGCGATCACGCGTTTCACCGGTGAGCATGACGTAACGGATGCGGTGACGCTCCAGCTCATTGGCAATCAACTTGAGCATTTCCGTGAACTGCGAGAACAGCAGCACCTTGCGGCCTTCGGCGAGCAATGCAGGCAGCATGTCCATCAGCAATTCGAACTTGGCGGAATCGCGCACGCCGCGCGCAGCTTCCAGTTTGACCAGTCGCGGATCGCAGCAGACCTGGCGCAACTTTAGCAACGCATCGAGCACCACGATGCCACTGTGGGCGATACCGCGTTGTGCGATCACTTCGCGCAATTCGTCGGCGAGCGACAAACGCAGGCTTTCATACAGCTCGCGCTGGCGGCCATCCAGCACAACGCGACGCGTGATCTCCGTCTTGGCCGGCAGCTCGGACGCCACCTGCGATTTGGTACGGCGCAGAATGAACGGCGCCAGACGACGGTTCAGTCGCGCCTGACACTCTTCGTCGCGCTGCTTTTCAATCGGCACACGATAGTGACGACGAAATGCGCCTTCATCGCCAAGCAGACCGGGCACAGCGAGATCGACCTGCGACCACAGTTCGCCGAGATGATTTTCAAGTGGCGTGCCGGTCAGGCAGATGCAACGCGGTGCGCGCAGTGTCAGCACCGCGCGGCGTGCTTGCGTACGCGGATTTTTCACCTGCTGCGCTTCGTCCAGCACGATCAGCGAGAACGCTTGCTTGCGTAGCGTGACGACATCGCGTGGCAGCAGCGCGTAACTCGTGAGGATGATGTCCTGCACCGCGATTTGCGAAAAGTCACCGCTGCGTTGCGGACCATGCAACGCCAGTGTGCGCAACGACGGCGCGAAACGAGCAATTTCAGCCAGCCAGTTCGGAATCAGGCTGGTCGGCACGACGATGAGTGCCGGTTGCTGCAAATTCCCGCTGTCCTTCAGCGCCAGCAAATGCGTGATCAGCTGCAGCGTTTTGCCAAGACCCATATCGTCGGCCAGCACGCCGCCAACGCCGGCTTCGGCGAGCGCATTCAACCAGCGCAAGCCTTCGCGTTGATACGGGCGAAGTTCGACGGTGAGTCCTTCGGGAATGGCATCGCTCGCGCGCTCGGCTGCATCGCGCAGACGTGCGGTGAAACCGCGCAGTTGTTCCGGCGCCTGCAATTCGCCACCGCTTGGCAGCGCTTCGACGATTTCTTCGAGGCGTCCTGCCTGCACGCGCGGAAGATGCAGTTTCTTTTTCGGCTTTTCCAGGTATTCGGCGAGTGGCGCGAGCAACCCGCGCAATTCTTTCAATCGAACCGGCACGCGACGGCGTTCATCCACCGGCGCATACCACACAGCGTCTTCCGGCTCGTTCGGCGCGGGACTCAGATTGAGTTGATGCTCGGCAAGCGCTTGCGCCACGGCAGGCAACAGATTGCGTCGCTTGCCTTCGACCTCGATGCCGATTTCCAGATCGAACGCATGATCGTCCGCATCTTCGACGGCGTTGCCGTACCAGCGCACCGGGCCTTCCAAGACTTCGAAGGGAAAACTCGGCGCGTACTCGAGCGTAAAACCTTCGCCTTCAAGTTTCGGACGCAGTGCGAGCCAGCGCGCAGGCGTGTTGACTTCAAGCGCGCCCGCATGGCCTTTACCGGGAAACAGCCACGCATCTTCCGGCAACGTATCGGCGAGATCCCACGGCAGCCCTTCGGTATCGACACCCAGGGTGAGACCGGCGCGCTCAAGCTGTTCCATCGCGGACAGTTCTTCCGCGCGGCGACGCGTGATTTCCACCAACTGGCCATTGCGGATGCGCCGCACCAGCGGTTCGCCGCCGCGGCCAGGCAGGCGCTCGCCGGCGTAGTCGAAGGCCAATCGCGCATAGGCGAGCGGTGGCGTCCCCGCGGCCAGGCGCGCGTGACGCGTCAACGCGTGCAGGATCAATACAGGCTTGGGCGCAAGCTCGGCGCGGTGCAATTGATCGAACACTTGCGGCAGCGGAATACGATGCGCCAGCCGGCTCGATGGCAATGTGCGGCGCAGGCTGCGGCCGTATTCGTGTTTCAGCGCTGGCAGATCAAGCCAGTGCGTTTCTTCCGGATCGGCTTCGAGATGCCCCAGCTCTGCGCGTTCCGCATCCAGGTACCAAAGCCCGTCGACGCGCAGCAGGCGCTGGCTGTGGGGGAGTGCAGGCAGCAATTTCTGGCTGCCGTCGTTTTCCAGATGCCAATGCCAGTTGAGCTGATGCGATTTGCCGCGCGAGAGGCGCAAGCCCGCCAGGCCTCCCAGGAAGCACGGCGCGGTATCGAGCATTTCGGCGAGCAGCGAGTTGCCGACGTGCCCGGACAGCCGCGCGTAGCTGCGCGACTTCCGCAAGGTTTGCGGCAGGCCCAGCACGGCGGTCGCCAGCCGCTGCTCCAGCGACTGCAGCGTGGTGTGCGCGAGCATTTTGCTTTCGAGCGGCGTCGGCCGCGCGAAGCGTCCGTGTTCGGCGGGCGCCAGCAGCACCGGGGCGGCGTCCAGCCGCGCGTAAGGCACGCCTTCCTCCGGCATCACCTCGAAAAAGAAACCCAGCACGATGTGATCGTGCGTGACGGCAGCCGCGGGCTTGGCGAGCAGCTTGCGCCATACGCCGGGCAAGCTCTCTTCGCCGCGCTCATCTTCCTTCGAGGAAGGGTCGCCGTGGTGTTTCTCGTCCGGTACGTGCATGCGCATGCGATCCCTGGAGCGATCAAAACCTTGAGCTTAGCAGCGATTCGGGTTCTTTCCGCAACCGTTGGAATGAATCGACGGGAATGACCGCTCAAGTCGGCCCGAACAGGCCCTGCGGGTACTCCGGCTTCTGCTCGCGCGCCATCAAAGCCTTCAGTCCTTCGACCGGCGTGACCTCGCCGTGCAGCACGGCGCGCACACCTTTGCTGATCGGAAGATCGAGGCCGTGCTTGTCGGCAAGACGCACCACTTCGTCCACGGTGACGACGCTTTCGACCACCTGACCGATCTGCTTGACCGCATCGTCAATACCGATGCCGTGTCCTAACGCAATGCCGAGGCGGCGGTTGCGCGAGAGATCGCCGGTGCAGGTAAGCACGAGATCGCCCAGGCCCGACAGGCCCATCAGCGTCTCCGGCCGTGCACCGAGCGCCACACCTAAACGCAGCATCTCGTTCATGCCACGCGTAATGAGTCCGGCACGCGCGTTCAAACCCAGCTGCATACCGTCGGCGACGCCTGTCGCGACCGCCAGCACGTTCTTCATGGCACCACCGAGTTCCGCGCCCAGTACGTCCTTGCCGGTGTAGGCGCGGAAGTTCGGCGCGTGTAGCAGCTTGGCCAGTTGCTGGGCGAAGTCCTCGTTCTCCGAATGCACGGTGACGGCGCTGGGCATGCCGGAGGCGACTTCGCGTGCGAAGGACGGCCCGGTGATCACCGCCGCCGCGCGGTCCGGAAACTTCTCCGCGACCAGCTCATGCAGGAAACGGCCCGTGCCCGGCTCGAAGCCCTTGGTCGCCCACGCAATGTTCGCGGCAGGATCGAGCAGCGGCTTGATCTCGCTGAGCATTTCGGCGAACGCATGGCTGGGCACCACGATCAGGACGGTCGTGGCACCACGTAGCGCCGCGGCCAGATCGGGTTCGAAAACCAGGTTGGATGGCAGCTCGAGGTCCGGCAAATAGCGATGATTGCGGCGCGTGGCCGCCATCTCGGCAAGCGCAGCAGCGTCGCGCCCCCACAAACGGGTGGCGACGCCATTGCGCGCGGCGAGCGCGGCCAGTGCGGTTCCCCAGGAACCGGCACCCAGGACAGCCAGGATCGGCTGATCACTCATGAAGAGAGCCTGTGAGTAGGGTCTAGATGGATCAGCTGTTGAGCGTGGGAGCCTCGCCGCCGCCGGCCATGCGGCGTGCCTGCTCGGCGTAGAGGGCTTCGAAATTGATCGGCTGCAGCAAGAACGGCGGGAAGCCACCTTCCTGCACCAGCGTGGAGATTGTGTGGCGCGCGTACGGGAACAGCAGGTTCGGGCAGTAGCTGCCAATGATGCTGGCATGATCGGCCTCGCTGAAACCGGCGATGCCGAAGAGGCCCGCCTGATGAACTTCGGCCAGATAAGCCGTGCGCTCGTTCACCGTGCAGGTGAGGGTCAGGCTGAGCACCACTTCGTACATGTCGTTGCCCAGACCGGTCGCGCGCTGACTCAGATTCAGCTGAACCTGCGGGGCTTCGGTCAGTTCGGCCACGTCCTGGAAGATCTGCGGTGCGTTCGGGGCCTCGAAAGAGACGTCCTTCACGTAGATCTTCTGCAGCATTAGCTGTGGCTGGTTGGCGGGGCCGTTGGTCTGGCCGTTGGTGACTTCTGCCATGAGATTCCCTCAGTTCAAATGAGCAAGCGCGATGAGCGCAAAGGAGAGGATTGTTCCATACATCCCCGATTGCCGCCATGAGACACTTCCCTGCTCAAGCCCCTGAAAACGGTAACGCCGAGGGTGAATGCGCCTTTTTCGAAGCCGCGTGCCCAGAGGATGACGATCACCGCCGCCATCCGGGTGCCCATTGATCAAAGATTGCGCATCCACCTGTTTTTCTGAGAGAATGCACGGCTCGGCCATGCCGGCCCGACCTTTCGGGCACGTTCGCGACGCGATGCGAACCTCACGGCAAACCCCGGGAGCAACACCCTCCAGTATCGCGTGGCGCAAGGCGCCACTGGGCCGATGTCGCCCTGGCCAACGGGCGGTAAACAAAATTACGGAGGTCATCATGGCCCGTGTATGCCAAGTCACCGGAAAAGGTGTGCAGACCGGCAACAACGTCTCGCACGCTAACAACAAAACCCGTCGCCGCTGGTTGCCCAACCTGCATGAGCGTCGCTTCTGGGTCGCCAGCGAAAACCGCTGGGTGAAACTGCGCGTCTCCAACCAGGCGCTGCGCACCATCGACAAGAAAGGCATCGAGGCCGTGATCGCCGATCTGCGCGCCTGTGGCGAAAAGGTCTGAGGAGATAAGTCATGGCTAACAGCAAGCAAGACAAGATCCGTTTGATCTCGTCGGCCGGTACCGGCCACTTCTACACCACGCAGAAGAACAAGAAGAACACCCCGGACAAATTCGAATTCAAGAAATACGATCCGGTTGTGCGCAAGCATGTGATCTACAAGGAAGGCAAGATCAAGTAATTGATCGGCATTCCGAGTGTTACGAAAACCCGCCCATGTGGCGGGTTTTTTTTATTACTTCGCTTGCACCGATCTAGAACGGATCGATCGAATCATTTAAGAAGACGTAACGGCCGAGGCCTTCGGCCAAAAACCTACCAACGCTCCTGCAAAGCAAGCGGCCACCATCACTACAAACCAGTCAGAGAGAAACGAGACTGGAAGACCGATCAACACAGCGATGCCGGCCAACAACGCAAGCGCAAAGGGCCAGCCTCTGGCTGCCGCGCTGAGCAAGAAGCGCAGCGCGCCTATCAGCAGGCTGACACAGGCAATCAAAGTACATACGCCCTGCACTACCGTCATTTCACCCAGATTGATCGCTCGCAGCAGGAACGGCGCTCGATAACAGACGCCCGCTACGGAAATCAAACCGACGTATACCACCATCAAACGCACGACTTTCGAGAATGTCATCGTTGCCTCAGATAGATTCTGCGTAACAGAGAGTGTTCAAAAATCCACTGCGAAGTATTGCTCGACTCACAAAAAAGCCCGCCAATTTGGCGGGCTTTTGCATTCCGATCGTTGGCAGCAACGTATCAGGCGTTGCTGGCGACCACGGAGTAACTCTTCAGGCGCTGGGCGAATTCCTGCAGTGCGCGGATACCGCTCTGCTCGGCTTCCACCACCCACTGCTGCAAACCCTTCAACGCCTGTTCGGCGCCGCGTTGTTCCATCAGGTCAGCCAGACGATTGCGGAAATCGCACACGGTGCTGAGCGTCGGACGCTTGGCCAGTACCGCCTGCATGCGCTCGCGGCTTTCGCCATCCAGCCAGCGGCCGCCATCAGCCAGCGCACGACGCATACGGCGCGGCGTGGCTTTGATGCTTTCGCCCGCATGCTGCGCTTCGTCGCGCAGGGTCGGGACGATGACGTTGCGATAGAAGTCCGTCATCGCCTGGAAGCGATGCGTGAGCACGGCCTTCAGCGTTTCGGCATCCGGCAGATGCACATTCGGGCGAACATCCAGCGTCGGCGCTACACGCAACACCTTGGCAAGACCCACGGCGCGCAGCGCGCAGATCGCAGCCCAACCGATATCGAATTCCCACTTGCGCAGCGCGAACTTGGCCGAGCTCGGGAAAGCGTGATGATTGTTGTGCAGCTCTTCGCCGCCGATCCAGACGCCCCAGGGAACGAGGTTGGTCGCCGTGTCGGAGCTTTCGAAGTTGCGGTAGCCCCACCAGTGACCGACACCGTTGACGAAGCCGGCGGCCCAGAACGGAATCCATGCCATCTGCACGGCCCACACGGCGGCGCCGATGACACCGAACAATGCGAGGTTGATGATCAGCATCAACGTCGGACCCCAGTACGGATGTCCGCTGTACAGCTTGCGCTCGATCCAGTCGTCGGGCGTACCGCGGCCGTACTTTTCCAGATCTTCCTTCACTTCACTGGCGTTGCGATAAAGACCGACGCCATCCCAGAAGACCTTCTTCAGGCCGTAGATCTGGGGGCTGTGCGGATCTTCCTCGGTCTCCACCTTCGCGTGGTGCTTGCGGTGCACGGCGACCCACTCCTTGGTGACCATGCCCGTGGTGAGCCAGCCCCAGAAGCGGAAGAAATTCGCGATAAGCGGATGCAGATCGACACCGCGATGCGTCTGGCAGCGGTGCAGATAAAGCGTGACCGTGAAAATGGTGATCTGCGTCATCACCAGCAGGTAGACGACCATCGTCAACCAACCGGCATGGAGCAAGCCGCTGGAGAGAAAATTCAGCACAGCATCAAACATCTGGATATACCCGGGTACGTTGAAAAGGCAGTCTAGTGGAGGGCGTCCATACCCACCAGCACGGACCACAGCATGGTAAAGCCCCGCCGCTTGCACTTCCGTTAAAACACCGCTTCGTGACGGCGAACGGTTGTGTAACGTATGGGGTCACCCCGACAATCAAGCAATGAACGCGCCGAAACCTGCTTCACCTCACATATTGCAACTTGAAGAGGTCACCCGGCACCGCGCCGGACGTCCTGCCGTGAGCAACCTGAGCCTCCAGCTAGAGGCTGGACAGGTCCTGGGGCTGCTCGGCGTGAACGGCGCCGGCAAATCCACCACGCTGGCCATGATCGCAGGCGCGCTCACGCCCGACAGCGGCGTGATTCGCATTCAGGGAAATGACTTCCTTGAGCATCCCGAACTGGCCCGATCGGCCATCGGCTGGCTGCCCGAAGGTGCCCCTCTATGGCCAGAACTGACCGTGCGGGAACATCTGCTGGCGCATGGCCGGTTGCGCGGTTTGAAAGGCGCGAACCTGAATCAAGCATGTGACGCGATCATCCAGAAGCTCGAGTTGAACGATCTGCAGCGGCGCCTCGCCGGCGTGCTTTCACAAGGTCAGCGGCAGCGCTTGGGGCTTGCCTGTGCGCTGCTGCATCGCCCTGCTCTACTCGTGCTCGATGAACCAGCCAATGCGCTCGACCCCGTGCAGGTCGTCGCGTTGCGCAATCTGCTGCGCGAACTGGCGGCGAACGGAACCGCCGTGATTCTTTCCACACATCAGCTGACGGAAGTAACAGCGGTGTGCGATCGCGTTGCGATTCTGCATGAAGGACGGTTGCGCCACGACGCACCGCTGCATGCCGACCAACATGAAGTGCTGGAAAAAACGTTCTTCGACATCGCAATGGCCGGCAGGGCTCAAGCCGCATGACACTTTTCGCTGTGACGCGCCTGGAACTGCGCCGTCTTTTTGTGCGCCCGTTCGGCTGGGTGATCGCCGCGCTCGCGTTGGCGGAACTCGGCTGGCGCTTTGCGCTGCTGCTGCAATTCTTTCTGCTGAGCCAGGTGCAGCTTGCCAGTATTCCTGATGGCCCCGGCTACACAGACATTGTGCTGATACCGCTATTGAGCAGTTTTGCGCTGCCGTTCGCGCTGATCGAATTGGCCTTGTTGATCGTGCCACTGTTGACGATGTCGAGTCTGGCGTCTGAGCGCGCAGCGGGAACACTACCGTTGCTGTTCGCCAGCGGCTTGTCGGCTACGCGCATTTTGGTCGGCAAATATCTGGCGGTGCTTGTTTGGCTTGCGCTGTGGCTGGTGCTCGCGCTCGCTATTCCGGTGAGCCTCGCGCACGGCGCGACGCTTGACTGGGGCAAGCTCGCCGCTGCCACGCTCGGTACCTTTCTGGCGCTGGCCGTATTGGCTGCCATCGGCTTGGCGTGTTCTGCGTTTGCGCAACATGCCGCAGTCGCTGCCGTGGCAGCATTGATCATCAGTCTGACGCTGTACTGCATCAACCTCGGCGCACAACGTGCCGGCGTCGACAACGGCTTTATCAATTGGCTGGCGATGAGCACGCATCAGGACAACCTGATGCACGGCGTGGTTTCCAGTGCTGACATTGCGTGGTTCTTGCTGGCCATCGCCGTTGCGTTGGCATTGGGCATACGTCGCCTGGCGTCGGACAGGGAGCGCGGCTGATGAGCATGTCGTTAACCCGACGCTTGAATGGCTGGCTGTTTGCGCTGCTTGTGCTGATCGGTGCAGGGGCCGTCGGTTTTCTCACCTCGCGCCACGCCATCCTCAGCGACTGGACGTATCGCAGTCGTGCCAGCGTGCCGCCGGAAACACGCGCCATACTGGCGAAGCTCGACGGCCCGGTCGATATCGTCAGCTACGCCAGCCCGCAAGGTGATCTGCGCGAGAGCATCGCCACGGTGCTCAAACGCTACCAGCAGGTCAAACCCGATCTGCACTTAAGTTTTGTCGATCCGCAGCAAGATCCCGCCGCCATGCGCAACCTTGGCATTACTGTGGATGGCGAAATGATTTTGCATTACCGCGATCGCGAGCAGCGCCTCGAAGCCCTGACGGAACTCTCGCTCACCGACGCGTTTGAGCGCCTCGTTCGCGGCAGCGATCGCATCGTTGCGTTTGTCACAGGCGATGGCGAGCGGCGCGCCGATGGGCAGGCCAACGCCGATCTCGGCACGTTCATGTCGCAGCTTGAACATGGCGGCATGCGGGCGGTGCCGCTGAATTTCTCGCAAGTGACTAGCGTTCCCGATCACACCGACCTCGTTGTTTTGGCCAGTCCGCAGGCGGCGCTTTCGGCAGGCGCCGGCAAAGCACTCAGCGATTACATCGCCAACGGCGGAAACGTGCTGTGGCTCGCCGATCCGGGCAATCAGGATCCGAGCTTGCAGCCGCTCGCCGATACGCTTGGGATACGTGTGCTTCCCGGTGAAGTCATCGATGCATCGAACGCGGCACTCGGCCTGAAAGATCCGCGCATGATTGCACTGGGCGACTACCCACCAAGCACGATCACACGCGGCTTTACCTTGGCCACACTTTTTCCCGAAGTCGCGCCACTTGCACAAACGCGCAAGAGCGAATGGAAAATCGATCCGATTCTGCGCACCAGTCCGCAAGCGACGATGCAATCGCTGGACACCACATCGTCGTCGGTACCGCTGAAGGGGCCGCTCGACTTTGGCTTTGCGCTTAGCCGACTCTCACCGAGCCCGGCGAAAAGCGAACAGCGCGTTGTCGTCATCGGCAACGGCGATTTTCTCTCCAACAGTTTCCTCGGCAACGGTGGCAATCGCGCACTGGGCGAACGCATTTTCAATTGGCTGCTTGGCGACGATCAGCTGCTTAGCATGCCGCCGCGCGGCGCGCCGGATCGCGCCTTGAATGTGTCGCAGGCCAAGCTGGATATATTGAGCATCGGCTTCATTGTCGTGCTTCCGTTGTTGCTGTTGGTCATCGGCGGCCTGATCGCGTGGCGCCGACGTCGCGCATGAAGCGATCGACACGCCGGCTGATAGGTTTTGCTTTGGCGGTGGTCGTGCTGGCCGCTGTCGCATGGTGGCAAGTGCGCAGCGATCAACAGTCGGCGCCCGGCACGCTCACATCGCTAAAGCCCGATTCGATCACGCGCGTGAATCTGGAAGTGGGTAAGACCGCGACGGAACATTACGTCAAACGCGACAACCACTGGTGGCGCGCCGATCAGGCAGAACCCGAACGCGCCGACGATCTGCGTCTCGGCGAACTGGTGAACATCGCTGCTGCACCCGTGCAGAGTTGGCAACCGGCGACGACATACGATCTCTCCAAAATCGGCCTTTCGCCACCGCAAGCCCGGCTCGAAGTGGACGGCCAAACGATACTGTTCGGCGGCATGACAGCCATCGGCCAGGGCGCCTATGCGAAGGTTGGCGATCGCGTAGGCATCATCTCGCTGCGCTACATGCCGCGCTCCGCGCAAAGCAGCAACATCAAGGCGTTCTGAAGTGCCCGAGTTACCCGAAGTCGAAACCACGCGGCGCGGTATCGCACCGCATCTTGTCGGCCGGCGCGTCGTCAGCGTGACGCTTCGCCGCCCGGATCTGCGCTGGCCGATTCCACGCGAGATTTCCGAGCTTCTTCCCGGACAGCGCATCGATGCTATCGAGCGCCGGGCAAAGTATCTCTTGCTGGAAACGCAAGCAGGCAGCGCGATTCTGCATCTTGGGATGAGCGGCGTGTTGCGCGTGCTGCCGCCGGATATCGCGCCCGGCGCGCACGATCACGTGGATATACTTTTCGATGCTGCGAAAGGGAAACCCGCGCGCATCCTGCGCTTCACCGATCCACGCCGTTTCGGCTCTCTGCTTTGGCAGCCGCCCGGCACAACGCACGAGTTGCTAGCAGGACTCGGGCCTGAGCCGCTTACCGATGATTTTGACGGCGATCTGCTGTGGCAACGCTCGCGCGGCCGCAAGGCCGCAGTGAAACTTTTCCTGATGGACAACGCCAATGTTGTCGGCGTCGGCAACATCTACGCGAGCGAAGCCTTGTTTGCCGCCGGCATCGATCCACGCAAGCCGGCGGGATCCATCTCACGCGCGCGCTATCAACGGCTCGCTGCCGAAGTCAAACGCATCCTTGCGTGGGCCATCGAGCGCGGTGGCACCACGCTGCGCGACTTCCTCAATCCCGATGGCGCGCCGGGTTACTTCTTCCGCGAATTGTTCGTCTACGGGCGCGAAGGCGAGCCGTGCAAAGCCTGCGGCACGCCGATTCGTCAAAAAGTGATTGGCCAACGCTCGACGTTCTGGTGTCCCACCTGCCAGAAGTGAAAACGCCTCACACTTCGTCGGCACCAGGCCAATAAAATTCGACGTACGTGTTGTTGAAATGCGGATCGTCGTAACCGCCGCCGAGTTCGGCGATCAATCCGCCAACGATGCCATCGACTTCGAGCGGCTGCCCATCGGTGAAGTGCGCACCAAGCGCTTCCAATTCAGCGAGACGTTGGCAAAGCGCACCGGCGTGATCACCCTGTTCCACCGGCACGTTATGCACGCTGATGTCGGGGCGGCCGAATTTGCGCATACCACGCGTGTGAATCCAGATGCGGCGGGTATCTTCCTCCTGATCGCGCAGAATCAGCATGTGATTGCGCAGCGGCGCGCCGTCCTTGATCAGGTAGCGGTGACGCCATTCCTCAGCCGTAAACAGCGAGAGAATCTGCGGATCGACAATTGCCACGCCGCCGATGTCGAGCAAGCCGGCCAATACGCCGAACGTGTCGCGCAGATAACCCGTGTCGCGGCTGTCCTTGAAACGCCCGCGCACCACCAACACCTGCGGTGCTTTCGTCGCTGCTTCGAAAGCCTCGGGTGCATCGTTCTTGAACAAGTCGCCCAACGCGCCTTTCAGCGGATAGCCTTCCCAATCGCGCAACACGCTGTTGTGGTAGCTGTTGACTTCCATGCCTTCGGGCAAACCGTCGCTGCCATAGGGTTCGGACGGCACGCGAATCGGCTTGAAATCGCCGAACACGTAGAAATGCAGAATGATTTCCTCGTCGCTCGGCTGCCAGTGCGGGCGCTGCCACGCGGGGAAGTAAATCGGATTGCTCATGCGTAGTTCCTTGATATGCGGCGCTGATGCGGATCAGTGCTTGCCATCCAGCGGCAAACCCGGCTGTTGCAGTTCGATACGGCCGTGTCCCTGGGTAATTTTCTTGAACTCGGCGCGGCTTACCGAGACATAGCGCTCGTTGCCGCCAATCTCAACCTGCGGACCTTCGGTGATGGCGCGGCCTTGGTCATCCACGCGCACCACCATCGTGGCTTTGCGGCCGGTGTGGCAAATGGTCTTGATCTCCTCAAGACTGTCGGCCCACGCCAGCAGGTATTTGCTGCCCTCGAACAATTCACCGCGAAAGTCAGTACGAAGACCGTAGGCGAGCACGGGAATGTTGAGTTGATCGACCACGTCGCCGAGCTGCCAGACTTGCGCCTTGCTTAAGAACTGCGCCTCGTCGACGAATACGCAGTGCAATGCACCATGCTTGGCGATGTCTGCGTTCACCAGCGCCAGCAGATCTTCCTTGCCGGTAAAACGACGGGCCTGCGATTTCAACCCGATACGCGACGCGACCACGCCCTCACCGTAGCGATTGTCCAACGCAGGCGTGAGAATCAGCGTCCGCATGCCGCGCTCGAAGTAGTTGTAAGCGCTTTGCAGCAGGTTGGTGGTCTTTCCGGCATTCATTGCCGAGTAGTAGAAGTAGAGCTTGGCCATGCGGATCCGGGCTTGCGGGATGGCGCATGGTAACGCGAGGCGCTGCCACCTGGACGCCTTCCGCGCAAGCCTGCTCCCGTAACCGCCGGTTTGCTAGGATCGACCGCTACGCCGTATCCACCTCATCGAATTGCCTGCCGCATGCTGAACCCCCAACAATTGGCTGCCGTCGAACACGTCGAAAGCCCGCTGCTGGTGCTGGCTGGCGCCGGTTCCGGCAAGACCTCCGTGATCACGCAGAAAATCGCGCACCTAGTGCAGCGGCGAAAGCTGCCTGCGTCGAAGGTTGCGGCGATCACGTTTACCAACAAGGCGGCACGCGAAATGCGCGAGCGTGTGGGCAAACTGGTGAGCGCGGAGGATTCGCAGGCGCTGACCGTCTGCACGTTCCATGCGCTGGGTTTGAAATTCCTGCAGATCGAGCACGACCGCGCTGGCTTGCGTCGCGGCTTTTCCGTGCTCGATGCGGATGACACCGAGAACATCGTCAAGGAACTGGCGCCAAAGGGTGTCAAACCCGATGTGCTGTTCGGCTTGCGCAATCTGCTCAGCCGCGCGAAAAACAGTGGTCTGTCGCCGGAGGAAGCACTCGCTGCGGCACGCAGCCCGCGCGAACTCGAAGCGGCGACGATCTATGAGATGTACCAGCAACGCCTCGCCGCGTTCAATGCTGTCGATTTCGACGATCTGATTCGCCTGCCGCTGCGCACGCTCGAAAGTAACGAAGAGTGTCGCAATGCGTGGCGCGAACGTCTGCGTTATTTGCTGGTGGACGAATATCAGGACACCAACGATGCGCAGTATCGCTTGCTGAAAGCGCTCTCCGGCGATCGCGGCAATTTCACCTGCGTGGGCGACGATGACCAGTCGATCTATGCATGGCGCGGCGCCAATCCCGAAAATATCGACCAGCTCGGCAAAGACTGGCCGACGCTGCGCGTGATCAAGCTGGAACAGAACTACCGCTGCGGAAAACGCATTTTGCGCGCCGCGAATCAGCTGATCGCCAATAACCCGCATCTTCACACCAAGAAGTTATGGAGCGAGCATCCGGAAGGCGCGCCGATTCGCATCATCGAATGCAAGGAAGCGGAGCACGAGGCCGAACGCATCGCCGGCATGGCCGCCACGCTGGCGGAAAAGCACAAGGTGCGCTGGCACGACATCGCCATACTCTATCGCGGCAACTTTCAGGCGCGTCCGCTGGAGAAAGCGTTGCGCCTGGCGCGCGTGCCTTATCACCTGACCGGTTCGATGTCGTTTCTCGACCGCGCCGAAGTGAAAGACCTGCTTTGCTATCTGCGCCTGCTGACCAATCCCAGCGACGATGCCGCGTTCCTGCGCGTCGTGAATATACCCAAGCGCGAGATCGGCTCGACGACGCTGGAGAAACTCGGACAAATCGCGCAAACGCGACACTGCTCGCTGCTGGAAGCAACGCGCAGCGACAGCGTATTGAAGCAGCTCACTCCGCGTCCTGCCGCAGCGCTCGCATCGTTCTCCGATATTCTCGACGAACTGCGCAGCGCTTCGCTTCACGAAGGCGCCGCGGATCTGGTGGAACGCGTACTTACTCGCACAAATTACGCCGCACACGTAGCGGGAACGACGCCAGATCCCGCATTACGCGAGCGCCGCCTCGGCAACCTGCGCGAACTCGCCGACTGGTTCCGCGCCATGCAGCGCGGTGGCAGTGGTGCGGGCGATCTGGCATCGCAATTGGCGTTGCTGAATCATGCCGACCGCGATGAGCCCGGCAACGAAGTTCGCATGATGACGTTGCACGCCGCCAAAGGCCTGGAGTTCCGTTTCGTCTTCATCGTCGGCTGCGAAGAGGGCACGCTGCCGCACGAAGGCGCGATCGACGAAGGCCGCGCGGATGAAGAGCGCCGCCTGATGTACGTCGGCATCACACGTGCGAAAGAGTTGCTGACGCTTTCGTGGTCGTCGAAAACCAAGCGCTACGGCGAAGTGCATAACAATCAACCCAGTCGCTTCCTGCATGAATTGCCACAGGACGATCTGCACTGGGAAGGCAAAGACCCCGAGGCGGACAAGGAAGCCGTGCGCGAAACGGCGGAATCGCATATGGCGAAAATCGCGGCCATGCTTGCCGGCGGTTGAGGTGCATCATGACTGATCATTGTTTTTCGGACGAACAGCGCGAAGGGCTGTACCGCGCCATTCGCGAACGCCGCGATGTGCGCTCGCAATTCTTGCCCGATCCTATCGCGCCTGAAGTCCTTGCACGCTTGCTGCACGCCGCGCATCGCGCACCCTCGGTGGGCTTCATGCAACCGTGGGATTTTCTCGTGATCGACAGCATCGACATCAAGCGCGCGGTCAAGGCGCTTTACGATGACGCGAACGCCAGCGCAGCCGCCAACTATGCGGGCGATCGCGCAGCGCTCTATCGCCGGTTGAAGCTGGAAGGCATTGTCGACAGCCCCATCAACCTTTGCATCACCTGCGATCGCCTGCGCGGCGGCCCGCATGTGCTGGGTCGTAACACGATGCTGGAAACCGATCTATTCAGCACCTGCCTCGCCGTGCAGAACCTTTGGCTGGCGGCGCGCGCGGAAGGCATCGGCGTGGGTTGGGTGAGCATTGTCGATCCGGCGAAACTGGCACAGACGCTAGGTCTTCCCGAGCATGTGCAGCCCGTCGCCTATCTTTGTCTCGGCCACGTCAGTGAATTTCTGCCGCAGCCGGAACTGGAAATCGCCGGATGGCGTTCTCGCTTGCCGTTGGAGCAACTGCTTCACGGCAACACGTGGGATAACACCGTGAAAGACGACGCGTTACTGGACGCCGTGCGCAAGCCGTTCGATGCAAGCTGAGCGCACTCAGACCATCCCTTCGGTCTCAAGCTCGCTTTTCAGATACGCGTAGTAGATCGGCGCCGCGATCAATCCCGCGATACCGAACGCCGCTTCCATCAACAGCATCGCCACCAACAGTTCCCACGCACGTGCGCGAATCTGCGTCCCGATGATGCGTGCGTTGAGGAAGTATTCCAGCTTGTGGATCACGATCAGAAAACCGAGCGCTGCCACCGCGACCCAGATCGATATCGACAAACCGGCGATGGTGATGGCGGTATTGGAAATCAGATTGCCGATCACGGGCAGTAGACCGGCGACAAATGTGAGCACAGTGAGTGTCTTCGCAAGCGGCACGTGAATGCCCATCAGCGGCAGCACGCCAAGCAGGAAAACACCGGTCGCCAGCGTGTTGATCAGCGAGATCTTCACCTGCGCGAACACGACGTTGCGGAACGCCTCTGCCAGATGCTGACATCGCTCACCCAACGCAGCCGCCAGCGGGCCCACCTGATGCGGTGGGCGTTCGCGGTTGAGTGCTACCAGTGCACCAAGCACAAGGCCGACCAGGATGCGCACCACTACGCGCACCGTTTCTTTACCTACGTTCTGCAAACTCAATGCATGTTTGCGCGTGAGATCGAGCGCCATATCGCGCAATTCATCCACACTATCGGGCAACCAGCCGGACAGCGTTACGGGCAATTGCTCGCGCGCTTTTTCGACCATCGGCATCAGCTGCTGTTGCCAGAGCAGACTCGGGTCGCCGAATTCTTTCCGGAAAAAACCAATCGCCGCGATCACCAGCAAAATAATCACGCCGACCACAATGGTGCCCAGAAGGGTTACCACGACCAGTCGCGCACGTTCGCCGGAAATGCGCTGACCGAGCAGCGGCGTCATCGCATGGACCACCACGTAGACCAGCAAGCCGGCAAACAAGGCCGGAAGCAGATGCAGCAACAGCACCACCAGCAGCGCAATCGCCGCAAGGACGTAGCTGGTGATACGAATGGTGCGAGTGGATGCGGGAATGGCGGGCACGTGGCTAACCTTGGGGAGCAACCCGGATGGCGGCCAGTCTGTCATAAACTTGCTCCATGCTCCGCAGACTTCGTTCGTCTTCTACAGGGTGTTTCATGTCCAAGTCCTTGCCCGCGCTTGCCGGCGCGTTGTTGTTGCTTTGCGGTTGCGCCAGCCAGGCGCCGCATTCTTCCTCGCCTGCGGCATCCGCACCGGCTGCGGCAGCCAGCGCGCCCGCTGCGCCCGTCGCCACCACACCGGCCGACGACAACCTCAACGCGGTCGCCTGGAGCCAGACGGCGGTCGAGCACGACCTGATCTATCTGGAAACCTACCGCAACGCGCAATCGCAATTGCTCGGTGCACTGAAGGACAAGCAGTGGGATGCATTGCCCAAGGACGATCGCATCGCCGCGTACAAAGGGCTGAAACCCGCCGTCATTCTGGATATCGACGAAACCGCCCTCGACAACTCTCCCTATCAGGCACGCTTGATCCATAGCGGCGGCGAATACAACGAGGCTGACTGGGCGGCATGGTGCAAGGAAGAACGCGCACGTGCATTGCCGGGTGCCGTAGCGTTCACGCAGTTCGCGGCCAAGCACGGCATTGCGGTGATCTACATTTCGAACCGCTCGCAAGATCTGGATACCGCGACCATCGACAACCTGCGCAAGGTCGGTTTTCCTGTATCCGGTCCTGAGGCTTTCCTCGGCCTGGGCACCATCCTGCGCGGTTGCGATCAGGTCGGCACCGAGAAGAATTGCCGCCGCCAGCTGGTGAGCCAGCACTATCGGGTGCTGATGCAGTTCGGCGATCAGCTCGGCGATTTTGTGAGCGTGCTGACCAACACCGACGCAGGCCGCGCACAGGCGATTGCGCCCTACATGAATTGGATCGGCACCCGCTGGTTCGTGCTGCCTAATCCGACCTATGGCTCGTGGGAGCCGGCCTTGTTCAACAACGAATGGGGCACCCCACGCGACCAGCGTCGCCATCAGAAGATCGACGCGTTGCGAACAGATTGATTCAAAATCAATAACTTAGATAGTTATATCTAAAGTATTGCATGAACTTAGGCGGACCCGTATCATGGCGTCCGCCGATCCTGCTGACCTCCAATTTCTGCGGGCACGGCCATTTCCCTTCCGGCAATGCCGGCATCACCCCGCGAGGCCCAACGCCCGTGGGGTTTTTCTTTAAGATGCACCGCCAGCCTCATGCTGGCCCGGTCACGCGAGACCGCCCTCCTACGTGAGATATTCCATGCGTTTTCAGACACTTGGCCGTAGCGTGCTGCTTCTGGCGATGGTCGCCCTGGTGGCCTGTCATAACAAAGAAGAGGCCACTTCGGCCGCGCCCGGCGGCGATACGCCCGAGGCAGCCGTGGAGCAATCTGTGACGCTGATCAAGAACGGCGATTTCGACGGCTTCTGGAAGCACGCCTTGCCTCCGGCCGACTACGCCACCATGCGCGCCGACTGGGCGCACGCCAACCCGAATCAACGCCCGATCACCGACGACGACCGCGCCCGCTTCAATCAGGCCGTCCAGCAGCTCACCGCGCCGGGCGCGGAGACCACGCTTTACGATCAGATCAAACCCAAGATCGCGCAGATGGATGCCCAGTATCACGACCAGCTGCCGGTGATGATCGGCATCGGTCAGGCGATCATCAGCACCGGCATCGCGCAGAACAAAACGATGACGGAACCGCAGAAACAGCAGGCGCGCGACGTGCTCAACGTGCTGCTTCCGTGGGCGCAGCAGACGCCGTGGTTCGATCAGGACAAGGCCAAGCAGGCAGTGGGCGTAGCCGTCACCACGACACGGCAGCTCGATCTGAAAAGTGCCGACCAGCTGCAGAACATGGATTTCGACACCGCGATGAAGAAGTACTCCGTCGCGTACGGTGGCATCAAACAGCTGCTGACGATTTACGGACTTTCCGTCGACGACACGCTGAATTCCGTGAAAGTCAGCACCGTCAGTCAGGACAACAACCAGGCACACGTGAAGATCGACTACACGCTACTCGGCAAGCCGCTTAGTACCGATTCGCAGCTGGTGCAGGTCGACGGCCGCTGGTACAGCCAGGATCTGATCAACAGCGAACACGCGCAGCACGAGCAAATCCTGCATCCGGCGCCGGCGGCAAGCAGCAGCGTTCCCGCGCCCGCCGGTACAGCGCCCGCACCTGCCAGCAGCGTGAAGATGGCCAGTGCCGCGCCTGCTAAACCGTGAGCTAAGGCCCTAGCCGCTACACTATGCAGATGCCGACTATGACGACCGCGGAAACCACATACCGCAGCCGCGCGCCCTGGTGGTTCAACCTCGCCGGGCACCTGCTCGAACCCTGGGTACGCATTCGCCGTGACCCGGCGGAACCGGCTGCGTTGCTGAAAAGCGATGCGCCCGTTTGCTATGTGATCGAACGCGATGGTTTTTCCGATGCGTTGATTCTCGACCGCGCCTGTCGCGAAGCCGGATTGCCAAGTCCAATGCAACCGCTGTTGCATACGCGCCGCAGGCGTTCGGTATTCGCCCTTGCACGTCGCGATGGCGAAGTGTTCGGACGCAATCGCGCCCGCTCGCCGAACGAACCGTTCGGTCAGTTGTTGCGCTCGATCGAAGGTTTCCCCGATCGCGATATCCAAATCGTGCCGGTGTCCATCTATGTAGGCCGCGCACCGACGCGTGAAACCGGTTGGTTCAGCGTGCTGTTCTCGGAAAACTGGGTCATGGTCGGCCGCTTCCGCCGCATGCTCGCGTTGTTGCTCAACGGGCGCGACACGGTAGTGCACTTCTCCGCGCCTGTATCGCTGCGCGAAGTCTTGAACGAAGCCGGCGAAGTTCAGCCCCAGCGCTTCGCCCGCAAGATGGCGCGTGTGCTGCGCACCCATTTCCGCCGCATCCGTGCTGCGGTCATCGGGCCAGACCTTTCGCACCGCCGCACCGTGGTCGATGCGGTGCTCAATGCCGAACCCGTGCGTGCGGCAATCACTGCCACGGCGGTGAAGGAAAACATCAGCTACGCCAAGTCGTGGCAGAACGCGCACAAGATGATGATGGAAATTGCCGCCGACTATTCGCACCCGGTGGTGCGTTCGGCGTCGTTCCTGCTGCGCAACTTCTGGAACAAGCTGTACGACGGCATCACCATGCATCACTTCGACAAGGCGCGCGCCGCCGCGCCTGGCTATGAAGTGGTGTATGTGCCCAGTCATCGCAGTCATGCGGATTATCTGCTGCTGTCGTATCAGCTGCATGCATCGGGTGTCGTCGTTCCACACATTGCGGCGGGTGTGAATCTCAATCTTCCGCTGATCGGTCCGCTTCTCCGCCGGGGCGGCGCGTTCTTCCTGCGCCGCAGCTTCAAGAAAGGCAGCGCGCTTTATCCGGTGGTCTTCAACGAATACGTCGCGCAGCTGATCGATCGCGGCGTGCCGATGGAATACTTCATCGAAGGCGGCCGCTCACGCACCGGTCGCTTGCTTGCACCGCGCGCCGGCATGCTGGTGATGACGGTGCGCGGATTCCTGCGTGCACCGCGTCGCCCGGTGCTGTTCCAGCCGGTCTACATCGGCTACGAAAAGCTGATGGAAGGCAAGAGCTACGCGGGCGAGTTGTCGGGACAGCCAAAAGAAAAGGAATCGCTGATCGGCTTGATTCGTGGCCTTGGCGTGTTGCGCCAACGCTACGGTCATGTCGCGCTGAATTTCGGCGAGCCGATCGAATTGACGCCGCTGCTCGATGCAGCCAGCGACAGCTGGCGCGATACGGTTGTCGATCCCAGCAGCAAGCCGGAATGGCTCAACAAGGTGGTCGACGACCTATCTGAAAAGATCCAGGTCAATATCAATCGCGCTGCGGACGTCAATCCGATCAATCTGCTCGCGCTCGCTTTGTTGGCAACGCCGAAGCACGCGATGGCAGAGAGCGATCTGCTCGCGCAGCTCGATCTGATGAAGGCACTGCTCGAAGAACTGCCCTATTCCGAGCGCATGACACTGACGCCAATGGACCCTGCCGCCATCGTCGCATACGGCGAACAGATGGGCTGGATCGTGCGCGTACGCCATCCGCTCGGCGATGTGCTCACCGTAGAGCCCGAACAAGCGGTACTGCTGAGCTACTTCCGCAACAACGTGCTGCATCTCACGGCGTGCGCAGCGTGGGTGGCGTGCTGCTTCCTCAACAATCGCCGCATGACGCGCGCATCGATTCTGCGACTGGGCCGCATCATTTATCCCTTCATCCAGAACGAGCTGTTCCTGCCGTGGGATAGCGACGGGTTCGGCACGCAGTTGCAAGCCACCATCGATTTCTTTGTGCGCCGCGGCTTGCTTGAAGCGACGGGCGAAGGTCGCCTGCTGGAACGCGGCCCGGGTCAGGACGATGCGGCGTATCAACTGAAAGTGATCGCACGCAGCCTGATCCAGGCGTTCGAGCGCTACTACATCGCCATCGCCGCGTTGGCGAAGAATGGCCCGCACACGATTACCGCGGCAGAACTCGAAAACGTCTGCACGCTCACCGCGCAACGTCTGAGCCTGCTCAACGAGCCTTCTGCGCCGGAGTTTTTCGACAAGGCACTCTTCCGCGGGTTCATCCAAAAACTGCGCGAACAACGCGTGGTGTGGACCGACGACAATGGCAAGCTCGATTACGACACGGCGCTGGAAGGCATGGTGCGCGACGCTCGCGTAATTCTCGCTCGCGAAATGCGCCACTCCATCCTCAAGATCACCGGCAACGACACGGAAACGCAGCGCGCCGCTGCCGAGCCTGACGCGGCACCCGCGTCGGCAGAAGAAACGGTAAATACCAGCGAAGAACTGCACCAGCGCCACGTGATCGCCGAACACCACGAACACGAGCATGAGCACGTCGATCAAAGCAAGGATTGATCGAACCGTCTGATCACAGCCGTTGCATCATTCCATGCAACGGCCAGCATCACCAATTACCGCGCGATGCCTTGTGTCACTGCATCGATGACGCACCGGCGAAACCAGACGTGTGCAGGATCGTCATTCGTTGATTCGTGCCAGAACGCAAGAATCGGCACAGCTTTCAGCTTGATCGGCAGCGGCACTATCGCGATCGGCAACAGCGATGACAGATGGATGGCGTACGAACGCGGCACCGTCATCAGAAGATCCGTCGACGAGGCAATTTGACAAGCTGAAAAATAGTGCTGGCATACCAACCGCACGTGGCGAAACGTGCCGCTTTGCCCGAGCAACACATCCAGCGCGCTTGCTTCGCCGAGTGGCGAGACGGTGACATGTTCGGCCGCAAGATAATCGTTGCGTTTGAGCTGCGCCGATAAGGGATGCCCTTTGCGCATGACCACCACGAGCGATTCATCGACAAGATGCTGGCGAGCGATTTGTGGCCCAGCACGAAGCGGACGATCCACAACCAGATTCAACGTTCCAGCGCGCAATTCACGCTCCACATCATCCGCCGCAATGCGATGACTCACCACACGCACCTGTGGCGCCTCGCGTTCAATCTGCTTCAACAACGCAGGCAACGCAATCGATTCGAGAATGTCGCGGAAGCCGATCGTGAACTCCAGCTCAAGCGTGGCAGGATCGAAGTGCCCCTGTGCATGCGTGCTCGCATGCAATCCTTCCAGATGCATTTGCACGGCGGGCATCATCGTGCGCACTTTTTCAGTGGGCAGTAGACGATTGCCCTGCCGAACGAAAAGTGGGTCGCCGAGATGATCGCGCAGGCGCTTCAACGCGTGCGTCACGGCGGGCTGCGTAAGGTGCAGCACACGCGCCGCGGCGCTGACGCCGCCATAGGTGTAGATCGCATCGAGCACGCGAAAAAGGTTCAGATCGATGCGGCTGTCGGTACGGTCCATGAAGGCTCCAGAGATTGGCGAAAGGATACGCCAATCCATGCATGAAATTAATGACTACCCATAAGACATATTCATTTCATTAATTCCATGGAAGTGCGTAGGCTGGCTGCATTCAGGAGGAGAATCCGTGGATTTCGCCCCATCCGAACGTAGTCAGGCACTGGCAGAACGCCTTACGCGCTTTATGCGCGAAGAGGTCGGCCCTGCTGAATCGGTTTTCGCCGCCTCGTTGACCGGCAGTCCCGATCACCAGGTCTGGCGACAACCCGCCATCATGGAAACGCTGAAGGCCAAAGCCCGCGGTGCGGGGCTCTGGAACCTGTTTCTGCCCGACGCCGAACATGGCGCGGGGCTCAGCAACGCGGAGTACGCGCCGCTGGCGGAAATCATGGGGCACTCCTTCATCGCGCCCGAAGTGTTCAATTGCAGCGCGCCGGACACCGGCAATATGGAAGTGCTGCATCGTTACGGCAGCGACGAACAGAAAACGCGTTGGTTGAAGCCGCTGTTGGCGGGAGAGATACGTTCCGCCTTCGGCATGACCGAACCCGACGTTGCTTCTTCCGACGCGACCAACATGCAAGCCACCGCTCGCATCGACGGTGATCAGGTTGTGTTGAATGGCCGCAAGTGGTGGACGACGGGCGCCGGACATCCGCATTGCCGCTTCGTGATCTTCATGGGCGTGAGTAATCCCGACGCGCAGCCGTACCAGCGGCATACGATGGTGATCTGTCCACTTGATACGCCAGGCGTGAAGATCGAACGCATGTTGCCGGTGTTTCATCATTACGACGAACCGTCCGGTCACGGCGAACTCAGCTTCACCGATGTGCGCGTACCGATTGGCAACATCATCCTCGGACCCGGGCGCGGTTTCGAGATTGCACAAGGTCGACTTGGACCAGGGCGCGTGCATCACTGCATGCGCGCCATCGGCGCTGCGGAACGCGCGTTGTCGTTGCTATGCAAACGTGCCGCGTCGCGTGTCGCGTTCGGAAAGCCGCTCGCTGAACTCGGCGGCAACGCGGACATCATCGCGAATCTACGCATGGTGATCGACCAGGCGCGGCTGCTGACGCTCAAGACCGCGTGGACGCTCGACACACTTGGCACCAAGGCGGCACTGAGCCTGATTTCGCAGATCAAAGTCGTGGTGCCGAACGTCGCCCAACAAGCGGCGGAAGCAGCGATACAGATTCACGGCGCCGCAGGCCTTTCCGACGATTTCCCGTTGACGCAACTGTTCGCCTACGCACGCGTGCTGCGCATCGCCGACGGCCCGGACGAAGTGCATCGTGGTGTCGTCGCCAAACTGGAAGCCAAGGCTCAAGCCAGCAAGGATTTTTTCTGATGAGCGACTCAGTGGATCAGGCACGCACGCTACGCGATGAAGACGCGTTCGACATCGCAAAGGTCGATGCATTCCTCAAGCAACACATCGAAGACCTTCACGGCACACCGACCGTCCGGCAGTTTCCGGGTGGCGCATCCAATCTGACGTATCTGCTCTCCTACCGGGATCGCGAACTGGTTCTTCGTCGGCCACCCAAAGGTGCCAAGGCGAAATCCGCACATGACATGCTGCGCGAAGCGCACATCATGTCGGCGCTCAAGCCTCACTACGCCTACGTGCCGGCCATCCTTGCCACGTGCGACGACGAATCCATTATTGGTCAACATTTTTATGTCATGGAGCGCCTGCGCGGCATCATCCTGCGCAGCGACTTTCCTGCCGATTTACAACTTCCCCCTAACGATGTCCGCACCTTGTGCACCAGCTTTGTCGATCGCCTGATCGAATTACACAAAGTCGACACGTCGAGCCCGGACCTGCAATCCATCGGCCGTGGCGAGGGTTACATCGGACGTCAGGTTGGCGGCTGGAGCGAACGCTGGCATCAGGCACTCACCGAAGGCACTGACGCATGCGAAGACGTGCTCGCGTGGCTCGCACAAAAGCAACCGGCACGCGACACCGCAGCCTGCGTCATCCACAACGATTTCCGCTTCGACAATGTAGTGCTGGATCCGGAACAACCGCTCCGCATCACTGGCGTACTCGACTGGGAACTGGCAACCATTGGCGATCCGCTGATGGATCTGGGCTCATCGTTGGCGTATTGGGTACAGGCGGACGACGAGGCGACGTTTCAGGCATTCCGCCGCCAGCCATCCAACGCACCCGGCATGCTCACGCGTCGCGAAATAATCGACTACTACGGCGAGCGCACAGGTTGGAGTGTCGACAACTTCGACTTCTACGAAGTGTTCGGCCTGTTCCGCCTGATGGTGATCATCCAGCAGATTTACCGGCGCTTTGTGCTTGGTCAAACCACCAATCCGCAATTTGCAGGCTTCGGTCATGCTGCACGCTATATGGGTAGCCGCTGCCGCCACATCATTGCCCGCTCGGTGCTGTGACCGTGCGCAGCCTGCTGCTCATCCGTCACGGCCAGGCCAGCTTCCGCGCGGCAGATTACGACCGGTTGTCGGAGATCGGCGAAGAACAATCGCGCCGTCTCGGCGCATGGTTGTCGGCGTGTGGAGAAGTACCGGATCTTGTTGCCATAGGACCACGGCAACGGCATCTGCGCACGGCGGAAGAGTGTCTGCATGCCACAGGCGTCGATCGTCCGCTGCTGAAACTCGACGGCCTGGACGAAGTGGATCACGAAGAACTGCTGGCGCGTTTTCGCCCGGATCTCGCCGATCACGACGCATTGCGTGCCGAGTTGAAACAATCATCCGACCCGCATCAGGCATTTCAGCGGCTATTCGCATCCGCTGTTGCGCGCTGGGTCAGCAGCGAACACGACGCCGATTACACGACGACTTGGGCGCAATTTCGCCACCATGTTTTGCAAGCGTTGCAAACTCTTGCGCAGCGCGACTCAAAAACCATTTGGGCGTTTACCTCTGGCGGCCCGATCGCCGTCATCGCCAATGACATTCTTGAAGCGCCAATCGCGAAGACATTCACGCTTAGCTGGTCGTTGGTAAACACAAGCCTCACGAAACTGCGCCTTGGCAAACAGGGGCCCAGTCTTATCACCTATAACGCATGGCCCCACCTGGAACGAAGCGAAGACCAACATCTGGTCACGCTTCGCTAACCTCATCGACCCTTCGGACGACACATCATGAGCACACCGCCAAGCTTCGATCTCACCGGCAAAACCGCCATCGTCACGGGAGCAAGCCGAGGCATCGGGGCAGAGATTGCCAAACTTTTTGCCGCATGCGGCGCGCACGTTATTGCGTCGAGCCGCAAGCACGCCGACTGCGAAACTGTGGTGGGACAAATCACCGACCTCGGCGGTTCGGCGGAAGCAATTGCGTGCCATATCGGCGAACTGGAGCAAATCGAGGCGCTGTTTGCGCATGTCGAAAAGAAACACGGCCGCCTCGACATTCTTGTGAACAACGCTGCCACGAACCCGTTTTTCGGCCACATTCTCGATACGGATCCGTCTATCTTTCAAAAGACGGTCGACGTGAACATCCGCGGCTACTTCTACATGTCCACGCACGGTGCGCGGTTGATGGCTAAGGATAGCGGCGGATCGATCATCAACGTGGCGTCCGTCAACGGCGTAGTACCCGGGCCTCAACAGGGCATCTATTCGATTACCAAGGCCGCCGTGATCTCGATGACCAAGGCGTTTGCCGTGGAGTGCGCGGAATCGGGCGTGCGCTGCAACGCGCTGTTGCCTGGACTCACCGACACCAAGTTCGCATCGGTGCTGGTCAACACGCCGGCCATTCTCAAGAACGCGCTCGCCCACGTACCCATGCGCCGCGTTGCGCAGCCATCGGAAATGGCGGGTGCTGCGCTTTATCTTGCTTCGGACGCAGCGTCCTACACCACCGGCGCCGTGCTGAATGTCGATGGCGGTTATCTCAGCGTTTAAACCACGGAACCACACATGACAGACATAACAGCTCAACGCGTCGCCGGTAAGCGCGCTTTCATCACCGGCGCAGCAGGTGGTCTCGGCGCTGCGACTGCGCGAATGCTCGCCAGACACGGCGCCAAGGTGTTCATCACGGACATCGACGAAACCGCAGTCAAGTCGCTGGCCGACGAGATCAATCGGGATGCGGGCTCCCAAATCGCATGGTGCGCCGCTCAGGATGTACGCGATGAAGCGACGTGGCAACGTTTGCTGGCCGAGGCAGCGCAGGCCATGGGCGGCCTTTCCGTGCTGGTGAATAACGCTGGCGTCGGCTCGCTTGGCAGCGTCGAAAATATCGACATGAAAGAATGGCGTCGCGTGATGGCCATCAATGTCGAAAGTATCGTGCTGGGATGCAAATACGCGATGCCGTTTCTGCGCGATCAACAGCCCGGCTCGATCATCAATATTTCCTCTGTTGCAGCATTCAAGGTCGATCCGGATTACACGGCGTACAACACCTCCAAAGCCGCGGTGGCCATGCTGACTAAATCGGTGGCGGTCGATTGTGCGCGACAGAAGATGGACGTGCGCTGCAACTCCATCCACCCCGCGTTTATTCGCACGGGCATCGTCGCGCCCTTTTTCGCGTCGCTTGGCGAAGAAGAAGCTACGCGAAAACTCACGCGCGGCATTCCGATGCGCCGCCTCGGCGATCCGGACGATGTCGCGTATGCCGTGCTGTATCTTGCGTCCGATGAAAGCCGCTATGTCACGGCCGCCGAGCTGGTGCTCGACGGCGGCGCTTGCGCTGTCTAACCCTCACGATCACAGGTATCCCGCGATGTCTCTTATCAATCGTCAGCTTCGGCTCAAGTCCCGTCCGGAAGGTCTAGTCAAGCGCGAGGACTTCGATCTGCAACAGCAGCCCGTCCCCGAACTCAAGGACGGGGAATTTCTCGTACGCGTGTTGTACCTGTCGATGGATCCGACCAATCGCGTCTGGATGAGTGACATCCCGCAGTACATGCCGCCAGTTGCGATCGGCGAAGTGATGCGTGCGCTGGGACTGGGCCGTGTGGTTGCCTCCAAATCGCCGCATTATGCCGAAGGCGATCTCGTGCAGGGCCTGATGAATTGGCAAGACTATGCCGTCATCGATGACCGCCGCCGCAAGGACTATGTGAAGTTGCCGCCTCAACTGTCCGTGCCGTTGCCGACGTTGTTGGGTGCATGCGGCATGAGCGGTGTCACCGCTTACTACGGCCTTACCGACATCGCACCCGTGCAACCGGGCGAAACACTGGTGGTGTCTGCTGCCGCGGGTTCAGTGGGATCGATTGCCGGTCAGATCGGCAAATTGCGCGGTGCACGCGTGGTGGGCATCGCCGGCGGCGCGGACAAATGCCGTTATGTTGTCGACGAACTCGGCTTCGATGCAGCCGTTGATTACAAAGATGAAAACTGGAAAAAAGCACTCGCGGACGCCACGCCCGACGGCGTGCATGTGAATTTTGAAAACGTCGGCGGTCCCGTCATGCGTGGCGTGCTGTCACGCATGGTCAACGGCGGCCGCGTGGCGCTGTGCGGATTGATTGCCAACTACAGCAGCGGATCGCGCCCGAGCGACGACTACAGCGTCATCATCGTCAAGCGCCTCTCGGTGCGTGGCTTCCTCGTATTCGACTACGCCGACACGAACAAAGCGGTGCTCGATCTTGCGGGCTGGGTGCAATCGGGCCGCATCAAAGCCGAAGAAACCATCGAGGACGGCTTAGAAAATGCGCCCGTGGTGCTCAACAAACTGTTCGACGGCAGCCATCGCGGCAAGCTTCTGTTGCGCGTCGCGAACGACGATTAATGTATTGAATCCCCGCATTCGTCGCGCGGACGAACGCGGGGGAAAGACGGCTATTTGGCTGTACCTTGTCCCAGCAATTGACCATTCACGGCGACACCATAAAGCGAATCGGGGGTGTCGTGGTAGGCCGCGCGTGTGGCGGGGATCGAGCCGTTGAAGCGGGGATCTTGCGGGCGCTCGTGGGCATTCATGAAATACGCAACGTCCCAGGCGTCCTGGTCGGTCAGCGTGTTGCCGCGACCCAGTGGCATGTTGGCTTTGATAAATCCGGCAGCATTGGTGATTTGCTCCATGCCGGCACCCCAATTGAAAGACTGCGGTCCCCAAAGCGGCGGGAATACCGTGCGATCAGCTGTTTGTTGGCCCTGACCGTTGTCGCCGTGACAAAGCGCGCAGTCGCTTTTGAAGACTTTTTCGCCGCGTGCGTAATCGGGCGCCATCGCAGGCTTGGATAATTTTGGATAACTACGGCCCGGCAGCGACGTGCCGATGGGCTCGCCTTTGGACATCCAATACGCATACGTTTCCAGCGCCACCAGCACTGGATCGCCCAACGGGGGCGCTTTGCCGTTCATGCTGTAGTTGAAGCAACCTTGCAGCCGCTCGGCGAATGTATTCACGTGATGATTTTTGCTTCGATACGCGGGATACATGGGATACGCACCCCATAGCGGCGCGGCATTGGCAAGCCGCCCTGCATCGAGGTGGCAGTTTTCGCAGCTGAGTTGATTGCCGACATAGGCCTTCGCATACCGGCCCGGGTCCACAAAAATCTGCCGGCCGAGTGCAATCTGCTTGCCGAAATCATCGTTTGGAATCGACGACTCCTCCGGCGGCGAAAAGTGACTGACGGGCTTCGCAGCAGAAGTTGCCGGCGCCGGTACACTGGCGACGGAAGCTGCCGATTGCGGCGGCGTTGTGTGATCGCAGGCAGCCAGCAATAACGTCGCGCCGGTCACGAGCATGCGCATCGCATTCATGGCTGTCCCTCCTTCGGCAATACCGCAGGTTGCGCGGCATACCACGCGCTGATCGCGCTGATGTCGCTATCGCTTAGTTTGCTGGCGACGCCTTGCATCAGTTGCAACGGATCGTTGTGGCGCGAGCCTTGTTGCCATGCGTGCAATTCATTCGACAGATATACCGACGATTGGGCCGCTAAAGCCGGAAAATGATCGCCAACACCCACGCCGCCGGGGCCGTGGCATTGCTCGCATGCCGGCAGTCCCTTGGACCAGCGCCCGCGCGTCGCCAGGATTTGCGCGAGCTGCGCATCGTCACCGGTTGGTGCATTCGCCGACTGTGCAGAAGGTATCGGCAACTTGCTGTAGTACGCCGTAACGGCATCGCGCTCTGCGTCGCTCAATCCCGTAGCAATGGGCTGCATGGTGGCGTTGGTGCGCGAACCGTTTGCGAAGTCATCCAGCTGTTTGCGCAGATACGCTTGCGGCAAACCCGCCAGACGCGGAAAGCCCGCGGCGGCCTGACCGCCACCATCAGCGCCATGGCACGCCAGACAGGGCGCAACGCCGTGACCATTGCCCTGATGCGCCAGCGTCGCGCCATCAGGCGTGTCGGCTAGCGCTGCAAAGGCACCGAGCAAACCAAGCAGAAGCGTAATGATGTGGAATGCTTTCATGGCTGCGCAGGCTGAAAGCCGTATTTGTGATAGATCGCTTGCGCATCGGCCGACGTCATGAATGCTAGAAAATCTTTCGCCGCCTGCTCATGTGGTGCTGCCTTCAGGCGCGCAGCGGTGTACGTTGCTGTGACGTTCTGATCGGAGGGTATCGCAACGGTCTCGACCGGCCGGTGCAAAATCTGCTGCTGAAAATAGACTTCAGTCGACCATACCGGCGCAGCGTCCGATTCGCCCTGCAACACACGCAATGGCGATTCCCGATGATGGATGCGCGTGAGATACGTGCTGCCGTCTTGCACCTTGCTGTCCATGATCGT
Organism: Dyella dinghuensis; assembly: GCF_003977615.1. Lineage (GTDB taxonomy): Bacteria > Pseudomonadota > Gammaproteobacteria > Xanthomonadales > Rhodanobacteraceae > Dyella_B > Dyella_B dinghuensis. The sequence continues at coordinate 289,316 of NZ_RYZR01000008.1, forward strand.
GTGATCGAGCGCGTCGCCACCCGCTTTGCGATAACTGGCTTCGATTTGCTTGGCGATACCTTCCCATTGAGGATTGGGCATGCTCACACGCACATCGGCGCGCGCGAGATCTTTCAATCCTTCAATGTGCTTGGGATTGCCCTTTGCGACCATGATCGCAAGTGGATTGCGCGCGTAATTGGTTGTGTCCGCAAACCAGCCTCGCTGTTTTTGCAGATCGGCAATCGAATCCTTGCCGTTGGTGAAGATATCCGGCTTGGCTGCAATGCGCAGATTCCCCATCACGAGCGAACCCGTCTCGATCTGCTTGACGAGAATGCCGGGCGGCAAGGTTTCCACGAAAATACGCTGATATTGCGGATAGCGCTGCTTGAACGCCTCGACCAGATCATGCACGACCATGAACTGGTTGCCCGCAAAAAACACGGTGAGTTGCGGATCGACAATATCGCCATGCAGATCGGCGATCGCATCGAACGGCGGCACCGCGAACGAGACCCCACCTGCCGGCGGCGGATTCCACGGCGGCAGGTAATCGGTCTGATCGGCGCTCGCAGCACCGCAGATAGCAACAAGCCACGCCGCCAGCAACGCACATTGCCAGCGGCGATTCGAAGATGACAGCATGGTCCGCTCCCTGTCTTACAACGGCATCAGGGCGTAACCCTGCTGTTCCAGCACCGTAATCGTGGTGAGTGCCGACAGACTCAGCGTCACGTCTTTCGATGCCCAGTCGTTCGGATAATGGTGTTCGGCCATCGCCTGCCCACACACAGCGACATCCACACCGGCCTTGCGAAGCTGGCTGATCACGACGAGGTTCGGGTTCGCCGTACCGAATTGCGCGCGGTAGTGCGCATCGTCCAGCACGATACCGGTGGCGTCGCCGGAGGCCACGGCCACGAATTTCAGATGATCGAGCGGCACGCCGGCCGAGGCATACAGATTCACCGTGCGCGCCACACGCTCAAGGCTGGGGCTGATGTGGTCGGGCTTGTCGCCGGCCTTGGTCAGCGAAAACACGACTTTGTAAGTCGCATTGCGATCCGGCTGATAGGCCGCCTGCGGCAGCGGATGATAGGCGCCTGCAGCGGTAATGACCTGCGCGGGAGCGTTGTCGGCCATCGCCGCCGCACAACCGAAAAGGCCAAGGGCACAGCACAGCAACAAGGTCGGACGGTTCATGCTTGCATCTCGCTAGGCAACGCGCAGCTGCGTCCCGGAGAAGGCTACGCCGCCTGAAGCCATCAGGCCACTTCATGTTGTCTATATGACAGATAAGATCGATTTATCCACAGCCGTCATCCTGTACCATGACGGGATGAGCGAGCAGTCCACCACCCATTTCGGCTTCCGCGACGTTCCTGTCGGGGAAAAGCAAAAGCTGGTCGGCGAGGTTTTCACGTCGGTCGCCCGCAACTACGACCTGATGAACGACTTGATGTCGTTCGGCGTCCATCGCTTGTGGAAACGCCATTTCGTCGCCGTCAGCGGCGTGCGCCGTGGCGACCGTGTACTTGACCTGGCCGGTGGCACGGGCGATATCGCCGCGCTGCTCAAGCCGGTTGTCGGCGACGAAGGCGAAGTGATCGTGGGCGACATCAACGCCGCGATGCTCAATGTCGGCCGCGACCGGCTCACCGATCGCGGCATGGTCTCCGGTTTGCGCTGGACGCAGTTGAATGCCGAAGCGTTGCCGTTCCCCGACAACAGTTTTGATGCAGTAACCATGGCGTTCGGTCTGCGCAACGTCACCGACAAGGAAAAGGCGCTCGCAGATATCCAGCGTGTGCTCAAACCCGGCGGCCGCGCACTGGTGCTGGAATTTTCCAAGGTTCAAAACGAACTGTTCGGCAAGCTCTACGATTTCCATTCCTTCCAGGTGCTACCGAAGCTGGGCAAGTTGTTCGCCGGCGACTCCGGCAGCTACCAATACCTCGCCGAATCCATTCGCAAGCATCCGGATCAGGAAACGCTCAAGAGCATGATGGAACGCGCCGGATTCGGGCGCGTCGAAGTACGCAATCTCAGCAACGGGATTGTTGCGATCCATCGCGCGTACAAGCTCTAAGCCTTCCGCGCGATGTGTGCGACAAACGCATGGCGTTTGTCGCTGCTTAGCCGCTCAGAACACCATATCGAATAGTGGCTGCTTTTTCTCTTCCATTACGCCGCGCGCAAATCCCGAAGCAACGTACCTTGACGTAACGTTTCTTCCTCGTGGTCGGGATCGCGCCACGTCTCTTTCAGTGCTGCGTCATACCAGCGGCGCATGGATGGCAACGCAAGCATCCGCTGCACATAAGCCTGGGCTGCAGCATCGATGTCCAGCGCATAGCTCTGGATGCGGAAGACAACCGGGGCGTAGAACGCATCGACGGCGGTGAACGTCGCACCAGCCAAGTACGGACCGACGAAGCGCGTGAAACCTTCGTTCCACAACTCCTGCAGTCGTGCGAGATTGCTCGATAGTGAGGCAGGAGTCGTGTGCAGCTTCAGCCGTATGCCGCAATTCATCGGGCAATGCGAACGCAGCGCCTCGAAACCCGAATGCATTTCCGCTGCAGCGCTGCGTGCCCACGCGCGTGCACGCGCGTCACTGGGCCATACGGCCGGATGGCGTTCCGCCACGTATTCGGCAATAGATAGCGAGTCCCATACGGTAATGTCGCCATCGTGCAAGCATGGCACTTTGCCGGTCGGCGAAAACGTGCGGAACAACGTCCAGCTTGACGACGTGCCGTGCTGAAAGGGTGTCAGCTTCTCATCGAAGGGAATGCCCAGTTCGCTCAACAACACCCAGGGTCGCAACGACCACGACGAGTAATTCCGGTTCGCAATGTAAAGCGTGTACATGCATGCTCCTTGTAGAAACGATGTGCCATCGCGGACGTACGTGTACAGCTGCTATCAACGCATCACGATTCGCAACCCTGCTTGGCTGCAACAGGTGCCATCGAAACTGGTGCGGGAGGAGCATTTTTGCGCCGCGCATTCGCCAATGCGACACCGCCTACGGTGATGGCGCCGCCAATCAGGGTCAGCCAACCGGGGCGCTCGCCGAGCCACACCCAGCCGATCAATACCGCAATGGGCGGCGAGAAATAGATGAAGCTGGAAACCTGCGATGCAGACGCACGCCGCAACGCCGCGTTCCACGTCAGATACCCGATGAATGTAGGCGCGATACCTAGCCAGATCAACGCGGCGATGTGCGACCACGGCGCCGCAACCAACGCATGCGGCAAGCCGAAGCCGAACGGCACAGTACCCAACGTGCCCGCGAAAAATCCAAATGCCGTCACGCCGATCATGTCGTTGCGCACAAACAACGGCTTTTGTCCGACGAAGAAAATCGCCGAGGCGATCACGCTTACCAACACCAATGCCGCCATCGGCTGAAACGTCACCTGTTTGCCGCTGGCCAGCACCACCATCACGACACCCAGCAAGGCAATCGCCAGCCCCAGCATGCGGCGCCCGCTGATGCGCTCACCAATCCAGACGGCTGAAAGCGTGGCGGTCGCCGCGGGCACCAATGCAATAAGGATTGCCGCCGTTCCGCTGGCGATGCGCGTTTCGGCGTAGTTGAGGCACAGGTGATACGTCGTCAGACCAATCACACCGAGTATCGCCAGGCGAAGCCAATCGCGCCGGTGCGGTAACGGCGTACGTCTCACCGCTATCAACACGGCAAAACACAGCGAACCGATCGCCAGCCGCGCCAGCGCCACCTGGCCTGGCGTGAACGAAGCCAACGCATAAGCGATCGCCGCGTAGGCGGACGACCACGTGAGCAAGGCGATGGCGATGTAAATCAAAGCGCGCCCATCGAGGCGCTCGGCACTGTCCATGAGTCGATTCCGCGGGGAAAAGGAATGTGCGAATCCTAGTCTTGAGTCGCTTACCGAGGAATAATGGCCCCGTAGCCGAGCTGCATGTTTCGCCGTCGAACGAAATATCCGGAAGCCATTATGACCTACGAATCGAAACCCGAAATGGACACCAAGGATTGGCAGCTATTGGAAGCACTACAGCAGGATGCGCGGCTGGGTTATGCCGAACTGGGACGCAAGGTGCGCCTGTCCGCGCCGGCCGTGGCCGAACGTGTAAAGCGGCTGGAGGAAGCGGGCGTGATCACCGGCTATCGCGCTGTAGTCGAGCCCAAACGCCTGGGCTACGGCATCGACGCCATGGTGCGTTTGCGTTGCGACGGCGGTATCTGCGCACGTATCGGAAAAATCGTGGCGGACGTACCGGAGGTTCTGGATTGCCGCCGGCTGGCAGGTGAAGATTCCGCCCTGCTTCGCGTGGTCGCGATGTCGATCACCCATCTTGAAGCAGTGCTCGATCGACTGCTGAAAATTCATTCCAGCATCAGCACGACAACGTTGATCGTGTTGCAGACGCCACATGCCAATCGCCCGATCACGCGCGTGATGTGGGATGCGGCGCGTCTGTTACCGGATGAGTGACTAGACGTCTGGCCAATGCGCGGCGCGTGAAGCAAAGCCTCCTTGCGCGATGACATGCAAGGAGGCTTTTTACATCAATTATGTGAATGATCGTCTTTCTTCTTCGGTGGCGGTGCAGGATGCGCTTCCGGCTGCGGATGCGCTTGCGGTGCCGCGTGCTGTTGCGGCGGCGGCGCTGGACGCGGCGCGGGCGCCGGATGCGGTGCCGGTTGTGGATGCGGTTGCTGCGCCGCTGGATGAAACGCAGGCTGCGGCTGCGGATGTGCCGCCGCTGGCTGTGGCTGCGGACGCGGCTGAGCCTGCGGATGGAACGCCGGCTGCGGATGCGTCACTGCCGGTTGCGGGTGAGGCTGTGGCGCAACATGAGCCGCGGGTTGCGGGTGCGGCTGTGGCAGCGGATGTGCCGTCGCAGCCGGCTGACGGAATGCTTCCGGAGCATGCGGTGTCGCAGCAGCGGGATGCGCGATTTGCGCCGGCGCCTGATGTGGAATGTTCGGAGCCGGACGCGCTTCCGGTGCTGCGTGCGGTGCTTGCGCCAGATTCGCCGAATGCCCGAAATTCGGCACACTCATCGGCTGTCCAGGCGCACGGTTGTTGTTCGTCACATTGTGGTTGAACTGATTGTTCGTCACGTTATTCGTGGCGTTGCGATTGAACTGGTTATTCGTAACGTTGCGGTTGAACTGATTGTTGTTGACGTTGTTCGTAACGTTGCTGTTATTGATCGTGCGATTGTTGGCGTAGTTATTGTTGTTATTGATGGTGGTGTTATTGACGGTATAGCGGTTGACGACCGTCGTCGATCTCGAAACGTACGTCTGATTGTTGTAGACCACCGCCGGACGATGCCAACCGCCACCGCCGCCACCGTTGTAGCCACCGCGGCCACCACCCCAGTTCATGCCCCAGGAATGCCATCCACCGCCACCACCACCGCCGCCATGTTCAAACATGGCGCCGACGACGATCGCAGCGGTAAATGCCACGGCACCCACCGCGATCACTTCACCGGTGTTGTAAGACGGTTGCGGCGGCGGATAGTCGTAGCCAGGGTAATAAGCCACGTCGCCACCGTAGACGGTTTGCGGGTTGTACACCGGCACATACACCGCATCCGGCTGCGCAGGCTCGATCTGGTAGATCTGCTGTGGTGGCGGCACGACAGGCTCACCGGAATACACCGGCGGCGCGCTGCCGTTATCGACGTAACCGCTCGCCTGTTCGCTTTGCGCGACCTGCTGCGCCGGCTGTGTCGTCACCTGCTGCTGTGCGGACGTGCGCAGATTGCCCTGTGCAGACGCGCGCTGACGCATCACCTGGATCGCATTCAACACATCCGTCGGATCGTTGACGTAGGCCTCGCCGAGTGACTGCGTCCACTGGATGTTCTGCGCCATCTGCGACAACACAGAGGGGAACTGGGTCAGCCCCTTCACGCTCGGGTCCCAGCTTTGCGGCGTAACGGCTGCCTGCAACAGATCGCCTTTCAGATTCGGATTCTGAGTCAGCATGTTTTCTGCGGCAGTGATCTGATCCGGATAGGTGGACCCGGCCAGCACTTGCGCGACGAGCTTGTCGGGGAATAAGGCAATCGGTGCGACCAACTGATAGAGCTGATCCGCCGTGGGCGGCGTGTAGGCTTGCTGCTGTTGTCCGGCAGCTGTCGAAGCAGATGCCGGCGCAGTAGAAGAAGCCGCGGGTGCATTGCTGTTATTCGACGATTGCCAGGGGCAACCGGCGAGCAACAACATGCTTGTACTCAAGCCTGCGCTGATCGCGATTTTCAGGGAAATTTGCTTGTTCACTCGATCACTCCATCGAAATATCAGTCGCAGGGAAATCGTAACTTCCCCTGATTAGGTGTGGCACGGCTGCTCACAGTCGGTATGGAGTTAGCGAGACATTAACAACTGCTTTTCCCCGCTCATGCCGCACATCGCCATGAAAGCAACTGGAGTATGCCTATACCGTCGTGATAATTGGGCTAACGCGCGTTAAATCTGCGACGCGTTTTGTTGGCGTTAGGCAAAACGGTAAGCTCTGCGTCAGCTGTGCTAGCGACATGCGTAGCGCTTCTCTCATCGATATTGCTGCTTGAGCACGATCGGACTGTCAACCATGCGCACCATGTATCCAGACATCGAACCCTATCGCACACACCAGATTGCGGTGGATGCGCGGCACACACTCTATGTCGAAGAGTGCGGCAACCCGGAAGGACTGCCCGTCGTCTTTCTGCATGGCGGCCCGGGTGCAGGATTGTCGCCCTACCATCGACGCTTCTTCGATCCGGCACGTTATCGCATCGTGCTTTTCGATCAGCGCGGAGCCGGACGTTCAACACCTTTTGCCGATCTCACCGATAACACGACGTGGCATCTGGTCGGCGATATCGAAACCCTTCGCGAACGGTTCGGTATCGAGCGTTGGGTGGTGTTCGGCGGCTCATGGGGCTCCACACTTGCGCTCGCCTATGCGCAGACGCATCCGGAGCGCGTGCTCGGGCTGGTTTTGCGCGGCATCTTTCTGAGCAGGCCGGAAGAGATTCGCTGGTACTACGAGGAAGGCGGCGCGTCGTGGATCCTGCCGGAGAAATGGCAGCGCTATGCGTCCATCATTCCGCTGGCAGAGCGCGGCAATATGCTCGACGCGTACTGGCATCGGTTGACCAGCGACGATGAAACGGTGCGGCTCGCTGCCGCCAAAGCATGGGGCGCGTGGGAAGGTGGCGGCATCACGCTGGAGGAAAGTCCGGAAACCGAAGCAAGCTTTGCCGCGCCAGATGTGGCACTCAGCCTGGCGCGCATCGAAGCGCACTATTTTCGTCACCTCGCATTCCTCGAACCGGGCCAGTTGCTGCGCAACGTAGAGAAGTTACGCCGCATTCCCACAACCATTGTGCATGGACGCTACGACATCATCTGTCCGGCAAAAAACGCCTGCGACCTTGCGGCCGAATGGCCCGAAGCGGATTTCCATATCGTCCTCGCCGGACACGCAGCCACCGAACCGGCTATTGTCGATGTGCTTGTGCAGGCGACGGATCGGTTGGCTGATCGCTATTGTTGAGCCCCGCAAAAAACGGATAGCGCAATAAGCAGCGCCATTTGAGAATAGTTGCGTCCTCTTCATAAGGTGCACGCATGCTCACGCTCTTCGATTACCCCGCTTCCGAAAATGCGTGGAAGATTCGCCAGCTACTGCATCACTTGCAGCGCCCTTATGTCACGGTGAATGTAAGCATCTTCGAGGGCGAAGGCCGTTCGCCTGAATATCGGCGCATCAGCCCGACCGGCACAGTGCCTGCGATCCAGCTTGACGATGGGCGTGTATTGTCGGAATCGAGTGCGATATTGTTTTTTCTCGCCACCGATACGCCTTATCTGCCGCCTGATGCATTTGGTCGCGCCAAGGTGCAACAGTGGTTGAGTTTCGAACAGGAACGCATCGAATCGCAGATTGGATCGCTGCGCTACTGGACGCTCACCGGCAAGCTCGACCGCCGCCCATTGTTTCTGATTCAGATGAAGCGCGACACCGGCGAGCGCGCGTTGCAGATACTCAACAACGAATTATCGCAGCGCCCCTTCTTGACCGAATACGGTTACACCATTGCAGACATCGCTGTCTTTGCGTACGGCGGCCGCGCGGAGCAAGCCGGCTTTTCGCTCGCGCCTTATCCGCACTTTCGTGCCTGGATCGAGCGGGTGAAGTCGCAGCCGGGCTTTTTGCCCGTCATGCATCCGTACTCCGAAGACCCCTTCAGCGCCAACGAGTTGCCGTAACTGACCTCCGTCACGGGGCAGGATGAAGGTGGGAGTGGCATACTCGCCCCTCCCAAAACCCTCCGGAAACTGCACGATGTTCCCGCTCCGCACCATGGCCCTGGGCGCCCTGCTTCTGCCCGTAGCGGCCTTCGCCAACGACCCGTATTCGTATGCCCAGCCCGACGAGGTGCGCGTCAGCCATCTCGACCTTCAGCTGAAGCTGGATTTTGCCCAGCGCCAGCTCGATGGCCAGGCCACGCTGACGCTGGATTGGAAGAATCCGAAGGCCACGAATCTTGTGCTGGATACACGCGATCTGAACATCAGCAGCGTGGAATCGGTGGATGCCAGCGGTAAAACCGCCGCGCTGAAATACGCGCTCGCGCCGCGCGACAAACAGCTTGGCAGCAAGCTGACCATTCAGACGCCGCAGCGGCCGCACGAAGTGCGCATCGTCTACACGACGTCGCCGGCAGCAAGCGGCTTGCAGTGGTTGCCGCCTGCGCAGACGGCGGACAAAAAGCAGCCTTTCATGTTCTCGCAATCCGAATCCATCCATGCGCGTTCGTGGGTGCCGCTGCAGGATTCTCCAGCGATTCGCTTCACTTACGACGCGCATGTCGCCGCGCCGCAAGACACGCGCGTAGCGATGAGTGCACCGAACGATCCGAAGCATCCGTTGAATGGCGATTTCAGCTTCAGTCAAACGCATCCGATCCCTTCGTATCTGTTGGCCATTGCTGCAGGCGATTTGGACGTCCGCGAAACCGGCCCGCGTTCGGCGGTGTATGCCGAACCATCCGTCGTTGGCAAAGCCGCGCACGAGTTCGAAGACACCGAAAAGATGATCGCCACCGCCGAGAAGCTTTATGGCCCGTATCGCTGGGGCCGCTACGACATTCTCGTGTTGCCGCCAAGTTTCCCGTACGGCGGCATGGAAAATCCCAACATGACGTTTGCCACGCCAACCGTGCTGGTCGGCGACAAGAGTCTTGTGTCGCTCGTTGCTCACGAGCTGGCGCATTCGTGGTCGGGCAATCTGGTGACGGCTGCATCGTGGCGTGACATCTGGCTCAATGAAGGCGTGACGACTTACGTGCAGGGTCGCATCACCGAAGCGCTGTACGGAACGCGCCAGGCGGATGAAGAAGCATTGCTCGATATTCACACGCTGCAGAAGGAAATCGGCTCGATGCCGGCGAATTCGCAGCGCCTTGCACCCAAGCCCGGCGCGGTCGATGCGGACGATTCGCTCTCTGACGTCGCCTATACGAAGGGTTCGTGGTTCCTGCGCACGCTTGAGCAACGCTTCGGCCGCGATACGTTCGACAATTATCTGAAGAGCTACTTCAATCATTTCGCATTCCAGAGCATCACTACCGAACAGATGCTCAGCTTTCTGAAGCCGAACCTGATCGACAAATACCCCGGCAAAATGAGCTGGGCCGACGTGCAGGATTGGGTTTACGGCACCGGCATTCCGAAGAATGCGCCGATCCCGGATTCGCCGCGGTTCGACACGATCGACAAGGAACGCAGCGCCTTCCTCGCCGGTACGCTGACGGCCGACAAGCTCGATGCGAAAGACTGGAACACGCAGGAATGGATGTACTTCCTCAACGGGCTGCCGGATGTGCCGCCGCTCGACAAGATCCAGGCGATCGACGCCGCATGGCACCTTACCGGGACGCCGAACGCAGAAATCGGCATGCGCTGGTACGTGCATGCCATTGCCGCAGGCGACAAGAGCGTATGGCCGGCCGCTGCGGAACACATGACGCGCATCGGGCGCCTGTATCTCACGCTGCCTGTGTATGCGGCATTTAGCAAAACACCGGATGGTCTGGCTTACGCCGAGCAGGTGTATGCCAAAGCGAAAGACGGTTATCACCCGCTGACGCAGCAGGCCGTCGAAACACTGTTTGCAAAAGCCAAAGCACGCCACCATTGAAGCAACACACCACGCGGCTCGTCATTCCGTTTCATACCGGAGTGACGAGCGCTGTTCCGTCCATGTGAGCATCAACTATGAATACACCAACCGGTCCCAACGCACGTCCACTCTGGCAACGCCTGCTGGTGCGCCGCCTGAAATTTCTCGGCATCATCGCGGGGCTAGCCATCGTCGGCCTGGGCGGAAGCTACCTGGTCGCACCACAGTTGCTGCTCAAAGGCCACGTCGCCTGGGAAGCGATGAACGCGCAGCTTGAAACACGTTCAGTGCAAGTGGGTGATACGAACTGGGTGTATTACGAAGGCGGCCAGGGACCGACCATCGTCCTGCTGCACGGGTTCGCTGCGAACAAAGACGTGTGGCTGAAAGTAGCGCCGATCCTGACCCCGCACTTTCACGTGATCATTCCCGACCTTCCGGGCTGGGGCGAGTCGTCGCGCGTTGCGGGCGCCAGTTACAACATCGATAGCCAGGCCGCGCGCCTGAGTAATTTCCTGGATGCGGTCAACGCTCACCATATCCTTCTCGTCGGTCATTCGATGGGCGGTGCGATTGCAGGCGTGTATGCGTCGGAGCACCCCGACAATGTCATCGAACTGGCGCTTGTCGATTCGCTCGGCCTGAAGTTCAAGGAGAACGACTTCGCGAAGGAGGCCTTGGCCGGTACGGATCCTTTCATTTTCAATGATCGCGCGGGTTTCGAACGTGCCACATCGTTGGCGTTCGAGAATGTGCCGAATATTCCGGGTCGTTTTATCGATGTGTTCGTGAAGGACAACATCAAAAACCGCGCATTTATCGAAAGCACGTTTAAAGAATTGCGCGACAATTCGCAGGCGCTGGCGCTTCAGGATCGCCTCGACAAATTGACCATGCCGGTGCTCGGCCTGTGGTGCCACGACGACAAGATCATCGATATTTCCGCGCTCGACACGCTGCGTGACGGCCTGACGCATTCGCCTGCGATCAGCACCAGCATCATCAATGGCTGCAACCACATGCCGCAGATGGAAAAGCCGCAGCAGTTCACACAGATTCTCACCAACTTTGCGTTGGCGCATCAGTAAAAGCATGTGGCAGGCTGCGTCATGGCGCAGCCTGCCGTGTATTCGCGTTACGGATTCAAAGCACCCAGGGAATCAGCGCTTTCACGCGCTGCATATAGGCGCGATATTGCTCGCCGAACAGCTCGGTCAGCCAGCGCTCTTCTAGTCGTAACTTTCGCCAGAACGACACGCCGACGACTGCCGTCGCGATCAATCCACGCCATTCGCCGATACCCACCGCCGTACCGAAAAAGGCGAGCAGAAGGCCTGTGTAAATCGGGTGGCGAACGAGGCTATACGGACCGCGCACGATCAGCTCGTGATCCTGCTTGAGCTGCACAACACCGCTCCAGTTGCGCCCGAGAATCACACGCGCCCAGCAGGCGAAGGCCAGGCCGGTGATGGTGAGTACAAACCCCAGCCACACGACCCACCACTGCGCCGGCACAAAACGCTCGACCAGAAAAGTACCGCGATACGCGGGATAATTCTGCAGCAGTAGCACGGCGACGATGAGCGGCAGTACGTATTTGCCAAAACGCGAAAGGCTCGATTCGACACGCACCGCGCTTTTGACGTTCAGCGCACTGACGCCCCAGTAAATCAGCCAGATCAGCCACGCGCCACCGAACAAGTAAGCGAATGAGAACGACATCCGTATCCTCCTCGTGAAGATGAGCGGCTTAGCGTGACGAACGCACCGTCAATCCGCGACGTCGGCGATCAGTCGATCCAGTTCGGCCTTCAACATCGCGCCGTTTTGGCGAAGCCAGTCGCGCTGCTCGCGCCAGTCCGGGAAAATCGATTCGACATGCGCCCAGAAACGCGGCGAGTGATTGCGCACTTTCAGATGGCAAAGCTCGTGCGCGAGCACATAGCGCAGTGCCGCAGGCGGCGCCAGCGCCAGCGCGAGATCGAGGTTGATGCGATCGCGTGTGTCGAGGCTGCCCCACAAACTTTTCATAGGGCGAATACGTAATGCCGTCGGCGCCAGGCCAAGTTGCGGGACGTAACCCGCAAGCCAGCGCGAAACGTCGCGGCGAATAAGGTTTTCGAAGTGCGAGGCGAGCAGACCGCGCGCGACCGGCAGCGCACGGCTATGCGGACGAGGGATCTCCAGCGTGACGCCACCGTCGTAAGCGACCACACGCGGATAGGCACCTTCGGCCCAGTCGAGTACCACCGGCTCACCGCGCAGCGGGAACTCCAGCACATGGCCTACGCGCAACGGCGGCAGCGGTTCGACGACGAGATTCAGTTCGTCGAGTTTCTTCTCCAGCCAATCAGCGTTGTGGCGAAGAAACGCGTTGACCTGCGACGGATGCGTGCCCTGCGGATACGTCACGCGCGCACCTTTCGGCGACACGGTGAGCCGCAGCCGTCGCGCCCGCGGGTGCGAAGCTTTAAGCACACGAATGGTGTTGCCGCTGGGGGTTGCCAGCTCCAGCCAGTCGCCGTCGAGGTACGCCATGATCCTGCCTTTCCCTACTGCTGCCAGGGGCCAAAATGGCCCTCGGCTCCATCGAGAATGTGGGGTGGCGAAGCCCTGCGCAAGGGCTATTTTGCCTCCCCCTCGGGAAGGCCGGTCTGGCGCGCGTCTCAGCTTTCGGTGGGACGCGGGAGGCCGAACCACTCCTCCATTTTGGCCAGCAAACGCTCCAGCTCCAGGGTCAGGAGGGCGAACCGGGCGTCCATTTCGGCGGCAGCGTCCTGCTGGCTGTCGCCCAGCTCGTCCATCACCACGTCGAGGAATTTCAGCTTGCGGATGACCAGATCCTCGCCCAGGACGAAACTCATGCGGTCGTCGAAGACCAGGCCCAGCTGGAAGACCTGCTTGCCGTTGCGCAGATGCTCTTTCACTTCTTCGGCATCGAGATCCTGACGACGGCAGCGTGCGATGGCGCCGGTAGCTGTGGCGGGATCGCGCAGCTCACATTCGTCGCCAAGGACCAGGCCACCTGGCAACTTGCCGGTGGCAAGCCAATCGGTCATCAGTGCACGCGGACCTTCTTCAGGCGCCAGCGACACAGCAGGGAAACTGCCGAGTGCTTCGCGCATCTGCGTCAACGCATTTTCGGCCGACTTGCGGCTAGCCGTATCCAGCACCAGCCAGCCGTTCTTGCGATCCACGTAGGAGGACATGCGCGAACTGCGCACGAACGCCCGCGGCAGCAGCTCCGTCAGCAGATCTTCCTTGATGCGCTTGCGCTCGCGGCCGCCGACCTTGCGGCCTTCTTCCTCGGCGATTTTTTGCACCTTGCGCTGCAGCTCATCGTTGACCACGGCAGCGGGCAGCAATTTCTCTTCGCTGCCGACGGTCAACAGCGTGCATTTGTTGACTTCGTGCGTGAGCGCCGCCTCGTCGCCGCGACCGACCGGCGGCACGAAACCGCGCGTGCCCATTTCAAGCGGACCACAGGGGCGAAGACGATGATCGGCCAGCGCCTCATCGAGGCGCTTCAGATCTTTGGCAACGGCGGGAGAGAAGCGAAACAGCGTGAGGTTGCGAAAAAACATGAAGACCTTTTTTTAAATGTGTTCCGACAACGTAGATGTTCCGCCCCTTCCCCTGCTTGCAGGGGAAGGTTGGGATGGGGTCATACGGATTTCGACATGGGCTGGGCTTCACCCCACCCCAGCCCTCTCCTGCTGCACGCAGGGGAGGGGGTACTACGGCGTATCAGCGAATAACAGTAGCGACAGCAGAAACCACGTTGTCGAGATTCGCGCGATTCAACGCAGCGACGCAAATGCGGCCGGTACCGATGGCGTAAATCGCATGCTCTTCGCGCAAACGATCCACCTGCGCCTTGCTCAAACCCGAATACGAGAACATGCCCGCCTGCTTCTGAATAAAGCTGAATTGCGGCGCACCTTGCGCAGCGAGTTTTTCGACCATGCCGGCGCGCATCGCATGAATGCGTTCGCGCATGCCGGCAAGTTCCGACTCCCACAGCGCACGCAATTCCGCGCTGTTGAGCACACCGGCGACCAACGCGCCGCCATGTGTGGACGGACTGGAATAGATCGAACGAATGATGCGCTTGACCAGCGACTGCACGCGCAGCGCCTCATCGCGATTCGCAGCAACGATCGACAACGCACCCACGCGCTCGCCGTACAACGAGAACGACTTCGAATACGAGTTGGCGACGATGAACGACTCGATGCCCGACTCGGCAAACAAACGCACCGCTGCGGCATCGTCATCGATGCCTTTGTCGAAGCCCTGATAGGCCATATCGATAAACGGCAGCAGGTTGCGGTCTTTCACCAATGCAACGACCTGCTTCCACTGATCGACAGTGAGATCCACACCCGTCGGGTTGTGGCAGCACGCGTGCAACAGCACCACGGTGCCAGGTTCGAGCTTGTCGAGATCGGCCAGCATGCCGGGGAAATTCAACCCATGCGTGGCGGCATCGTAATAAGCGTATTCGACGACGTCGAAGCCCGCAGCCGTGAACACGACGCGATGGTTTTCCCAGCTCGGGCTGCTGATCGCGATTTTTGCGTTCGGCAACGCTTTCTTGAGCAGATCCGCACCCACGCGTAACGCACCGCTGCCGCCGATGGTTTGCGAGGTGGCCACGCGGCCCGCAGCCAGCAGCGGCGATTCGGGACCGAACACCAGCTTCTGCGTGGCCTGCGTGTAAGCAGGCAGACCGTCGATCGGCAGATAACCGCGCGGCAGCGATTCGGCCGCGAGTTTCTGTTCAATTTCTTTGACGGCGCGCAACACCGGAATACGACCGGTTTCATCGTAATAAATGCCCACGCCGAGATTGACCTTGCCCGGACGTTTGTCCGCCACGAATGCCTCGGTGAGGCCAAGGATCGGATCGCCAGGGGTCATTTCAACGGATGCAAAGTGGGACACGGCAGTACTCGATATCAGGGGTGAATGAAATGGACGTCTAAATCAATGCTCGCCAGCGTCGCCGCCGGCCAGCCAATCGTGCGCGTCGGCGCGCATGACGCCTTCGCGCGCACCGAGCGAAGAGAAATCGAACAGCTTGCGATCGGTCAATTGCGATGGAGCCACGTTGCCGAGTGCGCGGAAGATGGTTTCGCTGCGCCCCGGAAACTGGCGCTCCCATTCCTGCATCATGCGCTTGACCGCTTTGCGCTGCAGATTTTCCTGCGAACCGCAGAGGTTACAGGGAATGATCGGAAACTGCTTGTGCTCGGCATAGTCGGAAATGTCATCTTCCTTGCAATACGCCAGCGGGCGAATCACCACATGGCGGCCGTCATCCGAACGCAACTTCGGCGGCATCGCCTTCAAACTGCCCTGATAGAACAGGTTGAGGAAAAACGTGCCGAGAATGTCGTCGCGATGATGGCCCAGCGCTATCTTGGTGACGCCGTTGGCCGCCGCCCAGTGGTAGAGCGCGCCACGGCGCAGACGCGAGCAGAGGCTGCACATCGTCTTGCCTTCCGGAATCACGCGCGTGACGGTGCTGTAGGTGTCCTGCTCGATGATGTGGAACGGCACACCGCGCTCGGTAAGGTAGTCCGGCAGCACGTGCTCGGGAAAATCCGGTTGCTTCTGATCCAGGTTCACCGCGATCAGCTCGAAGCGCACCGGCGCCTTGGCCTGCAGCGACACCAGGATATCCAGCATCGTGTACGAGTCTTTGCCGCCGGACAGGCACACCATGACCTTGTCGCCGTCTTCGATCATGTTGAAGTCGGCAATCGCCTGACCCACCTGATGGCGCAGACGCTTCGCCAGCTTGCCGGCTTCATAAGCCCGCTTGCGGGTGACTTCCAATGAAACGATGTCAAGGTGGGCGGACATGGCAACGGCATCGAACGGGCAAGCGCGTATTGTACCTGCCCCGCCCGTTCGGTTTGTTCCGCAGCGCCAGCCGCCTGGGAGCGCGCTACAATCACGTTTTCATCGCCGCCCCGAGCGCCCCTACGCCATGCAGGCTCAGGATCCGACCCAGATCGCCCACTTACTGGCAGAGCTTCGCCAGGAGCATCGCGACCTGGACGCGGCGATCGAGCAATTGGCGCAAGCCGTTGGCCGCGACGAGCTGCAAATCACACGGCTGAAGAAACGCAAGCTGCTGCTGAAAGACACCATCGCGCGGCTTGAAAGCAAACTGATCCCCGACCTTGACGCCTGAATCGATGCCCGCACTCGCCCCGGTTGCTCTCCAGGACGACTATGTCCTGCTCGAACCACTCGGTCTGCACCACGTTCCCGACCTCGAAGCGGCCGCGGCCGACGGCGAGCTGTGGAATCTGTGGTTCACCAGCGCGCCAGCACCCGGCCAGGCGCACGTCTATATCCAGAAAGCGCTGGATGGATTGGCCGCGAACACGATGCTGCCGTTTGCAGTGCGCGAGAAGAACAGCGGCCGGATCGTCGGCACCACGCGCTTTTATGATTTCGCGCCGGAACTGCCGCGTATCGCCATTGGCTATACGTGGTATGCGAAGCGCTGGCAGAAAAGCCATCTCAATACCGCGTGCAAGCGCCTGCTGCTGAAGTATGCGTTCGAGTCGCTTGATTGCGTGGCGGTCGAGTTCCATACCGATGGCCGCAACCTCGATTCGCAACGCGCTATCGAGCGGCTCGGCGCACATCGAGATGGCGTGCTGCGCGCGCACAAGCGTCGACCCGACGGCACGCTACGCGACACGGTGTGTTATTCGATCATCGCCAGCGAGTGGCCCGATGTGCAGCGCTGGCTGGACATGCGGCTGACGCGGTTGAGCAGTTAGAGCCGTCGATTTTCAGCCAAATGGCGCCCACGATAACCTCGGCAAAAATCTCATTGAAATCCACTGCGGTAGGGCAACGGCGCGTATTCGCATGCTTTCTGCCTAGCGCCAAGACTACTGATGGAATCCATCTCAACGCAGCAAAGCTATCGACTCGGAGGGGCCGCATCGGACTCGATGCCCTAACGCTTCTCATCAATCATCTTGCTCGCGTTGTTGTTTGTAATAGGCATCGGCACGCTCGATAAGCTTCGTATAGTGCTTTACGACAGCCTTCCAAGCCAGCGTTGCCTCTTTGAGATGCTCACCCAGATCGTCCGGCACCTTGTCACTAATATGATCGATCAGCTCAGGTACTTCGAGATTCCATTTGTGCAGCAATGCATCGGGCCGCACATGCGTAACGATCAGGGAATCGAGTACCGAAGACATGACGTGTAATTGTTGAACCGTGCAAATGCGCTGCACTTCCAGGAAATGGATAGTGTCGCGATGACTTTCCAGAATCGTTTTCAGCCATGGCGCCGTCTGCGCCTGCCAGTCGAACAATGCCTCAACCTTTTGCTCCATGTCATCGGTATCGCAATCCAGCGCGACCGTGGGCCCGGACGCAGGGAACAGCGCGGCCCGCTCGAGCCGCCACCGTTCCAGCTCAGCCTGGTCGATCGTCTGCGTCGGGATCTCGGCCGGGGGAAGACTCATCTGTTCGAACATCCATTGTTGTGCGATCTGCGCCCGCCTCTTTGCTCGCCACTTGCGAAAAAACATCGCTGCACTCCTGTCGCAATCTCCATGCCTGCGGTGTGACCTTCGGCCAGCCGCGAGGCGTCCCTGTGCTTTTTGGTTCCGCTAGAGTCGAGCCATCAACGTCAACTACCGGCCGCCGCCGGGCAACCCCATCGCGGGTGTCTGTGCACCGACGTGCGCGCGCTGCATCTCAAACTGTTGGTGTTCGTGCGCTTGCTGCTGCGCCACCTGCCCCATCTGCTGAAACGAGTGCTCGGGTGCATGCTGCATGGCTTGCGCAGGAACGATGTCGTTGCGGTAGCCATAAACGTGGTCGGGTTGGCGAATCACCAAGGGGCTCTGGGGTCCGATGACGCCGCTGGCGCGATCTTGCGCAACGAAGACCTGATTGCCCTGGGTCCAATCGACCTGCGTGACCTGCGCTTGCAGCAACGTCGCCGCCGTGGCGTGTTCGAGTTGTGTATCGCTGCGCGGTATACCGGCTTTGCCGTAGGCGTCTGCTACGTGCGTGTGGACCTGCCGATACAGCGCATGTTGCGGGTGATCGGGATGGCGCAGATCGTGCGGCGGCAACGTACGCGGATCGGGGCGCCATTCGGCGGCGATGGCGGGCAGCGGTTCGTGCACATGCGGCATGGCGCGTTTGGACCAATCGTCCGCGCGCTGCCCGACGGTGCGCGACAACGCATGTTCAACGCTCACACTCACGTCGCGTTCGGGCATATAGACGGAGGGCCGGCTTTGATGAGCCACCACTTGCGCGTGCTTGCCTGCGCCGCGCAGTTCAAGCCGGTCAAGGCTGCCGAAGCGCGCCTCATGCAAGGTATCGACTAACGCGGCGGCCATGCGCTCGCTGTGCTCGCCATGCGGCACCTTGTTGAGGTCTTCCATCGCGTGCACCTTGGTGAGCGCGCGCTGGTAAGGCTGCTGCATGGGATGATCGGGATGGCGAAAATCGCGCAGATGATCGGGAATCGACGGCGTTTGTTTTGCGGCGGCCTCGTGCTTGGATGGCGCATGCTCCGTGACGGGCGCATGCGGCGGGCGCTCAAGAGAAGGCGTGTGCTGCAAGTATTCCCTCGCCGCTGCCTCCCGCTGTTGGACGTAGTAATCCATGCTGGGCGCGACGGTGGCCCCCATCAAATGACGCTGGAACGCTTCGTTGCCGGTAGGAGCCGCGTGGCGCACCGCATCGACAGCCTTGTTCAAATGCGCCTGCCCGGAAGGTAGCGCAGCCGTGGAAAGCGCCACGCCAGTAGCGGACAAACCGGTGACGGCAGCGCCTGTCGCTGTGAATGCCTCGTGCTGATAATCGCCCACGCGTTGTACGGCGTTGCCGGCGCCATCCAGCTGTCGGCCGACCCATTCTCCTGCTTGTGCGCTCGCATCGTGCTGTGCTTGCCCATAGTCGTTAGCGAAGGCCGTCGTCGCATGCTCGGCGCTCAGGCCCGCACGACGCAACGCGGCCGCATCGTGTTCGCCCGCAAGCCGATCCGCAGTGGCCTGCATGGCTCCCTGCACCACAGCGCGCTGCCCGGTGCGCTCCAATGCATCGGCCTGCATAGCGAGCCGTTGCTGCGCATCGTGCGTAACCACATGCCCGATGCCGCGCAACACGGCGGCATCGAGCGACGTGCCCCACTGCCGTGCGTGACCCACGGCTTGATCGATCTGCGCGCTGATCTCTGCACCCGCCACGCGCGCATGCGCTGCGGCGGCCACGGCAACATGTTCGGTCTGGCGTCGCATCTCGCCGTCCATCTGTGTGTTTATCTGTGCCGCCTCGCCGCGCAGCTCACCTGCGTGGCGCACGTTCGCACCAACGCCATGCAAGACGTTACCTCCCAAATGCTGCGGCAGCGACGTGACGGCACCCAACGTATCGCCCGCGCGTGCACCCAACGATGCCACGCTCAGCACTTCCATCACCGGTGCGAGTCGTGCAGAGAGTTCGGGCAAGCCCATCGTTGCATCGCGCGGCACGAGGTCGCCGTGCGCATCGCGGGTCATCGCTTCGAGCAGTTGAACTTGACCGCTAGCTAAAGGCAAATCACGCAGCAGTTGATCGGCATTGCCGTGTGCCACCTTGTCCATAAACGCGAGCGTCGACTGTTGCGCTTGCAGTGGCAGATCGATCCGCTGCATCCATTCATTCAGCGCATGGCGCGCATCGGGCAACCGCGTGCCCAGATTGCTTACTTCCTTCAACACCATCGCGAGCTGCGCGCGCTCGCTGTTGTCCATGGCGTGGATATTGCCCTGCACCCCATCGTTTAAAAGTTCGCCTTTGACTTGGTAGGCGGTGACATGTTGAGAAGCGTCGTACAGCGGGATGTTGTTTTGATCGCAGAAGCGTTTGGCGGTGAGCGGATGAAGCCCGGCGGCGTTGAAGGTGGTTGCGGAATAGCCCGTAACAGCAGCCGCGGCGGAAGCCATGCCGCCTGCCAGGCTGTGGCCGGCGAAATCGACAACAATGTTATGGATCTTAAATTCGAGACCTAGCCCCATCGCACGGTCGTAATAGTCGGTCTCCAAACCGACGGATTGCGGACCGTTATTGCCAAGGAAATCTTCAATCGTGGTGTCGTGATGCTTGCCGTCGGAGGTCTTAACTTCACCGGACGAACCTTTAAAAGCCACCGTCGGCTTGAAACTGGGACCTAGGATTTGGGGATCGGGAATGTAGACCTCCGCACGAAAGCCCGATTGATCGGAATGCAGAGCTTCATTGAGTTCCGCATCGCTCATACGGAGATCCCGCGCATACTGGCGAAATAGCTCCGGATGTTCGCTCAATCTCACCCAACCCAGCGGGGGATGGCCTTCGCCATTGGCTGCCTTATAAACATCTTGCGACAGGGCTTCCATTTGTCGATCGCGATAATCCTTTTGCACTTGATTGGCGTACTGAAGCGAAGCCGTATCACCGCGAGCACGCAGTTGTTGAATCAGCTCTTGCTCGTCTTGCATTTGTTGAAGTTCGTTAGACATCACGTCATTCCTTGATCGCTGCTGTTACAGCAGAGGGATATCTTTTTCTTCGTATGGCAAACCGAACGCTTTACGCCATTCACGAAAGGGCGCTGATAGAGGCGGTCGCTTATAGCCATGGCTAAGCAACCACTGTTGGCATTTGCGTTGCCACTCAAGTACCTCCAGTTTTTTTGGGTCGGTTGGATACCAAAAAATACTTTCTATGACCGGATATCGTGTTTCGGTAGCCGGCGGAATAGGATTAGCCATCGCTGCGGACTTTGGATCAGCGCCATGCTGCAGCAGCCAATAAACCTGTTCAAAGCCACCGGATGTGGCGAAGTTGTAGAGAATGGACCTCCCCTGCGCGTGCGCATTTACATCAGCACCATGCTTCACCAGCGCCTGTACGTTCTTCCATTGTCGATGCCAAATGAATGCTTGAAACAGCAACGTTTCGTTGTTGCCATTTCTCGTGTTGGGATCGCCACCATGATCCAGAAGAAGGTTCAAATAGATCGGATCGTCCTGCTTGGCCGCCCACACCATGGCGTTGTCATACATAAAGTGATCACTAACGCTCCCATCCGGAAACTTCTTGACCCTATGTCCAGGCTTACGCGCATTCGGATCTGCCCCGTTATCCAGCATGGCCTTCAGGCCAGCTGGATTAAGATTGAACACCGGCCACGCGATCAACGGCATGCCGCTGTCGTCGTCGGCAAAGATCGTGTCGGGGTTGACGTGTTCGTCTTTCATCAGATGCCGCACTTCTTCAACATCGCCCCGCGCGGCAGCATTGGCCAGCGCTTGCGCCTTGGGGTCTTTGAAAACCTGATCGGCGAAAAAGAGCGGTCGTTGCGCAGAGCCACCCGATGAATCGGGTATGTTGCAACCGGCGAGCAACACCGCTGTTGCAACGACGCACGCGAAGCGCATCCATGCGATTTTTATAGGCGATCCCAGTCCATAACCCCCACTCTTCACCATGAGAGGGTACCGCCGTGTTCGTGCATCCGGAGAATTAATTCTTGCTCGTCCTGCAGTTGTTTCCGTTCATTAGACATATTGTTTCTCCTTGACTTCAGTCATTACAGCAAAGGGATATCTTTTTCTTCGTATGGCAAACCAAACGGTTTACGCCAATCACGAAAAGGTGCTGACAAAGGAGGGCGCTTATAACCATGACTGAGAAGCCATTGCTGACATTTGCGCTGCCAATCCAGCCAATCTGCGCGCTTGGGATTGGTGGGATACCAAAAGACACTTTCGATAACCGGATATCGTGTTTCGGTAGACGGTGGAATAGGATCAGCTATCGCTGCGGACTTTGGGTCAGCGCCATGCTGCAGTAACCAATAGGCCTGCTCAAAGCCACCGGATGTCGCGAAGTCGTAAAGAATGGACCCAGATCCGCTGTGCACGTTTACATCGGCGCCATGCTCCACCAACGTCTGTACGTTCTTCCATTGGCGATGCCAGATGAAAGCCTGGAACAACAGCGTGTCATGATCCATATTGCGCGTATTCGGATCGCCGCCATGATCCAATAAAAGCTTCAAATAGATCGGATCATCTTGTCTGGCCGCCCATACCAGTGCACTGTCATGCTTATGGAACGATTCACTGCTGCCATCTGAGTTATAGGCGATGCGTTCACCTGCCTTACGCGCATTCGGATCTGCGCCGTTATCCAGCATGGCTTTCAGTCCCGCCGGATTGAGGTTGAACACCGGCCACGCGATCAACGGCATGCCGCTGTCGTCGTCGGCAAAGATCGTGTCGGGGTTGACGTGTTCGTCTTTCATCAGATATCGCGCTTCGTCGACATCGCCCCGCGCGGCAGCATTTGCCAGCGCTTGCGCGTCGGGGTCTTTGAAAACCTGATCAGCGGAAAAGAGCGGTTGTTGCACCGAGCCGCCCGATGATTCCGGCATGTTGCAACTAGCCAGCAGCATCGCCGTCGCCACGAGCCATGCAAAGCGCGTCCACGCTTTTTTCATATATCTTCCTGTCTGCACGTGTGCGTGCGTCTTTATTCACAGTTGTCCGTTGCACTAACTCACAGTTCCAGCTTGGGCACCTCCACTGCGCCGAGCAATTTAGGCGTGCAATCCCTGTCTTCGTAATAGCGGATCTTGTCGCACAGGACGGGACGCTCCGCGCCTTCGACAAAAACGATTTCCTTTTTGGGGCTGAGTGCCTTCAACTCTTGCGGCAACATCAGTGCGCGGCGTTCTTCGATGTCGGTATACGAAACGTTGCCACCGCTGGCGCGTGTGCGCTGTTGCTTGCGCTCGGTGGTATAGCCGAGCATTTCGCTGAAGTCGTTGGCATCGCGCTGCTCGCTCGGGGCAAAAATCACTCGGCAGGCGAGGTTGGTGATCATGGTCCGTGCTTTGTCGGGCCCATAGACGTCATCGAGTTGGGATAGCGATTGAATCATGCAGGCTAGGCGGACGTTATAACCGGCAACGTAGGTCGTGCCATCGACAAGGCAGTCGATGCGACCCAAAGCGGCGAATTCATCGAGCAGAAACAGGCATTGGTGTTTCACCGACGGATCTTTTTGAGGTGTGACATCTGTGTTGAGCTTGATCGCCTGCTCGAAGAACAAGTTCAGGATGCCGCGCGCTTCAGCCAGCCTGTTTGGCGCAACGCCGACATAGATGCTTTGTCTTAGGCGGCGCAAGCTGCGCAGGTCGAAATCGTTGCCTGAGGTAGCTTCGTCCAGGACACGGCTGGCAAAAATGAGCAAAGGCGCTTGTGCGACGCCAATCACCGAGGAGAAAGTTTGATCGGCCAATGAGGTGATGTTGGCGAATGCGGTGCGCGTAGCGGTGCTGGTGCCTGGTTGCGTGAGCTGAGATTTGAAATGAGCCTTCAGATCGTCACCGTTGCCGGACATTAGGCGATATATGGCGCCCAGCGTCGGATACAGCTCCTGCGCATCGGCGCCGGATTGCTCAGCGTGCTGCCACCTATCGAATAACAGGCTGGCTGCGGCCTCAAAGGCGTTGCGTGCCGCGTTGGCCCAGAATGGATCTTGTCCGGGTGTTTGTTTGTAGAGACATTCGGAAATTGCTTGCAGGTCGCTGGCGCGGTGTAAGCGATCAGCACGCACGTAAGCAAACGGGTTCCACCGATGAGTGCGCAGGTCTTCGGCGAAGGGATTGAAAAGGAACACGGGACCTAGAAGGGAACGCGCTTTGGAGGTGATATCGAAGCCTTCCTGCTTCATATCGACCATGACGAGCGAGCCCTCGTAATGCAGCGCATTGGGTATGCCAAAGCTGACACCCTTGCCGCTGCGCGTGCCAGCGGCAAGAAGAACATGGCGCGTACCGGACAAGCGCAAAAAACGCCCGGAGGATTTGCCGACAATGATTCCGCTGGGATCCTTGCTGAGCATGCCGGATTTACCGAGATCGCTACGCGCTGCGAAGCGGGCGCTGCCGTGAGTGGCTCGCTTTTGGGTGCGCAACATGGGATACAACACGCCCAGCCACGCCAATGCCGTTGAGCCGTAACCAATGCAACCAGCCATTTTTATTCGGCCGGCATACATTTGGAAGGCGGGCATATCTAGCGCCTGTAGATAGCGCCAGTAGGTCAGCCCGCTCAGCGGGACATTGACATGGAGCAGCAGCGTGACAAGCCAACCTGATAAATACGAACCGGCGATGATCGTCGGCAACAAAAGTACGGCGGCAATACCCAGCTTCACGCGTGCGCTCATTGACCTTTCCTCCGCGCATGCGATTCGCATGCGTATGGTAAAAGGCCAAGCTATCGCGGGATGTTCGATCCAGCTGTAGGGTTCGAGCTTCACGAGCTGTGCTCGGAAATTGAATATGGCATCAGGCAATATGGCGGAAGACCACCCTGTCTTCGCTTGGGCGTGCGCCGCATCATGCGATCGGCCGCTTGTTTCGCGTCCACTGAATCTAAATCTCTAACGGATGCGGCTGGGCAAAGCGATCCCACTACAGCAAGCGATTAAGCAGGCGGTCGAGCCGAACGCGGCGCAGTCGGCGCAGCAGCGTGCGCACATCGGCGGGATAATGCCGCGGGTTGTCGAGCGCGTGATAGTCGTCCAGACGGGTGGCGTGGCGGCGTAATGCTGCCCACTCCGCTTCGTGCTGCGCCGTCAATCGATGCGATGGATCGCGCAGCAGTAATCCATTCTCCAGATCCAACGCCCACGCTCTTGGATTGAGGTTGTTGCCGGTAATGAGCGCCATCTCATCGTCGATCAGCAGACCTTTCAGGTGATAGCTGTTACCACCGTCGCGCCACAGCCACAGATTCAATTGCCCGCGTAGCATGTGCGCACGATGATTGCGGGCAAAGCGGCGCAGGTTGTTCTCGTAGAGATAGGGCAGCAGGCCAATCTTTCGGAACGGCTCTTCCGGCGGAATGTAAAAATCATTCGCCGTTTTGTCGCCGACCATGATGTCGATCACACAGCCACGGCCTAACAAATGACCTAGCACTGCGCGCACCTGTCTAGGCAAATTGAAATACGGCGTGAAGATCACCACACGTTTTTGCGCGCTGCGCAACAGCATCAACAGCGCATCGTTGAGTTGATTGGCACTGCGGCCGAAACCCACCAAGGGTGTGACGGCGACGTCGCCCTCCTTCAATGCCGCATGCGGTGTCGTGTAATGAGCATGCTGCAACGTACGGCGCAGATGTCGAATGGGTGCCTGCAAGTCGCGCGTGGAAGGAAGCGGCCGCTGATCGAGTCGCGTTACCGCCTCCGATTCGGCGAGATGGTGCTTCGCAAAGCGAACCATGCTGTCGGCCAAACCCGCGTGATGAATCCGGTGATAGCGATCGAGCCGATAGCGCCCGTGTTTCACGAGATAGACATCGTTGATGCTGGCGCCGCTATACAGCACATCATCGTCGATGACGAAACCTTTCAGATGCAGCACACCAAACAATTCGCGATTTTGTACCGGTACCCCATACACCTTCACAGCATCGCCGTGTTGCGTAGCGTACTCGCGATACATCGCAGCATTTCCTTCGCTCGCCGCCTTGCCGATCAGTCCGCGGCGCGCGCGGTGCCAGTCGACGTAGACCTCAATATCCAGCGTTGGATTTGCCTTGTGCGCGGCGGCCAGCGCTTCGAGCACCTCACGCCCCGCATCGTCGTCCTGCAGGTATAGCGCCACGAGCACGATTCGGCGTCTGGCCTGCTTGATCAGCGTCAAAAGCGCGCTGCGGAACGAGGCAGGTCCATCCAGCGTCTGGATATCTTCCGGGCGCACCGCAAAAGCGGGCATCTCCTGTGCCGGTTGCTTCCTTGATCGACTGAACGGCAAAAGGCGTCGGGCCAGTCGTTGTGGCAAAGGTGGGCGAGAACTCATGCCGCCCATGGTAGCGTGTCACGCAACGCGCCCAACACGCCCATCCTCACTGCTTAAGTCACATCTCGCATTCCCGAAGAACTTTCTTCAGGAGCCCATCGAGCTCCTTCAGCTCCGTCTGCGAGAGCACTTGCGACAAACGATCCAGCAGGGCACTGACGACGGGCAAGAAAGCATCGATAAGCTGCAAGCCCTCAGGCGTAAGATTGAATGTCACTTTTCGCCTATCTCGTTGATGTAGTCCTCGCACAATCAGCCCTTTTGAAACCAGAGGCCGAGCCAGACGTGCGAAGCTTCCTGCGCTCTCACCCATAGCGTCGCACAACGCCGCCGTGGTCAGTGTGTAACCCTCGGTGCCATAGAGCGACATCAGGATCATGTATTCCGAATGGCTGATAGCCCATGTTTGCAATACCACGTTGGCATCGGATGCGACGCGCCGCGCGATCTTCCGGATCATCCGAAGAAGGAGCGATATATCTCGCGGAAAATTGGGATGACGGCGATACGTAATCGCCACGCGTTTCTCGATGAGCACTGCACTGTTTACGGCTGCATAAGACCTTCCGCCTATCCGCGCGCATGGTCTCGCATCGAAGACGGCCATGACCACCGCCTCGCCCTTCAATCGCTGAGTCCTTCGCGAATTTAGGTATCCACCTACGTAAACATACGAACCAGTACTCCGCAAAGAACCAACTCAATTTAGTTTCGCATGAAACAAAAGTGGCGCGAAGTCATTGTTAGATGCAGACGTTTAGCCGTCCATACGCGCACGCATTCGCAGTTCGGAAAAATAATCATAAAAAAATGATTGACACATCGTTGCCGGGTGCCGTACGGTCCATGACATGCCGCAGCGCAACAGCCACCGCTACGTGACCCGGGCCATCCGTCCTCCAACGGTTGCCGACATGTTGCCTCTGGGCGGCCTCCTTCTTCTCTCCCTCGTACTCGTACTCCTTATTACTAACGGAGGTGCGGGCTGAGGGCGCGTGTCCAGGTAAAGCAAAACTAACCTAGATACCCCGAAGAACCCCGCACCCGACAAGGATGCGGGGTTTTTTGTTGCCCCTCGGCACCGACCCAAACGGAGCCAGGCATGAACCCCGAAACAGTAAATCCGACAGACCACGCCGAGGGCGGCGATAGCGCCGAGGATCGCGTACGCATCTTCGACACGACCCTGCGCGACGGTGAGCAGGCGCCCGGTTTTTCCATGGACCGGCGTGCGAAATTGTGCATGGCACAAGCCCTCGAAACCCTTGGCGTGGACGTCCTGGAAGCGGGCTTTCCACAGGCTTCTCCCGACGATTTTGCAGCCGTCGACGAAATCGCACGCACGTTGCGCAACACGACGGTATGCGCACTCGCGCGATGTCAGAACGGCGATATCGACACCGCGGCACGCGCACTCGAACGCGCACACCATGCACGCATTCACTTGTTTCTCTCGACCAGTCCGCTGCATCGCGAACACAAGCTCGGGATGAGCAAATCGCAAGTACTGGAAACGGCAGTTGCATCGATCGAGCGCGCGCGTAAATACAGCGCAGACGTCGAGTTCTCAGCGGAAGATGCATTACGCACCGAACCGGATTTTCTCGTCGAAGTCTTCAGCGCAGCGATAGCTGCCGGCGCAACCACGCTCAATGCACCCGATACCGTGGGTTACACGACGCCGGCCGAAATGGTCGAGCTGTTCACCTATCTGCGCAAACACGTTCGCGATGCGCACAAGGCGGTGTTTTCCGCGCATTGCCACGACGACTTAGGGATGGCCGTCGCCAACAGCCTCGCTGCCGTGAGCGCAGGTGCGCGCCAGGTCGAATGCACCATCAACGGTATCGGCGAGCGCGCAGGCAACGCGGCGCTCGAAGAAATCGTCATGGCACTGAAGGTTCGCGCGCCGCATTTCGGCCTGCGCACCAACATCGACACGCGCAAGCTGTATCCCACTTCGCGCTTGTTGACGCAGGTCACCGGCCAAGCGGTACCGCGCAACAAGGCTGTGGTCGGCGAAAACGCCTTTGCGCACGAATCGGGCATCCATCAGCACGGCATGCTCAAGCATCGCGGCACGTACGAAATCATGCGCCCGCAGGACGTGGGCATCGCCGAAACCACACTGGTTCTGGGCAAGCATTCCGGCCGCCACGCGCTTCGTCAGCGCCTGGAAACGCTCGGTCACACGTTCGACGAAGCCGCTATGGAGGGCATCTTCAAGCGCTTCAAGACACTCGCCGATCGCAAGCGCGATATTCGCGATGAGGATCTGGAAGCGCTGGCACTCGGCCAGGATCCGGACGCCATCGGTCCGTGGCGCATCGATCAGCTCAACACCACCTCGCATCTTGGCGGTAGCGCGTCGGCAACCGTGAAGCTGTGCCACGAAGACGGCCGCGAAATCGGCGAGGCCGCCATCGGCGACGGACCGGTCGACGCAGTATTGCGCGCGATCGAACGCGCTACCGGCACCGACATGGTGCTCAAGCGCTTTCAGGTGCGTGCGATGAGCGAAGGCGGCGATGCGCAAGGTCATGCGCAACTTACGGCACGTCACGCACAGCGCGACTGGAACGGCAGCAGTGTCAGCACCGACATCATCGAAGCCACCGCACATGCGGCACTGGCCATCGTCAACCGCATCGAGCGACAGGTAAGCGACGGACCAGGAGCCGCACGAACGGCGCAAGGAGTCTCCGCATGAGCACGCCCTTTCTTTGGCACAACGGGCGGATCAAGCCCTGGGCCGAGGCCACCGTCCACGTCAGCACGCACGCGCTGCATTACGGATCATCCGTATTCGAAGGTGAACGTGTGTACGCGACGCCGGAAGGTCCTGCGTATTTTCGCCTCGCCGATCACACACGCCGTCTGTTCGAATCCGCGCGCGTGTACGAGATCGAGATCGGCTACAGCGAGCAGGAGATCGATGAAGCATGCCTGGAACTGATTCGCGCCAACCGGATGGCATCGGCTTATGTACGACCGATTGTTTTTCGCGGCGCCGGCGGGCTCGGCGTTCTCCCCAGGGACGGTGCGCCCGTCGACGTCGCGATCATGGCCTTGGAATGGGGCGCGTATCTGGGTGAAGCCGCCGAAGTAGGCGCCGATGTTTGCGTGTCGTCGTGGAATCGCCCCGCACCGAACACGCTTCCCAGCTGGGCCAAGGCGGGCGGCAATTACCTCAGCAGTCAGTTGATCGGTCTGGAAGCGCGCCGCGGCGGTTTCGACGAAGGCATCGCGCTGGGACATAACGGGCTCCTGAGCGAAGGTGCGGGCGAAAACTTGTTCCTGGTGAAGCGCGGAAAGTTACTCACGCCACCGTCGAGCGCTGGCATTCTCGCCGGTATCACGCGCGACACGGTGGTCGCGCTTGCCGCCGATCTCGGTATCGCCGTCGAAGAGCGCGACCTGCCACGCGAAGCGCTGTATTCCGCCGACGAAGTCTTCATGACCGGCACCGCTGCAGAAATCACGCCGGTGCGTTCGGTCGACCGCAAGAACGTCGGCAACGGTACGCCGGGACCCATCACGCGCGCACTACGCGATGCGTTCTTCGGGCTTTTCGATGGACGCACGCCAGACCGCTACGGCTGGCTGACTCACGTGAATGCGGTCATCCCTGATCGCGAAAGTCAAAAAACGACTATCCATGGCCGCACTACTCAACAACAGCACGCTACGTCAGAGGTTTCGGCATGAGTCCGCGCACGCTATTCGAAAAAATCTGGGACGCCCACGTCGTCGCTGCAGAAACGCCCGATACACCGTCCGTGCTGTACATCGACCTGCATCTGGTACACGAAGTCACTTCACCCCAGGCATTCAGCGAATTGCGTCAGCGCGGACTGAAGCTGCGCCGTCCCGATCGCACACTCGCCACGCTCGACCACTCCACACCGACGTTGCCGGCGCTGGCGAACGGCGAACGTCCGTATGCAAACGACGAAGCGAAAGCGCAGGTCGCGCAACTGGAAGCCAATTGCCGCGAATTCGACGTGCAACTTTATGGTTGGGATAGCAGTGATCGCGGCATCGTGCATGTGATCGGGCCAGAACTGGGCGCGACGCAGCCCGGCATGACGATCGTGTGCGGCGACAGCCACACCTCGACGCACGGCGCGTTCGGCGCGTTGGCGTTCGGTATCGGTACCACCGAAGTCGGTCACGTGATGGCGACGCAGTGCCTGCTGCAACGCAAGCCGAAAACGTTCGCGATCCACGTCGACGGCAAGCTTCCGCGCGGCGTGGGCGCGAAAGATCTGATCCTGCACATCATCGGCCATATCGGCGTGGATGGTGGCACCGGACACGTTCTGGAATATCGCGGCGCCGCGATTGAAGCGCTGTCGATGGAAGAACGCATGACGGTGTGCAACATGTCCATCGAAGCCGGCGCACGCGCCGGATTGATTGCGCCTGACGAGACCACGTTCGCATGGTTGAAGGGACGTCCGCGCGCCCCGCAGGGCGCGGCATGGGACGCGGCAGTGCAACGCTGGCGCGCGCTGCGCAGCGACGAAGGCGCCGAGTACAACCGCGAAGTGCATATCGACGCGAGCCAGATTCGTCCGACCGTCACCTACGGCACGCATCCCGGCATGGCGATCGCCATGGACAAACCCGTTCCTGTCGCACGCAATGCGCCGGAACAGCGCGCGCTCGACTACATGCAGGCCAAGCCGAACCAACCGATGCAAGGCATGTCGGTCGATGTGGTGTTTATCGGCAGCTGCACCAACTCGCGCCTCTCCGATTTGCGCGAAGCGGCGAACGTGATGCGCGGACATCGCGTCGCCGATGGCGTACGCGTCCTGGTGGTGCCGGGTTCCGAAGCGGTGCGCCGCGATGCGGAGCGCGAAGGCTTGCATGAGGTGTTTCTCGCTGCCGGTGCGGAATGGCGCATTCCCGGCTGCTCGATGTGCATCGCGATGAACGGCGATCTTGCGCAACCGGGCCAACTCGTCGTCAGCACCTCCAACCGCAACTTCGAAGGCCGCCAGGGCAAAGGCGCACGCACTGTGCTCGCAAGTCCTGCAACGGCTGCTGCTTCGGCCATCGCCGGCGCGATCGCCGATCCACGCGAATACCTGACGGAGGCCGCCGCATGAATCACACACGCGACCACCGCGCATCACTCCCTCCCCTGCACGCAGGGGAGGGTTGGGGAGGGGTAAAGCGCACAAACCGAGGCCAGCTCGTGCAACTCCCTCCCAACCTCCCCCTGCAAGCAGGGGGAGGGGCAATACGTCGTCTTTGCATCGTCGCAGGAGTTTTTTCATGAAGGCCGTTACACGCATTCACTCGCGCACCGCGGTTCTCGTCGATGAAAACATCGATACCGATCGCATCATTCCCGCGCGCTTTCTCACCACGACCGAGCGTAGCGGTCTGGGCAAATATTGCTTTCAGGATTGGCGCTACACGCAAGACGGTGGCGATAACCCGGATTTCCCGCTCAACAAACCCGAAGCACGTGGCTGCAGCATTCTTGTCGCCGGCCGCAATTTCGGCTGCGGCTCGTCGCGCGAACACGCGCCGTGGGCGTTGCTCGATTACGGCATTCAAGCCGTGCTGTGCAGCGAGATCGCCGACATCTTCCGCGGCAATGCGCTGAAAAACGGCTTGCTCGCCATCGTGCTCGAAGAAGCGGAGCACCACTGGTTGCTCAAGAACCCCGGCATCGAACTGTCCATCGACGTGCGCGAGCAGGCGATCGAACTGCCCGATGGCGGACGCATCCGCTTCCAGCTTGAGGCATTCGCCCGGCACTGCCTGCTCAACGGCGTCGATCAACTCGGTTTTCTGCTTCAGCAAAACAACGCAATCACACACTACGAACAGCAACAGGAGAAGGCAGCATGAAAGCGCGTATCGTTACCCTGCCCGGCGATGGCGTGGGTCCGGAAGTCACCGATGCGGCTGTTGCCGTACTGAAAGCTGTCGCCGAGCGCAGCGGTCATACCTTCGAATTCGAATCGCATGCCATTGGCGGTTGTGCCATCGATGCGACCGGCCAACCGCTGCCCGCTTCCACGCTTGAAGCGTGCAAGAAAGCCGATGCCGTGTTTCTGGGCGCAGTTGGCGGTCCGAAATGGTCCGACCCGCACGCGAAAGTTCGTCCGGAACAAGGCTTGCTCGCGTTGCGTGCTGCGCTGGGCGTATTCGCCAACCTGCGCCCGCTGCAGGTGCATCCGGCGCTCGCGTCGTTCTCGCCGCTGAAGAACGAGAAGCTGAAGAATGTCGACGTGTTGTTCGTGCGCGAACTCACCGGCGGCGCCTACTTCGGCGCCAAGACGCGCACGGAAGACGCTGCCACCGATGAATGCAAATACACCGTCGCGGAAATCGAGCGCGTCACACACCGCGCGTTCGAACTGGCGCGTGATCGCCGTCAACATGTCACGTCGGTCGACAAGGCCAATGTGCTCGAGACATCACGTCTGTGGCGCAGCACCGTGCAGCGTATCGCAGCCGATTATCCCGACGTCAAACTCGAACATCAGCTGGTCGATTCAATGGCCATGCTGTTGCTGACGCAGCCGTCGCGTTACGACGTTGTCGTAACCGAAAACCTGTTCGGCGACATTCTCACCGACGAAGCAGCCGCACTCGCTGGCTCGCTGGGCTTGCTGCCTTCGGCGTCGCTCGGTGCAGGCAAAGTGGGTCTGTATGAACCCATTCATGGCTCCGCACCGGATATCGCCGGCAAGGGCATCGCCAATCCGCTGGGCGCGATTCTTTCGGCAGCGTTGTTGTTGCGTCACTCGCTGGAACTGGAGATCGAAGCGACGACCGTCGAAGCTGCCGTTGCCCAAGTGCTCTCCAACGGACCGTACAGCCGCGATTTGAGTGGCAACGCAACTACCACGCAATTGCGTGATGCAGTGATCAGCGCATTGGATGATGTGGCAACGCCCGCCTTCCTGTGCGGCTTGCGCGCGTGCGGCTGAGCGAGGGAACGATGCGAAGCGATCTCATCAAAACCGGTCCGGATCGTGCACCCGCTCGTGCCATGTTGCGCGCCACGGGTTTGCAGGATGCCGATATCTCCAAGCCACTCATTGCCGTCGTGCACACGTGGTCCAACGTCAGCCCGTGCAATCTCAATTTACGCGAGCTGGCCGAGCACACAGCGGCGGGTATCCGTGCAGCGGGTGGCACACCTATCGAATTCAACACCATTGCCGTGACCGATGGCATCGCGATGGGTACGCCAGGCATGCGTGCGTCGCTGATCAGCCGTGAAGTGATTACCGATTCCATCGAGCTGGCCGTGGACGGTCACTGCCTGGATGCGATGGTGGTGCTCTGCGGCTGCGACAAAACCATTCCGGCCGCCGCGATGGCGATGGCGCGTTTGAACATTCCAGCTGTTGCGCTGTACGGCGGCAGCATTGCGCATGGCACGCACAACAATCATCCGATCACGATTCAGCAGGTGTTCGAAGCAGTCGGCGCGCATGGCGCAGGCAAGATCGATGATGCGGAACTCGCCGCCGTCGAGAAAGATGCATGCCCCGGCGCAGGGGCGTGTGGTGGACAGTTCACCGCGAACACGATGGCCATGGTGATGCAGGCGCTCGGCTTGTCGCCGATGGGTTTCAACGACATTCCCGCCACGCATCCTGCGAAAGCACACGCTGCCTTTCGCTGCGGCGAGCTGGTGATGGATTGTCTGCGCGCGGACCGCAAGCCACTCGACATTCTCGATGTCACCGCATTCCGCAACGCTGCACGCATGGTCGCTGCGACAGCCGGTTCGACGAATGCCGTGCTGCACTTGTTGGCGATCGCACGCGAAGCAGGCGTGCCATGGACGATCGAGGATTTCGAACCGGCATCCGTGCACACGCCTGTCATTGCCGACTTGCTGCCCGGCGGCCGCTATACCGCCGTGGAATTGTTCGGCGCAGGCGGCAGTGCGCGCGTGGCGCAGGAACTCATCGCCGCCGGCATGCTCGAAGATCGCCCGACGGTCACCGGCGTGCAGCTGTTTGAAGAATGCGCGAAGGCACCGCGCGCCGAGCAACAGGATGTCGTGCATCCGGTGAACAAGCCGCTCAAACCACGTGGTGGCTACTCGATTCTGTACGGCAATCTCGCGCCGGAAGGCTGCATTCTCAAACTCGCCGGCAAAGGCGCCAATCACTTCGAAGGTATCGCGCGCGTGTTTGAAAGCGAGGAGGAAGCCTTCGCCGCCGTGCAAGGCGGAAAGATCAAACCAGGTGACGTCATCGTCATTCGCAACGAAGGTCCCGCTGGCGGCCCTGGCATGCGCGAAATGCTCGGCGTCACGGCCGCGCTGGTCGGACGCGGACTCGGCAACGACGTCGGCCTGATCACTGACGGCCGCTTCTCCGGCGCCACGCACGGCTTCATGGTCGGCCACATCGCACCCGAAGCCGCACGCGGCGGACCGATTGCATTGCTGCGCGACGGCGATCGCATCTTCATCGATGGCGACCACCGTGAGCTGCGCACGAATGCCGATCTGGAAAGCCGGCGCGCCAGCTGGAAGGCGCCCGCCGCGAAAGTCACGCACGGTGCACTCGCCAAGTACGCGCAGCTGGTCGGCTCTGCCTCGGACGGCGCAACGACGCATCCGCGCACCGCCGTCGCCACACCGCATTCCACTCAACGACATACCTCGACAGAGACCCAAGCAGGAGTTCCCGCATGAGCACCACCGCAACTACCGATATGCTCGCCAAGGCGCGCATCGCCGTTCTCGGCTATGGCAGCCAGGGCCGCGCCCACGCGCTCAATCTCAAAGACTCCGGCCTGGATGTTGTGATCGGCCTGCGCCCGAATGGGCCGACCTGGAGCAAAGCCGTCGCCGATGGCTTCCATGTGGTGGAACCTGCCGAAGCGGTGCGCGATGCCGATCTGGTCGCTGTATTGACCCCGGATATGGTGCAGCCGACTCTGTACAAAGAATCGATCGAACCGAACATCAAGGCCGGTGCTGCACTGTTGTTTGCACACGGCTTCAACGTGCACTTCAAGCAGATCGAACCACGCAGCGACATTGATGTGATTCTCGTCGCACCGAAAGGTCCGGGCGCACTGGTTCGCAGCGAATACGAACGCGGCCGCGGCGTTCCATGCGTGTATGCCGTGCACCAGGACAAGACCGGTCACGCCGAAGACAAAGCCAAGGCGTATGCAGCCGGCATCGGCGGCGCACGCGCCATGCTGATCAAGACCGACTTCAAGGAAGAAACCGAAACCGATCTTTTCGGCGAGCAGGCTGTGTTGTGCGGCGGCGCGAGCGAACTGGTCATCAAGGGTTTTGAAACACTGGTCGAAGCGGGCTATCAGCCTGAAATTGCCTACTACGAAGTGCTGCACGAACTGAAGCTGATCGTGGATCTGTTCTACGAGGGCGGCATCACGCGCATGCTGCAGTTCGTGTCGGAAACCGCGCAGTACGGCGATTACGTCAGCGGTCCGCGCATTGTGGATTCGGCGACGAAAGAACGCATGAAGGGCGTGCTCACGGACATTCAGGACGGCACCTTCGCGCGCAACTGGATTGCCGAATACAAAGCGGGCCTGCCGAACTACAAGAAGCTGAAGCAAGCCGACCTCGATCATCCGATCGAGCAGGTTGGCGCAAAGCTGCGTGCGCGCATGCCGTGGCTGCAAGCCGGCGCGAAAGCCGAGCAGCCCCAGCTGAAGAAAGTGGGTTGACACCGTGCAGCGCTCTCTCATCTCCCTTCCCCAAGGACTCCGGCGAGAGAGCGCTGCGGCTTTTTTTATCGGCACTGTTTGATCGTCACCAAGGGACCGTTGTGAATATGCCGCTGCTGAAATCTTCCTCCGCTGCGGATGCCGAACCGGGCATCTCGCGCCATCCGCTGACCGGGACGTCGCTGAGCGGTGCGGATGTCGTCGTACAGGTCTTGGCGGATGAAGGCGTCGATGTGCTA
Organism: Dyella dinghuensis; assembly: GCF_003977615.1. GTDB lineage: Bacteria > Pseudomonadota > Gammaproteobacteria > Xanthomonadales > Rhodanobacteraceae > Dyella_B > Dyella_B dinghuensis. The sequence goes on from NZ_RYZR01000008.1 coordinate 325,339, forward strand.
TTCGGCTATTCCGGCGGCGCGATTCTGCCGGTGTACGATGCAGTGTTCCGTCACAACGCCGAACACATCAAACCTGATGGCAGCGAACCCATGCCGTTGATCGTTCCCGCGAACGAACAAGGCGCAGGTTTCATGGCCGCCGGTTATGCGCGCGCATCGGGCAAGGTTGGCGTGGCGGTGGTGACGTCGGGCCCAGGCGCCACCAACATGGTGACGCCCGTGCGCGACTCGACGGCGGATTCGATTCCGCTAGTGGTGATCTGTGGACAGGTCGCAACGCAAGCCATCGGCAGCGACGCCTTCCAGGAAGCGCCCATCAGCAACATCATGGGTTCCTGCGCCAAGCATGTGTTTCTGGTGACCGATGCATCGCAACTTGAAGCAACCATGCGCACCGCGTTCACCATTGCACGCAGCGGGCGGCCAGGACCGGTGGTCGTGGATATTCCCAAGGATATCCAGAACACCACGATGACTTTCAAAGGCGAAGGCGAATTGGCGTTGCCGGGTTACCGCGCACGCCTGCGTGCCATTGAGCAAGCCTCGCTTGCCGATGAAGATTGCAAGCTCTTCTTCGAGGCGCTGTCGCGTGCGAAGCGTCCGCTGATCTATGCGGGCGGTGGAGTCGTTGCGGGTGGCGCAGCTGCGGCCTTGAAAGCCTTTGTCGATGCATTTGGTCTGCCCGTTACTACCACGCTGATGGGCATCGGCGGCTACGACACGACCGACGCGCTTGCGCTGCACATGCTCGGCATGCATGGCACGGCGTACGCGAATTACGCAGTGGAAGATTGCGATTTCCTGCTGGCGCTCGGTGCACGTTTTGATGATCGCGTGGCCGGCGTTCCCACGCAGTTCGCGCCGCGCGCGAAATTCGTGGCGCATATCGATATCGACCCTGCCGAAATCAACAAGGTCAAACAGGCGCACTGGCATCACATCGGCCCTCTCGACCGCGCCTTGCAACGTCTTACCCGTTTCGGAAAAACACACGATTACAGCTTGTCGCTGTCGGATTGGCACGCGCATGTCGCGGCACTCAAGCGCGATCACGCGATGAACTACGACCGCGACAGCGCGCTGATCCAGCCCTACGCGGTGCTGGAAGAAATCAACCGTCACGCGCAAGGCCGCGCCATCGTCAGCACCGGCGTCGGCCAGCATCAGATGTGGGCGGCGCAATACCTCGATTTCTGCGCACCGCGGCATCTGCTCACCTCCGGCTCGATGGGGACGATGGGTTTCGGTCTTCCCGCCGCCATCGGCGCGCAATTTGCCAGACGCGATGCGTTGGTCATCGACATCGATGGCGACGCCAGCATTCGCATGAATCTGGGCGAGTTGGAAACCGTGACCACGTATGGGCTTCCATTGAAGATCGTCGTGCTGAATAACGTCGGCGACGGCATGGTGCGTCAATGGCAGAAGCTGTTTTTCAAAGGCCGCTTCGCCTCGTCCGATAAAAGCCTGCATCGCAAGGATTTCGTGCGTGCAGCCGAAGCGGATGGATTCGCGTGGGCGCGCCGCCTGGAACAGCGCGACGAACTTGCCGCAACGATCGCCGAATTTCTCGCCTTCGACGGCCCCGCTTTTCTGGAAGTGATGATCGACCCCGATGCCGGCGTGTATCCGATGGTTGGCCCTGGCGCCAACTACGCACAGATGATCACCGGCGACTTCATTCCCGCACGCACGGCTCCGAAAGCAGCCGATGCGGCGGCCACCGACATGTTCTGATCTGACTGGAATCCATCATGCAACACACGTTGTCCATTCTTCTGCAGAACGAAGCCGGTGCATTGGTGCGCGTGGCGGGTCTGTTCGCCGCACGTGGTCACAACATCGATACGCTGACCGTTGCCGCGACAGCCGACCCTGCCGTTTCGCGCCTGACGTTGACGTTGCGTGGCGACGACGCAGCCCTGACGCAGATCGTGCAGCAGACACGCAAACTCGTCGATGTCCTGCAGGTCGAACATCCCACGCACGCATGAACGCAAGGCCCTCGCATGCCGAAAGCGATCCAGTACTGACCGCAGCATCTGTATTGCGCCGAGCTGAAGCCGCTCGTGTGTACGAGGTTGCCGAACACACGGCGCTGGATCTGGCGCCGTTGTTATCCACGCGAATTGGCGCATCCGTGCTGCTGAAGCGCGAGGATCAACAACCTGTCTTTTCCTTCAAGCTGCGCGGCGCGTACAACCGCATGGCGCAACTCGATGAGGTGCAGCGAGCCAAAGGCGTGATCGCTGCATCCGCTGGCAATCATGCGCAAGGCGTAGCGCTGGCGGCTTCTCGTTTGGGTATCCGAGCCACCATTGTCATGCCCGTCACCGCGCCACAAGTCAAAGTCGACGCCGTGCGGCGCTTCGGCGGAAACTTCGTCGACGTGGTGCTGGCTGGCGATTCGTACAGTGACGCGCAGACCGAAGCACAGCGTCTTCGCGATGCCTTGGACGCAACCTTCGTGCATCCGTTCGACGACCCCGATGTCATCGCCGGCCAGGCCACCGTTGCGCTCGAATTGCTGGATCAACACCCCGGCCCCTTGCATGCCGTTTTTGTGCCCGTAGGCGGTGGCGGCCTTCTGGCTGGCGTCGCGTCAGTGATCAAAGCGCGGCGACCGGATGTGCGCGTGTTCGGCGTACAAGCGTGCGACGCCGACGCCATGGTCCGCGCACTCGACAAGGGCGAACGCATTGTGCTCGAGGATGTGGGCCTGTTCGCCGACGGCACGGCCGTCAAGCAAGTGGGCGCGCTGACGTTTTCGCTTTGCCAGCAATACGTCGACGGCATGCTGCGCGTGGATACGGACGCCATCTGTGCCGCCATCCGCGACATTTATCAGGACACGCGAAGCGTGCCTGAGCCTTCCGGTGCATTGGCACTGGCCGGTCTCAAACAATACGCCGCGGCACACGGCCATTGCGACGGCGCGCTCGTTGCCATCGTGTCCGGCGCCAACATGAACTTCGATCGCCTGCGTTTTGTTGCCGAGCGCGCGGAAGTCGGCGAGCAACGCGAAGCCGTATTTGCTGTGACGATCCCCGAGCAGCGCGGCAGCTTTCGGCGCTTTTGCCATGCGTTGGGCCAGCACGCCATCACCGAGTTCAATTACCGCATCGGCGATGCACGCGCCGCACATATCTTTGTGGGCATTCAAACGGCACAGCGCGGCGAGCGCGCGGCTTTGGCGAACGCATTTCGCGACAACGATTTCGGTGTGCTCGATCTCACCGACGACGAACTATCCAAGCTTCACCTTCGCCACATGATCGGCGGCCGTTCGTCGCTGGCACACGATGAGCGGCTTTATCGCTTCGACTTTCCGGAACGCCCGGGCGCATTGGCGCGTTTTCTCGAGCGCATGCATCCTGACTGGAATATCAGCCTGTTCCATTACCGGAATCACGGCGCCGACTACGGGCGCATTCTGGTGGGTATTCAGGTGCCGCCGAGCGAAGACGCGTTATTTCAGCGATTCCTCACTACGCTTGGCTATCGATACATCGACGAAAGCGACAATCCGGCTTACCGGCTGCTGTTACGCGTGTAACGTGTACGTCTGCTGCGCGCAGCCAGCAAGCACTTCATCGAGAGAAGCATCCACGTTCAACTCGAACACGTGGTTGTCGTAGTCGGTGAAATACAGCGCGGTGTCTTTCCGCGCCATGTAGTGCTCGACGTCGAACGTCGTAAGCTTGTCCGCGCAGGCGGTCAATTCGTCCTGGCTGACATGCAGTGAAATGTGGTCGCCATTACGCACGGAAGGGCCATCGCCCTGACGCAGCACGAACCACAGGCCGCCGAATTTCGCAAAGCTTTGCGGGTGACCGTCGTCATCGGGACGAGGCGGAACGATTCGGGCGCCAAGGACACCGGCAAATAATTCTGCCGTGCGCGCAGGATCACGCACGATCAGTGCGATGTGACTGATGGACCCGACCATGAATAACCCAACTCCCCCAAGCGTAATGGTCGATCCTAGACCGTTCACCTGCTGGCGGGCAATCTACATCAAAGCGCGGCCCGGTGGGATTCGGCACACTTTCCCGGTAAGAGCAGCACGTTACACTTGTGGGATGGCACCGACTTCTCGCAAACGTCCAAGGCGCACTCCTTCGGCACCGACTGTTAACCGCACCCGGCCCATCCCGCCGACGGTGCGTAAGGTACCGCAGCCGGCCGACAGCTCCACGCATGCTTCGCGCGTGCTGGACTGGTTGCTGCAGAAACTGCCGGAGGCCTACCGCGAAAAAGTGCGCGACATTCTTGTACTTACGCGCATGGATCGGCCGATCGGCGCACTCTTGCTGCTGTGGCCGACGTGGTGGGCGCTATGGCTGGCCGCCAATGATTTTCCGCCTTGGAAGCCGTGGCTGATTTTCACGCTTGGCGTTTTTGCCATGCGCGCGGCCGGTTGCGCCATTAACGATTACGCAGATCGCAACCTGGATCCACAGGTGGCCCGCACCGCCGGCCGGCCGATCGCCGCCGGGCGGGTTACGCCACGCGAAGCCCTGATCGTGTTCCTTGCGTTGCTGGCTTTTGCCTTTCTGCTGGTGCTGCTGACCAATCCGCTGACGATCAAACTTTCCTTCATCGGCGCTGCCCTCGCAGCGCTGTATCCGTTTACAAAGCGATATACCGACCTGCCGCAGGTCGTTCTCGGCGCAGCGTTCGGCTGGTCGATTCCGATGGCATTTGCAGCGATTCAAAACACCGTGCCGCCGGTCGGGTGGCTGCTGTTTATTGCCAACATTCTGTGGTCGGTGGTTTACGACACCGAATACGCGATGGTCGATCGCGACGACGATATCAAGGCGGGTGCACGTTCCACCGCCATTTTGTTCGGCGATGCCGATGTGCCGATCATCGGTGTGCTGATGGGGACCTTCGTCATTGCCCTGGTGATGGTCGGCACGCGCGCAAAACTTGAATGGCCGTTTTGGCTGGGCATCGTCGGTGCGGTGGCACTGTTTGGATGGCAGCTGTGGTTGATTCGCAACCGCGAGCGCGACGCCTGCCTGAAGGCATTTCGCCACAACAACTGGCTCGGCTTGACGGTCTGGATCGGTATCGCACTGGCACTGGCCGTGCGTTGATTTTCAACGACCGGGAATCGGTGCGCGCGCGAGTGCCCAGACATCGACGCGTGCAACCCCCGCGCGTTTCAGCACTTTTGTGCATTCGGCCAACGTGGTGCCCGTCGTGAATACATCGTCCAGCAGCGCGATGTGCGGCGGCAGCTCGACACCTTTGCGCAATGCAAACGCGGCATTCAAATTGCGGCGACGCTCCGCCGCATTCAACGTCGTCTGCGCGCCGGTATTCCGCACGCGCTCTAGAACATCAAGGCGATAAGGCACATTCAACGCACGCGCCAGCGGCGCTGCTAATTCCAGCGCCTGATTGTAGCCACGCTCCCGAAGGCGTTGCTTATGCAGCGGAACGGGCACGATAAATTGCGGCAACGGCAATCGTCGCGCCTCGCCTTCCCACAACGTTGAAAGAACCCGGCCCGCTGCAAGATCGCGACCGAACTTGAAGCGTGTTTCCAGACGATCAAGCGGCCACGCATAACGAAACGGCGCCCACGCTGCATCCCACCGCGGTGCCTTGCGCTGACATTGGCCGCATAGTGGCGCAGACAAAGGAAGTGGCAGCGCGCAGCGTTCGCAGCAGTGCGTATTGCGCGGAAATTCCGCGATACATGCGGGACAAAGATCGACGCCCTCGGCTCCGGCATCCGCGCACAGCAGGCAACGCCAAGGAATCAGCCATCGGCGCAGCGGGTCGGTCAATCGATTCAGCGCATCCATGCGCAAGGACTTACCTCAGTTGCCGGGTTTGTAGAGCGCCGCGTCGATGATCGACCAAAGGTGAATGATCCAGCCCATCCAGATCACCCACAGCGCCGCTGCCAACACAAACATGACGATCGCCTTGAGCAATCGCCCCTGCACCAGCTGCCCCAGGCCGGGGATGAAGAAACTGCATACCGCGGCGATGACATTGCCCGTACTGCCCTGACCTGCACTCATGAATCGCGTCCTTGATGGGTGGTGACGCCATGGTAACGGGTTCGGGGGCGTCAACCATTCCGTGGCGTATCTAGTTGACAGCCTTCCGGGGCACTTCCACACTTATACGCCGCGTATTTTGTGGATTTCCCAGCCTATGTCCGTAGCCGCTCTTCGCCACGACTGGACCCGCGACGAAGTCGTCGCGCTGTTCGCCCTGCCTTTCAACGAATTGCTGCATCGGGCGCATGGCGTGCATCGCGCCAACCACGACCCCAACGCAGTGCAGGTTTCCACCCTGCTCTCGATCAAGACCGGCGGCTGCCCCGAGGATTGCGGGTATTGTCCGCAGGCTGCGCGTTATCACACCGGGGTCAAGGCGGAAAAACTGATGGCGGTTGACGCAGTGGTCGCGCGCGCGCAGGCGGCGAAGGATGCCGGGGCCAGCCGCTTCTGCATGGGCGCGGCATGGCGCAGCCCAAAAGATCGTGACGTCGCCCAGGTGGCGGAAATCGTCTCGGCGGTGAAAGCACTCGGCCTGGAGACGTGCGCCACGCTCGGCATGCTGACCGACACGCAAGCACAAACGCTCAAGCACGCCGGTCTGGATTTCTACAACCACAATCTGGACACCGCGCCGGAGTTTTACGGCGAGGTCATCCACACGCGCGAGTATCAGGATCGTCTCGACACGCTCGAACATATTCGCGAAGCGGGTTTGAAAACCTGCTGCGGCGGCATCGTCGGCATGGGCGAATCGCGCGAGCAGCGCGCCGGTTTGCTGCAGACGCTCGCCACACTGCCCGAGCATCCGCAGTCGGTGCCGATCAATCAGCTGGTGCAAGTGGAAGGCACACCGCTTTACGGTACCGATGCGCTCGATCCGTTCGAGTTCGTACGCACGATTGCCGTCGCGCGCATCTTGATGCCCGCCTCGATGGTGCGTTTATCCGCAGGCCGCCAGCAAATGGACGATGCGGTGCAGGCACTCTGCTTCTTCGCCGGTGCCAACTCCATTTTCTACGGCGAAAAACTGCTGACCACAGGCAACCCGGAAGTCGAACACGATCGCGCGCTGTTCCGCCGCCTCGATCTGCACGCGTTGGAAGTGGTCGAAGAAGCTGGCACCGTGCACGCAGACATTGTCGAAACGGAAGCAGCGAGCTGCGGGCAAGGCTGTGGCTGCAGTGCCGCGGCCTGATCTGATCGAACGATTGGCCGCTCAGACGGCCGAACGTGCGCAGGCTCAATTACTACGACGCCTGCGTACGATCACGCAAACCGACGGTGCGTTTATCGAAAGCGACGGACGCCGCCTTCTTTCGTTCTGCAGCAACGACTATCTGGGTTTGGCGCAGCATCCCGGGCCGGTCGCCGCATTGAAGCAGGCTGCCGATGCGAGCGGCGTCGGCAGCGGATCGGCCCATCTGATCTGCGGCCACCGTCGCGAGCATGCTGCGCTGGAAGAAACGCTGGCCGAATGGACGGGGCGCGAACGCGCGCTACTCTTCTCCACCGGCTACATGGCCAACCTGGGCGTCGTCCAGGCACTGCTCGAACGCGGCGAACTGTGCGTGCAGGACAAACTCAATCATGCGTGCCTGCTCGACGGCGCGCAGCTCGCTGGCGCAGCGCTCAAGCGTTACCCGCATGCCGATGTCGAAGCGGCATCACGTCAACTGCAAGGCCAAACTGAAGGTTGCGCCTTGCTGGCCACCGACGGTGTTTTCAGCATGGACGGCGATATTGCACCTTTGCGTGAGCTTGCTTCGCTTTGCGCAAGCGAAGGCGCAACGTTGATGGTCGACGACGCGCACGGACTAGGCGTACTCGGTGACGATGGCGCGGGAAGCATTACCGAAGCGCGCTTGAGCGAGCGCGACGTTCCCGTGCTGATGGCGACATTAGGCAAAGCACTGGGATGCAGCGGCGCATTTGTCGCCGGTTCCGCCGCGCTTATCGATGGCCTGATCCAGTTTGCACGCACCTACATCTACACCACGGCCATGCCACCTGCGCTCGCGGCAGCGACACACTGCGCAGTGAATCTGGCACGCCAGGAAAGCTGGCGTCGCGAAAAACTTCAGCATCTGATCCAGCGCTTTCGCCGTGGCGCAAGTGAGCTCGGGTTACCGCTGATGCCTTCGCGCACGGCCATTCAGCCGCTTTTGATAGGTGATTCGCAACGCGCGCTGGAGGCTTCGCGCGCCCTGGAAGCAAAAGGCTTGCTAGTCGTCGCGATCCGCCCACCTACCGTGCCCCAGGGGCAAGCGCGGTTGCGTATCACCCTATCCGCCGCGCACGAAGACGCGCACGTCGACCAGCTGCTGCAGGCGCTCCAATCCCTGCGGCTCGCACACGCCCCGGTATAATTGCGTTTCAAGCATCCCTGCCTCTCCTATGTCGATCCTGAACATCTCCGCCTATCGCTTCGTCAGCCTGGACGATCTGCCAGCGCTGCGCACACGCGTGCTTGCCCAATGCGAGGCGTTGGAACTGAAGGGCACCATCTTGCTCGCGCCCGAAGGCATCAACCTGTTTCTTGCGGGCTCGCGCGACGCGATCGATGCGTTCCTGGCATGGCTGCGCGAAGACTCGCGCTTCGCCGGTCTGGAAGCGAAAGAATCGGTTTCCGACGACGTGCCGTTCAAACGCATGCGTGTGCGTCTGAAAAAAGAAATCATCACCTTGCGCCAGCCCACGATTCGGCCGGAAGGTGGCCGTGCGCCTGCCGTAGACCCAGCCACACTCAAACGCTGGCTCGATCAGGGACACGATGACGACGGTCACGAAGTCGTGTTGCTCGATACACGCAATACGTATGAAACCGACGTCGGCATGTTTCCCCACGCCGTTGACTATCGCATTGCGAGCTTCACCGAATTGCCCGCCGCGCTGGCTGACGATCAATCGCGTTACGACGGCAAAACCGTCGTGTCGTATTGCACCGGCGGCATCCGCTGCGAGAAGGCCGTGTTGCACATGCAGGACATCGGCATGCAGCGCGTGTTTCAGCTGGAAGGCGGCATCCTGAAATACTTCGAAGAAGTGGGCGGTGCGCACTGGCACGGCGATTGTTTCGTCTTTGACGAACGCGGTGCAGTAGACAAAGCGCTTGAGCCTGCACCGATCTCGCCTCCCGATGCGGGAGATGGCACCAAGGCGACTTCCACATGAGCCTGCACGTCGAGGTTCATGGCAGCGGCACGATACCGCTGGTGATGATTCACGGCTGGGCCATGCACGGCGGCGTTTTCGCGCCACTGGTTGAAGCGCTGCAAGAGCACTGCACGATGTATCTGGTCGACCTTCCCGGCCACGGTTATTCGCGTGACAGCACGCTGCCGCTGCAGCCGGATATCTGCGCACGTGCGATTGCCGACGCCACGCCGCCCGCTACGTGGCTCGGCTGGTCCTTGGGTGGCCTTGTTGCGTTGAGTGCCGCGGTGAATCTTCCGGATCACGTACGCGGGCTGGCCATGCTTTGCGCGACACCGCGCTTCACCAGTGCAGCCGATTGGCCGCATGGCAGAGATCCCGCACTTGTGCAGCAGTTGGCCACGGATCTGGAAACGGATTACCACGCCACCATCGAGCGTTTCCTTGCACTGGAAGTCATGGGCAGCCCCGATCCGCGCGGCGAATTGCGCCGTTTGCGTGCCGAAGTGTTTTCGCGCGGCGAACCGAACATGCGCGTACTGCAGGAAGGCATTCGCATCCTGGATGAAACGGATCTGCGCGCCAGCTTGCCGACTTTGAAAGCAGGAAATAGCTGGTGGACCGCTGGACGTCTTGATCGCCTTGTTCACCCCGACGCCATGCAGTGGTCCGCCGATACGAGCCACGGCGAATTCCACGTCGTTGCGCATGCCGGACATGCGCCTTTTCTAAGTCACGCCGATGCCGTTGCGCAGACGCTGCTGCCCTGGCTTGAGGCAAATCCATGAGCGACTTTCACGTCGATATCCAACGCGTGCGTGCCAACTTCGGCCACGCCGCTGCGAGCTACGAACAACACGATGCGTTGCAGCGCGAAGTGCAGCAGTTGCTGCTGGAGCGCCTCGATTTCTATCTGCAGCAACCCGAACGCATCATCGACGTCGGTGCCGGTACAGGCCGCGGCAGCGCAATGCTGAAGAAACGTTATGCCAAAGCACAGCTAATCGCCGTCGATGCCGCACTACCCATGCTGCATGCCGCGAAGGCGCATACCGGTTGGCTGAAGCCTTTCGTGCGCGTGTGCGGTGAGGCGACAGCGTTGCCGCTGCCCGATCACAGCGTCGACATATTGCATTCCAACCTGTGCTTTCAGTGGATCGACGATCTCTCCGCGCTGTTCGGCGAATGTGCGCGCGTACTGAAACCCGGCGGCATGCTGCTGTTTTCCACCTTCGGTCCCGATACCTTGCGCGAATTGCGTGCTGCGTGGGCTTCTGTCGATCAGCATTCCCACGTCAGCCGGTTTCTGGATATGCATGATGTAGGTGACGCGATGATCGCCGCTGGTCTGCGCGATCCGGTGCTGGACGTAGATCGGTACACACTGACGTACAGTGAACCCAAAGCGTTGCTGCGCGAACTCAAGGGTTTGGGCGCAACACACGCTGACCGTGGTCGCGAACGCGCGCTAACGGGCAAGCATCACTTTCAGCGCATGTTGGCAGCTTACGAAGCGATGCGTGTCGATGGTCGCATTCCCGCCACGTGGGAGGTGGTGACGGCACACGCCTGGGGTCCTCCGCCGGGCCAGTCGCGCCGCGGGAAAGACGGCGGCGAGATTGCAAGCTTCTCTCTCGACAGCTTGCGCGGCTCGCGTCGGCGCTAAGCGCCGCCAGACTTACGTGTGCGCAGCGGGCTCGGCTGCTGCGCCGTCAGCTGAAGAGGACTTCGCATTGCCAGGTTGTGCCGGCGCGTCTTTTCCCGTTTTTTGCTTCGGATAATAAATTGCGCTGACATTGCCCACCCCCGTGAAGTGCGTGGTGTTGGTGTCGTAGGTGATCTTGTCCGCGCGGGCTTCGCCGGTGTTCTGCTCGGTGACAACCGCATTCGGATAAAGCACCGCAATGCCGTTGATGTTGTCGTAATCGAGCGTGGGCGCCTCGCCCGTCATGAGGTTGTTGTCGTCGTCCAGCTGCTCGATATGCGCATGCGGCTTGCCGGTCATGACGATGCGGCTGACCTGCGTATCGGCATCCAGATAGATTTTGGCGACGTCGCCTTTTGCCTTCATCGTGCCCTGCGTGACCACCACGTTGCCGGTTAGCGTGGTGATGGTGTTGGGCGCATTGAAACCGTCGAGATGATCCTGCGCGGTGTTCATCGGCTGATTGCGGTCGCCGGTTTTGGCGTAAGCCGATGCGGCGGCCAGCGCAAAAACAGCTGTCGCACTGACCAGCAGAACGCCCCGGGCAGCACGCATGCGAGAGGGGAAATTTAGTGAGCTCATGATTAAGGCTTTCCTCCGCAGGCTTTGAATCTGAAACATTCAGTGACGTGATCGTTGACCATGCCGGTCGCTTGCATGAAGGCATAGCAGATGGTCGTGCCGACAAACCGGAAGCCACGCTTCTTGAGCGTCTTGCTCATCGTATCCGACACGGGCGTGCTCGCAGGCACATCACCCTTGCTTCGCCAGCGGTTCTGAATGGATTTGCCATTCACGAACGACCAGAGGTACGCATCGAGGCTGCCGAATTCATCGATGACTTCCAGCGCTACTTTGGCATTATCGCGCGCCGCCGTGATTTTTAGGCGATTGCGGATAAGTCCCGGATCGAGCAGGAGCTTTTCCAGCTCGCGATCCTTCATGGCGGCGACGCGGGCGATGTCGAAGTGATGAAACGCGCGCCGATAGTTTTCGCGCTTTTGCAGCACGGTGCGCCAGGAAAGTCCGGCCTGCGCGCCTTCCAGGCAGAGAAACTCGAACAGTGCGCGGTCGTCATGCAACGGGGCGCCCCATTCGGTGTCGTGATACGACTGCATCAGCTCACCGTCGGCCGCCCAATGGCAGCGAATGCGTGACGTCACTGCCGTTCTCCCTTGGTCCCAGGAGAACAGAATAACGCCACGCAGCGGAGGATGGTGAGGAATCCTTAAATGCTGAGGCTGGAACGGTAGCGCTGGCGCCAGTAATGAAGCACCAGCGTCAAACCCAGCAAGGTGGCGGTGATCACGAAGATGGTGACGCCCAGATTACCCACGCGCAGACCGTCGGCATAACCATCGGGCACCTGACCGCCGTTGTCCTCGAAGGTCGCCGCGGCCATGCCGGTGTAATGCATGCCACACACGGCGACGCCCATCACCAATGCGCTGCCGATCATCTGCAGCGGACCGCGAAGATTGAACGCGAGCCACAGCGCGGCCATCGATGCGGCCACGGCGATGACAAAGGAGAGGAACACTACGCCGTAATCGTAGTTCACCGTGGCCGGCATCATCATCGCCGCCATGCCGAGGTAATGCATGGAAGCCACGCCGACGCCCATGCAGGTTCCCGCTCCCGCCAATTTCAGCCAGCTGAATTGCCCATCGCCGACCAGCAGCAAACCGCCGGAGCAGGCTGCGAATGCCACGACGGCCGATAGTGCGGTGATGGCCGGGTCGTACGTCACATCCATACCGCTGTCGCACGCAAGCATCGCGATAAAGTGCATCGCCCAGATGGCGCCAAGCCCCATGGCGCCTCCCGCCATGGCGACCGCTGCGGTTTTCTGGCGCTGATTGCGCGCCAGCGGAATGGCCACGGCGAGCTGCAACGCGGTGAATGAACCGAGCACTGCAACGGCGTACGACAACAGCACGAGCAGCCAGTTGTAACTCATCGGCATAGGCATGTCGGTTCCCCCCGGAATGACGCGATCAATGTGAGATTTCCATACTGCAGTGAGCCGCTCCGGCGCTTCGGCAGCTCAGATGTCGAACGAATACTTTTTTGGGCGTGACGGATGCGCCGAGCAAACCTTCCAGATAACCGCCGTAGAACTTGCAGCCCGACTGCACACCCGGCGTGCACAAGGGACTATTGAGAATATTGATGTGCACGCCGTGTTGTTCGATGTCCGCGAGCAGCTTCAGCGCCGGCACGCCGATGCGCTTGATCGCATCGCTCAGGCTCAGCTTGGCGCCCATCGCGTAGTCGCGTTTGTAGACCCACGCGCCGGTGCGTCGTCCGGCCAATATCAACGAGGATTCGCGCACCGAATCGGCGACGCTGTTTTCCAGCGCAACAAGCCACGGATAGATGTGCGGATAGTCCTGCGCGAGCTTGGGCAAGATGTGCTCGACCTGAGAAATATCCGGCGTTACCGGCGCAGTAGGTGCGACGGGCGGTTCCGGCATCGGCGCAGGTTCTTCCACCACCGGCTGGGCCATCGTTTCGGTAATTCTTGGAATGTGTGCCACCGGTGCCGATAGAGGTGTCACTTCGCCAGCGAGTGCCGCTTCAAAGCTCAACACACGCGTATGTGTCCCAAGCATTTCTTCCAGCGCAAAGCGTTGCTCGGCGGGGCCGCGCACGAGCATGGACAGCCAGGCACCGCGGCTGTCCTGTGTCAGCCGCTGTCGCAACAGCGAAAAATGATTGGTGACGACAACGTGCCCAAGCTCGGTGAGCAGGCCCTCTCTGCGGTCAGAGTGGACCTGTATTTCCAGCTCGACCATAAGGCCCCCCTGTTGCTCGATGCTGGGATCAGATTGTGAGCCGGGAGGATGAGTGATTTAAAAAAAGGAAAGCGTGATTGACATCATGATTCACCACGCACAAAAACACGCGATGACATTTCTGGCGCGAATCTTGCAGATTTTTCGGGCGTAGATCACAACATGATCGCAAGCACGTTCGATCACGCCGCTTGCGTGCTGCTACCAGGGCAGCGCATCCAGATCCACATTGCCGCCGGTCAGCACCAGGCCGACACGCTTGCCTGCGAAACGCTCGCGCTGTTTGAGTACGGCCGCGAAGACCGTGGCGCTGGATACTTCCACCACCAGCTTGAGCGAACGCCACAGTTCGCGCATCGCAGCGATGCTCTCTTCGTCGGTGACGGTGATCACGTCGACACGATGCGCACGCAGTGCTTCGAGGTTCGATTCGCCAACAAGGGTGCGCAACCCATCGCAAACGGTATTCGCCGTGAAGTGGTCGATGCGTGCGCCACGCGCGAGCGATTGCGCAGTATCGTCGGCGCCAGCCGGTTCGGCACCGAATACCTTGATGGTTGGATCGATGCCGTGTGCAGCAATCGCGCTGCCGCTGGATAATCCGCCGCCGCCAATGGGCGTGATGAGCATATCCAGGCCGTCGGACTGGCGCAGCAACTCCAAGGTGGCCGTAGCCTGCCCGGCCATTACCTGCGTGTTGGCATACGGGTGAACCAGAATGGCGCCGGTCGCCTGCTGCACTTCCGCCGCTTTTGCTTCGCGTGCTGCAGTCGTCGCTGCGCAACGATGCAAGATGGCCCCTGCTTTTTCGATGGCCTGGAGTTTGGCGAGCACCGCGCCTTCCGGCACCACGACGTGCGCAGGAATACCGCGCGTGGCCGCCGCCATGGCAAGTGCATTGCCGTGATTGCCAGACGAATGCGTCACGACGCCACGCGCCGCCTCTTCATCGGAGAGCGACCACACAGCATTGCAGGCGCCGCGAAATTTGAAGGCACCGCCACGTTGCAGGTTTTCGCATTTGAAAAACAGCTGCGCGCCGACCAATTCGTCGAGCGTGGCGTTGCGCAATACAGGCGTCAATACGGCGTAAGGCGCAATGCGTGCAGCTGCATCGCGGATCTGATCCATCGTCGGCAACGGAACACTCATGCGACAGCGATCTCCACACCGCAACGGAATTCGCGTTCGGCACCGGGCTCCAGGCGAATCGCGTCCGCGCAATCGGGACGATTGAATGCGTTGGACATGCTTTCCATTGGCTCGAGTGCAACGGAGCGGCGGACGTCACGCGTCACCGTATCGGCGGTAAATGCGAGCGTCACACCCTTTTCCTGCCAGACGCTGATGCGTATGCCGCTCGCCGGATCGCGCAGACGTGCGTGTGCGCGTCCATCCGCGCCGTAAACGAGATGGGCGTAAGCGTTATCGATCTTTGTCGCGCCGATAGGTTTGGCGTGGCGAAAATCTAATGCACGTGGAGCGTCGTCGAGCGGCTGATAAGCCTCCGTACCGGCCAATGGAATGGCATCGGCGTTCATCCGAATGAAGCTCGTTGCTGGAATCTCTAGTTCCCAGGTGTCGACGCTACTGTCACCGACGCGAAAGTACGGATGCCAGCCGAAGAAACAAGGTGCCGCCTTGTCACCGACATTGCGCATGCGCGCCACCAGCGACAAACCGCTGGCATCAAGCGCAAAAGTCACCGCCAGATCGATGGCGAACGGATAACCTGCGAACTTGCCGGGCCGGATAACGGACGTTGTAAACGTGACCTGCGCAGATTGCGCGTCGGCATGCAATGCGGCGATATCGAAATCCACGCCACGCACGAAGCCATGTCTGGCGGCGCGCTCCGCACCCTGCACGCCCGGCTGCAAATCGTAGGACTGACCGTTGAACGTGTAGCGAGCATCGTCGATACGATTGGCGAACGGCGCCATGATCGCGTAGCGCGAACTCGGACGGCTCTCGATCTCGGCGGCGTCGCGGTAACCGTCGGCGAGCTGATGCACCGTGCCGCCGATGGTCTGCTCCAGGCTGATCAATGCCGCGCCATGGCGTGCGAACCGCACCGAGCGCTCTCGCGCGGCGTCGCGGAGAATCACGATATCTTGCGTCCCCAGACGCGCCTGCTCGATGCTGAATGCGTTCATCCGCTTGTTCCTGCCGGGGAAAACCCGCATGTTAGCCTGATCCGTCCTTGCTCGGCCCTTCTGCAGTATGACCCTTGTGAACGAAACCACCGCCGCCCCCATCCGACTGCGCGATTACCGCCGCCCGCCGTGGTCGGTCGACACAGTTGAACTCGATGTCGATCTGGGTATCGACACCGCCGAAGTCACCGCACGACTGGTGCTTCGTCGCGACGCCGAACAATCCCAGCCGCTGAGATTGGACGGTGAAGGGCTCGAATTGCTGGCAATTTCGCTCGACGGCCGCGCACTGGATGCCAACAGCTATCGCCACGAAGACAGCGTGCTGGAAGTGGATGGCGCGAAAGACGGTAGCGTGCTTGAGACGCGTGTGCGTTTGAAGCCCGCGGCGAATACGGCGCTGGAAGGCCTTTATTTGTCCGGCTCGCGCGAAACCGGCTTCCTACTGACTCAGTGCGAAGCCGAAGGGTTTCGCCACATCACCTTTTTCCCGGATCGACCGGATGTGCTGGCGCGTTACACCGTGACATTGCGCGCCGACCGCGAACGTTTTCCCGTGCTTCTTGCCGGTGGCAACCCGAACGGCGCGGGCGAACTTGAGCACGGTCGCCACTGGGCGCGCTTTATCGATCCCCACCCCAAGCCGAGCTATCTCTTCGCACTCGTCGCCGGCCGACTGAAAAATATTCGACGTGACTACATCACCGCCGACGGCCGCAACGTCGCGCTGGTGATGTGGTCCGAGGCAAATGTCATCGATCGCTGTCACTACGCACTCGACGCGCTGGAACGTTGCATGCGCTGGGACGAGAAAGCGTATGGCCGCAACTACGATCTCGATGTTTTCCACGTCGTCGCCACCCACGATTTCAATATGGGAGCGATGGAGAACAAGGGGCTGAACATCTTCAACGCGAAATATCTGCTTGCCGATCCGGATAGCAGCACGGACGAGGAATATCGTGCCGTGGAAGCCGTCGTGGCGCACGAATACTTCCACAACTGGACCGGCAATCGCGTGACGTGCCGCGACTGGTTTCAGTTGTCGCTGAAGGAAGGCCTGACGGTGTTTCGCGAACAGCAGTTTTCAGCCGACATGAATTCGCCGTCGCTGAAACGCATCGAAGACGTGTCACTGCTGCGTCGCGCACAGTTTCCGGAGGATGCAGGCCCGCTGGCGCATCCGGTGCGGCCTGCCGAATATCGCGAGATCAATAATTTCTACACGGCGACCGTTTACGAGAAAGGCGCGGAGTTGGTACGCATGCTTGCCGGAAGCCTGGGCCCGGATGGCTTTCGTCGCGGCATGGATCTTTACTTCGAGCGCCACGACGGACAGGCGGCAACTATCGAGGATTTTCTGTCCGCGCTGGGTGACGCCAACAGCGTCGACTTGATGCCTTATTTGAGCTGGTACGGGCAGGCTGGCACGCCACGACTGCACGCGCATGGCGAATACGACGCAGCACGCAAGGAATACACACTCACGCTGTCGCAACACACGCGCGCGACGCCGAACCAGCCGGAGAAAACACCGCTCCCCATTCCGGTGAAGCTTTCGCTGTTCGATCACAGCGGCAACGTGCTGCCTTTGCATACCGACGGACAAACGCCCGAGACGGAAAAGGTCGTGGTCGTCAGCAAGGCATCGCAGCCGATTGTTTTCCGTCACATTGACGCACCACCCGTACCATCGCTGCTGCGTGGCTTCTCTGCACCGGTGTTGCTGGAATACGGTTACGCACCGGCGGAACTCGCGTTGCTGCTGACGCACGACCCCGATGGCTTCAATCGCTGGGAAGCTGGCCAGCATTTGGCTTTTCTTGCGTTCGACTCGCTGCATGCGCCAACAGACAACGATGCGTGCGGCGCCTGGTGCGATGCGCTCGCGTCGCTATTCCACGGTCGTGCTATCGACGATGCCTTGCTCGCCGACCTGATGACACCGCCCGGTGAAATCGAATTTGCCGACCGCCAAACGGAAGTCGATCCCGCAAAAATTCATGCGCATCGGCAGGAGTTGCAACGACGACTGGCCGCACATATCGGCATCGAGACGCTACACGCGCGCTATCACGCGTTGAACGTGGGCGGTGACTTGAAACTCGACGCCGGGAATCAGGCCAAGCGCCAACTCAAACGCCGCGTGCTCGAATTATTGGCGCTGGTCGATGCCGACGGAGCGCACGCACTGGCGGCCAAGCAATACGAGTCGGCGACGGGCATGACCGATCGCCTCGCCGCTTTGGGTGTGCTGGTTCGTCAACGTGCACCGCAAGCAGCAAAAGCGCTTGCGCACTTCCGTGAACGCTACGCGGACAATCCGCTCGCGTTGGACAAGTGGTTCACCGTGCAAGCACAGGTACCGGGCGATGCAGCACTCGCATCGATTAGAACGCTGGAAATCGATCCGGCATTCACGCTGAAAAATCCGAATCGTGCGCGTGCGTTGTTCGGCACGTTCGCCAGCGGCAATCCAAGCGGCTTTCATCGCACCGACGGCGAAGGTTATCGCTTGCTCACTGATCGGCTCGCGCAACTGGACGCACTCAATCCGCAAATCGCGGCACGATTGGCGACGGCGTTCAACGGATGGCAACGTCTGGAATCAGTACGCCGCGAAGCGGCGCGCACTGCACTGGTTGCGTTAGCTCAGCGTGGCGGCTTGTCGCGCAATCTGAGCGAAATCATCGGAAACGTGCTGCAACACTGACTGCCCTTATCGCGGACGGCGACCCCTAAAGGGCCGCCGCCACGGGGCGGCGCAAAAAACACGTCGCTGCTTACGCAGGCAGATGATCCAGCTCGCTAAGCAAGTGAGTCATGCGCGACTCGAGACGCGGACGCAGTTGCTGTTGCTGCGTTTGTTCACGCTCTTCGAGATGATCCATTGCCATTTCCAGGCGCCCAATCTCGATCATCAAGTCGTGACGCATGTAAACCGGTGCGAACTCGTTACTGTTGTCCATGATGGCTTCCCCTCTTTGGCCTGCACCGAAGACCTGCATGAGGCGTGCCAGCATGTGACGTACTTCACACAACATATTTGCTCCAAAACACGCTGTGACCTTTTGTGTCAGCAGCTGCCGTACATCGGCATAATTTTGCGTTTCAGTCACCCCATGTTCACGCGTTTGGGGCCATGATCCACCCACGCTCAGGGGGAGCGGCAACGGCCGTTCAGCCCTGCAACGTTTGCCAGTTTCTGGCGCCCGGCAACACGGTCATCCTGGATTCCCCCTGTTCCTGAGACCGCCGGGCGCCAGATCTCTTATCTCAAGAGATCGAAAATAACGACGGCGCCCTAATGGGCGCCGTCTTGCTTCCTCTCCCGGCACGCGAATGGACCCCTGTCGTCCGATCTCCGTGCGCAAACTGCGCGACATCTGCCCGTGAAAGTGCGGGGATATTCAAGCAGAAAACATGCCAGTCTGCTGTAAGGGATGCCTCGCAGCCGAGGGCGCATTACCATAAGCCCCTGACCAACCCTTTATTTTGCCCATTCCGATGCTTCATCCGACCTCCTACGACGTGATCGTGATCGGCGGCGGCCATGCCGGCACCGAAGCTGCGCTGGCCGCGGCGCGCACGGGTGCGCGTACGTTGCTGCTCAGCCACAACATCGAAACGATCGGCCAGATGAGCTGCAATCCGGCCATTGGCGGCATCGGCAAAGGGCATTTGGTGAAGGAAATCGACGCGCTGGGCGGCGCCATGGCGCAGGCCGCCGATCGCGCGGGCATCCAGTGGCGCACGCTGAACGCGTCAAAGGGACCGGCAGTACGCGCTACGCGCTGCCAGGCCGACCGCGCGCTCTACAAGGCGGCGATTCGCCGGACGGTCGAGACGCAGCCGAATCTCGACCTGTTCCAGCAGGCGGTCGACGATCTGATCATCGAGAACGGCCGCGTCACCGGCGTAGTGACGCAAATGGGCCTTTCTTTCCACGCCAGGTCAATTGTGCTCACGGCGGGCACTTTTTTGGCGGGCAAGATTCACATTGGGCCCGCCCAGTACGCCGGCGGCCGTGCGGGCGATCCGCCGGCCACCACGCTCGCCCAGCGCCTGCGCGAGCTGCCGGTGGCCGCCGATCGCCTGAAGACCGGCACCCCGCCGCGCATCGACCTGCGCAGCATCGACTTCACCCATCTGGATGAACAACCCGGCGACGACCCAGCGCCCGTGTTCTCCTACCTGGGCTCCCGCACGGACCACCCACGCCAGGTCAGCTGCTGGATTACGCATACCAGCGAGCGCACGCACGAGATCATCCGGGGCGCGCTGGACCGTTCACCGCTCTATACCGGCCAGATCGAAGGCATTGGCCCGCGTTACTGTCCGTCGATCGAGGACAAGGTCGTGCGCTTTGCCGAAAAGGGCTCGCATCAGATCTTTATCGAACCGGAAGGCCTGGACAGCTTCGAAATCTACCCCAACGGCATCTCCACCTCGCTGCCGTTCGACGTGCAGCTGGCGCTGGTGCATTCGATCAAGGGTTTCGAGCGCGCGCACATCACGCGGCCCGGCTACGCCATCGAATATGACTACTTCGACCCGCGCGGCCTTCACCCGTGGCTCGAAACCAAGACGATTCCAGGGCTGTACTTTGCCGGCCAGATCAACGGCACGACCGGGTATGAGGAAGCCGCCGCGCAGGGCCTGATCGCCGGCCTGAACGCTGCGCTCGCCGTAAAAGGCAAGGCACCGTGGTATCCGCGCCGCGATGAGGCCTACGTCGGCGTGCTGATCGATGACCTGACCAGCAATGGCACGATCGAGCCCTATCGCATGTTCACCTCTCGCGCCGAGTACCGCCTGCACTTGCGCGAAGACAACGCCGATCTGCGTCTGACCGAAACCGGGCATGCGCTGGGCGTGGTGCCGCAGGAGCGTTTCGATGCGCTGCGCGCAAAGCGCGAGGCGGTAGAGCGCGAAGTGCAGCGCCTGGGTGCGCTGTGGGCCGCGCCGAACAATGCGCTGGGTGCAGCGATCGAGCGCCAGCTTGGCATTGCGGTCAGCCGTGAAACGAACGCGCTGGATCTTCTTCGCCGCCCGCAGGTCGATTACGCGAAGCTGACTTCCGTGACCGAACTTGGCCCTGCCGTCGAGCACGAGGACGTCGCCGCGCAGGTGGAAGTGCAGACCAAGTATGCCGGCTATCTGGAGCGCCAGCGCGAGGAAATCGAGCGTCAGCGCCGTCATGAAAATACGGCGATTCCGACCAGCTTCGACTATGACAAGGTACGCGGCCTTTCCTCCGAAGTGCTGCTGAAGCTCAAGCGCAGCCTGCCTGCGACCATCGGCCAGGCCGCTCGCATCAGCGGCGTGACCCCTGCCGCCATTTCGTTGCTGCTTGTCCATCTGAAGCGCCGTGCGGCGGCGTGAGCGTCATCCATCTCGGTCCAATCCTTCGCAAACGCATGGCATCATGCGCATCTGCTTAGCGAGGAATAGCCGATGGAAGTGTGGATTGGCCGCCAGGGTGAACGTCACGGCCCTTATCGGGAAGACCAGATAAGGGAATGGCTGCGCAGTGGTCAGCTGAGCCGCGACGACCTGGGCTGGTACGACGGACTGGCCGACTGGCAACCGTTATCGGTTCTTTTTCCGCAAGAACGCCCAACGCCGCCGCCGACTCCGAACATCTACGCGCCGCCGCAAGCAGCCGTACACATGTCGGCAAACGTCACTGCGTTCGATTACGCCGGTTTCTGGCAGCGCGTCGGTGCGTGGATCATCGATCTGATCATTCTCACCATTCCATCGATGATTGCCGCCTACATGCTGGGCGGCGTGGAAGCGTATACGCATTTCATCGCTCAATTTCAAAGCAACGCAGACATGACGAAGGCGCTTCACGATTACGTGGACGCCACGGAAAGTTCGACCTTCGCGTCGATCATCATCACGTACATCTACTACACGTTGTTTGAAGCATCCAAATGGCAGGCGACGCCGGGCAAGCTGGCGCTCCGTCTGCGCGTGACGGATCTGGACGGTCAACGCATCAGTTTCGTTCGCTCGGCGGGACGCAATGTCGTTCGGTTGATGTCGCTGGTGTTCGGATTGATTCCCGTCATTTGCTATCTCGCGGTCGCTTGGACGCAACGCAAACAAGGCTTGCACGACCTGATGGCCAGCACCCTCGTGCTCAACGGAAGCGTTCAGGCACTGCCGCCGCCGCGGCCGCAATCAAGCAGCGATCGCGGCAGCTTCAACGCCTGAATTCGCGACATACGAAACGGCGCGGCCTGCGGGATCGCGCCTTTTTTTTCATGTTATTTGCGCATGCCATCGGTCATCCCTTGTTATTATCGGTGACTTGGCCGATCTGATTCTCTGATTTAACGCGACACGCAAGCTCAAGGAATTTTTCAGTCTCATGCTTAGTATCGAACAACGCATTGCTCAAGACATCGCCGGCAAACCGGAACAAGTACGCGCCGCTGTAGAATTGCTCGATGGTGGCGCTACCGTGCCATTCATCGCACGCTACCGCAAAGAAGCCACGGGCGGTCTCGATGACACGCAATTGCGTTTGCTGGAAGAACGCCTGCGCTATCTGCGCGAACTGGAAGAGCGCCGCGCGGCGATCCTCGCGAGCATTGACGAACAAGGCAAGATGACCGATGCGCTGAAAGGCGACATTCTCGCTGCCGACACGAAGGCGCGACTGGAAGATCTTTACCTGCCATACAAACCCAAGCGCCGCACCAAAGCACAGATTGCACGCGAAGCAGGACTTGAGCCGCTCGCCACAGGTCTTCGCGAAGATCCCACGCAATCGCCAGAGGTTTTTGCCGAAGCGTTTGTCGACGCCGAAAAAGGTGTCGCCGATGTACGCGCCGCACTGGATGGCGCACGCGCGATACTGATGGAAACCATTGCCGAAGATGCGCAGCTGCTTGGCGACCTGCGCGATTGGCTGTGGGAGAAAGGACAGATTCGCGCGAAGGTCGTCGAAGGCAAGGAAAACGAAGGCGCGAAATTCCGCGACTATTTCGATCACATGGAGGCGATCGGCAAGATCCCCTCGCACCGCCTGCTCGCGTTGATGCGTGCGCGCAACGAAGGCGTGATCGAGCTTGAACTCGCGCCCGCTGTCGAAGCCGAACAAGGTCACATCGAAGGCGAAGGCCGCGTTGCTGTGCACGCCGGCATCATCGATCGCGGCCGCGCAGCGGATGCATGGCTGCGTGAAACCGTGCGCATGACGTGGCGCGTGAAATTGCATTTGCATCTCACGCTCGATCTGTTCGGCCGCGTGCGTGAAAGCGCTGAAGACGAGGCGATTCGCGTATTCGGTGACAACCTCAAGGATTTGATGCTCGCTGCGCCCGCCGGTGCAAAAACCGTCATGGGTCTTGATCCTGGCATTCGTACGGGCGTGAAAGTCGCCGTCGTCGATGCGACGGGCAAGTTGCTTGCTACCGACACGGTGTATCCGCATGAACCACGCAATCAGTGGGATCAGTCACTGGCTCGCCTTGCGGTGTTGAGCAAGCAGCACGGCGTGAATCTCATCGCGATCGGCAACGGCACGGCGTCGCGCGAAACCGACAAGCTGGCGGGCGAACTGATCAAGAAGCATGCGGAGCTGAAACTTTCCAAGATCGTCGTGAGCGAAGCGGGCGCATCGGTGTATTCGGCATCCGAAGTCGCCGCCAAGGAATTTCCCGATGTCGACGTGAGTTTGCGTGGCGCGGTGTCCATCGCGCGCCGTTTGCAGGATCCGCTTGCCGAGTTGGTGAAGATCGAACCGAAGGCAATTGGTGTTGGCCAATATCAGCACGACGTCAATCAGGTGAAACTTGCGCGCGCGCTCGACGCCAAAGTGGAAGACTGCGTGAATGCGGTGGGCGTGGACGTCAACACTGCTTCGGCTGCACTGCTTTCGCGTGTCGCCGGTCTGTCAGCAAGCGTGGCCGACAACGTGGTGAAACACCGCGACGCAAATGGTCCTTTCGCCAATCGCAAAGCGCTATTGAAGGTGCCGCGTCTGGGTGACAAGGCGTTCGAACAATGCGCGGGCTTCTTGCGTGTACCCAATGGCGATAATCCGCTTGATGCGAGCGCAGTGCATCCGGAAGCGTATCCGGTGGTCGAGCGCATCATTGCGCAGTGCGGCCGCGAAGTGAAAAGCATCGTCGGCGACACGAGTTTTCTGCGCAGCCTGAAAGCCGAGCAATACACCGACGAACGCTTCGGCGTGCCGACCGTGCGCGACATTCTCAAGGAACTAGAGAAACCGGGCCGCGATCCGCGCCCCGAATTTGTCGCACCGAGTTTTGCCGAAGGCGTGGAAGATCTGAAAGATCTCAAACCCGGCATGATTCTCGAAGGCCGCGTCACCAATGTCGCCGCGTTCGGCGCGTTCGTGGATATCGGCGTCCATCAGGACGGACTGGTCCACGTCTCGGCGCTTTCACATACCTTCGTCAAAGATCCGCGCGACGCGGTGAAAGCGGGCGATATCGTGAAGGTCAAAGTCATGGAAGTGGACATTCCGCGCCAGCGCATCGGTTTGTCGATGCGCCTGGACGACGAGCCCGGGCAGGCTCGTGGGGGACGTCAAGCGGCGGGTGCGGGTGAATCACGCAACGGGCCTCGCGAGAATCGCGGTCCGCGGCCTGGCGGCAACGCTCCCTCGAAACCCGCTGCGGCGCCAGCCAACAGCGCGTTCGCCGATGCCATGACGCGTGCTTTGAAACGCTGATGTATCGCGGATCGGGCGTCTGAGGCGCCCGATCCGAAGGCCGTGGGGAGCGAGCCTTTAGCCGGTGGGGTCGGCTCAATTTCCTGCGAAGGGCCCGTTTGCTTGCAGCGCAGCATGCGCAGACGTATGGCATGCATTAACGTAACTTCCCTATAACAAACGCAGGAGCAGGCACCATGGTTCAACCTCGCAAGATCGCTGGCGCCATTGCGCTGGCCCTCGGCCTCATTGGCACGGCCCAGGCGACTGGCAACCCCAACTCCACGTTCAGTGGCGTCATCGTCTTCGGCGATAGCTTGAGCGACGCCGGCAATATTTCGCTGGCCACCGATCCGAGCATCCAGCCTCCGCTGGAATTCACCACGAACCCGGGTGCCGTGGTGGTGCAGAACGTATCCAAGGCTCTGGGCTATTCGCTGACGGCGTCGCTCGCCGGTGGCAGCGATTACGCATGGGGTGGCGCGGGCATCTTCAACAACTCGCCGGGAACGCCGGCGGCGGTGCCGACGATCACCACGCAAGTCACTGACTATCTGGCCACGAACAAGGTCAAGGCCAACGCCCTCTACACCATGTGGGGCGGCGCGAACGACATCTTCTACGCTGCCACATCCGCAGGCGCTGCCGCGGCCGTTCCGGCGCTGATCCAGCAGACGATTCAAACCGAAGTTGCTGCGGCCATTGCGAATAACATTATTCCGAACAACCCCACGGCGATTGCAGCGTTCGAAGCGCAGATCACACCCACCGTGACGCAGCAGGTCGAAGCCGCCGTTGCTGCGCAAGCCGGCGTCGCCAGTCTGCAAACGCAGGCGCAGGCCGAAGCGAGCATCGTCGCTGCGGCACAGCAGGAAGTGAAGCTGCTGGGCGCGCTGCAGGGCGCAGGCGCGAAAAACATCCTGGTGTTCAATCTTCCGAACATCGGCCTGACGCCGGATGCCACCGAAGAGGGTCCGACGGCCGCCGCCGCACTGACCGCGTTGAGCGTGGTCTTCAACGCTCAGCTCAATGCGGGTCTGGGCCAGCTCGGCAAGGGCATCATCCCGGTCAATGCGTATGCCTTGCTCAATCAGGTGATCGCCAATCCGGGTCGATACGGTTTCAGCAACGTCACGACGCCGGCGTGCGGCGTGGGCTCCAGCTCGGTGGAGTGCGGTCCGCAAGGTTCTGGCTTGCCTTACACCTACGCACCGGGCACGAATAGCTCTTACCTGTTCGCCGACGGTGTGCATCCGACCACCGCAGCCGATCGCATGCTGGCTCAGGCCGTGTTGTCCGAACTGGCAGCGCCGCAGCAGATTTCGTTGCTGCAGGAAGCACCGCTTGCAGCGGCCACGACGCAGACGGCTGCCATTCGCGATCAGATGATGGCCGACAACTTCGGCAGCACGACGCGCGCTTTTGCCAGCATCAACTACTCGAACCAGCAATTCGATTCGAGTGCTGGCGCACCGAAGACGACGAGCAACAACGTCGACCTGACCACGGGTGCCGACGTGAAAATCAACGACGACTTCTCCGCGGGTGTCGGCCTCGGTATCGGTGAGCACTACGCCGATGTCAGCGGTGGCGGCGGTTACGATCTGCAGGCACTGACGGGACTGGGTTACCTGACCTGGCACTCCGCAGGTGCGTATGCCGGCGTCTACGGTGATTTTGGTCAGGCCAGCTACACGAACATCAATCGCGTTTTCTACATCGGTGACGCGCGTACGAATGAAAACGGCAAGACCGACGGCTCCTACGTGGGCGCTGGTATTCACGGTGGCTACTGGTTCGATGTGGGCAGCCTGAAGACCGGTCCGTTTGCGAACTTCGAATATCAGGATGTTCGCATCAACGGTTACAACGAAGGTGGCGACGATGCGACAGCCATGTGGTTCGGCCGTCAGGAACGCGACGCGCTAATCAGCACGCTGGGCTGGCGCCTGCAAGGCAACTGGCAGACACAGAGCATGGCGTTGTCACCCTTCGTCGAACTGGGCTGGAACCACGATAGCCGCGCCGCTACCGACATGGTTACCGCAGGTCTCAACAGCATGAACGGCAGCTTCGAAATGGCCGGCTTTACGCCCGACAAGAACTGGGGCACAGCCAGCGTCGGCGTGCTTGCGCAGCTCACTCCGAATCTCCAGGGCTGGGTCAGCTACTACGGTCACTTCGCCGACAACGCGCAGCGCTACAACAGCCTCAACATTGGTTTGAAGCTCGGGTTCTAAACCGGCTTCACGCGCAACAAAAAAGCCGTCCGCAATGCGGACGGCTTTTTTTATGAGCCGATTTTGCGCGGTGGCTTACTTGCCCTTGCCGCCCGTAGCCAGCTTGAGGATGGTGTTGGCCTGCTGCTGCAGGTTATTGGCATCGTCATCGCTAAGCGGCTGCGTGTTACCACCGGCCTGATGCGTCTTCAGCACGAGCGAACCGTCGTCGCCCCAGCCAGCCGTATCGGTCGACGTCGCACTGGCCGACTGGCTCGCCTTCTTCTGCTGCTGTACGACCCACGGCTTGCCGTCTTTGTAGGCGTAATCGGTGCTGGTGAAACCCTTGTCGCCGTAGTCGACGAGTTCACGAATGAACTTCACCTGGCCGCCATCACGGAACACCTGCCACGCGCGCGATGCATCTTTCTCAAGCTGCGTGCCGCTGGAGCGCTTCATGCCGCCAATCTGCTTCTGCACGGCTTGGAACTGGACCAGAAGCTTTTCGCCTGGCGTCTGTTCCGGCGCGAGTTCGATCGCGATGTTGGCGGTCGCATGACCCTGCGTCAGCACCGGCGCCTGCAACGGCATCGTGTAATGACGATCGCCATCGGTCAGGGTGGCCTGCACGACATACATGTCGTTGGCGGCGACGTCCGCTGCATTGAAATTCAGCTCGAACGACTGCGGGAACGTGGTGGCCGGCGAGATCGTCTTGGTTGCCAGCGGTGCGGAACCCTGCGCTGTCGCGTCGACCAGCTTGATCTCCAGCGAGTCCTGGGGCGACGGCTTGATATCGCCGCGAAGGGTGACGGTACCGGAAACACTTGTAGCAGGACCGGCGGGGGCTGCTGCCGTGCTGCCATCCGATGCCGGCGCCGAAGACGACGGACTGGAAGAGTTACTGCAGCCGGCCAGAGCAACCGCTGCCACTGTCATCAGCGACCAAACAACGCTGCGCATGGATTGAAACCTCAGGTTGGAACGATTCGAACGCGAGACATGCGTGACGCATCAGCGCCGCCAACATCCGCGCGGGGGAGCCTCAGAGAATAGCCCAAACTTTCGGGCTGGAAAAGTCAAACGCCGCCAAACTCCATTCGCCCGCGTATGTAAGCGCATGATTCTTGGGCGTATCGGTGGCCGGCTGGTTGGAGCCACAGGGAATGCCGACTGCTTTTCTAGGGTATCCCGGCGACATCTTTCGATCACGCCCTCTTCACGAATGCGCAGCACAACGCAACTTTTCGCATCGGAACGCAACTTTTAGCGATGTTCTAATGGGCGCGACGCAGCTTCTTGCAAATAGGGGTTTCGTACTTGTCAACCCTGTTTGAACTGACGCGTTTACCCGCAAACGGATGACTTGATAGCGCAATAGATCGCAAATTCGTGCGGATTTATCCGGGAAATTGCCGCGATCAATGCACATCTGGGAAGCAGGATTGCCAACAAGAATTTGCCGAAACGGCATCAGAAATAACGGCGGAACTTTGTGATGAATCTGCATGTAAATTCAATTCCCGAACCTTCGACGAACTTCTCCGATCGCATCAAGATGCTGATTCAGCGCGTCGGCAGCGTGACAGAGATTGCACGCATGTGCGGTTTCTCCGAAGGTGTTGTGCGTAGTTGGCGAGACGGCAATACCGATCCCTCGCGTGCACGTTGCGTAACGCTTGCCCGTACGCTGGGCATCTCCCTGGTCTGGCTGGTCGCGGGCGAAGGCTCGATGCAAATCGACCCGAACAGCGTGAATCATGACGACTCGGCGTCTTCGGACACCGTCGCGGCACAACGACATCGCCACGCACTGCGCAGCGCGAACGGCACGGACGGCGTGCGCTCCATCGGCATGGATTCGCAGCGGCTGAACACCGCGTTGCGCATTCTGCAATCGGAGCTGGATCTGGCCGATAGCCGTCTGACGATGGCGGAAAATTCCGACATGCTCGCTGAGCTGTACGACATTCTCGGCCCGGGTGGCAGCGACGTCGATGCGGCAGCGATGGTGGCGTTCAACCATCGTCTTGCCGAACGCCTCAAGGGCACGCGCCCGATGAGCCGCTTGTCGTCCTGACCGCGTAGGTACGATAAAAAAGGCAGCCACCGGGCTGCTTTTTTTATTTCCGGCCAATGCGCGACTTACAGGCGCGCAATGTCTGCAATGGCAGTGAATTGCGCGTTGAGACGCCCCAACAAAGCGAGGCGGTTGGCGCGCACGGCCGGGTTCTCTGCGTTGACAAGCACGTTGTCGAAGAACGCATCCACCGGCGCCTGCAACTGTGCAAGACGTGCGAGCACCGCCGTGTAATCGCGACGCTCCAGCGGTCCTGCATTGTCGGCTTGCGCCGCTTCCAGCGCCTGTGCGAGCGCGCGTTCCGCATCGGCTTCGAAATGCGCAGGATCGACCCGCTCGCCAATGCTTTGCGCGCCGTGCTCTTCCTGCTGCTTGCGCAGGATGTTGGCCACACGCTTGTTGGCACCTGCAAGACTGATCGCCTCAGCGCGACGTCCGAATTCGACCACGGCACGCAAGCGATGATCGAAATCGACCAGACTCGCCGGTGCCACGGCCAATACGGCTTCATATTGTTCGGTGGTGAATCCCTGTTCGGCGTAATAACCGCGCAGGCGCTCGAGCACGAAGTCGTTGAGTTCGGACACCAATGCAGAACGGCGTTGACCGATATCGAAGGCCGGAATCTTGCCGTCTTTCCCCGGCTTTACGCCAGCAGCAAGCGCGGCGTCGGGCAGCAATTCCAACGCCTCGGTGAAAAGTGCTTTGTGATCGAGATCGAGTCCGCCTTCGATCAAGGTACGCGCAAGACCTAGCGCTGCGCGACGTAGTGCGAAAGGATCCTTGTTGCCGCTTGGCTTCAGACCGACGGCGAAAATACCTGCCAGCGTGTCGACGCGTTCGGCGACCGCGAGCACTTGTCCGACTTTGCCTTTGGCAATCGTGTCTCGAGCAAAACGCGGCTTATAGACGCTGTCCAGCGCCTCGGCCACGTCCGGCGATTCGTATTCGTGTTGCGCGTAGTAGCGCCCCATCACGCCCTGCAATTCCGGAAACTCACCCACCATGCGCGTCAACAGATCGCACTTGGCCAAGCTGGCAGCACGCGTTGCCAGGCCTGCATCCACGCCAACGCGATTGGCGGTAATACGGGCGAGATCGGCCACGCGCACGCTCTTGTCCCACAAACTGCCAAGCGCTTGCTGGTAGGTCACGCTCTTGAGCGCTTCCTGATAGCTGGCAAGCGGTGTTTTCAGATCTTCGTCCCAGAAGAATTTCGCATCGGCGAAGCGCGGGCGAATGACGCGTTCGTAGCCTTTGCGAATTTCGTTCGGATGCTTGCTTTCGACGTTGGCGACACCAATGAAGTGCTCGGTGAGCGCGCCCTGTGCGTCGAAAACCGGCACGAATTTCTGGTTGGCTTCCATCGTGGTCACCAACGCTTCCGGCGGCACGCTCAGGAATTCGCGTTCAAATGTGCAGGCGATCGCGACGGGCCATTCGGTGAGATTGGCGATTTCATCCAATAGCGCATCGTCCAGCCGCGGCGTGCCACCGGTCTGCTTTGCAGCATGCGCAACTTGATCGCGAATGCGTTGGCGACGTTCGGCGGGATCGGCAATCACCTTTGCCATGCGCATCGCGTCGGGCCAGCTGTCGGCATCGGCAACATGCACGGGTTGCGGATGCATGAAACGATGACCGCGCGATTTGCGACCGCTCTTGAGGCCGAGCACAACGCCATCGATGATTTCCGCGCCGTGTAACAGCACGAGCCAGTGCACGGGACGCACGAAGGTGTAATCGTGATCGGCCCAGCGCATGGGCTTGGGAATCGGCAGACCCTTGAGCGCCTCGTCGACAATCTCGGGAATCAGCTGGGATACCAACTGGCCAGGTTTCACGGTGCGAAAGACAAACCATGCACCTTTTTCGGTTTCCAGCTTTTCCAGCTGCTCGACGGTCACGCCACATGATTGCGCAAAACCGATCAGCGCTTTGCCGGGGTTGCCATCGGCATCCATGGCCGCGTTGACCGCGGGTCCACGACGCTCGAACGCTTGATCCGGTTGTGCAACCGGCACCTGTGGAATATGGACGGCCAAACGCCGCGGCGTGGCGAAGAGTTTCGCCTGATCCAACGGCGCTTCGATACCGCGCTTGCTCAGCCCGTCGCAGATGCCGCGCAGAAATGCTGCGCCCAGTTCATCCAGCGCCTTGGGCGGCAGCTCTTCCGTGCCCAGCTCGATGAGCAATGACTTGGCGGCGCTCATGCGGCCTGCTCCTTCTTCTTGTTCTTCAGACCCGGAAAGCCGAGCTTTTCACGCTGCGCGACATACGTTTCGGCAACGCTGCGCGACAGCGTGCGCACACGCAGAATGTAACGCTGGCGTTCCGTCACGCTGATCGCACGGCGCGCATCGAGCAGATTGAACGTGTGACTGGCTTTCATCACCTGCTCATAGGCAGGCAGCGGCAGGCCCACAGCGATGAGCTTATTGGCTTCGCTTTCGCACACGTCGAACCAACGCAGCAACTCCGCCACGTTGGCGTGTTCGAAGTTATAGGTGCTCTGCTCGACTTCGTTCTGATGGAACACATCGCCGTACGTCACTTTGCCGTGCGGGCCGTCGGTCCAGACGAGGTCGTAGACGTTGTCGACGTTTTGCAGATACATCGCAAGACGCTCAAGACCGTATGTGATTTCACCAGTCACCGGCCTGCACTCCAAGCCACCGGCTTGCTGGAAGTAGGTGAACTGCGTGACTTCCATACCGTTGAGCCACACTTCCCAGCCCAGCCCCCAGGCACCCAACGTGGGCGATTCCCAGTTGTCTTCCACGAAACGCAGGTCGTGCACCTGCGGATCGAGACCGAGTTCCTTCAATGAGCCGATGTACAGCTCGAGAATGTTCTCGGGATTCGGCTTCATCACCACCTGGTACTGGTAGTAATGCTGCAGGCGATTGGGGTTCTCGCCGTATCGGCCGTCGGTAGGCCGGCGCGAAGGCTGCACATAAGCGGCAGCCCATGGCTCGGGACCCAGGGCACGCAGGAACGTGGCGGGGTGGAAGGTGCCGGCGCCAACCTCGGTATCGAGAGGCTGCAGAAGCACACAACCCTGCGCCGCCCAGTAGCGGTTGAGGGTCTGGATCACATCCTGGAAAGTAGGTGCGGACATCGCTTTCCGTAACCGTGTGTAAAGCGCGTTAGTATAGCCGTAGCGCATCTTTTCGCTGTTTTCCGGCGATTAAAAGGCACGACGGGACCTACGCAGATGGCAGTAACCCCACAAATAGCCTCCTTGCTCGGCCGGCGTGGCCGGTTGTCGCTGGAAGACGTGCTTGCCGCGTTGGTGGTCGATGGCCATATTTCGGCCGATGGCGCCAAGGAGCTGAGACTAGGACATCGCGCGGGCCGCAGCACCGTGGACCTCCATCCATTGGTGGTCATCGCCAATGCGAAGTTCGTCAATCTGCGCGATCCGGGGCGCCCGCTCAGCCTGGAAGGTCTGACTGAA
Source organism: Dyella dinghuensis (assembly GCF_003977615.1). Lineage (GTDB taxonomy): Bacteria > Pseudomonadota > Gammaproteobacteria > Xanthomonadales > Rhodanobacteraceae > Dyella_B > Dyella_B dinghuensis. Next base: position 357,634 of record NZ_RYZR01000008.1, read on the forward strand.
TGGCTGGCCGGGCATGCGGGTCTGCCCTATCTCAAGATCGACCCGATGAAGATCAACGTGGGCGTGGTGACGCAGGTGGTGAGCCACGCCTACGCACAGCGGCATCGCATCTTGCCGGTCGCATCGGCACCGGGCGAAGTGACGTTTGCAACGGCCGAACCCTTCGACATGTCATGGGCCAAAGATCTTGCCCAGATGCTGCGTCGTGATGTGCATCGGGTCGTCGCCAGCCCGATCGATATCAATCGCTATCTGCAGGAGTTTTACGGCGTCCAACGCTCGATCCGCCTCGCGACCGATGCGAAGGCTTCCGACTCTTCATCAGCACTGCTCAACTTCGAGCAATTGCTGGAGCTTGGCAAAGCCGGCGAAGTCGGTGCTGACGATCGGCACGTCGTGCACATCGTGGACTGGTTGTTGCAGTACGCCTTTGAACAGCGTGCGTCGGATATTCACCTTGAACCACGCCGTGACGCCGGCATGATGCGATTCCGCATCGACGGTGTGATGCACAAAGTATTCGAGCTACCACCTGCAGTGATGACGGCGGTGACGTCACGCATCAAGATTCTTTCGCGCATGGACGTTGCCGAGAAACGGCGCCCGCAGGATGGCCGTATCAAGACGCGAGCGACTACGGGACGCGAAGTCGAGTTGCGTATCTCCAGCATGCCGACGGCATTCGGCGAGAAGCTGGTGATGCGTATTTTTGATCCGGAAATCGTTGCGAAGGACTTTTCGCAGTTGGGTTTTTCACCGTCGGAAGATACGTTGTGGCGTGGTCTGGTCGAACGTCCACATGGCATCGTGCTGGTGACCGGCCCTACGGGTTCGGGCAAGACGACGACGCTCTATTCCACGCTAAAACATCTCGCGACACCCGACATCAACGTCTGCACAGTCGAAGACCCGATCGAAATGGTGTCGCCGGAATTCAATCAGATGCAGGTGCAGGCGTCGATCGACCTCGATTTTGCAGCAGGCGTACGCACGTTGCTGCGACAGGACCCGGACATCATCATGGTCGGCGAAATTCGCGACCTTGAAACGGCGCAGATGGCGGTTCAGGCATCGCTGACGGGGCATCTGGTGCTGTCCACGTTGCACACGAACGATGCGCCCAGTGCGGTGACACGCTTGCTCGATCTAGGCGTACCGCACTATCTGATTCAATCGACACTTTCGGGCATCGTCGCGCAACGTTTGGTGCGCACGCTCTGCGCACATTGCAAGATCGAAGCGCAGCAGGATCCGCATGAATGGACGGTGCTGACGCACGGCTGGTCGATGCCTGTCCCAGAGCGCGTCTTTAAACCGGTCGGCTGCCTGGAATGCCGGAACACCGGGTTTCTCGGACGTACCGGCATTTATGAAATGATGGTCTTAAGCCCGCGCTTGCGTAGCATGGTGACTGCACAGCTCGATTTGATTCATTTCGGCAAGGCGGCCTTGAACGAGGGCATGCGGCCTTTGCGCATTTCCGCTGCGGACCAGGTCGCGCGTGGAGTGACCACGGTGCAGGAAGTGATGAACGTGCTACCGCCCGTCGAGCACACGGACGATTCGCAACCTTGACCGACCCTTATCCACCCTTTATTGCATCGCGCTCCATGAAACCTGTTCTGATCATTCGCACCGGCCAAGCACCGGACAACATTCGCGCACGGTTTGGTGATTTTCCGCATTGGTTCCGACTAGGCACGCAATTGGTGCCGCAACAGTTGCACGTTGTGAACGTCGCTGCGGGTGAAACACTGCCCGCTCCAGAAGAAGTCTCGGGGGCGCTGATTACCGGCTCGGCGGCAATGGTGACGGACAAGGCGCCATGGAGTGAACGGACTGCCGGATGGATTCGCAACGCGATGGACATCGACCTTCCGTTGCTCGGCGTTTGTTATGGCCATCAATTGATGGCGCATGCGCTGGGCGGCCGCGTGGACTACCTCACTGGCGGTCGTGAAATCGGCACGCTGCCCATCGAGTTGTTACCCGGCGCAGAACAAGACTCGCTGACTTCCCATCTGCCTGCGGTTTTTCGCGCGCACACCACGCATGAGCAGAGCGTTATGGAAGTCCCCGCGGGTACTCGCATACTCGCGCGCTCCGAGCGAGACCCGCATCATTTGCTTCGCTACGGCAAGAATGCAGTGAGCGTGCAATTTCACCCGGAATTCAACGCCGACGTGATGCGTGCGTACATCAAACGCAAACATCACGACATGCGGCGCGAGGGATTCGACCCGCATCATACGTTCCGGCAGGTCGCCGCGACGCCCAATGCGCGGCGCTTTCTGAAGATGTTCTCGAGACACCACGGCTTGAATCGCGGTCCGCGCTGATTTTCAGCGGTTACGCGGTGGCATCGGAAATGGCGTTACCTTCTGGCCATCTGCCGCATCGCGAATGGCGAGTGCACCTTTGCGTTCCACTTCTTCGATGCGAACAACGGCCTGCATCGGCAAGTGAAGCACACGCGTGTCTTTGAACTCGTCGCGTAGACGCTCTTCGGTCGGATCAACCACCAGGCCTTCACCCGCCGGCTCGAAAACTAGCTCGCCCACTTCGGTGAAGCCCCACAAGCCGCTCGACGCGACGTGGTGCGCGTAAAGCTCGTAGCACTTGCCCAGGTGCAGGAAGGTGACTTTGTAAAGTTTCTTATTGCGCATGGCACTATTCTAGCGACGCATGCGACGCATAATGGCGCCTCGTGATATCAGCGCGAACAGTGCGCCGAACAGGAATCCTGCAACGTGCGTCCACCAGGCATAACCGCCATAACTGGGGCCCACGTAGCTAAAGAGCAATTGCAGGAGCGCCCAGATACCTATCAACAAGAACGCGGGAACTCGCACGAATTCGAGATAGAAACCCAATGGCAAAACCAGACCCAGGCGCGCACGCGGAAAGAGCGATACATAAGCCCCGAGGATCGCGGAAACTGCGCCGCTGCAGCCGATGATGGGTCTGGCATCTCCCGGTAGCGAGACTGCACCGGCGAAGTTCGCCACCACGCCTCCCAGCAGGAAGAGCACTAGAAAGCGGACCGATCCCAATGTCCGCTCCGCTGGAACGCCAAAGATCATCAAGAAGAGCAAGTTGCTCAACAGATGCAGCCATTGGGTGTGAATGAACAACGCCGTGAACAAACGCAGCAATGCTGGATCGCGTAGCTGCTGCCAGACGGGCTGATGCGCGTCGAAGATATTGGCCGGAATCGTGCCCCACTCCAGCAGAAAGGTGTTGCGCCGGGGCGTCGGCATCAGCGCGAGCACGATGAAGGCAACGACACAAAGGCAGATCAGCAGTGTCGCCGCCCAATGCAATCGTGGCTGACGTCTGGTTTCAACGTTGACGAACACGGCTCTTCTCCTCGACGAGTGCATCGGTCGAGCTGATCCGATGACCAATCATAGGCGATTGGCGTGCCTCGATTCCGTTCGTCCAGTTGCACTTTCGGGCGCTCAATGTTCGAGCATCTTAGCGGGTGCCTGTCGTACGTTGCTTAAAGGTTTCCGTCCGGCACATCGCACAGTGAAGTTGTGCTGCGCAAGAAAAAACCCTCACCGAGAACGGTGAGGGTTTTAAGGATAAAGCCCCTGGCGGTGACCTACTCTTGCATGGGCAATGCCACACTACCATCGGCGCAGCTGCGTTTCACTTCCGAGTTCGGGATGGGATCGGGTGGGGCCACAGCGCTATAGCCGCCAGGGAAAGGGTTGAAGCAGCGCACGGGTGCGCCGGCTTCAAACTTTGAAGAGTCCAGCCATGG
>NZ_RYZR01000009.1 GCF_003977615.1 Dyella dinghuensis
TGGTGGTGGAGCTGATTGCCCCGATCGCCATGACGGAAGGTCTGCGTTTCGCGATCCGCGAAGGCGGCCGTACCGTGGGTGCCGGCGTCGTCGCCAAGATCGTCAAGTAAGCAGTAAAATGGGAAGTCGCCCGCGATGCGGGCTGTAAAGCGCAAGGGCGAGCTCAGCTTCGCCCTTGCTGCGCGAAACACGGCGCAGCTTTACAGCAAGCAAAGCGAGCGACTTCGCTGATTTTTAGTTACCAAACGTACGCCAGTAGCTCAATTGGCAGAGCAGCGGTCTCCAAAACCGCAGGTTGGGGGTTCGAGTCCCTCCTGGCGTGCCATCTTCCGAGGAATGATGGCGGGTGTGTCGCAGCCAGCCGCAAGGCAGGTTGCTTGAAACATCCGCTCGATGCGTATGAATACCAAGGCTGAACAGTCCAGAGGCACAAGCGGCGCCGATATCGGCATGCTGGTGCTGGCCGTGTTGGTGCTGGCGGCCGGCCTCGTCGGATACACCTATCTCGGCAACATCGGTGCATCGTCACCGGTGCGCCTGATCACGATTCTTGCCGCGGTAGTTGTCTCGCTGGCAATCGCTGCATTTACCGGTCCGGGTCGTCGTGCACGTCACTTCCTCTCCGAATCGCAATTCGAGTTGCGCAAGGTCGTGTGGCCCACGCGCGACGAAACCATCAAGATCACCGGCATCGTCATTGCCGTGGTCATCGTGCTTTCGCTGCTGCTGGGCCTGATTGACCTTATCCTGAAGACAGTCGTTTTCGACTGGCTACTCAAGCTGGGTTCGTGAGGAACGCGCGATGAGCAAGCGTTGGTACGTCGTACATGCCTATTCCGGCTTCGAAAACCAGGTGAAGAAATCGCTGGTGGATCGGATTGCCCGCGCCGGTATGGAAGAGAAGTTCGGTGAAGTGCTGGTTCCCACCGAAGAAGTCGTGGAAATGCGCGGCGGCCAGAAGCGCCGCAGCGAGCGCAAATTCTTTCCTGGTTACGTGCTGGTGCAGATCGAAACCGATACCGAGGGCAAGGCTCCCCGTATCGATGACGAGTGCTGGCATCTGGTCAAGGAAACCCCGAAGGTCATGGGTTTCATCGGTGGCACGGCAGACAAGCCACTGCCGATTCGCGACAGCGAGGCCGACACCATTCTCAGCCGCGTTCGCGAAGGCGTGGAAAAGCCCAAGCCCAAGGTCCTGTTCGAGCCGGGCGAAATGGTCCGCGTGACCGATGGCCCGTTCAACGACTTCAACGGCGTCGTCGAAGAGGTCAACTACGAAAAGAGCCGCCTGCGCGTGGCCGTGTTGATCTTCGGTCGTTCGACCCCAGTTGAGTTGGAGTTCGGTCAGGTCGAGAAGGCTTAAACCGCCTTTTCGAGGTCAGGAGGCCCCGAGAGGGTCTCCGAACGTGCCTTAGGCACGGCGCTTGCTTTAAGGTCGTTTCATCTCTAAACTACGCGGTTCACGCCGGAGTCTTTTGGCTCGGCGTGTCCGTATTTCTGGAATTCGCAGGATGCGAAGTCCCCTCTCACCAGGGAATGTGCGCTGCGAGGAGCCGCAAGGCGCTTGAACTCGCGAGGAAACTCCAATGGCAAAGAAAGTTGTCGGTTACATCAAGCTGCAGGTCAAGGCCGGTCAGGCCAACCCGTCGCCGCCCGTGGGCCCGGCCCTCGGTCAGCGCGGCCTGAATATCATGGAATTCTGCAAGGCGTTCAATGCCGCTACGCAGAAGATGGAACCGGGTATGCCAATCCCGGTCATCATCACCGCCTATTCGGACCGTAGCTTCACCTTTATCACCAAGACCCCGCCCGCCAGCATCCTGATCAAAAAGGTCACCGGCGTCGCCAAGGGTTCGTCCAAGCCGAACACCGATAAGGTCGGCAAGATCAGCCGCAAGCAGCTGGAAGACGTTGCGAAGCAAAAAGAGCCGGATCTCACGGCTGCTGATCTGGACGCTGCCGTGCGCACCATCGCTGGTAGCGCGCGCAGCATGGGCTTCGTGGTGGAGGGCTAAGACATGGCAAAGATCACAAAGCGTATGAAGGCCGCTCATTCGGCCGTGCAGCTGGGCAAGGTTTACGGCCTGGATGAAGCCCTGAACATCGTCAAGAACAACGCCAAAGCCAAATTCGCCGAGTCGGTGGACGTGGCCGTGCGTCTGGGCATCGATGCGAAGAAGTCCGACCAGGGCGTGCGTGGTTCCTCGTTGCTGCCGCATGGCACCGGCAAGACCGTCAAGGTCGCCGTGTTCTGCCCGGCTGGCGAGAAGGCTGAGGCTGCCAAGGCTGCCGGTGCCGACGCTGTCGGTATGGACGATCTGGCCGAGCGCATGCAGGCTGGCGATCTCGACTTCGGTCGCGTGATCGCGACGCCGGACGCGATGCGCGTGGTCGGTAAGCTCGGTCAGCTGCTCGGTCCGCGTGGCCTGATGCCGAACCCGAAGGACGGCTCGGTCACCGCCGACGTCGTTACGGCCGTCAAGAACGCCAAGGCCGGTCAGGTGAAGTTCCGCAACGACAAGGCCGGCATCGTGCACGCCACGATCGGTAAGGCCACGTTCGAAGCGGCTCAGCTGGCTGACAACCTGAACGCGCTGATTGCGGATCTGATGAAGGCCAAGCCGTCCACGGCCAAGGGCCAGTACCTGCAGAAGGTCTCGCTGTCCAGCACGATGGGCGTAGGTGTGCCGGTCGATACGTCGACCGTGGCTGCAGCTGCGACCAAGTAAGAAGTTCAAGTCCCGCGTGGGTTTATCCCGCGCGGGCAGTTTTTGAGGGTAGCCCCGGCGAAACGCCGGAGCCGCCGTCAAAGACCGCAGGCGCGATCAGCGCGCAACGACGACGAGCAGGGAGCTCGTAAGTGGCAGGGAAACGCCGTCGTTCGCTAGCGGGTTCGCTTAATCGGATTTCTCGCAAATCCGGCCTGCGTAGATGGTGCTGCCCGTTCTGGAATTGGTTTTCTGGAAAGGCCACCACCCGGGACTTTATGTCCCCGACGTCACGGATGGCGTTGCTCAGGACCGCACGCGGCAGGAGCCGTAAGCGGAGTTCATAAGAGGAGTGAAAAATGGCTCTGAATCTGTCTCAGAAGCAAGAAGTAGTCGCCGAACTGGCAGAGATTGCTGCTAAGGCGCACTCCTTGGTCGCCGCCGAGTATGCAGGCACCACGGTCGAACAAATGACCGCGATGCGCAAGAAGGCCCGCGAGTCCGGTGTGTACTTGAAAGTTGTCAAGAACACGCTCGCTGCGCGCGCCGTTGCCGGTACCGAGTTCGAGGTCGTCAAAGACGCCCTGACCGGTCCGCTGTTGTACGCATTCTCGACGGAAGAACCCGGCGCTGCCGGTCGTCTGATCAAGGAATTCGCCAAGGGCAACGACAAGCTCAAGCCCAAGGTCGTCTCCGTGGAAGGCAAGTTGCTGCCGGCTGCGCACGTTGATGTGCTCGCCTCGCTGCCGACCCGCGAACAGGCCCTCGCCATGCTGGCACGTGTGCTGGCCGAACCCGCTGCGATGTTCGCACGCGCCGTCAAGGCCGTGGCCGACAAGCAGGGCGGTGGCGAAGCCGCGACCGAAGCCGAAACGGCATCTGCCTAAGTTCGACGCGAATCTAATCGAATCCAATTTCCAGAGGTAAATGAAAATGTCTCTTTCCAACGAACAGATCGTTGAAGCCGTCGCCGCGAAGTCGCTCATGGAAGTGATGGACCTGGTGAAGGCCATTGAAGAAAAGTTTGGCGTGTCCGCCGCTGCCCCGGTTGCCGTGGCTGCTGGCCCGGCCGCTGCTGGCCCGGTTGCCGAAGCGCAGACCGAGTTCGACGTGATCCTGATCAACGCCGGCGAGAAGAAGGTCGACGTGATCAAGGCCGTCCGTGCGATCACGGGTCTGGGCCTGAAGGAAGCCAAGGACCTCACCGAAGCCGGTGGTGTCGTGAAGGAACAGGCTTCGAAGGAAGACGCCGAGAAGTTCAAGAAGGACCTCGAAGCTGCCGGCGCCAAGGTCGAACTGAAGTAATTGGCGCTCTTGCGCGCCATCGGTTTGATCCAGCGTCAAGCAAGCCTGGGAACGTAAGTTCCCGGGCTTTGCCCGCTTCAACGAGCACCTTGCTGGCGAGATGTTCGGGCGAAGCGAATCGCGGGCCATGGATGACCCGTCGTGAAGCAAGCGCCTATGGCGCTTGCTTCATCGGAGCCAAGTCCTAGGACTTGGCGAGTCTAAAAAAGGCAGGAGCCTTTTTTAGACACCCAGCACGGACGCTCTGGGTGTCGGGTATCGCGAATAGGGCTTTGATGAGCAAGAGCCGCTATTCACGATCCCCCAGATCCAAAGCTGTTATTCCCAATTTAGCCGGTGTGTGCACCACCGGCGCCACTGCGAACCGAGGCGTCACCGACCATGACCTACTCGTTTACCGAGAAGAAGCGCATCCGCAAGGACTTCGGCAAGCGTCCGCCCGTACTGGGCGTGCCGAACTTGCTGACCATCCAGACCGACTCCTACCGCGAGTTCCTCCAGGAGTATGTCAACCCCAAACAGCGCGAGGATAAGGGCCTGCATGCGGCTCTGAAGTCGGTATTTCCGATTGTTAGCTACTCGGGCAACGCTGCCCTTGAATACGTTGATTACCGTCTCGGCGAGCCGCCGTTCGACGAACGCGAGTGCCGCAACCGCGGTATGACGTTCGGCGCACCGCTGCGCGTGACCGTGCGTCTGGTGATCTACGACAAGGACAGCCCTGCTTCGAAGAAGGCCGTGAAGTATGTGAAGGAGCAAGAGGTCTACATGGGTGAAATTCCGCTCATGACCGACACCGGCACCTTCATCATCAACGGCACCGAGCGCGTCATCGTTTCGCAGCTGCATCGTTCGCCGGGCGTGTTCTTCGATCACGACCGCGGCAAGACGCACAGCTCGGGCAAGTTGCTGTTCTCCGCACGCGTGATTCCTTACCGCGGTTCGTGGCTCGACTTCGAGTTCGACCCGAAGGACGCGCTGTTCACGCGTATCGACCGTCGCCGCAAGTTGCCGGTGACGGTGTTGCTGCGTGCGCTCGGCTACAACAACGAAGAGATCCTCAACATCTTCTTCGAGCACAACGTGTTCCATCTGGGCAAGAAGGGTGTGACGACGCTGGAGCTCGTTGCCGAGCGCCTGCGCGGCGAAACGCTGACCTTCGACCTGATGATCGGCGACAAGGTGCTGGTCGAAGCCGGCAAGCGCATCACCGCACGTCACGTGCGCCAGCTTGCTGCTGAAAACATTACGGCGCTCGAAGTGCCGGATGATTATCCGGTCGGCCGCATTCTGGCTACCGACATCGTTGATACGAAGACCGGCGAATTGCTGGCTTCGGCGAACGACGAAATCACCGCCGAGCAGCTGGAAAACTTCCGCAAGGCTGGCATCGAAACGCTGCCGACGCTGTACGTCAACGATCTCGATCGTGGTGCGTACATCTCGCATACCCTGCGCATCGACAACACCAAGACGCAGCTCGAAGCGTTGGTGGAAATCTATCGCATGATGCGTCCGGGCGAGCCGCCGACGAAGGAAGCCGCGCAGAACCTGTTCTTCAACCTGTTCTTCACCTTCGACCGTTACGACCTCTCGGCCGTGGGCCGCATGAAGTTCAACCGTCGCGTGGGCCGCAAGGAAATTGTCGGTCCGGGCGTGCTGTACGACCGCAAGTACTTCGGCGAGTTGAAGAGCGAAGACGCGCAGTCGCTGGTGGCTTCGCAGGGCGATACGTCCGACATCCTAGATGTGCTGAAAGTGCTGATCGACATCAAGAACGGTCACGGCACGGTGGACGACATCGACCATCTCGGTAACCGTCGCGTGCGTTCGGTCGGCGAAATGGCGGAAAACACCTTCCGTATCGGCCTGGTGCGCGTGGAGCGCGCCGTGCGTGAGCGCTTGTCGCTCGCCGAAGCCGATGGCCTGACCCCGCAGGATCTGATCAACGCCAAGCCGGTTGCGGCAGCGGTGAAGGAATTCTTCGGTTCCTCGCAGCTCTCGCAGTTCATGGACCAGAACAACCCGCTGTCGGAAGTGACGCACAAGCGCCGCGTTTCGGCACTGGGCCCAGGCGGCCTGACGCGCGAGCGTGCAGGCTTCGAAGTGCGCGACGTGCATCCGACTCACTACGGTCGCGTCTGCACCATCGAGACGCCGGAAGGTCCGAACATCGGCCTGATCAACTCGCTCGCCGTGTACGCGCGCACCAACCAGTACGGCTTCCTCGAGACGCCGTACCGCAAGGTCGTGGGTGGCAAGGTCACCAACCAGGTGGATTACCTGTCGGCGATCGAAGAAGGCGATCACGTCATCGCGCAGGCCAACTCGCCGCTCAGCAAGGACGGTGGTTTCGTCGAAGACTTCGTGTCCTGCCGTTTCCGCGGTGAATCCGAACTGCGTCCGTCGTCCGAGATCAACTACATGGACGTCTCGCCTATGCAGACCGTGTCGGTCGCAGCGGCGCTTGTTCCGTTCCTGGAACACGACGACGCGAACCGCGCACTCATGGGCGCGAACATGCAGCGTCAGGCTGTTCCGACACTGCGTTCGCAGACGCCGCTGGTGGGTACTGGCATCGAGCGCGCCGTGGCGCGTGACTCGGGCGTCATCACCAGCGCCAAGCGCGGCGGTGTGATCGACCAGGTCGACGCCGGTCGTATCGTCGTGCGCGTGAATGAAGAAGAAGTCGGCGACAACGATGCCGGCGTCGATATCTACACGCTGACCAAGTACACCCGTTCCAACCAGAACACCAACCTCAACCAGCGTCCGCTGGTGAACGTCGGTGACATCGTGGCGAAGGGCGACACGCTGGCCGACGGTTCGTCGACCGATCTGGGCGAGCTCGCGCTCGGTCAGAACATGCTGATCGCGTTCATGCCGTGGAACGGCTACAACTTCGAAGACTCGATCCTGCTCTCCGAGCGCGTCGTGCAGGAAGACCGCTACACCTCGATCCACATCGAGGAGCTGTCGTGCATCGCGCGTGACACGAAGCTGGGTGCCGAAGAAATCACCGCCGACATTCCGAACGTGGGCGAGCAGGCGCTCGCACGTCTGGACGAATCCGGCATCGTGTACATCGGCGCAGAAGTAAAGGCCGGCGACATCATGGTCGGCAAGGTCACGCCGAAGGGCGAAAGCCAGCTGACGCCGGAAGAGAAGCTGCTGCGTGCGATCTTCGGCGAGAAAGCGTCCGACGTGAAGGACAGCTCGCTGCGCGTGCCGCCGGGTATGGACGGTACGGTTATCGACGTGCAGGTGTTCACGCGCGACGGTATCGAGAAAGACAAGCGCGCACGCCAGATCGAGGAAATGGAGATCAAGCGAATCCGCAAGGACTTCGAAGATCAGTTCCGCATCCTCGAAGGCGCGATCTACAACCGTATGCGCGTGCAGTTGCTCGGCAAGATCGCCAACAGCGGTCCGGCCGGTCTCAAGCGCGGTGCGGAAATCACCAACGAATACCTCGACGGCCTGAAGAAGGACGAGTGGTTCAAGGTCAACGTCAAGGATGAGGAAGTCACCGAATTCCTCGAGCGCGCGTCCGATCAGGTCAAGCGTCATCGCGAAGAGTTCGACAAGCGCTTCAAGGAAAAGCAGGGCAAGATCACCCAGGGCGACGATCTCGCACCGGGCGTGCTCAAGATGGTCAAGGTGTTCCTGGCCGTTAAGCGCCGCATCCAGCCGGGCGACAAGATGGCCGGCCGTCACGGTAACAAGGGCGTCGTGTCCAACGTGGTGCCGGTGGAAGACATGCCGTACATGGCGGACGGCACGTCGATCGACATCTGCCTGAATCCGCTGGGCGTGCCCTCGCGTATGAACATCGGCCAGATTCTGGAAGTGCATCTTGGCTGGGCCGCAAAGGGCCTGGGCAAGAAGATCCAGAACATGCTCGAAGCGCAGGCGAAGGTGACGCAGATCCGCGAGTTCCTCGATCAGATCTACAACCACCACGTCGCTGGCGCCGTGCAGCACGTCGACCTGAAGTCGCTCACCGATGAGGAAATCCTCACGCTGGCGACCAACCTTCAGGAAGGTGTGCCGATGGCAACGCCGGTGTTCGACGGTGCCGAAGAGCAAGAGATCAAGGCGATGCTGAAGCTGGCGGATCTGCCCTCGTCGGGTCAGACCACGCTGTACGACGGTCGCACCGGCGAGGCGTTCGATCGCCCGGTCACCGTCGGCTACATGCATTACCTGAAACTCAACCACTTGGTCGACGACAAGATGCACGCCCGTTCGACCGGTCCGTACTCGCTCGTCACGCAGCAGCCGCTGGGTGGTAAGGCGCAGTTCGGCGGTCAGCGTTTCGGCGAAATGGAAGTCTGGGCGCTCGAAGCGTATGGCGCGGCGTACACCCTGCAGGAAATGTTGACGGTGAAATCCGACGACGTGCAGGGCCGCAACCAGATGTACAAGAACATCGTCGACGGCAACCACGAGATGGCGGCAGGCATGCCGGAATCCTTCAACGTACTTGTGAAGGAAATCCGTTCGCTCTGCATCGACATCGACCTGGAAGAGATCAAGTAACCCGCGGGTTACAGGAGCTTATGCAATGAAAGATTTGCTCAATCTATTCAATCAGCAGCGCACGACGCCTGAGTTCGACTCGATCAAGATCGCACTGGCATCGCCGGAGCTGATCCGTTCCTGGTCGTACGGCGAAGTGAAAAAGCCGGAAACGATCAACTACCGCACCTTCAAGCCGGAGCGTGACGGCCTGTTCTGCGCCGCCATCTTCGGACCGGTGAAGGACTACGAGTGCCTGTGCGGCAAGTACAAGCGCATGAAGCATCGTGGTGTGGTCTGCGAAAAGTGCGGCACCGAAGTCACGCTCGCCAAGGTGCGTCGTGAGCGCATGGGCCACATCGAACTGGCCAGCCCCGTTGCGCACATCTGGTTCCTCAAGTCGCTGCCTTCGCGCATCGGCTTGATGCTGGATATGACGCTGCGTGACATCGAGCGCATCCTGTACTTCGAAGCCTTCGTGGTGATCGATCCAGGTTTGACGGCGCTCGAGCGCGGTCAGCTGCTCAGCGAAGACCAGTACCTCGAAGCCGTGGAAGAGCACGGTGACGAGTTCGACGCCCGCATGGGTGCCGAGGCTGTGTTCGAGTTGCTGAAGTCGCTGGATCTTCCGGGCGAAGTCATCCGCCTCAAGGAAGAAATCGCTTCCACCAATTCCGAAACCAAGCTCAAGCGCCTCACCAAGCGCGTGAAGTTGATCGAGGCCTTCCTCGAATCCGGCAACCGTCCGGAGTGGATGGTCATGACCGTGCTGCCCGTGCTGCCGCCGGACCTGCGTCCGCTGGTGCCGCTCGATGGTGGCCGCTTCGCGACGTCGGATCTGAACGATCTGTACCGCCGTGTCATCAACCGCAACAACCGCCTGAAGCGTCTGCTCGAACTCAATGCGCCCGACATCATCGTGCGTAACGAGAAGCGCATGCTGCAGGAATCGGTCGATGCGCTGATGGACAACGGCCGTCGTGGTCGCGCCATCACCGGCACGAACAAGCGCGCGCTGAAGTCGCTCGCCGACATGATCAAGGGCAAGCAGGGCCGCTTCCGTCAGAACCTGCTCGGCAAGCGCGTGGACTACTCCGGTCGTTCGGTGATCGTGGTCGGTCCGACGCTGCGCCTGCATCAGTGCGGTCTGCCCAAGAAAATGGCGCTGGAACTGTTCAAGCCCTTCATCTTCGCCAAGCTGCAGAACCGTGGTGAAGCCACCACGATCAAGGCAGCGAAGAAGCTGGTCGAGCGCGAAGAAGGCCAGGTGTGGGACATCCTCGAAGAGGTGATCCGCGAACATCCCGTGCTGCTCAACCGCGCACCGACGCTGCACCGTCTCGGCATTCAGGCGTTCGAGCCGAAGCTGATCGAAGGCAAGGCGATTCAGCTGCATCCGCTCGTGTGTACCGCATTCAACGCGGACTTCGACGGTGACCAGATGGCCGTGCACGTGCCGCTGTCGATCGAAGCACAGCTCGAAGCGCGCGCGCTGATGATGTCGTCCAACAACATCCTCTCGCCCGCCAACGGTGAGCCGATCATCGTGCCGACGCAGGACGTGGTGCTTGGTCTGTACTACATGACGCGCGAATTGGTGAATGTGAAGGGCACCGGCATGGTGTTCTCCAGCATCGCTGAAGTGCGCCGTGCGTACGACAACCGCGTGGTCGAACTGCACGCCAAGATCAAGGTGCGCCTGAAGCAGGTGCATGTGCACGACAGCGGTGAACGCACCAGCTCGATTTCGCTGGTCGAAACCACCGTCGGCCGCGCGCTGCTCGCCGAAATCATGCCGGAAGGTCTGCCCTTCGAACTCGCCAACACCGAGTTGTCGAAGAAGGCCATCTCGCGCCTGATCAACCAGAGCTACCGTCGTCTGGGTCTGAAAGACACCGTGGTCTTCGCCGACCACCTGATGTACACCGGCTTCCGCTTCGCGACGCGTGCGGGCATCTCCATCGGCATCGATGACATGATCATCCCCGCCGAGAAGAAGCCGATCCTGGAAGAAGCCGAGAAGGAAGTGGTCGAAATCCAGGAGCAGTACCAGTCGGGTCTGGTCACCGCCGGCGAGCGTTACAACAAAGTGGTCGACATCTGGTCGCGCACCAACGAACTCGTTGCCAAGGCGATGATCGACGGTATCGGTACCGACAAGGTGACCGATACCGAAGGCAAGACGGTCAACCAGAAGTCGATGAACTCGCTGTACATCATGGCCGACTCCGGCGCTCGTGGTTCGGTGGCGCAGATTCGTCAGCTGGCCGGTATGCGCGGTTTGATGGCGCGTCCGGACGGCTCGATCATCGAGACGCCGATCAAGGCGAACTTCCGCGAAGGCCTGAACGTTCTGCAGTACTTCAACTCGACGCACGGTGCTCGTAAGGGTCTGGCGGATACGGCGTTGAAGACGGCGAACTCCGGTTACCTCACCCGTCGTCTCGTCGACGTGGCGCAGGACGTGGTCATCACCTCGACCGATTGCGGTACCGAGGAAGGCCTGATCATGCAGCCGATCGTTGAAGGCGGTGACGTGGTCGAGCCGTTGCGCGAGCGCGTGCTCGGTCGTGTGGTGGCCGAAGACGTCTACGCACCGGGTGGCGATGACGAACCGATCGTCACGCGCGACACGCTGCTCGACGAAGCGCTGGTCGAGAAGCTCGACAAGGCCGGCGTGCAATCGATCTCGGTGCGTTCGTCCATCACCTGCAAAGCCAGCCACGGCGTTTGCGCGCTGTGCTACGGCCGCGACCTCGCACGTGGTCACCTGGTGAACATGGGTGAAGCCGTGGGTGTGGTGGCTGCACAGTCGATCGGTGAGCCGGGTACTCAGCTGACGATGCGTACGTTCCACATCGGTGGTGCGGCGTCGCGTGCGGCTGCCGTCGACAACGTCTCGGTGAAGACCACCGGTACGCTGAAGTTCAACAACCTCAAGACCGTGCATCACAACCAGGGTCACCTGGTGGCGGTGTCGCGTTCGGGCGAAGTGTCGGTCATCGATGCCAACGGCCGCGAGCGTGAGCGTTACAAGGTGCCTTACGGCGCCACCATTTCCGTCAAGGACGGCGCACCGGTCAAGGGTGGCCAGACGGTTGCCAACTGGGATCCGCATACCCATCCGATCGTGTCGGAAGTGGCCGGTGTCGTGCGCTTCATCGACTTCCTCGATGGCGTTACGGTGCAGAGCCAGACCGACGAACTCACCGGCCTGGAATCGGCGGTGGTAACCGATCCGAAGCGTCGCGGTACCGCGGCCAAGGATCTGCGCCCGATCGTGCGCCTGGAAGACAGCAAGGGCCGCGAGCTCAAGCTGCCAGGCACCGATATCGCCGCGCAGTACTTCCTGCCGGCCGGTGCGATCGTGTCGATTCAGAACGGCGCCGAAGTGGGCGTGGGTGACGTGGTCGCCCGTATCCCGCAGGAAACGTCGAAGACCCGCGACATCACCGGTGGTCTGCCGCGCGTGGCCGACTTGTTCGAAGCCCGCAAGCCGAAGGAGCCGGCGATTCTCGCGGAACGCTCGGGCATCATCAGCTTCGGCAAGGACACCAAGGGCAAGCAGCGTCTGATCATCAAGGACGTGGACGGCAACGAGCACGAAGAGCTGATTCCGAAGTGGCGTCAGGTCATCGTGTTCGAAGGCGAGCACGTGGAGAAGGGTGAAACCGTCGTGGATGGCGAGCCCAATCCGCACGACATCCTGCGCCTGCTGGGTGTCGAACCGCTGGCTGCCTACCTGGTCAAGGAAATCCAGGACGTCTATCGCCTGCAAGGTGTGAAGATCAACGACAAGCACATCGAAACGATCATTCGTCAGATGCTGCGTAAAGTTGAAATCACCGAGCCAGGTGAAAGCCACTACCTGCGCGGTGAGCAGGTGGAGCGCGTACGGATCAACGCCGAAAACGATCGTGCGGAAGCCCGCAACGAGCGTCGTGCCGACTTCCAGTCCGTGCTGCTGGGTATCACCAAGGCATCGTTGGCGACCGAGTCGTTCATTTCGGCCGCTTCGTTCCAGGAAACCACCCGCGTTCTTACCGAAGCGGCGGTTCGTGGCACGCGCGATACCTTGCGTGGTTTGAAGGAAAATGTTATTGTCGGCCGTCTAATTCCGGCTGGTACGGGTCTGGCGTATCACGCGCAGCGTCATCGCCATGGCGGTCTCACCGCCTCGGAGCTGGAAACACTCTCCGGCTCCACGTCCCAGGCTTCCTTCTCGGAAGCGCCGGTAGGTACTGATGCAGGTGTTGAGTAAGCCCCAAAACGGCTTGCTCACCGACATACGAAATGAGGCGCATGGAATGCGCCTCGTGTTCGCGTTCAAGGATGGCGGGTCCGTTCTTACCAGGTGATTTCTTGCCTGAGGTAAGGCGCCCATGTTAAATTCCCGCTTCTCGGCAGACCGGTTTATTCGGTCTGCCTTTATGTTTCCCAGGAATAGCTAGGCATGACGACAGTCAATCAGCTGGTGCGCAAATCCCGCAGCCCGAAGAGCTACAAGAGTGCTTCTCCGGCCCTGCAAAGCAGTCCGCAACGCCGCGGAGTCTGCACGCGCGTGTATACCACCACCCCGAAAAAGCCGAACTCGGCGCTGCGTAAGGTTGCCAAAGTGCGCCTGACGAACGGCTACGAAGTCATCAGCTACATCGGTGGCGAAGGCCACAACCTGCAGGAGCACTCGGTCGTGCTCATTCGCGGTGGCCGTGTAAAAGATCTGCCGGGTGTGCGTTACCACACCGTACGCGGCAGCCTCGACTGCGCCGGCGTGACCAAGCGCCGCCAGGCTCGTTCGAAGTACGGCGCCAAGCGCCCGAAGAGCTAAGTTAAAGGACACGAAACATGTCGCGTAAAGGTTCACATCCCGCCCGTCTGGTCCTGCCCGATCCCAAGCACGGCAGCCAGCTCATCGCCCGTTTCATCAACATGGTGATGAAGAGCGGCAAGAAATCCGTTGCCGAAAGCATCGTTTACGGCGCGCTGACCCATCTTGGCGAAAAGCACGCCGAGCCGGTGCAGCTGGTCGAAAAGGCGCTGGGCAACATCGCTCCGGCCGTCGAGGTGAAGTCTCGCCGCGTCGGTGGTGCTACGTATCAGGTGCCGGTCGAAGTGCGTCCGGGCCGTCGTATGGCACTGGCCATGCGTTGGGCGATCGAAGCTGCGCGCAAGCGTGGCGAGACCTCCATGCCGCGCAAGCTCGCTGCTGAATTGCTGGAAGCCTCGGAAAACCGTGGCGGCGCCATCAAGAAGCGCGAAGAAACGCACCGCATGGCAGAAGCCAACAAGGCCTTCTCGCACTACCGTTGGTAAGCAGTACCGTAAGGATTCGAGGTTAGTACCGTGGCCCGCACCACTCCCATCGAGCGCTATCGCAACTTCGGCATCATGGCCCACATCGATGCCGGGAAGACCACGACCACCGAGCGCATCCTGTTCTACACAGGCGTCAGTCACAAGATTGGCGAAGTGCACGATGGCGCGGCGACGATGGACTGGATGGAGCAGGAGCAGGAGCGCGGTATCACCATTACGTCGGCGGCAACGACGGCGTTTTGGAAGGGCATGGATCGCTCGCTGCCTGAGCATCGCTTCAACATCATCGACACCCCAGGCCACGTCGACTTCACCATCGAAGTAGAGCGCTCGCTGCGCGTGCTCGATGGTGCGGTGTTCGTGCTTTGCGCAGTTGGTGGCGTGCAGCCTCAGTCCGAAACGGTGTGGCGCCAGGCCAACAAGTATGGCGTGCCGCGTCTCGCGTTCGTCAACAAGATGGACCGCACCGGCGCCAACTTCGACAAGGTTGTCGAGCAGCTGAAGTCGCGGCTGGGTGCCCATCCGGTGCCGATGCAGGTGCCGATCGGCGCTGAAGAAAACTTCGAAGGCGTGATCGACCTCATCAAGATGAAGGCGATCGTCTGGGACATGGAATCCCAGGGTATGAAGTTCGAATACCAGGACATTCCGGCCAACCTGAAAGACGCTGCCCATAAGGCGCGCAACTTCATGGTGGAATCGGCTGCCGAAACGTCCGAAGAACTGATGAACAAGTACTTGGAAGGGGGCGACCTCTCCGAGGAAGAAATCATTTCGGGTCTTCGCGCGGGCACGCTGACCAACACGCTGATTCCGGTGTTCTGCGGTACCGCGTTCAAGAACAAGGGCGTGCAGGCCATGCTCGACGCAGTGATTCAATTGCTGCCGTCGCCGGCTGATCGCCCGCCGGTCAAAGGCATCGACGAGAACGATCACGAAGCCAGCCGCGAAGCGAACGATTCCGCACCGTTCTCTTCGCTCGCATTCAAGATCATGACGGATCCGTTCGTCGGCTCGCTGACCTTCTTCCGTGTTTACTCGGGCACGCTGAATTCCGGCGACGCCGTGTACAACCCGGTGAAGTCAAAGAAAGAGCGCATTGGCCGCATCCTGCAGATGCATGCCAATGAGCGCCAGGAAATCAAGGAAGTCCACGCGGGCGATATCGCCGCAGCAGTGGGCCTGAAAGACGTCACCACCGGTGACACGCTGTGCGCTCAGGATCACGTGATCATGCTGGAGCGCATGACGTTCCCGGAACCGGTGATCTCGATGGCGGTGGAACCGAAGACCAAGTCGGATCAGGAAAAGATGGGTATCGCCCTCGGCCGTCTGGCTGCGGAAGATCCCTCGTTCCGCGTGCGTACCGATGAAGAATCAGGCCAGACGATCATCTCCGGCATGGGCGAGCTGCACCTGGATATCCTGGTGGATCGCATGCGCCGCGAGTTCAACGTCGAGGCCAATGTCGGCAAGCCGCAGGTGGCTTATCGCGAGACGATCCAAGGTTCCTACAAGGCTGACTTCAAGCACGCCAAGCAGTCCGGCGGTAAGGGTCAGTACGGCCATGTAGTCATCGAATTCTCGCCGATGAACGACGAGGATCATAAGAATCCGGACGTCAAAAACGACTTCCTGTTTATCAACGACATTACCGGCGGTGTCATTCCGAAGGAATACATCCCGTCGGTCGAAAAAGGTTTGCGCGAATCCATCACGAGCGGCCACCTGGCAGGCTTTCCGGTGGTTGGCGTCAAAGCAAAGCTGGTGTTCGGTTCGTACCACGATGTCGACTCGTCGGAAATGGCCTTCAAGATCGCTGCCCACGGCGCGTTCCGCGAGACCTTCAAGGACGGCGCGAAACAGTCGAAGCCGATCCTGCTTGAGCCGATCATGAAGGTTGAAATCGTGACGCCTGAGGATTACCTCGGCGACGTCATGGGCGACGTAAGTCGTCGTCGTGGTGTGCTACAGGGTTCTGACGATACGCCGTCGGGCAAGACCATCAACGCGATGATTCCGCTTGGTGAGATGTTCGGTTACGCCACGGCGCTTCGCTCGCAAACGCAGGGTCGAGCCACCTTCACGATGGAATTCGATCACTACGAACCGGCACCGAACAATATCGCCGAACAGGTCATGAAGAAGGCCTGAGAAGGCTTTCTTCTCCAAACAACACAGTTCTTTTTCAGAGGTTTGAGTCATGGCAAAGGGTAAATTCGAACGCACCAAGCCGCACGTGAACGTGGGCACGATCGGTCACGTGGACCACGGCAAGACGAC